>NZ_JBVTZZ010000005.1:520000-2286869 GCF_057715735.1 Heliomicrobium sulfidophilum
GAAGCGCATTATCGATAAATATAAGAAGATCGCTGCCGTAGAAGGCGCAGGCACCGGCATGGGCGGCGCCGTCCTATCCGCCATCGACTTCCCTGCCCTGATCACCATTAAGCTAAAGATGCTGCAAGAGATGGCTTGGCTCTACGGTTACGATGCGCGCACGCCCCAGGAACGAAATTACCTGGTCCATGTTTTTCTCCTGGCCTTCGCTTCCGGCGATGTGCAGCGCGAAGTCTACGAGACAGTCCGCCGCTGGGACCGCCTGCCGGTGACCACCCTAAGCCCAGATAACAGCGCCTTCAACTGGCGAAGATTTTATTTGGAATATCGCGACGGCATCGACACGCGTAAACTGCTCGGCTTCCTGCCTGTCGTCGGCGCCCCTGTCAACGCCTGGGCCAATTACTCCCTGACCGGCGATCTCGGAGAGACTGCGCAAAAGGCTTTCCAACTGCGCTGTCTTCAACCGATGGTGGAGGAACTCAGACGGGATTAACAGCTACCAGCAAATCAGCCCGCCAATGGGCGGGCTTCATTATCTTCGTTATTTCGCAGTCACTTCTTCGCCAAGTCGGAAAAAGAGCAGCGCCGGTATCACGATGATGGCGGCGCAGGCCAGGTACATGCCGGAAAGGCCCGCCAGTTTGGACACATAGCCGAGCACAATGGAGCCAAGCCCGATGCCCAAGTCGAAGGCGCTCATGAGGGTGCCGTTTGCCGCGCCCCGCCGGAAGGGCGGGACCCGGTTGATGGCCATGGCCATCAAGGTCGGCTGAACGATGCCGAAGCCAACGCCCATGGCCACGGCGGAAAGCACAAAGAGTCCGATTCCTTTGGCAAAAAAGAGCAACAGGAAAGCGATGACCATGGCGATAAAACCGATCATCATGATCTGTTTCGGCCCCTGGCGGTCAAAGGCCCGTCCAGCCCACGGGCGGATGACCAGCAGGGTCAAGGCGTAGATAAGGAAGTAGACGCCAGCGTTGGGCACGCCGATCTCCTTCGCCAGCAACGTAATGAAAGAAACAATCCCACCGTAGACGATGGCGATAACGCCCATCACACCGGATAAAGAAAATACGGCCGGTTCGAAAAGGTTGGCCAGGGACAGGCCGGCCTTTTTTTTGTTCGCCTCCTCAGTTCCTTCTTCGGATCTCCCTTTCTGGACGCGTCCTGCTTCACCCGCCTGCCCTCGTAGCGCCTCTCCACGGGGCGCCTCATAGGAAACGCCAGCTAAGCTGAGCAACCCCAAGACGGCCAATAGAAGACTGACCCCGAAAAGCGCCGGAAAGCCGCCCTTGTCGAGAACGAAAAGCCCCAGGCTGGGACCGGCGGCCATGGCCAGCGTGTTGGAAAGCCCGTAGTAGCCCAAACCCTCCCCCCGCCGCTGGGCCGGGACCACATCAGCAGCCACCGTGCCGGCGCCGGTCGTGGTGAAGCCCCAGGTCATTCCGTGCAGCGCCCGCAGCAGAAAAAGCGCTGTCAGACCGGCGACGATCTGGTAGGCCGCTGTTGCCAGGCAAAAGGCGCTGAGCGCCAGAAAGAGCACTTTTTTTCGACCGATGGCGTCGAGCAAGTAGCCGGAAAGGGGACGAACCATGACCGCCGTCAAAGACAGGATGCCGATGATATACCCTACGCTGCTCTCATCGCCGCCGAGACCGCTGGTAACGAACACAGGCAGTGTGGGCAAGAGAAAATAGAAGCTCGTGAACATGAAGAGGTTCGTCAGGCAGATAAAAATGAAGCTCTTGGTCCACAACGGCGCAACAGAGCCCTGTGCTTTGGCTTGGTTCATAAAGATTGCTCCATTCTTTCTTTGATCGTTCATTCACCATTATTCTTCCCCACCGCTCAAGCTCCTGCATGCACAGCGATTTCTCAGAGAAAAACGAAGCCCGCCGAAATCCTCGCGGAAAAAGGCGGGCCTGTTAGGCATCGTTCTGATTATTCCATGCTTGAAGGGCTCATTTCCAAGGGGTTCGACTCGCTGACCATGTCCTGAGGCAGCGGCGACGGTTCGCCTAGGAAAAAGCCCTGACCGTACTCGATGCCCATCTCGCGGATGAGTTGCCAGATGCGGTCGTTCTCGACGCACTCGCAGATGGTCATCTTCCCGAGGGAATGGACCAGTTGATTGATCCCCTTGACCAAGGCGCAACGTTGCGGATCCTGATCGATCGACCGGACGAAAGAGCCGTCAATCTTGATAAAGTCCACCGGCAATCTGTTCAAATAGGCGATCGAGGAGTAGCCGCTGCCGAAGTCGTCCAGGGCAAAGCGGCATCCCAGACTGCGCAGCTTCTGCACCCACTGTTCCGCCGACATGAGGTCCCGGATGGCGGCTGTCTCGGTGATTTCAAAGCCGAGCCTGCCATGAATCGCCGGCGTTTTCTGGACGATCTCTTCGATAAAAATCAAGATCTCCTTATCCCCCAGACTTTCCCCAGAAAGGTTGACATAAAGCCGGAGTTGGGGACTTTTCTCCAAAAAACAAACCGCCTCGGTGACGACCCATCGCTCGATGTCGCCCATCAAACCGAAACTCTCGGCTACAGGGATGAAGGTGGATGGCAAGATCAACTGACCGTTTCCGTCACGCAGCCGCAGGAGCGCTTCATAATGTTCGACCATGCCATCGATGCTGCGGACGACCGGCATGAAAAAAAGCTGAAACCGTCCCTCGCGGTCAGCGTCGCGAACAATCTGGATCAGGCGGCTCGTCTCTTCCAAGCGGGAAAACATGCGCTCATTGGCGAAGGCGACAACGACCTGACTGCGCCCCGCCATTTTTGCCATGTGCAACGCCGCCCCGGCCCGGCTCAAAACCTGACGCACATCCTGGTGACCGTTAAGCTCGGCGACGCCGATACTGACGGTGAAGCGCAGATCGCACCCCTCGAGAACAGGGCAGAGATCGCGGTCCTTCACAAGGCGGCAGAGGTGCCGGGCCACCTGTTCCGCCTCCGCTTCGGCAACACCATGCAGCAACAGGCCAAACTCGTCGCCGCTCAGGCGGGCCAGCACATCGTCGCGCTGGATTTGACTCTTTAGCAACCGCGACAGGTTGATCAACATCCGATCGCCCATGTCATGATCGAGCAGGTCGTTGACGAGATTGAATTTATCGACATCGATGAGCAGCAGGGAACTGGCAGTTCCCTCCCTCGCCATCCGCCGTGCCCGGGAGAGGGCGCCGTCGAAGAAGTAGCGGTTCGGGATGCCCGTCAGGTAATCATGGGTGGCCAGGTGCTTCAGGTGCTTTTCCGTGTCTTTTAATTCGCTCAAGTCCCTAGCGACACCAGTAATGTAGAGTGGTTCCCCGTCAACGCCCCAGACCAGCGCGGCGTTGGCATGATACCACCGCCACCCGCCATCGGGCTGGCGCAATCGAAACTCGGGACCAGGCCGAACAGCGCCCAGACGCTTGACCTTGCTGAAAAAAGCTTTGACGGCAGGCAGATCGTCAGGGTGGACAACATCGTTTACCGAACAGCCCAATAACCCGTCGAGCCGGCTGTTTCGCCTGGCGTCGCTGGGCGTTATCCGGGTGAGCACCCCGTCGAGTGAGCAGATGAATATGGCGTCAAAAGTGCTTTCCGCAATCGCGCGCAGTTCTTCTTCCGCAAATTGATCCGGTCCACTGCAACTCTGACTCACTTTGCTTTCAATCATGCGGATCATCCCCGGCAATCTTATTTTACCATCGCCTCTGGCTTTGTTTATTGGCATTTCGGTGGGGGTAAGGTCCAAACAGCGCTAGAAAAGTCAAGTAAAAGATTAAAAAAAGAACACTGAAAGGCTAGTGAAAGCGTACCATAACACGTTAGGTTTTGACTATATTTTTTTCAAAAAAACCTGGAATTATATTAAACATTAGTGAGTTGAAAAATTAAAACTAAATCCAGCAGGGTTGAAATCGCCTGTTGTCAAATAGAACGTGGTCGATGGAACAAAAAATCATAGGAGCCTCGGGTTGGACGCCCCCTACAGGTTTCGACCCGCGGCAGCAGGTTTCCTTCCACACAGGGAGCAATCGGCAGGGAATCAGTTATACCGATACTACGACGATGTCAAGACGAAAAGCCCTGTCATCGCTTCGGCCCATGAATAAAAACGCCCGCAGGAAATTACCTTGCGGGCGTTTTTGCGTCTCTAATGCAATTCGACTAAACCATGATGCAACTGCCTGCCCTTAAGAGAGGACAGAGCGTAACACAAAGCTTGATACTGCTTTACTCATACCGCAATGCATCAATCGGATGCAAACTTGCCGCCTTCCTGGCCGGGTACACCCCGAAGACGACGCCGACGAGCATGGAGAAGAAGAAGGAGAAGAGCACCGGCGTCAATGTCACTTTGGTCGTCAAGGCGGTGGCGCTGCCGATCAGTTGGGAACCGCCAACACCGATGAGGATGCCGATGATGCCGCCGGCGAGGCTCAGGACGATGGACTCAATCAGAAACTGGCGCAGGATAACGCCGCGGGTGGCGCCGATGGCTTTGCGGATGCCAATCTCACGGGTGCGCTCGGTGACGGAGACGAGCATGATGTTCATGGTGCCGATGCCACCGACGATGAGGGAGATGGCGGCGATGCCGGCTAGCAGTGATGTCATGATGCCGGTGATCCCCTGAGCGGTGTTCAGGATCTGGGCTTGGGAGGTGATGGAGAAGTCGCTGTCCTCTTTGGTTGAAAGGTTGTGCTGGATGCGCAGGGTCGATGTCACTTCTGCCTGGGTCTGGTCGATGACGTCCGTTGACTGTGCCGATACGTAGATGGTGTTGACCTTGGTCAAGCCAAAGAGGCGGTTCATGGCCGTGGTGACAGGAACAAAGACGCGGTCATCGTTGTTGGTCATGCCACCGCCCTGGCTCTCCAGGACGCCGACGATGGCGAAGGGGATCTGCTTGATCTCAATCTTCTGACCAATGACGCTGGCGTCGCGGTCGCCGAAGAGGTTTTCCACCACATTGGCGCCAACGATGGCCACATTAGACTGCCCCTGAGCCTCATACTTGGTGAAAAAGCGTCCCGCTTGCAGTTCCGTGCTGCGGACACGGGGATAGTCGGCGCTGGTGCCCTCGACGGTAGCGCTCATGTTCTGGTTGCGGTAGACCAGCTGCGCCTGTTTGGTCACGCTGGGGGAGACGGCAGACACGGTGCGAAGCTTGGCGATGGCGTTGGCGTCTTCCAGCGTCAGGGTGTTCAGTGTGCCGGCGCCCATGCGGACGCCGCCCTGGGAGGCCTGGCCGGGGGTGACGATCAAGAGGTTGCTGCCGAGGCCCTCGATCTGGTCGGTGATGCTGCTGGAAGCGCCCTGGCCGATGGCGACGAGGGTGATTACGGCGGAAACGCCGATGATGATGCCAAGGGCTGTTAGGAAAGAACGCATCTTGTTCACTTTGACGCTGCGAAAGGCCAGGCGGAGTGTCTCCCCGATGTTCATGCTCAGGCCACCTCCCCGTTGCTAGCCTTCCTGCTGCCGGCGTCCCCGCTTCCAGTGTCCCAGCCCCCAATTTCCCCATTGCCGGCCAGCCGACGCTGGGCGACGGGGCTGTCCTCGATGATCTGACCGTCAAGGAAGCGTACGACCCGCTTGGCGTGTTCGGCCACTTCGGCTTCGTGGGTGACGACGATTACGGTCTTGCCGGCGTCATTCAGTTGCTGAAAGATGCTCAGGATCTCTGTCGTCGTCTTGGAATCCAGCGCGCCCGTCGGCTCGTCAGCCAGCAGGATGACAGGGTCGTTGGCGAGGGCACGGGCGATGGAGACGCGCTGCTGCTGGCCGCCGGAAAGCTCGTTCGGCTTGTTGTGGATCCGGTTGGCGAGGCCCACCGCTTCCAAGGCGTCCAGCGCCCGCTGACGCCGCTCCTTGGCGCTGACGCCGGCATAGAGCATGGGCAGTTCCACGTTTTCGACAGCTTCGGTCCGGGCGAGCAGGTTAAAGCTCTGGAAGATGAAGCCGATTTTTTTGTTGCGGATATGGGCCAGTTCGTCCTCAGAGGCTTGGGAAACGGCTTGACCGTCCAGGTAGTATTCACCGACAGAAGGCTTGTCCAGGCAGCCGATGACGTTCATCATCGTCGACTTGCCCGAGCCGGAGGGGCCCATGATGGCGACGAACTCGCCCTCCTGGATCTCGAGGCTGACGCCGCGCAACGCCCGGATCTCCTGATCGCCGATGCGGTAGTGTTTTTCGATGTCCTCAAGGCGGATGACGGGGTGCATGGCTACTTCCCTCCCCCGGTTTTGACGGCGGCGGTGCCGACGCTCGTCGACTTCGCCGCGCCGAAGTTAATGGCGCCGGTGGAGGCTTTTTTCTCCGTCGTGGCGATGGAGAGGGCGTATCGCTCGCCTTCAGTGAGGCCCGAGATGATCTCCACGCGGTCGGTGGAGAAGAGGCCGGTGGCGACGGGGCGGAAGACCGGGGCGGCGTTTTTGTTTGAGCGGCTATTCTGGGCGGATTGATCCGCCGGAGCGGCTTGAGCGTCCTGCCCCCCTACGATGCTGTCCGGCGCGACGTACACGCCAGTGACCCCGTTTTGCTCCTTCAGCGCCTGAGCAGGAACAAAGATGACACTTTTATGAGCGCCCGTGGTGATGGTGACGCTTGTGGTCATGCCGGGCTTGAGGAGACCTTCCGCATTGTCCACAGAGAGTTGCACGTTGTAGCTGGTGACGCCGTTGGTCGTGACGGCTTCCGGATACACCTTGAGCACGGCGCCTTTAAAGATCTTGTCCGGGTAGGTGGAAACGGTGAATTCCGCCGGCTGACCTCCCTGAATCTTGCCTACATCGCTCTGGCTGATCTGGGCCATCACCTGCAGGTTGTCGCCGTTGGCGTCGTTTAGGACGATGAGGGGCGTTGTGGCGGCGGGAAGCTCGCCCACATTGCCGTTCACCTGGGCGACGATGGCGTCGATGGGGGCCGTCAATTTCAGGTTGTTGAGGGCCACCTCCTGCTGGCGGAGCGAAGCGACAGCCTGGGCGACCGTCGCCTGGGCAGCCGAAACGGCGGCACTATCAGGCGGCGCCAGGGTCTGGTTCATCTGGGCCACTGTCGCGTTGTAGGCTGCTTCGGCCTGCTCGAGGCTGTTTTTGACCTGATCGAGTTGGGCCTTAGCCTGATTGCGGTTTTCATAGTTTTGCTGGGCATAGGTCAAGGCCTGTTTGGCCGCGTTGTGGCTGGCCTGAGCCTGGTCCACCGAGGCTTGAGCCTGGTTGACAGCGGCCTGCGTCTGGGCGAGCATGTTGGCGTCCGGACCGGCTTGCAGGTCGTCCAGTTGCTTCTTGGCGTTGGCCAAATTGACTCTCGACTGGTTGTAAGAGGACTGGGCCTGGTGATAGACCGATTCGGCTTGACGAATGGCAGCCGTGTTGGCTGTGGGCAACCCGTCCGGACCGCTCGGCCCCGGCACGCCGTAAGCGTCATTCAACTGATCACGAGCGTTGTCCAACTGTTCCTCGGCGATGGACAAGAGACGTTCGGCCACCTCGACGGCGGTCCGGGCGGCGTTCAAGGTCGCATCAGAGGGTCCCTCCTGGGCGGCGGCCAATTTCGCTTTGGCGGCGTCCAGGCCGGCCTGGGCGTTGCGCAATTGAATCGCCGTCGTGTCAACCTGGTTCTGGGCGTTGACGACGGCCTGCTGGGCGGCACTGCGGTCATTATAGAGGACGAGTTGGTTTTCGTAAGCCTGCTTGGCGCCGACCCAGGAGGCCTTCGCCTTGTCCACGTTGGCCTGCTGGAGGGCGATCGCCTCGGCTGCGGCGCCGCGGCGCGTTTGTTCCAACTTGGCCTGGGCCGAAGCCACGTTCGCCTGGGCGCTGGCGAGTTGGGCGCGGGCATTGGCGTCATCAAGGGTGGCCAGCGTCTGTCCGGCCTGGACACGGTCACCCACCTTGACGGTGACAGACGTCAGTCGGGCGCCGCCGGAGGTGAAGCTCAGCTTGATCTGCTGAGGTGTCTGGATCGTGCCGGAGGCGGAGATGGTTTCTGTCACATCCCCCCGCTCGACAAGGCTGTACTGGACGGCTTGGGCGTTCTCCCGGGCAGCCGACTCACGAGCATAGTATCCGTATCCGGCCCCTGACAGGACGATCACGGCCAAGGCGGCGGCGATCGCCTTTTGTCTCAGTTTGGACATTGTCGCATTGCTCCTTACTGTACTTTTGTTTTCCTGTGAGATAATGTAAGAACTATCGACACAATGCAATTGTACTATTCGGTACAATCGGCGACCAGCGATGTCTTTGCGGAAAAGCGCCCAGCGCCTGCCAGAGATCCCAATATGCTGGCTGGGCGAAGTCTAGATCCCTGCCGGGGGCACCCTGCTGTTCCGGCATTCCACAGAAAAACCCGCCCTTTATACAAAATACACGGCCTTTGTCAACACCTTTTATTAGTAAAACGTTGAGAGACCTAGAGATTCCTCGCTAGCAGGCAAGAAGATCGCCTTCACCTGTGCGGAATGCTTCCAGACGCCGGAATTCCGCCATCTGTCGCTTTCTTGCCCGATTCGGCCGATGGAAGAGACAGCAAAAATCGTTTACAATAGGGATTAAAAGTGAACCGCTATCAATACATTGATACCATACCGGTCATTTTTGTTGTTCTTTCAACGGGCGCAGACAACGAACCGTCTCCCTTCCTCCTGGTTCAGGCATCACCCGTCGTTGTCCGTCCTCCCCACAGGTAAAAGGAGAGGAAAAAACTACTTGGGTAAGCAAGCAGTTGCCTTGCTGAAACAGGCCAACTTCACGGCGCTCCAGAGCGCCCTTGGAAACTACCTTCTCGCCCTGCTCAAATGGGTCGCCTTTACGGCGACCGGTTCCCCGGCCATGCAAGCGGAAGCGGTCCACAGCTTCAACGACGGTTCCGCCCAGGCGGCCGTCTTCACCGGATCTGTCTTTGCCGCCCGCAAGCCCACATCCACTTTCCCCAACGGCTTCGGCCGCCTGTCCAACCTGATCGTTCTCTTCGTTGCCCTCTTCATGGCCTTCAACGCCTTACGCACGATTCAGTCGGCCTACGGCGCCATCGTGAACCCCCACCCTGTCTCCGGCTTCTGGTGGAACCAGGCTGTCCTTTTCGCCTCTTTGCTAGTGGACGGCTTTGTGCTCTACCAGGCCATGAAAGACATCGGCCGGGAGGCGGAATCAGATGCCCGGGGCTTCGCCCTCGTCCGCCTGTCCTTCGCCAAATACCACCTCGCCTCGCCGGAAACGCGCCTCGTCTTCTTCGAAGATCTCCTGGCCACGGTGGCCATCGTCATTGCCAGTTCCGGGATCACCCTTTCCCATCTGGGCATCGCTCCCTGGGGCGATGGTTTGGCCGGCGTCGCCATCGGCGTTCTGCTCTTCGGGATCGCCCTCAAGATCGCCTGGGAGAATGCCAAAGGCCTCATCGGCTATACGGCGCCAGAAGAGGTTGTCGATGAGATCGGCGAAGCGATCATGGAGGTCGAGGGTGTAGAAGACCTCTATGAACTGGATGTCGTCCAGGAAGGCTCGTACCTTGATGTGGACGGCACGATCGAACTGCCGGAAGACATGTCTGTCGCGGAAGCGGAAGACGTAAAATATGAGATCCAGCGTCGCCTGAAGAAGATTTACCCCAATATCCACAACGTGACCTTGAGCGTCCACGAAGATGACGCCTTGAGCCGATGGGGCTCCCGTGAGTATGGACGCCTGCGCCGAAAAGTCACTCCTGTCACGGCAGAGTCCAGTGACGAGACGAATATGCACAATGTGCAGCCCTTCCTGAAGCGCGTCCGGAGCGCCAAGGCCGCCGCAAAGGTGACCCGTGTATCGAGAGGCGCCAAGGTTGCCCCGACGTCTGCCGCCGCTGCTAAGGTTGCCATCGCCGCTTCCACTGTTTCCGCTCCTGCATCTGAAAACAACAACGAAAGCGTGGCTGCCTGTTCGTAACGCTTCCCCCACTCGTTCTTTCCGCTTACGCGGGAGGAGCGTTTTTTTTTGCTTTTTTTCCTGCCTTAAAGGGTCTCGCCGTCACATAAGCCTGTAACCAGGAGGTGACGGTGATGAAGTTTACCGGCAAGGACGGCGCCTACATCGGAAAGCAGGTCCTTCTACGCAGTTGGGACGAGGAATTGCGGCGTTTCCTCTACGAGTTGGATGGGGAACCGGACGGCCATGAAGAGAATGGCCATTGCCGCCATCATGATGACGAAGGGAGGATCGCCACACCGGTCAGCCGATAAGTATGCCCCCCAAGCCGATCACTTGGGGGGCTGTTGTTTTTTTAGTCTTTGTTACTCCTGTAGGGCGTAATTTTTTCTAGGCGGAGTTTAGAGTTTATATTTAATCCCGCCATAGGCGTGTTCAAGCTGGCGCCCTAAACGATCCAGTTTGCGCGATGGGAGGCATCGGGATGGGTCGGATGGGTCGGATGGGTCGGATGGGTCGGATCAGTCGCCTCTTCGGCATGACTCGATTTTTGCTGGTCCGGCGGAGAACACTTTTTCTCCTCTTTGTCATTGCCGCCTGCTTGATTGCGGCTGCAGGCGCCTACGTCTACCTTCACCCCAGCGAGCAGCCGCCTGGACCATCGCCGGAAAAACTGCCCCTTGATGGCAAAAAGCTCCTCATCGATGTGGGCCACGGCGGGATCGACAGCGGCACGAACACCAAGGAAGGCTTCCTGGAAAAGACGGTCAACCTCGACATGGCCCTCGCCCTGAAACCCCGCTTAGAAGAATTAGGGGCTACAGTCCTGCTCAGCCGCGAGAGTGATGTCGACCTCAGCGGTCTAGCGCCCGATCACCCCCAGCGTTATCGGACTGATCTGACCAACCGGGTCCGCTGGGCCAATGACCAAAAGGCGGATCTGCTCTTGAGCCTGCATATCAACTCCGCCCGCGACCCCAAAATGCGCGGCGCCATCCTCCTCTACCATCCTAAAACGCCTTATACTGACCACTCCAAGGAACTGGCCCATATCCTGCAAAAGGAGTTGAACGGCTTTTACGCCGATTATGCCAAGCGGGGCGAGATCTACCGCCATCAACCCTACGCCGGCGACTACTTCGTCTTTGAATATGTCAAGATGCCGTCGGTTATCGTGGAGATGGGTTTTATCACCAGCCCCCAGGACCGGGCGCTCTTCGTAAAGCATGATTTCCGCAACGCCCTCGCCCAAAAAATTGCCGACGGTGTTGTTCAATACGTCCATCAGGCGCCGGTGAAGAAGACCTTCCTGGAATGGTTGTGGCCTGGATGGGGGCATCAGGAAGATGATCGGGGCGAACCAGCCGACATGGTCACGGCACCGGGGCCGCAGCCGGCAGACACGATGGAAAACCGGCAGATTTTTTTTACATGTTTTTTTCGGGGGAGCGCATTCTAACCATGATGGCTTGTTCCGTCACGCACTGCTCCTCATCGGGAACATCCCCAGAGATCATATGACGAAAGGAGACTTCCTGAAGTGGATATCCTCAGACGGTCGAACATGGCGCTGTTCAGGTTGCTTGTTCGTGCTTGCAGCTTCTCCTGCTCACCGCCAGTCCCGTCGCCTGGGCGATCGGCCTGGACCGCTTCATCATGCCTGTTCTCCAGCGAAGGCTTTCTCCAGGCAAAGGGTGATATTTCTTCTGTTCATTGAGAAAAAAGGACCCGGTTCTCCTAAAGAAGGCAACCGGGTCCTACCCTTCCGCAATTAAGGCCTACCGATAGCATCAAATACATACGAGAAGATCATCGATTTTCCCATAGTGATAGAGGGATCAATCGCTATATTGTCGAAATATCGTAAAAAGGTCTTTTTGTGGACCGGTCTAGACCGGTTTGCTTTTAAAAGGAGCGTGCACCGATGGTTCTGACTGAACAAACAGCCGTCGAACTTACTGAATTCATTCACCGGCAGACCGGATTCCATTCCATCGTCTGTGACACTACGGGTCGCATCATCGCTGATTCCAGCCATACCCGAGTAGGCAATATCCATGCCGGTTCCAAGAAAATCATGACCAGCGACATCGATTCCATCGCCATCACTAAGGAAGACGAGATCAACTCGGGCGGCACTGTCAAGGTAGGCATTAATCTTGCCGTCAAGGTAGACGGCGTCAAGATCGGCACTTTCGGCATCGGTGGCAAACTGGAATTGGTGACGCCTATCGCGAAGGTGGCCTCGGGGCTGCTCGCCAGTATGATCCATGATGAAGAGATGAAAAGGACACTGCTGACGGTCATCGGCGAAATCACCGAATCGTTAGAACGGGCCATGGCAGCGGTTCAACAGATCACCGCCTCGTCGCAGGAGTTGGCCGCTAACAGCCAGGCCTTGGCCAATGTGACCGTAGAGACGCTGGAACATGTCAAAGCAACGACCAACATCATCGGCTTCATCCAGCGCATCGCCAACCAGACAAAACTGCTCGGCCTCAACGCCTCTATCGAAGCGGCTCGTGCCGGCGAACAAGGCCGGGGATTCGCAGTGGTGGCCAATGAGGTTCGCAAGCTCGCCGAGGAAAGCGGCGGTTCTGCCCGCGAAATCAACGCCCTGCTGTCGCAGTTCAAAGGCAACATTGAAAAGGTCTCCGACGGTGTTCTGCAAAACAGCACTGTTGCCGAGGAACAAGCCAGAGCCACGCAAGACATCGCCGGCATGGTCGAGGTGCTCAACGAGGCCGGCAGAAAGCTGGCTCAATTGGCCGAAAAATTGTGACCACAATTGCTCTCTCTGGTCTGAGATAAGCCTCCGCGCAGTATCACGGAGGTTTTTTTGCGCGAAAAAACCGGCTGCTTGGCCGGCTTTTCCTTCAGTGCTTTATATGCTTCGATTGCTTGTTTCTATAATTCGTCGGTTCCGCATCAACGGCATAGGTGTCTCACAGACAGTCTTGCGTCACATCGGCCTTGACGGTTCGGAGATCTCACCGAGGGCGTCGCCGGCTTCATTGCGATAGATGTTCTTCACGGCCAGGTCGCCCAGTGAAACGATGCCGACAAGCCGGTCGTTTTCAATGATGGGCAAACGACGGATCTGTTTCTCTGACATCAGATCGGCGGCGGCGTGGACATCCATGTCAGGCGTGCCGGTGAGCGGATCTTTGGTCATCGCTGTCTGAACGGTCGTGCCGCGGGGATCCATTCCTTTGGCGACGACGCGCAGGACGATGTCCCGGTCGGTGATAATGCCGACACACTTCTGACCTTCCACGACAGGGACAGCGCCGACATTGAGCTTGGACATGATGCGAGCGGCCTCGATGACGGTTTCGTCAGGTCGGGCAGCGGAAATGCTGCGGGTCATGATCTCGCGCAGAGGACGCAATGCCATCCCTCCTTCGATTGCTTTCGAAGATTAGGATGGCTCTTTCTGCGCCTTTTCATCCCTGCCAGCTCTTACAGTCGCTCCAGAGCGCGACGGCCGATGTCCCTGCGAAACTGCACACCCTCAAATTGGATCCGCTCCACCTGCCGGTAGGCCAGGTCGATGGCTTCCCGGATGGTCGGACCTTTCGCTGTTACGCCGAGGACGCGGCCGCCGGCTGTGACGATCTGGTCGTCTTTGGCGACGGTGCCGGCGTGAAAGACCTCGACGCCAGGCAGTACCTCAGTGAGCCCCGAGATGGTTTTGCCTTTTTCGTAATCCCCCGGATAGCCGCCGGCCGCCATGACGACACAGACGGTGGCGTCTCCAATCCAGTCAACAGGCTGCTGATCAAGGCGCTTGGCCAGGATGGCTTCGATGACGTCGACCAGGTCGGTCTGCATGCGCATGAGCACCGGCTGGGTCTCGGGGTCGCCGAAACGGGCGTTGTATTCGAGCACCTTCGGCCCCTGGGCGGTGATCATTAATCCGGCGTAGAGGACACCCCGATATGGCCGTCCTTCTGCATTCATGGCCTGGATGGTGGGCAGCAGGATGGTCTTTTCAACCTCGTGGGCCAGTTCTTCCGTATAGACAGGCGCTGGCGAGTAGGCGCCCATGCCCCCCGTGTTCGGCCCCTGGTCGCCGTCGAAGATGCGCTTGTGGTCCTGAGCCGACACCATGGGGATTACATGGTCGCCGTCGGTGAAGGCCAGGATGCTCACTTCCTCGCCTTCCATGAATTCCTCGATGACGACGCGCCGTCCGGCGTCGCCGAAGGCGTTGCCTTCCAGCATGGACCGGACGGCGTCTTTCGCTTCGGCCACATCGGCGGCGACGATGACGCCCTTGCCGGCGGCCAGGCCGTCGGCTTTGACGACACAAGGGCAGCCCGTTTTCGCCGGGCGGGTGGCGACAAGTTCATCGATGAACTGGAGAGCCGGCTCGATCTCAGTGAAAACGCCGTAGGCGGCTGTCGGGATGTTGTACTTCTCCATCAGATCCTTGGCGAAGGCTTTGGAGCCCTCGATCTCGGCCGCCTTTTTCGTGGGGCCGAAGATGGGGATCTCATGGTCGTTGAAGACATCGACGATTCCTGCCGACAAGGGCGCTTCCGGTCCCACGACGGTCAGGTCGATACGCTTTTCCCAGGCAAAGGTCAGCAGTCCCGTTACGTCATCGGCTTTGATGTCAATACAGTGCGCGATTTGGGCGATGCCGGCGTTGCCGGGAGCGCAATAGATTTCGGCGACGCGAGGGCTCTGCTTCAGTTTCCAGACAAGGGCATGTTCACGGCCGCCGCCGCCGACGACGAGGACTTTCAGTCCCTTTGATTTTAATTGCTTCACCTGTCTACCCCCTTAGTGCTTAAAGTGGCGCATTCCGGTGAAGACCATGGCGACGCCGAGACGGTTGCAGGCTTCGATCGATTCGGCGTCACGGACCGAACCGCCCGGCTGGATGACAGCGCGGATCCCGTACTGGGCGGCCGTTTCCACCGTGTCTTTGAAGGGAAGGAAGGCGTCTGAGGCGAGTACGGCGCCTTGCGAGGCCGGGCGATCGTTGTCGCCCTCGCTGCTGCCGCCGCCGAGCGCTTGTGAGGCCTTCGCCTGTTCCAGCGCGATCTGAGCCGAGCCGACGCGGTTCATTTGGCCGGCGCCGACACCGATGGCCACGCCGTCTTTGGCGATGACGATGGCGTTGGACTTGACGTGCTTGACGACCTTCCAGGCGAAGAGGAGGTCAGCCAATTCCCCGTCTTCAGGCGCTCGTTCGGTGACGACCTGGAGCTGGTCGGCGGAAACTGTGCCCAGGTCGGCTTCTTGAACGAGGAAGCCGCCACGGATCTTCTTCACATCGGCTGTGGCCGGGTCGCTGCTGGCGAGAGGACCGACTTCCATGATGCGCAGGCCTTTTTTCTGCTGGAGGATCTCCAGCGCCGCTTCCGTGAAGGCGGGTGCGATGACGGCCTCCATGAAGGTCTTGACGACCTCAGCGGCGGTGTCGGCGTCGACGGCGCTGTTGAAAGCGATGATGCCGCCAAAAGCGGACACGGGGTCGGCGGCGAAAGCCTTTTCATAGGCTTCTTTTAAAGTAGCTGCGACGGCGACGCCGCAGGGATTGTTGTGCTTGATGATGGCAGCAGCGGGCCCGTCGAATTCGCGGGCCAATTCCATGGCAGCGTTCAGGTCGAGAAGGTTGTTGAAAGACAGTTCCTTGCCCCAGAGTTGCTTCGCCGTTCCAGCGCCGGCGCCCTGATAATCGCTTTCGCGGTAAAAGGCGGCCTTCTGGTGCGGGTTTTCACCATAGCGCAGGTCTTGCACCTTTTCCACCTTGCCAGGAGCGAAGATGCCAGCGAAGGGATCGCCCTCCCCCTCTTCGGCGGCCAGATAAGCGGCGATGGCGGCGTCATACTCGGCCGTGTGGGCGAAGGCTTCCCGGGCCAGGGCGCGGCGAGTCGCTTCGGAGACAGCGCCCTTCTGTTGCAGTTCAGAAAGCACAGCGGCGTAGCGGGCGGGGTTGACGACGATGGCCACAGACTCGTGGTTTTTCGCCGACGCCCGGACCATGGCCGGTCCGCCGATGTCGATGTTCTCGACCGCCTCTTCCCGGGTCACGCCCGGTTTGGCGACGGTCTCCCGGAAGGGGTAGAGGTTCACGGCCACCACATCGATGGGGACGATGGCGTGGGTCTCCAGCTGGCCCAGGTGTTCCGGCGTCCGGCGGGCTAAGATGCCGCCGTGCACTTTGGGGTGGAGCGTCTTGACACGGCCGTCAAGGATCTCGGGAAAGCCGGTGATCTCCGTGACATAGGTGACGGGAACGCCGGCGGCCTTGATCGTCTTGTATGTACCGCCGGTGGAGACGATTTCAAAACCGAGCTCCGCCAAGCCCCGGGCGAATTCCACGACGCCGGTCTTGTCGGAGACACTGATGAGGGCGCGACGGTTCATGGTTTACCTCCCTTGTTTCGGTCAGAGAAAGGGCTGAATGGACCGGTAAAATCCGGGATGACTGCGAAAGATCATCTTGTGCGGCTAAAAGAAAACAGCCTTTACTCGATGATGACCCGCCGACCTTCGATCTTCAGCCGGTCTTCGGCCATCAGTTGCAACGCCTCCGGCAGGATGCGGTGCTCTTCCTTTAAAATACGGGCAGCCAAGGTATCTTCATTGTCGTCAGAGAGGACGGGGACGACCGCCTGGAGGATGATCGGCCCCGAGTCAAGGCCTTCATCGACAAAGTGGATGGTGCATCCAGAAAAGCGCACGCCATGCTCGATGGCCTGGCGCTGGGCGTGCAGGCCGGGAAAGGCGGGCAACAGGGCCGGGTGGATGTTGATGATCCGGCCGGGGAAGGCCTCCAGCAGTTCTGTCGTGATCAGCCGCATGTAGCCAGCCAGCAGCAGCGCATCAGCGCCAGCGCTTTTCAGCAGTTCGGCCAGCTTGCGGTCATAGTCGGGCCGTCGGGGGTAGTCTGACGGCGGCAGGTGAACCGCAGGGATGCCGCGCGACGCCGCCCGCTCCAGCGCCAAGGCGTCCTGGCGGTTGGAGAGGACCATGACGACCTGGGCGTCAAGGCGTCCAGCGTCAATGGCGTCGAGGACGGCTTGCAGGTTGGAGCCCCGACCGGAGGCGAGGACGCCGAGCTTCAGCGTCATTCGGCCTCCCCCCGCTCCCAAGCCATCGCGCCATGGTAGACAACCTCCGGCGCGGCCTCGACGCCACGGGCGCTCGCTTCGATGACGCCGATACGGTGACAGGTTTCCCCCATCGCCGTCAAGATATTGACAGCCTGATCCGCCTCCTCGGGGGAGACGACGAGGACGAAACCGATGCCGCAGTTAAAAGTGCGCAGCATCTCAGCGCCAGCCACATTGCCCTTGGCCTGGAGCACTGAAAACACGGGTGGCGCGGGCCAGCTTCCCATTTCAATTGCGGCCTGGGTTCCTGCCGGCAGGACACGGGGTATGTTTTCCGTCAGACCACCGCCGGTGATGTGGGCCATGCCCTTGACGGCCACCTTTTCGAGGAGGGCGAGGACCGGTTTGACATAGATGCGTGTCGGCGTCAGCAGTTCCTCGCCGACGGTTTTGCCGAGTTCGGGCAGGAAGGTGTCAACGCTGTGGCCGGCATGGTCGAAAAAGACCTTGCGGGCCAGTGAGTAGCCGTTGCTGTGCAAGCCTGACGAGGGGATGGCGAGCATCACATCGCCGGGGCGGATGGCCGAGCCGTCGATCAGCTTTTTGCGGTCAGCCACGCCGACGCAAAAACCGGCCACATCATAATCCTCTTCAGCGTAAAAACCGGGCATCTCGGCCGTTTCGCCGCCGATGAGGGCACAGCCGGCCTGGCGGCAGCCCTCGGCGACGCCGGAGACGATGGCGGCCACCTTTTCGGGAACCAGTTTGCCGACAGCCAGGTAGTCGAGGAAAAAGAGCGGCTCGGCGCCCTGGACGAGGATGTCATTGGCGCACATGGCCACACAGTCGATGCCGATCGTGTCGTGGCGATCCATCAGCATGGCCACGCGCAACTTGGTGCCCACACCGTCGGTGCCAGAGACGAGAACCGGTTCTTCATACTTGCGGGCGTTGAGGGCGAAGAGGCCGCCGAAACCGCCGATGTCGGTCAGTACCTCAGGCCGGAAGGTGCTCCGGACCTGGCCTTTCATCAGTTCGACAGCCCGGTTGCCGGCGGTGATATCGACACCCGCCTGGGCGTAGGTCAGGCCTGCCTGTTTTTGTTGCTCCGTCATGGGTACCTCCTAGCAGCCGCAGCCTTCCATAGCATACTTGTCCAAACCGATGGGGATTTCAATGGGGTAACTGCCGCAGAAACAAGCCATGCAGTAATTTTCATCGGCGATGTCGGGGTTCTGTTCCGTCATGGCCCGCAGGAGCCCCTCCTGGGAGAGGTAGTGCAGGCTTTCGGCGCCGATCATCTGGCGGATCTCGTCAATCGTTTTGGTGGCCGCTACTAGTTCCTTGCGGACGGACGTGTCGATGCCATAGTAGCAGGGATGGGTGATCGGCGGCGAGGAGACGAGCATGTGCACCTCTTTCGCCCCGGCGTGGCGCAGCATCTGGACGATCTTGCCGCTCGTGGTGCCGCGGACGATGGAGTCGTCGATCATGATCACCCGCTTGCCTTCCACCGCCTTGGCGATGGCGTTCAGCTTGAGGCGCACCGACTGGGCGCGGATCTCCTGGGTGGGTTGGATAAAGGTGCGGCCCACATAGCGGTTTTTCATCAATCCCTGGTCAAAGGGGATGCCTGATTCGAGGGAGTAGCCCATGGCGGCCGCTGTGCCCGAGTCGGGAACGCCAATAACGATGTCGGCGTCGATCTTGCACTCCCGGGCCAGTTGGCGGCCCATGGCCCGGCGGGCCTGGTTGACGCTGATACCGTCGATGACCGAGTCAGGGCGGGCGAAGTAGATGTATTCAAAAATGCAAGCGGCCCGGCGCGGCTGGGTCAACGCCTTCAGGGAGACGAGGCCGTTTTCGTCGATGGAGATGATCTCGCCCGGCTCGATGTCACGGACAAAGTCGGCGCCCAGGGTGTCCAGGGCGCAGGACTCGGAGGCGACCACATAGGCGTCGCCCAGGCGGCCGAGGCAGAGGGGGCGGACGCCGTGGGGGTCGCGGACGGCCAGGAGCCGTTTTTCCGTCATGACCAGCAGCGAGTAGGAGCCTTTGATGTCGATCATCGTTTTAATCAAGGCTTCTTCCAGGGAAGACTGGCCGTAGCGGGCCAGCAGGTTAACGACAACCTCCGTGTCGGTCGTCGTCTGAAAGATGGCGCCAGTGCCAGCCAGGTTGTGGCGCATCTCTGCCGCATTGGTCAGGTTGCCGTTGTGGGCCACCGCCATCATGCCCTTGCTGTAGCGGAAGATCAGAGGCTGGGCGTTGGCGAGCAGGCTCGAACCGGTCGTCGAGTAGCGCACATGGCCGATGGCCACGTTCCCTTGCAGTTCCTTCAGCTTCCGCTCGTCAAAGGCTTCCGTGACCAGGCCCATGCCCTTGTGGAAAAGGATCTCCTGGTCATTGCCGACAGCGATGCCGGCGCTCTCCTGCCCGCGGTGCTGGAGGGCGAAGAGGCCGAAGTACGCCAACCGGGCCACGTCTTTGCCGGGCCCATAGATCCCGAGAACGCCGCACTCTTCCTCCATCTTGTCCCAAGGAAGCTCGTGGGTGCATTCGTATGACATGATAGGCCTCCCGCCGGTGGTTTTAGTTTGACAAGGGTTCAATCTCACAGGTGAAAGCTTCCAAGACCTCATTGATCAACCGTTGGCGGCAGAAGTCTTCCGCCTGTCGCCGAGCCGCCTCCACATCATCCGTATCGAGGAGAAACTCGACATAGCGACCTGTTCGGAGTCCGGTCGGCACGGCTTGCGCGGACGGCATGGTCGGCGCGGCTGACGGGGTCTGTCTGTTCTGCGCAGTTGGGGCAGCAGATATCGCCGGTAACGCCGACTTGGCAGGACGCGTCGATTTGGCTGGCACAGTGGGCTCCGCCGATTCCTCGCCCGCCTCCCGGAGCCGCGCTTCAAGCGCCTCGCGCTGGGGATCGCGAAAGCCGACTTTGACGGTGATAACGATCTTCGCTTTAACCATGGGTTACCCTTTCAGTTTGCTCTCCAGGCGTTTCAGGATCTCCTGGTAGGCCTCTTCGAGGCCGCCCAGGTCGCGGCGGAAACGGTCCTTATCCAGCTTTTCCTTCGTCCGACTGTCCCAGAAGCGGCAGGTGTCGGGCGAGATTTCGTCGCCCAGGAGCACCTCGCCGTTATGGAGGCCAAACTCGAGCTTAAAGTCGACGAGGTCGATGTTCAAACCGGCCAGAAATTCCTTGAGGATGTCATTGACTTTGAGGGCGATGGCCTTGACGGCATCCATCTGCTCCGATGTGGCCCATCCCATGGCGTCGATGTGGTATTCGTTGATCATGGGGTCGCCGAGGGCGTCGTCCTTGTAGTAAAACTCGAGGACCGGTTTCGCCAGCGGCGTGCCTTCCGGCTGACCAACACGCTTGGCCAAAGAGCCGGCGACAATGTTGCGGGCGACCACCTCGACGGGGATGATCTGGAGGGATTTGACGAGCATCTCCCGGTCGTTGATCAGTTCGACGAAATGGGAGGGAACCCCTTGCTTGGCCAGGTATTGAAAAAAGAGGGCCGAGATGCGGTTGTTGAGAACACCTTTGTTCTCGATCTCCGCCTTCTTCTCGCCGTTGAAGGCTGTCGCCGAGTCCTTGTACTCGATCCAATAGATGTCCGGGCTTTCGGTCCGGAATACCTTTTTGGCTTTTCCTTCATAGATCTGCTCCAGTTTGCTCCGTTCGGACATGGACCTGACTCCCCTTTCTTCGCTTCTGCACAACCACACTGCCTATGGTTACCTTTCCGTTGTCGCGTATTTTAAGGTTACGGTATGGTTACATTTCATGTCGTCTTTGTCTCGCCGCTTGTTACGATATCAGTATGACTTACAGACCGACCCGCTTGAAGAGGGTGTCCACATGCTTGATGTGGTAGTCGTAATCGAAGAGGCCTTCCACTTCAGCGGGGCTCAGTTTTTCCATGATCTCGCTGTCTTCGAGAACAAGTTCTTTGAAGGGCCGCTTGACTTCCCAGGCCTTGAGGGCGTTGCGCTGGACCCAGTGGTAGGCCGTCTCGCGGAGGGCGCCCTTGTCGACGAGGGCGAGCATGACCCGCTGGCTGTTGACGAGGCCGAGGGTTTTTTCCAGGTTCTTTTGCATGTTTTCAGGGAAGACGTTTAGGTTGGCGACGATGTCGATCATCTTGGCCAGCATGTAGTCAAGGAGGATCGTCGAATCGGGAATAATAACGCGCTCCACCGAAGAGTGGGTGATGTCCCGCTCATGCCAGAGGGCCACGTTCTCCATGGCCGCCAAGGCGTTGCCGCGAAGCACCCGGGCCAGGCCGGCGACGCGCTCCGAGGTGATCGGGTTTTTCTTGTGGGGCATGGCCGAGGAGCCTTTTTGACCTTTGGAGAAGGCTTCTTCCACTTCATGGATGTCGGTGCGCTGCAGGTTGCGAAACTCCGTAGCGAACTTGTCCAGCGACGAACCGATAACGGCCAGTGTGGTCATGTATTCGGCGTGGCGGTCCCGCTGGATGACCTGGGTGGAGATGGGGGCGGGGCGAAGACCCAGCTTGCGGCAGGCGTATTCTTCGACAAAGGGATCGATCTGGGCGAAGGTGCCTACCGCACCAGAGATGGCGCCGACGCTGATCGTGTCGATGGCGTGGTTCATCCGCTTGATGCAGCGGCCCACCTCGTCATACCAGAGGGCCAGCTTGAGGCCGAAGGTGACCGGCTCGGCATGGATGCCGTGGGTGCGGCCAACCATGACGGTGTACTTGTGCTCTTTGGCCCGCTCACCGATGACCTCGCGCAGCTTCTTCAGCTTCTGGAGGATGATCTCGCCGGCCTCGCGCATCTGCAAGGACAGGGAGGTGTCGAGTACGTCGGAAGAGGTCATGCCCATGTGGATGTATTTCGATTCCTCACCGACATACTCGGCCACGTTGGTGAGGAAAGCGAGCACGTCGTGTTTGGTCACTTCTTCGATTTCGAGGATGCGCTGGACGTTAAAGTCGGCTTTGTCGCGGATGGCTTCAAAAGCCTCCTGGGGGATTTTGCCCAGCACGGCCAAGGCCTCGCAAGCAGCCACCTCGACGTCGAGCCATTTGCGAAAGCGGTTTTCGTCGGCCCAGATGGCGCCCATTTCTTTGAGTGTATAACGTTCGATCATCCTTGTACCCCTCCTGATTTCTGCGCCGTCCTCCTCTGAAAGGACGGTCTCTGCCTGCTTGGCGCTACATTTTTGCAAAAAGCAAAGCCCGGGCAGATAGATTCCCGCCTTGCCAATGCAAGGAACCTATCCGCCTGGGCTTTTCTCCCTCCGGTGTAAAAAGGGTAAACATCGTCCGTTGACCCCTTTTTGCAGCGCTCGGTCCAGACCGTATCACGCGGAACCCTGAGCTGCACTTCCCTCAAGTTTTGAAAAACAATCGTTCAATCCCAAACTCTATTATACCCTAAAAAACCGGTCTCGGCTCCCCCAAATTTGCATCTTTCTTTTCCACTTGGCGGACCATTTTTTCCTTGTAGGCTTTGAATTTCTCCCGCAGGTTGGGGTGTTTGCCGCCGAGGATCTGGACGGCCAGCAGTCCGGCGTTTTTGGCGCCATCGACGGCTACCGTTGCCACAGGGACGCCAGGGGGCATCTGGGCGATGGCGAGGAGGCTGTCCCAGCCGCGGAGCGCGCCCGATTGCAGGGGAACGCCGATGACAGGCAGGACGGTGAAGGCGGCGATGACACCAGGCAGGTGGGCCGCCATGCCGGCGCCGGCGATGAGCACCTCCAGGCCGCGCTCTTCCGCCGTCTGGGCGTAACGGGCAGCGCGATCGGGCGTGCGGTGGGCCGAGGCGACAATCATTTCGGACTTGACACCGAATTCTTCGAGGGCTTCGGCAGCATCTTTCATGACCTTCAGGTCAGAATCGCTGCCCATGATGATGCCGACGAGGGGTTTGTTGTTTAACTGGCTCATGTTATCCTCCCTATGTTTGTCGCCCTGGATTTAGGGCGTTAGTCGCTGCTTTCGTGATCTGGTTATCGCAATATTAGGAACTCTATCCGCTTCGTCGCGGGGTGGCTAGGGCCGGGCGCTAAGAGCTCCGCGGCGGCTCGCTCCGGCGGTTCCGCTCGGGCGCCAAACCTCTGGGCTTTTCTGCATGTGAACCGTGGCGCCCTTGACGCTCCACCGCCTGCGCTTGCTTTTCGCCGCTCCGCTCAAACCGCGCCCGACCCTATCCACCCCTGACTTTTTCAAAAGGGTTCAATTCTGTTGCAAACCAAACCATTTCAGGCTGCCTTGCAACGAATCACCCCCGTTTTAATCCACACGAATGCCGCTCTAGTGCCCCCCCAGCGTCACATACCGCCAGACGACCAGTATCGTCAGCAAGTACATGAGCCAGTGGACCTGGCGGGCTTTGCCGGTGACGGCTTTGAGGATCGTGTAGAAGACGATGCCGGCGGCGATGCCGTTGGCGATGTTGTAGGTAAAGGGCATGAGGGTGAAGGTGAGGAAGGCGGGGAATGCGTCGCTGAAATCATCGAAGTCGATGTCGCGGACGACGCCGATCATGAGGACGCCAACGATGATCAAGGCTGGTGCGGTGGCGGCGTCGGGGATGAGACGAAAGAAGGGCGCCAGGACGAGGGCCAGCAGGAAGAGGACGCCGGTGGTGACGGCAGTAAGGCCGGTCCGCCCGCCTTCGCCGACGCCGGCGGCCGATTCGACGTAGGCGGTGATCGTTGAGGTGCCGAGGAAGGCGCCGAGGCTGACACCGCCGGCGTCAACGAGCATGGCTTTGCCGATCTGGGGAGAGCGCCCTTTTTCATCAAGCAGTCCCGCCCGCCCAGCCGTGCCGACGAGGGTGCCGAAGGTATCGAAGAGTTCCACGAAGGTGAAGGTGAGCACGACGGAGATGAGACCCAACTCGAGGGCGCCGGCGATGTTCAAGGAACCTACGGCCAGGTCGTTGAAGGCGGGCCAGGTGAAGTCGAAGTCGCCGATCTTGGTGACGCCCATCGGTACCCCCAGCAGGGTGGTCGTCACAATCCCGATCAGGAGTGCCCCTCGGACCCGCATCGCCATCAGGATCGCCGTCAGGAGCAACCCGAAGAGGGCCAGCATGGTGTCCGGTTTCAGGAAACTGCCGATGGTGAGGTCCCATTCGAAGTACAGAAGTTGGCCGTAGCCGCCTGAACCGGTCACGTTGCTGAACGACGGTCCCAGGTGGAGACTGGCGACGGTCAGATGGGCGAGCTTCAATCCAATGATGGTGATGAAGAGCCCGATGCCGGCGGTGATCGCCTTTTTCAGGGAGGTAGGCACCGCCTCGATAAGCAGTTGGCGCACCTGGGTGACGGTGAGCACGATGAAGATGAGTCCCGAGATAAAGACGGCCCCAAGGGCTACGTCCCAGGGGATACCGCCCCGCTGGGAGGCGACGACGGCGAAGTAGGCGTTGAGCCCCATCCCTGGCGCCAGGGCGACGGGAAAGTTAACGAAAAGCCCCATGGCGATGGTGACGAGCCCGGCGCCGACACAGGTGGCAAAAAAGACGGCATCCTTGCTCATTCCGGTAGCGGAGAGGATCCCCGGGTTGACGGCCAGGATGTAGGCCATGGTCATGAAGGTGGTGATCCCGGCGGTGATCTCTGTGGTGGCGTCGGTTCCTTTGGCTTTTAAGTGAAACAGTTTTTCCAGCACGGCGGCGTCCCCTTCTTCATTGAAGTTTTGGTTCGCCCGCCCTGTGGCTCCTATATATTAGCAGAGGCGAAAAATCGGTGTCAACAAAGGGCAGGCTATTGGTGATGAAAGGAGTTTGCTGATGCATTGGATCGACTTTTGGAAGCTGAGCCGACCCCCTGTCGCCCTGCGCTACGGCGTGACTGCCATCGCTGCCGGGTTTATTGAAGGGGGCTCCGCCCTCTCCCTCGTCCTCGCCGGTCTGGCAGGCGCCTTCTTGGTGGCCGGCGTCTACGCCTTCGACGACATCGAAGACCTCCCGGAAGACCGGATCAACCATCCCGAGCGACCCCTTCCCTCTGGGCGACTGACCGTACCGGCCGTACGCACCTTCGGCATCGCCTGCCTGATCCTGTCCGTCGCCATCGCCTCGGCCCTGCCTGACCGCTCGGGAGCGATGGCGCTGGCCACGCTAGCCGCCTTTGTGGCGATTCCACAGGCGCACCAGCTGACAGAACGCCACTGGATCGGCCGGGGGCTCTCCGTCTTCGCTTTCGTCTTCTCGGCTTTCCTCCTCGGTTCAGCGGCGGCGCCGGGCGCCCTCTCCCCCCGCCTGTTCCTGCTGGGAGAGGCGATCGGCGTGTTGCACCTGGCCACACGGACGATCAGCGACGAGCGAGATCTCGAGGGCGACCGGACACGCCTGAAGACATTGCCGGCCCTTTCCCTGGCGAGAGCGCGCCGCTTCACCCGCAATGTCCTCGCCTTATCGGCGGTACTCATCCCCCTCCCCTACTTTTTCGGGTTAAAGACGCTCTATCTCCTATTCTCCCTTCCATCGACTCTTCATATCCTCCAGCAGGCCTTCACCTGGCAGAGCGATCACGCCGGCGACCGTCCCGGCCACGGCCTTGCCGCCATCGTGCTCCTGGGTGCCTGTCTCAGCCGATGACAAAACCTCAGCGAGACAGGCGCCCCAGGCACTTCGCAGCATCCTGAAGCAAATCGATCAACGTGTAGCCCCCTGCACCTGGAGCGTCACTTCAAAGGTAACCGGCACCTTGGGATAAATCTCAAACCAGTTCAGGTCGCGCCATTCCTCGATATTGATAGGCCGGATGTAGCGGCCGATGTGCAACACATCGGCGCTCATTTTTTGCGTCTTTTCCAGCAGGCGATTCATATCGCTGACGATGGCACGGCTCCCCTGAGCACCCATGGCGTCGAAATCGTCCATCGTATAGCGGACTTGAGGCGGGTTGGCGTCGGAGAGCATCCCCGTCATATCGATGCGAATCGTCGCCGCATACTGGCCCGGACCCTCCCGGCGAACGCGGTAGGATCTTTTAATTTCCTGAATACGCACGGTGATATCACTGATCTTGTCATCACGCGGTTCCATCTGGCCTTTCGTCTGAGGGTCCCGCCCACCGCCGCCGCCGCCGCTTTGCTCACCGGCTCCCCCCGGCGCTTCAAAGCGATAAGTATACAAATAGGGGGTCCGCCCTTCCCTGATCATGGTGAGGAGCGCCGTTTCTAGGTTGTTCAATGTGCCGACCATCTTATCGTAGTGAAAGACGGCGGAACCATCGTAAATAATGCGTCCCCCTTCGGCCTGAATATAAGGGACGGTGATGCAGCCCGTCTTGTCCAGATACGTCCGGTAAGCATCCCATAGAAAGGTCCGGGCGATCCCAGCCGAGCGGTTTTCCGCGTTCAGTTGACTGACTAATATGTTTCCACCCTGGGTTCCCTCCAAGGTGATCGTCTTCGAGGAAAACAGGGTCTGCAGATCCGATTCCGACACCAACACATAGGCGTTATGGCGCACCTGCGCCTGGAACATGCTCCACGAAAGGAAGGGAAAGATGCCCTCCCTGGCTGCCCGTTCGCTGATGACGATCGTGCCGGCCAAGCCGAAATCCAATTGGCGAGGCATGATTCTTTTGGAGTATTCGATACAATCGTCAATAGTCTCTCCCTCTAGCCGCGGCGAAAGCGTGGGCGGACCGGCCGTTTTCTCCGGGGTAGGCTGGGTGTTGGCTTCCGACTGTTTTGGATTATGGATATCCGGAATCAGGGCAAGCGCTTCTTTGTCACCAAGATCAAAGCCGATGTTCATCACCATTAGACGCCGTTCAATCGGCATCTTGTCCCAACAACCGGAAAGAACAGGGAAAAGGATGAGCATTACTGCCAGCAGCGCCTTCAAAGGCCGGCCTTTACCCATCTTTGACGCCCCCGGTCTCGCCCGATGGGGACGTGCTTTTCCAGTGAAAGCGAGCCAAAATCAGCAGGAGCCCTACCGTGGCGATCATAAAAATGCCCCATAACGGGCCAAGCCAACGCAGAAACTGTGTCGAGTGCTGGAAGGCTTCAAACCACGGCCGGACAAGCAGGGCGAGAACAAAGTAAACATAGATGACAGGATGGTAATTGGCCAGGTTTAGCCACTGCCCGACGGCACGCGCCCCGGTAACGATCATGGCCCCCATGGCCGTCATCGTCGGGAACATCCAGAGCAACACCAAAAAGATGTCGACGCGTTCGAAAAAGACCATCTGGCGCAAGGTGGTCATCTTTACTTTCAGGGGCTGTTCAAAACTGGAGGCCATCTCCATCCCCAAGGTTCCGATAATCAAAAAGAGGGTGAATAACAGATAAAAGGCCCCGACGATGGTCACGACGAGAATCACCCAGTACATTTTTTTACTGTGACCCAGTGCGTCATTGAGGAACAAGGGCAGGCTAAAGCCAAAAAAGACCATCATGGAGGCATAAAAATCAAGGCGCCCCCAGTAAGAAAAATCAAACTGGGTCACCGGAAGAGCCAGTTCAGGCCGGATGTCGGCGATGGAGAGATAAAACATGACCACCGTCAACGGAAAGATGATCACCAGATGCTCGTCGTTTGTCCGCGTGACCACCTCCGTTCCCATCAAGGCGATCCAGCAGGCGATGGATAAAAGGATCGTGGAAAGAACAATGGGCGGCGTCTGGTTCAGGTGTACGTCCGCAAGCAGCTCCGCGGCAATGCGAAAGACGGGCAAAGGCAAGGCCAGATGAAAGAGAACGAGCGGCAGTGTGATGATAATGCCAAACCAGCGCCCTGCCAGTTTTTGCGCGACTCCTACGATATTATCCCGGGGAAAGCGGCCGCAAAAACGCCAGGCGAGGGCCGAGGGAATCAACGACAGGAGAACCCCCGACAAGAGGGGCGCCCATGGGTTGTAAGCTACGCTGTGTAGCAAAAAGCCGTGGTAATAGAGACCGGCCCCGGAGACAAAAAAGGAACTCATGAGGAGACCGATCTGGATCATAGAGATTTCTTCCCTGTACACGTTACCCTCTCCAACCGTTCATCTCACAGATGCACTCGCGATTCTCTTTGAAATAGGGAGGCTTGCTCTCTTGGCCTGTTCGCCATCCCTCGGTTACACATCATCCAGGCTGTCTTCGTTGTATTTCATCGACTTGGTGTCCCAGTGCTGACCATCTTCGGCCTTGAAGGTGCGCGGGCGATTCGTCCGCCACTTGGGAGAAAAGACGTAAATCGTATCGGTAAGGTCGCGAAGGTGGATGGCCGACATCTGGCTCAGATAAGGTACGCCGTAGGATTTCAGGGAACCGACATAGGCTAGCACAGTCGTGGCAGCGAAGACGACGCCAACGACGCCAAAAAAAGAAGCCCAGAGCATGAAGTAGTACTTTAAGAGCCGCATGGCTTGCAGCATGGACAGGTTGGACACGGTCAGGTTGGTGATGGCCGTGACAGCCACGATGATGACGATAATGTTGGAGGCCAACTTGGATTGGACAGCCGCTTGGCCGAGGATCAGGCCGCCGACGATGGTGACGGCGCCGCCGACAATGCGTGGAAGCCGCTGGCTCGCCTCCAGGATGATGTCCAGCATGAGCAGCATGAGCAGCACCTCCACCGTGGGCGGAAAGGCGATCCCCTCGCGGGAGGCGGCCATGTTCATGATCAGTTGGGAACCGATGATCCCTGTGGGGAACTCGGTGAAGGAAATGTACAAGGCCGGCAGCATCATGGTCAGGTGGTTGCCGACGATCATGCGCAAAATACGGAAGAAGGTGGCCAGGACGGGCGAATAGTAGTAGTCCTCCGGTGCGCGCCAGAAATCGATAAAGATGGCTGGCACCACCATCGCCGCCGGCGAATTGTCGATGAAGACGGCGATGCGGCCTTCCATCAGACTCGCCGTCACCCGGTCCGTCCGCTCAACCGTCAGGCTCAGCGGAAAGATGTTGCTGGAACGCTTCTGCAACAGCAGCGACAGTTCGGCCACATCATGGACCACATCGATGTCAAGGCTCTTCAGATCTTCCTTGACGGCGTCGATCCGGGGCGGATAGGCGATCCCCTCTACATAAGCCACTACCGCCTTCGTCTTGCTCCGACGCCCGATCGTCATCGACTCAAAGCGCAAACGTTCGTCTTTGATATGCTTGCGCAGCAGCGCCGTATTGACGCGGATAGATTCCACAAACCCCTCGATGGGGCCGCGGATGACCTGTTCCGTGATCGGTTCGCCGACCGTCCGGTGTTCGTACTGGTGGTTGAAAATGACAAGTCCTGACGACAAGCCTTCCGCAAAGAGCAGCGTATTGCCGTCAAGGAGCTGGCTTTTGGCCTGATCGAGTGTTTTAATCTTTTTCCAGTTGGGGACAGAGATGACCATCCGACCGAGCGTCTCGAAAACATCGGAAGATTCGTCCTGGGGCGGAGCGTTTTGCAGCGGTTCAATCACATGAAGAGCGAGCTCTTTTTTATCGACCAAGCCCTCGATGGCAGCCAGAAGAAACTTACGTCCCAGCGCCGGATTTTCAATGGGGCGAAAGAAGAGATCCTTCGGCTCGCCGAGGGCCTGTTTCAAGGTGTTCTGCGTCGCTTCCAGCGTCGCAGGCAAGGCTTGCTCCACCTTCCCCGCAAGGTCATCTGGCGGGGGCATCTCATCCTTGCGGTGTTTGTATAAGTAGGTGTCCCAAAAGCTTTGCTTCTTTTCTTCGACCAAGCCGCTTCACCCTACAGTAGCTTTTCCCCGAAGGGACCGGGGACATGCTTTTTTCGGGCTGCGAAAAGCAAATCAGCCGTTCTGCCAAATGCCCATTATTTACCATCCCAAATTGACTTCCGGCAGTGAAAAATCGAACTATCTGTTGCAATAGTTATTTCTTTGTTATAATTTCGATATTGGGACAAGAAACGATGACTCAGCAGAGGCAATCTCCCTCGACAATCCCAAAACGTTTCCGGTAAAATGGGAACGAGTGCACGTTATCTGGAAACCCGAGAGAAAGAGAACCTTAACAGACAAGAGAGGGGTTTTCCAATTGACCAGATCAAAGAAGATCACCTTGGAGCTTTCACCGGACCGGCTTCGCTGGCTCGAAGGACAGTCAGATTTACATGGTGAACCGATTCCTGAGATCTTGTACCGATTGATCGATGACGCCATCTCCCGCGACAACCTAGAACAGCTTCGTCCCGAACTGGAATCGATGATCAAATCGACAGTGCGCAATGTGGTCGAGATGTCGATCACCCAAAAGACGATGGTGGCCGTCAAGCTCTTTGATGAGGCTGTCTCCCCTGCCATGAAAGGCTTTGGCAACCGGGTCACTGAAAGCGTCTTTAAGATGGCCGACCGGGTGGAGCGGCTGGAAAAACAGCTTTACGCCATGAACAAAGGACAGTTCCGCGACGGCGACCTGCCTGAGTCAGAACCAACTGTGCCGAAAATGGCCGCGGCGGCCTCTGCCACTTCTCCCGCCCACGGCGTGGCGTCGGCTAGAACTGGCGAACCGACCGGTCCATCCGGCGACAGCCCCCGCAAGGAAGGCGTCCTTGTCGACCTGCGCGATCATCTCACCGGCGGAAACTGGCCGGAATGATTCTCTGCTGAAAAATGATGCCTGACTGGCGCAAGCGCAGACTTCTGTCCAGCCCTTCGTTGCGCTATGGTTGAATAACTACATAATCTCAAAAAAGCTCAAAACCCTGGCCTCACGAAGGGAGACTAGGGTTTTGAGCATTAATGATGCGCCCATCCGGTCCCTGTGAGGGCCATTAGGGCATAGGGGAATCTCGACATGGTATCGCGTTAATTTTCACAATCTTTTAAAAGCAAAGAAACGATACATCTACACATTACAATAGGATTTATCTCGCCGGGTATTCACCAAAAACAATCAGGGAGTGATTCCCATGTCAACGAAGCGCGACAGCCGTGAGACCTTTTCGTCAGGCCTCGCCGTTTTCTTCGCCACCCTCGGCTCCGCCGTCGGTCTCGGCAACATCTGGAAGTTCCCCTACCTCGTCGGCGCCAACGGCGGCGGCGCTTTCCTGTTCGTCTACTTTCTCTGCATTCTCTTCGTCGGGTTGCCGGTCATGGCCAGCGAGTTTTTCATCGGTCGCAAGACCCGCAAAAACGCCATCGGCGCTTTCGAGCAACTGAAGCCAGGTTCGCCCTGGAAGCACATCGGCACCATGGGCGTCGCCGCCTCGGGACTGATCATGTTTTTTTACAGTTGTGTCGCCGGTTGGGTCTACTACTACCTGTTCAAAGCGATCCGGGGCGACTTCGCCGGCGTCACCCTTGACGGGGCGAAAGCCCAGTTCGGCAGCGTCGTCACCGACCCCGTCTCGCCCATCCTCTGGCAGGTCATCGTCATGGCTGTCGTCTCTCTGATCCTGACTATGGGCGTCCAAAAGGGGATCGAGAAGATCACCAAGACGCTGATGCCGCTCTTATTCCTTCTCATCCTCATCATCGACATCCGGGCCGTCACCCTGCCCGGCGCAGCGGAAGGGCTCAAGTTCCTCTTCCATGTCGACTTCAGCCAATTGAGTGGCGCCGTCATCCTGACGGCCCTGGGTCTGGCCTTCTTCAAGCTCTCCCTCGGCATGGGCACCATGATCACTTACAGCAGCTATTTCACAGAAGATAACAACATGCTCGGCACGGCCGTCAAAGTGGCCTTCGCCGACACCCTCGTCTCCATGCTGGCTGGCATCGCTATCTTCCCGGCCGTCTTCGCCTTCGGCATGCAACCGGGGGCGGGTCCCGGGCTGCTCTTCATGACCCTCCCCCTCGTCTTCTCCCAGATGCCCTTCGGCAACGTGCTGCTCATCGCCTTTTTCTTCCTGACCTCCATCGCCGCCACAACCGCCATGCTCTCCCTCGTTGAGGTGCCGGTGGCCTACTTCAGCGAGGAACGGGGCCTCTCCCGCAAGACATCGGTGCTCCTCTGCGCCGCTGTCATCGTCCTCCTGGGCATCCCGGCGGCCCTCTCGGCTGACAGCACCGGTCTGCTTGGCGGCGTCACCCTCTTCGGCAAAAGCTTCTTTGACCTCTACGACTTCATCTCCTCGAACATCCTCCTGCCCTTAGGCGGGCTCCTCATCGCCCTCTTCGCCGGTCATGTCATTGATGCGTCGCAGTGGCGGCAAGAGTTGACCAACCAGGGCCGTCTCGGCCTCGCCGGTATCGTCGGCCTATTCCGGTTCATCATCCGCTATGTGACGCCGGCCCTGTTGATCATCGTCTTCCTCCATTCCATCGGTGTGTTGTAGAAAAAGCTCCCGCTACTTTGGGCGATAGGTCCCCCGGATCCAGCGGTACAGGTCATCGTAGATGGCCCGGACCTTCGGATCGCTGCTGTTGCTCACCCGGACGAGCGTCTTCGACTCGGCGTAGTAGGCGTTGGTCATGGCGCCGTCAGCGCCGAGTTGATGGGCCTTGTTGAGTTGCTTGTAGAAGGTGTCGTAATGGCTAGGCGAGTAAAAGACCTTGTCGCTGATCTCCAGTTCCATGCCGAGACGGTACTTGTGGGCCAGCGCCACTGTCCGGTCCATCCGCTCATCGGGCTTCCTGTCTTCGGCGTAGTAGTTGGGCTGCAGCAGCACATATTCGAAACCATACGATCGCCAGTTTTCATAGCCGTTGGCGCCGTAAAAGGGGATCCAGTAGAAGTCACGGTTGTCCGCCCGGACAAGGCGCGCCGCCCCTTGTACCAGTTCCGTCTCACCGGGAATGTGAGCGTCGATCGCCTCAGCGTACCAGTAAATCCCGGCCAGTTCCAGATTCTCAAAACCGGCGGCGTTCCAGCGATTGATCAGTTCCCCATAGTACCATTTCAGCGCCGCCAAGCGGTTGGCCAAGGCCTGATCGCGTCCTACCTGGGCGGGATCAAAGGAGAGTGAAGGGCCTTTTGGCTCAAGGCTGCCGAAGTTGTGTTGATGGCTGTCCGGGTAGGGCAGGGTGAGAATCACCTTCTCCTTGTCTGACGTCCCCAGGATGCGGTTCATCTGGGCGACAGACTCGTTGAGCGCGTTCAACTGGACACCTGGGGCGAAAAGATCATCCAGGTAGGCGCTCCACTTCTCCTTAACGCTGCCCGTTTCCCCATAGGGGAGAAAGAGGATCGTGTCAAAGAGGCGGTCCTGGTAGCCCTGGTGATTCCGGTAGGCGATCATGGGAAGAAAGTCGTCGCTCGTCCAGGTGCCTGCCTGTCCGTAGTGGCCCGAGTAGACGAGCAGGATGTCGTTGACGCCGGGAATCTGGAGGAAGTCACCAACTGACTTGGCGGCCCGCTCGTCCCGGGCCAGCACGACCGGCTTCGCCGGCGACGGAGCGCCCTCAACGGTCAGATGCCGCGCGAAGGCCCAGATGTCGACAGGGAAGTTGAGTTTTATGTAGCGCGTGTTTACCGCCGGAAAATGTAAGGCCAAGACACGCTTTTGCGCCGTCGGTTCAGATGGGGAAAGGCTGTGGCGTACCTCACCCAGGTAATACCAGTTTTGCCCATCAGGGGAGATCGCGCCTTGTAAAAAGGGCGGCATCTGGATCCCCAACTGCAAGTCCTGCTGAAAATCCAGGGAAATACCGCTGACAGGACGTAAACGCTGCAAATCGATGACCACATGGCGGCCCTCCTGGCGGAGAAAGCCTGTCCAAGTCTCATCGGGAGACGCCAAGCCCCCTTGTGGGCCGGGATGGAGTTCCGCCTCTTTTTGTTGAAAGGCCAAATCGGGGGCATACTGGCTGATCCGGGCGGTGAACTCGGAACCGGCGATGGGCCCTATGCTCCCCTGCTTGTCTATTCCCTGGTCCAACTGTTCCTGGGAAGCCGGTTTATCCCCGCCCGTCTTGTCGCTGCTGCCCGGTGCGGCCCCTTTCGACCTGGATGCCGTGTAAACGTCTACCTGAAGGGGGTAGGTCGAGAGACCGGCATTGACGGTGACCAGACCGCTCCGGCGCGATTGGGGCGTCAAGGTGAAGCCGCCGTCGCCGTCCAACCGTCCCAAGGAGGGCTCATCAACGCCAAAGACAGGCGTAAAACCGAGCGGTTTTCCTTCTCCCGGCTTCCACCCAATCAGGGCGCCCGGTGGGACTTCGACGGCCTTCGTCTCATCGGGCCACAGGCCAACCTGTCGCTTTGATGTAACCGCGACGGCCCGCATGGCCTGGTACTTGCGGGCTTGGCTCAACAGATCGATCAGTCGCTCCGTCTCCGCGACGGTCAGCCCGTCGAGGGGACGGCACCGCCCCTCCTGGGCTGACAACCAGCCCTTTTGAACAGCATAGCGAAGGGCCTGCCGGGCGTAACCGGCAATCTGCTCTTCATCGGCAAATGGCTCGCCAATAGGCAATTCCTGCTTGTCTCCCAGGACACGCCAGAGAATCAGGGCAGCATCTTGCCGCGATAGCGGTTCAGCAACGCCCAAGCGGCCCGGCGAGACGCCAGCGATCAGGCCCAGTCTGGCCAGAGCTTCCACAGGGCCGTAATCTTGAGAACCGGGCGGGACATCGGCAAAGGAGGCCGCCCTGGGAAGGAGCGGTTGGATGCCCAGGACTGCAGCCAGCCGGGAAAAGAACTGCCCTCGTTCGATCACCGGCGCTTGCTGGGGTTGCGCACGCATTTCTTCGGTCATGAGTTCCGTTGTGGAAGACAACGCCACAGCGCTGGTTTCACCGGGCAAGTCGTCGGCCATCGCAGGGGGAAGACAGGAACAGACAAAAACCATCGCTGCCGTACAGGAAGCCAGGAGTTTTCTTTTCATCTTTGAGCAGTTCTCTCCATTTCCATTTGGATTATTAAACTAACTTCGACATAAAACAACAAATCCCTTTTTCCTTTTCTTTTGAAGGAAAACATATCCATCTCTATGATAACCCACGCAAAAAACGCCTGCCGATCAGACGCAGCTGGCCACCGCTTTGCTACACATCTTTGGCAAAGTTGTTCAGGTTCTCAACACCCTCCTGCATCTGCGTCAGCGCAGCATCAACATCGACGGTGGCTGCAGCTTGTTGCTGGGCCAGGTTCTCCAGTTCGGCCAGATGGCGATTGCTCACCTTCACGTCTTCGGCCATCCGCTTCAGACCTTCCCGGATCAGCTTGGCGTTCTGTGACGTGGTCAGGGCGAGGGAGCGAATCTCATCCGCCACGATGGAAAAACCGCGACCGAGGTCGCCGGCGCGGGCCGCTTCGATGGCCGCATTCAAACCGAGCAACTGGGTCTGGGAAGCCACACGGTCGACCAGTTCGATGGCGTCATCCATGATTTTCAAGCCTTCCGTCAGACGCCGGCTCGCCTTAGTGATCGTATCGATCTCTCGCGCCAGTTCGCTGGCCGAGCCCGCAATCGATTTCCCCTTTTCGGTCAGTTGATGAGTCGAAACCTCCAGGCCCGCCACCATCTCATTCATGATGATCTCTTTTTTTCTCGCCGTCGTCATGGACACGACGCCAACGACCTGGGAACCCTCGAAAAGGGGGACTGCGATGGCGCGATAGGGAAAACCAAACAAGGACTGCCCCTTGTCGATGGAACGGATGAGTGACTTCCTCTGTTGCAATGCATCGTATGTAAGCATCCCGGGCTTCAAAGGGTCGCCGAGTTGGAGTTGAAACTGGATTTCGCTGCCGTCACGGAGATAGATGAACTTTTCCCGGTCGGCAATGCCCAGGAAATTGCGCCCTTCGAAAAGGGCATGGATTACGTCGGCCACTGCCAGGATCGGCTGCAAGATCTCAGAATACTCCGCCATTTCCCTCACCCTTCCACGGCAATCGTTATCACAGCAGCACAAACAGCAACCTATAACTTGCCATCGCACGTTCGCCCTTTCCAAGTGCCATTCGACAACGAAGAAATCGGCGACGCTCGGCCATTTCTATCTTTATACGCATAGGCTGTCAGAGAGTGCACACCTTCTTTCCCGGCATCGACGGCTAGAAAAGAAAAAACCGCTGCACATGACGCAACGGTTGACTCAATTTTGGTGTAACTGCCTTTCGGCTGGAAGGCGCAATGCCTGTAGAGATAAAAAGCCTCTTAGGCCGTAACGCCATCCTGGCTGTTCTGCGAAACTGCTTCGTTGTAAGCGGTCATGATGGCGAAAGAGACCACCTCTCTGGCATCAGAGGAAATCGGGTGAAAAATATCGCAGTACTTTCCATCGGGCCGCTTGCGGCTGGGCATGGCGACAATCAGTCCGTTCGGCCCTTCAACCACCTTCACGTCATGAACGACAAAGGCGTTATCGAAGGTCACGGAGAAGATGGCTTTTATCTTGCTGTCCACATACAGTTTGCGAATCCGAATGTCTGTGATTTTCATGTTCGAAACACCCTCTTCAAAAGTTGACCTAACCTTATATTATTACGTATTTTGCAAATGTCAATCCTTGCAAGAATGAAAGCAAAGAAAAATTAACCAGACCGTCTATCCCTCTTCAAGACCAGCAGTTTCACTTTCCAAAGGGGGAAAGTGAACGGAAAAGACGGCGCCCCGCTCGCTTGAATGGACCTCCATCACCGCTTTATGGTTCGCCACAATGCCGTAACAGACGGTTAAACCTAGACCAGTGCCGTCACTCTTGCTGCTCACAAAGGGGGTTCCCAGCTTCTTGAGGATCTCCGGCGCGAGCCCAGGCCCCTGATCAGCCACCGATAGCATGACCCGACCGCCCTCCATGCCAGTGCGGATCGTGATCACCTGGCGCGGCGCCATGGCCTCGAGGCCGTTGTTCAACAGGTTCAGGATCAACTGGCGGATCTGTTTTTCGTCCATCCAAATATCTGGCACGGGAACAAGCACAAACTCAATGTCCTTATGGACATTGAAGGCTTGCGCTTCCAAAAGAGGCGCCAGCTTTTGAACGACTTCGTTGATATTGTGGCGGGCAAAACTGACCGCTTTTTTTCGAGACAGATTCAAATACTCAGTGATAATCTGATTGGCTCGATCGAGCTCGGATATCATCAGGTCAAAGTATTCGCCGTCCCTATGATACTGTTCTTTTCGCTGCAGGATCTGGAGGAAACCGCGCACCGTCTGCAAGGGGTTGCGGATCTCGTGGCCGAAGGCGCTGGCCAATTGTCCCACCAGATTCAACCGGTCCAAACGCTGCAGTTCCTTTTCCAAGCGCCGCTGTTCCGTGATATCGTTGGTCACCGTCAACAGATGTTCCCGCCCGTCGATGACGATGGGTTCCATTGAGATGAGGCCGATCCGTTCAGCGCCGGATTGAGTCCGAAAGACGATTTCTAGATTGCGATGAGCGCCTTTTTTCAGCAGAGTATCGATGATCTTCGATTCATCCGGCCAGATGCCCAGATCTTCTGCTGTACGGCCGATGATCTCCTCACGACGGTAGCCGATGATATCGATGAAGCTCTCGTTCACATCGACATAGCGACGGGTTCGCAAATCCTTGATCGACATGATGCTCGGACTTAGATTGAAGGCTTTGCCGAAACGCTCCTCGGAAAACCGGAGAGCATCCTGAGCGGGCTTATCTTCAGCTACAAAAGGTGGAGGAATACGAAAGCAGCAATTTAGGATCTGATCGCAGCCTTTTTCAGACGGATCTCCTTGCATCGACTTCCCCCCTCCAATGTCAGTGTCGTTTTTTTATGAAAGATATTGGAACTTCAGTTTTATTATAATACAAATTCCACCAATATATATCTAAATTTTTTGAAAAAAGGGATTCTCCAAGGGCGTTTTGCCGACTCGATTTTGCTCACACAAAAAATAAACCCGGCGGATCATCGCCGGGCTTCGGGCTTTTGCCTTGTCAGTTGGCCGAAAGGAAGGCAGACGCCGAGGGGGACGCCGCCATAGGAGCGATAAACAACTCATGCCAGCCCATGACGATCCGATAGTTGCTCTGCCCCCAGAAGACGACCCGCTGGGCATCGGCTTCCACGGTGATCTGCCAGATGTGGCTGACGCCGGGTTTTTCCCATTGCCCCACGATATTGCCCGCCTCATCATAGGCTACGATGCCCATGCCGTATCGATCAACCAGGTTGAATGCCCAGTAGGTGGTTGCGCCCCAGCGGATCACCGGATTGGTGGGGCTCGATGCGCCCGTGTCCGGCCCCCAGGAAGCCGCCTCGACAAGACCATGGGGAATGGGCGGATGTTGGGCCGAGGGCACCCGCACCACCGTCGGAATCGTCTGTTGCTCGTACATGACATCACCTCCATCAAGATGGAGATAGATTTTCTTCAAAATTCAGAAAATTCCTTCTGATTTTCTTGAAAAAGAGAAAAAAATATTTGAATGAGTGATTCTGGCGGCAAGCGCATTACTCCGCCGTCTCCCGCAATGCCGCCGCATCGATAATCCGCACCGTTTCGAGGTGAAAGTCGATCAGCCCTTCTTCACGCATGCGCGCCATCTCCCTGGACATGGATGGCCGGGACACATTCAAAAAGTCGGCCAGTTCATTTCGCTTCATAGGCAGTCGAAAGGTGCTGGATCCGGCTTTTTTATACTGCTCCAGAAAGAAGGTGCTCAACTTTCCCCGCATGCTCTTGATGGACAAGTACTCCACCTTTTTGTTCAGCATCATCGCCTTCTCGGAGATGATGCGCAACATGTTCTGGATGAGCGTCCGGTGCCAGGGGCAACTCCGCTCGCATTGCCCGATCAGCTTGCGCTGGGGGATGAAGAGAACCTGGCTCTCTTCCTGGGCAATGACCGTCGCCGGCCAGAAGGCATTGCCGGAAAAGACGACGATCTCGCCAAAAAGGCCGCCGGGCCGGATCAATGCCATCATCGACCGGTGTCCGGCCGCCGTTTCCTTGATCACCTGGGCCTCCCCCTTGAGCAGGATGCCGATGCTGTCAAAAGCCTCCCCTGCAATGGCGATGACGTCATTCTTTTTGTATTTGACGATTCTCGGCTCCAGGCATTGCAGCATCTCTTTCACCACCTCAGGTGTGAGGCCGTAAAAGAGCGGACATGCGGCCAGCAGGCCAATCTCTTCCCTGTCCATGGGCTCATTCCTTTGCGCGTTTTCGGTAGCCATGGCTACCGATTTTTTGGTTCAATTCTATTATAGTGAACAGGCAAAGGCAAACCAAATCCGAAGGAGGATCTATGATATGAAACGAAAAATCGTCACCATCCATGCGGAAAAATGCAACGGCTGCGGCCTCTGCATCTCCGCCTGCCATGAAGGCGCTCTGCAACTCGTCAATGGCAAGGCCAAGCTGGTCTCAGATGTCTACTGTGACGGCCTCGGCGACTGCCTCCCCCAATGCCCCACCGACGCCATCACGCTGATCGAGCGGGAGGCGGAACCTTTTGATGAAGCGGCTGTGCAAAAGCGCCTGGCAGAGATGAAACAGGCCGGCAGGTCTGGCGCTGCTCCTGCTGAAGAGGTCCCGATTCCCTGCGGCTGTCCCGGGATGAAGACAAGGGTTTTTGAGAGAGCAACGAAGGCGGACATGTCTGCTTGTTCTGGGTCTAGCCCTGCCAGCACTGCATCCGGAGCAGGCACCGCTGTCGCCGCCGAATCGCAACTGCGCCAGTGGCCCTGCCAGATCAAGCTCGTCTCCCCGCGGGCGCCCTTCTTTGACAACTGCCACCTGCTCATCGCCGCCGACTGCACCGCCTTCGCCTACGCTGGAATTCACCAGGACTTCATGAAGAATAAGATCACCCTGATCGGCTGCCCGAAGTTGGACGACATCGACTATGCCGAAAAACTGACGGAGATTGTGGCGACCCATGAGATTGAGAGCCTGACGGTGCTCCGGATGCAAGTCCCCTGTTGCGGCGGGATCGTCAACGCCGTGAAAAAAGCCCTCGCCGCCAGCGGCAAAATCATCCCCTGGCAGATCGTCGTCATCGGCACCGACGGTAGCATCGTGCAGAACTGATGAGAACGATAGGCGACATGAAAAAGAGCCAACCGCAACGGGTTGACTCTTTCATGTCGCTTTTTCATTCACTCGGTTTCATCAACGTGTACTTCGAATAGGCTCTTTTTGGCGAACCTTTCCCTACAAGGGCAGCACGACCATGTCATTTCGGCCGATGGGCGCCAGTGATCATGGCAGCCATGCGGTTTTTCAGATCCTGCTCCAAGCGGGCCAGTTCCGTCTCGGCTTCCCGGCGTTTGATGCGGCCTTCCTGCTGGATTTTCAAGGTTTCCTCCAGCGTCTCCATCAGGTTTTCCTGCGTTTTTTTCAACGTCTCCATGTCGACGATGGCCCGCTCATTTTCCCGGGCGACGCCGATGGTATTGGTCTTGAGCATCTCCGAGTTGCGCAGGAGCAGTTCGTTGGTGGTGTCGGCGACTTGCCGCTGCATGGCCAGGGCCGTCTGCTGCCGTTGCAAGGTCAAAGTGAGCACGATCTGGTTTTTCCAGAGGGGGATCGTCGTCATGATGGACGATTGGATTTTTTCCACCAGCACGTGATCGTTGTTTTGAATCAGGCGGATTTGCGGCGCTGTCTGCAAGGTGACGGCGCGGCTGATCAACAGGTCGTGGACCTTCTTCTCCAGCCGGTCGACAAATTGGAGGTGATCATTCAACTCCTGGACGACGGCGGTGTCGTTGCTGAGAGCCGCCCGCTGTTGCAGTTGAGGGATGGTCTGGCTGCGCAGTTCCTCCAGCTTATGCTGGGCCGCCGCGATGTAGATGTTCAGTTCGCCGAAGTACTCCCTGTTTTTCTGATACAGGGCTTCGAGCAAGGTAACGTCGCGGAGGAGTTGAAGGCGCGCTTTGTCCAACTGGTGGCTGATCTGGTCGATCTCGGCGCTCAAGGTCTGATAACGGGCCAGGACCTTTTCGGCGGAACGTTTGGCCGAACCGAAGAACTTATTTAAGAAGCCGCCTTTCGACTCCACTAGGTCATCGGGGTTGGCTTCTTTGAGCTTCACCATCAGATTGCCGATGATTTCCCCAACGGGGCCGGCATCCTTCGTCCGAACATGATCGAGGATGTTGTCGGCAAAACGGGATAGCTCGGACTGGACTGGCAAGCCGTACTGAAGCAGTGTTTGCGGATTTTTGGCGTCGATCTGTTTGGCCAGCGCAAGGGCTTTTTGTTGCTGAGCGGCTGGCAGAGCGGCCACCGTCACTGCAGGCGCGGCGGGCGAGTTGCCCGTTGAGGCTGGGGCGGTGGACAAGCCGGGTGACGTGGGCGGTGTGGGGGCGCTCAACAATGGGTCGGTCAGCAAAACGTCGGGGGTCAACGGCGCAGGGGTTTGGTCGAAGGGACCTGGGATGGCAAAGGGATCTTTTGGATTGGCGCTGGTCATTTTTTCTCTCCTTTCGAATCAAGGGTCTGCTTCAAGACGTCGACTTCCACATCCAGTTCCAGCAAATCTTTGGCGAGGAGATTGTTTAACTGTTCTTCATAGGCGTGAATGAGGTCTTGCAATCCCGCATGTGTCTTTTCCAGGGCGCCGCGAATCTCATCGTTGGAAATGGGTTGACTAGACAGGAGCGAATATTTTTCCAAGATCGTGACGGTAGCGTCGAGATAATGGTTGAAAAAAGCCTGCGCTTTGCTGATTTGTCTGAGGTCTTTCCCCGTGATGGCAAGGATCTGTTCGGCCAGTTTATACAGACGGGTCACTTTGAACCAGATGGAGAGGGATCGGAATTTAAAGCGATATCGCCCGATGATTTTCCACTTGCGGCGGGCTTCCTTGTGGGTTTTCTCCAGGTAATGGGGATCGGCACCATCGGTCAGTGGATGCGGGGCGGGAGGCAAGGCGAACCGGCGCTGAATCCCCTTGGATGTGACGAAATAGGTCACGCCGCCAAGGGCCAGGGCGGCCACGAATTCAAATCCGCTCAACAGATAGGTCGCCAGAAAAGTCGTAAGCGCGAGCGAACTGGATAGGAAGATGCGCAACCCAGAAATCAAAATCCCTTTCACGAACTCACCTCCAAAGAACTGGCAGGTCTGTTGGTTGCTTCGACTACATCTATTATATCGTATCAGAAACCGTGCGTCTTTCATTCAGAAGCGCAGACAGAAAATAGCCCGCCTCCCTGCTGACTTATAGGGAGGCGGGCTATTTCTTTTTTGCGGTGTCTCTTTTGGACTCGTTTGCTTCCTGGATGCCGGTGCGCCTTTGCCGCTTTCCCTCGCTATGGTTTCGGCAGCGTCATCTTCACAACCTGTATTTCCCCATCAGCATCGTCAATTGTTCCGCTTCTTGACTCAACCGCTCCACCGCAAGGACCACATCTTGCAACGAATCTTTTGATTGCTCCGAACCCTGCGCAATTTCCATTGTGCTGGCTGTGCTTTCTTCAACGGAAGCCGCCACCGATTCTATGGCAGTCGCAACCTCTTCCACCGCGTGCTGCGCCTTGTGGGAACCGTCGGCGATCGCCTGGACGACCTGGAAAAATTCCTGCGCGTCTTGTTGATACTGGAGACTGATGTTCAGGAACTTTTCATAGTCCACATTGACATCGCTGTTCACAAACTGCAGCAGTTGGTTCGCATTGGCGATCAGCGCTTCTATCGCAAGCAGCACCTGGTGGGTCAACTGCTGGATACCGCCGACAGCCGTCGCTGACGCTGTGGCCAGCTTGCGCACCTCTTCTGCGACAACAGCAAAACCTCTACCCTGTTCGCCGGCACGAGCCGCTTCAATGGCCGCATTCAGCGCGAGCAGATTCGTTTGCTCGGCAATGTTCGATATGGAATCAGCCAAACCCGATATCTGGGTGATCACACGCGCTTCCTGAAGCGAATGTTCCAGTTTTTGCTTGAGCGAAGCAAAGGTATCCTGGGCTTTGCGATGGGCTTGCTTCACATCCTGTCCGATCTCTCGCGCTTTTTGGTCGAATGCCATCGACTTCCCCTGCCCTTCTTGGGCAAGTTGGCGCATCTTCTGCATGATCCCTTGCGTTTCCACGCTGGAAGCCGCCACTTCCTCTGTCGTAGCCGACATGGCTTCCATGGATGAGGCAACCTCGCCGGTCGAAGCAATGATCTCTTCCGTCATGGCAGAGTAATTCTGAGCCAGCGCCGAAAGTTGGCGCGACGATTCGGACAGTGTTTGAGATGTCATGCGAATCTGCTGGAGCACCGCTCGAACATTTTCGACTCCCTTTTGATTGGCACGAGCCAGTTTTCCGAGCTCATCCTTCCGCCCAGTGAACGCTTCTGGCACATTAGCAGAAAAATCCCCTTCCGCAACCGTTTCATTGAACGCCACGCAGGCTTCAATGGGTTTGACAATCGAACGAATCGCCAAGTATACAGCACCGACGATCAACAGAATCCCTAGGGCACTTAGAGCAAGGACCGTCTTCGCAGCCGAACGGGAATCAGCCATAATCGCCTCCATCGGGAAGGCCAGCGCGAAAGACCAGGGCGTGTGGGTTCTGCCGATTTCAATCGGGACGAAGACCTTGAAGATCTCCCCCTTTTGATTTGAAAATTCACTGATCGCCCTGTGTGTTTTTCCCGATTGAATCGCCTGCACAATTGCAGCTACGTCTTTTGAATCATCCATATCGCGAATGTTTTTCCCTAGCCAAGACTCATCGGGATAAGTGACAAAACTCCCCTTGTTGGATAAGGTCATCACATGGCCGCCACCGGGAACTTGAATATCTTTGACAAGGCTTTGCAAGGACGCCAATAAGAAATCGACACCAGCGACCCCAACAACCTTTCCTCCCACCTTGATCGGAACGACCGCCGAGGTCATCAGATGGGCCTTCCCGTCGACCGTATACGGATACGGTTCCAAAACCGTCTCTTCCCCGCTATTTTTCGCCAATAAGTAGTAATCGCCTGCGTCCGGTTTATCGTAGTCAACGAGCATCTCCATCTTCAGGCTGCCCTCGGAGCGATACCAGTAGGGGATGAAACGCCCCGTCGCATCATGACCTGGCTGATTGCGAAAGAGATGGTCCTGCTGATCAAAAGCATTCGGTTTAAAACAAAGCCAGACGCCAAAAAAGTTCGAGCTGTTCTTCAACACACCACGAAGGATATCATTAGCTTGCTGGCGGGTGATGCGGTTTTGGCTTTCGCCAACTCCCTCAAAAGAGTTGGCCATCGTCCGGGCCGCATCAAGGGCGAGTTCCATTTCTGCTTTGAGAATATTGGCTTTTTCTTTTCCAAGATGCTCTGCCAACTGCTCCGCATTGGCCTGGGCTACCGATTGTGATCGATAGGTAACAAAGCCGATCAAGCTGATGAAAATGAGCAACGTCGGCAACAGGACGAGGACCAGTGTCTTCCGTAGCAACGAGGAGTCATTCATCTGCACCTCACCGTTCCCTTCTACGGTTGCAAATAGTTCTCGTTACGACAAGATGTATGCATATGAAGTTCAACAACAAACAAGAAACTCCTTCAACACCTCACAGATTCCAAAAAATAACCGGAGGGAATCTCCCTCCGGCCACAGATACATCACTTCTCCCGATGAACAAAGCAGATCCTTCCCTCTATCGGAGAAGAACTTTTTGGGTCTCTGCCTGCAACTGGGTCGCCTGTTCTGTAATGTTTAGGCTGTCATGAACCGTCGCCGCAATGACTTGCTCGATCTGATCGGCAATCACCTGTAGTGCTAGTGTTTTCTGATCGAACTGTTCCGATTGCTGGCGGATCGACAGCAGGTAGTCCCGAAGCTGTTGCGCTCCCTGTGCCGACTGCTCGGCCAGCTTTCGCACCTCTGAAGCGACAATCGAGAAACCTCGGCCCGATTCGCCTGCACGGGCCGCTTCAATGGCTGCATTTAAGGCGAGCAAATCAGTTTGACTGGAAATCGCCTCAATCTGCTGGATCATGGTTTCTGAAAAACGGGTCTGCTCGCGAATGTGCTCGGCATGGTTCGCAAGATCGGCCATGTGTTTTGCCACCTCAGACGCACTGGCGCTGATCTCTTGCAAACTGGCTGAAAGATTGCTGTTCGCACCAGTGATCTCTTCGATCGTGAGCGCAATCTGCCGGTTGACCGCTACCATTTGTTGGTTCACTTGTTGAACCCGTTCCTTGTCTTCCTGAGAGCGTTGGGCCAATACCTCCGCTTCTTGCGCTCGTTCAGCGACGAGGGCCATCTGGCGCTCCGTCTCCTTGTCCAGATAATACTTGCAGTTCTTGCGATCATTCAGGCCGTTGTGAATGGCAAGCATCATATCCTGACAGTTGCCATACCCACAGGAAGCACAATGGATCCGCCGATCCGCATCGGTCAGCTTATTCATCGATATCCAAATGACTTCCGCTTCACTGTCACTTGGCGATTGGTGCGCACGATCCTCGGAGCCATCCCCATACGCGCGAGAGAAGTCGATTTGTTTTCGATCGAGCTCCTTATAGAACCGTTCGAGAACATCCTTCTCTTTGCTGAAAAAAGAGTGCTTGTGCTCCTTTTGCTGCTTCTGTCGTCGCTGATAGAGCACTTTTTGCATCTCGTACAAACCCAGTTGATGAGTTACTGCTGGGCCGGCACAACAGCCATGACGGCAGTTGAGAATATCGACAAGCAACGGCGCCTCTGCACGGCGGATCTCTTCTTTCAATGCCGGGAGATATTCCGCATAGACCTCCGGGGAACCTTCTACACGGACGATCTCATAAGGCGGGATCGATAAGCCGAAACGCTGTAATGTCTCGGTCAAACCGCCCGGCTGGGGAAAGACGACGGCCCGCTCCGGCGAAGGATTGTCGAAAGCTGCCGCAGTTGCCTGAGTAAGAGACAGTCCCTTTTGCGCCAAGAGGCGATCAAGGGAGGTGAAAGTGATGTTATACGCAATGGATCCATGGGTATGGAGATCTTGAAACTCTTTTCGCTTAGCAAGACACGGACCGACAAAAGCCAGCTTGAGATGACGGAAGGCGTCTTGAGCGCGAATCCAAAGGGCTAGGTGAAGCGCCGGCGACTGGGTTGGCGCGAGATAAGGGATCAGTTCCGGCATACAAGCTTCGATATACGCAACAATCGCCGGACAAGGCTGGGCGATGATCGGCCCTTTGGCACCCGATTGGATGAGCTTCGCATATTCCCGCGTCGTGATTTCGGCACCAAGGCTTACATCAAAGACGGCCTGAACACCTAACTGTTTGAGTGCGCCGATCAGTTGGGGTACTTTTTCCGGATAGTTGACTGCAGCCGCAGGCGCTAACAAGATGGCCAAGGGCGTCTTGGCGTCAAGGTCACGACAAAAATTCTCGATATGATATCATCGACGCCAGTACGTGCATCATGACCTTTTTCATGACAGACGCGAATGCACTCGCCGCAACCGATACACCGTTGATGATCAATGTCGACCGAATCAGGACGGACAATATTGCAGAGTTTGATCGGGCACACCTGTATGCAAGCGAGGCAATGGGTGCATTTGTCCTTGTCCACGTGTACAACTTCACAGACCGGCATGATGATGAGCTCCTTTTATCGAAATATGCATGGATGCCTTGTCCCTAATCATATCGTGATTCTTCTCGCCCTGACAAGGCAGGCATCTTTTTGATTTGCGAAAAAGAAGACATTCTTTCGATATCCCATCGGAAGAGCCTATCTGAACAGGAAACAACCCGCCTCCCTGCTGCTGCTGGGGGCGGGTTGTTTTTTTGGGCGGTTTTTGATTCCTATTTTAGCCCTTCAACTGGGCATCAAGGAAATCGAGAACCTTTTTCACATTTTGCTCCTTCGAAAACAGGGGATCGCCATGTCCAGCTCCCTCGATCAATTCCAAGGTGACCTTTTCTTTGCCCAAAAGGCTCTCCAGGCGTTTTGCAAAGTTCACCGACTGTTCCGTTGGCACCATCTTGTCTTCTGTGCCATGTTGAATGAAAAAGGGCGGATCGTCCGGCGTGATATAGGTCTCGGGGTTAGCCGCCTTCACCAACTCGGGCGCTTCTGTAATCTGCTTCCCAATCAGCTTGGATTCAAAGGAATCGGCGTTGTTGTGGTTGGGCGTTCCCTTCCCACTGACGCGGAATTGCTCATCCATCTTAAGAAAATCGACTGGCCCAAACCAATCGACAACGGCTTGCACCTGGCTCGACTGTTCCGGATTGCCTAAAGTAAGGTCTTCCAGGTCTTTGACGTGGGCAGAGGTGCCGGCCAAGGCAGAGAGATTGCCGCCAGCCGAGCCTCCCCAGACAGCGATCTTATCGGGATTCAGTTGATAGCGCTCGGCATTTGCGCGAATCCAGCGAATCGCCGCTTTGATGTCATTGATCTGTTTTGGAAATTGAGCTTCTCCACTCAAACGATAGTTCACACCGACGACTGCATAGCCTCGATTGAGCCCTTCCAACATGGGCGTCAGCTGTCCATCGGCCTTATCGCCAAACATGAATCCGCCGCCATGAATCGATAGAATGACGGGAAAGGGACCCTTCCCCTCATTGGGCAGGTAGATATCCAGCTTTTGGGCCGCTGACAGGTTCGCATAGGGCACATCGAGCCACTTCTGTTTGATGTGGGCTGTATTCGCTTTTTCCATTTCCCCACCTGTAGGCGGGGCTGGCATGTTGCCCTTTTCTTTGCCCGGTGCGCCTTTGCTGCTTTCACTCGCTATGGTTTCCGGCGTTTTGGTGGATTGTCCACATCCAGCGATCATGCTGGCGCTCAAAATCGCCGTCGCCAACAAGGCGACGGCCTTCACTGTTCCTTTTTTCATCTGGCGCCTCCATCCCCAATCTTTGCTATTGAACCTGTTTCTATCGGCATCTCTGTTATACCCTATCTGCCTGAAAAGAGAATGAAAATCGATTCGACTTGGCAGTCGCGACCTCAACATTAAAGAAATGTGGCGATTTCTTTGATGTTATCTGCCGTTGTGACTAATTGCTCCATGGAGGCAGCAATTTCTTCTGTCGCGGCAGCTTGTCGTTCTCCTAAATTTGCCGTTTTCGATAATACGTCGACCATGTCCTTGATATCCTTCTGAATGGAAAGGAGTATTTGATTGATATCTTTCACTGCCTTGCCGCTATTATCTGCCATTTTTCGGATCTCCTCGGCAACAACGGCAAAGCCTCGTCCTTGCTCCCCTGCTCTTGCGGCTTCGATGGCAGCATTGAGCCCCAATAAATTCGAGTTCGCCGCAACATCACTGACGAATCGAAGGATTTCGTCCGTCTTTTTTACTTGGTTAAAAATGTTGTCTCCGTTTTTTGACAACATAGACAGATTGTTGGCCAGCTCCGTCGCTGTCGCGGCCACTTCTTCTGAAGATGCGCTGATCTGCTCAGACGTTGCCGCAATTGACTGGGCCGCATTTTCTAATATCTCCTGATTTGTCAGGCTGGTCGCTGTCGCAATCGCCCCAACGAGCTTGCCTTCATCAAAAATGGGCAGGCAAATGGACTTGATCGGCACCCCGTAAAGCGCTTTTGGCAGAGACATGCGGACTTCGCTTTTCGTCTTTAGCGCTTTCGCCACAGAGCCTTCCGGAGCAACCTTCGAGCCAACTGCCACTTGAAGGTGAAATGTTTTCGGCGGGACAAAATGAACAATGGTTCCTTCTTCGTCTGTTATAAAAATGCATGAATCAAGTGGATTTAACAATTGGTAAAATTCTGCCTTCTCGATAATATTATCTAGTATCGACATTGTCTTCCCTCCAATAAATGGAACGTTCGATGTCAAGCTGTATTTCTAGCTGCTTCTTCCCAAGTGATGAGCTCTATTTTTTCATTATAACATGGCGTCTATCCCTTTGTAATCGGAAGGTATGACATGGCGGAAAAACAGTACGCGCGTTTCTGTCAATAAGGGGTAAGCCGCTACAGCAAAAAAGACTAACCGATAACTACTCCTCAATCGCGTTCATACCATCTCGTAACCAGTTCCACACCTCAAGACGGTAAATTCCATCGAACAAATTCCAATTTACACACTTTCCCATAATTGAGCAAGTTAGCGCTCCCGCTGTGGCTATCGTAAAAAGCAAAAGCCGTACCGGTTTATCCGGGAACAAAGATCCGAACATCCGGTGAAGAAGATGTACCAACTATTTGAAGTCTCACGGAGCGATTACTATAATTGGATAAACCGAAAGCCCAGTCAGAGAAAGCAATTGGACGATTAATTGGTCGAAGCGATTAAAGAGAGACATCAAGCCAGCGGTGGCATTTATGGAGTGGACAAGATCCTAGCAGACATTCGGGAAGAACAACCTTGCAGTCAAAAACGTGGACACCGTTCTGATGCGTGAAAACAGAATTCGATCTATCCGGCCCCGGAAATATAAAGCAACCACGAATTCAAACCATAAACTTCCTGTTGCAGAGAATCTTTTTAATCAAAACTTTAATATGGATGCGGGAAGACCTCAGTACCTGATAGTTCAATTACTGGATACCGCCGACAGGCGTCGCTGACATTTGCATCATTTAGTACTTAATAAAAGTAATACTAAACTTCGTGCCTTCTGAAACTTTACTCTGAGCCTCGATAATTCCATTATGAATCTTAATACCTAAACTTACAGGTTGAATCAATATATCTTTAGTTAAATTTTTTGCCACCTCTTCTGTTGTAATCAACTGTATTCCTCTCATATTTCCCATGTAACCAAAGGGTTCAACTTGAACTGTTGCCATAATCTTTACCGTTTTTATTTGCCCTCTGCCAAAATCAAGTTTATTTTCTCCTATCTTACGATTGTTATCTTGGAGATCTACTTCATCCCCAAGCTTTAGGTTAGCCATAGGGCCAACGTAGGTCTTTTCCCCTGTAAAATGATAACTTTTTTCAACTAAAATTACCCCGTTTTCCTTGTTTATCTTTTCCAAATCTATTGTTCCTGATTTTACATATTTTCTCGCAATCTCCATGGATTCTCTATCATAAACAGATACCATGCTTTGAATGACTGTTTTCTCACTTCCATCAATGATTGCTTTTTTATATATATCACTTATGTCACCCATATACTGAACCTCTTTAATCTCCGCATCTTTGCTTATTGCAGCATCAAAAAAGTATATACCATAATCCCCATAAACTTTGTCTACAAAGTCTAACGTTTTTATTTTATCTATTAAATCTTTATTAATTTTGTTTTCCTCTTTTATAAGAGTAATAGAAGGAATCACGGAAAAATCCATCTTCTCCATTTCACTAGAAATTAGCGACCTCTTTGATTCTAGATCTATAGCATAGTTAAAGGTAACAAATAAAACCATACTAATTGCTATGGAAAATACGGTAATTCTATACTTATTTTTGTTTCTTTTTATATTCTTAGCAGCCATTATTCCTTCAAAACCAAATAATTTTTCAATAATTATATTTTTTGTTCTTATGTTTTTTTCCTTTACAATGGATACTCTACTGCTTATCGCAACTATAGGTGATAATTTACCCGCAAATATTGCGGGCATCAATGCAGATGCGTATATAGTTACCAAACCTAACGCAGAACTGATTCCTAATACGGTATAGTCTATAACTGGTTTCATCGTTAAAGATGAGTCGACAGCTATTACTCTAAAGAGAATAGCTATTGAAAAAATAAAGAGAATACTACATAACAACCCTAAGGGAATCCCAACAATTGCCATGATCGTAGCTTCTCTAGCTACGATTCCCCTAATCTGCTTGCGAGTAGCACCTACGATTCTCAAAAGGCCAAACTGCTTAATTCGCTCCACAATACTTATTTGAAATGTATTGTAAATCACTGCTACAGTGCATGTTACAACTATTCCGATTATAATACTAACTATGTTAAGCACATCAAATCCAGATCCAGCGTCTTCATCGCCACCACCTTCCACAATAATTAATCTGCCGTTTTCAAGTATAAACCGTTCATCCGTTAGTAGTCTTAATTCCTGCAGAGCAGTTCTAAAATTTGTTTTTTGACTAATTTCTACCAGTAATGCCGATTTTTCTTTATCAATGTTATTATCTATAGATAAAACCACACCGGTATTAGTCCTTTGACTTCCTTCCCCATTCGCTAATATTCCTACTAAAGTATATTCATTATTATTGAAATTAATTTTATATCCTATTTTCGCATTTTTATCAATTTGCTCCAGTATCCATTTTTCTATAGCAATTTCATTTTGTTTTTCTGGCAATTTACCCTCTATCGCCCTATAGGTAAGGAGTTCCAAAGCATTATTTGTTGCTATTATTTCATCAACAAATATATTATCTCCCAATTTAATATTTTTACGTACATTTTGAAGCCCGTATCTACTGACCTTAGGATTATTCTTTATCTGTGTGAGTAGACTGTCATTTACATTGGTATACACTAAGTGAAAAGACCCCTCAGCATTCTTTACTTGTTCGATTTGCGCAGCCTGCATTCCTTTAAATAGAAGTCCTGTGGTTGATATAAGTGCTACGGATAATATAATCCCTACAATGGTAAGAAGCGTTCTTTTTTTGTTAGCTCAAATGTTTTTTAACGGAATGTTACACTCTGTTTCGAAGTCATTTAGATAAGTATTGGACTAAATAAACCCGTTTTGCCATTTGCGACCGAAAGCTCGAACACATTCGTTCGATGACGGTGGATGTTGTTGAATCACTGATTTACACCGCTATTTTAACGCTGATCGTCAGTTGGGAAGGCATTGAGCGTGATTCACAAGCATAACCGGACGGTGGTCTATTGCCTCACTGCACTTCGTTGGTTCCGTGTACTTTATATTAGCTCTTCACGAGATATTTATCTGAGACAATTGTGCCATCTGTAATAGTTATTATTCTATCTGCCATCGAAGCAACATTTATATCATGTGTTATGATTATCAAAGTCTGATTATATTTCTTAGCTGTAAACTTCAATAAATACTTAACTCAACGCATTCATTGATTAATTTCGATAAGGGCAAAACTTTTTTTTGAGACTCTGCTTGACGACTAAAAACCAAAAGACGATGTATCAATTCCCGACCATGGAGGCCCATTCGAATGATTCGCTTTTGATAGTGCAAGGTTTTCTCATCCGAGCATTGACCTTCCAACGTCATTTCTGCATTGCCGATTATAATAGATAATATGTTGTTGAAATCATGAGCGATGCCACCTGCAAGAGTGCCTAACACCTCCATTTTTTATGCAGGTTCTTATGATTTTATTGTAATATCCATTTTTTGAATAATACCGTTTTATGAGTATATTTTCAAAAGTCAATACTTTATGCTTTTCCAATGATAGCATCCCCCAATGATCGTCATAATAATGTATAGTCTTTGTTAAACCGTTGGAATTCGTTCTTTAAAGACACATTTTTATCTGCTTCTATTTCAGGCGAGGTTAGCTTATTCGAAACCATCTTCGTCAATAATCCTAAAGGTTGGTTTAGCAAGACTAATAACGCGCTTGCCATGCCAATCACAATGAACATGTCTCTTTTGCCGTTCAAGAAATTGCCATCGCTTTCACTTATTCCAATCCGAAAAACACAATGGGAGCGTCTCTTTTCTCTAATTTGTTTCATTTTTTCACCCCTAGTTTTTTTTGGAAATTATAGCATCGATGCGTATATGAAGAGAATATTTTAGGGCAATACAGGGATATGACCAGGACAAGCTCATGGTCGTCAGCGAGAACAACGGCGATATTCTCTTGACGGAAACCTTTGAGGTGTACCGGCAAGCCGTTGGATTCAGCGTCCACCTCTGTCGAAAAAGCGACCCGGAAAGCAAGGGCCGGATCGAAGCATTCATCAAGTACGGAAAGTACAACTTCATCCCCCACCGCACGTTCAAAGACATCGATCATGTCAATGAGGAATGCCTGGCTTGGCTCGAACGCACCGCCAACGCCAACATCCACGGCATAACAAAAAAAGTACCCGCCGAAGTGTACGCAATAGAGCGCGAGCACTTGCGGCCGGTACCCAAGAAAAAAAGCAATGCCATTGTAACAAGAACCGCCGAGATGAGAAAGCGATGGAATCCCGCCTTCGCCAAGCCGGCTTTCCCTACATGCGCACCCTGGAGGACTTTGACTTTGCCTTTCAAGCCGCGATCTCAAAGCGGCATATCCAACAGTTGACCACCATGCAGTGGATCGATGATGCCTTCAACCTGTTTTTTCTCGGGCCTCCCGGCACCGGCAAGACCCATCTCTCCGTCGCGATCGGCAGCGCCGCCGTAGACAAGGGATACAAAGTGCGCTTCATCTCCATGGACCAACTGGTCAGCGCCTTTCGCACAGAAAGCACGGATCCCAAGGCCCAACGCGCCTTGCGGGCCATCCGCGGTATGAAGGAAAAAAGGAACCCAGCCACAGAAAACGTGGCTGGGTTCCTTCTTGTTCATTTATTGTCCCTGTCAGCGCAACTCGCCTGCCCTACTCCCCCGTCATCCTCGACTGGATGAAGTTCGTGTAGACTTCACCCTTCTGGAAGAAGGCATTGCCCAGCACTTTTTGCTGGAAGGGGATGGTGGTCTTGACGCCTTCGATGACGAATTCTTCGAGGGCGCGCTGCATACGGGCGATGGCTTCGTTGCGGTCCCGGCCCCAGACGATCAGCTTGCCAATCATGGAGTCGTAGGTGGGCGGGATGGTGTAGCCAGCGTAGGCGGCGCTGTCGAGGCGGACGCCCAGACCACCGGGGGGATGATAAGCGGTGATCTTGCCGGGGCTCGGCATGAAGTTGCGGGCCGGGTCTTCGGCGTTGATCCGGCATTCGATGGCGTGGCCTTTGATGACGATGTCTTCCTGGGTGTAGCCCAGGGGCTCGCCAGCGGCGATGCGGATCTGTTCTTTAATCAGGTCGATGCTGGTGATCATCTCGGTCACCGGATGCTCAACCTGGATACGGGTGTTCATCTCAATGAAATAATAATGGCCATGCTTGTCCAGCAGGAATTCGACGGTGCCGGCGTTGACGTAGTTGACAGACTTGGCGGCCAGGACGGCCTGTTCGCCCATTTCCTTGCGCAGTTCCGGCGAGAGGGCCGGCGACGGAGCTTCTTCCAGCAGCTTTTGGTTGCGCCGCTGGATAGAGCAGTCGCGCTCGCCCAGGTAGACCGTGTTGCCAAACTGGTCGGCCATGATCTGAAATTCAATGTGGCGCGGCTCTTCGATGTATTTTTCGATGTAGACGGCTTTGTTGCCGAAGGCGGCTTCCGCCTCTGCCTGGGCCGTCTGGAGGGCGTTAAAAAGGTCTTTTTCCGAGTGGGCGATGCGCATGCCTCGACCGCCACCGCCAGCTGAGGCCTTGATCATGACCGGATAGCCGATTTCCTCGGCGATCTTTTCAGCCTCTTCCTCTGAGGTGACGATGGACTCGGAACCAGGAACGACGCGGACACCAGCCTTGATCATCGTCTCCCGCGCCACGGCCTTGGAGCCCATGGACTCGATGGCCTTGGAACTGGGGCCGATAAACTTGATCTTGCAGGTTTCGCAGATCTCTGCAAAGTAGGCGTTTTCCGAGAGGAAGCCGAAGCCGGGGTGGATGGCTTCGGCGCCGGATACGGTGGCGGCGCTGATGATGTTGGGGATGTTCAGATAGCTGCGGTTCGAGGGCGCCGGTCCGACACAGTAGGCTTCATCGGCCAGTTTCACATGGAGGGCGTCCTTATCGGCCTCGGAGTAGACGGCGACCGTCTGGATGCCCAGTTCCTTGCAGGCGCGGATGATGCGGACGGCGATCTCGCCGCGGTTAGCGATCAGGATCTTATTGAAGAGGCTATGGTGGTATCCCATTACGGCGCCCCCTTAGGCTTTTTCAACGAGGAAAAGGGTTTGGCCGTATTCGACGGGCGCGCCGTTTTCCACGAGGATGTCGACGATGGTACCCTTGATCTCAGCTTCGATTTCGTTCATCAGCTTCATCGCTTCGATGATGCAGACGGTCGTGCCGTTGTCCACCTTGCTGCCCTTTTCCACATAGGGGCGGGCATCGGGGGCTGGGGCACGGTAGAAGGTGCCCACCATGGGCGAGGTGATGGCGACAACGTTCGGATTTTTGGCCAGGTCAGCGTCCGGCTTCGACGCAGGCGCGGCAGCTTCAGCCGTCGGCGCGGGGGCGGCGGCGACAGGTGCGGCGACCACAACGGGGGCGACGGCGGCAGGAGCATGAATGGCCGATCCCTTGCGGATCGAGAGTTTGACGCCATCGCTCTCCACTTGCAGTTCAGCAATATCTGTACCGTTCAGAACCTGGATGAGTTCTTTGATTTCTTGGACGTTCACCTTCGTATCCTCCTTCTGCACTTTCCCTCTGACGGGAGCGGACGGGTCCCCCCCAGTCTGGGGGGCCAGTGGTTCTTCCTGATTCTGAACGACCGGGGCGACCACATGGGCATGCGGGTTTTTCCGGTATTCAAAGAACTTTAATGCCACCTGCGGGAACAGGGCGTAAGACAGGACGTCTTCTTCGCTCTGGGCCAGGGGGCCCATTTCGCGACGGACACGGTCCATGGCCGGCTCCAGCAGGTCGGCGGGACGGCAGTCGATCTGTTTGTCCTCTTTGAGAATCTTGGTCACAATATCCTGCCGGATCGGTGCCGGCGGCTTGCCGTAGAGACCTTTCACATAGCCCTTCACTTCGCCGGGCACCAGTTTGTATCGCTCGCCCGTGAGGACGTTCAGCACAGCCTGGGTCCCAACGATCTGGCTGGTGGGGGTGACAAGGGGCGGGTAGCCGAAATCGGCCCGCACCTTGGGCATTTCATTCAAGACATCGTTCAAGCGATGGCGGGCTTTCTGCTCTTCCAACTGGGTGATCAGGTTGGTGATCATGCCGCCGGGAACCTGGTGGTCGAAGACGAGCATGTCGTTGAGGCCGGTGATCCCCCGCTTGTAGCCGAGGCGCTTGCGCAGGTCCTCGAAGTACTGGGTGATCTCGAAGATGCGGTGGATGTCGAGGCCCGGATCGTACGGGGTATCTTCGAAGGCCCGCACCAGCGTCTCCACCGGAGGCTGAGAAGGACCGAAGGCCAGCGGCAGGGAGGCGCAATCGATGATGTCAGCGCCGGCTTCGACACCTTTTAAGAGGGCGCCGACGGCCATGCCGCCGATGTAGTGGGTGTGCAGTTGGAGCGGCAGGTTCACCTTCTCCTTGATCATGGTGACCAGTTCCCGCGACTTGAAAGGCAGGAGCAGACCGGCCATGTCCTTGATGCAGAGGGAGTCGGCGCCCAGCTCGGCCAGTTGGACGGCCGTTTCCACATAGTGCTCCATCGTGTGGACGGGGCTGATCGTGTAGACGATGGCCGCCTGCACATGGGCGCCGGCTTCTTTGGCATAGCGCATGGGCGCTTCCATGTTGCGGATATCGTTGAGGGCGTCAAAAATGCGGATGATGTCAATGCCGTTTTCGACGGCTTTGTGGACGAAGGCTTCGACCACATCGTCCGGGTAGTGGGTGTAACCAACAAGGGACTGGCCCCGCAGGAGCATCTGCAACGGTGTCCGGCGGAAATGTTTTTTCAGGATGCGCAGCCGTTCCCAGGGATCCTCGTTCAGGTAACGCATGCAGACATCGAAGGTCGCGCCGCCCCAAACCTCTACGGAGTGGTAGCCTACCTTGTCCATTTTTTCGACGATGGGGAGCATGTCTTCCAGGCGCATACGGGTGGCCCACAGGCTCTGGTGGCCGTCCCGCAGTGTCGTCTCGGTGATCTTTACCCTACGTTGCTGTTGCACTTGATTCCCTCCGTCTCTCCGAGCGGCACGGCGTCCGGGTCGTGGTTCCGCCGCTTCCGGACAAAATAGAAACTCAGGGCGTTGTTGGAGTGACAACTCCTGAGTTATAAGCTAGCGACAATGCTAGGCACTTACCATATATTATAGAGTTCGGACGATTCAGACGCAAGGCGTGATTCTCCATGTATACAGAATAACCGATTTTCCCCATCAAATAAACGACTCTCTGTCGAAATGGGCCGGAGGTGCCCTAGCGTCAGCGGTTCATCACCGATATCCCACCGGTTTTGAGGCCCGTCGAACGGGCCACCAGTTCGGCGATCTTGCCCTTGTCGGCCGGCGTCAGTTCCCTGGCGGCGACGATCACCGAGACGGTGTTAGGCTGGATCAGGACGACGGCGTCGCGGTAGCTGTTGGCGATCAGCAGCCGCTCTGTTTCCATCTCTTTTTTGATCTGCTCGCTGATCTGGAGCAGTTTTTTTTGCGCTTCCTTGCGCGTCTCACCGGAGGACTGGTCGTTGCGGACGATCTCCTGGAGGATCTCGATCTGCTGGCTGCGGACGCGCTCCCGCTCCATCCGGTACTCTGAAAAAAAGTCCTGCCCCTTGTTTTGGAACTGGCCGGGGTTGGGCAGGGCGGGACCCGCCGTTGCCGTGGAGGCCGAAGGGGATGTCGGGACAACCGGCGATGCCGAGTTGGAGGAAGCCTGATCGCTGAAGAGCCGATCGCTTTCTTGTAAAGCCACCGAAAAGACGAGATCGCTCATCGAGTAGACGCTGTAGAAACCGGCGGACAGGACCAGGACGCCCGCCAGCAAGGCGAGGACCTTGCGGACCGGCCGCTGGGGCGGACTGGGCAGCCAGGACGGTTTTTTGATGTTCCGGATCTTCATTGCTTTTCCTCCCGTGGGAAGACACTCACCTTATGAGCCGGTATATCGAGGAGGGTGCAAACGGCCCGGCTGATGTTCTGGCGCACATTGGCGTCTTTGGCGCCGTCGGCGACGACGAGAACGCCGGCCACCTGGTAGCGCAGTTCCCGCACGACGACTGGCTGTTCTTTAGCGGCGCTGCTTTCCTTCACCACCACAACGGTGCGGCTGTCCGTGTTGTCCGAGGTCACCCGCGTGCCGCCGGACTTGTCTTTTTCTTCGATCTTTTTGTTGTTGGCGTTGCTGTTGGTGGCGTATTCCGACTGGGTGCCCTGGGCAAGGCTGACGACCACCTCGGTGGCGCCGACCCCCTCGATCTTGGAAACAGCGCCGGATACACGTTCACTCAGCAGGCGCTCCTGGGCGGCCAACTCCGAGCCCCGGCCTGTCCTCCCGGTTTCCGCCGCTGGTGTCGCCGACGTGGGCGCCGCCTCTTGTCCCGGCCAGATCCCGGAACCTTGCTGCCGTTCCTCGGCCATCATCAAGGCGACACCCATAAAAAGCGCAACGGCGAGCACTGCCAACAGCTTGTCTTTCGGCTGCTTGAGCCAGTTCATCCCTTACCCTCCCCCATTTCCGCCGGTTTTCGTTTTCTCCATGTTGGGTCTTTCCTTACTCCCAGAGAACCCGGATCCGCTCCGGCGGGACCCCGTAGAAGCCGGACAAGGTCCGCACGATCGCTTGGGCAGTCGCCTCTTTATCGATTTCGCTCCTCTGAGAGGGGGCGGCCCAGGGATCGTTCGCAAGGTTGCCGGCGCCCTTTTGCGGGTCCTGGCCCTGAACGTCGTCGACCATCACCGGCGCAACCGTTTCTGTCGCCTCTTTCGACCCTTTCGCCGGTTCGTCCGGTCGCAAGGTGACGGTGATCTGCCCGATAGCCGAGGGGGTCTCCTCCGTTCCGCCCAGTTCCACCTGAGCTGCCGCCGCTTTTACGCCCGGCTTCAGCCCGACGAGGGCCTCCACCTGACGCTGCAAGCGGTTTTTTGCCTCTTCGCGAGCCTGTTCGAGCCCCTCTTCCCGCATGGCCTCTCCTTTGCGGCGGATCTCATCGTACCCAGAGACCTCGCGGGCGGGCATGTCCCCGCCCAGCGTGGCGGCCCAGTCGTTCCGGTTGACCCAACTCATGATCGGATTGAGAACAGCCACCATGATAAACAGCCCTGCCACCAGCCGAACCAGAGACTGCAACCTTCCGTTGGGCAAGAGCATGTCCAGCAGGGTGCCCACAAGGATGATCAATACCACCTGTTCGATGATCTGACGAAGGATGTCCAGGCGGCTCCCCTCCTTACCGCAACATGACTGTCAGGTTGCCGGCCCCGACGACGATGGTGAGCGCCAGGAAAAACATGAGCCCCACGGCGGCGACGGCGCCGAAGACCAAGGTCAGACTGGCGCCGATCGTCTCCAGGCTGTCGGCCACCGGGCTGTCGCCGATGGGCTGGAGCAGCGCGCCAGCCAGGCGGTAGATCAGCACGAGCGCCAGAATCTTCAGCGACGGCAGGACGCAGAGGATGGCGATGATGACAAGGCCAATGATCCCGATGCCGTTTTTGAGCAGCATCGACGAGTTGACGATGACCTCGAAGCTATCGGCCACGAGGCCGCCCACCACTGGCAGCAGGGCGTCGGTGGCATACTTGGCCGTCCGCAGCGTCAAGCCGTCAGCGACAGCGCCGACAGCGCCGTAGATGCTGATCACCCCCAAAAAGATGGTGATGAACAGCCCCATGGCCAGCTTGTAGCCGTCTTTGATCAGGTTTTGCAGGTTTCTCACCTTGAACTGGGGGGACACGTGATTGAGGATCCCCAGCACAGCCGAGAAAAGGATGAGGGGAAAGATCCAGTCCTTGATCAGGGTGCTGATCAGGGTGATGGCGCCGAAGATGACGGGATGAAAAAGCGCTCCTGAGGCGAAGCCACCCATGGCCGTCAGCAGGGTGAGCAGGACCGGCAAGATGGCCTGCATGAACCGGACCATGTCCTCGATCGCGCCCCGGCCGGTCTGAACGGCCGTATAAAAGCTGTGGATAGCGATGGTGATCAGCACCATGTAGCCGACGGCGAAGGCCACCTTGGAGACGGCCCCTGATTCAAAGGATGACTGAAAGTGGTTGAGGACGGCGACGACGACCGCCAGGATGATCAGTTCCCCCAGCAGCGCCGTGTTGGCCAGCACCTCCTGAAAGAGGTAGCCCATGACACCCCGGAAGACTTCTCCGACGGAGAGGCTCACCTGGCCATTGCGGATGTCCTCCATGATTGTGCGCGGATTCAGAGAGGGCAGGTACTTCCCCTTGTCCCGCTCCAACTCATCGAGGACCCGTTGGAATTCGGAGAGATCCACTGTCGGCGCCGGATCGGGGCTGCCCCCTCCGGAGGGATCGCCGGAAGTCCCCTGGGAGGGGATGAGCGAGGCGCCCGAGGCGGCGGCTGCGGAAGGAGCATCTTCTGGTGCAGCATCCGCCGGAGTAAGATAACTGACTGATAGAAGAAGAACCATGAACAGCCTGAGGATATGGCGCCACACCAGCGAGACAGTCCCGGCGTTCGCGGCCGCTTCAGCGTTTGTAAAAAAACCCGCTCGTCTAAACCGACCGGCAAACCAATCCCGCCGCCTCATGAGGGACCACCCCGCGGCAGCAGGCTCATCAGTGAATCCATCAATGCCAGCAGGATCGGCAGCGCCAGGACCATCACGAGGATCTTAGCCGCCATCTCCACTTTCGTGGCGATCGTCGACTCGCCGGCGTCTCGGCAGATCTGAGCGCCAAACTCGGCGATGTAGGCGATGCCGACAATCTTCAACAGCGTCGTCAGGTAGTAGCGGTTGATCTGCGCCTTGTTGGCCAGGTCCTCCAGGACCTGAATGACGGCAGAAATCTTGCTCAGCACAAACAGAAACAGGATCACCCCGGCGGCGATGCTCAGTTGGACAGCCAGTTCGGGCCGCTGCTTGCGCACGATGACCAGAAAGATGGTCGCAATGATGCCCACCCCGACAACCTGAAGAATCTCCACGGCACACCTCCTCTCCCGGCTTTCGGTCCATCGAAGCTGCGGCGGAGTTCAGCAGCCTTCGCTTTCAATAGAGGGAAAAGACCGACCGGACCTGAGCGAAGAGGTCGCTGATCAGGCGAAGGACCATGAGCGTCACCAGCGCCACACCGCTGATGGCCAACAGTTGCGCCAGTTCTTCCCGTTTCGCTTCTTTCAGTATGGAATAAAAAATGGCGACGACGATGCCGATGCCGGCGATCTGAAAGATCTGCAGCATGTTCATTCCCTTGTCCTCCCCCTCACCAAATGGCCAGGACAACGGCAGCCCCAAACAGGACGCCCCCATAGGACCAGACTTTAGCCATCCGGGTTTCCGTCTCCCGCGCCTCCTTCTCCAGATAGGCCAGCCGGTTTTTCACCTCTTCGATGCGGTGCAGTTGATCCTCCCGCGGCGCTGCGCCGAGGCCGAGGGCTAGACGCGCCAGTTCTTCTCCGTCAGAGCGGTTCAACGGCGTCCGGGGCAGCCAGTCGCCGACCGAATGCAGCCAGATCTCTGACGCCGCCTGTCCCTCCGCCTGGCGCAACCGGTTGCCCGCTTCGGCAAAGAGCGCTTTGACGGGCAGACCGGCGGTCCGGCTCACCTGCTCAAGCGCTTCAGGCAGGTGGGTCGCTCGGAAGGCGACCTCTGTCGCCAGCATCCCCAGCGCCGATTGCAACGACGCCAGGATCTGCTTGCGCTGGTGAAGATCCCTCGCCGTCATGAACCCCCCAGCCGAAAAGGCGCCGAGGATCAGCGCTGCGCCGACCAGTTTCGCCATACCCTTCCCTCCTCCAGCCGATTTCCACCGGCGTCAAAGATGCCTTCCACCGTACCCGGCCCCTCCCGGCGGCTGAGAACGACCAGTCGCTGAAACACTTTCCGCTTCAACATCCGTTCCAGACCCGGCCTCGTCAGCAGTTCTTCCCGGTTTCGCCCATGAGCGGTGGCCAACAGGGTGACACCGCTGTGGACCGCTTCCTCGACAGCGAGCACGTCCTCTTCGCGGCCAATCTCGTCCGTGGCCAGCACCTGGGGACCCATCGAACGGAGCAGCCGCAACAACCCTTCCGCTTTTGGGCAGCCATCGAGCACATCGGTGCGGGGACCCACGTCGTTTTGCGGAACGCCCCGATAACAGGCGGCGATTTCAGAACGCTCGTCCACCAACCCCACCGTCTTGCCCGCCAGTCGGCACTCCGGTCGCCCTGCGCTGATCTGCCGGATGATATCCCGCAGCAATGTCGTCTTCCCCCCACCCGGAGGAGAGATGATCAGGGTGGAAAAAAAAATCCCCTCATCAACGGCAAGGAGTTGGGGCAGTAGGCGGTCGGCGACGCCGGGAAACTGGCGAGCGATACGGATATTCAAGGAAGAAACGGGATGGATCGTCTTCACCTGCCGACCGTCGAGGAGTACCCGACCGGCCAGTCCCACCCGGTGTCCACCAGGCAGCGTCAGAAATCCCTGCCGGAACTCCTGTTCCAGCGCATAGACCGAACAGTGAGCGATCAGGTGAATCGTTTGCATGATTTCTTCTTCGGTCACGGCTCGCAACAATTGGTCATCTAACCTGCCGCAGAGGGCGAGCGGTCGACCAGCGCGGAGCCGGATCTCCGTTATCTCATGGCTCAGCCCCGGTTGGGCTGCCAGCACTTCCGTCAGGAGGGGGCGAAGCGAGGGGGCCAGGTAGGGCATGAGCCGACCGGGCCAGTTTCCATCAGCCTCTTGTTTTTCTTCTGCCTGTTGCGCAGAGGCTTTGTCCCTCGACAAGCATCCCCTAAATCCTTGGCAACTGTCTCGGATATCCTTCGGATCGTCTGCCAGCCTGCCGGCGGCACCCTCATCAAACGCCGTCAGACCATCGGCACCACCGGAAAAAAGCCACCGCAATCCTTGTCCCCCCTTCCCCTACAAAAACATATGCCTCCCTGCCAGGATTATGCAAAAAGAGAAGGCCTGCGCCTTGACGGGCGAGACCTTCTCTTCCAAAAGGTACAATGCTCCTATGACGGGCTACTCCTGGAAAATTCATCCTTGAGCAGAGTTTTGCCCTTAGTGGGTATGCGGATGACGGACTGCATCGTCACAGTCACAGCCGCATTCCTCTTCCCCGCCCGTCAGTATCCGTTCCTCCATATCCTCGTCGCCTTCCTGGACGAAGATCACTTGCCGGCAGGAGGGGCAGGTGACCTCCAGATAGTCATCGTCGTCAAGCAGTTCGGCGTCAAAAGAGACGTTTTCATGGCAGGATGGACAGGCGATCTCGACGATATCATCTTCGTCTTCATCGTCGTCTTCATCGTCGTCTTCATAGATGTCCTGTTCCAACTGGAAGAGGTCGTCATCCATGCTCTCGACGATCTCGTCGAGGCGTTCCTGCTCTGCTTTCAGCGTGTCGATCGAGTCGGCCATGTCGCCGAGGACCTGCAGCATTTCCGTGAGCAGGCGCCCTTCCCGGGAACTGGTCCCCACGTTCATGCCCTCGGCCAGTCCTTGCAGGTAGGAGATGCGCTGGCGTAGTTTCTGCAAAACAAAATCCCTCCCGGTTCCTATGGATTGCCATCGGCTATCCGTAGTATCTCCGGGAGGGATTATTCTTAGGCAATGGCGATTTAGGCGCGGGAAACGTAAGCCCCGTTCCGGGTGTCGATGATCAGCATCTCCCCTTCGTTGATGAAGAAGGGGACCTGGACGATGGCGCCAGTCTCCAGGGTGGCCGGCTTGCTGCCGCCAGTGGCGGTATCGCCGCGGATGCCCGGTTCAGTGGCGACCACCTTCAGTTCCACCGTGTTGGGCAGTTCGACGCCCATCAGGTTGCCGTTCCAGGTGAGGACGTGGACGTTCATGTTTTCCTTCAGGAAACGGAGTTGCTCTTCGATCTGGCTGCGCTGTAGCGTGATCTGTTCGAAGTTCTCCACATCCATAAAGGTGTAGGACTCGTCGGCGTCACTGTAGAGGTACTGCATCTGGCGGCGCTCCAGGCGGGCTTTGGGCACTTTTTCACCGGCCCGGAAGGTGCGCTCCACCACAGAACCGGTCTTGATGTTTTTCAGTTTCGTCCGCACGAAGGCGGCGCCTTTGCCAGGCTTGACGTGCTGGAATTCGATGACGACAAAAGCGTCGCCATCCAGTTCGATCGTCGAACCCGTCCGAAAATCGTTCGATGAGATCATGGACGAAAAATGCTCCTTCCCCTTGTTAGATGCCCAGTCAGGCTGATGGATGATGTATGATCATGAAAGCTTGCGCGCGGGAGAAAGCCCTTCGGCTGCACCCGCTGCAGGCAACTTTCCTTAACCTGCGAAATCGCTCAAATCGCCCGAAACTGCGCTCTTGGCAGGCAATCATTCGGGATACAAACTTCTTATAAGACGAGCAATTCCTTCGGCGATGTGGTCAGGTTGCGGCAGCCGTCGGCTGTGACGATGACCAGGTCTTCGATGCGGACGCCGCCCCAGCCGGGAATGTAGATCCCCGGTTCGACGGTGACCACATGGCCAAGCTCCAGGATATCCTCAGACAGGGTGGAGAGGCGTGGGTTTTCATGGACGACCAAACCGACGCCGTGGCCGAGGCCATGGCCGAAGCGGTCGCCGTAACCGGCCCCTTCGATCACATCACGGGCGATCCGGTCGATGGCGCGCCCGCTTTTTCCGGGGGCGATGGCAGCCAACGCCCGTTCCTGGGCATCGAGGACCGTGTCGTAGACCTTGCGCTGCTCCGCTGTCGGCTGGCCGAAGATCACCGTCCGGGTCATGTCGGAACAGTATCCGTCGAGGATGCATCCGAAGTCGAGGGTAATCAGTTCCCCCGTCCCGATCACCTTGTCCGAGGCGACCCCATGGGGCAAGGCCGATCGTTCGCCAGAGGCGACGATAAAATCGAAGGAGACGCCCTGGGCGCCCTCCCGCCGAAGAAAGAACTCCAGTTCAAGGGCCACATCCCGCTCGGCCATCCCCGGTCGCATGTAACCCAGAATATGTTGAAAACCCCGGTCAGCCAGCGCGGCTGCGCGGCTCACCGCCAACTGTTCCCTTTCGTCTTTGACCACCCGGAGCGACTCCACGATCCCCTTGCGCGGGACCCAGTTCACATCGGGCAGAGCCGTCTCCAGCTTCTGCTGCTGTTCGAGGGTGACCACATCGCTCTCGACGGCGATGTTCCGCCAGCCCCGGTTGGCGACCGCCTCCAGAAGCGCCCCTGTCCAGGCGCCTTTTTGCTGGAGCAATGTCCAGTCAGGCGCTTGTTTGCTCGCCTGCTCCCAGTAGCGAAAGTCGGTGGCCAGCCACTGGCCTTCCCGGTCGATGAGCAAAAAGCCAGCCGAACCGGTGAAGCCGGAGAGATAGCGGCGGTTTTCCGGGGACAAGATCAGGAGCGCGTCCATGCCGTCATCCCAGCGCTGGCGCAGCCGCGTGATCCTGCAATGGGCATCCCGCTTTTGCAGTTCTTGGCGTTGATCCAGGCAGTCTTGTTGATAAGAACGCGCTTTAAACGGTTGTGCTTCAAGAGGCTGCTCACACAGGGACCGCTCATCGCGATTCACGCCATAGCCCCCTTTCGGACCGTCAGGTAATGGCGGGCCGCTTCCATGGCTAAGCGGTACCCGTCGGCGCCGAAGCCGGCGATCTGGCCGACGGCGATGGGCGCGATGAAGGAGTGATGGCGGAAGGCTTCCCGGGCGTGGATGTTACTGAGGTGCACCTCGATCGCCGGGATGTTGACGCCGGCGATGGCGTCCCGCAGCGCGATGGAGGTATGGGTGTAAGCGCCAGGGTTGATGATGATCAGATCGACTCGCCCGAAGGCGTTATGGATGCAGTCGATCAGAGCGCCTTCATGGTTCGACTGAAAACAGACAACCTCCCAACCCCAACTGCGGCCGAGTTCACTGACGGCTTCCTCGATCTCCGCCAGCGTCGTCATCCCGTACTGGGCAGGTTCGCGGCGGCCCAACAGATTCAGGTTGGGACCGTTGAGCAGCAAAATGCGCGCGTTCAGGCGAGATCCCCCATTTCCCTCAGCATTTTACCACAAAAGCCCCGGCGGCAACAACGACTTAGGCGCCGCTGATGGCCATTTCTTTGGCGCGCAGTGTCGGCGCGCCCTTGCCGATGAAGAAGGTCAGATCGCTGCCGACGCCGTCGATCCCTTGCAGCCAGTCGAGGAGGTTGCCGGCGATGGCCACGCCTCGGACCGGTCGGGATAGCCGCCCCTGCTCGATCAGCAGCCCAGCGGCACCGACAGAAAAATCGCCCGAGATGGGGTTGGCCGTGTGCATGCCCATCACCTCGGTGACATAAAAACCCGATTCAATCTCGCCGATCAGTTCGCTCGGCGGGCGGCTGCCTGCCGCCAGATAGAAGTTGGTCGTCCCCACTTCCGGCGTCCCCCGGAAGGAGCCCCGCGAGCCGTTGCCGGTCGAGGCCGAACCCTCTTTGGCGGCCGTGTAGGTGTTGTGCAGGTAGCCCTCGAGGGTTCCCTTGTCGATCAGCACCGTCCGCGACGTGGGCACGCCTTCGCCGTCAAAGGGGGCCGAGAGGATGCGCCCTTCCATGCGGCCGTCGTCGATGACGGTCACCTCCGAGGCGGCGATGGGCTGACCCTTTTTCCCGGCGAAGAGCGATTTCCCCTTCTGGACGGCCTCCGCCGTCAGCGACGGCGCCAGGATGCCGAGGAACTGGGTGGCCACATAGGGATCAAAGACGACAGGAGCGCGCCGGGACGATACGGGCTTCGCGCCGAGCATGCGCAGCGCCTTCTCCGCCGCCTCACGGCCGATCTGCTTCGGATCGATGCCGTCGAAGCTTAAGCCGTAGGAAAGGGAGAAGCCGGTCTGGTTCTCGCCGTTCTCCTCGGCCACGAGGTAGGCGTAACCGCCGCAGTAAGCGCCTTGGTAGGCGACGTCGACACCTTGTGAGTTGATGATCGTCACCGTGTACTCGGCATCGGCGTAGCTGGAACGCTCGATGATTTTTATCCTCGGATCGACGGCCTTCGCCGTCGCCTCGATCTCTTTGGCCAGTTCGATCTTTCGTTCCACCGGGACCCCGGCGATGGCCGGGTCATAGGTCTTCACGTCCGGATACCGGTTCGCTTTTCCTGGCAAGCCCCGCAAGCGGTCCTCGGCGTTCCAGCGGGCGTTGGCCAGCGCCCTGTCGACGGTCTCCTCCAGCGCTTTTTCCGAAAGGTCAGACGTAAAGGAGTAACCCATTTTTCCGCCTTGAAAGACGCGGATGCCGATGCCGCGATCCTCGGCCAGCTTCATCGTTTCCACGATGCCTTTGGAGACATCGATCGACAGTTCTTTAGAGTCAAGGCCGTAGGCTTCGGACAGGTTCGCGCCCTTCGCCTGCGCCCGTTCGACCATCCGGCGGGCCAGTTCCCGCATCGCAAGGTGACTCACCGCCACACCTCCTCTTGTCAGTTTGCCCGTTCCGGCAAATCCGCTTGCCGGACGACGCCAAAAAAGCCACACCCGCGACTACGGGCATGGCCCTATGGGGGTTACAGACGCCGGATCCGTCCGGCGGGACAGTTCAACAGTTCCATCGCTGAGAGGCGACGCAGTTCGCCACCGGCGCCGGAGCCGCCAGCCGGTGTGACGGCGACCCCTTGATCGTCATCATGGCCGCTCTCCGCCGCGCCGGTTCCCCCCACGATCAGGGAGGTGATGCGCAGCGTCGGCTGGGCGTCCGACACCGGCGCTCCCTGGCCGTCTTTGCCACAGGTGCCGATGGCGTAGCCGAGGTCGTTGCCGACGCGGTCGATCCGCCCCAGCACCTCAGGGCCGTTGCCGGTCAAGGTGGCGCCGCGCACCGCCGCGCCGATCTCGCCGTTTTCGATCAGATAGCCTTCCGCCACATCGAAGACGAAGTCGCCGTTGGTCGTATTCACCTGGCCGCCGCCCATCTTCTTGACGAAAAGGCCCCGCTTCGTGTCCTTGATGATCTTTTCCGGGATCTCGTCGCCCGAGGCGATGAGGGTATTGGTCATGCGCGGAAGGGGCTTGTGCTGGTAGGACTCGCGCCGGCCGTTGCCGGTGGGGGACCGTTTCTCCTTCCCTGCAGTGAAGCGATCGTGCATGAACCCCTTTAAGATTCCCTTTTCGATCAGGACGTTCTTCTGTCCCGGCGTCCCTTCGTCGTCAAAGCGGAGGGTGCCATACTTGCCGGCGATCGTGCCGTCATCGATGACGGTCACCAGCGGTGACGCCACCTGCTGGCCCTCCTTGCCGGCGTAGACGGAGAGGCCTTTTTGGACTAAGTCGGCCTCCAAGCCGTGGCCGCAAGCCTCATGAACCATGGTGCCGCCGGCAGCGCTGGACATGACGACAGGCATCTTGCCCGAAGGGGCCGGCTTGGCCGTCAGCATCAGCAGCGCCCGGTCAACCGCCGCCTGGGCCAGCGACTCCGGATCGCGCTCCCGGAAGATCTCAAAGCCCTTCGTCCCGCCCAGGGCCTCATAGCCTGTCTGGATGACGGCGCCGTCCGCCGCCACAGCGTGGACGACGAAGCGTGTGCGGATCCGCTCATCCTCGATATAATCGCCTTCCGAGTTGGCGATGGTCACTTCCTGGACCACATCGCCATACCCGACGGTCACTTGTTTGATCCGGTCGTCCAGCGAACGGGCATGGCGATTGGCCCGCAGGACCTGTTCCACTTTATCCTCGATCGCCACCTGGTCAGGGCGTGACTCGATGGTCATCGCCACCGGAGACGACCGCCGCGTCAGGTCGATGGAACGGGAGGCCGCGCCGCCGCGAGCGGCATGGCTGGCCACCTGGGCCGCGTGACCCAGTCCCTCCAAACGAAGATCATTCGTGTAGGCGTAGGCCGTCGACTCCCCGGCGATGACGCGAATGCCGGCGCCGATATCGATCCCCGAATTGATCCGCTCGATTTTGTTGTCATCACAGCCGATCCCGTTGACCGACTTCTTCTCGATAAAGATATCGGCAAAATCAGCGCCCTGGCGCAGTGCGATCTGGAGCACATCCCGCAGGTCGTCGACAGCGGGTCGATGAATCAAAGGGCTCCCCCTCCAGTCCTTATTCGTCGCCACCTGCGTTGGCGGGTTCCGCCGCCTCCAGGGTGACCTCCGGTCTCACATGACGAGGGTTTTTGGCGACGAGCATCATTCCATGGGCGATGGCGCCGATGACATCGACATGGAACTGGTTGGCCAGCATATTGATCTTCGAATAGACTTCCCCTTTGTCGGTGACGACATACCGTGGCGGGAGACGGTTCAGCGCCGCGGCCATGATATCCTTGCGGCATTGGCTACAACGGCAGACTTCGGGATGCTGGGCCAATAAATCGTCGAGAAAGTTTTCAACGACGCCCTCCATGAGATTGTGGATCATCCTGTACCCTCCCCCGGTTGCACCGGAAATGTATGAGAGCGGAAGGCGCCTTCCCGGCGCCCCTCTGGCGCGTCTTCAAATGCTACGGAACAACGCCGCGAGGTACGACTACGGTAGAAAGTTCGACGAAGGAACGAGAGTTCCTCCTGTGACCGGCCTGCTTTACCATAATTTGAATGGGCGATTCGCCCGAACCGGCAGGCGCCGCCAGCTGTGTGACGCGCAAGCTTTCGATGCCGGAAGCGAGCGGCTTTTTGTCCGCCCCTTCCCGTCGCTGGACGGTGCCTGCCTCCAGGGTGTACCGAACATCGGTCCAGGTCAAAAGGCCGCTGTTGTTCTCGATCAGTACTTGGAGGTCGACTCGGGCGCCGCCGCTGTAAATGCGGATGCCACGCCCATACCGCAGATCCTTGGCCATCCAAGCTAAGACCCAGCGGACGCCGCTGTTCCCCTCCATGCGGTGGCTTTCTGTGTTGACGATGGACATGCCTGTGTTGAGCAACCGCAAGCCCATCAGGAGCAGGATGCTCGCCATGGTCATAGCCAGAACCACCTCGATGAGGGTTAGCCCGGTGACTTCTTTCCACGACTGCTTCCCAAAAGCGAACCGCCTACCCCTCACGTCCGCTTTCTCCCCACGCTTTGCTTGCGTCTCATACTGGCGCTTCCCATCCATTTCTCGCCTGCACTCCTCCCAACGGAGCTTGCGCCAACCCTCGCTCATCACGGGATTTCGCTGCTCGGTGGCAGTATCGTATCAATGCGCACCCGTCCATTTCGCGATACGATCACATAACGGTTGCGTCCATTGGTCCCTCGCAGCATCACCGTCCCCCCCATACTCGGCATGCCAGCCCGACCGTCAGTGGCAAAAATAAAGGTATTCCGATAAAAGTGCGAGTTCACGTTAAAACTGGTTGTTTGCACGACAACTCCTCCTGGGAGGGTGCGTCCCTGAAATTCGGTTTCATCATCACTGTAAGTGATGCGGTACTGGGGGCTGCCGATCGTGAAGACCAGCGCCACCGTCCGTTTTTCCAGCACCGACTTGTCCCTGGCCGAAAGCAGATCTGTCTGCACTTGGCGGGCCGCCGCTTCAAGCGATAGCTGCCCATGCCAGCGGCTCAAAAAAGGTCCGCCCACCAGTAAAAGAACGCCGAGCAAGGCCAAGACGAGAATGATCTCAACAAGCGTATATCCCCGAGATTCGTCTAACCTGTGCGACCCTTGCGATTCTTGAAACCCTTGCGACCTATGTAATCCTTGTAACACCTCTGACTCACGCCGTCCTGACGCCCCCTTTGAAACCCACCATTTTCTGGCATTATGGCTTCGCTCGATACGCTCCGCTGCTTTGCTGATCTCAACATCCCGCTTATCCTCTTTTTTCATCCCACTCTCTTCATCCCACCCTCCCAGCAAGTCCCCCGTCCGCTCAGGGAACACGCGGGCCACTCAACAGGGAGGCCCTTTCCACCTGAGAAATCTGCCAATGGCCCTCCGCCGCTTTCACAATTGCCACGCGAGCCATCATGACAAAACGACCCCCGTCCCCTTCCGCAACCGCAATGACATCGAAAGCATTCGGTTGGCCCGGCACAGCCCGGTAGGTTAAAGTGACCCTGCCTTCGTTAAGTGAAAAAGCCGGGAGCCTGGCGGCGAGGTGATTGACCAGGATGGCCGACTCAGGCTGACTTTCAGGATCTGGGCGGTTGCGCAGCCACTCCCCCGTTGCGACGAGGGCCGCTTCGATGCCTGACTCGGCACGGTAAAGCACCTGTTCCACCCTTGCTTGTGTCCGGACAGAGGACCAAGCATAGGTGCCCATCGCCGTGACCGTGGCGGCCATCATCGCCAGCGCTGCAATGATAAAAAAAAGAAAAAGCAGCCCGCCCCCCTTTTCCCCGTCTCCCCACCTCATTTCGGCGCCACCAGCATTGCCAACACACACTTTGCCCCAGCAATCGATGCCGACGGCATCCCCGTCCCGTCGCCTTCCCCTTCCTGTGCGATAATCGTCTGATCCCATACAACCACAGTCACCTCCTTCAAAGGCAGTCCCGCTGGCTCTGTCGCATCCCGGACGAAGAGGTCACAGCGAAACCCTTCCGGCATGACAATCCCCTCAGGAAAACGACTGTCGGCATGGGCCGGATCCATCTTGATCTGTAACCGTTTCGATTCCAACACCTGCTGGGCCAGCGTCAGCATCTGAGCAAACCGTTCACTCCGGCGCTCCAGCCGTTCCGCCACTGCCATGACACCGTAAAGGGGCACAGCTGTAAGACCCAGCAAGAGCAGGGCAATCAGCACCTCGACCAAAATACTCCCCTGTTCTTTTTTCATTATCCGTCGATTGCTCATGACCACCGTTCCTTATCTTTTTGTCTCATCTCCCGCTGTATTTCCAGGCGACCCTTTCTTGGCAGCAAGCTTCTTTTCATTGTCGATCGAGAAAAAAACTAACCGTAATCCCGTCAGCGCCCTCTTTGCTGCGCCTTGTTGCCCTTGTTGCGCCCTATCTGTTCCAGCATCATCTGCCCTTATGCTATCTGAACCATCTGGCGGGCGGCTATCCGGTTGGATTCCGTCTGATCGAACAGTCTCTTGTGGTGTGCCGGCAGCAACCGCTCCTTGGCTGACCCCTGCCTTTCCCCCTGTCGCTGCCTCTGCTTCTTCCTCTTTCAATTTCTGCAGCAGCGTCGCCATCTCCGTCCAATGCCCTTTACTCAACAGCCCCTCCCGATCACGTGCCAGAGGATCATTCTGCCCGATTTCCTCGGGAGAAAGCCAGGCAAAGGCCTGCACATAAATGCCTGCCTCCCTCCCCTGCAAGTCGCGCAAAAAGTTGCTCAAGACCCGATAATCTCCTTCCAGAAGAACTGTGATTCCGCGCTTGCGCAACCGGCTCGTCCCCCGCTGGGAATCAGCGACAAAGCCGTCGCCGCTGATCCGCCGAATCAGCACCCCCGTCGCCTCGGCGGTTTCCGTTATCGCCATCACCTGCCTGGCGCCATCAGAATCGGTCGAAAGCGCCTGAAGTAGCTCGCCATTGATAGAATCCGCTCGGTCTTTTCGGGGAGCCCCTTCTGTCTCAACCAAGCGAAACTGTTCTGCCATCGCCTGGGCAGCCTTCAGGCGTTCCGCGTTCACCTGATATTGCCGCCATAGGGACTCAAAAAACAAACTGTACGCCAGTGCGACAAAAGCCGCCAGCGCCGTCATCTGCAACAGGATACGCTCGCGGCGGCTTCTGCCTTCAAACCATTCAAGGAGCCCGCCCATTGAACGGTCCTCCTTTCCCAGACTCACCGTTGTCGGAAAGACGCTCCAGGTCTTGGAGGGGTAAGGCGCCCGGCAATCGACACAAGAGACGGAATCGAATCTCTCCTCCCTGTTCGTATACACCTTCTAAAAGGATTACTTCAGAAAACCCGGCCATCCGCTTCAACTTATTGATGAAATCGCCAACTGCGCGCAGTTGGTTGCTCTCACCCTCTACAATCATGGCTTCACCGGACGTTCCACTTTCCATCAGGAGAGACGTTACACGCAGTTGCCCCTCCAGCGAAGCCTTCTCCAGGCTGTTCAAGCACTCTGACCAGCGCAGTTTCTCCAGCACCAAAGCGTTCAAAAAAGCCGCTTCCTTAACATTAAGCCCAGTTCGCTGTTCTGTCGCTCGTTGAACGGCCAGGTTCGCCTGCATGCGTTCAGTCTCCGTTTCAACGGCTTCCGCTTGCGCCATCAAGTTGCTTATCCACTTTTCGGCCCCTGCGTAAACGACAGCGCCCACAAAGAGCCCAAGGAGCAATCCCGCAGCCATGCGCCGGAGCAATTCCTGACCTTTCGCCCGCAACGGGACCGGCAACAGGTTTATCGATGCCAACGCCGGCAATCCCCCTTCGCCGTCTAAAATCCGGACAGTGTAACACTCAGTTTTCCATTGACAATCGCAAAGGTAATCGACAAATCATCCCCTCCAGGGAGGCGGTCCGGTCCGTAGGAGGCCATTCGCGCCGTCGTCGGCGCTGCCCAGAAGTTTTTCGGTTCATAGAGATAGCCTGTTCCCCAGGGATCCTTCCAGACATTTGGACTTGCCGGAGTCACGGCTGATAGGTCTTTATCGAGCAGATTGGCATACTGCAATTCGTCGGCCGCCGGGAGTTTTCCCTGGTCGATGAAGTAATGGCGAACTGCCATCTCAACAGTCCGCAAATCATTGAGAACCGCTGCTGCCTTCGCTTTCTCGGGCGTAGCTGACAACCTCGGCGCAAATAAAAAGGTCATCAAGCCAATGAGCGTTATCACGAGCATCACTTCCAGCAACGTAAAGCCCTGTTCTTCATGCCAACTCTGGCGAAGTCTCTGGAACCTGGAGACTCCCTCGCGCTGGCAATAATCCTGGGGCATGCACATCTCCCGTTCCCGGCCAAAGTGACGCTCTCCCTGTGACATCTGATTCCCTCCCTTCATCCACACCAGCAATCAGCAAATGCGCTCTTCTGTTCAGCGACTTCCTGTGACCTCTCTCCTGAATGGAGCCTAACTGCCTTATGAAACCTATGTCTTTAGTGGACCGATGGGCTTTAGAGGACCGATGGGCTTTAGGGGTACCCATCGCCTTCTCGCCTTATCCTACTCTGCCTTTACGGTGGCCCATTGATAGCCTCGAAAAGGGGCATGAGCAGCGAAAGGGCCAAAAACCCGACAACGCCAGCCATTAAAAACAGCAACGCCGGTTCCAGCAGAATCAGCAGCCGCGCCACCGCATCATCCACTTCGGCTTCGAAGTAATCCGCCGTTTTCTCTAGAAGCACATCGAGGGCGCCGCTTTCCTCTCCGATAAAGACGAGATGAACAAACTCAGGCGGAAACAGATCCGATTGTTCCATCATCCGGTGCAGGGAATGGCCCTTCCCAACACCATGGCGCACTCCCCGCACCGCGCCCGCCAGGCTACGGTAGAGCGCCACTTTTTCCACGATCATCAGCGACTGCAAGATGGGAACGCCGTTCCCCGTCAAGACGCTCAGATTCCGGCTGATCCTGGCGATAGCGGCACGGTGGACAAAGCCGCCGGCCACAGGGAGTTGAAATAGCGCCTTTTCCAGCGCGATACGAATGCGCTCTCTCGCCAATACCCTCCGGAGCGCAACCAGTCCTGCCGGGGTCAGGAATACCATCCATGGGCCATAGTCTCTGAAAAAACTTGCCAACGCTAAGACAAAGCGGGTGCTCCCCGGCATTCCCATCCCCAAACTGCTCAGCAAATCCGCATAGGCGGGGATGACAAAGAAGAGAAAAAAAAGCGTCGCCCCACCGGCTGTCACGAGAACCAGGACAGGGTACAGCAAGGCCATGCGGATTTTTCGCGACATTGCCGCTTCCTTTTCATAGTGATCCGCCATCCGGTGGAGGATCTGGTCCAAGACCCCGCCCGTCTCTCCCGTTTCAACAAGGCGGATAAACAGTTCCGGGAAGACATGGCGCTGCTGCTCCAGGGCGCTGATCAGCGGCTGTCCCTGCGCCACAGCCAGGCCGATCTGTTGGACCGCTCCTTTCAACGGCGGCGGCGTCAATCGCTTGGCTACCATGGACAAGGCAGTGCATAAGGGAATGCCCGCATCCATTAATGCGGCCAGTTGCCGACAGAAGCGTGACAAGTCGCGCCCTTTGACAGGCCACAGCCGCAGCCAATCGCCAGGCCTTCTCGCCAAAAAGTCCCTCAGTCGCCATCGCCAGTCTTTGGGCCTGAGGTCGATAACAAAACGGTCCAGTCGCTGCAGGCTTTGGGCCGCCGCCTTTTCCGTCGGTGCTTGGAGAAAACCCTCCTCCCTTTTGCCGCTGCGATCCCGGACTTTATAAGCGAAGATGGGCATGGCTATCCATCCATCCGGAAGGCTACCCGCATGACCTCCTGCACCGTCGTCTCCCCCAGGATCGCCTTTCTCATCCCATCGGCAACAAGCCCAACCATGCCGTCCTCGATAGCTTTTGCCCGGATCGCCTCGGCGCCGGCCTTTGCCATGATCAACTCGCGCAGGCTTGAACGCATAACCATCACCTCATGGATGGCCAGACGCCCGTCAAAACCCGTCTGGTTGCACCGGCTACAGCCAGATCCTTTGTACAAGATGTCGGCATGTATCCCCGACGTTTCCAGGAGTATCCGTTCCGGCGAGGAACGGGGCGGATGATAACTCGTCTTGCAGGATCGGCAGATCCGCCGGACGAGCCGTTGGGCGACAATGCCGGAAACTGCTGAAGCGACGAGAAAGGGTTCTACCCCCATATCGATCAGCCTGCCAGCCGCTCCGGCGGCGTCACCGGTATGTAACGTAGAAAAAACAAGATGCCCTGTCGTCGCCGCTTGGACGGCAATATTGGCCGTCTCTTTATCCCGGATCTCGCCGATCAGGATCACATCAGGGTCATGACGCAGGATCGCCCTTAGCCCCTCCGTGAAATCGATACCCGCCTTCGGATTGACCTGCACCTGGTTGATGCCGCTCAGAATGTACTCGACGGGATCTTCGATCGTAATGATGTTTTTTTCGGGACTTTTGACGGCGTTCACCGACGCGTAAAGGGTTGTCGTCTTTCCTGCGCCGGTCGGTCCTGTCACCAAAATCATGCCGTAGGTGTTGCGTGTCAGCTCTCGGAAGGCCTCCAGCGCCTCCGGCAGAAAACCCAACTCGTCAAGGTTCAAGGGCGTCTGCTTCTTATCGAGCAGCCGAAGTGCGCATTTTTCACCGAAGAGGGTCGGCAGTGTAGAGACACGCAGGTCAATCTGCTTGTCGGGCAAGGTGATTTGAACGCGTCCGTCCTGGGCCGCGCGCCGTCGGGCAATATCCATGCCGGCCAGCACCTTGATCCGGGAGATGACCTGTGCGTGCAGGTTTTTTGGCAACTGCCACTCATCCCGGAGCAGCCCATCGACGCGAATGCGGACGACGCTCTGTGTTTCCAGTGCATCGATATGGATGTCTGTGGCCCGTTCCTGGGCTGCCCGAACAATCATATCTTCTACCATTTCGACAACGGAACGCGAATCAGCGCCCCAGTTGTAACCGTCCTTGTCAGACGAAGCCATATTGGCCTTTTTCGATGAAAAAATTACCTCTTTCATTGGCCCTTTCTGGTCCGTCTCTGCTGTCGCTTGCCAGGTCTCGGCATCACTCGGCTGCATTTTGGAATAAATCGTCACATTCTATTCCTCCCTACCCGAATTGTCCCTGTTTTTACCATTTCCAAACTCCATTCTTAGTATTTCTACCTATTTTTTTAATTCCTGTAAGATAAACTTTTTTAAAAACAGGAAAACCCCGCCACATTCAGCGGGGTTCGAGCAGATTCGTTCTCAATCGGGTTTATTCTTCGTTCGGACTACGCAATGCCAGTCCGGTCACGACAGCCATATCAGCGGTCATGCGCTCAATACAATCCGGACTGATCTGGGCCACTAAGCTCGTCTGCATGTCGATCACAGCGACAGGCAGCGTAAACTCCTGCGTAAAGTAGGCGTCGATCCCTTTGAGCCGGCAGAGATCGCCGCAGAGGACGAGATGGGAGAAGCTGTTGTCGCGGTACTGAAAGTTGTAAAAATCGAGGGAGCGGCGGACTTCCACGATCAGGTCTGAGAAGAAGGACTGCAGGAGAAACTGCATCTGCGCAGCCTGCCCCTCGAACATGAGTCCCTCTTCGGCTGTCGTGTATGAATCGGGGGATACGGAAGAGTCGGCGGACGGAGAAGAATCGCCCGTCACAGCCGCCTCAGCCATCATCTGCCGCAACCGCGCTGTCTCGACAGGGAAGGTCTGGATCAGGTTCTCCTCCAGTCGAGCCGCTCCCATCTGAATCGACCGGATAAACTGCACCTTGCCCTCCCGGAACACGGTCAGCGTGGAGCGGTCAAAGCCGATATCGAGGCATCCGTACGTCCGGAGATCATTTTCGCGCACCACGTTGAGGAGCCGGTTAAGGGCAAAGGAGGACGTTTCGACGGCGGCGACCATCAGTCCGGCCTTTTTCAAACAGTCAAAGTGCCGGACAACCTCCTCCTTGGGCAGGGCCACCAGCAACAGTTGGCTCATCCGGTCGCCCTCTACTTCGATAACGCCCTGATGCAGGTAGTCGTAGACGTAATCATCAGCGGAGAGGGGCACGTATTTTTCTAATTCCCAGCGGAGGGATGCCCGCAGTTCCTCTTCCGGCATATGGGGCATGCGGATCTGGCGAGAGATCAGATTGCGTGACGGAAAGGTCAGTACGGCCCGCTTCACTTTTTTTTGCAGGCCACTCAGGCACTTTTCAATGGCAGGTTCCAGCGCCTGAAAATAGGCGTCTGAAGTCGGCTCTCCTGCAGGCGGCGAAAAGGGTTGTATCACTGCGCCAGTGATCGCAAAGCTTTTTTTTCGCCAAGCCACTTCGACGATACGCACTGCCGTGCCGGCAATTTCGACGCCTAAGGTCGTGGATGGTCCGAACATCGTACTCACCTGCTCTATTCAGTGAAATCGGCGGAACGTCAGGTGCTGGCGCTGTCCCCCGCTTTCGGCGGGATGGTTGGCGCCGCGCCTCCCTTCGATGGGGATTGCTTTGGCAACAGATCCTGCAGATAGGGGGGGCTGGGGAGCGCCGGTATGGCGGGCAAAGCCGGAGACGCCGATCCGCCGGGGAGGCTCGAATTTCCTGGCGTACCTCCTGGGTAGAGGACGGGCGGCTCTGTGATGGACGGCGGCAGTTCACCGACCTCGCGCAGCCAAGGATTGGCACGATCCCAGACATGGGGCTCAAAGGGATTGGGCCGGCCGACCCGGTACTGGCTCAGATCCACCATATCCGGGCTTCCACCGGTTCCCACTTCAAAGAAGCAGATCGTATAGGCCGCATTCATCGTCGTCGACGGCTTTTCCTTGCTGTCCCGTTGGTACTCAGCGCGCGGCAGCCGCGTCAACATGTTGTTTACACTTTTTTGCTGCACCGCCACATCGCCGTTGGGCGACTTGGAAAAGGTGGTGATGACGATATCGATCAGTTCAAGGAGGACGTTGGCCGATTCTTTCTTCCCGTCATTGCCTTTGCCTTTGTTTTCCTTGTTATCCTTGTCATGGGTCTCCCAGGTGACGGCGAAATTGCGAACCAGGGCGCCGCCGCGCAGTGTCTCCAACTTCGATGAGAAGTCGACGAGGGCGTCAAAGGTTCCTTCGACGACGATATCTACAGGAATCTCCGAAATCAGCTTTCCATTGCTGTCAGGGAGATCCCGCTTAGGCTGGGGGACGAAGTACTTGATGGTCACCTTCGATGCGTTTGCCGCTTCCCCGATCAGCACTGCCATCGATCCGCTTGACAGTTCAGAGGGATAGGCGCTGATGACATCGCGGTATTTGTTACGGCTGGCTTCCAGTTCCCGTTCCAGGCCTTGTCTGTTCTGAATACGTCTTTTTGCCGATTCCAACTGCTGCCTCGATACGGGAAGTTCGGCTGACAGCGTAGAGAACTGATCCAGCTGCCCCTCCAACACGAGGATGTATAAACTGGCGCCAGCGACGGCGGCGCCGAAGATCGACAGGAGCATCCGTTCCCGCTTCGTCCGCGCCATCCACCAGTTGTCACCTCCCGTCTCCAGGCGCAGCCAGGCAGGCAAAGAAAGGGAAAAGAAGGCGGGAATGCGGGGAAACCGGCGAAAGGAAAAAGACAACTTAGGGAACTGTGGCAGCTTCATCGCCGCTCACCCCCTTGGGCGGCGCCGCTTGTTTTGGCCGCAGCTTTGCCTGCATTTTGATTCGACGGCATCAGTTCCTGCGGCATCGGGGCCAGTTGTGCCTCAACCTTGAAGCGGGTCACCCACTTCAGATTGATGGACTTGTCCCGGGCGTCGACCAACTCCACTTTTGAAAAATAGGGAAGCTGGCGAAGCTTCAAGATAAACACGCCGACCTGTTCGAAGGCGGTCGTCTCCCCTTCGATCTGGAGGGTCGTCTTGTCGGCGTTGTTTTCATTCAATGTCACGGTGGCCAGCCATAGCCCGTCGGGGGTTATCATCGCAACATCGCTGAAGACCTTAGACCAGGGCACACGGGCGATGCGCACCTTGTCCAGGATCTCCGCCTTGTGCCGGATCTCTCGGATCTCTTTTTCCACAGCGTCGACCCGTTGCAACTCCGGTTGCAGGTCCGCCATTTCCACTGCGATGCCTTCGCCTTCCTGCTGGGACAGATAGATCTTGCCAAGGAATAAGCCATACCCCGCCACACAGGCCAACAACCCGGCGGCAACGCCGCTGCGGATGAAGAGGGCGCGCTTGTCCAGTTTTTTCGGACGCAACTCAAGGGGGAGCAAATTGACAGACTGCACAAAAGCGACGCTCCTTAGCGGTGTTTTTGAACATACACTCTATCTGCACCAACCGCCTCGCGATAGGGCGAGGCGGGGCAAATCTTCTTAATTCAGAAAGGGAAGCCATAGGAAAGCAGCATCGTTGTCCAGCAAGAGATAAACTGTAAAGTACCCGACTGCCAAAAAGGGGCCAAAAGGGATCTCGCTTTTACGGTTCCATCGGCCTGTCGCCATGCCAGCAATGCCGACGAGGCTGCCGGCGATGGCCGACAAAGTCAATGCCCAAAGGGCGCCGGGCCAGCCGAGGAGGAGGCCGAAGACAAAGGCGAACTTCACATCGCCCAGGCCGAGGCCACCCTTGCTAAACCAGAAGACAGCGAATAAGAGGGCTGCGCCGAAGGTACCGCCGGCCAAACTATCCAGCAACAGGGTGAGACTGCCGCCCTGGCCAGCCCAGATCTTCCCGGCCTGACCGAGGGCGATGGCGACAAGGGCAGCACCAAGCACCCTGTTGGGAATGATCTTGTGCTGCAGGTCGATAACGGCGATGACGATAAGAAAAGCGGCCATAAGGGCCGCTGCCGCCCAGGCAGCGGTTAGGCCGCCGTAAAGGGCGGCGAGAGCCGCAAAGGTCAAGGCGGTACATCCTTCGACGAGGGGGTACTGAAGGGAGATCCCTTTCCCACATCCACGGCATCGCCCCTGCTGGAGCAAAAAGCTGATCAGGGGGATCAGTTCTGCGGGCGACAAGGGCCGCCCGCAGGACACACAGTGGGAGCGTTTGTAGACGACAGACATCTGACGCGGGATGCGGTAAATGCAGACGTTTAGGAAAGAGCCGATCAATAAGCCTAAAGATAGGGCAAAAAACATATTCGATGCATTAATCCAATCCAACAGTAGTAACCACAGGAGAACCGGAAGAGAAGTCAATTTTAATACCCATATCATCTTTACCACTACTGTTTGCAATATCGGTACCGCTTCCAGTATCATCTGTTTTATTTATTCCTTCAGAATAAATTAATATAGTCTTATTGCTATTGACAAGCTTATATTGATATTCCTTTTTCCAAGGATCTTCTACAGCTGTAGGAGCAGCATCAAGATATTTCACCGTTCCCGTTGCCAACTGATCAGCTGTCGGAATCTCACTCTTTTCAATATGATACTGCCGAACCGCCGTCTCAAAGGAGCGCATGTCGCTCTTGACACCGGCGATCTTCGCCTTGTCGGCCGAACTCCCCAGACGGGGCACCAGGACGGCAAACAGGATGCCGATGATGGCCACGACGATCATCAGTTCGATCAGGGAAAAGCCCTTCTGTTCTTTCATTTTCTTGAATTTTTTCTGAAAATACGTAAGCAATGCGAAAACCCCCTTCAGTCATTATCAAGTTCCGGTTACCTTCCGCCGACGCTGCCGATGACATCAAAGATCGGCAAGAGCATGGCCAAGACCATCAAAGCCACCATGCCGCCCAAAAAGACGAGCATAATCGGCTCGATGATGGTAGAAAGCCGTGCAACAATCCCATTAACTTCCATCTCATAGTAGTCGGAGAGTTTCTCCAGCATGGTATCCAGTGCTCCCGTCTCTTCGCCGACAGCCACCATCTGCACGACCATCGGCGGAAAGATGCCCGCCTTTTGCAGCGGTTCTGCCAGTCCGAGGCCCTTGCGAATACTCTCTCGGGTACCCATCACCCCCTTGGATACGGCCATATTGCCGGCTGTTTTCTCGACGACCTCCAATGCCTGCAGCATGGGAACGCCGCTGCGAATCAAGGTACCTAAGGTGCGGCTGAAGCGGGATACAGACACCTTGAGCAGCATATCACCGAAGACAGGAACCTTGAGCACATAGGTATCGACAAGCAAGCGGATCTCTGGCGTCTTCAGCAATTCGCGGAGACCATAATAGCCCAAAAAGGCGGCAATAAAAGACGTCCACCAATAGGCTTTTACCAGTTCGGCCAGTTCGAGCATCAGCTTGGTCAGGGCAGGCAGTTCAGCGCCCAGTTCCCCGAGCACACCAGCAAAACGGGGAATCACAAATCCCAGCAAAAAGGCGACGGCGGCAATGCCGATCAGCAAAACAACAGCTGGGTAGGTTAAGGCCGACTTGACTTTGTTTCTTGTCTCATTGTCTTTTTCAAAGTGACCAGCCAGGCGCTGCAACACCTCTTCAAGAACGCCACCCAATTCACCCGCTTCGATCATGTGGACGAATACCTCGGGAAAAACCTTGGGATGCCGCCCGACCGCCTGGGAAAGGGTAAAGCCACGTTGCAGGTCTCCAGCCACGTCGATCAAAGCTTGGCGCAAGGCGGCGTTCTGGGACTGCTGGATGAGGATCGACAGGGCGCTGTGGATGGCCACACCGGCATTGACCAGTGTCGATAACTGGCGGCAAAAGACAGCTAGATCTTTGGCAGGCACTTTTTTTCGGAAGAAGGCAAAGGATACTCCAACAGAACCAGAAGCTGACAACTGTCCTTTTGATGGAACGCCTCTTTCAGGCCTCACCTCGATGACAAACAATCCCTGTTCCCGCAAGGCCATGGCGACCGTTTTTTCTGATTCCTCCTGCATCACACCTTCCCGCACTGCCCCCTGCTTATCACGGGCCTTATACCGATATGAGGCCATGTTGCTCACCTCAACGAAAGGGGATGACGGGCGGTTTCATGTCAGTCAAAAACAGGTCTTTGCTCCTATTGACATCCATGACTTCTGTTAACTCCATTTTAATCCCAATGCTCAAGCCTTGCAAAGAGATTTTTCCACCCATTAACCTTTCTTTAATGTAGCTTTATATCCATTTAACAACGGCAGTTGTAAAACAAGGCATATTGTCGAAAAAACAGCGTCTAATCGCCATCTCCTTAGTACATATCCATCATGTACCGTATCAACCCATCCGGATCGGCGACCTTCTTCACCGCCTCTTCCCGCGACACAAGCCCTTTGGTGACCAGGTTTTTTAAAGCTGCAAACATGGTCTGCATGCCCAGCTTGCCACCGGTCTGGATCGCCGTGGCGATCTGGTGGGTCTTCCCCTCCCGGATCAGGTTGCGGATGGCGGTCGTACAGACCATGATCTCCTGGGCGACCACACGCCCCCGGCCATCGGCCCGCGGCAATAACTGTTGACAGATTACCCCCTGTAGGACAGTGGCCAATTGAATGCGGATCTGGGCCTGCTGCCCCACATCAAAGACATCGATGATCCGGTCGATGGTCTGGGCCACATCGTTCGTGTGCAAGGTGGCCATGACCAGATGGCCCGTCTCCGCTGCCGTGATGGCCGTGGCGATCGTCTCCAGGTCGCGCATCTCGCCGACAAGGATGACGTCAGGGTCTTCCCGCATGGCTGCCCGCAGTGCGCCGGCAAAGGAGTGAGAATCAATGCCGATTTCCCGCTGGTTGACGATGCTCTTGTTGTGGCGGTGAAGAAACTCGATGGGATCCTCCAGGGTGATGATATGTTCGGCCCGTTCTGAGTTGATCAGGTCGATCATGGCAGCCAGGGTTGTCGACTTGCCGCTGCCGGTGGGTCCAGTGACCAGCACCAGGCCATTGGGGCGACGCGCCAGGGTGGCCAACACCTCGGGCAAGCCAAGTTCGCGAAAGGAAGGCGGCTTCAGGGGGATGATCCGCAGCACCATGGCAGAACTTCCGCGCTGGCGAAAGGCGTTGACGCGAAAACGCCCAATCGCAGGCACCGCATAGGAGAGGTCGGCCTCTCCCTTCTGTTCAAAGCTGGCCAATTGCTTCTCGTTGAGCACCTGCCGCACTAAGGCGTCCGTATCAGGCGGCATGAGCGGACGCAGCCACGGGCTGTCGAGGGGAACACCCAATTCCTGTATCGACGTCAACTTGCCGTTGATCCGGAACAAAGGCGGTCGGCCGACCGTGAAATGCACGTCAGAGGCGTTTTTCTCAGTAGCGAGCATCAGGATATCATGGATCTGCAAGAGAAGGCGCCTCCCCTCTACTCGTTGACATAGGCCACGCGCAGAATCTCCTGCACGGTCGTCAGCCCCTGCAAGACCTTGCTCATGCCATCCTGACGGATGGGAATCATGCCATCGCGGATCGCCTGGGCGGCGATGGCGTCAGCAGAAGCCCGCTCCAGGATCAGCTTGCGCTGAGCCGCCGTGACCGTCAGCACCTCATGAATGGCCACCCGCTTTTTGTAGCCTGTATTGTTGCAGGCAACACAGCCGCGTCCCTGGAAAAGGGTCAAGGGCGCATCATCGGCAACCCCCAGATAGATCCGTTCCGCAGAACCTGGTTCCGGGGTGTATGGCCGCTTACAGTTGGCGCAAACACGTCGCACCAAACGCTGCGCCACAACCCCGACAAGGGAGGATGCCACCAAAAAGGGTTCGACCCCCATGTCGACGAGTCGGTTGACAGAGCCGGCCGCATCATTTGTATGTAACGTAGAAAAAACGAGGTGACCGGTCGTCGCCGCCCGGACACCGATCTCGGCTGTTTCCCGGTCACGGATTTCCCCGACCAGGATGACGTCGGGATCCTGGCGGAGGATCGAGCGAAGGCCGCTGGCGAAGTCAAGACCGGCCCGCATGTTCACCTGCACCTGGTTGACGCCATCCAGCACATACTCGACGGGGTCCTCGACGGTCACAATGTTTTTTTCCGGCGTATTGATCTCATGAATCGAGGCGTAGAGGGTGGTCGTTTTGCCCGAGCCGGTCGGTCCTGTGATGAGGACCATGCCATAGGGATTGCGGACAATTTTTTCATAAGCCTTCCGCACCTCATCTTGGAAGCCAAGCTGGCGCAGATCGAAGAGCACGTTGCTCTTATCCAAGAGACGGATGACGCATTTTTCACCGTGGATGGCCGGGAGAGTGGAAACGCGCAAATCGATCATCTTGTCGCCCAGCTTCGTCTGGATTCGCCCGTCCTGGGGGAGCCGCTTTTCGGCGATATTCATCTTCGCCAACAGCTTGATCCGGGACAGCAGTGCCGGATGAGCAGCCTTGGGCAGTGTGAGCACATGGCGGAGGATGCCGTCAGAGCGGTAACGGACCCGGACCCCTCCCTCCTGAGGTTCTAGGTGAATATCGCTGGCGCCTTCCTTGGCGGCCTGCTGCAGGATCGTGTTGACCACCCGGACGATGGGCGCGTCGCCGACGGCGGTCATTCGTTCCAGCTCTCCTAGGTCGATGATCGACCTTTCCTCGTCGGCACGGTTGGCCTCCACTTCCAACCGTTTGATGTCTGCTTCTTGTCCCTCATTCAATCCATAGATCTTTTCGAAGACCTGTTCAAGCTCGTCTTCTGCCACGATCGCCGCGTCGATCTCCAGGTTCGTCGCCATCTTGATGTCATCCAAGGCGAGCAGGTTCAAGGGGTCGGCCATGGCCACCGTCAATCGGTTGCCCGCTCGCTTCACCGGGAGGCATTTGTGGCGGCGGCAGAGGCCCTCCGGAAGCAACTTGAGCACTTCAGCGTTGAGTGAGTACTGAAGCAGTGAAATCGTTGGAATCCCTAGCTGGAATTCCAACACCTCGTTGATCATCTGCTGGGTCACAAAGCCGAGACGAACAAGCGTCTGCCCCAGGCGTTCCCCCCTTTTCTTCTGCTCCACTAACGCCTGCTGGAGTTGCTCATCCGTAATGAGGTTGTATTCTTGTAAAAGGTCGCCTAACTTCCGCCGATAGGTCGATGCCATAACTACCGCCCCCGCTTCCTCTGTTGCGACCTTGGATCTTCCTGGATTATTTCGCCCTGCCTTTGGTCATTGCTTCGATTACCACAAGCGCCTCGCTAAGGGGTACGTCAGCAAGAACACGGCACTGCCCAATCCCTTCGGGCAAGACAAAGGTGACCGTATCATCACGATTTTTCTTGTCTAGCGCCAAGGCTTTACGCCAATCATCGGCAGAAAAGGCGGGGAACCACGTGGGCAGACCCGCCGCCTCGACGAGGCGGGCAACGCGTGCTGTCACCGCCTCTGGCAGCCCGAGGACCGACACAGCCAATCGACAGGCGGCGATCAGGCCGACTGCCACGGCTTCGCCATGGCGATAAGTTTGGTATCCAGTGAGGGTCTCCAAGGCATGGCCGAAGGTATGGCCGAGGTTCAAGATGGCGCGAAGGCCCGCCTCCCTTTCGTCCTGCTCGACAACAACTGCCTTCGTCCGACAGCAGGCGGCGACAACATGGCGGAGTGCGCCAGCATCAAGGCGCAGCACATCCGGCGCGGAGGTTTCGAGATAGGCGAACAGATCCGAATCCCCTAGCAAGGCCGTCTTGATCACCTCGCCATAGCCGGCACGCACCTCCCGGACCGGGAGAGTGGACAGGGTGTCTGTGTCGATGATTACTCGCTTCGGTTGATAAAAGGCACCGATCAAGTTTTTGCCTTCCCGATGGTTGACGCCCACCTTGCCGCCGACGCTCGAGTCAACCTGGGAGAGCAGCGTCGTCGGGACCTGAATGAATTCGATGCCCCGCATATAGGTAGCTGCTAAAAAACCGGCCACGTCGCCCACAATACCTCCGCCCAGGGCGACGACAGCCGACGTGCGGTTTAAGCGGGCCTCGACACAGGCGTCATACAGGGCAGCCACCGTTTCGATGCGCTTGTGGGCCTCCCCGTCTGGGATTTCCTTTGTGGCAACAAAGAACCCGGCCTGGGTGAGGGACTGGCGCAAGGGCGCACCCCAAAGATCGTTGACTGCCGCGTTTGTGACGATCAGGATCTTCTTTCCTTGCAGGGTTTCGGCGATCAACGCACCTGCCTGCCTCAGCAACCCAGCGCCGATGTCAATGGAATAGGTGCGAGCGCCTAGCCCCACCTCAACGCGGGTGACCGGCGTCGCATCCTTTGTGGTTGTTTCCTTTGTGGTCGTTTCTCCCGTCATAGCTCCTCTCCTCCCAATTCTCCCGTCGCCCAGGACTCCCCCCGTTGCTCACCGCGGTTGCGCAGATAGGTGAGAATAACCTCGACAATGTCGTTGACACTCAGGTGCGACGTGTCCACTGTCATATCGGCGAAGGCGTAATAAGGCCTTCGCTTCGCCATCATCTCGCGGATATCGTCAACGCTAATATCCTTTTGAATCAGCGGCCGGTGATTGCGGCGGGCCACGCGCGACCAGATCACCTCTGCTGTTGCCTCCAGTCCGATAAGCACGCCGCTGGATCGCAAAGCGGACACATTTTCAGGCTTGAGCACAATCCCGCCGCCCGTCGCCACGACGAACCCTTCCAGGGAAGCCACTTTGCGGGCCATCTGCGTTTCCTCAGAACGGAAGCGGACCTCTCCGTACTGATCAAAGATCTGGGCGATGGTCATCCCGGTCACCTTTTCCACCTCCACATCGGTGTCGACGTAACGGTAGCCCAGCCGGGCGGCCAGGTGACGGCCTACGGTGGACTTGCCCGTTCCCATAAAACCAATGAGGACCACATTCCTTTTGTGATTGTGACTTTGTTCCTTGTCGCTTTGATGCTGGATTTGCATGTCCATTATTCGTACCCCATCTCGCCGTTCAAAAACGCAGCGCCTGTTCTCGCATAGCGGCGACGCGCTCCTTGACTTGTTCCAGCGTATCGCCGCCTGTCGTTTCCAGTAGACTATCGGCAATGACGATGGCCAGAACGGCCTCAGCAACGACAGCGGCTGCAGGAACGGCGCAGGCGTCCGATCGCTCTACCGACGCCGCCACGGGCTGACGGCTGTCGATATCGACTGTCATCAATGGCTTGTACAGGGTGGGGATCGGCTTCATGGCGATGCGCACAACGACAGGGGCGCCATTGCTGATGCCGCCCTCGACCCCGCCGGCGCGGTTCGTGCTCCGCTCATAGCCTCTCTGCCGGTCATAGCCGATCTCGTCGTGGACCTGTGATCCTGGGCGCAAGGCCGCGGCAAAGCCGAGGCCGATCTCGACACCCTTGATGGCTTGAATGCCCATCATGGCGCCGGCGATGCGCCCATCCAACCGCCGGTCGCCCTGCACATGGCTGCCGACGCCGACAGGCATGCCCAGGACGGCCAGTTCGACGATGCCACCCAGGCTGTCGCCGCCTGCTTTGGCCTGGTCGATGGCGCTGATCATCGCCTGTTCCAGGGCAGAATCAGCGCAGCGGACCGGCGACTGCTCGGCCCGGGCGGCAATTTTGACCCACTCTTCTTCCGTCCGGTCAATAGGGCCGCCGGTAACTGCGGTATTCCCAATGGCTGTCACATGGGAACAGATCTCGATGCCCAGCTCGACCAAAAACCGGCGGGCTACGGAGCCGGCGGCGACACGGGCCGCCGTCTCGCGGGCGCTGGAGCGTTCCAAAATATTGCGGATATCCCGCTGATCGTATTTGATAGCGCCGGCCAAGTCGGCATGACCAGGACGGGGCTGGGTCACCCTCCGTTCGTTCAGGTTTGCTTCTTCACTGGCCGCCATGATGGCTGACCAGTTCTTCCAGTCCCGGTTTTCAATCTGCAGGCAGATAGGGCTTCCCAGGGTCTTTCCGCCTCGGATCCCCGAGAGGATCGCTGCACGGTCCTTTTCAATGGCCATGCGGCCGCCACGGCCGTGGCCTTTCTGCCGGCGCGCCAACTGCTCGTCGATGTATTCCCCTTGAAGGGGAAGGCCGGCTACCATGCCTTCCACGATGACCGTCAACGCTGGCCCGTGCGATTCGCCAGCCGTCAAATAACGTAACGCCGCCATCTGTGCAAAATCCCTTCTTTATTCAAATCTGCCAATGCAATTTCGTCAAGATTCCACGTTTCTCTTATCTTTTCCTGCTCTTTTGAGCCTAGGCCGGCAAGCAAATACTCCCTCATTTTCCTTTCGCCTTCACAAGCGCTTCTGTCATCACGGCCAGCGGCGGCTCCTGACCGGTCCATAGGGCGAAGGCTTCCGCCCCCTGGTGGAGCAGCATAGGCAGACCGTTCTGGCAGCGGCAGCCCATGGAGCGGGCTACCGACAGCAGTTCTGTCTCCGACGGGTTATAGACGAGATCGCAAATAAAAGCGCCGGGGGAGAGCCACCGTTCCGGAGAAAGCGGATAGGCGATGACGCCGTCTCCCTTCACCATTCCCGAGGAAGTGGCGTTAACGACGAGATCGGCCTCCTTGGCGCGCTCGCACAGGAAAGCCTCCTCCCATCCGCCAGCGCGCAGGGTTACCCCTTCGGCAACTCCCGACTGGCGCAGGGAGTCCACTAAGGCTTCCGCCTTTTCCGACGTCCGATTCACCACGACAAGGGAGCGCACACCCCCGTCGAGCAGGGCAAAGGCCACTGCCCGAGCCGCGCCTCCAGATCCCAGCAACAAGGCTGCTGTTCCAGCAACGGCAAAGCCATCCTGCTGTAGCCCGCGCAGAAAACCGATCCCATCTGTATTGTATCCCTTCGTCTTGCCATCGTCCGATATGACAATGGTGTTGACAGCCCCCAACCGCTTTGCTGAGGGCTCGACACTATCGAGCAGTCTCGCTACCTGCTCCTTGTGGGGAACGGTCACATTGGCGCCCCGGTACCCGAGCGCCGCTAGTCCTGCGACAGCCTTTTCCAAGTCCTCCGTTCTGACGGCATGGGCGGCGTATCGCCAGTTAAACCCCAACCGTTCAAAGGCGGCGTTGTGCATAGCTGGTGAAAAGGAATGCTTAACCGGATAGCCGAGCAGCGCCACCCATTGTGTATGACCGTCGATGGCAGTTCCAGACATGGGACGATTCATCGCCAGCCCCCCCTTATCTCCCAGTATTTCATCTGCGCTGGCGGCGCAACTCCGGTCTGAGCCCAGTTGACTCAAAGGCGCTTTGACATAAATAAACCACAAGCTGTCGCCAACGGCCCTGTCGGCCAAAGGACTGCGGAGGCATGAGACCCATCCGCAATGGTTATAGTTATATTAGACATTAACACCCCTAGAGTGGAAAAGGAGGCCTCCCTATGGATAAGCAGATGCCCTTCGCCAACTTGAGCGAAGACCAGTTTCAGGCGCTACACAAGGTCGAGCAGCAACTCAATGCCCAGAGGAGCGAGAATGATGAGGTTATCCTCTTGGCCTACAAAAAGGAAAACAATCGCTAACGACAAGAAGGGTCGCCTGTTACGGCTGACCCTCCTTTGTTTTTTGACGAAAAAACTGCTTTCGCCAGCGGCGAGGCGGCTGCTTGCGCAACACCCAACGCTCCAACCGCCGGACAAGTCGTGTGCCAAGAAACTCTCGGCGGCTGATCGGGTTGACCAGAATCGTGTAGAGACCAGATCGGTTCCCGCCGAGGACATCGGTGAAAATCTGGTCGCCAATGACAACCGTCTGTTCCGGCCTTGTCCCCAAAAGGTTCATGGCGCGACAAAATCCCCGACGCCACGGTTTGCGGGCATTGGAGATATAAGGCACCCCGCAGGCCTCGGCAAAGGATTGGACTCGTTTTTCCTTGTTGTTCGACAAAATGCAAAGCTTGATTCCATATCGCTTGAGTTCTTCCAGCCAACGGGCGATCTCCGGACAGAGATGATTCTGGTTCCACTCTGTCAAGGTATTGTCTAGGTCGATGATTACGCCCTGGACGCCTTGATCGGCCAATTCAGCCACATTCACCTGAGGAACGGCATCAACCCGCCGGGCTGGTTTCAGTATTTTCACGTAATATCCCCTTCCCGGTTTGACACCTGCCGCTCAATTATCCCCGATCCTGTCTGTCCAAAAAAGCGGTCAAGTCCGGCTTCCCGGCTTAATGGCCGCTGTACCTTCCTTGCACAATGGACACTCCTCAGGCGGCCAAGAAAGCACCTCCATCGAGAGGGCGGCAAAGAAGGGGACGCCAAAGTCCACCTGTCCGTTGGACCGGTCCACCAGCGAGGCCACAGCTACCACACGCCCGCCGGCCGCCGTCGCCACGTCGATGACCTCGCGGACAGAACCGCCGGTTGTCACCACATCTTCACAGACAACGACCGTCTCGCCTGGATGGACGACGAAGTTCCGCCGCAAGGTCATGGTTCCCTTCTCGCGCTCCGTGAAAATGGCACGAATCCCTAGCGCCCGTCCGACCTCATAGGCGACCAAAATCCCGCCCATGGCCGGTCCGATCACCACGTCGGGAAGGCCGACGCTTTTGCGAAGCAATGCAGCCAGGTGGCGCGACAGCCGTTCTGTATATGGAGGATGTTGCAGCACCTGGGCACATTGGACATAGCGATTGCTATGGCGGCCGGAGGTGAGACGAAAATGCCCTTCCAGCAGCGCCTCACTCTGGCGAAAGATATGAAGTACCTCGTCATGGCTTAACCGGGCGCTGTCATCAACTGTATATTCCTTTTCCACCCTACTATCGCTCCTTCTTCAAATCATAAGCCCACAACAGCCGGGTTCACCTGCTTTGTCATCTGAACGGGCTGCTATTTATTCCGGCGTGCCAGCCCCTCGGCCATTTCCTCAACAATCCGCAAAGCCGCTTGAGCACGGTCAGTCGCTGCTGTGATCGGCCGTCCCACGACAAGATAGGATGCGCCAGCTTCCATCGCTTCCGCCGGCGTCATCACCCGCGCCTGATCGTCTATGGCCGCCCAGGACGGACGAACCCCCGGCGTGACAATGACATAATCATCGCCACAAGCTGCACGGATAGACCGAATCTCCTGCGGCGAGGCGACAACGCCTTGCACCCCCGCCGCTTGGGCCAGGCGAGCCAAGCGAACCACATTCTCCTCGACCGTTCCCGGCAGACCTACCTCATCGTTGAGTGCAACCTGGGACAGGGAAGTCAAGACGGTCACGGCCAAGACGAGCGCCCCCCCTATGCCCTTGTTTCCGTGGGTATTTTTTGCGCCCTGGACAGCCCGCCAGAGCATCTCCCGTCCGCCTGCGCCGTGAACGGTGAACATCTTCACCCCCCGCCGGCTCACGACCGACGCTGCCTTGCCGACGGTATTAGGGATGTCGTGAAACTTCAGATCCATAAAGACGGAATAACCTAGTGACAAAATCTCTTCGGTAACGGAAAAACCGACGCTGTTGTGCAACTGCATCCCCACTTTGAAGAGGCCGCAGCGCCCCCCCACATCGCGGACGATGGCCATTGCTTCGTCCCGGGTGTCTACATCCAATGCCACGATCAACCGTTCTTTTGCTTCCAAATGCCGCTCCCCTTTTCCCGAGATGGCGCAAACATCATGGCCATCACCCTATTCTTCCCCCTTTTTTCGCCTTCGACGACTTGTTTTCCTTTTTATTTACTGCGCAAAAAAGCCCCCGACGAATCGGGGGGGCAGGTTAGTTGTTCCACTGGTTGATATTGATGGAGGAGCGAGAGTCACGAGAATCGGAAGCAGAGGGAGCGGAAACACGTACCGTCATTTTCGCTGTAAGGCTACCGTAACGAGCCGTAATCTGTGCCACTCCAGTTCCAATAGAAATGACCTTTTCACTATTTTTGAAGAAGACGGCAACGGTATCATCATCTGTTTCGTAGCTCACATCTTTCATTCCAGTGATTTCCACATTTGTACCATTGGTCAATTCCGCCATCAGTGAAGCTATTTTTGTTGTATTCATGTCCATGTTCATAAGATCTTGGTTCCAATATATCCGCTGCACCATCGGTTCATCGACAGTCACAAGGGCCTCTCTCGTAACACCGCCTATCGAGGCATAAAGCAAAGTATCGCCAACGCTGCGGCCTGTGATCTGTCGGAGAGAGCTATCTATATTCACCACAAACGGTTTCTCCGGCCAGTAAGAAGCCTTTTCTGTCACGTCGGCTTCACTGCCATCCGAGTAGATGGCTATCAGCGCAAAGGGTTGGCTGTTGCCCATTATCATCCGGTAAGGCGAGCCTTCCCAGCGAAGTTCTTTGATCTCAGGCGCGCCAACGGAGACGGCTGCACTTTCGCTGGTCCCTTCAAAGGTTGCCTTGAGCATCGTATTTCCTTGCCCAAGACCGGTGATCACCCCCCCTGCCGCTGCGGCCACCATCTGTGGGTCCGGCTCGAATCGCAGCCGGGGATCTGTTGTCACATCTAAAGAGGAGCCGTCGGTATACATGGCCTTGATCGTAAATGGCTGGCTTTGCCCCTTAGCCAAGGAAAAACTCGCCGGTTCCCAGATTAACCGTTGCACCGTCGGCTCCGTAACAGTCACGACAGCCCCTTTGGAAATGCTGCCCATAGAGGCTGTTATGGTCGTATCACCGACACCGATGCCTTCGATCCGGCCATTCTCTCGGTCCATCGTCGCCACCTGCGGCTTATCCGGCCTGTAGGAAGCCTGACCTGTAATGTCTGCTTCACTGCCGTCCGAGTAGATAGCCGTCACCGTAACCCTTTGGCTCTCGGCTTTGGCAAGCCGATAAGGTGCGCCTTCCCAGCGAAGTTCTTTGATCTCAGGCGCGCCCACAACGACCAATGCGCTTTCACTGATCCCTTCAAAAGTCGCCCTGAGCATCGTATTTCCTTGTCCCTGGCCGATGATCTTGCCACCTGCTGCCGTGGCCACCGCCTGATTATCAGGCACAATCCGCATCCGGGGATCGGTCGTCACATCCAAGGAGGAATTGTCGGTGTAGATGGCATGAATGGTGAAGGATTGGCTGTCTCCCTTCGGAATGCTGTAACTTTCTGGTTCCCAACGAATCTCCCTGACAGCTGCCGCGGTGACGTTAACCGTACAGGTAGAGCTCTTTCCATTATACGTAGCCGTCACGTTAGACGATCCTTCCATTTTCGAAGTGACGACTCCATTCGAGATAGTGGCCACGCTTGGGTCGGCTGTCCGGTAGTCGGTCTTGGGGTCCTTCGTAATATCTCTGCTGGACATGTCGCTATAGTGGGCCGTCACCGTGACGACTTGCTGCGTTCCCTTAGGTAACACGTAATTGTTGGAATCCCAAGTGACGCCGACCAGTTCTGGTGGTCCTACGGCAACTGTCGTTGTGGTGCTCTTTCCACCATAGAGGGCTGTCACGGACGCGGTTCCCATTTTGACACCTGTCACTGTGCCACCCGTGATCGTAACAATCGCACTCTCATCACTCTGATAGGTCGTATTGTAATCAGTGGACACATCAAGACTACTGTTGTCACTAAAAAAGGCCGTTACCTTGACGCTGGCTTTCATACCGACGGCAACCTTGTATTGGCTTTGTTCAAAAGCAATTGAAACAACTTGCGGTACAAATCGGATAGAAGCGGAAGCGGTCTCGCTCACATTGTTGGCCCCATCCATAAATTGCACATAGATGTGCTTTAAGCCGCCGCTTCCAGGCAGCATGTACTTGCGACTCTCTGAATACGTCTCCCATTGCGTCCAACTTACCCCATCACTTGAAAAGCGCATCTGCTGAACACCTGTAGCATTCGGCTCCGGATCCTGCGCCTTCAAGGTCAAATCGACGACAGGAGATCCTGTCGTCTCCGCTCCTCCGTTGATTATCAAGCTCCCGCTGGGCGCCGTCACATCGCCACCATAACGAAGCCAAAATTGCAATTCTTCCGTCTTTCCAGCGCGAACGTCCAGGTTTTTCGTCAAACTTTCGTAACCCGGTTTGGAAGCTGTAACGAAGGCTAGGCCAGCAGGCACATTTTCTAGGAGAAAATCACCATTGCGATCCGTTGTGACAGCCATCAACCCCGGTATTGCCACTGTGGCACCTGGCAAATTTCCGCCATTCTCCTTATCCTTCACTTTCCCTCTGATCGCGCCTGTACTGGACGTCTTGTTCACGTTAATCAAGAGTTTTGCAAAATCGATGGCAAATCCGTCCGGGTATCCCGTCTCATCATCATCAAACTTGAGCGTCAGCTTACCACTGAGCAACAAGGGGTGGAATTCAACTGGAATTGGAATGGTCACTAACTGGCCCCTGGGGCCGCTCTGGGCGAGGGAGTTAATGGCCGGTTCCATAAAATAGGCTCTCTGTCCGTTAATCCAGACCTTGTATTTTGTTCCGAAACGGGTCGCTTGAAAGTCGTCGAGATACATTTGCAATAGGACTGAGTTGAGACCTTGTTGAAAGATTTCATCCTTGTACTGGGTAAAGTCGATGGTGATCGGCGTTGCCGTCATCGCGGTAGGTCTTCCATTCTGCATTCCGCTGTAGCCGTCATGCCCTTTATGTTCTTCTTTGTCATAATCAGGCCGTAACACAGGATTGGTTTTCGACTTGGAGCCGATCATGACCACATCAAAGCCAGTCGGCTCGTCAGCTGGCTGTGTCCGTGGCGGAAAGGCATGGGTATTTTTCGTTTTCTGGCCGCTAAAAGGATCAAAGTTTTGTTCCCATCCAGTGGCAAAGTTGTCAATATCGCCCACACGGAACATGTAGTCGGCTTCCGGCGTATCCGTCATAAATACATACTTATCACGCCAGTTGCCGTTGTTCCTATCAGAGGATGGCCCATAAAATTTGCTGGCAGCCCATGCGTGGTCTAGTCCAGACGCCGTGACCACAGCAAACACACAGAGAGCAACTAAGCTGATCCACTTCTTCCAACGCCTCATCACTCGTCTTCGGGCTTCCCCCTTCAAAGGCCCCGAAGACTTCACCTCCCTTTCCTTCTATTTCATCTTCATCGTCCTTGTTCCCAACCGACCCCAATATCCCCATCGATCCTGTTCGGTGACCCACACTTCGACAAAGGAGACCTTCATTCCTAGGCACCTTTCTTCAATTCAGCAAAGCTTTATACAAACTTAATAAAGCACTGACTCTGCTCTTATTGCAATAATTCAAAGCGCCATTCTTGTTCCAGCGTTGTTTCTGGACTTTCTCCAAAAGTAACCCTCGACCTCTTTAAACAAACATTAATAATAGAGGTCACTTCCAGTTCCCGTGTCACACCCGCGGCGGTTGTAGCGACAACGGTATACCTCATCTTAAAGGAATCGACGATCTCGAAAACAGAGATATCCAAGCTTTCAGGAAGATAGATTTGAGGATTGACAAGCTTATTCGGATCAGCGGGATCATAAGAGGCTTCATTGATTGCGTCGTTGTTCATGATCTCAGGGCGCTTCTTCAGCAGAAAATGCCCTCCGCCCGGGAGCTTGTTCGCCTCTTCTTTTTTCAACTCCTCATTGATTGTATCTACGCCCGGAATGACAAGGTATTCGAAAAAAGCATCCACGTCCAGCCTATCTTTGTTATACCAGCTTGTTTCCGATTCACCTTCACTTTTTAAGGCATAGCCATCAGAGTCATTCAGCGCGTTTATTTGACGAACCACTTCATAAAGATACTGCTCCGCCCCTGCTTCCGCCGCATAACGGGCCACTATATCGTTCTGGCGGTTCCTATTCGCCAAATACTCTGAGAGGGTGCCTTCGATCAGGACGGTGGCCGTCGTCATCAGGACTATCATGAAGAGTAGGACCAGAACAAGCGAACCCTGTTCACGTCGGTCCAGCCTTTGCACCGGAAAGCACACCCCCAATTGACAACGTTCTGTCAAAATAGATTAAACAGTCAGACAAGCGACTTCAACGATTACTACCCATTAACTCTCGGTTTTGCATAGATAACAATTTCATAGTCCACCTTGTCTTTCTCATCGTTCTGATTGACAACTGTTACAATCAATCGGTACTCACCAGCAGCCGATATCGTAAACCCATCTATTCCAGTCAGCTTATTTTTATCTATTCCTTTTATCAACCAATATTCAATATGGTAGGCATCATCATCATAGTCTGTCGTCAATGTAAGTTTGTCGCCTTCTGTGCAGGCTGTTGAATAGAAAAAAAAAGCTGGCTTGTCGTCGTCAATTAGCACATGGCCCCTATGGTCTTCTAGCTTCAACGTATTGACATGCGCCGATGGACCATAGACCCGGCTGGTAATCGACGTCTCCAACACCATCTCGGCGCCGTTCGTCCGGATATCGCGGCAATTCATCGCAACGACGAGTATGCTGCTTCCTTCTTCTTTTTTAAAGAACTTGAATGTCTCGCCTTCAATCGAGTTCACCCGGAGGCCTGGCACCTCATTGCCATCTACAGACAAGATATAATCTTGTCCGTCTCCGTCTGCGTCGGTCAAACGGTATGTTTTTACCCCATGGGGCTCAAACAGTTCGTTATACAACTCCAATTGAACAAGCTTGGGGTCGGCATCGTTAATCACCAGCTTCCGCGCTTTTTGGGCATCCCGCAAGAGGCTGTTCAGTTGATCATAAAGTCCTGAGCGGATTTCAGCGTTTCTGCTCTCCCGTTCCAGTACACGGCTGTTCATCTGCAACATGGCGTAGATGGCCGTAAAAGCCAGAGACAGGATAGCCACAACAGTGAGCACCTCGACGAGCGTCATACCCCGTTGGTCACGGCTGTCGGATTGCACCATTACAGTTACCTCGTTTTGGCATATGTTGTCAGTTCAACCGTTCGCCTCTGCTCCGGCGGTGCCGCCTGAGGCCATGAGACCTTGACAGTCAGTTGTATCAACTGGTTGTCATACAGTTTTTGCTCATTTCCGTTCTTATCTGTCGCGATAACAAAAGCAGCATTGACATCAATATGCTTCTCCAGGTCCCTGCAGCGCACCTGAAGTTCTGAATGAAACCACATATTGTTGCGGTTGTTACGTAGATCGTTGTCTGGAATCGGGGGGACATCATAGTGCCCCCACTGCCCAGCCTCATTTTGACGATAAAGATACCCTTCTTTATCAAAACGATAATTGCGGGAGTATTCCTCCTTATACTGTTCCAGTTGTTCCGCGGCCAAGGCGAGTGCCGTTGCCTTATTCCGCTCTTCCGTACCGCGGGTGGTGGCAAAGACATAGGCATTGGTGGCTGCAAGAACGATGATAGACAGAATCGAAAGAGCGAGGACCGTCTCTAAAATCGTAAACCCCTGTTCCTGTTGGTTCATAAGCCCCCCGCAACCTTGCATATTATTTTGAGAAACTTCCTTATTTATAAGTTCATACTACCATTTTCTAACGAAAGGATCTAGGTCCCAAGTCCTATTTTCTTTTGTAGTAAAAAAATGCCCGCACACTTCCGGCACGGGCATTGCTCCCTCAATATTTTGCTACCGCTGCTGCACCGGCGGCGCTAGATACCCTGGATAATCAGATTGGAAGTCTAGCTTCTAAATCAACTCACGGATTCAGGTAATCATAAGCAATGGGCTCATCAAAGGTCACATAATCGACGTTCACCATCAACAAGAGATAACGTTTCCCTGTCTTGGGGTCGCTAAGGATGATGTGGTCGCGGCCGGCCGCCTCAATGCACCCGCGGAAGCACTTGGCGTTCCACTGCACATTGTTCTCGAAGGTCATGTAAATGGTGGCCACCTTACCCCGGTTGAGACGAAGGATGTTTTCGATGTACGACTGTTCCAAGGGCAACATGCCCGGCACCTGAGGTCCTTCCTCCATGACAGGCCCGCCCGGAATCATGCCGCCGCTAGGGGGATAGGGAACCGTGGGCATCGGGTAGGCGCAGATAGGGCTGACCATTCCCGGCATCATCCCAGGCATCTGGGGTAACATCCCGGGCATCTCTGGCATCATGCCGGGCATGGGGCAAGGACTGGGCGCTGCGATGGGACCAGTCATAGGACCCGGCGCAGGCATTTCAGGCATGGGATACATGGGTTGGGCAGGCAGCGGATAAGGCTCGGGGCGACATGCGTCTTGATCACAAGGACCAGGCTGGCCCGTGTAATCCGGTCTTCCTGCGATCGGTCTCATCTCTTCACGATGATCACGGTCCATGAAAGCACATCCTTTCTACCCTCGGTACACGTCAGGGCAATTCCTCTGCAGCGGCGCAAAAAAGCAGTGTTTTTTGTGTTTCCCCGTATTCGGCTGTCTGTACCAAGTCCCCGGGCAGCCGGCGCCGCCTGGCCGGAAAAACCACAGGGCGTTGCTGGCCGGACGAATGCGTTCCCCTCTGACGACGCGCCGCGCCAACCGCAGATCTCTTTCTCTGGCTCTCTGGTAGAAGTAGGGCCGCTGCACCGCTTCAAACCCGCCGGGCGATTGATAGATCATCCGCTGGATTGAGCGGATGCCCCGAAAGTCGAGGCAGTTGGCCCGAACGCGATTGACGCCCACATTGCCGACCATAAGCATCCCCTGCTGGCCTTCGCCTTCCGCTTCAGCCCGCATCAGGCGGGCCAGCATTTTGACGTGGTCTGCAGGCGCTTTGATGACGGCCATTTCCTCACCTCTTTGCTCCTCCATTGCGCTCCCATTTTATTCGAAAGGGAAAAGAAAGGTGCATCAGTCCTGATAAACGGAAAAGACGCCCCTTGGCTGCAGTTCCCAGCTAAGGACGTCTTTCTCATTTGATCTGATCTCTAGGCTTGCTTGCGCATGGCAGTTTCAACCTTAAAACTGTCCCCACCTTGAAACAGCCATGCAACCTCCTTGCCACTAGCCGCTCCTCACGTGAGCAGCCGCTTCTCCATCAACCGCACCGGTGCCCAGGTCAGGCATCCGTCAGCAGGACCCGCACCAGCACGTGAAGGATGAAAATCCGACGCTTGAACCCGCCTGAGAGGCTCTCGACAAGGGCATCAGCCTTATCGTCAAAGGATAGTGACAATAGCTTCAAAGTTCAGATCTTGACGTTTGATCCCTTTACAAACTTTTCCGTTGGGAGTAAAATACGCCCATCAGCGTTACTACTTTAGTAGTTACGAAAAACAGTGGGGGGGTCCGGATGATCGATGAAAACCTGTTATCGCTGTTACAAGCCCTGGGCTTCTCCCGCTATGAAGGTCAAGCCTACCTGGCCCTGCTGAAAAAGCACCCCGCTACCGGGTATGAGATCAGCCGCTTGTCTGGTGTGCCCCACCCGAAGATTTACGAGACGATGCCTCGCCTGCTGGAAAAACAGGCAGTTCTCCTGATCCCCGGGGAACCGGCGCGCTACCGGCCCCAACCGCCGCAAGCCCTGTTGGACTATCTCCGCCGCTCCTTCCTGGCTGATCTGGAACGGGCGCAGATGGCGCTTATGCGCTGGGAAATCGCCGCTCCCCCGCCAAGTCCGGCCTTGCTGTCTTCTTACGAAGAGATCCTCAAGGAATCGGAAACGCTCCTGCTGACCACCGAAACAACGGTCCGGCTGCAGGGGCCCTCATCCTTCCTGCAGCAACTAGAGAGAATCCTCGCCCATCGCCAACGTCTGGGCTACCAGCTCGAACTCCGCCGCGCCCCAGGCGAACAGGTGATTCTCTGGGCGGAAGAGGGAACAGTCATCACCGCCGTCTGGGCTGATCCCCCTAGCGGAATGCGCGGAAGCCATGGCGCTCTCCATGCCTTGGCCCGTCAAGCTTTTTCTTCTGCCACTTATGCAGAGCCTTCGATCGTCTCGAGTGTTCCGGCGCGGAAACGTCCTTTTACCCTTAACGACCCCTCGGAGCAGAAAGCCCCCTTTGCGTCTTCCGAATCCTTGGCCCAGGCCCACCCATTCATCCCCGCTGGCGCAATCTCGACCGTTCCAGACCCTTCCGTTGAGGATCTCCCGGAACCCATCGACCTCTTCGCCCATCCGTTGCGCCGGCTTCAGTAGACCCTGTGCCGGAAACGCAAGACCTGCCGCGGCTTCGGCAAACCTGCTCCGGCGAACCGGTTTCGCATGACGAAAGGAGTGTCCAAAGATGCCCTTCCCTTACGCCGAGCGGATGCAGTCGGTGAAAGCATCGGCGATCCGCGAGATCCTGAAGGTGACCCAAGCCCCGGACATCCTCTCCTTCGCCGGCGGCCTGCCTGAACCCGCCCTGTTTCCTGTCGATGCGCTGAGGCAGGCCACCCAAACTGTCCTCGACCGCGATTCCCTCAGCGTCTTGCAATACAGCCCGACGGAAGGGTGGCTGCCCTTGAAGGCCTATATCGCACAGCAATATGGCGTCACGCCCGACTGTGTCCTGCCTGTCTCTGGTTCCCAGCAAGGGCTTGATCTGATCGCCCGCAGCCTCCTCGACCCCGGTGATGAGGTGATCGTTGAGCGACCGGGCTACCTGGGCGCGTTGCAGATCTTCCAAGGCTGCCAGGCCCGGTTGTCGGAGGTTCCCCTCGATGACGACGGCCCCGACCCGACTGCATTGGAGGCAGCCTTCAGCCGGGGCCAGGCCAAATTGTTCTACACGATCCCGAATTTTCAGAACCCTACCGGCATCACCATGAGCCTGGCGCGGCGCCAGCAAGTGATTGAACTGGCCCGCCGCTACGGCGTCGTCATCGTGGAAGACGACCCTTACGGCCAGATCCGCTTCACCGGGGAAGCGCAACCGTCCCTCTGGTCCCTCGCCGGTGGCAGCAGCGCAGAGACCGATGTCGCCATCATCCATCTGGGCTCCTTTTCCAAGACGGTGGTCCCCGGTTTTCGCGTCGGCTGGGTGCTCGGCCCCGCTGCCTTTATCGCCCGGTTGGTGCTGTTAAAGCAGTCAACCGACTTGCATACAGGCACCTTCGTACAAGCCGCCCTGGCAGAAATGATGACCGCCTTCGACTTCCCCGCCCACCTGGCAGCGCTGCGCCAGGCCTATGGCAGCCGGGCGTCAGTCATGCTCGATTCCCTCAGCCGTCACCTTGGCTCCGCTGCCCATTGGACAAAGCCCCAGGGCGGCATGTTCATCTGGGTGCGCCTTCCGGCCGGCGTCGACACCGGCGCGCTGCTGCCGCAAGCCGTTGCCGAGGCGAAGGTGGCCTTTGTCCCGGGCGCGCCCTTCTACGCCAGCCATCCCGAACCTAACTGCCTGCGGCTGAACTTCTCCAATGTCCCTGAGGCATCGATCGAGGCGGGAATGGAACGGCTCTGCCGCTTGCTCCGCAAAGCGTCCCTGGGGTCAAAAGCTGGTTAGCCAGTGCCCCTTCCGTTTATGGGCGCCCTTCTTTGAAAAAATGACACCCAAACCAGAAAAGGCTTGGGTGTCATTCTCTTGAGTGGTATCATGCTCGCTTATAATTTGGCTTCTACGCTGATTGGTTTATACGCTTTGAATACACTTATACCCTTAAACGCTTATACGCTGAACTTCTTGATCTTCTCCAGCAGGTCGGCAGCCATCTTATCGAGTTCCTCCATCGTCGCCCCGATCTGTTGCAAGGTGCTCGCCTGGAGTTGCACCCCTGTCGCCATCTGCTGGGCCAAAGCGGCGGAGGTCTGGGTAGAACCGGAGAGGTCGCCGATGGTGGCCGTCATCTCCTCGCTCAAGGCCGACTGTTCCTCAGCGGCGGCGGCGATCTCCTGGATCTGGCTGTTCACACGGCCGACGGCGGCCACGATCGATTGAACCTTTGCCGTCATGACTTGCACCTGAGCGGCTGTGGAGACGATCTGTTCCCCTGTTTTGTCGCTCATCACCACGGCGTCGCGGGTCTTCGCCTGCATATCGGCGATGACATTGACGATCTCCTGGGCTGATTTTCCCGACTGCTCCGCCAGCTTGCGCACCTCTTCGGTAACGACGGCGAAGCCGCGGCCATGTTCGCCGGCCCGGGCCGACTCGATGGCGGCGTTCAAGGCGAGCAGGTTCGTCTGCTCGGCGATCCCGGTGATGATGTTGACGAAGCCGGCGATGCCCTCGGTCGCCTCCACCAGTTGCCCGACGACGCCGGCGATCTCGCGGCGGCTGGTGTCCAGGTCTTCCACCGTACCGGCGACCAGGTCCATCGTTTTCAACACCTCTGCCGCCTCTTCGCTGACAACGGCGCTGTCATGGGAAGCTGATGTGGCCGATTCGGCCACATGCTGGGCCGTTTTCGCTACCTCATCGGATCCTTTGCCCGCCTCTTTCAAGGAGTCAGCGTTATGAATGGCATCACGGACCACCCCTTCCACGCCAGCGGAAACCTCAGCCATCCCATTATTGGCGCTTTCAACCGCCTGGGCGACCTGCTCCGTCGACAGGTTCATCTGGTCGACGGCGCTGCGCAGGCCCTGAATCACATCATGATTGGCGGTGATCATGAGGTTGAAACTTCGGGAGAGGTCCCCGATCTCATCGGTTCCATTGATGTCTGAGCGGACCGTCAGATCACCCTGGCTCGCCGTCTCCATAAACGCCTTCAGCCGGTAAATCGGTTTGACGAGGGAGTTAGCCAATGTCAGCGAGACAGCCACTGCGATTCCGGCAATGACCAGACCGGCGATGATGAGCGTCATGATCAGGCGGGACGCCTCGGCGCGCAGGTCGTCCATATCGACGCTGGCGACAATGTACCAGTCCCAGGGCTCAAAGTAACGGAAGATAGCTAGCTTCTTTTTTCCTTCATACTCGTATTCCATCTTGCCGTTTTTCTCTTTGATCATCTGCTGGATAAAAGGCAGGTCGTTGCCGTTTTTGCCTTTCAAGGTGGGATGGATGATAAAATCGCCGGCCGTATCCATCACAAAGGCGTAGCCGTTCTGGCCAACTTTGATGTCGGCGATGGCTTTTTCCAGGATCGGATCCTGTTCCTTGACACCCACATAGAGGGCGCCTACCACTTTTCCCTGCCTGTCCATCAACGAGGTGTACCCCGTGATGTACCAACCTGTCACCACAAAGGCCCGGCCTTGGAAAGGCTGTTTGCGCAGGATCGCCTGGTAAACGGGGGAATCGCTCTTGATCGAGGTGCCGACAGAACGCCTCCCCTCTTTGTCGAGTACGTTCGTGCTCACACGCACCAACTCATTATCACGCAGCAGAAAGACCGTCGCCGTCCCGCCGATTGTTTCCTGGAGCATGTCCACGAAGGCCGTATCGAGGGTCAACCGCTGATTGCCGGCATACAAGGCTGGCAATGAATAGGTGCCGACCTGCGTGGGCTCACCGACTTCCAGACGGACTTCGCCCATGTCAGCCAATTTCTTTTGGGCCTCTTTCATGTTGCGCTTCAGTTGTTCTTCCAGCGCCGCCTGGCGGATGCCCACCATGCCCTCGATCGATTCGGTGATGTGTTCGCTGTCTTGAACGGCTGCCCGGGTGAGCGCATCATCCGCCCTCATACCAGCCAGGACACCGAGAACGCCGGCGCAGATCACCGTCAGGACGACAAAACTGACGAGTAGCTTGTTTTTAATCTGCATTGTTTCATCCCCTTTTTCTGATTCCCCGTGGAGTCGGCGTCCCGTTGAAATCAAAGATCACCTAAAGGATTCGATATGACGCTGTTTTTGCGTTTGTGCTTTTTATCACATTATTTTCTGTGTGCTAGCTTGGATTTCTCGCAATGGGATCTCAACGCTATCCAGCGTCCATCGGTATCCTTGCGTCCTCGATGTATTAATTATACATCTATATCGTTCGTTCGAACAAGCGGATATTCTTTCAAAGGTGCCTGTAACCTAGGTAACCACAGGCAACCAACCATAGGCAACCGGCGTCTCTCCGGCCCGAATCCGTCAGCTAACTTCGTAAGCGCCGCAGTGAGAGACCACCTCTTTTGGGGGCTTGTTGCCCTATGGGTTGTTTATTGCGCTTTTCCTTGCTTTTTTGCCGATTGAATCGCTTTGTCGCTATCCCCCGCTTTTCGCATCTCCCCCCGTATGAAGCCCTCTTCGTATGACCTCTCAGACCCCCCATGAAAACGAGGACTCACGCTGGTACACACAGCGTGAGTTTTTTGTTTTGCTCTTTTTCAATTGAATACAAGGAGGATGGGAATGACTGCAATAAGCAAACAATTCTGGCCCGTGGCCACCCCCGAACACTGGAACGACTGGCGCTGGCAGATGGCCAATCGCATCGACTCATTGGACCAACTGCGAGCCCGCATGGAACTTGCCCCCGAAGAAACAACGCTAGTTGTGGAACGCTGCCTGAAACACTTCCGCATGGCCATCACGCCCTACTACTTTTCCCTGATCGACCTGGACGATCCCAACTGCCCCATCGGCCAACAGGCGATCCCCTCGCTCCATGAACTGTCCCTTTCTGCCGCCGATCAGGAAGATCCACTGCACGAAGAGGGCGACTCCCCGGTTCCCGGACTGACGCACCGCGACCCGGACCGCGTCCTGTTGCTCGTCACACCATGTACTGCCGCCACTGCACCCGCCGTCGCTTTGCCAGCGCTCATGACAAGCCGCGCAGCAAAAAAGACCTCATGCTCGCGCTCCACTGCATCCGCTCCCATCCCGAGGTGCGCGACGTGCTCCTGTCAGGGGGCGACTGCCCTCTGCATCAGCGATGAGATGCTCGAATTCCTGCTTTCCTCCCTCCGGCAGATCCCCCATGTGGAAATCATCCGCATCGGCACGCGGACGCCGGTGGTCATGCCCCAGCGAATCACACCGGAACTGGTCAGCATCCTCCGCAAGCACCATCCCATTTGGCTGAACACCCACTTCAACCATCCCAAGGAGATCACCGCCGAATCAGAACGGGCCATCGCCTTACTGGCCGACGCTGGCATCCCGCTGGGCAACCAGTCGGTGCTGCTCAAAGGCGTCAACGACTGCCCCGTCACGATCAAAAATCTCGTCCAAAAGCTCGTGCGGATGCGCATCCGCCCCTACTACCTGTATCAGTGCGATCTCTCCCGCGGCATTAAACACTTCCGCACCCCTGTCAGCAAGGGGATCCATATCATCGAGATGCTTCGCGGCCCCCGGGCGAGCAACCCTGCCCGCCTGGTCGAGCACTGGATCGCACTGGCCCGCGAACAGGGCCTCGAAAAGATCTGGCTCTGGGCCTTCGCCAAGGATGTTGCTGAATTCCTGGCTTCAGGGTTTGTCGAGGAAGGCCGTATGCCAGAAGATCCCTTTGCCAAACCGACGGTCATCCTGGTCCACTACCTCCGGCCAACGCGTGGCCGCTCCGAATATATCGCCGTGGAAGACAAACTGCTTCAGATCATTCAGGAGGCGCCCGTCCGCCCGCCGACGCCGCTACCGGAGGGCTTGCACACTGAACTGCTCTCTCCTGTCGACAGCGCTGCCATCTCCCACCTAATGCAAACCGTCTTCGGCTCCTACCCGACACCGGTCGAGAACCCGCGCTACATTGCCGAACTTATGGCAAAAGGCTGCCATTTCGCTGGCGTCTTTGAGGGCGAGCGACTGGTCAGCGTGGCGGCGGCCTACCCGGACAACCGGTGGCGCCGGTGTGAAATCACCGACTGCGCCACCCTGGATGCCTATCGCGGTCTCTCCCTGACGGAGCGGTTGATCGGCTTCTTCGAACCACTGGCGCAACGAAAAGATCCCTATCTGCTCTACACCTTGGCCCGCGCCCGCTCCCTGGGGATCAACCGGGTCTTCTACAAACTCGGCTACCGCTTCTGCGGTCGCCTGATCAACAACTGCCATATCGCCGGCGGTTATGAGGATATGAACCTCTGGATCCGCTGCCCGTAGACATTGCGCCTTGCCGCATCGTTCCTACCCTTTGATTTCACCTTTTGTTTCTAGCTCTTGATCAACCTTTTGCCTCTTCCCCTGGCCGCTTCGGCGGCTTTTTTTATGTCCAATGTGGCTAGACCGTTCCGTCCTCACAACGGAGGACCTTACGGCTCCCACAAAAGAGGCTTTATGACCAAAAATCCTCCATCTGTTTGTTCACTTTCTCAAGGAGGCCTTTCGTTTCTGCCGTGTCCACCTCGTACTTCCCGTCGGTCAGTCGGAGCACATCGCCTTCCTTCGCTCCAGCCGGAATCTCTTTTCTAGGAATGTTGATGGTCCCTTTTCCATCTGCTGCGACAACAGCAAAAGAGCCTTCAAAACGGTCGATGATCATCGCCATGGTCCCACCTCGAATCAGCCGTAATCTTGTTCAAAATAATGAATCAATAAAATTATCCCGGTGGATCTAAGGGGTCGACAACGACAAAGACAGGAAAGGAATCAGGAGCAAGCATAAAGTACACCAATCTCCCCTCTTCGTTACTATATGCTGCAAAGTAGTTTCCAAACGTAGACTCAAACTCTACGTAATGGAATGTTAATCCTTCATCGCCGTGTTTGACTTTTACATACACCATAGTCGATAGTGTGGCCACTAACTTTTGCACAACAACAGTTTCAAAACTATGATGGGTATTAAGATCCTCTTGAAAACTACTTTTCATCTCCACCTTTTACCTAAAAGACTAAAATCGAGTGCCACGTCTTTTGAGGATGCTAACGAACCGTTATATTATTCAGCACGTATATTAACTAACATTATATTCCAAAAAAAACAGGAGGACAACCTTTCTCACCAAAAAAAGAGGCCGCAACCACTACACGGTTTGTGGCCTCTTTTTTCTATTGTCGCCTTATTTTTATAACCGTCTTAGGCCTTACTGGCCAGGTCAGACATCAGTTTCATAATCGCCCGCTTCTCAATTCGGCTCACGTAACTCCGCGAGATGCCCAGATTCCGAGCGATCTCCCGCTGCGTCTGCCGACAGCCGCTCAAGAGACCGTAGCGCAGTTCAATCACGTAGCGCTCCCGCTTGCTCAGCTTTTTCAGCTTGCTCAACAGGCGGGCCTGTTCCAGGGCGTTTTCCACGATATCGGACACCGATTCCGGATCGGTGCCAAGGATGTCGATGAGGGTGATCTCGTTGCCTTCCTTATCCACGCCGATGGGGTCATAGAGGGAGACCTCGCCGCGCATCTTTTTCATGGCCCGAAGGTGCATAAGAATTTCGTTCCTAATGTCAATAGTTGCGCTAGAACGTGAAGATCTCGACGTTCATATCCCGGTAAAGTTTAATCTCCCGGATGATGGTCCGGAGGATGGTCTGTTTGTCCTCGAACGAGAGTTCCTCTGAATGCTGAAGATAGTACTCTGCGGCCTCCTTGAGGATTTCCGTCGTCCGCTCGGTCGTCTGCATGGTTTCAAGCCGTTTGGCGAGCTTCTCTCGCTCCTCCGTAAGTCTTGCCTCTTTGTCTTTGATTTCCCGGAGGTTGCTTAGCAGGTCTTCCTCCCCGATCTCGCTAGACAAGGAGTAGAGGCTGAGGAGTTTTTTTCTGGCCTGCTTCAGCTTCTCTAGCTCTTTGTCGATACGCTCCAGTTCCAACTCTTCATAATTATCTCCAGCCGGCTGCTCATTAGCTGTCTCGGCGATCTTTTCAGGGTCATTGAGCCATTCGACAACGGTGGTCCAAATTAAGTCCTCTATCTTCTCGATACGGATCTTGAATCCGCAGCCCCGGCTTTTTGCACCGGCGGTATTCTTAACATCACTGTACACCAGGTGATAGGTGTTCCAGTTCTTAGCCTGCATACCAGTCATGGTATTTCCGCAATGGCCACAACGTAGCAAGCCGGAAAGCAGATACTGGCGCCTTGGACTGCCAGCCCACCGTCGGCGGGATTCTGAAAGCATCTTCTGAGCGTGCTGAAACTGCTCCTGTGAGACAATTTCCGGACAGGGAACCGAGATCCACTGTTCCTTCGGCTTAGGCTTCATACGGTATCTTTCGTCTTCCGGCAAAAACTTGTTTTTGTGCATTCCCTCTGTGTTCCATTTATTCTGATAGAAAACACCGGTGTAGGTCTCATTCATGAGGATTTGACGGACGACCTGGCGGTGCCATCGGGTGGAGCCTCGCTTTGTAGGAATGCCTTTTTCGGTTAGATAAACTGCTATCCCGTTGATACCAGCCACGAGTTTGTTTGGGACAGTAAAAAGGTCGAAAATCAACCGGACAATGGCCGCTTCGTCTTCATCGATGACGAGCTTTTCCTTCTCCGAATCAAAGTCATAGCCAAAGATGCGAAAGTCGCGGAGCACCTTCCCCTGCTGCATCTTCTCGCGGCGGCCACGCCCAGTTCGTTCTCGGATCTTGGCCTTTTCATACTCACTGAAAGCTCCGCGCATCGTATAGAACAGGTGGCCTTCAGGTGTCTTCTGATAGTCGTGGTTGACAAAGACCAACTCGCAGCCGTAACGTTCGATTTCTTCGGTAACGATAAGCTGAAACATGAGCTTCCGAGCCATTCGGTCCGGATCGTACATAATAACCCGGTTAATTAAACCGGACTTTATATCGTTTCTTAGTTGGGTCAGACCCGGGCGTTCTAAGACTTCCCCAGTCACATGAGCGTCGATGTATTCTTTTATGTCATCATTCCCGGCCTTTTCCCGGCAGGCCCGGATCTGGGATGCGATGGAGTAGCTCTTGTTCCATGCGTCGTCCTTCGATTCGCGGATGTATATGCCTGTCAGCACTGATCTTTTCCCTCCGATACTTTTGCCAGAGATAATGATAACAGGCTTTTCGTTGTTTGTCATGCAACGGGCCAGAGTGCCAAAAAACAGCCATGCGCATCCCCCCTTTCGGGAAGGTATGCAGGGCTAACTAAGTACTTGTCTGGCTATTTTTACTGCTTGATAGTATTTCTTTTATTTTAGGTGCTTTTATTCCCATTCGTCCGCAAATTTCGACATTATTTTTGTATTTCCCATAGTATACTCTTAACAAAAGCAATTATAATATGATTGGAGAGATTGAATTGGATATCGATGGTTTTCAGAATGCAGTTGAATCTTTACGTCTTTTTCACAGAATTAAACCATCAGACTTTAACATGGACGATACCGATGATGAAAACTCAGCCATATTAGAAGACTTATACGTGGATATGCTTCCTAATAAAGGTATTTTAAAAAAGGTTCTAGAAAATAAAACAACTTTTTTAATAGGTCGAATGGGAACAGGAAAATCAACAATCTTTTCTAGAGCACAATACGAAATTCAGAAGCTAAAAACCGATCTTTCTGTATACATAAACGCTAAGTCCGTACATGATCAAGCAAAGGTAGAAAACCTAGGTGATTTAACTGGTTTGCAAGAAGTATTAAACAAAGAAGACTTAAGGAGAATACTTTTAATACGTATTTTTTTACGTGAATTTAGAAAAAGTTTGTTAGAAGAACTTCAAAAGGAGACTTATGGTTTTTTTGAAAAAATAGCAAATATGTATAGGGATGCTCGTTTAATCAACCTATTAGACAATCTTAACGCAGCAGTAGAAAACCCAGAGTTAATAAATATATCTAGGGTTTTTTCTAGTCAACAAAAAGAAACCATAAACAAAGATACCTTAGCAGAATTAAGTATAGCGTTTAATGAACCGGTCCAAGCAAAAATATCTAATAATCGGTCTTTTAGTAACGAAAAACAAAGTTCTAATATTTTAGCCAGATATCTTAACATTGGTCAAATTATCGACATTATTAAAGGCATTTTAGACGTTTGCACTCGAAAAAAAATGTATATTTTCATTGATGATTTTTCGGAATTGGATAAGAACGATATGGTATCCTTTGTGAACACTATTGTAAGTCCATTTTATCACCTTGGTAAAGACAAAATTAATTTAAAAATAGCGGCTTATCCTGGTAGAATTTACTACGGTGATTTGGATACCGGAAAATACGAGTCATTATACATTGATATGTTTCATATTTATGGAAAGCAAAATAACATATCAACGGCAGAAACCCTGGCTGTTGAGTACACAAAAAGAATAATTAACAATCGAGTAGACCATTATTGTTCTTCCAACATCGAGCAGTATTTTGACACTAAATATTCCATGGACTTGTACTATAAATTGCTTTTTTATTCATCAATTAATGTTACTAGGGTACTTGGCCATATTCTTAACTATTGTTGGTTATCAAATATATCACATGGTAAAACCATCACACCCACTGCAATAGAAGAAGCGAGTAGACAATATTATGTAGAAATCCTCGGGGTATATTTTAAAAAGCAAGGAATAACAAAAGGTGTGTTTGATGAAAAAATAGATGCAATAGTTCAAGAGAGTTTGCTGTCATCTATGGTAAGAAAAGCACAGGCTAATAAATACGGACTTGCACATAAAAACAATACGTATTTTAAAGATTTAGACACAGTACCCACGAGTCATTTTACAATAGATTCTGAAAGCGAATTAGTTAATAATGTTCTAGAATCACTAGAATTTAACGGCTTTTTACACAAAGTAGGTATAATAGCTTCGAAAGGTCGAAAAGATAACAAATATAGAAATGATGACAATTATTTGTACTGTTTTGACTACGGGCTTTGTACTTACGAAAAAATAGAATTTTCAAAGCCAAACGACATTGATTATAAGTTTTACCAACAAAGGGATTTCGAATTTACGAGTTTTGTTTTGTCCATACTAGTAAATAATAAAAAGATAGTCTGCAAAGATTGTGGTCAAGAATACTCAATTAAAGAATTAGACATGTTTCAGCAATTTAGAATGAAATGTAGGGCGTGTGATTCAGGAGTAGTCGAAATAAAGGTAAATCATGACCTTATAAGACAAGTTCAAGATAACCTCAGAAAAGCCGTTGTGAGTAGTGTTGAAGTTGAAATATTACAAACAATTTATTTCCTTAAGCACAATCTGCTTAAAGACAGAATTACTGCATCACTTATTGGACAAGAAATAGATAGAACATCACAATTTATAGGACGAAGATGCAAAGAGTTATCTGAAAAAGGCTATGTTAAAAGACTTGAAGATACTCCATATGTTTATGAACTAACTACTGAGGGGAACGACATTTTACAACAAATTAATTTGTAGTTAAGTAAAATTTACGTGATTTGGTTAACCGAGTCCGCAGAAACGACCCCTCGGGCAGTCCAAGTTGTTTGCAGCTCCCACCCATGCATAGGTGGTCCCTGCTATCGAACATAGCCAATGCCCCGGCGACAGCTCTCAGCGCCGATCATCCCGGTTCATCCTTTATTCAATCCGGTCAATATCTTTCCGAAGTTGAGCATCGACTGTAGGCTGGTCGATGCTAGAATGCCCTTAAAAAATAACAACCAAGTCGAACGTTCGTGGAATATATCACTAGCGTTCGGCTTGGTTGTAATCCTGTATATCGAGTTAAGTACTGCAATAGATAAAAACGTCTCGAAAAGGTCCATTAATCAATGTTCTAAGTTGCTTCGCACAAGATAAAATGACCTGATTCTCCTTAAGACTCATTTCCGTTGAAATAATTCACCCACTAAATAACACCATTTAGAAAGAGAACGGGCCTCTTTCTTCCCCTAGTCTTATTTTGATTTCTCCATGTCTTGCGTTTTCTTTCTTTTCTTTCTTCTTTTATGAGATTCAGCTAGATCATTTTCTGCATCAACCTTGGACTTTTCCGTGGCTAATGACCGCCACGCGGAAGACCATAACCTTCTAAGAAAAAATCCTGGCACTTCAACTGACCACGGCGATGAGATTATCACCCCCAGATTTGTCGTCATTCTCTCCCATTTATCCCGACTAATCATAAGCGGCGTGTCGTTGAGTTCCACCCGGTCAAGGATTTCCCGCAGCTGCGCTTCTGCGATCGGCTGGTCGATTCGGACGTTCCAATTCCGGATCGCCGCCTCCCTCTGCCCCTCGTAGACGCCCAGGGCCTTCATCGCCCGCGCCCAGGTCAGCACGGTCCAGTCCCGTTCTTCCTCGTAGCTCCAGGGCTGCGCATCCGGCTCCTCGCTGCCCACCGGTGGCCGCGGCACGTAGTGAAACGCTTCCGGCGCGGCCAGCTTGGCGATCGCCGTCTCCGCCTGTTTCGTATCGAGACGCACCTTCTCCATCCAGGGCTCTCGCTGCGTCTCCCGGATGATGAACCAGGGCCGCAAGAACGACGCTTCAGCTAGACCCAGGTTGTTTCGTAGCCGCTCCCATGCTCCCTTGCCCATCATCGGCGCCGGCATCCGAGGATTCTCTATGTCCTCGATGGCCCGCGTCACCGCTTCCTGCATGGCCGCCGGCAGCGCATCCGGAGGGATCGCTTTCAACACCTCGACAAGCTGCTTCGGGGTTGCCTGGATCCCCTGCATCTGTTCGATCAACTGCTGTTGCGCCTCGGTGGTTAGCTGGGAAATCCCTGTCTCCGCCGCAGCCGGCAACACTGGATACATCGATGGGTCCCGGCCAATGTTCCGCAGCAGCCGTCGCCAGTCGCCGCCCCGTAGATCCCGGACCTTCCCCCGTTCCGCCTCCGTCATCGATGCTGCATCCTTCACCCGGGCCAGCGCCCGGGTGACTTCGTTTTCGGTCAATGGCCGGCCAGCCCGCTGGTTCCACTCGCGCACCAAGCGCGCCCGGCTCTCCGCTGTTATCCCCAACTGCTTGCCGGCGGCCGCCAGATGCAACGCCGTCCAGCGGGCCTCTTCCACCGCCTGGGCGCCGGTCCGGCGATATTCCGCCAAGGGTTCCCCGGCCTGGGCCAGCGCATGGATCGCCTCCAGGTGTCGGTCTGTGATTCCGGCTTCATGAAAGGACGCCCGGGTCGCCTCGTCCAGGGTCCCTACCGGTGAGATCGCCCGTTCCCACTCCTGGATTATTTCTCGTGGAATACCCGCCTCTCGCAAATTGGCCAGCGTCTGTTCCGCCGAGGGCGCCCTTGCCGGCGCAGGGTTGTTGGCAAGATCTACGAAATACTCTGCTTCCCCACCGGCGTCTCCGATCCTTATTAGCCAGTTCCGAACCATCTCTGTCTGCGTCTCCCGTTCCACCCCGAGCAGCCTCGCCACCTTGGCCAACTGGACCGCTGTCCACTCCCGTTCCTCCCGCACCGCCTGATTTTGTTCTTCTTCCAGCAGGCTGTTCTCCTCGTCCGTTTCCGGCTCCGCTGTAGGTCTTGGCGGCTCAAAGACGAACCGTTCCGCCTGGGCAAGTTCCTCTAGCACCTCGTTCTTCCTTCGCGGATGAATGACTAACTTCCGCCCGTCACCCGGTTCCCATTCCCGACCAGGACGCAACGGTTCAACCTGCCAAGGTGAGCGCACATAGGGGATGTTCAGGTTATGTAGCAATCTCCGCCACGTCTTTCGGCCGATCATTGCTGGAGGGTCGTTTACCTCTGCGCGGTCCAGAATGTCCCGCAATTCCATCTCTGTAAACGGCTTTTCCAAACCGGCGTTCCATTTCTGGACTGCTTCCTCCCGTTCCGTTTCGCTAGCATTCAGTCCCCGCATGGCCCGCAACCAGGTCCGCGCCGTCCAATTCCGTTCCTCTTCGTAGTTCTCGGCGCTCCCCTGTTTTTCATCTTGATTCGCTGTTGAGGGTGCGCTGTAGCGAAAGCCTACGGGTCCGGTCAGCGCAGCCAGCGCCTTCTGAGCATCCACCTCATCCATCCGGATCCGTTGCATCCATGGTTCGATTTTTTCTTTGCGAACGGAAAACCAAGGTCGCAAAAACTCCTGCTCGGAAATCCCCAGATTAGCCCGCAGCCTTTCCCAGTTCCATTTGCTCAACATTTTTTCAGGAGGACGTTCTTGGGTCAGTGCCCGCATCCCGTTTTCCAAAGCGGAGCGCATGGTTTGGGTCAAGTTACCCTTCGAAAGGTGTTCTTCCAAAATCGCAAAGAGGGACGCCCTTGGCCCTACGCCCCCCTGTAAGTCCCGGACCAATTCTGCCTGCAATGCCGTTGGAAGTTCTTTTCCCCTGGAAGCCTCGGAAATGATGGTATAGGCCATGTTGTCCTTCCCGATCGAATACAATAACCGGTTCCAGTCGCGGCGGCTCATCGGCGGCGTCGCTTCTCGCTCTTGATCTGTCATTGCGCTGTAATCGCGAACCCGTTCCAAGAGGCGGCTGACCTCAACCTCACTCAACTGCTGCCCAGTCCGTTGTCGCCAACCCTGCACGATTTGCTCTCGAAACTCTCTGGTAAAGCCGGCCTGTCGAAGCGCGGCTGCTAGATGCAATGTTGTCGTCCGTGCCTCCATCCGAATCTGCCAAGGGGATCGCTTGAATGGTTCTGGTGGCGCAGCGTTGGGGGTCACCAGCGCATAAAACCGGTCTATGTCCTCGTCATTCAGCCCAACCTCCCGGAAACGGGCTAGAATCGTGCGGTCTAATGATCCCGTAGGGGAGCAGTCTTCCCTCCATTCCTGTACCAGCCATTCCGGAACGCCGTCATTCCTCAGTTGATCCAATACCTGTCTTTCCAAAGCCGTTCGTGGTTTCGGATCTTCCTCAACCCATCGCAAAATCCCGTCTACATCGACTTCCACACCCGCCCGTTCAACCCAACCTCTCAGCGCCTTCTCCTGGGTTCCTCGTTCGTATCCCATCAGCTTTACGGCTGCCGCCATGGTATAAGCGGTCCATTTCGTCTCGTCCGCCAATGCCCTTTTTATCTGCTGTTCGAGAAATCGTTTTTCCTCCTCTGTCTCGGGAAGCACTGGCGGCGGGTCGCTCTGATAGGTGAAAACCGACGCCTCCATCAATCTGGCTATGGCTTCCTCTGCGCGTCGACCATGGAGCCGGATCTCCCGGTCGTTCGTGATGTCATTTTCCGCAACCTGCTCTATGCGCTCCTCCTCGTCATTCTCCTCGAAGGTTACACTGTCGGAACCATCTTCCGTCTCCGTTTCGTTTTCGATTTCGAATGGCTCAAAAAAATGGTCATGGTGTGAATTTGCATCCACACCATGACCGTTCGACTCCTCACTGACATTTTGGGTATTGAATGAACCGTCTGCCCCGGGGTTTTGCTGGGTCACCGCAGCAGCGGTTGATTCTTCTTCGCGCAGAACCGTCGGCAATTCTCCCTCCATTGCCGCCTCTAGGTTCCGTTGGACCTTCTCTAACTCGGCGGCCCCTTTTAATACCTCCTGCGCAATCCGCACTCTTAGATCCTCATAGGCGTTCTTCTCTGCCTGCGCAAACTTCTCTTCGTTTTTCTCGTCATCGAGCAGGTGATATTGCGTTAATTCCCGCATCGAACCCAGATATTCTTCTAGCTTCTGAACGAATACCGGTTGCTTGAGGATCCAGTCGCTGATCGCCAATGCCTCCCCTTTGATCTCCGGCGGCATGAGTTTAAAAGCAATCCGGCCTTTCCCAGGCATGTGATTGGCCAACTGCTCCAGTTGCACTCCCAACTCCTGAAGAGCTTCCGGCGTGGCTTCGGGCGGAATGCCTGCCGGTAATCCATGCAGCGCCTGCACCTCCAGGCGGGCCTGGCGCAACTCTCTGCGCAGTTGGAGGAAACTCGTAACGCTTTCTCGGGCTCTGGAACGAAGCAGGTCACGCAGGGCATCCTTTTCCTGATATAGTCGCTGTCGCTTTTCATGATAAATGGGCCTCATGAAGGACCGTTTAACCTCTTTAAGCTGATCATCGTTCAGCTTCCCCCGTTGAATCTGGGGATTCGATTCCCAAATCAACAGGTGAACATGGGGATGTCCCTGCTTGGCATGAAAGGCGGCCGTCCATCGCAAATTGCTTGGTGGAATGCGCATCGCTTCCGCCACATCCGCCATACTTTGACGAATGGCCAACTCCCAAGACTTCCGGTCTGTATATCCCAACTCTTGCGCATCATCTTCCCGCAAGGAAACGATGGAGCGCCACACAATCCCCTGGTGATTGAGCAGTTCCTTCTGAATCTCTTCGAGTTGCGGGACCTCGTCGTCATCTGGGCCAAACAGCCCGGAGCTCTGGGGGCGCTCATGGGCATAAACGGCATGGTGGGCGGCTGATCCCGGCTGGGGATCATCGCCCACTTCCAGATCACCGTGCTCAAAGTGTCCGCCGTATCGTTCCGCTTCGGGTTTTGTGGCAATGTAGGTCACGTTGTAATAGTTACGTTGGCGGTTCTGGTTCGAAGGAAGATAAAAGCTCCACTTATGGATGAACACCGATCTTGGCATGTCTTCACCTCAAAAAACGAACCGCCATGGATTCATGTCCCATGGCGGCCTTTCAATCAACAATTAACATATTATTACCTTTCTGGACCGTCATCTCGATCTCTCTGAACTAATTTGATTGGTTCTTGCCCAGCTAAATACGCATCTACAACCTTGTCAAAGGTTTGGACGAAACGAGTTGTCTCCACGAAATAGTTTTTCACTTTAACGGAATCAAATTTTGTAAACGCTTGATAATCAGCATTTTGTCGGGCATTGAAAAGCAACTCATACAGTTTGCCGTACTTCGTATCAATGATTCCAGTTTTAATATAATCACGGTTTAGAGCCGCACGGACAGCGGTATGTTTTTGCCCAAGGTCATTTCTGCCGCTTAGAGCCAAGGCGCTACGAACGGCGTTAAATGCGCTGTAATACAAATCCCTCATGGTGTTGCCTAGTCTTTCCGCATCAAGGTTACTTTTCGCGGAAAGAAGATTTTCCTTTGCTTTTTCTCTCCACCATAAGGCCAATTCCTGTTTTTGCTGTTCTGTCAAACTCATTCTATCACTACCCCGTCCCTTCTAACTTCGTCATAAAGAGCTGCGATAAACGGACTCCTTTGTTCCCACTGTTTCAACTCTACGGGAACGAAACTTAACGTCGTACCGTATTTGAGATTCGTTTCGAAGATGATGTCACAAATAAGTTCAAACTGCTCATTAGACACTTCTGAATTTACTACGACCAAAATGTCTACATCAGAATCTTCGCCAGCTGTTTGGCGAGCGACGGAACCAAAAAGCACAAGGTACTGTAATTGGATTGCCTCCCGTAGCCTCTCTTTAAATTCTTGAAGAGCTTTGCGCTGATTATCTGATAGTAAAAGGCTATCCAACGTCTTTTGGTTATCCAAGATCATCATCCCAATCACCTTCCTTGTGCTCATTCACCACTTACAACTAACATTATATCCCAAAAGCGAGCAGTAGAGGACATGCTTTTATCTCTTTACGCCTACGCCTTATTTTACTGATTCAGCTACTCCTTCCGACTCCTCATCCCTAGAACCGATATAAGCAGCAGCTTGCTTCCGGGCCTGCTGATAAAGAGCCCTGTGATCATGGCGCCCCGATTCCTTCACGACGGCCACATTCATAAACATGGCCGTAGCCGCTGCATGAGCCGCCTTGGCTGCGATCTTGGCCAAGCGATTTTCAGTGATTTTGAGTTCCGAACGCATCGTCCTTCGTACCGTTGCCGTGACCACATCTAACCCATCGGCTGCTGAATCCTCATCCAGTGCCCTTTGTAACATCTCCCTGACCAGCCCAGCAACGTCTTTCTTTTGCTTCGATGCCGCTGCCTTTAATCTTCGTTTCATATCTGCGGTAACGGGTATATTAATCGCTTCTGGAAATCGTGTTGTTCTAGCCATCTAAGCACCTCTCTGAACGCGGCACCTAATTCGGCACCACCATTAATCCCTTGACATTTCTGAAGATAAGACGGTTACGGCACCATTTCTGTATGTCCAGGTTCATCTGGGCAACATCTTAAACTTCAATCCCCACGCGGCTTTGCCGCGTGTGTGTGTGCCCCGCCTTATCCTGCCTTTTAGAACGGCCTGGTGGCCGTTCTAAAAGGTGCTCCCCCGGGCCACGTTGTGCTCACCTGTGACCGCAGTTTTCCGAACGGACTGTGGGCGATTTTATCGAACAATAGTTCGCATGGCGCGCCTACTGGAGAAAAAATCATGAGGCTTTTTCGACTCCGCTGGTTCATTCGCTCCACCTCATTTCAACGCTAGTTAACTCCGGATTAGCCTGGCGCCACCGGTCACACTGCCGCACATTCTCCAGGAGATCTGCACCCGGAGCGATGACCGACCCGCCGATGAGCCCCTTGCCGGCAGATCAGCCGCTGGCCGTAGCCGTGACGTTTTCCCTCTGCTTTTTCTTTCCAGAAGGCTGATCCCCCACATGGGCTAGCTGTCGACCTGGCGGGCGCTGGTCACGGCCTCGATGCATTTCACCTAGACCAGTTCCGGATCAACCAGGCGGCTGCCCGTCACACTGCCGCGGCAGTTCTCCAGGAAATCCGCACCCGGCACCAAGACCGGCCACGCCGATGAGCCCCGGGTCGGTAGCTCGGCCGCTGGCCGTGACGCTCTCCCTCTGCTTTTTTCTTTCCAGAAGGCAGATCCCCCACATGTTAGGTGTCCACCTAGCAGCCGCCGGTGGAGGCCTCGATGCTACTCACTTAGGCCAGTTCCGGGTCAGCCAGGCGGCTGCCAGTCACACTGGCGCAGCAGCTCTCCATGAGCTCCGCCCCTGCGCGATAAAACGTCCCGCCAATGTGCCCCTGGCCGCAGCTCAGCCGCTGGCCGCGACGTTCTCCCTCTGCCTTTTTTCTTTCCAGAAGGCAAAGCCATGAAAAATGTGCGGCACAGTCGCGCACTGTGCGTAATTGTGCGTAACTGTGCCGCATTGGGCTATCTTCTCGGCTTTTTCCACGGGTGACTCTCCGTTCCTGCCCCCAAGACCGGGTTCCGGTTGCCGATCGGGCTGCCTGTCGGTTTCGGCCGGGCTGCCCAGGGGCCGTCATCATCGTCCTGGACCCTTCCTGAGAAGGAAGCGGCTCGGCGATTAACCGGAGCCACATCTACATGGTCGATGCGCAACGCCGACCGTTTTGCGAACAAGTCCTCCTGCGCCTCGCGGGCTTGTGTGTACTCGTCCACCAGGCTGGCGGCTCGTTCTGGAAGGGCGTTGAGCGTCATCACCGTGTAGATCAACGCATGCCGCGCCGATGTCCAGTTCACGTATCCCTTGTGGTGGCACCCTTTCAGGCCGGGATAGCGATCCTTCAGCGCATCGCTGATCAGTTCAAGGCTGTTCACGTTGGCGATCCGGGAGTTCTGCGGCGTCATCATCGTGAAGGCACCGGCGATCGCCGCCCGGTAATCAAAGCCATTGGCAAGCACGTTTTTCCCTTCGACAGTCTGGACCACTTCCTGGATCAGGTCCTGCTCCTTCATCTCATCGCTGATTTTTGCCAGGCGCTTGGCGAAGGTGAGGCAGCCGCCGGCGAACAGCACCTTGATCAGGTCCTCCGGGTCAAAATTCACATCGGACGAGCCGGTCGTCATCACATTCAGTTCGTGGAGCACATAGGCCAGCTTCAGGTTCGCGTACTGCATCCAGTCTAGGTTCTGGACCTGATCCGCTTGCCGGTCGACCATATAGTCCTGGTAAATCTTTTCGTTGTCGACGACGACAAGCGCCTTTAGTGGCCGTTCTTCCTCTGGCCCCAGGTACTTGTTGACCAGGGTTTTGAACGTGTTCAACGCATTGCCCAGCTCCTCCAGGTTGCCCTTGCGGGGAAGGCTGATGATGGCGCCCACCGGCTTGCCTGTCGAGGCGGCCCACTTGATCATGGGGAGATGGCTGCCGGTTCCGGTGCCGCCGCCGTAGCTGGCCATAATCCAGATCACCCGGGCGTCCTTGGTGGCTTCCATCATCCGTTCGCCCACACGCTCCGCATTCGCGTCATCGGTGAGGGCTGCGTATCCCTGGTACGGATCGCCGCCGCAGCCGTTCTCCCAGCCGAGCAGTTCCAAGCGCCGGTTCTCCGGCACATGCTTCAGCGCCTTCAAGTCTCCCTTGAAACTGTTGATGGCCAGCGTGGAATAGTACGGATTGCCGTTGCGGTCTTTGATGGATGCGAAGGCGTCGGCCATCTTGCCGCCGCCCTGGCCTAGCCCGATGAAGGCCATCGGAATGGCCACCGGCGCTTGCTGGGCGAACGACTGGAGTTGTACCGGCGTTATGTTCTGGTTGTCTCCTTCGGCGCGAAAAACTGTTGTCATCAGCGTATTACCCCTTTCCTTGTTTCATCATAGAGCCGGCTGGCAATGACGCTGCCGCGGAGGGCGTCCGGACGGCCGGCCACATAATCGATGATTGCATTCCAGACCGTCTCACCGGTCTCCGTCAGGGTGTAGCGGATTTCCCGCGATTGATGCCGGCTCTCGATGAAGCGCACGGCATCCAACGCGATCAGGGATCGGTTCGTGTCATTTCGCAGCACATGGTCCTGGGGAGTCTCTACTTTCTTTCCAGCAGGCTCAGCGTATTGCCGGCGCAGATCGGTTTTGGCAATCCCCTCCGGATGGTGCTGGGCGATGAGTACGAACAGGTCCAGCGCCGGTCCTTTCAGCACATGGCTGCACAAATCAAGCAGCGGGATTTTTAGACGATCCAACACTGTCCTTCCCTCTCTTAGTGCGGCAACGCATCGTTGTCTTGATACTTGAACACCACCAGGCGAATAGCGGAATTGTCAGGGACATAGTGAATTTCCCCGTCCTCAAACAGCACTTTTACAATCCCAAGCGGTCCCCGTTCCACATCGTTGCCGTTTTCAATCTCGTTTTTGGCGATCTCATTCAGTTCTGTAGGCATTGTGATAAAGTCATGGACCGGCTTGTATAACTGGTCGTCAACCTTCCTGAGCTTGCGTCCCCCTTTCCCATTCAGTTCATTTCCCAAGTCGCGATATGCAGCAGCCTCTCCAGCATTGGCTGCTGATGATTTGGCAGCCGAACACTGCTTTAACAGCCATTCCTCCGGACCGTTCAATCCCGTGGCGGTCGCTGGCCAGCCGAAAATAATCTCGATGAGCTGCGACGGTTGCAAAGACATGAGCAGGTCGCGGAGTTCCTCCCACCGGCCATGGGTCCACTCGTATGTGCTCTGCCCCCTCATCCACTCACGGTCCCATTTGAATTTTTTCTGCAAAAACTGATGGGGCCGGATCCGGATGCTGTTTCCGCTGTAGCCCGGCGATGTGTCGGCCAGGAGACGGGCGGCTAGGTAGACCAGATGATTCTTTGTCATCGTCACAGTTTCCGAACCATTGCCGGCCAGTAAACCTGCCTGCGAAGCTGCCAACTGGTCAATCTCGGCCATCTCATCGGCCAGGTCATTACGGCGTTGCTTGTTTTTCGCCCGAACCGTGGAAGCGCATTTTCTCCGGTAACAGACCGGGTTCAAACAAATCTCCTGTGGGGTTGTGTCAAACCGCCCTTTTCCATATTTCCTATGTTTACAGGTCTGGCACTCCGACAAGTCCAGGTTTTCAGAATTGTAGACTTTTCGAAGATGCATGTAGTTGCCGCCGTCGTTGTGGTCGCCGCACTCAAACTTCTCGTCGGTTAAGTCAAGATAATCGATGCCCTGTTCAGCAGCTAGCGTTTTAATCGCTTCTGTTTTGGCCTCGATCCCTGCCTCCTGATTTTCTTCCCAGCAGGCAGGGTTCAGGCACCATGGCTTTTCTTCCCCATAACGCCCGTATTCCGGCGCCATGGCCCGGTGCGGACAGTTCTTGCATTCCACATCAGGATCAAAATGCAGTGTTCTTGTGTGGGTATTACTCTCAAACAATTTCTTTCCGTTTCGGTAAACTTCGTCTCGAACCAAGTCACCAACCCCAGAAACGGGAATCTTCCGTTCCACAATGGTATCGGTGACTCGGGTCAAGAAATCACCCGGCAAGTTGTCAAAAGCAGCCAGCGCCTTCCCATGGCTGCCCGAGATCATTCCACGTGAAATACTCGTCTGTACCGGCTCAGGAAGCTTCAACAGGCGCAGGCGGTTGGCGACGTGAGCCTGGCTTACTCCCAGGCGTTTAGCGAGGGATTCCTGCGTGTAGCCGTTTCGTTCCAGCAGCCCCCGAAAGGCCTCAGCCTCCTCTATGGGCGAGAGATCCTTCCGCTGGATGTTCTCGATGAGCATGACTTCCTGTTCCTTGTTCTCATCGATGTCACTGATAATCACGGGCACTTCTGTAAGTCCGACAATGCCGGCCGCCCGGTAGCGGCGTTCCCCGGCGATGATCACATATCGTTCCGGGGCTTTCGGCTTGCTGCGGACAACCAGGGGTTGGATGATGCCATACTGGCGGATGCTCTCGGCGAGTTCCTGCAGCGCCTCTTCATCAAAGGTCTTTCTCTGGTTATCCGGGTTCGGCTCGATCAGGCCGATCGATATCTCCAGCTTGCCATTCAATTCAACTAGGCTCGTGGACATATCGACTCCAGGGGAAACCGCCGCGATCTGGGATTGCCTATGCTGCTCATAGGCTTCAAATAGATGGTTTATCCCAATAAAAATAGCCTGCTGGCCGTAGAGGAAACGCATCATGGCAGGGCACTGTTCCTTGATGGCGGCAACGGTGATCGGAGCGCCCCCCTGCTCCATTTGCGCCAGTTGGGCAAAGATCGTCTTCTTGATTTCTTCTTCCGTTTTGCCCCACTGGATCCGCTTCCCCTCTTTCTTTTCAGTCTCCATGCGCATCCCTCCCCTCCATCAATCCTCTAATGGATCTGGTCTAAGCCCCAGGCAATTTTCAAAGCATCGGTCGCTATACCGCGAAGTGTGGAATCCATTCTCCAACCGCTATCAATCGTATCAACAGGTCCCGACTCTTCTTCTTGCCAGGGTCTCCCGACTACCAGGTGGTAGGCCCATAACGCTGCGGCGCGATGACCGGAACCGAACTCAGGATTGTTGATGATATTGGCCCACCGGATTTCCCGGCGTTCGGGAAAAACGTGGCTTTTCGTGACTTTGCACAGCTTGCTATCTGCGGTCAAAATAAACATCGCTGCCACCCATGATCTTTCGTTCTCTCGTCCCAGCACGAGACTGCTGAAAGCCTGTCTTTGGGCGCTGTTTTGAATCTCGACCATAACGCCGCCTCCTTTGCGTTCGCAACAAAATTTCTTGCATTTGCATTATATAATGGAGCAATCGCATAATCAATAATTTCCTTTGCGTTTGCAAAGCATTTTCTCGACTATATAAAACAATGTGATATAATGGCACTGAAAGGAGGGGGGACTTTGGCTTTTTCGTACAAACCACTGTTAAAGCTGCTCATTGACAAGGATCTCAAGCTATCTGATTTAGGCCTTTCCACCGCAACGCAAAGCAAGCTTCGAAAAAACGATTATGTGTCCATGGAGGTGTTAGATCGGCTCTGTAGCCAGCTTGAATGCGCCATTGAACAAGTGGTGGAGCACCTCCCGGACAAGGTGAAGCCCCAGTCCTGAGCAGGATTGGGGCTTTCGCATTTACGGTTTATTTCTCTTCCAGACGGCGGTTCTTCTATCGCTCCATCACCTCTTTTCTACCCTTAGCCTGAGAGATTGTTGACCGGTAGGGTTCTTGTTGCCGCATCCGGGCAAAATCGTCAGCCCAAGACCTGCCGTAATAGGGAGTTAGCGTATTAACGACAAGCCCTTTCGCAGTAAGCGCCTGAGCCAGTAACTCACACTGTTCATGTGAAATTGTACTGTCCCTGTATATCGCCACGTTCGTAATCTGCGGATTGTCGTGTAAGTAATCCTCAATCAGGGATTTAATGTTCCCCACAGCAATTCGATGGGGATGCCCGTGCAGGTCAATCGTATGGTTAAGCCGTTGAATCTCCATGTTTGCCTTCAACTGCTTTTCATGCATATACACTTGTAGCACATCGTTCTTCCCCGGCATGATAAAAGCGCCCCTTGCGAAGGCGCCTTCCCTTATGTGAAGTATCTTTTTCCTTTCACTTCCTTTCGGGGTTTCTGCCAACTCCCTCCGTTCCCCCTGTGTCATATTCCCTGCCTCCCTTCCGTGTTGCCGCCCCCCCGGCCACTCCAGGCGCTGGCCCACCTGGTTCACCAAGTCGACGTTCCAGTCCTTGGCCGTGGGAAACTGCGCAACCACCTGATACCCCTGGCTCACCAGATCGTTAGCGATCCGCTGCGCCGCCTCACGGCCCCACTTGTCATTATCCAGGCCCAAGGCCACCCTTTTGATTTCCGGATGGTCGGCCAGGTACTGTTTCAAAGCCCGATCGGCCAGACAGCCCAGGGAGAGCCGGTGATGCTGCCAGATGTCAATGTTTCGACGCAGTTGCAGGCTCATGTGGGATAGACAGTCAATCGGCGCCTCGTAGACGTAAACGGCGTCTGACCCTTCCCGTCCCCGTATGGAAAAGGCAAAGTCCTTGCTTGACCCCGGCACCTCGCCCTTCCAGTCGCTGTTCGTGAAAGTGGATCGCATCGTGCAGTACCTCGGCGTCGCTTCCCGATCCAAGCCGACAAAGGCCACATTGTGGATCTCTTTCCCCTGAATCGGATAGGCAGTTTCATAGATCAGTCCTGCCTTCACCAACGGCTCTAGCACTCGTTTGTCGATCCCCCGGCTCTGCATCAGGTAGGCAAAGACCCGGTGGTCGTTAGCCGCTCTGGGCGGCAATGCAAAGGGCTTAGTCTCTTCCGGATGCCTGGCCGCCTTACCGCCGGCTGGAAAGGAACGCTCCGAACCAGCTTCCGGCAAGAAGCCGGTCAGTTCGGCCACCGCTTGCCGCAGGTTCTTCCCCTCGATCTCGACCAGAAAATCGATCGCTTTGCCGCCCTTCTGCGTCGAGTGCTGGAACCACCGCCCCTGAGTATCGACAATTAACCCCCCATGTTTAGGGATGCGGAAGTTGCCGCCGCCCTCATGGTTCAACTCATACCCCCGACCGCGCAGGTAGTCCACTAGGTTGGCTTCCCGCGCCCGGGCCAGTTGCTCGTCCGGTATTCGCCCCAATGAGACCTCACCTCCCGAAAACATAAAAACGACCGGCTATCCGCCCGTCGCTTCCTGACTCCAATTTCTTCTTAGCCAGAGTTTCCGCATTGATTCGTCCGTCTGTTCTTTTTTCGCGTTGAGGATGCACTGCTTCAAGTACTTGATCGGCTGACGGGTTGCCTTTGCCTTGTAAAAGCCCTCCAGCGCCCAAAGGGCCACCTCCGCATTCAGCCATGTTAGCGGATGGTTCTCGGCGATCAGTTCCTGGACTGCCTTCTTCAACATGTCTCGGTCGGTAAAATTGAACCGCCTGTCCTCTTCTGGACAGCAGCGCCGCATAATCTGCCGAACCTCCTCGTCCCGGCTCTCCGGCGCCGTCAAACCGGCAGCGCGTTCCGGCGCTTTATCATTATTCAAAAAAAACAGATCCGTCTGTCCGTCCGTCTGTCTTTCCTTCCGTCGATTAAAGATTGAAGTAGTCTTTGTAGTAATCTCTGTATTTGTCTGACGTTCTGGCGTCACAGGTGTGTCGTTAAAACGTAAGACCTGTGACGTTTCAATGTCACCCCTATGACGTTTTAATGTCATAGGGGTAGGCAAAGGCATCTGATTTAGCCCCGTCTGACGCTGTTTCTGGCTCGCTCCCCCTAGTTCCGCCTCCCCCCTCTGACGTTCTAATGTCATAGGGGTGTCTGCAATCGTCTCATCCCGCGCCAATCCCACTTCACTGGCGGGTTCCGCAAGGGAACTATAGGCTTCATCGATCACCTTAGCGTCCGTCGCCGGGGCGTAAGTGATCTGCCGGATGGCTTCCGGATCCGGTTCTATGAACAGCACATTGCCCATACGCATGGCGCCGATCTGGATCGTCCGAAACTCCAGACTCACGAGGCCCTTGTCCCGGAGACGCTTGCAGGCTTCCTTGACCTGGCGTTTGGTGAATCCATAGTGATCGGCCAGTTGGTCGTAGCTTCGTTGCAGTTTGTCACCCCGGAATTTCTTCTCAAAGCGCACACGGCCCAAAGCCTCTTCCCGGATTTCCCGGGGCTTGTACCAGTAGATAATATCCGACAGGATGATAATGGCCACCGTGTCCGGTTTGCCGCTGTCCAGAGTGATGTTCTCGAACCATTTTTGGGGGATGACATTGCCGGTGAACTCCATCATGCCGATGGCATCCACCACTGGGTGCTCCGTCTTTGGACTATGTTTCATGAGGCCTCTCCCCTTTGACGGCTTTTCGATTGTGCGGCACAGTGACGCACAATGGCGCACAGTGCCGCACAATGGATAATCCCGTACATCTACCGTTCCAGGACCTGTTCCAACTCAAGCATCGGCTTCAGAACTCGCATCACCTGTGTCCGGTTCGCGCGCCCAGTGGCGAGCGCAATGGAGGCAGACATCAGCGCCTCCTGTAGCCGGGCATTCGCACTGCCCGTTTCCTCTCTTGATGCGGCGTCGGCCGTTGCTGCTCTACCTCCGAGCCGCCGAAGAAGACCTCCAAAAGCGCTGCGAATGGATGATGGAAGAGGATTGCATTCTCCCATACCCCTCCGATCAACAGCTTATGATTGGGGTCCAATTCCTTTAGCTGCCGCCGGGCATCCTCCGCCAGGCCCTTGGTTAGGGCCTCAGCCTGCATGCAGGCAGCGTAGTTCCGGATCGCCGTCTCGTATCTCGCTTCCGCTTGTTCGATCCGTCGTTTTTCATTCGTCCGATAATCCGAATTCAAGGCAGCTTCCAACCCTATCGCATCCTTTCTATAACCTAAACGTTGCTTAGTCCCCAATTGACCCGCAGCAGCGTCATCGATAGAGTTCCAGCGGATTGAACGGCTGCCCGTTCCTCCGAACCTCAAAGTGAAGATGAGGTCCGGTACTCCAACCGGAAGAACCGGAACGGCCGATCTGCTGCCAGTCTTCAATCTCCTGACCGGGATAGACATAAAAGCGGAAAGGTGGGCGTAATACGACTCCACACCATTACCATGGTTGACTACGACAAACTTACCGTAGCTGCGGCCGCCAAGATCCTCTACCCGGGTCACAAAGCCCCGCTGGATGGCATAAACCGGCGTGCCGGCACCAATCCCAATATCGATGCCTGTATGTGTCCCCGGTTTCGGACTCATGCGCGGCCCGAACCCGGATGTGACGTTGAAGTTGCCGGGCGTGGGCCAGAGCCATTCTCCTGTCGGCCGGAAGTTCGAAGGAAGATGGACCGGCGCCCCCCCTTCCCCGTTGGGACCGTCGTAAAAGATTTGTTCCAGCGGCATAGCGAGCATCTGCCGCGCCTTCTCCCTGTCGGCTTTGGAGAAGCCCATCTCCGCCATCATTTGGTCGAAGCTCTTTCTGTCGTACACAGGCGCTTCTTTGGTTGTGGAATCGCCGTCCTGACTTGAACAGGTGATAATGACTTTCCCTACCTCAATCAAAAACTTGTTCGCCAGCCGCTCGGCTCGGGCTTTCAAGACCTGCTCTTCTGTCATGCGAAAACCGAAGGTCTTTTGCTTGCGGTCACGCCTTTCCGTAGCCAAGATGTTTTCCAGGCTAAAGTCCTGTTTTAACAGGATGGCGTCCAGTACTAGCAGTTCCTGCCACGTAATCTGCACCTGGTGCATGATTCTCTTGGAGCGATCGGCATTTCGAGCAACTCCTGGCGGTTCGATGGTTTTGCTGCATTTCGAATCTTTTGAGGGCTTTTCCACTACGGTGGAATAAGAGACATTGTTGGCCGCCTCCACATAGATGTCCACCTGTCGCTCATCAGCAACCAGCGGCACACGTTCGTGAACGGAGATCGGCCCGGAGAAGACGAAGATAAAGAAGATGACAAAAAATAAAAACCCCCATACATAGGGGTTTGTCGGAACCACCATATCGTCTTCCAAGCCGTCACCGCCCACCGGCCTTGCCGAAGATCTCCTTCTCGAAAGCTGTTACTTCCACCGACACCTTCAATCGCCGGTTGCCAGCCACCAGCAGACCTTCGCCTTGCTTAGCCCTCAGAAGAAACTCTTTTTCACCTTCCGACAGTTTTACCAGTGAAGTTAGTTTCTGTAGGTCATTCTCATCCTGTAGCATGTAAAACTTATAGGTCGAATTAGAGATAATGGCCTCGGTGTAGTTCGCCAGGCGCTCATCGGTAAGATCCCGAAGGTTCTGCGTCGCTGTCATTAAGTTTCCCCCATACTTGCGGATCCGCTTCCCGGCGTTTTTCAGCGAGATCAGCGCCTGGGGCGCCCGGGGATTGGCTAACAGGTGAAACTCGTCCACGACCAACTCGATTTTTCTTCCCTCAGCCCGGTTTCGGCAGACCTCATTCCATAAGAATGTAAAGATATTGTAGTACTGGGCTTGGAGGACTGCTTCTTCGGCCTCTACCAGGTCGTGAATATCGATAACGACAAACTCGCCGTCCGCGTTGGCCGTGGTCGGGCCGGCCCACAAAAAGGACTCCGAACCCTTGGCAGCGCTTTTCAGGTATTCCGCCAATTCGCCCCACTTCTCGGGTTCCTTTCCCGCCTTTTTCTCCAGCAGGCTATAAAGATGCGTTGTATCAGGCCACTTTTCATTGGGCACTGTCGCCGGATCAGTCTCCCAAACAATTTCATATTCGCGATACAATTCAATCAATGCATCTTCTAGCCTGGCAAGATGCAACCGGTTAAGATCCGGAATATATAGCTTGAAGAAGGTCTTTAAAAACTGAAGATGAAGCGCCATTGCCGGCAATCCATCATTTTTCACTTCATCCTCTTCTGTCTCTTCTTCTACGGTTGGCGGCACAATCCGGATTTGCAAAGGGTTGATCCGGGTCTTCCCGCCGGCGCCGTTGATCCATGTCCCGCCCACGGCCGGATGCTTGCACATATGTCGGTATTCCCGTTCCGGATCGAGAATGAAGATCCGGCAGTTTTGTGACCAGAGATTCAGGCACTTTTTCTTGACTTTCGTCGATTTTCCAGAACCCGATGTCCCAAATACGTTAGTATTGCCGTTTGTACGATGTCCTCCTCGACGGTAGTAGTCAATGATAACCAGTGTTCCTCCGGAGTCTTTACCGAGAACAAACCCGTTGGGATCCCGAAGGCCGCTGGCCATGAAGGGGAAGGCTGCGGCGATCGTCTCAGACGGCATGTTCTGGCGGCCCGAGGCCAGCACTTCCGCAGGGAGCTGTCCCCATGGACCGGTACTAAGGAAGCCATCTTGCTGGCGAAACAGCATCCCCCTGCCGCGCATCTTGGAGCCGGCCAAAGCCCGTTCCAGGTTGCGGACCCGCCGGTTCAGATCATCTGGATCATCCCCCTGAACCAGGAAGGTGACGGTGATGTTAAAGACGTTCTGCTGTTCCATATCGATTTTTTGGAGCAGCAGTTCTGCATCCTCCATTGCCCGTTTCGCCCGCATCACCGACAGCGCGCCCCCGACCCGCGTCTTGCTGGCCAACTCGCCGATGCTCCGGTTGATGCTGCTGATCAGATCCAGGCTCTCCGTGGGCGTCACATGGACACTCGTCACCACTCCGGGCAGTTTGGCCACCCTAGCCAGCCAGGCTGCCGTCACGGAGGATGGGTAGTTGTTCGAGGGGATTACCATCGCCCGGGCTAGCTTGTCCCCCATCACCAGGTTGGACGGCTGGAACGACAGCGCTTGTGGGGCCAGGACATTCAACAGACCCGAAGCGACAGGCGTTGCCGGGGCTTTCGATGTCGCCGTTCCGTTGACGGAAGGGTCATCTTTATTCCACGGGAAATATTTCTTCATTCCATCACCCCAGCGCTTCTCTCGTCGTATTGGACGACCGGCGGTAGGTAAGGACCTGAAATACCGGGTGCCCGTTCGAAGGCTGCCTGAGCAGGGTGAAGGAACACAAAATTCAGGTCAATGATGTCCCGGACCGCGCTCATTTCCACTTCCAGACCGACTTTCTCCAGGGACGATTTCAATTCATAGGCACGCTGGTGAAGCTCCTGGTAGGCGTCCTTTTGGTACTTCCTGGGCTCCTGGGTCAACACGATATGATACAGCGGCTCCTGGCTTGTTCCCTTGGCTGCCTCCGCGGACGTGTACTGGATATACTTTCGGAGAAGCAATTTCCTCCGTTCATCGGTCATCTCCCGGGCCATGTCGTCCAGGTGCGCCAGGTAGTCGTCGAGCACCAGCGGACGGCCCATGCAGTGGATTTGCAGCGGCTCTTTCTGGCCATTGAGGGCCTCGTGCATTCCCTGGATGATCTGCCGCCGTTCCCGTTCGCTCCGCAGTTCCAGGTCAAAGGGCTTGATGCGCAGGTACATGACCAGTGTTCCGTCTTTTCGAACCAGCATGTCATCGTAGATGTCGCTGACCGGTAACAAGTCCTGGACTGACTTTTGAGATGCGCTGTTCTCCGCTGCTTTTCCATTCTGGCTTTTCTTCCCGAACCCGAACAATTCCCTCACCTCGCTTTATACATGTACCGTTTTTGATTGGCACGCCACTGCCACATCCACTTTAACTTGTCCGCCATCCGGGCGCCGTCCGGCTGAGGTTGGCAAAATAGATATACAGTACCCGGGAGCAAAAAAACGATCCATATGCGGCTTGCTGATTCCCAAAAAAGGCCCAGGGCCTCGGAAATAAAATATCCGAGGCCCGTCGCAACGGTCAGCGCAATGATTTCCGGCCAGCCAAATCCGGGCCATACTTCAAAGCGGTGATTTACGTTCCGGGGAATTAGATAAGATTGGTTCTCTTCCATCGATTCATCCCTCTCAACGCATGAGTGCTTTGCGCATCATATACTGGGTTCCGGCTTGCTGTATTGCCATGCCCGATGTCCGGCTGATACCGCTGCTGTACATCCATCGCCGCAACATAGATGGACTCTTGAAGGCGACATACAGGCCGGCAATCGAGGCCAGCAGTCCCAGCGCCCAGTCCCCGGAGAACATCGCGGGTCCCGAAATGGCAAGCTTCAGGAGAAACGATTGTAGCGCCTGAGACATGCTGATCGTCAGGAGTTCTTTCCACCATTCCGCGAACATCCCTTTATCCTCAGAAGTCAGCCCAATAGCCATCAATGGTCCAGCGGCGGCAAGCGCACCGAGTTCATAGGCGCGAATGATCGTCTGAAGAAAAATCAAGATATAGATGACGATGGCGATAATGAGCATCACCAGGCCCACAATCACCACATTTCCCGGAGCGATAAATGTGAACAGCGCTGCTGCCGGCGTAGCCTCGACAACATTGACGCCGGCAATCTTCCGGGCCACATCATTTCCGAATTGAAATGTCTGCGCCGTCACCCAAGGAATGGACAAGGCAACAAAGATGGATGATGCATACCGCACCAGCACCCTCTCCATTGCGTCCCCTTCCCCATATCCCTGAAGGATATGGTTCATCAGCAACTCTGCCAGGAGTTTGACCGCAACCAGGCCCATGGCCAGCGTCTGCATCTCCGTGATTGCATTGGAGACAAACTGACTATCCAGGATTTTCAGCGCCATGGCCATGATATCAACGGTCCAACCAGACATGATTGCGCTAAAGTCATTGAGGCACCGGTTAAGAAACGCTTGAAACGATGAAATAATCAACTCAGCAATTGCGTTCAATCATCACTCCCCCTAAGAATAAGTTAAGAGCCGGAAACCCCGGCCCTTACTTGGGAACATAACTTTGAAGGCCGATAATCAAACCGTCCACCGCCGTTCCAACGACGGTCGCCGTTAAAATCTGCCGGATCCTTTTGTTTTTCTGGATGATTACCTCCTCGTTTCCTTCCGCCCATGACTTCTGCATCGCCTGCCAGCCAACACCGGCCCCGCCAGCAATAGGAATAGCAAGCAGCAGTTGTCCCTTAATGTCCTTAAGCAGGTTCATTCCACCGTCGATCAGATTGATGGATGCATGCGCCGGCGAAGGCGCTGTCAGCCACATGAAAGTCAATCCGGCCACCGTTGCCGCCTTGCCGTAGGTCCAGATGAACCGTTCCAACTTGCGGTCCACCTCTTGCAGGATTCCTTTCAGCCCTTTTTTCCGATTCCCTTGAAACCCTTCGCGAACACCTTTCATGTTTTGAACCTGAATATTCATTTCCATCTTTTCTCCTTTCATCAATTAGGCAATATCGTCAAAATAGTCTTCCGGCGACTCCGGAGGTGGTCCCATAAACTCGGGGGGCGTAAAAAAGCTGTTGATATCCGGCAGATCCGGCTCGGCGATAGGATACTGCCCCATCCCCGGCAGCCAAATCGGCGGGGCTTCTGCCTTTTTGCGTTCTTTCTCCAGCCGGGCTAACGCCTCAACGGCCGCCTCGGACTTTGGGTTCAAGGCTTCCACATCGAAATCGCGGGCAGCCGGCCACTGGGTAATGTCCAGAACCGGCAATCTGGCCGGATACTCGCCAGCCTGCAACACAAGGGCATAATTACTGTCCCACCGCTCCACCTCGTCAGGCATAACCAGCGGCCGACCAGTAAGTCCACGATTGGATCCGTAGGAAGCACTGTTGTGCCGTTCGCCCACGTTGGCTGAGTAGGAATCGGTGCCCACCGTATACTTTCCGGTCTTTTCACTGATCATCTTGGCCGTCTCTGGATTCATCGTCGCCAGGTACACCCAGGTGCCGCAGTTACCGATCAATGTGCTGGCCATTTCCTTGCCATACTTGATATCCAACTGAGGCCTGTCCTGCACCGCAAGGAGATAGCGCATCCCCCGGCTTCTAGCTACCGTCAGTTTGGTGCTCATCTCCGGGATGGGCGGCATGTTACCGAACTCGTCCAAGAGATAATTGACCCGGACCGGCAACCTGCCGCCCGGCGTGCTATTGGCCACGTCAACGAGCGCCTGATAGGTCTGGGCCACATACAGGCTTGCCAGGAAGTGCCGATTCTCTTTCTCGTCGGGAACCACTAAAAAAACCGCCATCTTACGGCGGCCTATATCCTCCAGTTCATGATCCATCCCTGCTGTCATCCATTGGATATCGGGATCGGCCCACAGTTCCATATCGGCTGCGGTCGTTACGAAGACTGAGGCGCGAGTCCGGTCTGTCGTCAGCCGGGCAACGCCGTAAGCCTGCCGGGCGACGTGGTTCAAGGGCATTGAAGCAAACAACTCATCGAGTCTCTCACCACCGCCCTCGCCCAGTTCCGTCAGGACCCGATAGGCGCTGGCCATGTGCCGCTGAGTTGGTGCCGCTTCGCTGCATACCGCAAGCGCCAGCGCTGCTGTGCATGATTTCTGGGTCTGCGGCCAAAAACGGTCTTGGGTGCGTTCCTTGTTTTGTGCAGCCATGATCGTCCCTAGGTCCTTGGCCGCCTCCGCCGCTTTTGAAAACTCTCCCTGCGCCAGCGCCCGGTTGATGGGATGCAGCGGATTCCATCGGCCCCCCAGCGTCGGGTTTCGGAAGTCCAGCCGGACCACCTGATACCCTAACTCCCGGAGAAACTCATAGGTAGCCAGATACATCTCGCCCTTGGGATCCGTCAGCACCATGCTCTCCCCAGCCAGGGCGTTCACCCAGATGCTCGGGAGGACGATTCGCCGTGTCTTCCCGCCGCCGGTGGTGGAAATCAGCAGCATATGGGCCTTCTTTCCGTTCCCGGTCTCCATCCAGACCGTAAACGGCATTGCCCCACGCATCCATGCGTCGGCCGGATAACCGTCCTTCCACCCCTTGGCGGCGCCCAGAATAAACCCGCCCTTGGGCAACCGGGTTGATTCTACTGACGGTCCAAAGAAATGTCCTCGCTTTCCGGCTCGATGTCGCAGATCGTTGAGGTATCCCCGGATTCCTCGCATCGATTCACCCCCTTTCTGTAATCCGCCGGCGGATGCCAGACGGTGGTCGTGTTACGAATCTCCTCCATGGACCGCCAGCGGCTAGTGCCATGCTGGCCGGAACCTGCGGCCTGCGGCATTCCCTTGGGTCCCTTTGCGACATACGGCCGGCGTCCGTAGTAGTAGCCCCAAAAAATCAAGGCCGCCACCATCAACTGCGCCCAGTACCAGAGCCCTCGAAGGCGCTCATCAGACAAAGCCCGCAAACCGGCCAGCAAAGAAAACGAGTCGGTCCATGTCGCCCACCCCGCCTTAATCCCCTCCGTGATCAACAAGCCGGGCAATTGAAGGAACCAGGGAAGAATGAGCACATCCATGAGAAGGATCAGTCCCATGGAAGCAAGTTTTGTTTTCATAGTCACCTCCAGCCGGCTGGAAAGAAAATCTACCGTTCCCGATCTTGGTCCAGTTGTCGCTGTCTGCGTGCTAGCTCCCTCGCCCAGGTTCCCCGGGGAAACTCAATGCGCAGTTGATAGCCCAACGCTTTCAGCGATGACGTCATGCTTTGAATCATCGGCGTAACGCTTGGCACATTGGTCATGTTGAAAACAACGTTCTGTACGCCCGGGTTTAACTTCAGATAACGATTCAGACTGTGACTGGCTTCATCACCTAATGCAATCCGGTGGTCCCCTGCCATCTGCCCAAGCGTCGCCTGGTATAAATCATGGGCAAGCAAGTCTCGGACACAGTTGAAAACCCTCACCTGATCGGTGTTTCCGGGAAAAAAGAAAGACCCGTCGTTCTGCGGGCCGTTGAGAGTCGTATTCTGTTCGATCCCATTTCGGGGCATCACAAACCGGTGGTCCGGATGCAGTTGCTCCACTTTTCGATCGTGCTGATAGATTTCTTTTTTTGCATTCTTTAGTTCTGTTTTGACGGGGCTGGTTGGCAGAAAGTCGAGTGTGTATTGAATAAAACTCGCTGGTCCAATACCCGCTTTACGCAGTCCCTCGATGAACAGTTGAGACCGTTCATAGTTCGGGATTTGAGGCGCTTTAAGCCCATCCATTGCAGCAGACAAATGGGTTTTCGCTGAATCATACCGTCCGGGATGATAAGCCTGGATCCCCAGCATTACCTGCATCGCCTGGGTAGAGGCACGAGCCTTTTCAAGCACTCGTAAAAGAGTTATTTCCGGTTCTGTAAACCTTGCCTTCGCGAAACTGGCCAGCACCCGCCGAGCCTGTCCTTCCGGCAATGTACAGTAAATCTCGTGGATAACCTCTCCCAAATGGTTCCGGGCAGTCGGCGGCCACGGAAGGGATATCCCAGTCTCTTCCCTTGTCCATCCAACATGCTTCCTCATGTACTTCAAGGCATCTTCCGGCTTATGACCACCCAACCAAAATATCCGGAACTCCTCGCGGATACCTTCTGGATGGTCGACCCCTACGATACCCTTCCATGATGACTTCTCCTGTTTTAGGGTCATGTTGAACCGGTAAAGCAGCTCCTCCCGGCTCGGGACAGAACCTCCCGGTTGCAATGTATCAGTCAACTTGTTCTCCGACGACGTTCTTTCGGTCATATCAATCCTCCTTCATTCCATGTGATTAGAACGACAGCCTTTTCCCCTTAAAGACTCCTCCCTTCCCTCCTTAATTTCACAGGGCATAAAAAAGAGCCCTGTAAGCGCCGCGCCGATTTTTCATCGGCGGCCCCGGCTTTCACGGGGCTGGGCCTTGGGGGCTCTATTTCAATTCAAACCATATATGGTAAAATGGTTGATAATCGTATTACAAAGAGAGCAACCATTGCATTAGTTTTGCGTATAAAAAAACAATAGTGGCCATTCCTAGAATAAAAACTGAAACCGTAAATAAAAATTTTTCATGTTTATCCACTTTATTATCGTCCATGTTATCCTCCATGCTTTAAGAAAGTGAGACCAGTTCATGAACAATCTTATTTCTTTTTTCTTCGACCGAAATAATCCCGAATCAGTTATTCTTTTACTTATTACAATCGTGCTATTTTGGCTAAACAAAGAGTACAGAAAAAACCATGTCGAAGAAGATAATTTTACAAAAGACAGAATTGATAAATCGATTGAAGCTTATACCAATCTCCAACTAACCATATACTCATATCTTTCTGATCGTTCCAATTATGAGGAATTAACAAAACAGATTGCTAGGGCATACGTATTTATGCCATCAAAACTGTGTTCCCGCGTTGACAAATGGAAGATAATGGCTGATAACTTTGAACTTCGCTCTTTAGCAGAGGAACTTCAAAAAGAGATAAGACAATTGAAATATCAGCAGATAGACAAAGTGAGTAAGCCCTTAACAGGTCTGATGGATTACTATGAGGTCATTACGAGCACCTGGTTGAAGCCTATATTAATACCGTTTGGTAAAGCTTTTGTGACTACGTGTCTAATACTACTCTCCATAGCACTAGGATATAAATTTGTAATAATTGACAATGATATGGGTAGATTTTCATTTCTCGGAGTAATAGTCGGGATTTTCTTCGGACTATCTCTTTTACTTATTTGGGCTTCAATGGCTTCAATTATCTTTGAATCTGAAAATCGCCCGAAAAATAAAAGCGTATACATTCAATTAGGATTTAGTTCTATTGTAATTTTAGGGAGCGTTATTTTTTATCAATATTATTGGTGGACTGGTCTGGTAATATTTTTTTACGTGCCATCTTATGCCATTTACGTTTTCTATACCGCTCAAAAAACCAATCAATAACCTTTAGATATTCGAAAGCAGATTCAAAAGGGATAAAAATGAACTTCTCTTAAACGTCGAAAGAGCTCGGTAAGAATGCCGAGCCCTTTCGATGCACCTAAATTGGTTCTTATTCGTTTATGAAAGAACTTCTTTTGCTACTTCATTCTTGAGGGATAAAAACTCCCGAGCCTCCTCTAATAGGCAGGCAGCTTCCCTTTCATCGGCCCATTCCTTGAATGACCCCGCAATAGCCGAGAAGATCTCTAGTACAGTTGCGTCAAGGACGAGGATGTTCCGCTGGTCGTTTATCATAAGAAAAGCATACTTACCGTTTTGTCGAAGGACTACTGACTTCCTCTCTTCATCGTTCAGCAATATCCGATGAGACAGGCCTTCCTGGCTAATAATCGAATCCACCAAGGCCGGCGTCACATGTACGCTGTCCGCCACGATATTCATCGCTCCAACTCCTCTCCTTTTTGTTTCATTCCACGTGAAATATTCGTGGCCGCTCCTTCTCTCACCCGGTCATTCGCCAGGTTAGTCTCTGGCATGTACCCCAGCTCCCGTAAACTCGAAAACCGGTTGTCGCCAATGATAATGTGATCCAGGACCTCGATGCCCATGATCCGACCGGCATCCACAATTCGGGATGTAATCGTCCTGTCTTCTCGGGACGGCATCGGATCGCCGCTCGGATGATTATGAACGAGTACCGTCGCGGCAGCGCTCCGGGATATGAGCGCCTTGAACAGTTCCCTCGGATGCACGATGGAAGAGCTTAAACTGCCGACCGAGATCGTATCGATCCCGAGCACCTGGTTCTTCGTGTTCAGCGCGATGGCTCGGAACTCTTCCTTGTCCAGAAAGCGCATGTCCCCCATCAGCAGGTCTGCCGCCTCCTGCGGAGTTCGGATTACCGGCCGCTGCCGCGCCGGCGTGGCCGCCACCCGCCGGGTCAACTCCTGCACCGCCGCCAGCCGGGCCAACTCCCGGGGACGTAGCTGCGCAGCCAGTTCCGGCCATCGGTCACGCAACCCTTCAAAGAGCAAATCCGTGGCCCTCGTCTTCCCGGCTTCTGGCCTCGACTGCGCCAGTAAACCGGATGCCCGGGACAACTGGTCAAAATGCCCCTCCTTCACCTTTCCGTCCAGCAGGATCGCGATCAACTCGGCGTCGCTCAACCGTCGCGGATCCTGAAGGCATCGGTGCAACGGCGTCTCTTCTTTTGGCACCGAGCCTGTCGCAGCCGCTTCCTTCCCGCGAAATATTTTCATCTGTGATCCGTCATTTTGCATCTAAACCACCTACCAATGAATGAAAAGGCCTGCCGGCAAGTTCCGTCCTTCGGATTTCTTTCCAGCAGGCCTTTTTTCGTTTTTTACGGCCGGATAATCCCTCCCGGCAACCGTCTTGGCACATCCGTCCGGCGGGCCACAGTGACCGTCTCCGTTCCGAAGAATGTCATCCGAATCACCACATCGACCCTGGAGTACACCGCCGGCCGGTTGGCGACATTCTCAACCCGGTACTCCCGGACTGTAATCCCCTGGCACCAGGGGTACCGGCTTAGTGAATCAAACAGCCGCTGCCGAAAGACCGCCTCCGCTGGGTCGCTGCCCGTCATGACTACCCTGTCGGCAGCCAACTGCGTCCGGTCTATAGCTCGATATGATGCGTCATTAGCTGCCCGCAGCGCCTCATGGACCATATACCGGCGAACCAGATACTCACTGGCCGAACCGATTCCCACGAACATGGCCAGCATCAGCACCAGTAAGGTGGCCATCACAAAGGGATTGCCGGTTCCCCTCTGTTCGCTGCGAAATACCTCCCAAAATGTCACGGGCAGCCTCCCATCAGCGCGTATGCCGCAGGGAGGCGCCGCTGATCCGTGGCGTTGAAAGCGGCAGCGTCTCCTCCGACCATGTAAGGGCAAATCCGTCCAATTGAGCGGAACGCATCCGGTAGCTGTATTTCACCTGGACCCAGATGTCGCCGCCGTAGGGAACCGGCGCCGGGGAGCCGGTCACCTGCACCTGCGCCCGGTCCAGCCCGGCCCCCTGCGCCCTTTCCTTCACGTACTGCTCCACCTCCGGCGTCAGCCCTTGCGCTTCCTCCGCCCGGACAATCGCCATCCGGCCCAACTCTTGCACCGTGCTATTAACCGTCATCCCCTTGACCGGCCCGGCAATCCCAAGAAGCGTGCCCATCAGTACGATGAAGGACGCGGCAAAGGCAATCGCTTCGCTCATGCCAACCCTCCCATCCTAAAAACTGCTTCCTGACTCAATACCCCGAAAATGTCACCTGTGGCCTCACCATGTCGTAGACGCTGTACTTTACCTGAAAGCCCTGGGCCTCGCCGGTCTTTACATCGGGCCCAAAAGCATTCCGCCGGATCCGGAAGCGAACGGGATAGTCGCCGTCCTTGGTCCAGACGTTGACCACGAACTGGCCGCTCCAGCGGCGGGCATAAGGCAAACCGCTGATATCGGGATACGGTGAGGATTGAGGCGTCCCGGATAGCGGAATGGCCACATAGCCGATGCCGCCAATCCATTCCGTCGGCGCCGGGCTGGGCTCCTTCCCAAGGTGCGGCGGCAGCATGTCCGCCTCCCGGACCACCGCCTGGGCGGGAACCAATAGCCACGCCTGGTCGGCATACCCCACAGATTCGACCCATGCGCTCACCCGTTCCCCAGCCATGGCCGGGTTTGGCTGAACGCTGCCTCCGACGATGTTTAACGGCGCGATGACTTGAAGCGTTTTTTCCTTCCAGTCGGACCACAACCCCCAACTGTCCATCACCCGCAGCCGGATCGGATAGTTTCCCACACTGTCCAAGAGCGGCCAACTTGGGTTCTGCGCTCCGGCATTTGTGTAGAACACGCTGCCGTCAGGCTTGCGGAGTTCCCACAGCCAGTTCACGATGACATCCCCATCGGGGTCATAGGACAGGTCCTTGGTCGAATAGGGTTGGGAGACAAAACAGGGATTCGGCTGAATGGAGAAATCAGCCACCGGCGGCCGGCTTTCCGGAAGCACCGGAACGATCCGGGTGTATGGCAAAGACCACTCCCCATACTGGTCCTGCGACTCCAGCGTCACCGTGTAGTTCCCCAGAGCAGGAAAGACGAACATCAGATCCGGTCTGCCAGCGCTATGCTCGGCGCTGTACAGGACTTTCCCGCTTGCCTCTTTGACCGTCCACCTGGAGGAAACGATCGCGTCGCTATCGGGATCCCAACTGAGGTTCGTAAAATCAACGGTTCGGCCCTTTACCGCTGGATACGGATAGACATGAAACAAGGCCACCGGCGGCGCGTTCAGCACCGGGATGACCTGCTCTGTCCAGTCGGACCAGTACCCGTACTCATTTTTGACCCGTAGGCTAAAGACCCAATTGCCGGGTATCGGAATATACGCTGGCAGTTGGTCATAGGTCCAGGTGGCCGCCCCTTCCGGCTTCAACCGCCACTCTCGTTCCACAATCCCATGCTTTGGGCGGCTATAGAGGTCATCGGAGTAGGACTTGTCCGTTACTCTGAAAGGCTGCCCATGATAGACTGCCTCCGCCTCGAAATCGGCCACCGGCTTGCGCAACACCAGGATGGAGCCTGATGCATCTTGAGACCACTTTGCATACCGGCTGTTGAGAGCAGGCACGGCGCTGGGCTGGTCTTTCACCTTATAGGTGATTGTATACAGGCCGGGTTTGGTAAACCAACTGGGCGGGCTGGTCAGCGTCTTCCCCGATTGGTCCCACATCCCCCAATCTCTTTCAACCTTTGACGGGTCATGTCCGAACACCCACTGGTTCAGGTCAACAGGAATCGGGTCATTCTCCGGGTCGCCCTTGATCGCCTTGATGTCGACCGGTTGGAAGACCAGCACCGTGTTCATGCGGGTTTGCTTCTGGTCAAAGAGCGAAAGGAGATACTCTTGCGCCTTCTGCATCGGAGTCCGCATATCATCGGCCATGTTTGCCTGGAATCCGCCGGTGTCCCGGTATAGCCACTCCGGAATAACCGTCTTCCCTTCCGGCGCGATCAGGACCAGCATGATCCGGTTGTCCATCAGATACTTCTTCAACTGGTCAAAGGATACGCCGCCCTTCTCCACCACAGGCTCGTCACTGGCCAATACAGCCAACCGGAGCGACTTCTGCATGAACGTATGCGATTGCAGCGCCTCCAGGATCGCCTTCGTGGACTGTCCAGACTTGAAGGACCAGTAGGCCCCGCCCGTCTCCCCCTGCATGACCACCCGGTCTTTCCCTTGTACCACACTTTGAATCCGGTTGCCGGGAAACGGCCAGTATCCAGTCGTCTCTTCAAGCTTTTGGGCGCCTTGGTCGACGGTGATCCTGAGATATTCGCCTGGAGTGCTGTTCCACGCAAGGTATAAGGAGTTGCTGTCAATCCTTGTGTCCAACTGTTTGAAGTTCTCGAAGTAATGGGGTTGGGGCAGGAAATACTCGTACTGCCATGGGGAACCGCCTATCCTATACATTCGCGAGATCTGATGTCTCTCGGACTGAAGTACAGTCGCATACCTCTGCCAGCCATACGGTTTGGCGCTCATGTAATTGACGTGAAATTCTAATCCGTAATTGTAATAGGTATCCAGGGCGAGATATTCCGCGTAAGTCGGATTTGGCGGCATCTCCATCAGCGCAAAGGGGACGCTGTTGTAATAGGAATAGCCCCCATAGGTCCCGTTAGAATACGCATAATCGCTGTTGTAGTTGGAGGGGGTGTAGGTCGCTACACCGTCCCCTGTCAACACGGTTTTGACATAATGCACGTTCGGGTACGGAGTGACACTGACTCGACGACCCATCGCGTCATAGGTGACCCTCGCGTTGACGTAGTCGTCGTCATTGTCATCGTACTCGTATGAGAGGTAGAAATGGATGCGGTCCCCATCCGTCACGCCGATCAGGTTTAACTCCGTCTCCACACTGTCTTTAAACTTTTGCGAGACCACCGTATTGGCGTAGTTGACGATCTCGCTGCGCGTCAGCCTCCATATCAGGTTTTTGTTTTCGTCGTACAACTCAAAGGAAGGCGCATGGTCATTTTCAGAGAGTCTCCACTTTCCTGAGTAGAACGAACAGGAATAGGTTATCTCATTCTTCGTGAGCAGGACGTTCCCGTTCGACAACACGGCTGGATTGTCATAATACGCCTTTTTGGAGTAGTACCGGACGTGATCAATCTCCTCAACGGTGGTGCTAATCGTTTGCGTCTGATTTTCGTTGGCAAAAACCAAGCGCTTCGTGCTGCCATCCTGTTTTTTAATCGTGACCACCGAGTTTACCGTGGCATTAAAAACTTCGTCGTCTTTATAGGTGGGCAGACCATAGGACCTGTACGGTTTGTTGTCAAAATCACCGCTGAGGCTTTCGCTTCCCTCCTGCGCCACAAAGTACAGGGCATCGCTCGTCTCATTGTTGAAAGTGACCTCGCCGGACAAACCGGTTCCGATCATCTCTCCGGTGACATCGATGACTTTCGTCACCGACTTGTACTGCTGAAGCCCGGCAGCCGTCAGCTTGTTCTTCAGATCAGCATCGGCCTGCGCCAGGGTGTTCGTTTTCTGCGCTTTGTTGCTCATCGCGCCGTTGAAATAGACAATCTCGACCTTTTCAGGCTTCTTGGTCATCTCAAAATAGACAGTAGGCGGCAGGTTGCCCACCTCGACAACCTTCAGGTCCAGCGCCTTGGCGTTGGTGTTGGCCGTGAGTCCGGGATAGATGACACTGGTTTTTTCGGGATACCGGTATCCCTCCTGCACCGTCAACTCGAGGCGGAACTTCCCGACCTGCCGGAACTCGATGGCCGGCTTGGCGTCATTCGTCCCCGTTACGCGGAACAGCGCGTAAGGGTTAGCGGCTTCGTTCGCTGGCACGGAACGCTCGAAGCTGCTGTCTCCGTCGCTGTCATAAAAGAGCGACCAGGCGCGCCCGATGATTTCATCCCCCATGCCGCCATCGTTTGGGTTTACATAGCTGTTATCCAAAACCGTAACGGAATACTCGTCCACGGCAAAACGAAGCGCCTCCTTGTCGACAGCAAAGTCGGCAACCGGCGGCGCATCGGGGACCACATCGATCAGCTTCTCTGTCCACCGACTGACCATCAATCCCGAATCGGTCACCAGCAGGCGGATTTTCCACTTACCGACCGTATTGAACAGGGTGTCATTGACAGGCTTTCCGTTGCTCGGCGGATATTGCTGTGTGCCGGACCAGGCTAGGTTTCCATCAGGACGGTAGATCTCCCACTTATCCAAGTGATGGACAATAGTCCGTCCTCCGAAAGCCCGCGAACCTTCGTCGGTGATCGTCAGCGGCCGCCTCACAATGATCCGGTTCTTGTCCGTCCAGATCACTGCAAACGGCTCGGCAGATTTGACGGCAACCTGAACCGTGGTTGTGTCAGTCTCTCCATCCTGGTCTGTGACGGTCAGCGAAATCGGGTACGTTCCGGGCGCATCCCAACTGACCAGCTGATCGCCGCCCTTATCGATGCTTTGTTTGACACCGTTCCCCTTATCGATGATCCATTTCCAGGCGACGATCACTTCTCCGTACTTTTCACCGGGATGGAAGCTCGCGTCTTGCAGCGGAACGGACTCCCCTTCCTTAAACTCCATGACGGCAACTTCAATCTTGGCCACGGGTTTAAAGTTCGGCGGCGGAGCCACAGCGACGGTTTCCCTGTAGGGTGCTGACCTCTTCCCGTCCTCGTCCTCCACCACCAACGACACCTCATACAGCCCAGGCTCGTCCCAGGTTGCAAGAGCGGGCTTCCTCCGGATGTCTTCCATGCTGGTATGAACCACGCTCTGCTGTCTGGCGCCCTGGAAGGTCCACGTATTCTTGACTATCTTTTTCGCCGGGTTATTGTGGGTTGAAAGATTAGAAAAGCCCAGTTCTTTCCCAACATCCGTAGGGTTCCTGTCCGGATCAAACTCTGCAATGGGCATCGCATTGTTGACGCTGCCGCCGTCGTTCTCCGTTGGCGGGGGTGGAACATCTCCAACATAGAAGGTAAGAGAAACAACCTGGTCCAGCCGATTCACCGTATCACGAACCAGAGTCTCTACCTTATAGGTTCCCGGTTTACTGAAGGTCAGCGGAGTCAGTGGAATCTGCTTTTTGAAGGAATCAGTAAACGGTTGGGGCGTAAGGAAAATGTCCTGCCCGTTCACTCGAACCTTCAACCAGCCTTTACGGACCCAACCGTTGTATGCCGTCCCCTTCGCCTCAATCGTGACAGATCCGCCAACCTTCAGGTCACGGCTGCCAGAAACGATATTGAGACCTGCTTCGGGGAAAGCAGTCGTGGCCAACCCGTGCACAGCAGGATTCATCGCATCCCACGGCACACCCTCTGGAATCCAGGCCCCGCACAGGACATAGAGCAGTGAGAAATTTACACACTCGACCAAATCGCCTGTGACTAGGTTTTTTACTGTAAAGTACAAGTGTTCGTTGCGAATCTTCTCTTCCACCCAAGCAGGATCACCATTGAGCATCTTTGCCCACCAAGACACATCGTTGAGTGGCACAAATAATCGCCCGGATGGCTCAACGTTATCGAAGGGAAGGTCAATGTTGAAAATTTGTGGGCTTTCGGCAATCTTGCATCCATCGCCTTCGCCATTCAGATACACTGCATCGACCTTCGATAGCCGGTACGTCCCTGAGGGGATTGCAATCATCTCGGGGTGAATATTGGGATCGTTGAAACTGTGGCCTTCCACCTGAACGAGATGGCCGCCCTTAGGCTTGTAGTAAGCGAATTTGTCATCCGGTTCAGCGCCTTGCCATGATGCCGGGAAATCAGCCCAGGCTTGCGTCGGCAACAGGGAAAATACAGCACACAAGCAGAATGCCAAGCTGGCTACGATGGCTCCAATTCGACGCATTATTTTCAGTTTTTCATCTCCTTCGGCTGCTTCCACCTCCTCTTTCATCGGGCTATCGTTTTGCAATCAAGGGCACCACCCCCTCTCAAATGGCAATGAAAAACCCCCTTCCCGCGACAGCTGGAAGGGGGCCGCTTTCCTATTTAGTTGGTTATTGAAAGTCGTTCTACGAACTTAGATGCTCCTTCTCGAAGGTCTGCCTCTGTGAACCATGGGTTCATCGTATCGAAATACTCCCAACTGTAACCAAGCAGTTCAACGAATGCGGCAGGCGCCATTAATCTACCATTTACCAACGCCAGCGGAAGGGTGTCTCGCCCTTCCCCGTTGACGACCGCCTTTCCCTCCTCGGGACGTATCTGGATGACCGTGCTGTTCGCTTGGGCGGTTAATGCGCCGTTCTCCCATTTTAGGTCTGCCCCAAGGTTCTTCAGCGCCGATACGGGGAAGTAGACCGTATCGTTAAGCTTGATGGGTTCGCCAACGAGACGTTCCGGCCGGGCGGTCTCCGCCGTCCAAACGCTGGCTGCCGTGAGTCCCACGTTCATGTTGATGGTCGTCTTGCCCGCCGGTGGGAGCTTGGGGGCCACATCGGTAAAATACCGTTCCGGTTCTACAGTGACGTCAGTCAATGCCCAATGCCTGCTTACATCCTGAGCTACCCTCTCCCTCACATCTGGAACGGCCAGCCATGGTTTGCCGTCAACAGAGATGATCTCCATGTCCGGGTAGTACATAGCGCGCCAGCCAGCATGAGAGAGGATAGCCTGAGGTCTTTCCTGGTTCAACGGGGCTCGTCCGTCCGTGTAGAAAAACGTATTTCCGTATCTCGTAATCACTGACCTGCCAACCGGCACATAATCCGGCGTCCACCTTCCACCTGGCGCTTTTTCCGCTCTTGCGATCGTCTCCTGACGATCCGCATCATCTCTCCATGCAAACGCGCCATGAGGCAGCATCATTGACAAGCCGAGAATGGCAACGAGCGTCGAGGCAACGACTGATTTTTTATTCATATGATGAAACCTCCTATCGGTTTACTGAATAAACTTTGTTTTATATCATATACTTCTACATTTGTATACAAATTCCTTCTTTTGGAATGTCCTTTTCAAAGCAATTTCGGATAAAGCTGTTTCTTTATAAACACCACATGACTTGAAGCCACATTTTTTATTCCAGCAGGCTAAAGAGACTATTCCACGCGGAATAGCTGATTGGAGTGGGCAAGTGATGCAACTGCCACTTGCCCACTTGATTGTGCACCGGTTATAGAAAAAACCATCCGTACCAAAACGCTACCAGAAACAACGAGGCCAAAAAAATGCCGGGGGCCAACGGAAGGGCCTTTTTCCAGTTCCCCTTGGCAACCCCGTAGTACAACTGCGGCAGCGCCGTGATCAGAACGGAAAGAATCAGCACGTACATCCCCATTCGGAAGCCCAGGTAGGCGAAAACACCGGCGTAAAGCCGAATATCTCCGCCCCCCATTACGTGAGGGGCATACTTCGCTAATAGCATCCCGATTCCGATCAAGATAGCTACACATACAAATCGTTCTGCAATCAGATTGTTGTCTAGAATCGCATGAACCAGGCCCGTTCCGATAGCTGTCCAACTAATTAAATCCGGGATTTCCCTCTTTCTCAAATCCCAGTAAGCCGCTGCGCCAGTCAATAGTAGCAGTGAACCGACTGTTAATATTCCGTTTAATTTTGCTACATCCACTCTCCATACCTCCTTTCAGAATCCGAAGTTTTGCCGAAACGATAAATAGAGGGGCAGCATTCCAATGATCACTACATTCAACAACAAACCCACCAGCGTGAGCGGAATGATCGCCCCGCGCTGCTTCAGTGCTTTCTTTCTCGCTTCTTTGAGCGATTGCAGGACGAGGCCCTCCTGCTTTTCGAGCATGTAATCCAACCGGCCCGTTGCCTCACCCTGGGCGAGAGCCAGAGCGAAATGGCCCGCTTCAGCCATTCCCAGCCTGCTCGCCATTTCTTCCGCCACCCGGGCCAGATTTGCATCAACGTAGTACTCCGCCGCCATACGTCGCAGTTCGTCCTGAAGCGGCCCGGAAACTGAATCCGCCAGGGCCGGCAGCGTCTTCTTCCACGGCGTCCCACGGTTTCGCTCCAGCCGCGCCCGGCGAAGCATCGCTGGAAACTGCTCCAGGATTCGCCGCTGTCGCGCTTTCCGTTTCATCATGACATAAAGAATGGGTGCGGCCGCATAAACCAGCGGGTACATCACCGCCGCCAGCCCCGTTTGGTTGTAGGCGATCAGCACTGCCAGGGCCAGCGTACCGGCCTGTAATATCAAAAACTCTGCCGGTGTCGAACGCATCCCCGCCTGGTTCAGAAGACGTTGCAAGGCATCTCCCCATGCCTGCGACCGGAACCAGGATTGCCATCGTTTCGGCCGTAATGGATTATGTTCCAGAAGACCGTAGACAACGTAACCAATCCCCGAAGCCGCTAGTGCTGCCAATAAAGACATCACCGCATCCGTGTAATCAACGTCCTCGGCGTTCCAAAGGTCTGTCCACCATTCCATCATTCCGCCTCCCTGTACCGGGCCAGCCAGTGAACGCCGCCCAACATCAGAAAGGTGTTGACCACAAGAAAGGTGACTGCCGCCCGTCCCGTTCCTTCCTCCGTCAGATACCGGATCAGTTCGGGGTATCCCTCCATCATCGAGTAGAGCAGGTATCCCGTCACGGCCACAAAACCATAGGCCACCTTCACATAAATCCCCATCTCGGCGCGATACTCGCTCGCCGCGTTCACTGTATCAATCGACACATCCACATAGGCCCGGATGACCCGGCCAAAGTCCCCGCCATGAGCCAGCACAACGCCCAGGTCTTTGAAAAACTCCTGCAAAAGCCGATCGTTTGTGCGGCCTTTCAGTTCCTCGATGAGTTCTTGCACTTCGGCGCCGTTTTTCACGCCGGTAATGAGAGATTCGAGAAGCCGCCGGATCGGTTGTTTTAGCCGGGGCGTCGCCTGCTCCAGCACCTGAAAAGCGGTCAACCCTGATTCCCGGATGGCCAGAAGCGTCAGAAAGAAATAGGGCAGGTATTCGCGCAACCGCCGTTCCGTCCGGCTTGCATCCTCACGCAGGACCCCGTATCCGGCAAAAGACACCATCACAAACACGACCAGCGACGCCGGGACGTTGTTGAGTTGCCGGAAAAACAGCCCGGCTGCCATCCCGGCCAAGGATATGATAACGGCCGCATACAACCAGAGCGGCATTGGCTGAAACAAAAAAGAGCGCTGGTGCAACCCTCGCAGATGCTCCAATGCACCGGTCGCCCTGCGGCGAGCCGGCTCCCAGTCTGGGCCGATGCGCCTTACCGGCGGGCTCAACGCCCAGTAGAGCGCCATGCCCGCAAGCAGCGCCAGAAGCGCCGGCGGCCCGTACCGCATCATCATCTCAGTTCGCCTCCTCCACAAACATCCGAAGGCGGATTTTCTCCTGTAAGGCTGCGGACATCTCGTCGAAGGAATGAGTCGGCTTATTGTCCGCGCCCACCGACATCCGGTAGAGATGATTTAGGCGAACCATCCGCCCGTCGCACCCGGTTACCTCGGCAATCTCCAGCACCCGGAACCGGGCCATATGCACGGCCACATCGACTACTCCTGCGGCCAGCCCCATGCACTGTTCATAGGAAAGCCCCGACCGGTCCTGGAGCATGTAGAAAGCCAATTGCCGAAACCCTGCCTGGATGTCAACCGCATGAGCGCCCATCCCGCCCCAGTGGCCGGATGCGAACAGTTGAACGGCGGCCATCGTCTCGGCGCCCCGCACCTCTAGGGGATAGATAAACCGGGGCGCCTGCCGCAGCGCAGCCCGGGCTAGATCTTGCATCGTCACGGACCGGCCGCCCTCTTCCCCCTTCACCCGGTACTCCTGCACATGCAGGAGATTGGATCGATGCACCACCGTCTCCCGTTCTGACTCGATGGCCATGACCCGTTGATCCTGAGGAACACACTCATTGATCCCGGCCGCCAGCAGGGTGCTCTTGCCGCTACCCGTCGGGCCGAAGACGGCGATGCGGAGCCGCTGGCGGAACAAACTCTCCACCAGCGGACGCGCCTCCGGCGGAAACATGCCGTCGGCCTGCAACTCATCCATCGTCCAGGCCTTGCGGCGGTGCTTGCGCATGGACAGCCAGGGAAACCGTGCCAGATCCGGCCAGCCGGCGGCGATGCGGAGCTGGTTCACCTCGTCGGTCAGTTCCACATAGGGATTCCCCCGGTGGATCTCCCCGCCCAGGTTGACCACCACCGCCCGGACAAAGGTCAAATACTCCGTTTCGCTGAACCGGATATTGACCGGCGTGTCCCGCCGTCCCCGGACTCTTCGGACGATATCGTCCGGGCGGTTGCAAAACACGTCCGTCGTGTCGGCCATGTCCAAGATGGGCTGTAATACCCCATACCCGAACAGCCGGTCCAGGACATCCCGGCGGATCTTCTCGTAAGAGTAGGGGAGCCTGTCCATTTGCAGCGATGCCGCCACCCGGTCGATGACGGGCAAAACCGCTTCTCCTCGAATTTCACCGGAGAAAATCCCGTTTACCAGGTCCAAATGCTCCCGGCCGATGGCCCGGACAATCTCCTCAACCCTTCTCCGGTGCCTTCGCTCCCAGCCGCCAAAGTCCAATACCCGGCAGCCATGAAGAGACTGTGTGCTTAAATCGACGATCACTCGCTTGCTTCCCTCCTCCCGCCCAGACCTCCATCTCTGGGATGCGCGGCCAGTTCTCGGGGCTTCCTTCCCGCTTGCGCATATCCAGGCGGACAGTCCTGTCTACCCCGACCGGCTCCAGGTTTACGGCCCAAAAAACCGCCTTGTCCATCGCAGGGAACAGTGTGTTCAGTTCCTCCAACTGGTTTGCCGCAATGACGCGCATCCATTCGGTGCGATAGGGGACCATGACGACATCGGCTTTTTTCAGCGATGCATAGGCGCGATCCAGGATGGCCAATTCGGGCAGATCCACGACGATCCGATCAAACTCCAGCGCCAGCAGTTCCAGGAGCTCATCGACCCGTTCATGGGTTGCCTGGGGAAAATCCCAAAGTCGATCCAAGCCGTAGAGGATATAACCGCCTTTCCATGTCCCCAAAGCTTCCCTCAAATCCTCGGCATCGGCGGCCCCGTGCCGATCCATCGCAGCGATGACCGCCCCCAGCCCTTTTGAATCGGGCCAACTTTCGGTTACTCTCCGGCTCGCCTCCGCTGAATGGGTCAAGTCCACCAGCACGGTCTTGTAGTCGTTCAGGTGAAACGCCCAGGCCGTCTCCACGGCCAGCGTCGACCGGTGGCTATTGTCCGGGCTCCACCAGGTTACGATCTGCGGATCCGTCATATCGCTGCGTCTATGGGGTTCCGCCATCGCCGTCAACCCATCATGCCAGACCGTGTACCCGGCTGAACGCAGCCAACCGGATAACCGATCCGCATCCGGCGTGTTTTCTTCCAGCAGGCCGATCAGGTGCCGGCCCAGCAAGCTCCCTCGGCGGAACAGTTCCTCCCCCGTCAAAGCGCCAGGAAGCGCTGAGGAAAGGACGAGGATGTCCACCGGTGTCTTGCCTCCTGGAGAAAAAAGCTGGTCCTGGTCGGCTGCCACCCAGGCCGGCTCCAGAGGAAACAGGTCCAAAAAGCTCTCCGGAAAGGGAACCGCCAAGCCGACGGTCAGATCATCCTCTCGGATCCGCCGGGGCAGGTCCCAGGGGTTTTGAATGGGGCGTATAACCAGCGAAACTCACCTCCCCCTGCATTCGCAACACGCGCCGGATGGCTACCGCGTCGCCTACATCTGGCACAAGAAACTCCACATAGGCCGGCGCCTCGCTCGGCTGCAACAGCGCCCGGTCTTCGGCCACCGGATTTCCCATCGGGTCGAGCACTCGTAGGATCCAAGCGCCGGATACCAGCACCCCAGCCCTAAGCCCGGGTTCATTTTCTTTCCCGCCCCCAGTGACTGGCCCGGGTATGGCCAGCACATCCACGCGGTCCCCAGGGCGTAACCGCCCTCCCGTCGTCTCCGGCGTCACCTTGACCCGCACGGTCCGTTCTGATTCGCTGGGCTCATTGTTCGGCGTAAGGGCCGCAGCCAGGTGCGTTTCCTGAACCGGCGTATTCGGCGGCAAGGCGATCCGCGCCACCTTCCCGGCCAGGTGTTCCATCGTCACCGTCTTTTCCGGCACCGTATCAACGGAAAAAGCCGCCTCGCGAACCTTTTTCGGAGTCAGGCTTTCTCCCGGCTTTACCTCTACAGCCGTTACCAGCACTGTCCGGCTATTCGCCCGCACTGATTCCGCCTGCCAGGCCACAGATGCATAAAAGGAAGCGGCGGCCACAACAGCCGCCACTCCAATCCGGTATGTTTTGTTTTTTAACAACGTCTTCACCCGCGTTTTTAATTACACCTTCCATCTCCTTTGAGCGTTAGCTGGAGGACGTGGAGGAAGTCGGCAGCACAAGGCTGTCCTTAACGCCGTTGAGCACTGACTTCCCCTGACTCCCCAAGTCCTTAATCGGGTTCAACATCGGGATCGCGATCAGAGCCAGGATTGCCAACACAATTACGGCTTCACTCATCCCACGACGATCACGGCAAAAATTATCGAACAACACCCCTCACCTCCTTTCGTATAACTATCCCTGGAGCCACCTGGGCAGCCAGCCACGTTTGGCTTCGGTGACCGGCAGCACCGGTCGCAAGATTTGCGCCATGGCGGCCTCTATATCTTCTCCTTGTGCCAGCGGATCCGGACAAATGGGAATCCACCCCAACTCCGGCTTGAGGAACTCCTGCAAGCGCTTCCGCTGGCTTTCCGCGCCCCAGGTGACCATCTGCCAGGTTCGAGCCTCCCCATCCGCTAGGTACGTCTTCAACTCGCCCCAGCGCCACGGTGATGCTGGCGTCACAAACAACGGCAGCGAGGCCCGGGCCATCTCCATACAATCCCTACGAGTCGGCAGCCCATCCGGACCGGTCTCCTTGACAACCCCCACATCTAGGACTACATAGTGATACCCCATACGGAGAACGCTTTCCACATTGACACAGGCCCGGCGATCGCCCGGTTCCTTCGGATACAATTCCACCCCGCCCAGCTTGAAGGAACCCTGCGCCTTTCCCTTGGACAATTCCAGCACCTCTGCCAGCATGGAGAGCGCCCCTGTATCGGCCAACTCCACCAGAGCTGTGCGGTATCTCCGCCGTTCCAGAAAGGCGGCGATAGTCAACGCTGTGTGTGTGCAGCCTGCCCCCCGACCCGCCCCGCCAACCGCAACGGTCACGGTCCCGACAATACGGTCCCGAACTACCTCCACCTCTCGAACCTTTGCTGCTGGCGTAACGGCCGGAGTTCCGGCGCCGCTCCGTTCAACCGGCTTTCGCCAGGGGCTCCAGTTCGAACCCTTTGTCTCCCGCGCCGGTTCCGCATCCACATGCCACCGGGCCGCTTCCGCATACCCGGCCGGTGCAGCTTCCAGCATCCTGCGCATCGTCGCCGGCAGCAGTTCATCCGTCTCGGGCGCGACAATGTCATACACCCCGAGCCCCACCAGCGCAGCCACCACGGGATCGCCCGGCTGTTTTCCCGGCGCGAGCAAAAGAACCCGCGTATCGTTCCGGGCGATCCGGAAGGCCTTGACGGTGGCCACCAGGTCCAGACCCGGCGCACAGTCGATATCAAGCACCATCACCTTGGCCCTCACCCGGGCCGCCGCCTCGATGACCGCCTGAATGCCTGGGCCATCAAACTCGCCCACTTGCTCAAAGGAGATGCCGCTGTCCCTGTCCGCTACATGCGCTTGCAGCTCCTCGCGGATCCGTTCCATGGTGCGCGGCGAAACGATTACGGAAAGCACTATCCCCCCTCCTTCCCTGGCGCCGGCACGATCCGGTATCCCCGCCGGAGGAGCCCTAGCCGGATCTCCTCAATCATTTTCTCCAGCCGGCGACGGTCCTGGTCTCGCGCCACAGACAGCATCAGCCCGCCGCCGGGATAGACTTCGTAAAAGGTCAGTTCATGACTTCCATCTGTCCCCCGCGGCGGCTCGATGATGTATTTTTGGTAGATCCGGTGGTCCCCCGATTGGTAATAAATTTGTAAACTCATCACGCCTTCTGTCGGCGAAGGCAATAAAAAAAAGCCGTCCTCCGACGACCCGTTATTCCGCATGGAATAATCATTTCGGGCTTCCTTCCCCATGGAAGATTTATACGGGGAGTAGTGCACTCCTTCAACCAACTCCATTCACCTCTCTTTTGTAAAGAGGCAGGTAACCGTTCCAGGCTCGGCAAAGAACATAGGCTGCTGGCTCTTCCTCATCTTGAACCGGATACCCGGCTTTCTTCGCGGCTGTCTTCGTCACAAAAGACTTCGGAACATCCGCCCAGTCTGTGAAAAATGGCTTTCCGCTTGCTTCTACGTCGCTTCTGCGAAGCGAAATCTCCATTCGTTCTTCAGGCGATTTATAAACCATTAGTAGCCACCTCGCCTGTTTTCGAGAAACCTTGACAGACACTGTGTCAGAACGGAAAATCATCATTTTCCGGTGGATCTGGGAACGCAATATCTGTCCCAAAACTTGACGCTGCGGTTCCATAGCCTCCGCTGGCTTGTCCGCTCGCCGGCGACGTCCCCGCATTATCTCCCCGTTCAAGGAATCGCACCGTATCCGCGACGACTTCCACCACGCTTCTTTTCTGGCCAGACTGCTGGTCGGTCCAGGAACGGGTCTGCAACCGGCCGTCGATCGCAACCAGGCGCCCTTTGGCCAAGAACTGAGAACAAGTAACCGCTTGCTGGTTCCAGACAATAATGGTGAACCAGTCCGTGACTTTTTCCGCACCCGCCTGCCGTTGACTTGCCGATTGCGGGCGGTCCACCGCGATGCTGAAGGAACAGACCGGGGTGCCGCTGTTGGTGTGGCGTAGCTCCGGATCTCGTCCAAGACGGCCGATAAGTATCACGCGGTTAATCATGGCTCTTCCTCCTTCCAAAGTTTAATCTCCATACGTTTACATTACAAAAGCCCCGTCTCGGAAAAGACAAGGCTTTCTCATGTACCTCGGTTAGCTGGCAGGTGTTCCTTTTTTTGTTTCGAATTATTTTTAGACGCAAACTGTCTTTGTTGGATGTCCTGATTATGTCGATTAATAAGTTCCATTACAACGAGGCGAACATCTCCCTTAAATGCTTGTTCGTCGAGATGAATCGGCCATTCTCCTGCCATGCTCTTAATGTCCCATGTGGTCTGTTCGGGGGCTAACGGCTGCAACAATTGAACCGCGTTTACCCCACACCAACGGCACTTCCCTTGACTTGCTGCCTTCAATGCCTGCGGAAAGTTCATCGTCCTTAAGGCCAGCCGGCCTTGCTGATCGAATATGTATATAACATGCTTACGTGGATGAGACCTTAGTTCGTAAATGTTATGCCGTTCTATCTTTAAGCTCATTCGCCAAGCATGTTTACCAGTTAACATTTCATCCCCTAAAAGAACCAGTTGATTACGCGCTACCATGGCAGGTTCATCAGTCACACGATCCGGTCGAAACGAGTTCGGATACTGAATCGCATTCCACCCAATCCATCGGGCCAAACCCTTGGCTGCGGTCTTCCTGGCTCTGTCATAGGTAAAAGGACAGATGCTTAGTAGCCCTTCAGCATCGAAAACAAAAACCGTTCCGAAGTCAAAATCTCCATACGCTCGTGTTCTCCACTCATGCTTGACAGCATTGCAACCTTTCATTCGAAAACCTCCCTTCTGATAATTTGCTTTTTGACAGGCGGTTATCTGAGGTCTTCAGTCTAACCGCTGTATTCAGTTTTTCGATCCGGTTAATAAACCTCGTTTCATCTAGAACAACATCACCCCGTAAAGAATCCCATCAGACATTGACGAGCAGGGAAAATTCTTTTCCGTTTGTAAACTAAACCGCCGACTTAGGAGCCCGTTTGTTAAGCGAATGTGCGTCTTTCTTTTCCAATTCGAGCATGACTAACTTGCCGAAATATTTTTGAGCATTCGCTACAGATTGCTTAAAAAGAGGCCCCTTGATTATGGTTACTTTAATTTTCGGAACCTCACTCATAACAAATACTCCTTCATAAGGTTTTTTCATCCTTCCCGCTTATTGGAATCGCCTTGCCTTTTATTGGACTATTACCAGTACGACAGTTCGCGCTACCCTAAATTGATTGGAAACATATTCTTTTACGGTTCAATATAGGCTCTTACGCCACAGGATCGTGGGAACGTTGGATTCCAATATCATTGGATAAGTCATTTAAAAAAATTTTGTCTGGCGTTGTATTGAATACCTTAGCTATCTCAATGGCTCGGATATAGGTAACGGGCACCTCGCCTCTCTCAATAAACGAATACATTTGCGCCGATATACCAAGCTTTGAAGCTATATCAGCTTGTGTCATATTGGCACTTTTTCGCAGACGCCTCAATTCGACAAGCACGTTAACACCTCCGATATTCCAACCCCGTTGGAATAATTCTAAATCTATTACCATTAGAATGTCAACACCATTATCCAACAAAATTAGATATGAAGCCGACTGTTTTTCTAGCCCTGTTAGAATATAATGTTATTTAGGGGTGATATCGTGTTTGGAGAACGTCTACGATTACTAAGAAACCAACAATCTTTGACGCAAGAAGAGTTAGGAAAAATATTGGGAGTTAGCAATAAAACCATATCGGCTTATGAAAAAAATGATGCGGACCCGAACACCGAGACACTTCTTCGGGTAGCGAACCACTTTAACGTATCAATTGATTGGTTGCTTGGAAGAACCGATATACAAACCTCTAAGGATGATCTCCAACATACTCGTGAATATAAAGAAGCTCTCGCCAACCTTGTGTTAAATGGTAATCCCATCCCAGACGATCTCCACGAAACCTTAGAAGCCACCGCCAAGGCATTACTTGCCGGTTACATGGAAGCGACAAAACATAAAAAGAAAAAATGACCGACAGGATTTTCAATCCAGACCGGTCATTTGCCTTTTTAAGGACCTGTCGAAATATGTCGCAAGGTGCTGAAGTAATGCGCTACACACGAATCAAGGAAACTGTCGCAGAATTAGTTGAACTCTACGAAACGAGAGACCCCTTTGAACTGGCAGACATTTTTGGCGTAATGGTCCTGTACCTGGATCTCCCTTCGACAGTTTTTGGGTGTAAATCAGAAATAGATGGGCAGACGGTTATTGCGATCCGAAATGATTTAAGCCAGACATCTGCCCGTTTTGTATGTGCTCATGAGCTATGGCACCACCTAGACGAGCACCCAGGAAGTCACGTGCTCCGCTACGGTTTTTGGGGGAACTATTTTGAGTGTCAAGCCGATTTCTTTGCAACGTGCCTGCTGGCCTGGGACAAACCCCTCTTTTGGGAAACAGATGAACAATATGCATCCCGGATGGGATTACCCGTCAGGTGGATCCGTAAAATGATCGAGGCATCGGCATAAGTTGGGAGGGATATCATTGGACTACACAAAGGATCAATGTCCAAATTGTGGGGGTTTTAAGGCTTATACCGGAATTAAAACTATGCCGACTTTAACCAAATGGTACACTTTTACAATAGGATTCTTGTTAACTGCTTTTTCCCCAATTTTTGCCTTTATTGCGATAAGCTCTAGCATTAAGTCAGGACAAAATATTTTACTATCAGTTGTATTCGCACTCATTGGCTCACTCTTCTATTTTGTACTTGGATTAGGACCTTATTTTTACGCAAGAAAAAAAATTGAAAGAGAGTCAAAGCCCTTTGAGCGCAATTGCGTTATTTGCGGTTTTTCATGGGACGTTAGGGAATCTCAAACTATAAACGCGCTTAAACCGGATCTGATCCAAATGGGTAATGAACATAATATGAAAGTTGAGCAGCAAGAGAAAGCTGAAAATGCGGCTGCCCTTGCGGCCTGGTTAATCACCAATAGTCAAAATGACTTTTTATGGGGATTAGAAGTCTAGCTTCTAAATCAACTCACGGATTCAGGTCACCAGAAAATAGATGGCAATATTTTATTTCAATTTATAAAAAAATAGGAATTAGGAAAACATAAAGCACCCGTTAGGGTGTTTTATGCGTTTTATGGCATTTCGACAGAAATCTACAAATCCCGCAGTGATTTTTCGTATTATTGATGGGATCTCAAAAATAATAATAAAGAAAGGGGCCGTACAATGTTCGACGAAAAACACTATGTCCCGATTCTTAAATGGAAAAGAGGTGAACAAAAAGCAATTGAATTACTCAGTGTAACTAGTAAAAGCGCATTAACACCCCTGATTGAAATACCACCCGTGGACTGGAACTGGGAGGATGACTGCCCAAAGAAAACAATTGATAAACATTTGAATGACACCTGTGACAAAATTCAACAATCTTGGGGTACTGACAGGCCGCTTTTCCTAGACTTCTATGAGTTTGAAGATACAACAAGGATGAATAATGGCTTACATCCACTTAAGTTTATTTTAGATGACGCAAGGACGAAGGGAGTTAAAATAATACCTGTTACAAGTTCTAGTAGGGATGCTGCCTATAACAAGGAAGTTGTCGATGCAAATAACCTTGATCGTCTTGGTGTCTGTTTACGCATTGAGGATGACGATTTTTCAGACGTAACAAATGTTATTATGACGTTGTTAAAAGAACTTAATAATATAGAGCCTACGAATATAGACTTGGTTCTGGACTTTAAATTTTTACCCCCTTCTACAAACATCAGTATGTACACAATAATGTTAATTAATTTAATCAATTCAATACCTTTTATTAATAGCTGGCGCTCTTTCTCTTTGTGTAGCACAGGTTTTCCAGTTGACTTATCTTCTGTCCAGACCCAAACCACCTCAACTATTCAGCGAACGGAATGGTTGTTATGGAGAGCGTTGTATAATCAGAAGAACAAACTCAGCAGGATACCCACCTTCGGAGATTACGGTATCGCAAACCCTGCACTTGTGGAAATGGATCCTCGCCTTATGAGTGCATCCGCTAGTATTCGTTATACTAGTGATAATGAATGGATAGTATTCAAGGGCAGGTCAGTAAAGAAGTATAAGTATGGCCAGTTTTTTCAGTTGGCAAGAAATGTTGTCAATCATCCAAAATATAGCGGTCAATACTTCTCTTGGGGAGATGACTATATTTTTAAATGCTCTAATAATCTAGATGGGCCGGGTGGGTTAGAGACCTGGCGTCGAGTTGGAACTAATCATCATCTTACGTTTGTTACTTATCAACTCTCCAATTTTTCCTGGATTTAATTTTCATTCTAACATGACGCTGAATGTCTTCCATAGGAAGGCATTCAGCTATTTTTTCCCATATTTCATATCGAGTTTTACTTTTATACCCTTTTTGAATACCGTATTCTGTCAATATATCAAGGGATTCTTGTTTCCATAGTAATTGTAACAGGGAAAATGCGTCTACGTCAGAATTTTTCATTGGAGACCTTATTACGTCGAAGCAAACCTCCCCATCTGTCGTGACTTCTGCTATCTGTATCCCCCACCATTCTGGTATTATCTCTTTAACTTTTTCTATGTGTCGAGGACTAGTCACTAAAGTAATTGAATCAAAAATTTTACCGTAATACTCCGCTTGCTTAGGTAATCTGTCTAGTGTATCGCTTTCACTTTTAATTTCATATCCATGAATGGCTCCATTAATTACAGCAATATCTATTCGTGCGTCACCCTGACAAAGCGCTAATTCATCAATGATCAATGTATCCGGTTCGTTTCGAAAATCCAGATTGAGATGGTAATGTAATGAAGTACGAATGTCGATGTCACGGGTTTTCATTTCATTCTTCCTTTTCCCAAAAGCTATTACTTATTTTATCTAATTTTATAACCCTTCAGATGGCTTGTCAATTGTTTCCATTTAAAGGCACTAGTCAATGTTATTGATAGCGACAAGCAAAGCATGTTACTGACATTAGGATTTCATTCTCGATACACCTTGCTGCATACGTAGCCAGTTTCGTGCCCTTGCTTGCGTCAAAGGTGTTGATGGCCTTGATCAGTCCGATGGTGCCGATAGAGATGAGGTCATCGTTGTTCTCGCCGGTGCCGTCGAACTTCTTCACCAGGTGGGCCACGAGCCGCAGGTTATGTTCGATCAGCTTGTTTCTGGCCTGTTCATCGCCTTCTTTAAGGCGGGCGAGGCAGTAGGCTTCCTCTTTTTCAGGCAGGGGCTGAGGAAAGGCGTTGTTGGAGATGTAGCTCAACAGCGCTGTAAGCCCTTTAATAAAGGGAACGATCAGCGCCCCTACGAGGGTTGGGATCATTCGGTCCACCTCCGGTCGCAATGCTGTCTTACATAGTATGGAGTCGCCCTTCCGGAGGTGCTTATCCCTACAAACAGCCAATGAAAAACATTGCATCTAATTATTTACATCCATGCGACATCATCATAAAAAAACCGCCCCCTGGCGGATATAACGTCGAAGTTGCCAGGGGGGTATTCTAAGATTTTGCCATCCATCAGTAAGGGCAAATCATGCGTTCCCATCCTTCGTTTTCTCGTTCCGCTGCTGCAAGAACGACAGCATTTCGATCGGCAGCGGGAATAATATAGTGCTGTTCTTTTCGACGGCAATCTCCGTCAGTGTCTGCAGAATCCTCAGCAAGGCGCCTGTCGGGTTCTTGCTGATAATTGCCGCCGCCTCCATCAGCTTTTCCGACGCCTGGTACTCCCCTTCGGCCGAGATCACCTTGGCCCGTCGTTCCCGCTCGGCCTCAGCCTGTTTAGCCATGGCCCGCTTCATTCCTTCCGGCAAATCGACAGCCTTGATCTCCACGCCGGTCACCTTGATCCCCCAGGGATCCGTCGCCTTGTCGAGTTGCTCCCGGAGCACCCCATTCAGCTTGTCCCGGGCGGTTAGCATTTCATCCAGGTCATGGGAGCCGAGGACCGAGCGGAGCAGCGTTTGGGCGTACAGGGTCGTCGCCTGGCGAAAGTCCTGCACGTTCAAAATCGCCAGTTTGGGGTCAAAGACCTGAAAGTAGACGACCGCGTCGATGGCCACCGGCACGTTGTCACGAGTGATGATGTCCTGGCGCGGCACATCGATGGTGGCCGTCCGCATGTCCACGTAGATGGCCCGGTCGATACCGAAAGGAATAATAAAGTTTAGTCCCGGCTGCAAGATCCCGATAAACTTGCCCAGGCGCAGATGGACGGCCCGCTCGTACTGCCCCACGACGCGCAAGCCCAAGGCGATGATCACAATGACCGGCAAGGAATAGAAGAGAATCCACAGAAGAGTCTTCATCGGTCAGTCCCCCTTTCCGTTACTACTAGATTCACCCGAAGGGGCAGAAAAATTCCCCTTTACTCAAAGCGGGAACTGGCAATAATTCAATGTTCGTGTCGATTTATCAATGCTGAACGCAATGTAGCGGCTCACCCTCATTGACGGAAAAGCGTTTACTGTCAATGGCGGTGAGCCTTCGCATTTGAATTACCGTCAGTGGCGGTTCATTCTTGGGGTAGAACAACCGCCACTGACGGCAACCATTCATGGGTTCATCATCTTTGATCTTTGGGCAAGAAAATGCTATTTTTATCTTTACTGTGACTTCTTGTCACCACAATTTGCAGTATGGGGACGGTGAGCCGACAAACTCGGTGCCCTGTGCTTCGGTCCTGTGAATTACCGATTTTGGCGGTAAACTCTTTTTCCGCCAATTTGGGCGGGTGGTACCATGTTGGTAACCTCAATTTGCGTTCAAACTATAAATAACTTTGCTCCGACCTATAGGAGGAGATAGAGGATTTACGTGTAATACTCAATGTACGAACTTCAAGAAAAGTTTTAAAGCGATAATAAAACACTAACAATCGTGACAAGGAAGAGAAGACGTGGAAAAAGTCGGAATCATTGACCTCGGCTCCAACTCGGTCCGCCTCATGATCGTCGGCATCGCATCGGACGGCTCCTACAAGCTGATCGACGAGGCCAAAGAAGGCGTCCGCCTCAGCGAACACATGGGACCGGAAGCCACCCTGAAACCGATCGCCGTTGCACGAACCATCGAGGCGCTTCGTTTGTTCCAGCACCTCTGCCGGGCCCACGGCATCGCTCGCACAGTCTGTGTAGCCACCGCCGCAGTGCGCCAGGCGGCCAACCAGCAGGAATTCCTCGAACAGGTCAAAGCCGACACCGGCTTGGAATTTCGCGTCCTCTCCGGCTGGGAGGAAGCTGAAGCGGCTTACAACGGCGTCATCAACACCATCGACATCGACAAGGGCATCATCGTCGACATCGGCGGCGGCTCGACGGAAGTCATCCGCGTCGAGAACCGCCGTATGGTCCAGGCGATCAGCCTGCCCTTCGGCGCTGTCACCTTGACGGAGAACCGGATCGACTCGGCAAGGGGAACGAACAAGCCCAGCGATGAACAGCTAAAAGCCCTTGAAAGCTACCTGGCCGATCAGTTTGCCTCCGTCGATTGGCTCAAAGATATGGAATCGCCCACCATCGTCGGTTTGGGCGGCACCGTCCGCAACCTCTCCAAGATCGACCGCAAGCGAAAAAAATACAGCCTCGACATCACCCATAACTACCGCATGGCCCCCAAAGACGTCCATGAGATCTACCGCACCGTCAAAACGTTCAGCCTGGAACAGCGCAAAAAGATCGCCGGCCTCTCCAAAGACCGCGCCGACATCATCGTCGCCGGCCTGGCCATCATCAGTTCCCTTTTCAACGCCGCCCAGGGAGGCGAACTGGTCGTCAGTGGCTCCGGTCTCCGCGACGGCCTCTTTTACCAGTATCTGCTCCGGGAGCAGCCGTCCCCTATCGTCGACGATGTGGTCCGCCACAGCGTCAACAACCTGATGCGCTACTACCGCCTGGAGCGTGATCACTCGCGCCATGTGGCCGCCCTGACCCTCTCCATGTTCGATCAGTTGAAAGCCCTCCATGAAATGGGGCCCTTCGAGCGACGGATCCTGGAGGTGGCCTCCCTGCTGCATGATGTGGGCGTCCATGTCAACTACTACGACCATCACAAGCACAGCTTCTACCTGATCACGAGCACCCGCCTGAACGGCTTGACCCACCGGGAAATCCTGATGGCCGCATTTGTCGCCATGTCCCACACCAAGTCGCTGCAACAGAACCTGCTCCCCTACAAGGATATCCTCAGCGAAGACGACGGTCGGACAATCCGCAAGCTTGGCGTGCTCCTGCGCATCGCCGAAGCCCTGGAGCGCAGCGAGGCTGGCGTCGTCAGCGAGGTGCGCATCCACCATCTTGTGGAGAACGTTCATCTCATCGCCCGCACCCGCCACTCGGCCGACTTGGAGATCTGCGACGCCTATAAGGTAGCGCCAGACTTTAAAAAGGTCTTTGGAAGAAACCTACTCGTCTCCGCCCAGGAGGGCGCATCATTCATCAACCAACAACGGGAATAGGACACATGAGAAACTGATTTCGGTGAGTTAGCCAAGTTGATGCAAAGCAAAACAGCGGGCAGCCCCACGATGGGGGTTGCCCGCTGTTCTGTTTTTGCTCCAAGGATACCCTCGAGATACCCTAATTAATGCAATAAATTCTTCCCATTCTCCTGCTCTCCCCCGGAAACCGCCGTCGTCGCCCGGCTTCGGCGCGCTCCCCGACCGCCTTTGCGCCGCGACAGCTTGAGGAAGTAGACTTGGCTCTGCAGGACCTCCCCTTCTTCGTGAACGACTCGCATATAGGTCCCATCGGGGAGCAATCGGCGCGCCTTGATGTTGTCCTTCAGCATCAGTTCCAAGATGGCTTTCACCCGCTGGGCCAGCGCCGGCGCCTTCACGGGGAAGAGCAGTTCCACCCGCCGGTCCAAGTTGCGATCCATCCAATCGGCGCTCGACAGGTAGATCTCCTCGTGGCCGCCGTTTTGGAAGTAGTAAGCGCGGTGATGCTCCAAAAAGCGGCCGACGATGCTGGTGACACGGATGTTCTCGCTCACGCCTAGGATCCCTGGGCGGAGACAGCAGATGCCCCGGACGATCAGGTCAATCTGTACGCCGGCACAGGAGGCCTTGTAGAGCATCTGGATGATGCGCTCATCGGTCAGCGAGTTCATCTTGGCGATGATGCGGCCCGGTTTTTCCGGCGTGCTCGCTTCAATCTCTCGCTCAATCAGCTCGAAAAACTTCTTGCGCAGCCCCAGCGGCGCCGCTTCGATCTCCCGCCACTTGGCCGGCACGGCATAACCAGTCACCTCGTTGAAAAAGTCGGTGGCGTCGGCGCCAAAGCTCTCGGCGCAGGTCAGCAGGCCGAAATCGGTGTAAAAGCGCGCCGTCGCATCGTTATAGTTGCCTGTGCCCAGGTGGACATAGCGCCGGATCATCCCTTCCTCCTGCCGGACGACCAGGATGATCTTGGCGTGCGTCTTCAATCCCACCAGACCGTAGATGACATGGCAGCCCGCCTTTTCCAGCGTCTTTGCCCAGGCGATGTTCTTCTCCTCGTCAAAGCGCGCCTTCAACTCTACCAGCACCGTCACTTGTTTGCCCTTGCGGGCCGCTTCGGCCAGCGCCTTGACGATAGACGAGTCGCCGCTCACCCGGTAGAGGGTCTGCTTGATCGCCAGCACCCGCGGATCGCGGGCGGCCTGGGAGACAAACTCGACAACCGGAGCGAAGGACTCATAGGGATGGTGCAGCAGGATGTCCTTTTTGGCGATGGCCGCGAAGATGTTTTTCTCACCCACCAAGTCCTGCGGTTCCTGAGGCGTCATCTTTTCATGACGCAAGCTGTCATAACCGGGCAAGTCGACGATGCGCATAAAGGCCGTCAAGTCGAGGGGGCCGGGAATGGTATAGATGTCCTCATCGTCCAGTTCCAGATCTTCCTTCAGGTACGCCCGGATAGCCCCGCTGACGCCTGCCTCCACCTCGAGGCGCACCTCGGCACCCCACTTGCGCTTTTGCAGTTCCTTCTCGATGGCCTCCAGGAGATCCTCGGCGCCCTCCTCGTCGACGGTCAGGTCGGCGTTGCGGGTGATCCGGAAGGTAGACGAATCGAGGATGCGGTTGCCCCGGAAGAGCACCTCCAACTGGCTCTTGATCACGTCTTCCAGGTAGACAAAAGCTTCGCCACCTGTGCAAGGAACCTCGATAAAGCGAGGCAGCACCGACGGCACCTGGACGACGGCAAAGAGCTGCCGTTTGGCGGCCAGATGATTTTCCGGCTCCAAAAAGACGGCGATGTTGAGGCTTTTATTGGCCAGCAACGGGAAGGGCCGGCTCTGATCGACAGCCAGCGGCGTCACAACAGGGTAGATGACCTGCTCAAAGTAGTTCTCCACAAAGACCTTCTGGTTGGGACTCAGTTCCTGACATCGCAAAAAACGGATCCCTTTGGCCTGCAGTTCCGGCAGGAGGTTGTTCATCAGGTGGGCGTACTGGTCCTGGACCATGCGGTGAGTGCGCTCGGCGATCAGCTTCAACTGGTCCGCCGGCGTCAAACCGGAAGGATCGCGCTTTTGCAGTCCCGCCTCTTTTTGATCCTGCACGCCGGCGACGCGGACCATGAAGAACTCATCCAAATTGGAACTGACGATCGCCAGGAATTTCAAACGCTCTAGCAGCGGGTTTGTCGTGTCGAGGGCCTCCTCCAACACCCGCTGGTTGAACTCAAGCCAGCTTAGTTCCCGGTTGATGTAGTATTCGGAGCGGTTGAAGGACTTCCGCTCCAGCGTTTTGTCAAGGCTTGGCCCGTTTGCATTCGGTTCGGCGTCCATGCTTTTTTGGCACATCCTTTTTCTCTCTCCACATCATTGATTCAACGTCCGGGTCTCTCCATGCGGCTAGTCACATTTCTATGATACCTGGAAAAACGCCGGTTAGCTATATTATTTGAGCTAGAAAAGAGCGCGTAGCTTGATTTCCTTCATGCTAGGTGGCATGCGGGGAATCAAGGAGAAGCAGAAAGATCATCGGGCCGTTTGCGGAGCCATCTCCGTTCCGCGTCAAACCAGTAAAACCACTGTTCAGGGCACTCACGGATGAATCGTTCGACGATCCGGTTGAGATACCCCGTCGCCTCAGCCTGCTGCCCGGGCAGGTAGACTTCAAGCAGGTTGAGCGGTTCCTCAAAGATAAGCCGGTGCTTGTGAGACTGGACGCGATAGCCGCGAAAAGGGATGATGGGGATTTCATTGTCAAGGGCCAGGCGGGCCGCCTCCCAGGAGGAGTGGGTCATGCTGTTGAACATGGTCGAAAGGGGATACTCGGGCCGGTAGCTGTCACCGAAAAAGACGAAGATGCTGTTCCCGTCAACGGGGCCCTGGACAGTCCTCATGAGGTCGACTTTTCGGGACAAAAGGCCTTCTCCCTTGGCGTCCATGCGCACAACGGCGTCATAGAGCCGATATAACCGCTTGTCCGGCGCAGAGGCGAGGACGATCCGCGGATACTTCCGAGCCAGGTACTGGATGTAGTAAAAGACATTCCCCAGATGGGCTGTGAAAAGCAGCGCTCCTTTCCCCTTGTCAAGAACCTGTTGCAGATGCCGTTCCCCCTGGACGTCGAAAAACCGGTCCATGTCTCGCGCCAAGCGGCGCGAATAGACCCAGAGTTCCACCATGCTCAGCGCCAGGCCCTTGTAGTAGCGCTTGCACAGGTATCCGCCGTATCGTTCAGAAACCCCCGGCAGCGTCTCCTTGATATTCCTCCTTATGCCTGCAACTGTGTTTGGGTGCAAACGGTAAGACAGCCATCCGGCCAAATCACCGAGTCCATAGGTGACCTCTGGGGGAAGCAAGGATAATAAATGACCGAGGCGGTCAAAATAGGTGGCTCGCCGGGTCACCGTCTTCACCAAAATGTACATGACGCAGAACCCCCTCTGCCGACTGCCATCTTTGGTCTTGCTCGCCGCCGTCATTTTCAATGATACAATCAACGCCTGGTTCTTTAACACCTGATTCTAATCGCCTGGTTTTTATCATATCGAGTATATCGAAAACACCTGTGGCGATGGTAACCTTGACACAATCTTTGTGTAAAATTAACAATCTTAACACACTTCATATTTATGCATATTCACTGCATGTATATTCTCATTGACACTATCGTTCGTTTGTATTAAATTTTACACATGACAATAAAAGACTCGATAGAGGCGCGGAAGACGAAAAGTACAGTCTGGGAGCTTGCCGGGCGATGACCGGACTGGAAAGGCGTTTCCGCCGAAGTGGCCGTCCTTGTGGGGAAGTGCGGCCGCTGGGCATGTCTTGAATAAAGGCATGACTGTCACCCTTCGGGGGTGGAGCGCTATCACCAGGCCGTACTAAGAAGTTATTACGGACATGGTTGTGATGGCGTTCACAACCATTTTTTGTTGTCTAAAAAGGCCCAACGACATTCCTGTCCAGTCAAACCAACCCAGCCGATTAAACCGGAACACCCTTAACCTACACAGCTAACATCGTCCTTAACCAACGATGCATCACTGTCCAAAACCGTAAAAATGGAGGAACGCCCATGACAACACCTGCCGTTAATCCAGAACAGTTGATCCCCGAGAAAAAAGGACTCCGCCGCGACATGAAGTCCCGCCACCTGATGATGATCTCTGTCGGCGGCACCATCGGCACCGGCCTCTTCCTTGGATCCGGCCAGACGATCCACCAGGCCGGTCCCTTCGGCGCCATCTTAGCCTATGCCGCCGGCGGCTTGATCATGTTTCTGGTCTTGCTCTGCTTGGCTGAACTGGCCGTCGCCATGCCAGTGGCCGGCTCCTTCCAGAGCTACGCCTCGCGCTTCATCTCCCCCGCCGCCGGGTACACGACCGGCTGGCTCTACTGGGTCAACTGGGCCCTCTGCATCGCCGCCGACTTCACCGCCGCCGGCATCATCATGCACAACTGGTTCCCCCAGGTGGACGTTTACATCTGGTGCGCCGTCTTCGCCGTCTCCCTGGCGCTGCTGAACCTGATCTCCGTCAAGGCTTACGGGGAAGCCGAATTCTGGTTCGCCAGCATTAAGGTGGTCGCCATTGTGGGCTTCATCATCGCCGGCTCCGGCTTGATCTTCGGCTTTACCGGCAATGAAGGCGCCATCGGCCTCTCCAACTTCAGCACCGGCGGAGAAGGTCTCTTCCCCAACGGCTTCCACGCTGTCTTCCTGACGATGATCGCTGTCGTCTACTCCTTCCAGGGCGCCGAACTGGTGGGTATCGCCGCCGGCGAGTGTGAAGAGCCCGGCAAGCATGTCCCCCGGGTCATCCGCGGCATCAGCCTGCGCATCATCATCTTCTATGTCCTCGCTGTGACCGTCCTGGCCGGCACGATCCCCTGGACTGAGGCCGGTGTGCAGGAGAGCCCCTTTGCCACCGTCTTCGGCCGCATCGGCATCCCCTTCGCCCAGCATGTGATGAGCTTCGTCGTTCTCACATCCGCCCTCTCGGCCGGCAACTCGGCCCTCTACGCCTGCTCGCGCCTGCTCTGGTCGATGGCCAAAGAAAAACAGGCGCCCTCCTGGCTCGGTCACCTCAACAGCCGGGGCGTACCCTTCTACGGCGTCCTCTTTACCCTCGCCCTGGCCTGCCTGTCCCTGCTCACGGAGGCCTACGCCGCCGATACGGTCTACCTCTGGCTCATGTCCAGCACCGGCCTCACCGGCTGCCTGATCTGGATCATCATCGCCTGGTGCCAGGTCAACTTCCGCCGTGAATACACCCGTCTCGGCGGGTCAGTCGGCCAACTGGCCTTCCGAACGCCCCTCTACCCGCTCGTGCCGATCGCAGCGGCCCTGCTGAACATCGGCGTCATTGTGAGCCTCTATTTCGACCCCTCCCAACAGATCGTCCTCTACGCCGGCATCCCCGTCCTGCTGTTCATCTACCTCAGCTACTACCTCTTCATCGGGAAAGACAAGCGGGGGTTGTCGACAGCGGGGCAGACAGAGGCGCCGGCCCGCGCCGATTGACCGAGCCTGTTTACCTCGGTATTTACCACAGTGTTATCCACAATGTTATTCACAGCTTCTTACTACAGTTCGTGCAACATCTTGTTTCCCCGGGGATCTTACACCAAAGATCAACGGGGTTTTTCTTTATTCGTCAATTATTTCTGTTGATAACCACTTGTGGATAACAGCGAGCGAATCACCTTGTGGATAATGTGGGTAAAACCGTGGGTAACCCGGATACAGGGCTTTTTTTGAAAATAACGCTGTGGATAACTAAATGGACTTTCCTTTGAACTGATTGTAACTATTTATTTCCATTTTGGCTACATTGCTATTAGAGCCGGAATCTATGCTCCATGGTTCGCTCCGCCTTACTCGTCGGTTGTGGCAATATGGACGCTTTTCTAACGTTCGTTTTATCATTTCTACCCTTGCTCTTTGCCTCTTTCCGGCTCATGCATATCGCTCCGCACCTAGCGAAAAAGGACGTCTCGGTCCCACCCGTGCTTCGGTGCAGGCCTGCCTAGACGTCCAATTGCAGCGCTGCCACGCCGGAGATTTCAGCGACAGGCAAGCCCGCTCGAAAAAAGAACTGGTCGGCACGTTAGGTGATGCTTTTGAACGCCGTGCGGTTCCTTCCGTTAGGGAAACAGCATGGCGTCTTTGATTTTATAATAGACTTCACCATTGTTCGATGTTTTCAATCCACTTCACACGATGGCATAATGGGTTTACATCATCCTTGTCGACACGCCCTCGACACAGGGGAGGGTTGACCCGATGCACGCATTCCTTGTCTTTGAACCGACTGCCGAACCCTTCGCTCCCTATTCCTTCTCCCACATCATCGTTCTGTCCCTTCTTGCCGCCGTCTGCCTCGGCCTCTACCTCTACCGGGACCGCATGAACGAGACCTTCAAGCGGCGATTCCGCTACAGCCTGGCGGCGGGCCTCTTTTTGCAGGAACTGTTCATGCAGGGTTGGAACATCGCCGGCGGCTTCTGGTCGCCGGACGCATCGCTTCCCCTTCACCTCTGCAACGTCACCTGCCTGCTCTGCGGCATCATGCTGCTCAAGGCCAACCAGACCCTCTATGAGATCACCTATTTCTGGGGCCTCATCGGCGCCGCCCAGGCTCTGCTCACGCCCGATCTGGGCCCCTTCGCCTTCCCCCATGTCATCTTCTACCGCTTCTTCTTCGCCCACAGCGCCATCATCATCGCTTGCCTCTACATGACCTTCGTCGAAAACTATCGCCCTTTCTGGGCCTCCATCGGCAAGACCGCCGTCATCACGAACCTGTTCATGCTCTTCGTGGGCGCCGTCGATTCCCTCACCGGCGGCAACTACATGTACCTGCGGGCCAAGCCGGAAAACCCGTCGCTGCTGGACTTCCTTGGCCCCTGGCCCTGGTATATCCTCTCTCTTGAAGCGGTCGCCCTGTTCCTGATGGTCATCTACTACCTGCCCTTTGCCGTCAGCGACTGGCAGAAGGAACGCCGCGAAAAGGAACAGGCCGAAAAAGCCCAGGCTGCCGCGCCTTCGCTTCCTTCGCAAAGCCAACCGCCACGAGGCATGTGAGCCGAAGAAACATTTGTTTTTTGCAGTTCAGCCAGTTGACCTTTCCCTTAGGGCAACTCAAAGTGCACCGGCGCTAACGGATACCAAAGGAGAAACCCATGTTTACCATCGAGGTTTACGAAGAGATCACCGCCGCCGACGCTTGTGTGGCTGGCACGCCGACAATGCTCTACCATGACAAGGAATTTAACCCCGACCTTGTCGACGTGGAAGTGGCCTGGCTGGTCACCACCCCCAGCTGGTCAACGCGACCTTTGCCGGCGGTCCGAGTAGCCGCCTGTGTCCATGTGGGAGATTTCCTGCACTGATCCAGCCACCACGCCGCCGGAACAGTTGGTGACGGAGATCCCCTTCCCCGTCGTTAAAGAGTAGAAAAAAGCGCCCACATCCCGAATCCCAGCAGGATGATTCCCGACAGCCGGTTCACCCACACCAGCGCAGTTTCATCGAGACGGGAGCGCAGCAGGCTGACGGCGCCGCTTAAGATGAGCCACCAGAGGGCCGACCCGACGAAGACGCCGAGCACCATCTCGAACGCGGCGCCGTAACCCTCTCCTGCGCTCCCCGCTATTCCCCCAGCAATCCCTCCGGCAACTCCTCCGGCTGATCCTCCGATACTGCCGAAAATGCTGTCAGCGCCGTTGCCGAAAGCGCCAAGGGAGACGTCGCCCAAAACGCCGGTGCCCAAGACGCTGCTGCCGGCATCCGTTCCCTCACTGCCGATACCAAGCCCGGCGAAGATCGCAGCGAAGCTGATGATCGTCGCCGGGTTCGTCGCAGTCAGGGACAAGGTGGTCGTATAGGCAGCGGCGAGGGAAGACGTTTTCTCCTCTGTCGTCGTCTCCGGCGGGCGGGAGCGCAACGTACGGTATCCGAGGTAACAGAGAAAAGCGCCGCCGACCCACTTCAGCCATCCCGCCGCCTGTACAAGCAATTCAGCCACCGCTGTCAGACCGAAGGCGGCGATAGCGCCGTACAAGGCGTCGGCGGTGGCCGCTCCGAGACCGGAAACAAAGCCAGCGCGCCATCCCTCGGCGAGGGAACGGCGGATGCAGAGGATGCCGATCGGACCGACCGGGGCGGCGACAGCGAGGCCGATGATCAGCCCTTTTAGCCAGTAGGGCAATTCAAATCCCTTCTTTGTCCGTTATTTCCGGGAGCGGCAAGCGAGGCGTCTCCTTCACCGTCGACATGACGATGGTCGTCCGAGTCTTCAAAACGCCGGGCATGCCTTTCAGTTCTTCGCTGATCAGCCGTTCGAGATCACGCAAGGAAGCACAGCGGACCTTTAACAGATAATCCTCGTCTCCGGCCACATGGTGGCATTCCTGGACGGCCTCAGTCGCCTCCACCTGCGCTAAAAAGCAGGCGCGATGCTCCGGCCGGTCCAGCCAGACGGTGACATAGGCCGTCACTCCTAGGCCAAACGCCTCAGGATCGACCACGGCGGCGTAGCCCCGGATCACCCCTCGCTCCTCCAGTTTGCGCACCCGGTCAGCCGCACCAGGAGCAGACAGTCCCAGGCTGGCGCCCAGATCCGCCCAGGTGGTCCGTCCCCGCTCCATCAGCTTACGAATCGCTTTGCGATCGATGGAATCCATAAACAGCGACTTTCCTTTCGGATGATTTTGTCTGTATTTTATCCTCTTTCGTATATGATAGTCAATTTTTCTTTCGATTCAAAATAAGGCCATCGCTTTCATCTATCAAACCAAATATCAAAAACAAAAACCGCCCCTCTCCGCTTATTTGCGATGAAGGGCGGTTTTCGTTCTCTCAGCCGTTTTCCCATGCAATGCGATGACCCTGGATGTGTTCACGCTCTGCTTTCAAATCCTGCCATCAGACGCAGCAATTCAAAGGCTGACATTTAGAGGCTGACATTCAGAGGGTGCCCTGTAGAGCTTGCGGATTTATCGGCTACGAAAAAACCGGGCCTCAGCCTATTCGAACGCAGCCGCCAGCCGGGCAGCGCCCGCCAAGGCCTCCCGCGTCTGGGCCATCAGTTCGTCCATGATCGCCTGGGTGGGCTTGATCTCCTTCAAGGGATGCAGGCTCTGTCCGACCTGAACCAGGCCGTTTTCAATATCGCCTTCGATGGCGGCCAGCTTGTTCGTCCCGATGGCCAGCTTGTCCAGTTCGCCCTGGGGCGCGCCGGTCCGCTCCAGTTCCAGGTACTTCTCGGTCATGCGGTTTCTCAAGCCCCGGACGCCGTGGCCGCGGGAGTAGCCAGTGACAATGGAGTCGGTGTCGACGGCCTCGATGATCCGCTTCTTGGCGTTGGGATGCAGGGCGCACTCTTCGGCCAGGAGGAAGCGGGAGCCCATCTGGACGCCGGAAGCGCCCATCAACAGCGCGGCGGCGGTCCCGCGACCGTCGGCGATGCCGCCGGCGGCGATGACAGGGATGGTCATTTCAGGGACGACGTTCGTCAGGAGGGCCATCGTCGTCAGGGTGCCGATGTGGCCGCCCGCCTCCATGCCTTCAATGACGACGGCGTCCGCACCTGCCGCTTCGACCCGCTTCGCCAACTTGACGCTGGGGACGACAGGGATCACCTTGATCCCGGCGCTCTTGAGCTTTTCAAAAAAGGGAACCGGGTTGCCGGCGCCGAGGGTGACGAAGGCCACCTTTTCCTCGCAGACCACGTCGACGATCTCGTCCTTGTTGGGCGCCATCAGCATGATGTTGACGCCGAAAGGCTTGTTCGTGAGGCTGCGGGCCTTGCGGATCTCCTCGCGGACCCATTCCGTCGGCCGACCGCCGGTGGCGATGATGCCCGCTCCGCCGGCATTGGAGACGGCAGCCGTCAGGTTGGCCTCAGAGACCCAAGCCATGCCGCCCTGAATCACGGGATATTGAATCCCCAGCAGTGTTGTCAGTTTCGTTTTCAAGAAAATATCCCCCTTCTACTGCCATTCCCACTCTTTGTTTCTTTATGTCAGTCTTCGTATGTTACTAATAATAACAAAAGAAAGGATGCAACAAAAGAGAGGTCGCTATACCCGTTCGCGCGATTCGAGTTTTTTTCGGGCACACTCTGGCAATTGGCCATAAACTCAGCCTACTCCGCCATCACCGGCGGTGGACCGCCCTTGCCGCCGCCGGTTCGTTTCAACAGAAACACCATCGGAACGACGACGATGACAGAAATGGCGAAAGCAAGGAACACATCGGCCATGGCCCAGGTGTTGGTGTGCAGTTGAATCTGCCCGTACATCTGGGTCAACATGGTCGCTTGGGTCGCTGACGTGTCTCCCGTGGCCGCCAGGAGGCCGCCCGCCGACTGTTGCATCATGGGCCAACTCGGCGAAAAGAGGTCTAACCCCTCGACCATGCGGTGCGTATGGAAGACCTGCCGGTTCTCCAGCATGGACGTGGTGATGGCGATACCGAAGGAGCCTGCCACTGCCCGGACGAGGTTGTTCAGCGTCGAGGCGGCGCCGGCCTTCATGAGCGGAACGGCGCTAACGCCGGCCGTGTTCACCGGCATGAAGGTCAACCCGAGGCCGAGTCCTCGCATGATCAACCAGACGTTGAAGACCGATTGAGGCGTGTCCACCGTCAGCGTATGCATCAGGTACGTGGAGACTCCGATCAAGGGGATGCCCACCAATGCCATGGGGCGGGCGCCGATCTTGTCATAGAGCTTCCCGGCGACTGGCATCATCAGGCCCATGGCCACTGCCTGGGGCATGAGGATGAGGCCCGTCTGCATGGCCGAATACCCGCGGATGTTTTGCAGGTAGATTGGCCAGAGCAGCACACCGCCGATGAGAATGATGTAAAGGCAACTGGAGATGACGACGCTGTAGGTAAATTGGGGCACCTTGAACAGGCGCAGGTCGAGCATGGGATTGGGGTGATTCAGTTCGACGACGACCAACAACGCCCCCATCGCCGTTGCGGTGAGCAGGAGCATGACGACGGTGTAGCTCGACCAGCCCCAGTCCTGCCCCTTGTCCAGCGCCAGCAGGTAGAGGAAGGCGCTGCCTGAGGAGAGAAAGAGGCCCCAAAAGTCGAAATGGTTGGAGGGTCGCTTCTCCGTCTCCGGCAGGAGCGTCTGGCAGAGGACGAAGCCAAGCACCCCGAGGGGGACGTTGATCATGAAGAGCCAGCGCCAACTGTAATCTTCGACGATAAACCCGCCCAGGGAGGGACCGATGGAAGGGGCCACGGCGATGGACAAGCCGAAGAGCCCCATGGCCATGCCCATCTTTTCTTTCGGCACGAAGCGGAACATGAGGGCCATGCTGGCCGGCTGAATGAGACCGCCGCCCAGGGCCTGAATGACCCGGAAGACGATCAGGCTTTCGTTGTTCCAGGCAAGGCCGCAGAGGAGCGATCCGGCTGTAAAGGCGGCCAGGCAGTAGGCGTAGAGGTTGCGGTAGCCGTAAGTGTCGCCCAGATAGGACATGATCGGGATGACGGCGCCCGAGACGAGCATATAGGCCGTCAAGATCCACTGGATCTCCTTCGTGTCCACGCTGAAGAGGACCATCAGCTTGGGCAAGGCCACGTTCAAAATCGATGTGTCGAGGACAGCCATGAAGGTGCCGATGACCACGACCATCGTCACCACCAGCACGCCAGGGTGTCCGTTTTCACGCGAAGTCATGGGCCTTCACTCCTTCACCCGGATCTTGACGGAAGCGCCTGTGCCCGGGATCAGAGGCGCGCCGGGGACCTGGATTTTCACGTTCAACAACTGATCTTCTTTCGGATGCTGTTGGGCCGGCGTCAGCGAGATGATCGGCCAGGTGATCTGTTCCGTGTTCCGGTTGATCGACGACACGACCCCCGGAAAGACCTGCCTCGCCGCGCCGTCAAGGGTCACATCGACGGTCTGGCCCACCTGGATGCGGCTTGAGTCCACTTCCTCAAATCGCGCCTCTACATAGGCGGATGCGCGATCGGCTACGGCGACGAGCGGCTGGCCGGCGGTGACGGCTTCTCCCTCGTGGGCGTCAAGCCGCAACACTTGTCCGCTGATCGGCACGAATACAGGCGCCCGCAACTTTGGCTGGCCGGCCGCAGGGCTTCCCTCTACGATCGCGAGGATCTCGTCTTTGGCGACGGTCTCATTTTCACGGATTTTCAGATCGGTGATATGGCCGCCGATGGGCGCCCGCGCCACCATCAGGTCGATGGCGACCTTGGCGTCGTCGGTCTGGACGAAATAGACATGCTGGTATCCGTAATAGGCGGAAATCAGTCCTGCCGCCAGGAGGTACACGCCGACGATGAGGACGATCAGCTTTTTGGCCTTCACCTCATCATCCCCCTGTGGAGATCTTGGCGATGACGTTCATCCCAGGGAGAATGCGCAGCCCCTGATCGTCAAGAATTTTGATTTTGATGGGGATCCGTTGGGTCACCTTGATGAAGTTGCCCGACACGTTGCTGCTCGGCAACAGGGAGAAGACGCTGTCGGCGGCAAAGCCCACCTGTTCCACAACGCCTTGCAATTTATGTCCGGGGAAGGCGTCCACCGTCAAGGTGACAGGCTCGCCGACAGCCAAGCGGTGGATCTTCGTCTCTTCGATCCGGGCCGACACGTAGAGGTGCTCGAAGTCAGCGAGCAAAAAGAGGCGCTGTCCCGGCGAGACCAGTTCGCCGTCGTTGACGTTCTTTTTCATCACCAGGCCGGTCCCCGGCGCGCGCACCAGGGCGGAATCGCGGTTTTGCAAGGTCGTGTTTTTCTCTTCCAGACGGACCATCGTCTCGCCGGCCTGGACGAGATCGCCCTCTTTGACGCGGATCTCCAGGACCCGTCCGGCGATCTCCGGTCCCACCTTGATCATGTCGGCATCGATGCGGGCGTCATCGGTCGTCACATAGCGGATGGAATCGACGTAGCTGTAACCGGCATAGCCGAGGGCAGACACTAAAAGAGCGGCGCCGGCGATTTTGGCGATTTTCTTCTTCATTTTGCCGCTCCCCTTTCGGCGATCACCTGGATGGCGTCGCCGTCTTTCAACTCATTCTGACCGACAGTGATGATCTTTTCGCCAGCCTTGAGCCCGCTCAAGATCTCCATATTGCTGCCGTCAGAACGGCCCGTCGTGACGGGGCGGACAGTCACCGTGGATCCGTCGGTCACCATGACGACGCGCTCGAAACCGCGCTTGACAATAGCGTCTTTCGGCACCACAATGGGCGCCTTGCTCTCGCCACTCGGCAGGGTGACCTCGGCGTACATGCCCGATTTCCAGAGTCCCGACTGGGGCAGGCTCAGTTTGACAGGATACTCTTTGCTGGTGCTGTTGGCGATGGGGCTGACGGCGACCACTTTCGCCTCAAAAGCCTCCGAAGAGACCTGCTCGATGCGCGCCTTCATCGTCTGTCCGACCTGGATCTGCTTGATATACTCCTCGGGAACGCTCGCTTCCACCACTGGCTCGCTGCTGACGATGGTCAACAGGGTGTTGGCGGCAGGCGCCGTGGCGGCCATCTCTCCTTCGTGAGCCGCTTTGGAGGCGATGCGGCCGTTGACCGGCGCCGTGATGACCGTCGCTTCGAGGTTCAACCGGGCCTGGTCGACGATGGCGCTCATCTGGGCCACAGTGGCTCGCAGGCTCTCCAGCGTCTGGGCGGTGGCGCCTTCGAGCATCTGGCTCTGTTGCTGCAACAACTGGTCATAGGTCGCCTGGGCCTGGGTCAAAGCCAGTTGCGCCGATTCCAATTGGTTTTTCGACGCGGCGCCGGCGTCAAAGAGCGACTGGGTCCTCTCCATCGTCTTCTTGGCGATGTCGAGGGACGCCGCCGCTGCGGTGATCCGTTGCTCCATCTGCTGCCGTTCCTGAGGCCGCGCGCCGTTTTCCGTGTCGGCCAAGCGGGCCTGGGCGGCGCGTAAGTTCGCTTCCGCCTGGGCGAGGGCGGCGCGGAAGTCGCGGTCATCCAGTTGGATCAGCGGCTGGCCTGCGTTGACTTCTTGTCCCACATCGACGAGGACCTTGGCAATCCGGGCGTTGAGCTTGCTCATGATGGCCGATTCCGTATCGCCCATGACCCGTCCGGCGACGACGCGAGCCTTGCTCAGCCCCTGATCGCCCACCGTTTCGACGACGACTCTATGTACCTTCGCTTCGGGGACTGCGCCGCAACCGGTGAGGGTCAGCGCCGTCGCCACGATGCATCCTAGGGCGATCGCTTTGACACCTGTTTTCCTATGTTGTTGTGGATTCTGCATGTCCGTCCTCCTGTCTGCGACTATGGCTGTTTCCAACTGTGCAAGAGCAACCGGATGCTGCCGCGAACGAAGGCCTCGTCTACAGGCGGCAGATGTTCCATCTGCATACGTTCCTTGTGCAGATAGGCGTTGAAGAAGTGACCGAAAAACATCTGCACGGCAATGCGGGAATCGATGGGCGCCAGTTCGCCTTCGGCGATCTTCCCATCGAAATAGGCTCTCATGATCTCCGTGTTTCGGCGGACCATGTCGATAAAAAGACCGCCAAACTCCGTGTTGTGCATGCCCTCGCTGACGAGAATAGAGATCAAATTCCGCCGTTCCCGCAAAAAACCGATAAACCCTGTGGCGACGAGGAATAACCCCTCTTCGATCGGCTTATCTTCAATCTCGCCGATCAGTCTCTCCAGGACAGATGCAAAGGTGTGTTCCCGCAAGGCCTCGCGAAAGAGGTCTTCTTTGTTCTCAAAGTAATGATAGATAGAACCTACGGTGACGCCGCATTTCTGGGCGATGCGCTTGATGGTGGCGCCTTCATACCCGTGCTGGCAGGCGAGTTCCATGGCCGCCGCCATAAACATCTTGCGCCGCTCGGTACCGCAAAGGTCCGTCGTCAATCTCTACCGCCTCCCACATCGTTTTGCCTCAAGGCCCTCCTAAATGAACGTTCATTTAGCGACCTTCATTTTTTCACGAATGCGAAAACCTGTCAATAAAAAAGAAACGCCGCTGATAATTCAGTCAGCGGCGAGAACCGAAAAGGAACCGGCTAAGCCCGGTCTGGCGCACCTCGACAGCCCGCTCGGGGCACATCTCCTGGCAGCAGAGGCAGCCGATGCACTTGTCCTTGTCCAGTTGAGGGATCCCGTCCATCTGCAAGGCGTCAGCGGGGCAGCTCTGCAGGCAGATGCGGCAACCGACGCACTTGTCCCGGTCAAAGGCCGGCAGCGGTCGGAGCGACTTCGAGATGGGCCGGGCCAGAAAGGGAGGCAGGTGGTTTTCGACGAAGTTGACCCGGCGGTGCGAGGCGGGGCGGAAAGGGACAGGTTCGATTTTTTCACCGTCGTCCCGCAGGATCAGCGGTCCGACGAGCCCCCGAGCCCGGGCGACGCGATCCATCTCGATGTCCTTGAGGTGGATGAGCGAGAGGGCGTAGTTGTCCAGGGTGAAGGGGCAGCGGGAGGCCAGCAGGTAGCCCAAAGGTCTCGGTTCCCCCGCCGTCGGCCCGTCACCCTCCATGCCGATGACGCCGTCCATGACGGTGAGCGCCGGCCGGAGGGCTAGGTTGAGTTCCACGAGCAGTTCGCCGAAGGGCTTTCGCTCCTGCACCCGGAAATGGTACTCCGCCTTGCGCATCCCCGGGATGGCGCCGTAGAGATTTTTGACCGCTCCCGTGTAGCCAGTCTGGGCATGGGTCTTGATCTTGGGCAGGTTGATGATGGCGTCGGCCTCGTGGAGCACCTTCAGGATGGACACTTTGCGCAGGGGGCTCCCGTTCGTGAGGGGCAGTTCCACTTCAGACGTATCGTAGCTGACTTCGATGCCCAGACGCTCGGCGACGGCGGCCATGCCCGTCTTTTTATAGACCATCTTCAACCCAGGGGCGTTTCCGGATGGACCGCCGGGGCTGTCGACGATGAAAGGTGTCGCGCCCAAAGCGATGACCGCCCGGGCCACCGACTCCACCAGCGCCGGGTGGGTCGTCACGGCGGCAGCCGGATCTTTTCCCATGACCAGGTTGGGCTTAAGGGCAACACGCATGCCGGGGCGGATCGGGATGGCGGGAATGACCACGCCATCCGGGCTTTCCAGGGCATCCGGCCCTTCCTGAGCGCTGATGAACTTCCGACTGCCGAGAGAACCAAGGCCGCCGAGGCGCTCCAACAGGCGCCCGACAGCGGCGTCCATCTCTTCCCGTTCGTAACTCCGGCAGGACGTAATCGCCACTGCCTTGCCATTTACAGTCAAGTTCCGTCACCTCGAATCACTTTCACTAGTATCATACCCGATACGGTGATTTAGACAGACGAACCTTTGCTGTTCCTATTATGCCCCGGGCATTACTCTGAGCGAACAGGTTGATTTCCCCTTCGGGTCAGCATGTAAAGCGCGATAACCGTAATTACCGTAATCCCGCCCAACAATGCATAGAGTGTCGTCTGGTCGTGAACGGTAGCGATGATGCCGGCATAGCCGAAAAAGATGAAGATGGCCGCCGAGGCGTATTTGACGACCCGCTCGGGGATCTGCTTGCCAAGAACCACCCCGATGAGGATGCCGATCAGGTTGGAGATCATCATCCCTGCTGTTGTCCCCATCCAAACTGGGATCAGGTTGTGATACTTCGCCGCCAGGGCGACGCTGGCCAACTGGGTCTTGTCCCCCATCTCAGCCATAAAAAAGGCGATCGTCACTGTCAGAAAAGGGCCAAAATACTCCTTCTTGTCCTCCCCTTCCAACTCATCGCCGCGAACCGTCCAGAGGCCGAAGAAGATAAAGGAGATAGCCGCCGCCAGTTGGATCGTCTCCATGGGCACAAAGGCGGTCAGGTAATCGCCCAGCGCCACCGCCAGGAAATGGTTGAGCAGCGTAGCGACGAAGACACCAGCCAGAACCGTCATCGCCTTGTAGCGGGTGGCAAAGGCCATCCCCAGCAACTGTGTCTTGTCACCCATCTCGGCGAGCACGACGAAGATGGTAGATGCCCAAAATGCTTCCACGATGTTTCCTCCCTCAATACGATGAAATCTGCTCGGATGACGTGATGTGTCGAGCATTCTCCCAGAGCGGTTGAACCGGCAAAACAGGCCAACAAAACAGAAAGACCTCGGACACGCCAAAAAACGTGTCCGAGGTCTCGTTAAGCCGTTTATCCAAGCCGGTACAGCTTGTCCAGGCTGGCAAGGCCAGGCGGTAACGCCAGTTTGTTGACCTTGCCCGTGAAACTACTCCCCTCAGGCAAGTCTATGGTAAACCATGATGCAGTGCCTGTCAATCCTTGTAGAATCCTATCTACTACACAGCGCCGCCTGCAACTTTAGCGGGAAGCAGCCCCATCCCTTTCCATCGGCGCCAACAGCATCGCCTCACAGCGATAGATCGGCATCCCCTGCCGGGAAAAGCGCCGCTCGTACTCAGTCATAACCCTGGCCGACAGCTCCATCGACGCCAGCGCCGGATCCTTGTGCAAATCGAAAGTCACCTGTTCGAGGGCAAAACCATTGGCTGCGATCTCTTCCAAGGAGAACCGGAAGAGATCGTCATTGTCCGTCTTGAAGCGGATCCGTCCGCCGGTTTTGAGGTAGCGCCGGTACCGTTCCAGGAAGCGCCGGTGGGTCAATCGCCGTTTGGCATGGCGCGCTTTGGGCCAAGGGTCAGAGAAGTTGAGGTAGATGCCGTCAACCTCGCCAGTTCCGAAGATATCGACCGTCTGTTCCACATTGATCCATAAAAAGGCCAAGTTGGGCGCTTCCCACTTTTTCGCCTGTTCCAGCGCGTCCAGGAGGACCTCCTCGCGCAGTTCGGCGCCGATCCAGAAGCGATCCGGACACTCCCGGGCCATCTCATTGATAAACCGTCCCCTGCCTGTGCCGAGTTCCAGGTGGATCTCCAGGGGCGCCTGCCGCTGCTCGCCGAGCCGACCGGCGATATATTCCTGCCACCGGCCCTGCCATGCCGTCGGATCGGTCACCAGCCAGGGGGTGTACTGCAAAATCTTCTCCCGAGTGCCCGGGATTCGTCGTAACCGCATAATAACCTCGTCATCTCTCTAGCGATCTTTTGCTTCGTAATTTTGCTTCGTTATCCTAGATTCGTTTTAACTGACTCCGCTGTCATCTGCTTCTTCAACCTATTTCCTCTATAGCTGCTTTTGATTTTCGCTCATCTCTATTCCGTCGATCAGGCGGGCCATATCTTCCGGCAGGTTAGAGGTGACCTTCACCGCCTCCCCGCTGCGGGGCTGAAAAAGAGTCACCCAAGCCGAGTGCAAGGCCTGGCGGCTGATACGGGGAGAGTCTCCCCCGTATAGCCGGTCCCCGAGCAGCGGTGTGCCAAGGTGGCTGAAATGCACCCGGATCTGGTGAGTTCGTCCCGTCTCCAGAAGGACCTCCGCCAACGCCAGGAGCGGTTCTGCCCCCCCATTCTCCGGCACAGGCGGCTCATGTCCCAGTGTTTCCTTCGTCCCCGAGGCGCTCGGTTCGATCACCTGCGTCACCCTGTACCGGGTGAGCGCCGTCTCCCCATCATCGCAGACCCTGCGCCGCATATGGTGGTCCGGGTCGCGTCCGATCGGCCCGTTGATGATCCCCACTGGTTCTGCCGGCAGGCCGCGCAGGATGGCCAGGTAGCCACGCTGCAAGCTCCCGTCGCGGAGCTGCCGGTCCAGCGCCTGGTGGGCGAAGGCGTTTTTCGCGAAGACACAAATGCCTGTCGTGTCCTTGTCAAGCCGGTGCAGCGGCCGGACCCTCGCCTTGATCCCCCGCTCAGCGAAATAATGAGCCACGCCGTGGGCCAAGGTCGGCCGGAAGCGGGCCCGCTGTTCCGGCGGGTGCACCTCGATCCCCGCCGGCTTGTCGAGGATGAGCAGGTCCGCGTCTTCGAAGAGCACCTTCAGGTCCATGGCGACCGGCGCCAGGTTGCCTTCCTCCTCCTGGTGGACGCAGACCTCCAGCAGATCGCCCTCTTTCACCCGCCGGTCGAGATGGGCTCGCTTTCCATTGAGACGAAAACCATCGGTGCGGGTCAACACCTGCAAGCGACGCCGGGAAAAACCCAGGCAGAACTGCAGGACGCTGCCGATCCGCCGCCCTTCTTCCTCCGGCTTAATGCGATGAGCCAACCATTCCTTCGACACGGCCACGATCCTTTCCGCTTTACGCCTCTGCCTTCTTCCCGTCGATCTTCCCGATCATTTTTGCCGCATTCTCACCAAGCGGCGCACCATCCGCAGTCCTTCCTCAACATTCATCGCCTCGCCTTACAGGATAAGCTCTCCCTCCCACATCAGTTCCTATGCGCCTTCCACTCTGACGCTGCTGTCAAATCCTCCAGAAAGTGTATCATAATCTCTCACATAGGGAAACGGCAACTGCCCCTGCCTGAAAAGACAAAAAGCGCCTCTTATCCCGCAAGGGACAAAAAACGCTTTGGGCGACACTGCACCAGTAACCATAACCCCTTTTCGAGCTATGCTCTGACATCGATCCGCTGACCCAGATGGGGGGTGACGCTCTGCTCCATCATCCGAATATCGGCGGAACCTTGTTGTTTCGCCACATCCATCGCTTTTTTCAACACCAACATGTGGACAATGTCACCGTTCGACGCCGCATTGACGAGCGTCGGCGCAGGCAGTTGAGATATGTTCATGGCGCTTACCTCCGGTGTCTCCAGTGTCTCTGTTGTCTTCGCGGTGTTCCTCCATCGTTACGGCCTTGTCCTCTTACCTCAGTCTTTTCGATCCCAGTATATCCGTTTGCGCCGAATGACGCATGGGACCATCGTCGGATTAAACAACCGCGGAGAGACTGGAAGACCGGTTTCCCCGCGGTTACAGTTTTATGTAGACTTCAAAAAAACTTCCCTCAGATCGACTGGCTCAACAACTGCCGCTTGTTCGTCGTCACCGGCGTGTACATCAGGTCATAGTACTCGCGGCACATCCGGTGGGAGGAGAACTGCCAGCGCGACATGTCGATGCTGAGCATCATCATCTCCACCCAGTGCTTGCGGTTGTTGTTGTACATGGGCAGCACTTCCTGCAGCAGCACCCGGTAGAGAGAGTTCATATCCAACTCATCCTGCTCCTGCGGCGAAAGGTTCTCGCCGGGATGGAAATCGAGCAACCAGCCGTTGATGCCGTGCTGCACCCCTTCGCCGACCCAGCCGTCTTCGACGCTCAGGTTCAGCACGCCGTTCATGGCCGCCTTCATCCCAGACGTCCCCGAGGCCTCCTGAGGCTTGCGGGGGTTGTTCAGCCAGATGTCACAGCCGCGCACCATCAGCGTAGCGATGTCCATGTTGTAGTCTTCGATAAAGACCACATTGTCAGGGTAGCGCTTCTGGAATTCCACCAGCCGGGCGATGATCTCCTTGCCCATCATGTCGGCCGGGTGGGCTTTGGCCGAAAAGATGATCTGAATCTTGCCCGTCGCCAGGTAGGGATCGATAACCTCGGGATTGCGGAAGATCAGGTCTCCCCGCTTATAAGAGGCGGCCCGGCGGGCAAACCCGATCAGGAGGGTGTCCTCCCGCAGGTTCCCCAACCCTTTTTCCTTGACATACTGAATCAACTTGCGCTTATTGTCCATATGAATCGACCACAGGTCACCCCGCGTCTCAAAGGCCTGCTTGATCCGGGGATCCTGCCAGGTGCCCGGATGGACACCGTTGGTGATGGAAAAGATTAGCGGGATCGACTCCAGATGCCCCCACATGCGGTGGACCGTCCGGCCATGGAGCTTGGAAACGCCGTTGGCCATGTAGGAGAGGCGCAAACCGGCAACAGTCATGCTGAAGGGATCACCGCCCAGGTCGCGCATCTGGTTGTAGTTGAGGCCGTTGTAGGCGCCCATCCGCCCGAGCGTATCGTGGTCATGAACCTCATTGCCAGCAGCGACAGGCGTATGGGTCGTAAAGACGATCTCCTGGCGCGTGTTGTGCCAAGCCCGCTCGAAGGATTGCCCCTGGTTCATCTTCTCCCGGATCAGTTCCAACCCGGCAAAAACGGCGTGACCTTCATTAAAGTGATAGACATCGATGGGCAGGCCGAGGGCGCGCAGCGCCCGGATCCCGCCGATGCCCAAGATCATCTCAGCCGCAATGCGCTCCTGCCGCCCACCGCCATAGAGACGCTGGGTCATCCAGCCGTGGGGACTGCCGGGAAAACCGGCGTCCAGCAGGTAGAGGGGGACATTCCCCTGGTTGTCCAGGACCCAGACCTTGCAGATCACATCATGCTCCCAGATGCGGACCGACACGGTCACACCGGTATCCCGCAGATCGGGAAACTCGTAATCGCGGTACACGTCATAAGGCTGACCGTTGACGTCGACATGCTGCTCCGTATATCCCTGACGCCAGAGGATACCGACGGCCACCATCGGTCGTCCTAGTTCCTGGGCTGCCTTGATGTAATCCCCTGCTAGAATGCCCAAACCGCCTGAGTAGATAGGAATAGAAGCGCTCAAACCGTATTCCATGCAAAAGTAAGCGACATGAGGGAGTTCCGTGCCCGTAGGATAGGAAACGTTCAATTCCATTCACCTCTTCTCGCGCATTTGCCCACAATTCTATGATAACGGAACTGGCGTCCAGTGGCTACATTTTTCTGGATCCTTTTCAATCTCTTAAAAAAAGAGAGCCGACCATGCTGCCGACCCTGTCCGTTAACCATACCGCTGTCATGTTCAATTCCATCATCACTGCGTCATTGCCTTGTTGATTAGGCCACGCTGTCCTGAAGTTCGCGAACGCCTTCCTGTTCACAATAAGGACAGGTGCGGGTGCGTTCGATTTCGCCCAGCATATCTACAGCCAGTTCCGCCTGGGAACAGGCGGGAACGATCACGTTGCGCACGGTGCCACATTCAATGCATTCCGCCGTAAACCGTTTGATCACATTATCACCTCCTTCGCCGTCGCAGAAAAAACAAAAGCAACACGACTTTATCTTATGGTAAGATGAATGATAGATTCATGAAGGTCCCATAAAAAATCCGTAAACAATTGGAGGCAACCGGATGGCATCCTACACCCCCGTCGACCTTCCCCGGCTGCTCGGTGCCCTCGCCATGGCCTTGGACTTCACCGCCCATGGCCTCTCCCGCCACCACCGCCGGGTTGCCTACTTGGCAGTTACCCTCGGACGGGAGATGGCGCTTCCGGTCAAAACACTGAAGACCCTTTATTGCGCAGCAAGCATCCACGATATCGGCGCCGTCACCTTTGCCCAGAAGACCGACCTCTCCCGCTTTGAGATCCAATCCCCCAAGAGCCATTGCGAACTGGGGCGTCGGATGCTGGCGAGTTCGCCTCAGTTAAAAGAAGTGGCCATCATCATCGAACATCACCATGACCATTGGAACGAGCCCAACCGAGACGAGTCTGACATTGATCCTACATTACTGCTGTTGGGCGACTTGATCCATCTGGCCGACCGCATCGAAGTCCTCCTGACGCCAGAGCATGTCCTCACCCAGCGCCGCAAGGTCATGGATGCCATCGACGGCCTGTTCGGAACCGTCTTCCGACCCGAGTTATCCCCTGCCCTGGCCGAACTGGCTGGGAAAGAGAGTTTTTGGCTCGACCTGGACTCCCCATTCATCGACGAACTGACCCGGCAGGCCGTCGGCTCTGACGAACACACCATCCAACTCCCCTACTGCGAGTTGAAAGGCCTGGCGTCCATCTTCGCCCGCATCATCGACAGCAAGAGCCGCTTCACCCTCCGCCACTCGCGGCTTGTGTCGGCGTCAGCCACATACCTGAGCAAACTGGCCGGCTTCTCTCCCGCTGATATGGCCCGCCTGGAGGTGGCTGGCCTCCTTCACGACATCGGCAAACTGAGCATCCCTGAAGAGATTCTGGAAAAGCCGACCCACCTGACACCGGAGGAGTACCTGATCATCAAACAGCACACCTATCACAGCTACCACATTCTGAATCAGGTTCCCGGCTTTTCGGAAATCGCCCAGTGGGCCGCCTACCACCATGAGCGCCTTGACGGCCGCGGCTACCCCTTTCATATCCCAGGCGAGCAACTCAGCGCCGGCAGCCGGATCGTGGCCGTGGCCGATATCTTCTCCGCCCTCGTGGAAGACCGTCCTTACCGGAAAGGCCTCCCCCAGGAAAAAGTCGAGTCGATCCTGCGCAAGATGGTCCAGGAAAAGGCAATTGACGGGGATCTGGCCGAACTGCTCTGCAGCCATTACGAAGAGTTTGAAGAGTTGAAGCGGACCATGTAACGCCACTGGAAAAGATTGTTTTTTTTAGAACGAATGCAGCCCATTAGAAAAAGCCTGGCGAGAACCAGGCTTTTTTTCATGGGCCGTCGTTATTTCAGGACCTCAATCGGTCCGTCGCCGCGCTTGAGCAGCTTTACCGACGTCTTCTTGGGAACCAGCACCTTGATCATGTGGTTGATGGCCACTTCCGGATCCACCGTCTCCCCGCAGGTGTAGCAGTCGAGGGCGGCGAAGCCCTTCTCGGGATAGGTGTGAATGGAGATGTGGCTCTCAGACAACAGGACCAAGACCGTCGCGCCTTGCGGCTCAAACTGCTGCTTCTGGGACGAGAGAACGGTCGCGCCGGCCGCCTTGGCGGCTTCAATCATCTGTTCCTCCAGGAACCGGGCGTCGTTCAATTTTTTAAAGTCAACGCCCCAAGTGTCAATGGTGACATGTCGTCCGAAAGTGGAGTAATCCATCATTTCGGCCCCCTTCCCAGCAAATTGGATGCCGGGACCTACGTGATTCATCCGGGGGTGGGTCTGACCCGCCCTAACAGGGACGTCGGTCTGTTGAAGCAATCCAAACCCGATTTGGATGAATCCTGGTTCCCACAATGTGTTTATTAATATCATAAATGACGGGCCAGATCAATACTTTTTTTCAAGAGGATTTTATTGCCTGAACCTTGCGACACCCTTGCCCCGCGCGCCCTGACGTGATACGATTGCATATAGATAGTGCTTTCCATAGCTATCTGAAAAATCGAACACAGGTTGACCTTGTTGCAGGCGCCGCCTAGCGGCTGAAAAGGGAATGAGGTGCAAAGCCTCAGCAGCCCCCGCTACTGTAAGGGAAGACGACCCGCCACAGATCCACTGGACTTCGGTCTGGGAAGGAGGCGGGAGCGGATGATGCCCGAGCCAGGAGACCTGCCCGCAGCAAACGAAAGACCCACTTCGGGAGGAAGGGAGGGCTTTATTTTGTTGCCTATGGGGAAATCTCCACCCGGCTCGGACAATCTACCGTCTTATCGAAGGCGATGAAGCAGCTCTAAGGATCGTGCGAACATATGATTGTTGTTTTTATCACTATCTAATCCCCGGCACGGCATCGCCGCTAGTACGGCACGATGAAAAAAGCTGGCCTTTAGATTAGGAAAGCACGAAACCACCCCTACGCAAAAAGGAGTGTCTGCGAATGCATATCATGGAGGGCTATCTGCCCCTTAGCCATGCCGCCGCCTGGACCGCCGCCTCGGCGCCCTTCGTCGTCCACGGCGTGCGCGCCATCGAAAAAACCGTCCGGACCAATCCGGAAGCCAAAATGCTCCTCGGCGTCGCTGGCGCCTTCTCCTTCGTGCTGTCGGCCTTGAAGCTACCCTCGGTCACCGGCAGCTCCTCCCACCCGACCGGAACCGGTCTGGGCGCCGTCCTCTTCGGCCCCACCGTGATGACGGTGCTCGGCTCGATTGTGTTGCTCTTCCAAGCCCTGCTGCTCGCCCACGGCGGGATCACCACCCTGGGCGCGAACGTCTTCTCCATGGGCATCGTGGGCCCCTTCGCCGCCTACGGCGTCTACCGGTTAGGCCAGCGCCTTAACCTTTCCTCTAATCTCTCCATCTTCGCCGCCGCCGCCTTCGGCGATCTGGCCACCTATGTCACCACCACGTTGCAACTCGCCTTGGCTTTCCCCGATACAGCTACCGGAATCATGGGCTCCATCGTCAAATTCGGCTCCGTCTTCCTTATCACGCAAGTCCCCTTGGCCCTGGCAGAGGGACTGTTGACCGTCGTCATCTTCAACGCCCTCTCCAAATACTCCACTGCCGAGTTGTCGGCGCTGAAGATTTTCTCGAAAGAGGTGAAAGCATGAACGGGCTTCGGAACAAGCTTGTCCTGATCACAGCAGCTCTTTTTCTGACGGGTGTTCCCTTGATCATGCATTTTACCGGCGATTTTGCTGGCGCTGATGATCAGGCAGGAGAAATGGTCCAAACGATCGCTCCCGATTACGAACCCTGGTTCGAGTCCCTCTGGGAACCCAGTGAAGAGGCCGAACCGCTTCTCTTCGGCCTGCAAGCCGCCGCCGGCGCCAGCTTCATCGCCTACTACTTCGCGCGCCGCCGCAACAACAGTGGTTCTAACGTCCACACAGGTTCAGGGATGGGCGCCGGCATGGGGCGCAAACCTCTCGGCGACGCCTGACGCACTAAATCATGAGCGCGCCGGCGAACAGCAGACACCGGATAGGCGAACTGACGATGATGGAACGCTGATATCGACTTACCGAAACTTGTTAAACGGGGTCACACATATGCTCTTCACGATCGATCAGTGGGCTTGGGCCAATAAGCTGCGAGACAAATCACCGGCATGGAAAGGACTTGCCGCCCTCACCGGGTTGCTTGTCAGCCTGATAGCGCCCACGCCCTGCCTATCCGGAGCGATCACGGTGCTCTCCGGCGCACTGCTCGTCCTCTTGGCTCGCATCCCCTTATCGGTCTTCCTGAAACTGATGACGGTGCCGGGTCTCTTCCTACTCACCGGCTGCGCGACTGTAGCGCTGTCACCCTCCCCCCTTGACCCCGTGGCCCAGGTAACCATCGGCCCCTACTCCCCTGGAATATCGGCTGCCGGTCTGCAACAGGCCGGCATCCTCTTCTTTCGTTCCCTCGGCGCCACCGCCAGCCTCTATTTTCTGGTGCTCACCACGCCAATGGTCGATGTGATCGAACTGGCGACCCGCATACGGGCGCCCAAGATTGTGACAGAACTGATGCTTCTCATCTATCGCTTCATTTTCGTGCTCATGGAGACAACCCAGGCCATCCTGATCGCCCAGGCGTCGCGCCTCGGCTACGCCACCAAAGCCAACAGCCTTCGCTCCCTCGGCATCTTGGCCGCCAACCTCTTCATCCGTTCCCTCATCCGTTCCAAGGAACTCTACATCGCTCTGTCGGCCCGAGGGTATGAAGAGGAGCTTCGCGTGCTACCGCGCAGCCGGGATTGATCTTTTTGGCCGAATCAACGCCGCACTCCCTGAAAAAGAGGATGGTTTACATCGTGACTGCCCTGTTGGAAACAGAACAAGTGGAATACAGCTACCCCGACGGCAACTGCGGCCTTCGGGGTATTGATCTTTCCCTCCCGGCGGGACGCAAGATCGCCGTCGTCGGCGCCAACGGCGCCGGGAAGTCAACCCTTTTCCTTCATCTCAACGGCGCTTTGAAGCCGCACCGCGGTGTCGTCCGTTTCCAGGGCCGGCCCATCGATTACTCCCGCCGGGGCTTGCGCGAACTGCGCAGCCAAGTGGGCCTCGTCTTTCAGGACCCTGACGCCCAACTGTTCTCCGCTTCCGTCGAACAGGACATCTCCTTCGGTCCCCTCAACATGGGCCTTCCCGAGGCAGAGGTGCGCCGCCGCGTCGACGAGGCCCTGCGGGCCACAGGGATCACCGAACTGCGCCACCGACCGGTCCACGCCCTCAGCTACGGCCAAAAAAAGCGGGTCTGTATCGCCGGCGTCGCGGCCATGCGCCCCAGCGTGATCATCCTCGACGAACCGCTGGCCTGGCTCGACCCTGCCGGCGCCAGAAGCATCCTCGAACTGCTGGAACAGTTGAACCGGGAGGGCGCCACCATCGTCATGTCCCTGCACCAGATGGACATTGTGGCCCGCTGGTCAGACGAAGTCGTCCTGCTGGATCAGGGACAGCGGCTCTTCCAGGGCGCGCCCCGGGAACTCTTCGCCCGGCGGGATCTCTTGAAGCAGGCCGGCCTGGAACTTCCTTGGCCTACGGAGATGTATCAGGCCTTGGTCGATCGGGCCATACTCCCCACCTCGAATGCTCCGAAAGGGTCGGATATCCCGCTAGATCGGGAAAGCCTGCTCCAGTCGATCGAGCAGGCCTGGAAGGAACGGGATCATTAAGTCCGGAGGATCGCCTCTATCGTATTGATGACGACAAAGTAGGCGATCCAGAAGTTTTTTCCCATAGGTTTTGGCAAACTACGCCTCGCCCCTGCCCAACATAAGCCGGATTGGCGATTCCCTGGCGCAACCATGCAACCGCCCTTTCTGCCGCTGCCGGGACAGGCAGTCCCCGGGCAAGGCAGGCAGCTACCGCTGACGCAAGGGAACAGCCAGTGCCGTGAAGGTCGGCGCCCGGCACCCGTCGTCCCCACAACCAGCGCCGTTCCTCCCGGCTGATCAGCAGATCGGCAATCCGGTCGTTCTCCAGATCCGCCTCGGGCAGATGACCACTCTTCAGAAGCACCCACTGTACGCCGAATTGGAGAAGTCTTTCCGCCGCGCCGATCATGTCGTCATGGTCTCGAATGGTCACCCCGGACAGCGCCTCTGCTTCCGGCACATTCGGGGTCAGCACGGTGGTGACAGGCAGTAATTCCTCCCGAAAAGCCTCCAACCCGCCTCCCGCCAATAGGTTCACGCCGGTGCCCGAACTAAGGACCGGATCGACGACAAGCATAGGATAAGAAGCTGTGGCCGAAAATGCCGGGGCAGGCGAAAGGGATGGCAGAACGGGCGGAATCTGCTCTCCTGACATTTGGTGCTCCTGGACATACTCGCCCCAGAGCCGACCCAGCCCGCTGATCACGCCGGGCTGTTGTAACATGCCCGTCTTTACCACAGTCGGACGCAGATCCCATAGCACATCGCGGACCTGCTCTAGCACCCATTCGGCAGGCAACGGAAAAAGGCCGAGCACACCGGCGCTTGTCTGCCGCGTCAGCGCCGTGATCGCGGCGCCGCCGTAGACGCCGAACTGGGTCAGTACTTTGAGGTCTGCCTGGATGCCGGCGCCTCCGCTCGGATCCGACCCGGCGATCGTCAATACCTTGGGCAATGTCATGGTCGTTCCCATTCCTAAACCCCAAATCTTTCGGTTAACGCTCCTGTGCCGCTTGCGCGCCATCAAAGGAGCGAACTGCCGACATTATAAAAAATGATTGTATCCCTTGGCCGCCAAAGGGACCCTTTTGCCGCCCTCTTCATCAGGATAGAGAGCCATCACCCCGTCCGAGGCTTCGGTCAGTTGTCCGATCACGGTGACTTCGGTTCCCGTCACTTTGCGAACACCTTCGATCAGCCCGGGAACCTGTTCCGCCGTCGCCGTGAAGAGCAATTCGTAGTCCTCACCGCCCGTAAGCGCCCAGACCAGGGGATCCCGCCCAGTCCGCTCAGCCAGCCGGCGCGCCGCCGGGCTGAGCGGCAAGGCCGCCACATCAATCTGGGCGCCGCAGCCTGAGTGCCGGCATAAGTGGTGAACCTCGCTACTCACCCCATCACTGATGTCCATCATCGCCGTCACCCCGCCATGGTCGACGAGGGCCATCGCCTCCGCGACACGGGGCGTGGGATCGAGGTGCCGCGTCAGGAGGCTCTGACGGTCCGCTGCACTTAGTTCCATCCCGTTTATTTTTGTATTACCTGTTTCACTATCGCTCGTTAGGGCTTTCCCACTTTCGGCGGCCCTTTCTCCTTCAACCTTCATCGACCATTCCGATAGCAAGAGATGCAGTCCCGCAGCCGAGTCGCCCACCGTGCCGGTGACGAGAATCAGGTCGCCCGGCTTGCCTCCGCTCCGGCGGAGGGGCGCTTTGGCCGCCAACCCGAGCAGGGTCACATTGATCACCCACTGGTCGGAGCGGACCGTGTCGCCGCCAGCCAGCGAGACGCCGTAACGGGACGCCAACTCGCCCATGCCGGCGTAGACCTCTTCCACGTCCTCCACCGTTGCAGAGGCGGGAAGGCCGATGGAGAGAAAGGCCCAGGCCGGAATCCCTCCCATGGCGGCAATGTCGCTGATATTGACGGCAAGCGCTTTGCGGCCGAGCAGGCGCCGCCGCTCCGACGACCAGAGGAAGTGGACGCTCTCGACAAGCATGTCTGTCGTCACCAGCAGCGATTTTCCGTCCGGCACATCGATCACAGCGGCGTCATCGCCGACTCCCAGCCGCAAACCGGGCGTCACCAAAGAGAGGCAGCCAGGTTTGTCAGCGCTACAGCCGGCGGCTTTTCCGCTGGAGGAGGCGCCCTGCCAGGCCCGAGCCAACCGCTCAATCAGGCCGAACTCGCCCACGGATGTCAACGGCGTCCCTTCTTGTCGCCTGTCCACCTTCACTTGCTCCCTTTCCGTCTTGGGGCAATCTTGCGATTCGCCCCCTATGAAAAAGCCTTTCATCTACAACACGAAAAGCCCCGAAAAAGTCCTGTAAGCTCTCGTCACTTCCACGGCGATTTCCCTAGCGGCCTGTTCCGGCTCATCGACGCTCATGATCGCCGAAACGACCGCCACCCCTCGACCGCCCGCCGCCACCACCGCAGCGGCATTGCCGGCATGAAGGCCGCCGATGCCGACGACAGGGATGGAGACAGACCGGCAGATAGCCGCCAACCCCCCAGACCGATTCCCGGCGCCTCTTCCTTCGTCGACGTCGTGAAGACGGCGCTGGCGCCGATGTAGTCAGCCCCGGCCTGCTCGGCAGCGACAGCTTCCTCCACCGAGGAAGCCGAGATGCCGATGCAGATATCCGACCCGAGGATGCGCCGCGCCTCTGCCAGCGGCATATCATCCTGTCCGAGATGGACCGCCGGGGCATTGACGGCTAAAGCCACATCAAGCCGGTCGTTGACGACGAAAAGCGCGCCATAACGGCGGCAGAGATCATGCAGCGCCCGCGCCTCATCCACCATCTGTCGCGTTCCCGCCGCTTTCTCCCGGTACTGGACCAGGTTCACCCCGCCGCGCAACGCCGCCTCAACCTGGTGGAAAAAGGACCGGCCGCCACAGGCGCGCCGGTCGGTCACCAGGTAGATCCAGGGGATATCCTTATGAAAAACCGGATGAAAAACAGACCCTCCGGCTTGCTTCGGCACGGGATCGTCCCTCCGTTTTCCACTATACAAGAATTCACTTAGTGAGCCAAGGTTCCCCTTGGCCTAGAATCAAAGCGTCTCAATGCTTCGCGATCCACCGGCTACACAGCTTCTACCCGCGCCAACCGCGCCGCCCACTCCCCATCCAGGGAATAAACGGCGTCAAAGAAGGCGGTTTTAAAGCTCATGGGCCCCCTCGGCTCTGGCCAGATTGGCCCCGCCTCGACCAGAGGCGACCGTCCGGCAGCGATTTCCCCCGCCGCGCCATAGAAGGCGAGGGCCGACGCGGCGGCGGTCAAAGGATCTTTTTCAACGGCGCAGAAGCATCCCGTTACCGATGAGGCCATACAGCCTGTCCCAGTCAGGCGCGCCATCCAGGCATCGCCGTTTTTGATCTTCACCGTCTGCTGCCCATCGGATACGTAATCGATGACGCCAGTGACGGCGGCAACGACGCCGAAGCGCCGCGCCAGCGCCTGGGCGGCGGCGCGGGCATCGCCGCTGACGGCGTCGACGCCTTTTACTTCTCCATCCAGACCAGCCAACACCGCCGCTTCCGCCGCATTGGCCCGCACGACGGCCACCTTGACGGATTCAAGGATGCGCAGGCACGATTCCGTGCGCAAAGGCGTCGCGCCGGCGCCGACCGGATCGAGGATGACCGGCGTGCCGGCGGCATTGGCCGCTTTCCCGGCTGCGATCATCAACTCGATCCAAGGCAAGGTCAAGGTGCCGATGTTGAGGACGAGCGCCCCGGCGATGGAAGCCAGTTCGGCCACCTCTTCCGGCGCATGGGCCATCACCGGCGACGCCCCGGTCGCCAGGACCATATTCGCGCAGTCATTGACCGTCACGTAGTTTGTCAGGTGATGAATCAGCGGGCGTGTCTCCCGCATGATCGCCAGTTTGTCTGCTAAGCAAGGGCGAACCTGAGCCGACATGGCGATTCCTCCTCTCCTAGCAGGACCCCGCCGGTCTCCCCAGGTAATCGCTCACAATGCGCATAGCGCAGTAGGGACCGCACATGGAGCAGCCGGTCTTGTCGCGCGTGTGCGGGTGTTTGTCAAAAGCGGTGGGGTCCATCGCCAAACGGCGTTGCTCGCCCCAGTCGAGGTCTTTGCGTGCCTTGCCCATCGCCTTATCCCAGTCCATGGCGCCCTTGATCCCTTTGGCCATGTCAGCGGCATGGCCGGCGATGCGGGAGGCGATGATGCCCTGGCGAACGTCCTGTTCATTGGGCAGACCCAGGTGCTCCGCCGGGGTTACATAGCAGAGGAAGTCAGCGCCAGCCGCAGCCGCAATGGCACCGCCGATGGCCGAGGTGATGTGGTCATAGCCAGGCGCCACGTCGGTGACAAGGGGTCCAAGCACATAGAAGGGCGCTTCTTCGCAGAGCCGCTTTTGCAGCTTGATGTTCATCTCCACCTGGTCCATGGGCACGTGGCCGGGCCCCTCGACGATGACCTGCACGCCGGCGGCGCGGCAGCGCTGAACCAGTTCGCCGAGGACCATCAGTTCCTGCACCTGGCCTCGGTCGGTGGCGTCGGCGATGCAACCGGGGCGCAACGCGTCGCCAAGGCTCAAAGTGATGTCATACTCCTGGGCGATCTCCAGGATGCGGTCAAACTGCGCGTAAAAGGGGTTCTGCCGCTGGTGATGGAGCATCCAGCCGGTCAGGAATGAACCTCCCCGGGAAACGATATCGGCGATGCGCGGGTGCTTGCGCAGGCGCTCCAAAGCCTCCATCGTCAAGCCACAGTGGATGGTCATGAAATCGACGCCATCTTCGGCCTGCTTCTGAACAGCCCGCAGGATATCCTCCTCGGTCATGTTGACGATGGCGCCCTTCATCTCTTGCGCCTCCACCGTGGCCTGGTAGATCGGCACGGTGCCGAAGGCGATGGGGCAGCCTTCGATGAGCGCCCGGCGCACACCGTCGATGTCAGGGCCAGTGCTCAGATCCATGACGGCGTCAGCGCCGCACTCGATGCTGATATCGAGCTTGCGTTTTTCAAACTCGATGCCCGATGTTCCCTTCGAGGTGCCGATATTGGCGTTGACCTTGGTCCGCAAGCCCCGGCCCACACCGCAGTAAGACTCGCGAGGACGGCGGTTGTTGGCTGGAATGACGATCCGTCCGGCGGCGATCTCCGCCATCAGCGCCTCCGGCTGCCAACCTTCCGATTCGGCCACCTGGACCATCTCGGGAGTGACTTCTCCTCGCAGAGCCCTTTCCATCTGAGTTCCATAGTGCCTGCCTAATTGCATTGATACTCCTCCTTGTTTGATTCTGCCCTGCGCGGATAAAGAAATCCCTCCCCGAATTCAGGAAGGGAATAGCGCGCTAAAAATCGCCTATCCGCTTTCCTCCGCTGGCATTCCTCCAGATCAGGTGCAAAGGGTCGGCGCCGCTCACGCCGGCGCCCTCTCAGCCCGGGCATCGTCCGGGCTCCCCTAGCGGTAAACCTAATGAAGTTTTTGATTGCCTGCTATTGGTTCTATTCGACAAGAACAGGGATATTCCTTTTCCGTTCAAAGACCCGTGAAAGCGCACAGCGATGGAATCATCAGCAATAAATACCCCCAGCGAAAAGACTGTTAAGATCCCGTTTTCCTATACTGTTCCGGCAAAATGGGCAGGAATTTTGTCCGTTCGAGGCGAACCATTGATAATTGTTCCACTAACAGGTTTCTCAGCCTTTTTCCCCGACTTTTTCAGGTCTTTACACGATCCTTCCTTTCCGTTTGGCTTGTGTGAGACTTTTGTCGTCCGTTTTGCATCGATGCCTTTGACAGAAGGGGGCGGCCCGGTTGAGAAAAGTATCCATCGAATCTGTTGAGCCGGGCATGATCCTGGCCCGCAGCATTTATAGCGCCGAAGGCAAAACCCTGCTCGGTGCCGGCATCACCCTGTCCCCCCCCTTCATCCGGCGTCTAAAGGAACTGGGTGTGCCTGCCGTTCTGATCAAAGACCAGGTGATCGGCGATTTAACCGTTCCCGACTTGCTCAGCGAGCAGGTGCGCCTTGCTGCCGTACAGACGATCCGCCACTCCTTCGCCCGTGTTCAACTGCACGCCGACAAAGGGTTAGAACCGACTGCCGTCAAAACGGCCACCTCGGCCATCATCGACGAGGTGCTGCGCAACCGCCATGTCATGTACCACGTGGCCGACATCCGCACCTTCGACGACTACACCTTCGGTCATTCCGTCAACGTCTGCGTGTTGTCCGTATTGACGGGCATCGCGATGGGATATAACGAACTGGAGCTCTACGACCTTGCCTGCGGCGCCATCCTCCACGATATCGGCAAGATGCTGATCCCCCTGGAGATCCTGAACAAACCCGGGCGTCTAACCCCGGAAGAGTATACCGAGATCCGCCGGCACTGCGAATACGGCTTTGAGATCATCCGCCACCAGTCGGAGTTCTCCCTCGCGGCGGCCCACGTGGCCTACCAGCACCAGGAGCGCTTTGACGGCTCAGGTTACCCGCGCCAGCTCAAAGGCGAAGAGATCCACGAGTACGCCCGCATCGTCGCCATCGCCGATATGTACGACGCCCTCGTGGCTGACCGGGTCTACCGCAAGGGCTACCTCCCCTACCAGGCCCATGAGATCATTCTGGCCGCCAGTTGCCGTGAACTGGACCCCAACCTCTCTCAGATCTTCTTGCAGAATATCGCCATCTACCCCATCGGCAGCACCGTTCAACTGAACACCGGCGATATCGGCGTCGTCGTCGACGTGAATAAGGCGTTCCAAAGCCGCCCTGTCGTCCGTCTCCTCTACGGCGCTGACGGAATCCCCTTAAAGCGGCCCTATGAGATGGACCTGACCCGGCACCTAACCGTCTTCGTCGACAAAGTGCTCTTTGAAGAACATGTGCGGGAATTGACGGCCCCCCACTACCAGGAAGCGAAATAACGAAAACAGCGAAGAGCCCCGGCGTTATCCGCCGGGGCTCTCTCGTTAGAGGGCCTGTCATTCAAGTGCGGCTTAATAGTAATACCAGATGCTCTGATACGCCTGGGGATCCTCGCCGCGCTGGGCCATCGCGTGCAAAAAATCCTGGATCGCCACGTCGGTAAAGAGGAAGGGCTGCGGATCGGAGGGCATATCCCAAGGGTAAAATTCGTAGATCCGCCGCCCCTCGCTGTCGACCATGATCACCTCATGGTCCTGGCCGGCGCGCAGGTAGTTTTTGCCGAGGCGGGGGATGTTGAAGACGGCTTCGTCGGAACGGACCAGGCCGGGCATGAGCCGCGCCTCTTCGGCCTGCTCCTGAAGGAGGCGGGCGATGGGGACCCGGTAAGCGCGCGTTTCCTCTTTGCCCTTGGCGTTGAAGGTGTAATAGGGGTCGACGCCGATCAGGCGCAAGAGCCGGCGCAGCGCCACCATCTCAAAGCGCCGGGCGTTTTCCAGCGTAAAGACGCCCTGGTTGTAGATGGGCAGGCCGCGCCGCCGCAAGCGCTGAACGGCTTCGGCCGCCTCAGGCGTCACCTCGTAGGGGTGTTCAAAGTGGGTCATGACGACCACTTCCCGCCGCCCCGGGATCCGGTATGACACCAGCAGATCAGCGAAGGCGTCGGTGATGCGCATGGGGAGGACGACGGGGGTGCGGGTGCCGATGCGGATGCGCCGGACATGATCGAAGGCGCTGACGGCGTCGAGCACCCGCTTGAGCGCCCCGTCCGACATGATGCCGGGATCGCCGCCGGTGATCAGCACCTCCTCCACCTCCGGATGGTGGCGGAACCAGGCCAGGGCCTTGCTCATCTTGTCGTCCGGGGCGGCCGCCGTCGGCGAGAGGACATCATCGATCTCCCAGTTGCGCTGGCAGTAGACGCAGATCTGGGCGCAGGTGTTGTAGGGCTTCAGGATGGCGATCATGGGGTAGCGGCGGGTGACGAGCCGTTCCGGCGACGTGTCGCCTTCCCCCATAAAGTCAAAATTCTTCGAGGGATCCCCTCGCCCCGCCAGCATGCCCTCCACATAATCCATTGGCGGCAGCACCTGGGCCCGGACGGCATGGTCAAAACGCCGGTGCGGTTCCCGGTCCATCAGCATGACGTAGTAAGGAGTGACCCCGAAGGCGAGCCCTTCGGCGCGCGCCTGTTCGATGGCTGCCCGCTCCTCATCGGTAAGATCGACCAGATCCTGCAAAGAAGCGGCGTCGCAGATGACCTGACGGCACTGCCAGCGCCAGTCATTCCACTCCTCCATCGTCGCCCCGAAATGCTCCAGGAAACGACGGCGGTTGGTTTGCCGCCGCTCGATCACATCGTCGCGCAACCCGTGGGCGAACCGGTCCACCTGTTCCTGCACCATGAGGCCCAGTCTGCTCAGGCGAGCGTCCCGCCCCAGCGCTGGCGTCGGTTGCGACTCATAGAGCCCCGTCTTTTCCTTCATCGCCAAAAAGAGATGGCGCATCTCCTCCACAAAAGCCTCTGTGGCGGAAACCGGCTCCCCGTGGGCCAACTGGTGGAGGATTTTCAGAGCGCTTTCATGGGTCAGTTCCTCGTTGCGGCGGGCAAAGATGTTTTTCAATACCTGGATCGCCTTGCGGCTGAGCGCCCGTTCCACTGGCGCCACCAGCGCCCGGGAATGAAGCACTTTTCGTTCAAAGTCGACCAAGTAGTTAAAGGCCCTCTCCCTGGCCTCTTCGAGGGTGCGGCTGTGGCAGAGCAGTTCGAAGAAAATCGGGTTCGCCACCCAAAAACGCTCCAATGCCCGCAGGAAATTGCCCTTACAGGCAACTTCAGGGGGCCACAAGGCAGCCCTGTGATCCATCGTGCCATTCTCCTCCTTGTTGTCAGTTTTAAAGATAAAAAAGCCCTCGGCCTGGAAGAGCCGGGGCTTTAATGCGCAATGAAATAAGAGCCTGAACAAATGATGCAGACTGTTGCGCCCCAACGTACCATCCACGCTGACGAAGTTAGCTGACGGATTCGGGTGGATTGCTCACCCTACCGGCCTGGCGGCCGGATTCACCCCAAAAATTGGTTCCCCCGCTCCCTGGTGCCAGGAATTAAGCGTTCTCGTGGGCGTATGTTGTTGTATCGTATACAGTATATCAAGGTTTTCCAAGGAAGTACACAACTTTCCCCAAAAAAGGGTAAAGCGTCCCCTTTTGGCAAGAGGGCCGCTTTTGTTCCAGTTGGGGCACAATATCTGAATCGCTATGCTACTTACTCGCCGAGCATCTTCTTGAGGTCTTCTTCGACGTTGCCGATCAGGTTCAGGCCGAAGTTTTTCACGAGCACATCAACCACATTGGCCGTCAGGAATTCGGGCGCCCGGCCGCCCAGGTAGATGTTTTTCACGCCGAGGCTGAAGAGGCCGAGGAGGATGGCGCAAGCCTTCTGCTCAAACCAACTGAGCACGATCGACAGGGGCAGGTCGTTGACGCTGCAGCCAAAGGCGTCCGCCAGGGCCAGGGCGATCTTGACAGCCGAACCGGAGTTGTTGCACTGACCGAGATCGATGTAGCGGGGGATGCCGTCGATGTCGCCGAAGTCGATGTCATTGAAGCGGTACTTGCCGCAGGAGGTGGTGATGATCACGCAGTCCTTGGGCACCGCCAGTGCAAGTTCGCGGTAGTATTCCTGCTCCTTGATCGGGGCGTCGCAACCGGCGATGACGAAGAAGCGGCGGATCTTGCCGGCCTTGACGGCTTCGATGATCTGCGGCGCCAGGGCCAGCACGTTCTCATGGTGGAAACCGGTCGTCATCGTCTTGTCCGACGCCCAGTTGGCTTCCGGCAGGGAAAGGGCTTTTTCAATCAGCGCCGAGAAGTCGTCGTTGACGATCTTCGGCACGCCTTCCAAGCCGGCGCAGCCGTAGGTCCACATGCGGTCGCTGTAGGAACCGCGAATCGGCATGACACAGTTGGTCGTTCCCAGGATGGCGCCGGGGAAGGACTCAAAGAGCTTGCGCTGGTCGTGCCAGGCTTTGCCCGCATTGCCCTTCAGGTGAGGGTATTTTTGCAGTTCCGGATAGCCGTGAGCCGGCAGCATCTCCGAGTGGGTGTAGATGTTGATGCCCTTGCCTTCCGTCTGCTTGAGCAGTTCCAGCAAAGCGTGCAGGTTGTGGCCGGTGACAAGGATGCACTTGCCCTCCACTTTATCAGAGGAGACGGCAATGGGGACGGGGATGCCGAACTTGTCTGTATGGGCGCGGTCGAGCAGGTCCATCACCTTGACGGTGGCAGTCCCCACCTTCAAGGCCATGGCCACATGCTCGCCGAGATTGAAGTTGGAGTTGGTCAGCGTGGAATAGAGGGCTTCCTGGGTGATGGCGTCCACCTCAGGGTCGCTGTAGCCCAGTTCCCGGGCGTGGGTCGCATAGGCGGCGACGCCTTTGAGGCCGAAGATGATCGTATCTTGGAGGCTGGCGATATCATCGTTCTTGCCGCAGACGCCGACTTTCGTGCAACCGCCTTTGACGGTTTGCGAGCACTGGTAACAGAACATGTGCAAGTCCCCTTTCGTTTTTATAACTTAGTAACTTAGTTATATACTAACGGGCCTTGGCCGATAGATCTGTGATCTTGATCACAATCGCGCAAAAAATCTCTTTCCGGACATTGCAGCGCAATTGGACGGATGATACAGTTAGGGATACATACCCGGACAAGCTGACTGGCATTCGTTCCGGCGTTACAGACCAGACTGTGTTCCAAAGCAAGGTTCGAGAATAAGGAAAAACACGGACAAGCGATAGCGCCCGCAACCGCCTTCAGGGGAATCATACGAAAAAAGGAGGACTTTCCACCGTGCTCGTCCACGAACTGATCCGGCAAGGTGTGCCGGAAAAAACGGCCCTCATCGAAAAAAGCGGATGCTACAGCTACGCGGCGCTCCAGGAAACGGTCGACTGCTACCGCCGATGCCTCTCCGCCCGAGGCGTCAACCCGCAAGACCGAGTCGGCCTCTTTTGCCGCAATTCGGCGGATTTCATCTTCGCCTACATGGCCATCGCCAGCCTGGGCGCCGTCGTCATCCCCCTCAACATCATGTTCCGCCCCCGGGAGATCGCCTACATCCTCAGCGACGCCGGTTCTCGCCACGTCGTCACCGATCGCGCCCTCGAACTGGCCAGCGCCGAATTGAACGACAGCGATCTGCCGGCCCAGCACCTCTTGTCCGAACTGCGGGAGGCGGCCCCCGCTTATCGCGACCACCCTGCTCCCGACGTCCACCTCACCCCGGAGGATCCTTGTGTCATCCTTTATACTTCCGGGACGACGGGGCGGCCGAAGGGCGCCGTTCTCTCCCACCGCAACCTGGTCAGCAACGCCCGTTCCTACACGGAGACGATCAAGGCCGTCGAATCGGACAATTACCTCTGTGTGCTGCCCCTGTTCCACAGCTTCGCCTGGACCTGTTGCGTCACCACGGCGCTGCTCAACGGCGCGACGATCACAATCATGGAGGCCTTCCAGCCCAAGGAAGCGCTGGCGATGATTCAGGCGCACAGCGTCAACGTCGTCACCGGCGTGCCGGCCATGTACGGGATTTACACCTCCGCCGCCCGGCCCGAGGATCTGGCCGGCGTCCGCCTCTTCGTCTCCGGCGGCGCTTCCTTGCCGGTCGAGACGCTCAATAGTTTTAAAGAAAAAACGGACCAGTCCATCGTCGAGGGCTACGGCCTTTCCGAAGCGTCTCCGGTCGTCACCTTCAACCCCATCTTTAAAACGAAGCCAGGCTCCATCGGCCTCCCCCTCCCCGCCGTCTCCGTCAAGATCGTCGACGCCGACAGCCAGGAACTTCCCCCCGGCGAAGTAGGCGAACTGATCTGCCAGGGACCGAACGTCATGTCGGGCTATTTCGGCCTTCCCCAGGAAACGGCAACGGCCATCCGCGACGGCTGGCTCTACACGGGCGACCTGGCTTACACAGATGACGAGGGCTACATCTTCATCGTCGACCGGAAAAAAGACCTGATCATCGTGGGCGGTCTCAACGTCTACCCACGGGAGGTCGAAGAGGTCCTCTATTCCCACCCCTCCGTGAAGGAAGCCGCCGTCATCGGGACGCCCGACAAGACGCGCGGCGAGGCCGTCCGCGCCTTTGTCGTCATCCGGGAAGGCGCGGAACTGAACCGGAAGGAACTGATGGCTTACCTGCGGACGAACCTGGCTTCCTACAAGCTGCCACGGGAGATTGTCGAGTTGGAGGCCTTGCCGAGGAACGCTACGGGCAAGGTGCTGAAGAAGGAACTGAAGACGTTGTAGGGGATATATCAACCCTGTTACATTCCCTGTTGTCCCACTGTAGTTTCCCATACCTTCATCAAAAAGAGCTCGCCACAACAGGCGGGCTTTTTTTCATCCTTCCTGCTTAGTTTCATCTTTAAAATCTAGGGACTCAGGATAATAACGACTAATAATATCTTTGATATCATCCCTGAATCAGGACGCCCATCCTGATCCCCTTCCCCCTCACCTTAACATTTACGCCATCCGGTTCCCAGCCGGCTTCTCCAACACTCGCCACAGACATGCATACAGTTCGTTCAATGCCACCGGTTTTGCCGTCAGCTCATCAGCATAGCTCCGCCACTGGCCGGTCAGGTTAACCTGGAAAATATCGCTCGTCACCAGGATCACCGGCGGGCAGGCGGCCATCGTCTTGGCGATGGCGCTGATCATATCGGCGGCGGGGCCGTCGGAAAGCTCCGCTTCGGTCAGGATCAGGTCAGGCGGCGCGACCGTCGCCGAAGCGATAGCCTCCTCCATCCCCCGAGCCACCACCGGGGCGCCGCCCAAGACAGTGACGACGCGGCTTAAGAGCAAGATCGAGGTGGGGTCTTCGTCGACGATCAGCACCCGCCGGCCGGCCATGCTGCCTTTCAGCCGCTCCATGTCGATGGGCCCCTGGGCGTTGGCTTCGGCCGGCATCTCCAGGTAGCGGACGGGCGCCGTCACGGTGGCCGTCGTGCCGACGCCTTCTTGCGATTCTACCTGGATCTCGCCTTTTAGCGTATGGACCAACTGTTGGGTGATGGCCATGCCCAATCCGGAACCGGTGATCTTGGTGACGCCTTTGGCTCGGTAGAAAGGGTCGAAGATATGGGCCACCGTCTCGGGGCTCATCCCGATGCCCCGGTCGGTGATGGTCACGCGCAAACGATCGCCGTCGCGGCTGATGCGGAAGGTCACTTCGCCGCCGGATTGGGAGTACTTGACGGCGTTGTCGAGCAGGTTGAGCAGGATCTGGCAGAGCTTGCCGAAGTCGCTCTCCACCAAAAGCCGCGGCGGCACCTGGTTGTCAACGATGTAGTCCACCCGGGCGCGGCGCGCCTTGTAGGCGATGACGGCGCTCACCTGGTCGGCCAGTTGGGGGATGGAGAAGACCTTGTTCTCGACGGCCTTTTTCCCCAACTCGATGGAGGAGAGCTCCAGCACCTGGGTCAGCAGGTTGTTCAGGTTGTCGGCCGCTTTGCGGGTCATATCGAAGTAAGTGGCGATCTCCTCCTGGAACGCCTCCCGCTCTGGGAGCGTTTCCCCCTCCGGAAACCCTTTCCCCTCTTGAGGCGCTTTCCCTTCCTGACGAGCTTTCCCCTCCTGGAGCGGTTGGCTTGTTGTCTCCACGCCCAGTTGGGTCACGCCGAGGATCACGTTCAAGGAGCCGCGCAGGTCATGGGACAGTTCGGCGATGAAGCGCGTCTTCATATGGTTGGCCCGTTCGGCGTCCGATTTGGCCATGGCCAGTTCCTCGGCCAGGTTGCGCTCCGTATCAAGGGCCGCCTGCAACTGCCGCTGCAGTTCATACTGCTCGGTGATGTCGTAGGCGACGATCAAGAGGCCGACGATCTGCTGTTCCTCGTTATGGAGGGGCACGTAATCGACGTTGAAGGACTTCTTCCGCCAGGGGATGACGCTCCGGCTGACGGTCTCGTTTTCCCCTTCAATCAGCCGTTCCAGGTGGGTTTTCAGTTCCTCAAAAAAGGGCGGCACCTGCAAGCCGAAGAGGTTGCGGTTGACGGCCTTGTAACTGGGGATGTCGAAGAGCTTCGTCGCCGCCGGGTTCCACTCCAGCACCCGGCCTTCCAGATCGATGGCGATGACGGCCACATTGATGCTTGTCAGCACGCTGTTTTTCAAGGCCGACACGGCCAGCAACTCCAGCGTGCGGACCTCCAGTTCCTCGTTGATCGTCTCCAGTTCCTCGTTGGCCGCCTCGAGCTCCTCGTTCGTTGTCTCCAGTTCCTCGTTGGCCGATTCCAACTCTTCGTTGGTCGTCTCCAACTCCTCATTGGCCGCCTGCAGTTCCTCGTTGGTCGTCTCCAACTCCTCGTTGGTCGACTGCAACTCTTCGGCCAGCGAGAGGGCGTCGGAGAGCTCTTTTTCCATGCTGTCCATCTCCCGCTCCGTCAAGAGGACGGGGCCGGCCGTCCGGCGGATGACGGGCGTGAAGATCAGGATCAAGACCGGCTTGCGGTCCTCGTCGGCGTCGAGGAGAAAGGACAGGATATAGTGGCGCGGTAGTTCCCGCCAGGCCGCGCTGAGGTCTCGCGAGGGCGGGACGAGACCGCTTTGAAAACACTCCTGCATCTCCGCCTGCAGCTTCTCGTCAAGCAGTTGAAAGAGCAGCGGTTCCCGCTCCAACTCGGCCTTATCGGCTTCGGCAATGTCGTTCGTGAGCAGTTCGTCAGCCCGGCGGTTTAAGAGGACGATCTTCATCTGTTCGTTGATGGCGACGACCGGCGCCGCCAGGTTTTCCAAGACGCTGTCGGCCACAAAGCGGCGGTTGAGCCGGTTGTCGCTTTCAGACAACTGCATCCAACTGTTGCGCGGGCGCACATAGGGCACCCGCCGCGTAGGGACAGGTCGGGCCCGGTAGATCTTCCAGCGCCGGTCGACAAAGTCGAAGAGTTCCGGCACGACCGAGGTGGTCTCCGCCTTGCCCAGGAAGAGAAAGCCCCCGGGGTTTAAGGCGTAGTGGAACATGGTCAGGACTTTTTTCTGCAGTTCCTTCTCGAAGTAGATGAGCAGATTGCGGCAGATGAGCAGGTCCACCTTGGCGATCGGCGCCGAGTGGACGATATCCTGCACGCCGAAGATGACGCAGGAACGGATATGTTTTTTGACCTTATAAAAATCGCCGCAGGCGATCATGTACTTTTCACGGTAGGCTTCCGGCAGGCTCCGCACCTTGGTCTCATTGTAGAGGCCGCGCCGCGCCTCCAGGATGGCCGCCTCATCGAGGTCGGTGGCGTAGATCTTCAACTCCGCCTTTTTCTGGGCTTCTTCGAGCATATCGGCGACCATGAAGGCCACCGAATAGGCCTCTTCCCCGGTGGAACAGCCGACCGACCAGACGCGCAGGGTGTCGCCGTCCTTCAACCGGGCGATGAGCGGCTCCAGACAGTTGGAACGCAACGATTCATAGGCGGCCTCGTCGCGCAAAAACTGGGTGACGTTGATCAAGAGGTCGTCGTGCAACTCGTCCAGTTCTTCCGGGTATTGCTTGAGATGCTCGATATACTCCTGCACCGACGTGTAGTGGAGTTGGGACATGCGCTTGCGCACCCGCCGCTTGAAGGTGGAACGCCGGTAATTGACGACGTCGATATTCAGCCGCTGGCGCAGCATGTCGGCGATCTCCATGTGCTCGTCCAGGGTGAGCTCCCGGCGCACTGTATCGGGTTCCTTCAGAATCTGGGAGACGATTTTCGGGATCTCATTCAAAGGCAGGACGAAGTCGATGGCCCCGGTGTTGATGGCGTTTTGGGGCATGGCGTTGTAGTGGCTGTTCGAGGAGTCCTGGGCGATGGTGAAGCCGCCGTGCTCCTTGATGCTGATGATGCCGTTGCTGCCGTCCGAACCGGTGCCCGAGAGAACGACACCGATTACACGCGATCCAAAGGCCTCTGCCGCGGACTCAAAGAGCACGTCGATCGATGGCCGGGCGAACTTCACCTTCTCCGATTCGGCGTCGAGGTGAATCCGGTTTCCGTGCAGGACGAGGTGGTGGTTCGGCGTGGCCACATAGATCGTGCCGCCGCAGATGACTTCGTCCTGGACCGCTTCCTTCACGTCCATCAAGGAGGTCCGCTTCAAGATGGCCGTCAGGTGGGAGGGGTAGTGGGGCGACAGGTGCTGGACAACGAAGACGGCCAAGTTTGTATTGGGGCTCAGACGGTTGAGGACCTCTTGAATGGCGCGCAAACCGCCTGCCGACGCGCCGATCGCCAGCACCCAAAGGGGCTGTTCGTTGTCACAATGATTCGCTTCCATCCGGTGTCGGCCTCCTCATTCCCGGGGGCTGCCATCCGGTGAGGTAACCACATTCTGCTCTCACTTCCCTCGTTCCGAGGGAGGATCGGGTCGCCTTTCGGCCTCGCATTCTGACCCGAACATTGGAACCTATAAATAGTTATAATAATTTCAATTGCTTACATGATCCCATTCTTTCCCGGATGGTATTTTCCTGCTATACTTCGAAAAAAAGCCCTCGCCGAGGCGAGGGCTTTTTGGATGATGCTATTCCACGATGACCAGTCCCGTTCGCGCCTCATCCATCAGGTCGATGATCTCGGACACGCGGTGGTCTTCAAGCAAACAGACGACGGGGCGCAGCGGCCAGCCGGCGTTTTGCTTGACCACCAGGCCTTTCTTCCCGTTGCACAACTCGATGAGGCTGCCGTTGGGGTAGATCGCCACGGTCCCGCAGAAGTGGCGCACGATGGCGGGATCGAAATGGCTGCCGGACTGGGACCAGATGTATTCATAAGCTTTATTCCCCGGAAGGGGCTGGCGATAAGGCCGCCGCGACGTCAAGGCGTCATAGACGTCGGCCACGGCGGAGATGCGGCCAAAAAGATGAATGTCAGTGCCCTTGACGCCTCGGGGATAGCCGGTGCCATCGAATTTCTCTTGATGCTGAAAGGCCACATGGGCCGAGAGCAAGCTAGCGTTTTTCCGCAAGAGATCATATCCGAAACGAGTGTGCTCTTTCATGAGGGCATATTCTTCGGTGGTCAATTTTCCCGGCTTGTTCGTGATCTCCACGGGTATCTTGGTCTTTCCGATATCATGCAAGAGCGCCCCCATCCCCAGGACCGCCAGTTCTTCTCGGGTCAGGCCGGCATGCATGCCGACGATGATCGACAAAACACAGACCGAAACAGAATGGGAAAAGGTGTATTCGTCATAGTCGTGAAGGGTACTCACGTCGAGCAGGACGCCCCGGTTGCGGATCAACTCGTCGACAATCATCTCGACGCTCTTTTTGGCGCTGGCCAGATCCGTATCCGTCCGCGGCGACGCCAGCATCTTCACCAGGTGGCGCGTGTTCTTCATGACCTCGACGAAGACCGGCTCAGAGAGGGCCGTTTCGTAGTCGATCAGGTCGCCGAAGGGACTCTCGATGAAGACGGCCTGAATGCCGAGGTCCTTCAACCGACGGATATAGTTGTCGGTGAGTGCTATCCCCCTGGCCAAGAGGACGCTGCCCTTACCGTCATAGACCGGTTTGGCCAAAACGGCGCCCGGCTCCACCAAACCGACGGATAATCGCATCATACCCTTTGGCGCCTCCCTGATGCTGTCGTTTGCCGGGGGGTTCTGTCAGCCAAATGGCGCCCCCACCCGTTTCCCGTTATCGGAAATCATTATCACACGACATCATTATAAGGGAGTAACGGGCGATTGGGAATACGGGGGATGGGCACTTTCCAGGCGAATTTAAGAGGTTCTGTTTACCCCTTGGCCTACATTGACGAGCCGAAACACCGCCTTGGCAGTGGCGAAGAGAAAGGGTTCCGCCTGGGCCATCGCCTGGGTCACATCGACGGGAAGACGGGTGCAGGCGACGACGGCGGAAAAAGCCCTCTCCAACTCCTCATGGTCGTCGACGCCGCCGGAGATGACGATGACCGGCTTGCCATGGCCATCGGCGATCTTGGCCACCCCCGAGGGGACCTTGCCATAAGCCGTCTGGGCGTCCGTCTTGCCCTCTCCCGTCACCACCAGATCGGCGGCAGCCACCTTCGCCTCCAAGCCGGTGATCTCGCTGACCAGGGTGAAGCCGCGCTCCAGCCGGGCATCGAGAAAGGCCATCAATCCCGCCCCTAAGCCGCCGGCGGCGCCCGCGCCCGGTTTATCGGCGACCTGCCGGCCCAGATCCCGCTCGACGACCGCCGCCAGGTGGGAGAGATTGGCGTCCAACTGGGCCACCATCTCCGGTGTGGCGCTTTTCTGGGGACCGAAGACCGCCGAGGCGCCGGTGGGCCCGCAGAGGGGGTTGGTGACGTCACAGGCGGCAACGACCGTAACCTCGCCGCTGGCGATGGCGGGATGGAGCCCGCTCCGATCGATCCGCTTCAGTTGGGCGAGACCGGCGCCGCCCCGGGGGATGACCTTTCCTTCCCCGTCAAGCAATTTGACGCCGAGCGCCTCGGCCATACCGGCGCCCCCGTCATTGGTGGCAGAACCGCCGATGCCGATGTAGATGGTCCGGCAGCCGGATGCGAGAGCAGCGGCGATCAGTTCGCCGGTGCCGAAAGTCGTCGTAATCCGCGGGTCCCGCTTGTTCCGGGGGACGAGGTGCAAGCCCGAGGCGGCGGCCATCTCGATGACGGCGCTTTTTCCGTCTTCCAGGATGCCGTAATGGGCGTTGACCGGTTCGCCCAGCGGCCCAGTCACCTCTTGCTCCACAAAACGACCGCCGGCGCCCTTGACCATGGCTTCCACGAACCCCTCGCCACCGTCAGCTAGGGGAACGAGATCGATGACGGGCGAGGACCAAACCTGCCGGGCCGCCCGTCCGATGATCTCGGCTACCTTCAGGGCGGATAAGGATTCCTTGTATGAATCCGGTGCGACAACAATGCGCATGCGCTACCCCCTCACTTCCTCTGTTGCTGCATTGGCAAGCCGTCCGGCAGCGGCCGAACGGCTCTTCTTGGGTTTCCTCTTCCGTTAGGGCAGTCTCCCGGGCGTCAGTGTGCCTTCCGTTGCTCCTTCTGGATAGCCTCCAGCAACAACTGGGAAAAAACTTTCTCTTTTCCTTTCGTCGGTGGGAGGATCTCCTTGGCCCGTTCCCTCTCTTTACGAGGAAAGTACTGTGGAGGGAAAACGGGGACGACGCGAATGCCATCCATGGCCATCTCTCCCTTCGGGTATCCCTACCCAAGTCCCTCACCGTTACTATCGTCTACCAAAGGAAGCGAGTTTAGCCTTTCCGGCATAAAACCTGTCATTGTTTTCACGATCTTCAAACTAAGCGGCAGATGGGTAAGGACTTGAGCGTTGTTCCGGTTGCTGCTTGTATCTATAGCTTACTCTTACGTACGATTTACGCATCTCACCAATTGAGCATCCGCCATATTCCATCCAATCGCCTCCAACTCTTGCTGATAATTTGTTCTTGTGATTTTATACTCACCTCTATATAATAGGCTCGTATGCTAAAATCCAACGCGAAACGGAGGACCCCTCACATGCAGAAATGGATGCGCATCAGCTGCGCCGCACTGCTCGCTACAGGTCTGCTCGTCAGCCTGACCGGCTGCGGCGGCAGCACCCCCGCCCCAACAACACCGGCCAAGAAAACAATCGTCGTCGGTACCGAAGCGACCTACCGCCCCTTTGAATGGAAAGATGAGAAAGGCGAAATCATCGGCTTCGACGTCGACCTGGCCCGAGAGATCGGTAAGGAGATCGGCGTAGAAGTGGAGATTAAAAATACGCCCTTCGAGAGCCTCATCGCGGAGTTGCAGAACCAGAGCATCGACATGATCGCCTCGGCCATGACGATCACGGAAAAGCGCAAAGAGAACATCGACTTCTCGAAACCCTACTATGAATCCGTTCAAGCCATCATCGTCAAGGAAGGCTCCGCCATCACCAGCCTGGCTGACTTGAAAGACAAAAACGTGGGCGTCCAAAACGGCACGACCGGCATGGGCGTCGCCGAAAAGCTGATGGGCGATCGCAGCACCAAGATCAAGCGCTTTGAGACCTGCCCTGACGCGCTGAACACCCTGCGCATCGACGGCCTGGACGCGGTCATTGCCGACAAGCCGGTGGCCCAGAACTACCTCGTCAACAACCCCGACGCCAATCTGATCGTCCTGGAGGACAACAGCCTCGAAAAGGAACAGTTCGGCCTGGCCGTCCGCAAAGGGGACGCAGCACTGCAAAAGCAGATCAACGACGCCCTGGACAAGCTCGAAAAGAGCGGCAAGATCAAGGAACTGTCGACCAAGTACTTCGGCGCGAAGTAACGCCGATAGATCGAGGCCGCTGGAAGCAAGGCGGCTTTGTAGGACAACGCATGCATTAAAGACATATTGGCGTGGCGAAATTTTCGCTGCGCCTTTTTTCGTTAACCGGACATGGCAAACTACAACATACCCCGCCGAATTAACCGAATTAAGGGTACCTGGGCTGAATGCATTTTGTTCTTTACGACTAAAATTTATAAAAAAATATTGAAAATGGTGTTTTAAAACAGTTAAATTTGATATATAATATACCTGAACTACGAAAACGAATGTAAAGGATGGGACGTGCATGCGTCAAATTAACGAGTTTTCCCCTCATGACAAGGCGTTGCTGCAACTGGACGCTGATTATCAACGTTATCGCCAATCCGTTGAATTCGCCTTCCAACTGGCTCAGGACCTGGTCAACCGCGCCATCGAGCCGGTCATGAACGAACTGGCCGCTGTCCGCCAGTCCCTGGAAGAAGTCAAGACCACCATCAAAGAAGAGAGCGAACGCCAAGCCCAGGCCGCCGAAGCTGCTGCGGAGTCTGCCGAGGTTGCCGAAACCACCATCGCGTTGATCGACGAAGCCCCCCGCCGTGGCCGCCGCCGCAAAGTGGCTGAGCCTGTCGCTGTGAAGCCGCCCCGCATCCGATGGGGCAGCAGCGAAGACGAGATCAAGGCGACCATCTTCGAACAACTCCGCCTCCTGGAAGAGCGGGGCAAGGAAATCACCGTCACCAACATCAAAGATGAAGTCCCCAGCATGATGCGTTTCCTCTACGGCAAGGACGCCATGTTCCAGGGGATCAACGCCCTGATCGAAGAGTACCACCGCAGAAAGAACGAAGGCGAACTGCCCGTTCTGACCGCGGCTGAAGAGGTTGACGCGGACGACGCCATGGTTCCCGAAGGCGACGTTATGCCCGAGATGGCCGAAGAAATGGTTGTCGGGCAGGGCGCTGCGGAATAAGCGGCGTTTTGGGATAACGGGTTGTAGATACGGGTTGAGTACATGAAAATAAGAGAGGCGACGCCCAGCGTTCAGTTGGGTGTCGCCTCTTTCTTTTTTTCCCTTTACCTATTTCACAGATATGATTAGATAATATGCATTTGTCGAAAAGTGAAAAGCCTCAATGAGATTCCTTCTTTGGGAGATTATTGTTTCAAGCGTAATGGGCACCACAGATGAACAAAAAACCATCGACCAACACGTCGATGGCACACCATCAATACTTCTTCTCCATTTAGCCTATTACAAATACTTCCTCTGCACCTTCTCCCCATTATAACTAAACAGAATCCGCTTCCCGTCCACCACCGTCTCCATATAGACCGCCCTGCCCCAAAGTGTATACAGGTGGGGCAACGTCTTCTCCAGATAAGGAATGTCCAACTCCACCCCTTCATAGGCGTGCCGGACCAGTAGTTCACCGGAACGGTTGTAGTCGCCGTCTTCCACAAACAACGTCGGCAGGCCGCCGTTGGTCATGCGTTGGACCATCTCGTCACGGATGACTTCCCAGTTCTTTTCGACGATCTGCCACTGGTTGCCCACCTTTTTGTAGAGGTACAGGTCGGCTGAATCGACCAGTTCCTTTGTTAAATAGTTGCGAATGAAGGACTGGTCCGTGTCGACTTCCCGCACCTCGAAGAGCATGTCGCGTCCGTAACGCTTCTCGATATCTTCAAAGATCTTGAGCCCCAGGTAGTAGGGGTTGATGGAACTGCGTGACGGCTGGACGACCTGGGCGTGCATCTTGGCAAACTCCCAGGCGTCGTCCTCTTCCATCTCCATCTCCCGCATGATCCGCATGTGCCAGAAGGTGGCCCATCCCTCGTTCATGATCTTGGTGCGCATCTGGGGCCAGAAGTAGAGCATCTCCTCGCGCAGGATGGTCAGAATGTCCCGCTGCCAGTCATCGAGGAAGCGGCCATACTCCATAATGAACAACAGCAGGTCCTTTTGGGGCCGCTCCGGGATCTTCCGCTCTTCCCCGTTCGTTCGCCCCTCATCGCCTGGGTATTTCGCCCCCGTCTGCGCCGTCGATGAAACCGCAGCCCTTCCGGCCGGAAGCGCTCTGCTTCCGCTACCAGAACTACTGCCGGAACTGCCGCCGCTGCCGCTCCCGCCGCCCGAGCCGCCGCTTCTACTGGCGCCGCTGCCCGAACCCCCACTGGAGCCCCCTGAACCGCCGGCGCCTCCGCCCGACGCGCCGCCACTCGCTGATCCGTTCGCTGACCCGTTAGCTGGTCCACTCCCGGCAGCGCCGCCGCTCCCCCCGGCGAGCAGGTTATCCAACTCAAAGAGATCCTCAAAGGGACTGTCCGGCTGCACCTTCGGCTCTTTCGGCACAGCGTCTTTAATCGTGTGAATATGGGGGTCGATGTGCTCCTGGACGGCCATGGCGGCGTCGAGGAACGTCTCCACCTTCTCCCGGCCATAGCGGATCTCGTACTCGCGGATGCGTTCGGCCGAGGAGGCCATTGATTCGACCATGTGGCGGGACGTCCACCGGAAGGCGGCGTTGTTTTTGAAAAAGTCGCAGTGGGCCAGCACGTGGGCGGCGACGAGTTCGTTCTGAATCGGCGTGTTGCCCTCCAGTAGAAAAGCGTAGCAGGGCGAAGAGTTGATCACCAGTTCATAGATGCGCGACAAGTTGTAGTCATAGGACATCTTCAATCGATGAAAGCTTTTCCCAAACGACCAGTGGCTGAAGCGCGTCGGCATCCCATAAGCGCCGAAGGTGTAGAGCACATCGGCCGGTACGACCTCAAAGCGCATATCGTAAAAGTCGAGGCCGAAGTCTTTGGCGATCTCGATCAGCTTGGGAATTGACCGGCCCAGGCGGTCCAATTCCGATTTGATCTGCCCCTGTTCCACCGGCAATCCTCCCCTCCCCTAAACATCTCCTCACAGTCTATGGGCGGGAGGCGCTTTTTTTTCCGGCAAAAAAATAAACCGCCACAGTGGTCTGCGGCGCTTCTATACGATCATTCCACTCATCATTCGTGTTATCCCAGCCACTCGACGCGGTTGCGTCCGCTCTTCTTGGCCTCATAGAGGGCCTTGTCTGCCCGATCGATCAGCGTCTGAGCTGTATCATTGATCCGCTTGCATTCGGAAATGCCGAAGCTGGAGGTGATGGTCAGCGCCAGGTCGTCAGAAACGACAAAAGGTTCGCCAGCCACCGTCTCGCGCATCTTTTCGGCGAGGGAAAAAGCGCCCTTCAGGTCTGTTTCCGCGGCGATGATGGCAAATTCCTCGCCCCCGAACCGGCAGACCGTGTCGGTGGCGCGCACATTCAGTTTCATACGTCCGGCCATGGTGATCAGGATCTTATCGCCCACGAGGTGCCCGTAGTTGTCGTTGATCCGCTTGAAGTGATCGATGTCGAGCATGATCAGTGTCAGGATGCTGCCGTAGCGATCGACGCGAGCTAATTCCTCGGCCATCTTCTGGTCAAAATAGCGCCGGTTGTACAGACCGGTCAGGGGGTCGCGCAGCGATCCGGCCCGCAGGATCCCCTCACGCCGCTTCAAGCTGTCGATGGAGGTCTTGTGGCGAAGGGCCACCTCCACGCGCAGGATCAGTTCCTCATGATCGATCGGCTTTTGAATATAGTCGGAGCCGCCCACTTTTAAGCATTCTAGGCGATCGTGCTTCGCATCGCTGGAGGAGGCGAAGATGACCGGGATATCATAGCCATCGGTCCACTCCTTGAGCCGGCGGACCATATCCAGCCCCGACATCCGTGGAAGCACGATATCGGAGATGATCACATCGGGTTGGAAGGTCTTCACCATGTTCAGAGCATCCCAGCCGTCACGGGCGATCCCCACCTGGTAGCCGCGCCGGGAGAGCAGATCCAGCAGGATGCGTCCTTCTAGGGAAGAATCATTGACAATCATCACTCTTGACACGAGGTTCACCTCTCGGGGGAATTCCATCTAAAAGTAATTCTCGTTATCTGTCGAAATCCCTGCTATCTGTTTCCCTTTTCCCTGTAAAACCTGAGCGTAAAAAACAATTCCGAAAAAAATTGAGGGGTCTGCGCACATTGCAGACCCCTGCTCGCCGGCCAGGCAGGCCGACCTTATGATGAGGACCAGCCAACCGATCCGCCGTCCTCCCAGCCCCTCTCACCTTTGTCGGAGAGAGACTTTGCAGCGCCTTGGCTGCTCCTCTTGGGTTTATCATACACCCAGAAAATCCCGCTGTCAACTATCTTTGTGCGTACTTTCCCAAATGTTTATGGCCATCTCAAAGACGAGCGGATGGTGGTACTCCTCCAGTCTGCCTGCCCGGGCAAAGTCGATCAGCTTGGCCGACCAGGGAAAACAGGCGATGACGCCCTCCCCTTCTTCTGTCCACGCCTCATCGCCGTCCGATAAGGGGAGCAGGTTTTCGCAGTGGGGGCATTCGATCTCTCCCCCGTTTTCCACGACACCGACGATAGGGATCCCTTTTTCTTTCAGCCAGGTTGCCGTCCGTCGCACGACGCGCCGATCCAAGTCGCGGAGCGAGGTGACGAGGAGCGCCCCGAGGACGGGCTTCTCTGAGGCCGATCCGGTCATGCATCCCGAAGCGGTCTCGCTGTCTGGCTGAGCAGAAAAAGGGTAAAAGGTTTCTACAAGCGCCTCGTGGACCTCCCCCATCCCAGATGGCATGTCGATGATCAGCACATCCCGTTCCGCCCAGACGGGCGACCGGAGCCATTGCTCGATCGTCTCACGCCGTTGGTCGGGCGAAGCGGCGAGCAGGGACTGCCCTTCGTCAGGAAGCAATCCCGCCGACAATACCGCAATCCCCCGCCGGGTCACAGCCGGAATCCACTGACCCTCATGGCGGCGCAAGGGTGCCTGCAAACCGAAGAGCGCCGGGATCGCCGGTCCGGCGATGTCGCCATCGATCACACCGACCGACAGGCCGCCCTTCGCCAGGCCGGCGGCCAAAAGCGCCGCCACCGTCGATTTGCCTGTCCCGCCTTTGCCGCTCATCACGGCGATGACTACCTCACAAGCCATGGTGCTCTGTCCCTTCTATTTTTGAAATCGCTTCAGCACCCTATCGAGCAACCCGGATCGCGCTGAAAGGGATCGCCCGTCGCCGCATAGGCGAGGCAACGCAAACCGCCGCCACAGGCGCGCCGGTAGAGGCAGCCTGTACAGGCTGCCGGACCGTTCTCCCGATCCCGCAGTTGCCCCAGCAAAGGCGCGTGGAGATAGATATCGGTCAATGGCTTTTGCCGGACGTTGCCGGCGATCAAGGGCAGCCGGCGACAGGGCGTGACATCGCCTCCTGGCAGGAGACAGAGCAGGCTTCTTCCCGCCGTGCAGCGATAGGGTTTCCCGCCTCCGCACAAAAACTGCAATGCCCGGTCCAGAGCGATGACGGTCCGTGTCCTGTTCCTGTTCCAGCAAAACCAGGAGCGCTCCACCTCCCGCCGCGCCCGAGCCATGATCTCGAAAAAGTCGCGCGTCTCATCCGGCGTCAGCGACGCGCCTGCCAAGCCTTCCCCACGACCGAAGGGGATCAGCCGGTCGGCCCAGACCTTGTCCACCTTCAGCTTGCGCCCCAGCCGGGCCACTTCGGGAAAGTCCCGGTAGTTCTCCCGGTGGGCTGTAAAGGAGATGAAGGCGCGCACCCCCTGCCGGACGAGCGACTCCAGCGCCGACACGGCCTGGTCATAGGTCCCGGCGCCCCGGATGGCTTCGTGCCTCTCCCGGCTTCCTTCCAGGCTCACCTGCACGAAGCGGGGTTCCAGCCGGCGCAGTTCCCGGGCGACAGCATCATCGATACAACTGCCGTTCGTCAGGATGGCAAAGCGAAAATGCGCCTTTTCCGCAGCCAGCAGAGCGAGCAGGTCCATAAAGTCCGGGTGGATGAAGGGCTCGCCGCCGGTGACGGTGATCTGACCGCGAACCAGTTCCCCCTGTCGGCGTGACAATTCCACCAGCAATGCCTTGAACTGTTCGATCACGCCGGGCCATTCGGAGGGAGGAAGTTCAGCGTTATCGACAGCCCCGCCTATACCCGCGCTCACAGCAGCGCCGGCAGCACCGGCCACGTCCTCGACAGCATCATCAGCAACGCCACCGGCGCCAACGGACTCCCTGTCCTCCTGGTAGCAATGTTTACAGCGCCAGTTGCACCGCTCGGTGATGTGCCACTGCAGCAGCATCGATCCCGTCACCCGCCACAACCGCCGCCGCCACAGCCACCACCGCCGCCACCACCGCAGCCACCACCGCAGCCACCACCGGAGTCGCTGCCGCCGCAGCCACCGCCACCACCGGAGACGCTGCCGCCGCAACCGCCGCCGCAGCCACCGGAGGAACCGGCGCCAAGCGGACCGTTTTTCCCGCCGTAACGGGCAAACATCTCATAATAGGGGTCATAGCCCATGCCGGACGTCACAAAACCGGCGCCGAAGAGGGCCACATAGAGGGCCGGGTTCACATCAAGCGGGTTGTTCGCCTGCCGAAACTCCCGGCGGACCCATTCAAAGCGCTCGTTGGCGTTCTTCAGATAGGCGACGCCAAGGCCGGTCAACGGACGGGTGGGCGCCAAGATCAACCAGGCTGCCACCGGCAGGCCGATCATCTCCACCACAAGAAAAACAACGGGCCTGTCGATACTCAGACCGGCAACGAGTCTGACCGCCCCGGCGAGAACAATGGCTGCCACGGCCATCAGAGCGATTTTGGTGACACGACTTCCTTCCTCGGCACTGCGCAGCAAGCCCGCCTGCTCCAGATTTCTCCGGACCGGCGACAGCAGACTTTCCATCCGTGACCGGAAGCGGTCATTTTTATATAACACCTGCGCCGTGACTTCGCGTTCAAACCCGATCATCACTTCCCGCTCCAGCGGCGTTGCAGCCTCTGTCGGCGAAGCATCGACGAGCCGCTGCCGGCTTCCATCCCTGATAAAAGCGATCCTCCCCCGGTTCTGCAGATCAAAGACGATGGCCTCCACAACCGCCTTCCAGCCGCCGCGCAGGTAGGCCATATGGACCGGGTCCACCTCCGCCCCCGGCGACAGCGGACTCCGGGCAACGCCCTCGGCCTGGATGGACAACAGAGCACCAACGATGATGATGCCTGCGAGGAAAGGGTACAGGATCAGAAAAACCGGACCTGGAATCAAGGCCAGCCAATCCACGGGAAAAGCCCTCCTTTTCAGACTCATCGCTCCATGCGTCTTTCTGTCTGCTATCGCCGCTATAGAGAAGATATACCGTATCCCATTTCCCTTCTATTGTATCAGATATCACAATGCCTAGTCACAGGGAACAGAAAGGCCCCCTGTCCACATATTGGACAGAGAGCCCCTTACTCTGTATTCATCGGTCGCCGCCTTTCAACCCATGGCCATCCGTTTTTCCATATACACGCCGATCCGGGACAAGGTGAAGTTGACGACGAAGTAGATGCAGGCGACGAAGAAAAAGACCTGGACAGGGTTGTTGTGCTCGATGAAGATCAGTTTGCCATGCTCGGTCAGCTCCGTCAACCCGATGATCGAAGCGTAGGAGGTGTCCTTCGTCAGGGTGATGAACTGGCTGATCAAGGGCGGGATCATCTTGCGGAGCGCCTGAGGGAGGATGATGTAGACCATCGTCTCCAGGTAGGAAAAACCTTGAGCACGGGCCGCTTCCCACTGCCCCTTAGGCACCGATTGGATGCCGCCGCGGATGATCTCGGCGACCAGGGCCGACGTAAAGATGGTGAAGGCCACGACAGCCGCCCAGAACTTAGGCAACCCCAGGCCGATTTTTGGCAAGGCAAAGTAGGTGAAGAAGATCAACAAGATCAGAGGCAGGTTGCGCAGAGACTCCACATACAAAAAGGCGGGATAGCGCAAAAAGGGATACTGGGAGATGCGCAGCGCGCAGATGACGATCCCGAAAATGAGGCTGAGGGCGATGCTGATCAGGGCCAGTTCGATGGTCCACTGCAAGCCTGTCATCAAAAACTTGATGTTTTTCGGTTCAAAGAGTACGGTCCATTTCGACCAGTCCAAAACTCCCCCTCCTCCCTAGGAACTCCGGCGCAACCGCTGTTCGAGCAGGTTGGCGACCGTACTGAGCGGCACGGTGATGACCAGGTAAAGCAGCGCCGCGAAGATGAAGACCTCGAAGATGATGAAGGTCTCGCTGGCGATGCGGTACGTCTCATACATTAAATCGGCCACAACGATGGTGCTCAGGATGGCCGAGTTTTTCACCATGTTGACAACCTGGTTCGTCAGTGGCGGCAACACGATCTTCACCGCTTGGGGTAAAACAACATAGCCCATGGCTTGGAGATAGCTCATCCCCGATGAACGGGCCGCTTCCATCTGCCCCTTGGGCACCGCCTGGATGCCGGCCCGGAAGACCTCGCCGATATAGGCGCCCGTATACATGGCCAGTCCGATGGTGCCGCAGGCGAAGCCGGACAACTTGATGCCCAGGGCCGGCGTGCCAAAATAGATGAAGAAGACCTGAATGATCAAGGGGGTGTTTTGAAAGAACTCCACATAGGCCACGCCGATGACGTTGAGGATCTTGGATGCGGAAACGCGCAGGATAGCGATGACGACGCCGATGGCCATGGATAACAGCAAGGAATAGAGGGTCACTTCGATGGTCACCTTCAGACCGGAAAAAAACTGCGGCCCATAAGATAACACGTCATTCCACTGCTCCATGCAGGCGTACCCCCCTTTCACAACAAAGGGGGAGTGAAGCGCGCTCCACTCCCCGCAAGCTCTGATTCCTTACTTGGGCGGATCTTGTTTGAACCACTTCTTATACAGCTCGTCGTACTTGCCGTTGGCTTTCATCTCTTTGATGAAGTCGTTGACATACTTGACCCACTCGGGATGGCCCTTCTGGAAGCCGAAGCCATAGGGCTCTTCGGTGAAGAGGCCACCGACGAGCACAAAGTTGGGATCTTCCGTGGCAAAGCCCATCAGGATCGAGTTGTCCGTCGTCATGGCATCCGCCCGGCCCAGCTTCAAGGCCTGGAAGGCTTCCGTGTAGGTGGCGTACTCATCCACTTTGGCGTCCGGCGCTTTTTCCCGTATGTTCTTGGCGCTCGTGGAGCCACGGGCCGTCGACACCGACTTGCCTTTCAGGTCGGTCACGCTCTTGATGGGGCTGTCTTTTTTCACGAGCAGCGACTGGCCGGCCATGAAGTAGACATCAGAGAAGTCGATCTGCTTTTTCCGTTCTTCTGTGATCGTCGTCGTGCCGGCGACGATATCGATCTGGCCGTTTTGCAGCATGGGGATGCGGGTCTGGGACTCGACCTTCTCCAGCTTGACCTTGCTCTCGTCACCGAAGAGCTTCTTGGCCAGTTCCTTCATGATGTCGACTTCAAAGCCCTCGGGCTTGTCCGCGCCAGACTTCAACTGTCCGAAGAGGGGCACGTCGTTTTTGACGCCGGCGATCAGGTAACCGCGGTTCTTGATGGTCTGGATGTAGTCACCAGAGGCTTGAGTCTCGGCAGGTTTCTTCTCGCCGCCAGTCGGAGCGCTGCCGCCGCCGCAGCCAACGGCCAATGTGCCCAGGAGTGCCGCCGTGCAGCAAAGGGCGATTGCTTTGGTCCACTTCTTGAACATGGACATCCTCCTCTTATACGTTTTATTTATGCTTCCGGCTGCCCCTGGGGCGAGCCGAAATCAGCGCGCAAGCAACAGGAATCAAGCCGTTCAGGATCACCGGGCCGCGATCAACGAGCCAAAATTAGTGGGCCGATGTGAGGATCTTGCTCAAGAACAGCTTGGTCCGGTCTTCCCGGGGGTTGATGAAGAAGTGCTCCGGCGTTCCCTCTTCGATGATAGAGCCGTTGTCCATGAAGATGACCCGGTCGGCCACCTCGCGGGCGAAGCCCATTTCATGGGTGACGACGACCATGGTCATGCCTTCCTTGGCCAGGGTCTTCATGACGTCAAGAACCTCATTGATCATCTCCGGGTCGAGGGCCGAAGTGGGCTCGTCAAAGAGCATGATCTTCGGTTTCATGGCCAGGCCCCGAGCGATAGCGACCCGCTGTTGCTGTCCGCCGGAGAGTTGGGAGGGGAAGGCTTGGGCCTTTTCCGGAATGCCCACCTTCTTCAGGTAGAACATGGCCGTTTTCTCGGCTTCCTCTTTGGCAACCTTGCGCACCTTGATCGGCGCCAGGGTGATGTTTTCCAAGACCGTCTTATGGGGATAGAGATTGAAGTGCTGAAAGACCATGCCGATCTCCTGGCGGAGCAGGTTGATGTTTGTCTTGGGATCGTCGATGCGAAAACCGTCGACAGTCAGGCGCCCCTCGGTGACAGTCTCCAACTTGTTGATGCAGCGGAGCAATGTGCTTTTGCCGGAGCCGCTTGGACCGATGACGACGACGACTTCCCCTTCGCGGATATGTAAATCAATATCGCGAAGCACGTGCAGCTTCCCAAACCACTTGTTCACTTTTTCAAAACGTATCAGTCCAATCGCCTCCCACTTGCGAAAAAATCCACATATGCTCTAATTATAGCACTAACTTTTAGATTTTGCCGAACAAAACTTGCTGAATAAAAACGTCAGTTTTTTCCTTCAAATGAATCAGGTGGGGGCTGACCAATTTGCGCCCGTCTATCGTCTCTGTCACCAGCACCGTCGGCTGCATGGGCGAGTCCTCGTAGAACTGCACCACATAGCCCTCCTCGCCGGTGGAGAGACGCACCCGCGTGTTCAGCATCAGATCGCGGAGCCGGTCGATGAAGACGAAGAGGATGTGCTTGTCGAGGTGGTCCCGGGCGCTGGAACTCATGATGTTGACGGCGTTGATGTGATCAAGCCGCCCCCGGTAGGAACGGTTCGTCGTCAAAGCCGAGTAGACATCGGCGACAGCGACGATGCGGGCAAAGAGGTGGATCTGGGCGTAGCGCAGGCCGTTGGGATAGCCTTTGCCGTTGCACCACTCCTGGTGCTGGAGGATGCAGGCCATCTGCTCCTCGGGCAGGCGGACGCCGCTCTCCTGAAAGACCTTCATCCCCGCCTCGGGGTGGGAGCGGATGAGAGTAAATTCTTCGTCGGTCAGCTTGCCCTGCTTGTTCAGGATCGCGTCGGGGATGTAGATCTTGCCGATGTCGTGAAGGATGGCGCCGACAGCCAGGCTCTCCAACTCCGCTTTCGAGAGGCCCAGGCTCATGCCGATCATCGTGCTGAGCAGGCAGACGTCGACGGAATGATGGAGCGTATAATCATCGGTATCCCACAGTCGCGACAGGCGCAGACCGATCTTCTCATCACGGGCGATGGCAGAGACGATCTCCATCGTGGTGTCGCGAATGGCGTTTTCATTGAAGCCATGTCCCTCGCGCATGTCGAGAAAGACATCGCGCACCGTCTCAATGGACTGTTGGAACAGAACCTGTTCCTGTCCCACTTTTTTCAAAGATTCGTACTGCATCTCCAGGCCGGAAACCTTCGGCTTCTGTCCCGTCAAGATGCCGATCTCTTCCCATTTGAGGATCTGCCGGTAAATCGCGTCGGTGAGCAGCGTACCCTTGGGGATCAACAGCCGCCCGTCGACGGTGAAGACGTCGTCAGCTAGCGTATCCCCGACGGCATACTGTTCGGAGACTTTACCCGATCGCGCCGAAAACAATTACGCCCGCCCCCATTTCAGTCCCATTTTCATTCGATGAATTTTCGACGGCGCCGCCTTATTTTCCTCTGAAATAAAAAACAAAACCTTAACATAAAAACGTTAGCAATCATAAGAGAATTCCCTGCTAACGCCCCCCTGCGCCCGAATCGGGGGTTTTACAAAGGGGGCGAGGCAGTGTATGATTCCTTTGTAAGAACGGTTCCAAGGCGAATCCAGAAAATAGTCTTAATTTTCACAAATCGCTGAGTTCCCGGGCAGGGAAGCGGGGGAACCAACCGTAGCGGATAACACCGCCACTTCTGGGGTGAGTCCTGGGCCTCCGACGCTCAGGTAGGGCAACTCCGCCGCCCGAACCCGACAGCTAACCTCGTAAGCGTCGCTGGAGAAAGGAAGATTACCCGACGTGAACATCGCATTTTTTCTCATCCCGAAAAAAGATGTCATCCACCTCCCCATCCACTCTACCATGCGGCAGGCTGCCGAGAAGATGGAATACCACCGCTACACCGCCGTTCCCCTCATCGACAGCCAGGGCCGTTACGTGGGCACCTTGACCGAAGGCGATCTCCTCTGGAAGCTGAAGAATACGCCTGGATTGAGCTTCGACACCATGCACAAGGTCTCCCTCATCGATGTGCCGCAGCGGATGAACATCAAGCCTGTCCACATCTATGCAGAGATGGAGGAACTGATCTCCCTGGCCAGTGAACAGAACTTTGTCCCTGTCCTTGATGACCGCGGCGTCTTCATCGGTATCGTTCGTCGTCGTGAGATCATTGAATACTGCGCCGGCCTGTTGCAGGCGGGACGGTCGACCGTCCGGGTTGCCGCCAACGGGGGCTGACCGAGAATTCGCCTGCGAGTGATGACAACCCGTGGGATATTAATCAATAAGATAGTCACCTTTATCTGAGATAAACACCCGCGCCGTGAAAGAGAGGCTGCGGGTGTTGCTTTTTACCCTCCCCGCAACGTCTTCAGCCGAAACCTCGCCAAGAAACGCTCAAAGACATCCGGTTCGGCCCGGACGGTCACCACGATCTCGGGCAGGCGGAAGGCGCCGATGGAGACCTTCCGTTCCGCCCCCAAATCAACGCGCCAACCCTCTCCCTCGAAGCGCCCCGGCGACTGCTCCACACCGCCCAGTTCGATCAGGGCTTCTCCCAACTCCTTGCGCGTGATCGAACGCATCCGCATCTCTTTTTCCAGCATGGCCCATCCTCCGTTCCTATGTGATCATCCCAAACCTTTCCGGCTTGTCCGATTGCCCCGCTTCTTGTTATTGTAATCTTTGACGCGAACTCTTGCCAACGAGGTTCCCCTCATTATAAAACACTTTTCCCCGAGCCCCGAAAACCTTCCCTTCAGAAAAACAATGCCTGGCCTGTCACCTTTTCTCCCCCGGCGCCGTCTCTAAGATGGAAACCCAAAAGGGACCGTTGCGCAACGGCTATAAGGGGGCGAAGACCATCGACGGCCATCCCATCGCCATTTCAACTCCGATGTACGGTGAAAATATGGAACAGCGCTTTCAACAACTGTATCGGGAGATGGCGCCCAAGCTGGGCCGCCAGGCCGCCTTCCTTTTGGGGGACCCTGCCGCTGGAGAGGATCTCGTCCAGGAAGCCTTCCTGCGGCTGCATCGAACCGGTCTTGACACGGTGGAGCACCCTGCCGCATGGCTGAGCAAGGTGATCAGCAACCTCTGCTATAGCCACCTGCGCAGCGAAGGGAGCCGCCGGCAGCGCGAGGAAAAGGTCTTTCTCCTAGCCTCTGCTGAGACGGCGGCCACAGCCGCCCTGTCCGCCGAGCAGGTGGTCCTGGAACGGGAGGAGGCGCGCCTCACCCGCCTGGCCTTGGACCGCTTGCAGCCACGAGACCGCCTCGTCCTGCTGCTCAAGTTCTCCGGATTCAGTTACGACGAGATCGCCGTTGCCGCCGAGATCGGTCGCAGTTCCGTGGGAACAGTGCTCATCCGGGCCCGCGAGCGATTCAAAAAAGCCTATGAACTACTCCGCAACCAGCCGCTCAAAGGGGGGTGATCCGATGAACTGCCGTGATCAAGGAACCTGGCAGGCTTATCTGGACAACGAAGTAACCGCTGATGAAAAAGCAGAACTGCAACGCCACCTGGACACCTGCGCCCCTTGTTCCGCCACACTGGCTGAACTGACCGAACTGGAGCAATGGTCCGACCGGCGGGTGACCGCCTACGCCAAGGCGATCGAAACCGAGTCCTCCTTCCCGCCGTCGTCCCTCCCGCCCTTTGAACCCGACAGGCTCCGCTCCCCCCTATCGACAGACAAACGAGGAGGAATCCCGATGACAACGCAATGGAAAAAATGGGTCAGCGCCGCCGCAGCCGCCGCCCTGGTGACAGGCGCCCTGACGGTCGCTCCGGTGCAACAGGCGGTGGCCGATTTCCTGTCCCTCTTCCGGGTGCAGAAACTGCAAATCGTCCAGGTGACGCCGGAACAGATCAACGATATGGCCCAGGCCGTCAAATCGAAGGTTGGCCAGGTGGATCTGCAGCAATTTGGCAAGGTCGAGGTCCTGCAAAAACCGGAAGAGAAACGGGTTTCTCCCGCCAAAGCGGCGGAACTGCTGCCCTTTGCCTTCAAGCAGCCCGACTTCCTGCCTGACGGATTCGACCGTCCCATCGAAGTGTCCCTCTCTTCCGAGGGACGTTCCGAGTTCCGCCTCGATGTGGCCCAAGTCAACAACCTGCTGAAAGGGATGGGGGCGACAACCCTGCTGCCCGACAGCTTGCAGGGCAAAGCCTTCGGCCTGCGCATCCCCGCCGGCGCTCGGAACGCCTTCGTCCACGAGGAAAATCACAGCCGCATCAACCTGAACCAGTTCGCCAGCCCGGAACTGACCGTCCCTGACGGCGTCAATCCCTTCGACCTGCGGGCGGCCCTGCTCGACTTCCCGCTCCTGCCCCAGGACGTGCGCACCCAGTTGGCCGGTATCGAAGACTGGCAGAATACCATGGTCATCCCCGATGTGGACGGATCCGTTGAAAAAGTCGATGTCAACGGCGCCGAGGGCGTCTACGGTGTCAACAAGCGCGGCATCAGCAACCTCTTCTGGCTGGACCAGGGCGTCCTCTACCAGATGAACGGCCCCGTCGACAAGGATACGCTCCTGAAAGTGGCCCGCTCGCTGAAATAACCCTCCCTGGCCGCGACAATGATATGGGGTGAACCTGTGCCCGCCATCGAAACGCTCGCATTGACGAAAACCTATCAAGGTCACGGGGGCTGCCGGGATATTTCCCTGGCCGTCCCCCGCGGCTGCATCTTCGGCCTCCTCGGCCCCAACGGCGCCGGGAAGAGCACCCTCGTCAAGATGCTCGTAGGCCTGCTCAAGCCGACCTCCGGCGAGGCTTACTTGCTGGGCCGCCCCATCAAAGAGGTGGCCGTCCGCAAAAAAATCGGCTTTTTGCCGGAGGTCTTCCGCTACCACGACTGGCTCAGCGGTGAAGAGTTGCTCCGCTTTCACGCCTCCCTCTACGGTCTCTCGGCACGGGAGGCGTCCGATCGCATCCCCGTCGTCCTGGAAACGGTCGGCCTAGGGGAACAGGGACACAAACGGGTGGGCGAGTACAGCAAGGGCATGCAGCAGCGCATCGGCCTCGCCTGCGCCCTCCTGCCAGACCCGGAACTGATCTTCCTCGATGAACCCACATCGGCCCTCGACCCCATCGGTCGCAAGGAGGTCCGGAACCTCCTCGTCCAACTGCGCGCTCAGGGCAAGACGGTCTTTCTCAACAGCCACCTCTTGAGCGAACTGGAGACGGTCTGTGACCGCATCGCCATCATCAAGCAGGGCCGGTTGCTCTTTCAGGGCGACTGGCGCGAGCTGGCCGGGCCGCTGCGGCAGGCGCGGGTCGTCGTTGGCGCCGAAGGCTGCAGCGTCAACCCTGTTGGCGGAGCTGTTAGCGGTAACAATGTCAGCGGTGTTCGCGGCGCCAACGGTAGGGACAGTGCAGGCAGCAACATCGCCGGCAGCGGTGGTTCCCCTGCTGACCTGGCGCAAACGCTCGCCCTCCCCGGCGTCGCCCTGACGCGGGAGACAACGCTGCCCGATGGACCGGACAAGCAGCCCCGCAAAGAGTGGATCTTCACCTGGGCGGAACAGTCGCCCGACATCCCCCGGCTCGTGGAGGCCCTCGTCCGCGCCGGCATTCCCGTCCACGAGGTGGCCCCCCTGACCGGCTCCCTGGAAGAACTCTTTCTCGAAACCATCGCCGACGGTTAGGAGGGATCAGCCCTGTTCGCCATCGCCCGCCTCACCTTCCAGGAGGCGTCAAAAAAACGGATCTTCCTGCTCACCCTCCTGCTCTCGGCCATCTTTCTCGCCCTCTACGGCGCCGCGCTTCACCTGGTCGCCAAGGAATTCGTCAAAATCCAGACGGCCCCTGGCGGAGTACAACTGGTGGCACGCCAAGTCATCGGTCAGCAGATCTTGGGCGCCGGCCTCTACTTCTCTTCCTTTCTCCTGGCGCTGCTGGCCCTATTGGCCAGTGTCGGTTCCATCGCCTCGGAGATCGAAAACGGACTGCTCCAGGCCATCGTTTCAAAGCCCATGCAGCGAAGAGAGATCGTCCTGGGCAAATTTCTCGGCTATGGCACGCTGTTGACGGTCTACGCCTTGCTCCTCTTCGCCGGCATCATGCTCTTGAACAATCATTACAACCATTCCGCCCTCACGGCGCTGAATGCGGCGGGCTTGATCGGTGGCGCCGGCGTCTTCGTCCTCCAGCCGCTGCTGCTCCTGGCCGTGTCCTTGCTCTTCAGCACCCTCTTTCGCACCCTCACCGCCGGGATCATGTCAGTCCTTCTCTACGGTCTCTCCGTCGTCGGCGGTTTCCTCGAACAGATCGGCGGCCTGATCAACCGCAGCGACCTCGTCAACATCGGCATCGGCGTCAGCCTGGTCATCCCCAGCGACACCCTCTTTCGCAAACTGATGAACATGGTCGCCGGCGGCGACACCAACCCGCTCGCCTCCCTGGCGGCAGGCCCCTTCGGCGTCTCCGCGCCGCCGAGCAACCTGATGCTGGCCTATGTGGGGCTTTATATCCTCCTTTCCCTCTGGCTGGCGATCCGGGTTTTTGAAAAGAAAGACCTGTAATTCAAGCTTGCCCTTGCTGAACAAAGGCGGGCTGATGAGTGAGGGATCTTCGAATGGAACACAACAGCGCAACCAATAAATAAGGGGAGGCGATACCTCCCCGGAAACTTCTGCCGGCATCGCCGGCTTTTTTTATGGAATGAATTTTGGAATGATTTTTGTAATGACATTGCCCTGCTCACGTATTATAAGGAGGCGCCGACATCCGTCAGTGAAGATTAGGAAAAAGATTTCCTCCCGCTTTCCTCCCGCATCGACTTCAGCTTGTCGGCTTCGTCGGCCAGTTCCCGCGACTGCCGCTTGAGGATGTTGGCCGTCTCCTCGATAGCGACGGTGATCCGGCGCGATACCTCGAGGGCATTGGCTGTCTTCTGATCGAGTGAACCGGACTCATTGGCGATGGCGCTGATGAACGCTCGGATCCGGTCCGTTCCGGAAGCCGACTGGTGGGCCAGCTTCTTTACCTCGTCGGCCACGACGGCAAAACCGCGACCGCTGTCACCGGCTCGGGCCGCCTCAATGGCCGCGTTGAGGGCCAGCAGGTTCGTCTGAACGGCGATGTTTTGGATCTGATCGATGATTTTCGCCGAGTCTTTGCTAAAGCCGCGGATACGGACCGAGTCCTCTGAAAGCCGGGTCATCTCCTTCACCATCTCCGTAGCGCCCTGAATGATCGATTGAAAGCTATGAGAAAGGTCTTCGTTGGTGGCGCCGATGTGGGCCACCGTTTCGGCCACCTGCCTGTTCAGCCCGATAAGCCGTTCATAGGTCTCCTGGACCCGCACCTTCTCCAATTCATTCTGGCTGGCCAACTGCTCCGCCGCCGCAGCCTCCTGCGTCTTTCGCAACAGGTTCAGTTCGTTCTCCTTGATCAGGTAATACTTACAACTGTCCACCCGGTTTCGCTGGTTAAAAATCGCCCGCATCATGTCGTCACAAGTGCCGTAGCCGCAGCACTGACAGTTGATTTTGCGTTCCTCTTCCGTAGGCTTATGCAGGTTTTCCCAAATCCGTTCCGCCTCTTCCCGCGTCGGTTCAGCAGAACGGCAAAGGGCGGAGCGGTCGCTGTAAAGGCGGGAAAAGTCGAGACCGCTGCGCTCCAGTTCGGCATAGATTTGATCAAAGGGCGCCTTTTCCTTACTGAAAAGGCCGCCTTTTTTTTGCTTATGTTTTTCGATTTGCCCTTTTTTGCGCTCATCCATAAGCCGGTCGACCTGGTAGCGCGTCAGGTGGTGGGTCGTGGCGGGACCGACATTGCAACCGTGGAGGCAGTTGAGGATGTCAACCAGCACGGGCGCCTGGCCGCGCCGGATATCCTCCTTCAGCATGGGGATGTACTCACTGTAGACCTCAGCGGCGCCTTCGACCCGGGGGATGTCGGCTCTTTCCACCGGCACGCCGAAACGTTGAAAGGTTTCCGTCAGTCCGCCCGGCTGGGAGTAGATGACGGCGCGTTCCGCCTCCGGCGAGTCGAAGCCGGACGGTGCCAGCCGGCCGAGGTCGATTCCCTTTTCGGCAAAATAACGTTCCAGCGAGGCGTAGGTGACATTATAGGCGACGACCCCTTTCGTGTTCGGGTCGTGAAACTCGCGCCGCTTGGCCAGGCAGGGGCCGACAAAGGCCAGCTTGAGGCCTCGAAATTCGGGCCGGCCTTTTACCCAGACGGCTGCATCGAGTGCCGGCGAGTGTGTGGGGGCCAGGTAGGGGATCAGATCGGGGTGGTAGGTCTCGATAAAGGTGACGATGGCCGGGCAGGGTTGGGCGATGATCGGTTTGCGCGCCCCCGCTTTCAAGGCCTTCAGGTAGAGATAGGTGGTCAGTTCGGCCCCGAAACTGACATCGATGACCGCCTTCACCCCCATCTGCTTCAAGGCTGTAAGCAACTGCGGGAGCCGTCCCTGATAGTTGACAGCCGCCGCCGGCGCGATCAGCGCGCCGATGGAGACACCTTCTTGCAGGTCGGCGAGAAACTCCGGAAAATCGTCAACACCGGTCCGGGCCTGATGCCCCTTGGCGTTGCAGATGCGGACACATTCCCCGCAGCCGATGCACAGATCGTCGATGATGGAAACCTGGTCCGCTTCGACGACATTGCAAAGCTTGACCGGGCAGGCCTCCAAACAAGCGAGACAGTGGGTGCACTTTTCTTTGTCCACTTGAACCACTTTCGGCAGCGCCAACTTCCCTTCCCCTCCTGATACCCATCTATGGTTTTCTATTCCCTCCCCAAGCACCAATGCAAATAAAAACTCCACCCGCTGGTGGGTGGAGTGGAAGAGGTCGAATAGGCGGAATGGCGATTATTTCTTTGCCTCTTTATTCTAACAAAAAAAGTGGAAATTGGGTAATTGACCGCCTACTTTTCTGTCGGCTTAAAAAAGGTCTTCAACGCCCCATAGACCTCGCTCTTGTCGCGAATCGTCACTGTCGAGAACTTCGAGCTCTGGACCTTCCGGAAGGCGTTCATTAACGTACTGGAAAAATGAGACCGGACGATTTCGCCGTAACCGAACTGGTTGCACTTGCCCAACAACTCGTTGACCAGGCGGACGCACTGTTCGTTGTCGGTGGAGAGGTTGTCGCCGTCAGAGAAGTGGAAGGCGTAGATGTTGTAGTCCTGGGGCGGGAAGCGCTTGTCGATGATCTCGTTGGCCAGTTGGTAGGCCGAGGAGCAGCGCGTTCCGCCCGATTCGCCTTTGGTGAAGAACTCCTCCTCGGTGACCTCCTTCGCCTCTGTGTGGTGGGCGACGAAGACGATCTGGACAGCGTGGTACTTGCTGCGCAGAAATCGGGTCATCCAGAAGAAAAAGGTGCGGGCGATGTACTTTTCAAAGTTGCCCATCGAGCCGGAGGTGTCCATCATGGCCAGCACGACAGCGTTGGAGTGGCGCTCATGGTGGACCTCCCAGGTCTTGTAGCGGAGATCTTCCGGCAGGACAGGGAAAAAGCCGGGGGTACCCTTCAATGCGTTTCGCTTGAACGCCTCGATCAGAGTGCGCTTGCGGTCGATGTTGCCTTGGAGCCCTTTTTTGCGAATGTCGGTGAAACGGTAGGACTCGGTCTCCAATTCCGGGGCGGCTTTATCCTCCATGTTGGGCAGGTTGAGATCGGTAAAAAGGATGTCTTCCAGTTCGTCGACGTCGACTTCCGCCTCAAAGTAGTCCACGCCTGGCTCGGCGCCGGCGCCGCCGTTGCCTTGCCCTGACGCCGGCTGCAGTTCCCGGCCGAGGACATCACCCACCTTGCTGCCGCCGTTGCCCTGGCCGACATGCTTCTGCTTGTTATGGTCGTAGCGGATGCGATACTCCTCCAAGGAGCGGATGGGCACCTTCACCGTCTTTTGGCCGTCGTTGAGGATCAGCGCTTCTTCGCTGATGATCTGGGGGAGGTTTTTCTTGATCGCCTCGCGCACCTTTTCCTGGTGCCGGGTCTGGTCGATGAAGCCCTTGCGGTGGAGCGACCAGTCCTCTCGGCTGATGGAGAAATCGCCGGACATTCCGACCACCTCCTAGCGGTTGAGGAGGGAGCCGGTGTAGCGCAGCAGTTCGTTGGCGCAGACGTGGCAGTAGCCGTGATCCTCGATCAGGCGGGCCGTCACTTCGTTCATGCGCTTCAACTGCTCGGCGTTGGGCGTGCGGCTGGAGGTGGTGATCTTGACGACATCCTTCAAGTCGGCGAAGAGTTTCTTCTCAATGGCCTCTTTGAGCCGCTCATGAGAGGTGTAGTCGAAGCTCTTGCCCTTGCGGGCGTAGGTGGAGAGGCGGATGAGGATCTCTTCACGGAAGGCTTTCTTAGCATTTTCGCTGATGCCGATCTGCTCTTCAATGGAGCGCATGAGCTTCTCATCGGGATCCATCTCCTCGTCGGTGATGGGATCCCTCAGCTTCGTGCCGTTGCAGAAGGCCTCCACGTTGTCGAGGTAGTTGTTCAGCATGGTCCGGGCCGACTCTTCGTAGGCGTAGACGAAGGCCTTCTGGACCTCTTTTTTGGCGATATCGTCAAACTCTTTGCGCGCGATCGCGATGTAGTTGAGCAGGCGGTCTCGCTCCTCCTTGGAGATGGAGGGGTGCTGGTCAAGGCCGTCTTTGATGGCGCGCAGCACGTCGAGGGCGTTGATGCAGACCGTGTCTTTGCGAATGAGAGCCGACGAGAGGCGGTTGATGACATAGCGCGGGTCGGCACCGCTCATGCCCTCATCAAGGGCTTCGTTTTGCAGTTCGACGAGGTCTTTTTGCTTAAACCCTTCCACGTCCTCGCCGTCGTAAAGTCGCATCTTCTTCACGAGGTCCATGCCCTGTTTCTTCGATTCCTTCAGCCGAGACAGGACAGAGAAAATGGCGGCTGCCCGCAAGGCATGAGGCGCAATATGGATGTGGCGCAGGTCGGACTGGGAGATCAATTTTTCATAGATGCGGACCTCGTCGCTCACCTTCAGGTTGTAGGGCACCCGGACGACGATCATCCGCGAGATGAGGGCCTCGTTTTTCTTGTTCGATACGAAGGCCTTGTATTCGCTCTCGTTCGTGTGGGCGCAGATCAGTTCGTCGGCGGAGATGAGGGCGAATCGGCCGGCCTTGAAGTTGCCCTCCTGAGAGAGAGACAGCAGGTTCCAAAGGAATTTTTCGTCCGCTTTTAACATTTCCTGGAATTCCATCATTCCCCTGTTGGCCTTGTTCAGTTCCCCGTCAAAGCGGTACGCCCGGGGATCCGATTCTGAGCCGTACTCGGAGATGGTGGAGAAGTCGATGGAGCCGGTGAGGTCGGCGATGTCCTGGCTTTTGGGGTCGGAGGGGCTGAAGGTGCCGACGCCGACGCGGTTTTCTTCGGAGAAGAAGATCCGTTCGACAGGCACATCCTCAATACGACCGTTCCACTCCGTCTCCAGGCGCATGCGACAATGCGGGCAGAGGCTGCCTTCGATGTAGACATTGTACTCTCGTTGAAAATCCTCCCGTAGTTCTTTCGGGATCAGGTGGAGAGGCTCTTCATGCATGGGGCACCCCTTGATGGCGTAGAGGGCGCCCAGTTCGGTGCGGCTGAACCGCTCCAGGCCCCGCTTGAGCATCATGACAATGGTCGATTTGCCGCCTGAGACGGGACCCATGAGCAGGAGGATTCGCTTGCGGACCTCGGTGCGGCGGGCGGAGGAATGAAAGTACTCTTCAACGAGCGTCTCCAGCGTTTTGTCCAATCCAAACATCTCGTGGGAGAAAAACTTGTAGCGCTTGACGCCGTTGATCTCCTCCACTCCCTCCGAGACGATCATGTTGTAGATTCGGGAGTGGGCCAGTTGGGTGATGAAGGGCCGCTCCTTCACCAAATGGAGATAATCCCGGAAAGTACCTTCCCAGGCTAACTCTCTCTCCCGCTGCCGGTAGTTTTCCAATTTATTGAGAAACTCCAAATCGCTCCCCCCTGTTCTTATCCGAAGGCATGGCCAATTTCTTCCTGTATGCCGCGCCATTTGCCCCTTCACCGTTTCGGTAGCGTAGTTGGCTGGATGGTTACTTCTACCTTATGCGGGGTAGGGTGGATCAAACACAGGGGTTGTCTGAAAATACGAACGGTTCAGCCGGTAGGACGGAGCATTTAAAGGGTGTTATTCGAAAAATTTATTGGCTGTTACATCGCGCAACTTGCCACGGCGGTGATGTTTTCCGGGTCCTGGGCGGCGACGTGGCGTAACCGTCTGGGTCAAATCGAGGACAGATTTTTAAAAGGCGGGGACGACGGCCCCTTTGTACTTCTCATCGATGAACTTCTTCACTTCCGGGCTGGTGAGCGCCTTGACCAGCTTCTGGATCGCTTCGTTGTTCTCGTTGCCCTTTTTGACGACGACGATGTTCACATAGGGGGAATCCTTGCCTTCCATCGTGAGAGCGTCTTTGAGGGGGTTGAGACCGGCGCCGAGGGCGAAGTTGGTGTTGATGACGGCAATGTCGGCGTCATCGAGCACTTTGGGCAGCATGGCCGCTTCCAGTTCGGTAATGGTCAGATCCTTCGAGTTTTCTTTGATGTCTTTTGTCGTCGCCTTCACGCCGGCGTTGGGGTCCAGTTTGATGAGGCCGGCCGATTGGAGAAGCAGCAGAGCGCGTCCGCCATTGGTCGGATCGTTCGGGATGGCGACTTTGGCCTTTTCCTTCAGGTCGGCGAGGTTCTTCACTTGCTTAGAGTAAATGCCCATGGGCTCCACGTGAACGCCGGCGGCTGTCTTCAGGTCCAGCTTATGTTCGGCGGCGAAGGTGTCCAGGTAGGGCTTGTGCTGAAAGAAGTTGGCTTCCAGTTCGCCGTCAGCGAGGGCGAGGTTGGGCTGCACATAGTCGTTGAACTCGACGATCTTCAGTTCGATGCCCTCTTTGGCCAGGAGGTCTTGGGCGAGCTTGGCGATCTCAGCATGGGGCACGGGGGAGACGCCGAAGCGGATCGTTTTCGAGGCTGCCGGCTGTCCGCCAGTGCTTCCGGAACTGTTCGCCCCGGATGTGGCGCCGCAACCGGCTGCGCCGAGGGCGGCGACGGAGAGCACCAGGAGGCCGCCGATGAGGCGGGTGATTTTTTTCTGCAGCAGTTGGTTGAACATATTGTCACGACTCCTTATTTGTTTATTGCTGTGATATTGGTTGCGTTTCTCGTCTTTTTTGTCAGCGTTTATACCAGCCCGCGGCGCTTGCGGATCCGCCCGGTGAGCCAGTCGCCGAGGCTCTGAAAGATTTGCACCATGGCCACCAGTACTACGACCGTCACCCAGGTCACATCGCCGTTGTTGCGCATATAGCCTTCTCGGATCGCCAAATCGCCCAAACCACCTCCTCCCACCGCGCCGGCCATGGCCGAATAGCCGATCAAGGTGACAAAGGTGATGATGATCCCCAGCAGCAGGCCGGGGAGCGCTTCCGGCAGGAGCACCTTGCCGATAATTTGTCCCGGTGTCGCCCCCATGGCGCGGGCCGCTTCGATGATGCCCTTGTCGACCTCTTTGAGGGAGGCTTCGATGATGCGGGCTACAAAGGGGATGGCGGCGACGGTGAGGGGGACGATGGCAGCCTGGGTGCCGATGCGGCTGCCCACGAGCAACTTGGTCAGGGGCAGGATGGCCACCAGCAGGATGATGAAGGGGATGGAACGGAAAATGTTGACGGCGATAGCGAGGAAGCCGTTGACGAGCCGGTTGGGCAGAACGCCGCCCTTTTCCGTGACGACCAGGAGGATGCCCAAGGGAATGCCGAGGAGCGTCGAAAGACCTGTCGCCGCGATGACCATGTAGAAGGTCTCCCAGGTCGCCAGTAGGTATGCCTCATTCACGGTCGATCACCTCCACCTTTACATCGCGGGAGCGAATATAAGCAAGCGCCTCGTCGACCTTGACCGCTTCGCCGGTCAGTTCCAGCAGCAGCGTGCCGCAGGGTGTCTCGCGGACGGTGTCGATGTTCCCGAAGAGGATGTTGGCGTCGTCTCCCCCTTCCCGGGCGCCCCGGACGAATTCCTTGACGACAGGAGAACGGGGGTTGGTGAAGACCTCGCGCACCGGGCCGGCCTCGATGATCCTGCCGCCTTCGATGAAGGCCACCTCGTCGCAGATCTCCTGGATGACCTGCATCTCATGGGTGATCAGGACGACGGTCAGGTGGAAGCGCCGGTTGATGTCGGCGATCAGGCGCAGGATAGACTTAGTCGTCTGGGGATCGAGGGCCGAAGTGGCCTCGTCGCAGAGCAGGATCTTCGGGTGGTTGGCCAGCGCCCTGGCGATACCGACGCGTTGCTTCTGCCCGCCGCTCAGATGGGCCACATAGGTGTCTTCCTTGTCTTCCAGCCCGACGAGGGGCAGCAACTCCTTCACCCGCGCCCGGATCTGCCCTTTGTCCATGCCGGCGATCTCCAGCGGGAAGGCGATGTTCTCGCCGACGGTGCGGGAGGTGAGCAAGTTGAAGTGCTGAAAGATCATGCCGATCTGCTGGCGGAGCGCGCGCAGGCGGCCATCGTCAAAGCGGGTGATGTCCTCGCCGGCGATGATGACGCTGCCCTCGCTGGGCCGCTCCAGCATGTTGATCGTGCGAATGAGGGTGCTCTTGCCGGCGCCGCTCGGCCCGATGATGCCGTAGATCTTCCCCTTAGGGATGGTGAGGTTGATCCCGTCGATGGCTGTGAAGGGGCCCCCGGCGGTGGGAAAGACTTTTTTCAGGTTGCGGATTTCGATCATGGGTTTCTCCTCGTTTCAGTGATGTGAAAAAACTTCGGTAACATGAAAAACCTCGGTGACACGAGAAAAATGATAGAACAAAACAAAAAACCTCTTCGACAAGAAGAGGTTTTGCGCACGCTTATTCCCCTCCTTATCTCCCAGGATGCGTCGCATCCCGCAGGAATTGGCACCGTGTTATTCATAACCGGTTGCCGGGCGTCATCGGGCCAGTCCCTCAGCCATCTCTTGATAAGAAGTCCCTATTTGGTTGTCACGCGCTTGAGTATAACAAGCACAAACTTTGCTTGTCAATCTGTTTTTTCTCCTCCTCGCCTGTCCCAGGGGGAGTCGGTCTCGTCACGCCGGTGCGCCGCGCCACCTCATCGACAGCCCGGGTGATTACCGATGTCACCTCTGCCGACAACTCCGCCTCGGGTACGAGGCTTGCCAGGGAGACGATGTCCGTCCCGTGCCGGTCGTGAAAGACAGGGATGTCAAGGATTTCAGACAGCCGCTGCTCGATCTCGAAGCACTTCGGCGCAGAAATGGAGGCCTTGTCTAGCCTGACAAGGGCGCTCTAGGGGTCAAGGCGAAATTGTTTGGCTTTTTCTTGGAGCGATTGCGAGGACTGGCTGAGCTGGCTGCTGCGTTCGGCCATTTCCTCAGCCACAGCCGCCTGCTCCTGCGTAGAGGCAGCCAGTTGTTGCGAAAGGGCCGAAAACTCGCCGGCCACCCCTTCAATCACCCCGGCCGACGCATTCATCGCTTTCACGGAGGCAGAGATCAAACTGACGGCTTCCTGCATCTGACGAACGCTGCCCTCTGTGCGCATGGCCGAACCGATGACCTGCTCCAACGCTGCGGCCCCTTGCCGGATCAGGCCCACCTGCTCGCCGATCGAAGTCACGTTGGCGTTCATCAAATCGACCGTGCCCGAGGTCTCCTGCTGCATGTTGCTGACAAGGCTCGTGATTTGAGCCGCTGCTCGGGCCGATTCCTCGGCCAGCTTGCGCACTTCATCGGCGACGATGTGGAAACCGCGCCCATGCTCGCCGGCTCTCGCCGCTTCAATGGCAGCGTTCAAGGCGAGCAGATTCGTCTGCTCGGCAATGTCGGTGATGGAGGTGGTGATCACCCCAATTTCCTCGGATAGCCCGTTGAGCCGGCGAATCGCCGCCGTGCTGGCGTCGACGGACTGACTGACGCCTTGGAGGTGCTGGGACGCTTTTTCGATGGTGTCGTGGCACTGGGCTGCTGCCGCCGTCGATTGGCGGGCATCCTGCGCCAAGGTCTGTGAGGCCGCTTCCCCCTCATGGACATGCAATTCGCTGGCTCGCACATGGTCGCGAAAACGGGCGACCTCCGCCACCTGTTTGCCGGCGCCTTCCGCCAACCCTCCGACAGCTTCGGCGAGTTGTGTCGCCGCCTCACCCACCTGGTTGGCCGATTCGGTCAGGTGACAGGACGATTCGTCCAGTTGTTTTGACTCTGCCATCACCTGGCTGACGATGCCGCGCAGGTTGACAGTCATTGTGGCGAAAGACTGGGCCAACTGGCCAAACTCGTCTTGAGAAACAACTTCGTTTTTCGCCACCGACAAATCGCCCTGGGCAACGCGTTCTGCCTGTTCTTTCAGGTGTCGCAGCGGACGGGCCACACGTCGCTCGATCAGCAGATACATCAGTAGGGCAAAGAGGGCTACGGCCAGCAGGAAAATGGAGAGGTTCGTCCAGAGCAACCGTTTCGCCGGCGCATTGACTTCCGCTTCCGGAATGGCGGACACAAGCTTCATCCCTGTGTTGCCGATCGGCACAAAAACGGCATGCTGGGCCACCCCGTTTATCGTCAGGTAAGCCAACCCGACTTCTTTGGCTTCCACAACCTGTTTTCCAAACTGCTGCAACCGGGGATCCTGCTCATCGAGGATTTTATCTTTTAGGTTCTTACTCTCATCGGAGTGGGCTAGGTAAAAGCCCTGCTGGGTTATTATAAATGCGCGGCCTTCCTGGCCGACGCGAATCTGCCGCACCGCTTCAGTCAGTTCCTTCAAGCCAATATCGACAGTAGTCACCCCGATCCTCTTCCCTGCCAAACGGATAGGATGACTGGCGGTAATCATGGGAACACCTGTCACCGTGTCCACATAGGGCTCGCTCCAGACGGCTCCGCCGGGGCTGTTCATGCCGTCTTTATACCAGTCGTATTGATGATAATCAAACTCAGCGTTGCTATAGTCCCAAGTCAGTTTAATCTCATTGCCCTCTTTATAGAGGTAGGGGCCGAAGTACGTGCCTTTCTCCGGATAGGCGCCTGGTTCTAGCCAAAATCCTGCGCCGACACTCATGGGCAGGCTCCTCAGGTGTTCCCGAGCCATGTTCAACAAGCTCTCACTATGTTGGGGACCTAAAGCGCCCACATCGTTGGCGATGGTTTGGCTCATAGCGCCGGTGATGGCGATTTGCGACTCCAACCGGGCCGCCTCCATCTCCGTCTGCAAACGCATGCGCGACAGCGCTGATGCATCGACGTTATCCTTGGTGTACATAAAACTGATAGCTGTTTGAACGGCAAAAATCGCCACGGTAAGCAAGAGGGTAAACCCCACTAACAATGACTTGATACTTTTCATCGCCACTCACCCTTTCCAATTGTGATTGTAATTACAATTACGACGCTTACCATGGTATTCCCTTTTCCTCAAGTGAAGGCTTAATGGAAACTTAAAATTTCGATAGCACATCTAGCACATACATTAAACTTTTTATTTGACTTGTTTTTTTGAAAAATAAAAAAACCGCAATTCCTCCCAACAGCAGTTGGAAAGGGAATTGCGGTTTTACTTTCCCCTCGGAGTAGTCGCGCCTTTACACCCCGCCGAGCATCTCCAGGTAGGCTTGCACCCGCGTGCGGATCTGCTGGCTGTCGCCTTCCGAGTAGTCTGTCTCAATGTGTAGGACGGGGATATGGCGCTGCTCCCGCAGGTAGTCGCGGACCATGCGCGATTCTACGTTGTAGGTATGGCAGCCCTGCCAGGTGATGTCGACGACGCCGTCGGCCTTGTACTCGTCGACGAGGCGGACGAGCAGGTCCAGGCGATCCGTGTTAGGGCTCATGCAGGAACAAGGGGTGGCCAAATACTTCTCGCCGATCGCTTCGAGGGGCGGTTTTGTCTCATCGACGGTGACGAGGAACTGCTTCATGCCGGCGCAGTTCTCCAGGAAGACGACGGCGGCACCCGATTCTTCGATGATGCGGATGACCTTCTCTGTGCCGACACCGGTGGGGACGCCGGTGACGATGATCCGCTTGGCCCCCTGGGCGGCGGCGCCGACGCCTTGGGCGATCCGCTCGTCCAGCTCGGCCATCAGTTCCTCCACCCGTTCGGCAAAGGCGGCGCGATCAAAGCAGAAGTTTCTCGACCAGAGCACCTTCAGCAGGTCTTGACCGGAGAGAGGAACGGGGTCGTGCTTGAGGTAGCCGGCGAGGCGCTGCATGAGCTGACGCTCGGCATTCAGTTCCCTGATCGCTTCCGCCAGGGCCTCGTCGGTGATGGTCGTCTGGAAGAACTCCTCCAGGGCGCCTTTGGCTCGCTCCATCTCAGCCATCCAGTAGTTGCGGTCAGCCTCGCTCTTGCTCCCTGCCGGGAGACTCATGACGTGCATAGGTTTGAACTTGCCCATCAGTTCGAACATCTTCTTCTTGCCGTCACAGGTCGTCTCGCCCATGACCAGGTCCGAATGGAGGAAAAAGGGGCACTTGTCGGTGATGGCAAAGCCGTAGGAAGATTTGATCAGGGGACAGAAGTTGCGGGGCAGCACCTTTTCGCCATCAGCGATGGGTTCTTCCTTGGTGGCGCAAAGGGCGACCGGGACGGCTCCGGCCGCCATGGCCAACTCCTGAGGCGCAAAGACACAGTAGTGGCCCATCACCTTTTTGCCTTGTTGCTTTTGCTCCACGATCGAGCCGGCCGCCTTGGGGATGGCCACATCAAAAAAGGCCATGGCGTAGGGGCGTTCTTCGGCGATTACGGTCATGGTGGATCTCTCCTCTTCTCTGTATTCATATCTCATTCATTTCGCTTCAATTGCACTTCTCTTGCGCAGTATTCAGCTTTGTCTTCCGCCGGCCGCCTTTTCCCGGGCGATCAGGGCGGCGCCGATGGCGCCGGCGAAGGGCGACTGCTCGTTCACTTCCACCGGACAGCCCATTTCCTTTTCCAAAGCTGCGCGGACTCCGCCATTGCGGGCCACGCCGCCGGTAAACAGGACCGGCCCAGATGAACCGAGGCGGGCCACCATGGCCGACACGCGGCGGGCCACCGACTGGTGCAGACCAGCGATGATCGCCCGCCGGTCGACACCCTGGTTGAGCAACCCGATAACTTCCGATTCGGCGAAAACGGTGCACATGGCGTTGATCGGCTGGGCCTCAAATCCCCCTTGCCCCAACGCCAAGGCGCCCATCTCGGCCACCTCCATCCCTAGAGCATGGGCCATGACCGCCAAAAAGCGGCCTGTCCCGGCGGCGCATTTATCATTCATGACAAAATCAATGACACGACCAGTGGATCCGACCAGAATCCCCTTGGCATCCTGGCCACCGATATCGATGACGAGCGACACGCCAGGGCGGAGGTGCCACGCTCCCCGGGCATGGCAGGCGATCTCCGTGACCGCCGAGTCGAGGAAGGGCAGATTGACCCGCCCGTACCCAGTGCCGCAGATATGGGCGACATCCTCCTTTTTTCTCCCCCAGGCTGTTAATGCCTCCTGGAGCAATTCCCGAGCCGTCTCGCCGGGACTCCAGCCGGAGGGGCGCTGCCAAAAACCGCAGCGTTGTCCATCATCGAGGACCACCTTGACCGCCGTTGAGCCAGCGTCGATGCCGGCCACAAGGCAGAACGCGCCGCCGGCCGTTCCCGCTGTCAGCGCGGTGATTGTGTCTTTGTTATCCAACGTGACCCACCTTTGTTGCTGGACTTAAGCTTTTTCAGAAAGGTCGTTGCGACTGTTGATCGGTGCAACGGCTTTTTGTCTCGTACAAAAGATATTTATTCGGCTCGCTATGACGGCTTTCCTTTTGGGTTAGCGAAAAAGGCGTAACAGCTGGCAGATTAAGCGATAGGGCTGCCGATAGCCCATTGGCTGCAACAAGGGGCTTCTAAAGCGAAACAGCGGCGAATAGACATTACAGTAGGATGGATTCACTAATATTCACCAAAAGGTCTTGCTGATTCGCAAGGCCTTTTTTCACGGAGGTCGATTCACCTTGAACATGCTCGCGCGCCGAGCCGTTCTGTACGCAGCCATGGCGACCTGCACCCTCATCTTGCATGGATTGCAGTCTGTCAGCCTGACTGGGACGGAAGCATACGTTCCACCGACTGGGGCAGGACCGGCGTCCGCGTCGACGCAAAGTCAACCATCAGAAAAAACACCGAAAGCAGGAACGATCACCTTCCTCATCGGAAAAGAGACCTTCACTTTCGTCCCCGGCGCCGGCGCCGATTACCTGTCGCCGGGCAAGTGGTCCTACCTCCCAACCCTGGATCCCGGGATCGCCCGGCAAACGGCCGTCCTCTTCGCCGATATGCTGCCAAAAAATCTCCGGCTCCGCGAAGGCGGCTTGGAACGAATCGCGTCAGCGATCCTCGATGGCGCTGAAGCGACCGTCGCCATCCCCTCCTGGGTGATCGCCTCCGAGGTGGTGCTCCCACTCACCCATGTCAGCTACAATGGGGGACGGAACGCCGCCACGGCCCTCGACCACCTGGACGGCTATGTCCTGAAGGCGAACGAAACCTTCTCCTTCAACGACGCCGTAGGGCCTCGGACAGGAGAGCGCGGCTTTATCACGGGCATGTCGCTTATCGACAACCGCTTCGTCCAGGAGCAGGGCGGCGGCATCTGCTTCGCCTCCACCATCGTCCACCAGGCCGCATCGAGAACAGACGTGGAGATCGTGGAACAAAACCACCACTCCCGGCCGGTCGCCTATGTGCCGCGCGGCGGAGATGCCACCGTTTACTACGGCGAACTGGACTACCGTTTCCGCAACGGCGACGCGCTGATCGCCTTCGAAAAGCTGAAGACGCCGAACGGTCTCGGACTGCGGCTGTGGAAGTCGATGCATTAAGGGAGTCCATAAAGACTGCCGACGCCCTGTACAGACAAATTGATACGAATGTAATTGACGTTAGGTTGTATCATCAGCTTTTTTAGCGCGTGAAAGCGTTGGTTTCTCTGGAAAACATCAGGACACCTCCTAACGGGAAAGTCTTCTCCCTCCGCTCGCCGCTGGCAGTCGCCCAGGATACGCGCACTTCCGATGAGCGAAAAAGGTTCCTGATCGTCTGTTCGTCAAGCCCTTTCGCATAGAACACAAATTCCTGAATGTATTCGGCATCATTTTCTTCCTGATTGTCTCGACTATATTGCTTTCCAAACCAATAACGTTCTCTGTCATTGGCATTGACCGCTTCTTTCAGTGGAGGCACGTCGATTTTTCGGTCTGTTGTTTTTGGGGAATCGTTGACATGGACTGTAAAGACCATCTTCTTAAAATCATTCTTCGATGGATTCTCTACCATTTTTGTCCCTACATAAGCGTATTCCTCGTCAGTTAAATCAGCGGCAACGAAACTGACGCGTATATCCGGCTCGTCTTTGGTCTTTCCGCTAGCACAACCTGCTGTGAAACATAATAAACCCAGCAATAGCAACAGCGGCAGCGGCAAAATGAATCTTTTCATCGCGCATCCTCACTTTGGTTTTTCCATTGCATTTATACTTCTTATTATAATTTTTCCATAAGAGGTATACTCAGTCAAGAGCTTCATCAAACACCAATCGTTCTCCTTGCAAGAACACAAATGTGTTCTTCTGCTTTTTAAAACAAAACACCCTTTCTACTCGACGTAGCAAGGGCGTCCAAATAAAGCGGTTTGAAATTTTGGTGGAGGGTCAGACTTCAAAGTCGAACCTTTCGCCGGATCAGTCGGGAAGCTGTCGCCGTCTACCTGGACAGAACGTGGCCGCCCGCTTTCGTCGATATAGTTATAAGTGATCGTGATATGATCGTCATATACAAAAACAGCCTTCACGAAGACGTCAATAATCTTCTTTCTGTATTCCAGATCATATACGTCGCCGTCCTTGAATTGTTCAAGCCAGAAAATCACCTGGTTCTTTGTGACCTTTGGCGTGATTATTTCTTCCTGGGTGATCCGTCCTTCAAGGGTCTTCTTCTCTTTTTCCAATTCAGCCAGGCGCGCCTGTGTGGATTCTGAAAAGATACCGGCTTCGACTGCCCTGACCAGGTTCGCGATCGACTTCTTGACGCCTTCCAATTCCATTTCCAGAGCATGAAGAAGGCTTTTGTCCCGTTCCCGTCCTTGAAGTTCAATCACCTTGTCGGCTATCGCTTCAATCACTTCGTCGATTAGCACGCGGCGAACTGTTTCCAGGACAACAAGGTCTTCGATCCAATCCTTCCGAACCGGCTTTTTCTTACAGCCCCTTCGACGCTTGGCATTCGCACATTTGTAATAATGGTATTTCCGGCCTTTCGTTCTACTGGTCCCGCTTTCCCCGTTCATATTAGTTCCGCATTTGCCGCAGAACAATTTTGTTGAAAGTAAATAATCCACTTTCCCCGCCGCCCTTGCCGGCGCTTTCTTATTCAGGGCCAGCTTTTCCTGAACACGCATGAAAAGCGCCTTGTCAATTATCGAAGGGACACCGCCTTCGATCACAACATCATTCCATTTATAAACACCGATATATTTTTCATTCCTCAAAATCGTATGAAGGCTATTCGGACCGAATTGTTTTCCACGCGAAGTCCGAAGGCCACGCCCGTTCAATTCGTTTATAATCTGTGTCACAGTCTGGCCGCTGTCATACCGTACAAATATTTCCTTTACGATAGCGGCCTGTGGCGGATCAATTAGAAATTCCTTATTCGGTCCGATCTTATAGCCGGCCGCGATATTTCCGCCCGTTACCTGGCATTTCAGCGCGCTTTCCTTCATGCCGCGCTTTATATTCTGTGCCAGGTTCGCTGAATAGTATTCGGCCATACCTTCCAACATGGCTTCAAGAATGATCCCTTCCGGACTGTCGGTGATATTTTCCTTTGCGGATATGACCTTTACACCGTTCTTTTTCAGCTTCGCTTTATAGATTGCGCTGTCATATCTATTTCGCGCGAATCGGTCCAGTTTCCAGACAATCACAGCTTCAAACTTTCCACTTTCACTGTCGGCGATCATGCGAAGGAAGTCCGGCCTGTGGTCGTTCCTTCCTGTCAGGGCGTGGTCTGCATAAATGCCGACGATAGTTATATCATTTCGATCAGCAAATTCACGGCATTCGCGAAGCTGTCCTTCGATAGATTGATCTGTCTGGTCCCCGCCAGGCGAATATCTGGCATAGATTACAGCATTCATAATGAACCACCATGCCCGTTTATTATTTCCGCCGCCTTTTCATCAATCATCTTTTCGATTTTTTCCTTTGTAAATGAAATATCCGGCGTTTTCTCCTTTGACCAGTCAACACCTTCTTCTAATATCAGGAATATTCTATGTTCTTGGGTGGAAATTGCGTCGTCAATTTTGCTTTCGTCTTCTCTTTCAAATTCTTCCAGTGTGTTTATTATCTTCATCAACCGGTTTTTTCTGCCTTTTGTTGTTTTCAATTCCTGGGCCGACTGCATTTCTTTTTCTATAACTTTCGGTAAAAGGTCACAAAACAGGCCGACATTATCGAATTGTTCAGAACCACCTGACAGGGAAATTATATTCATTGCCGTCCTTTCTACGTCGGAATACCTTTGAAGGAATGTCTGAATACTTTTTGTGTTTTTCATAATTTCAACAGATTCAAAATAAATCTGCTTTTCACGGGCGATTCGTTGTTGCGTCACAGGATCAATTTTTAACTTTGCAGCTTCGGGATTCGTTTTTATAAAGTATGGAATTAGACCAGGAATCGCAACAATTAAAAATCCATATCCCACTTCTGACGCGCCTATTACACAGAATAAAACCCAGACAGCACCAACCGCACGCATTGCATAAATTGCAAACTTTTTTACACTTGTCATATATACCTCCCTTTCAGACCGCATAAGCGGTCTTTTTTATTTTCCTTCTTCCAGGTAAGTATAAGGAAATTATGGCGTTCATAGTGTGTACGTGGACGACGCGTCGCCTTGCTTGATATTTTGAAGACCTATTAATCCCATAGCTTGGTGTGTTGGCGCCCAAAGAGCGAAATATTTCTTTTCCTCTGACTGTGATATGTATTCAATAACTACGAAATGTCTCTTTGACCCCAAAAGTTTTCTGACGTCAGAATGACCATGATATTTCATCATAAAGTCCTTTTCTTGCATAGGGCTTATTGTTAATAACCGGTCAAAAGGTAAAGTAACAGTAACTTCTGGCTTTTTTCGCTGAATAACAATAGAGTCAGTTCCAACTTCAACCGTACAGGGATAATCTGTTGTGAAATCAGGTAAGCCTTCATAATGAAATGCAGAAATGACTTTACTTTTATTTTTTCCAAACATAGATATATGCCCCCCTTCCAGATCGCTTCGGCGGTCTTTTATTTTTTCTGTTTTTCTTTCAATTCGTTCGCGTAAACTATGATTTTTGCCTGATCTGCTGTTCCCAAACTTGAAAATACGCGTAGAATCTCAATTTCATTGGCCGAAAGTTGACGTTCTGAACCGTTTGAAATTGTAACCGGCGCATGAAAATGACCGATTGCGCCGTTGTTCGTATGCACGTTACCTGCTCCAATATTTTCACCACTGGCAAGATAATCGACAGACACACCCAAAATTTCAGCCGCTTTGATAAGGTTAGGCCCTTTCGGTTCGGTTTTTCCACTTCCCCAATCTGACACAGTCGAAGCCGACACGTTTAATTTTTTAGCTAATTCCTTTTGGTTAATCCCTTTTTCCTTTGCCACTTGAACAAGTCTTTCGCCTGGTTTCATAAATTCGCACCACCTTATAAAAATTCGGAAAAGCCTATTGACAATACAAGTAAACCGAATTATAATAAGGTTAACCCAATGAAATTAGGGTAAACAAAATACAGCCTACGGAAAAACCGTTTCCGTCGGTTTCGGTTTAGCTTATATTAAGGTCGTCGTCAACCCTTATTATATAACTAAACCGAAGCATAGTCAAGTGAAAGGAGGTCAAATAATGGAAAAATACCTGTCCTGTGAACAGGTCGCCGAGAAATACGGCGTCAAAGTGATCACCGTCTGGGCGTGGATTCGTGAAAAGAAACTGCCAGCGATTAGGATCGGTAAAGGATACCGGATCACGCCCGAAGACCTGGCGGCCTTTGAAGCGGCCAGAAAAACGAAATAAGGAGGAAACCGCATGGGGCAAGCACAGACAATCAATATCCCAGACTATCAACTTGAACGCCTGGCCCAGCCGTTGATCTACGTGGTGGCCGAATACTTCAAAGACCCTAAAGTGAAGGAACGATTCGAAAAATGGGAGCGCGAACGCGCAAGAAGAAAGGAGGAATAAACGTGTCAGAATCTACGCAATGCGGCCGCTGTGGCCGACACCTGAAAAACCCTGATTATATCGCAATCGGTTACGGTAAAGTATGCGCCGCAAAAATGGGGATTGTTGTCCCCTCTAAAAAATCTGCAAAAGCGGACAAGCAGTCCGACGAACAACAAGCAGAAGGATGGCGTCCGCTATGAAAACATGGCGGAAGTATAGAAAAAACGCATTCGGCGCGATAGCCTTCCTGATGTTCTTCCTTATGATTGGAACCGTCGGCGCCGTCGAATGCGACACCGTCCCGTTTCATGAAGGAACATTCAGATCATTCGGGTTTATGTTTTTGTGGGTCCTCTTTACATACCTGGCCGGAGGATTCGAAGAATACGCCGAAAGGAGGGACAAGCATGAAGTACAAGCCGAAGACGCTTTCGCCGGTCCAGGTCGCCCAGGTCGTCAAGGCCCTTCTTCTACTGGGCGAAGAACACATCACGGTTGAAGCAATAGAAAAGGACCGTTACGCAATCACCACAAAGCGCAACGATCCTAAAGAAAAAAATTAAACCTATCAAATTTTATCAGGAAAAAGGAGGAAATTCAAGTGTTAAATCTTTATGATACCGAAGCCGTAAAGGCTTTCATCTTCAATATTCTGGTTGAAAACCAGGAATTAAAACAAAAGGCCGCAGACGCACAGTCCACTTCCGATATGTGGTTCAAGGATTATCAGACCCAGCGCGAACGCGCAGACAAAGCCGAAGCGCGCGTCGCTGAACTTGAAAAGCTGGTCGCCGAACGTAACGCCGCCATGACAGACAAGGAAGGGGGTGCTGAACTGTGATCATTACGAATAAACTGAACCTTCCTTCCCCATTCGTCAGCATGGCACAGCGCGACTATATCTATGAACCGAACGAATACCGCGTCACTTCCCTTCTGAAAGGCGTCAGAGAAACGATCCTGGAACGCCGCCATGACAAAGAGATCGAACGCGACGTTTCAGACATGGTCTGGCTTTTATTCGGAACCGCCGTCCACGGGATTCTTGAAAAGCACCAGGAAGATGGGAACGAATTGAAGGAAGAACGAATCAAAGTCCCATTTGCCGGATACGTCCTTTCAGGTCAGTTTGACCTGTACAACGACGACACAAAGATCGTCACCGACTACAAGACAGCTTCCGTCTGGAAGATAATCTTCGGCGACTTCGAAGACTGGCGCCGCCAGACATTGATCTATTGTTACATGCTTCGCCAGATCGGCTTCGACGCCCAGGGCGGCCAGATTGTAGCCTTCCTGAAAGATCACAGCAAACGCGACGCAAAGGTCAAGGCTGATTATCCGCCCTTCCCCGTTCAGACTGTTAAATTTACCTTCAACGACGCAGACTTCGCCGAATGTGAAGAATGGCTGACCGCCAGATTTGCCGAAATAGCGGCCGCCGAAAAGCTGTCGGACGAAGACCTTCCAATTTGCACACCGGAAGAACGCTTCAACAGCGGCGACAAATACGCGGTTATGAAGAAAGGCCGCAAAACCGCCCTTCGTGTCCTTGATAGCCTGGAAGAAGCTGAAAAATGGAAGGCTGAAAATGGCGGCGACGAAATTCAGGTCCGCCCTGGTGAAGACAAGAAATGCGCTGATTATTGTTCAGCTTGTGAATTTTGCAACTATTACAAGGAAAGGAAGGTGGCCGAAAATGGCGGAAACGAAGCAGTTTGACATTCCATTGCTGACCGCCGAAGACGTTGAATGTCGTGTCCAAAGCGTCAGCAAAAGCAAGTCAGGCCGCGTCGGCGCCGTTCTCCTGATCTACAAAGACGCCCGTGTCGATATGCGAATTCTGGACCAGGTCTTCGGGCCTGGTAACTGGCAGAGAACCCACGAAGTCATAAACGGGAATCTGTTCTGCAATATCGACATATGGGACGACACGAAGAAAGCCTGGATCAGAAAACAGGACGTCGGCGTCGAGAGCAACACCGAAAAGGAAAAAGGCCAGGCGTCGGACGCGTTCAAGCGCGCTGGATTCAATGTCGGGATCGGCCGTGAACTATACACCGCCCCCTTCATATATGTCGAACTTGCTGATTCCGAATATTACACCGAAAAACAGGGCCAGAAAGACGCCTACAAGTGCTATCCGAATACGCGTTTCGAAGTGTCACATATCGCTTATAACGACAGGCGTGAAGTTTCGGAACTGGTCATTGTGGATAGGAACGGAAATGTCAGGTTCGACATGAACGGCAAGGCAGAAGCGCCAAAATCGGCCACAGGGACACGAAACGGCGCTGGTAATACAAATAGTCGTGCAGGAAATCAAGCGGCCAATACAGGCCAACAGGACGCGTCAGGCGGCGGTTCTTTATGTCCTGAATGTGGTGGTCCAATATCGGCGGCGGAACAACAGTATTCCATGAAGAAATACGGTCGTGAATTGTGCCGGTCCTGCCAGAAGAAAGCAAATTGATTGTGAGGTCAAGAAAGGGGGTGTAACAAGTGCCGAACAGGATTATAAAAGAATCCATTTGCACGTCCGAAGAACTGGCGAATATATCGCCGGAAGCGGAAGTCCTGTTTTATCGGCTGATTGTGAAGGCAGACGACTTCGGCCTGTTTCACGGGAACCCGAAGATCATAATCGGAAGCTGTTTTCCGCTGACATGTCCGAAGGAATCTAAGGTTCAGGCTTGGATTGAAGAACTATGTCGGGCCGGTTTGATCGCTACATATACCGGTGACGACGGGAAGAAATACCTGAAACTTCTTTCGTGGGACAAACACCAGCAACGGAGAGCGGCAAAAAGCAAATTCCCACTTCCGACTTCATTTGATAGCAACTGTTATCAATCGAATTCACATGACAGTGAAATCACTTGCAATCAAATGTCAGCAAATGTCCCCGTAAACGTAAACGAGAACGAGAACGTAAACGAGGAACGAAAAACGAGAACGAGCGCAAACGGCGCACAGGTGGCAGACGGTTTTAATCGCTTCTGGGAAGTATATCCGAAGCGTGTCGGTAAAAAAGACGCGATCAAAGCCTGGGGGCAGATAAAACCTGACGAAGCTATGGTTCAGGCCATTATAGAAGGTGTAGAACGCTGGAAGGCTTCTGAACAGTGGACAAAGGACGGCGGTCAGTTCATTCCATATCCAGCGACTTTCCTTCGCGGCGAACGCTGGAATGACGAATGTCAGCCGGCAATCGTAAAGAAGGCGCCGGCCGAAAAGAACTACGACGACGACGAAGACTTTTTGAAGGGGTGATTGTATGGAACGGACTGGCAACATTCTTGAAGGCTTGGTCAATCACAGCCTAAAAAACCAGGAAGAAGGCGACTACATGGACGCCGAAGGCTTCCTGATGTGTGGCAAATGCCATACAAGAAAACAGTGTGACGTCCTATTCCCTGCCTTCGGAGGAAAAGAAGAACGACTGGTTCGTGTGGGTATCCCTTGCGAATGCAGACAAAAGGAAATCGAAGCAGAACGCGCGGCGGAGGAAAAAAGAGAATTCCTCCAGCGAATGGAAGTCCTTCGACGCGACGGGATCACCGATCCGGCATACCTTCAATACACCTTTGACCAGGACGACAGAAGAAATCCGGAAGTGTCCGACGTATGCCGGAAGTATGTTGAAAACTGGGAGGAAATGAAGAAGGACAATATCGGAATTCTGTTTTATGGTGGCGTCGGAACCGGAAAGTCATTCCTGGCCTGTTGTATAGCGAACGCACTTCTTGAAAAGCTGGTGTCGGTCAGCGTGACGAACTTCCCCCGAATACTGAATAGACTTCAAGGCTTTGACGAAGAACGCCAGGCATTCATTGACAAGCTACAACGATATAAATTGCTGGTCATTGACGATCTGGGCGTCGAGCGTGACACGTCCTATTCCGTTGAACAGGTTTTCAATGTGGTCGATACCAGGTCAAGGTCAGGAATGCCGCTGATTGTAACAACGAACCTGTCTATGGAAGACCTAAAGAACCCGCCTTCCCTGGCACATTCAAGAATATATGACCGCGTCCTGGAAATGTGTCCGATCAGGTTGAAGCTGGTCGGAGATTCCAGACGCACAGTGAAGGCCAGCGAAAGACGCGACAAGGCCAGAAAACTTCTTGGCCTGGAATGAAAGGAAGTGAAGATTTGCGTTGTAAACTTACTATTCCTGGCCTTCTGCCAGGACTGAACGAATACATTGACGCCGAACGCGGCAAGAAAGGCAAATATAAAGCGGCGTCCATGAAGAAACAGGCCGAACACGTTATCGGCTTTATGATAAAATCCCAGCTTCGCGGCATTAGATTCACGGGACCGGTTGTGATTCATTACACATGGATAGAGCCGAACCGGAAGCGCGATAAAGACAATATCGCCTTCGCAAAGAAATTCATTCAGGACAGCTTGGTCCACATGGGCGTTCTGGAAAATGACGGCTGGAAGCATATCGAATATTTCACAGACAGCTTCGGCGTTGATCCGAAGGACCCACGCGTCGAAGTAGTCATTGAAGATTATGAAGGAGGAAAAAACAATGTCAGTAAAAGTAAAAATTAAGGACCTTGCGGTCGGAACAGAATTCAATGCAGGACCGGTTACGCTTCGCATATTAGAACATTTCGCAGACGGGACAACCCTTGTTATAACGTCCGGATCAATCGGTGACAGACCCTTTAATATTTTCCCGTTCGTATATGAACGCCCAGAAGGATTTAATCTGAACGACTGGTGCACCAGCACCATTAGAAAAGACCTGAACGAAAACTTCCTGGCCGCTATCAAGACCGCCGGCAAAATTGACGCCGACAGGATTGTCCTGACTGAATGGGACCTTTCGGATCACCAGGGCGGCGCTGGCTATGGGACAAGCCAAGACAAGATCGGACTTCTGACCCAGAAGCAATTTGAAAAGTACGCCGAACAGGACCTTTTTGAACTTGACGACTGGTGGTGGCTAATAACCCCGTACGCCGGCTTTTCGTACTTCGCGCGGTTTGTCAGCGCGGACGGCAGTTTGGGCTACGGCTACGCGTGCTTCGGCTACCGTGGCGTTCGGCCGGCTTTCCGCTTGGAATCTGAAATCGAAATCGTCCTGGAAGAAGACGAAGTCAATATTTCTGATTCGGCCCTTCTTGAAGGCTTCACAACCCGCCAGCTTGTCGAAGAAGTCCTTCGCAGGATCGCCGAAGGAACGGAGGGCGACAAAGATGATTCTGACTTCTGATTTGAAGGCCAGGGTCGAAAAAGAAGTCGGGACTGAAATATGTCCCGCCTTCCTTACCAAGGCCGAACGATACGCACGCCAAAAGCTGAACCGTATCAATGAACGCGCCGGCCGGAAATATGGCGAAGATGGTTACGGGGACGAATACCTGGTCCTTCTTACGGCCGATACGGTCCGCGAATTAGCGTTTTCGGAATATACATTCAATCGGTCTGCTGAAATCATGGCGGCCAGAGCCTTGCAGGAAGGCGGTGAAAGCGCGTGATCCCTTTCCCAGATAAAAAGTACAATGTCATTTATGCCGATCCGCCCTGGTCATATAAGTTATTCGACGGAACAGGAAACGGGCCGGCCGCGAAGCATTACCAGACAATGACACCGGAAGACATATTCAATCTACCGGTCCAGGACATAGCCGCCGACGATTGCCTTCTGTTTCTGTGGGTGACTTTCCCGAATCTTGAAGTCGGCCTGGAAGCGATCCGTCGCTGGGGATTCAAATACAAAACCGCCGCTTTCGTGTGGGTAAAGCGAAATAAGAAATCCCCTGGTTGGTTCTGGGGTCTGGGAAGCTGGACCAGGGCAAACGCCGAAATATGCCTTCTTGCAACGAGGGGACGCCCGAAACGTGCGTCAAAGGCGGTCCATAGCATAATAGACGAACCTGTCGGAAAACACAGCGAAAAGCCGGCAGTCGTGCGCGACAGGATCGTTCAGCTTGCGGGGGGGGGGTACTATGATAGAGCTATTTGCCAGAACTACCGCGTCAGGCTGGGACGCCTGGGGCGACGAAGTGGAAGGAGGTTGTTTCAATGAATAATACAAAAATCGACTGGGCGACTATGTCCTGGAACCCTATCACTGGCTGTCTTCATAAATGCCCGTACTGTTATGCGCGAAGGATAGCGCAAAGATTCACACCTAAAATGACTGATAACTGGGACGATTGTACACAGCCAGGCGGCGTCCTGCATGAAGTAAGGACCAAAGGAAGCAACGGCGGCCCGTGGAAATACGGATTCACCCCTACACTTCACAGCTATCGACTGGGAGAGCCGGCGCGCACCAGGAAGCCACAGACAATCTTCGTCGGGTCCATGTGTGACTTGTTCGGTGAATGGGTCCCAGACGAATGGATCGAAGCTGTATTCACGACTTGTCTTTCGGCTACGAAACACCGGTATTTATTCCTAACCAAAAATCCGGAACGTTACTTGAACCTGTATTACAAAGATAAACTACCCGAACAGGCTAACTTCTGGTACGGCGCGACAATTACGAACCAGGACGATTATGAAAGCGTATGGCGAAAACTGGCTGATTTGCCGCAGACTTATAACACCTTTTTCAGCATTGAACCAATGCACGGCGAAATAAACATTGGATTCATGCCGCCGTGGATCATTATCGGGGCAGAAACCGGAAACAGGAAAGACAAATGTATTCCGAAACGGGAATGGGTCGAAAGTATAGTCCTTGCTTGCACCGAAGAAGTTGTTTTCATGAAAGAAAGCCTTCGGCCGGTCTGGGGCGACAACCTGATTCAAGAATTTCCCTGGGGTGATCATTATGACATTTCTTGAAAAATGCAGACAACAAGCGGCCAGCCAGGACGGACCTGTCAGACGTGCGGAAATCTTGAACAGATAAATACTGGCCTGATCGGCTGTGTCGCACATGATAAACTGATCCTTCCGGAATACCCGCCATATCACGGGAATGTAAAATGTCCGGACTGGAAGCGAAGAATGGAGGAAAACGAAAAAATGAAAACTTCTGAACTGGTGAGCCGCGCACATGAAAATGCGGTAAAACATGGATTCTGGAATCCGGCGCCTTCCTTTGGCGACGCGATCGCCCTGATACATAGCGAATTATCCGAAGCGCTTGAAGAAGCCAGAACCGGCCGTGACCCCCGTGAAACATATTACGAAGAAAAGCCGGACGGTTCCAGGAAGCCGTGTGGTATCCCTTCCGAACTGGCTGACGCTGTGATCAGAATCGCGGACCTGTGCGGACACTTGGGAATTGATCTGGAAGCCGCAATCGCCAAGAAAATGGCATATAACGAAACCCGTGAATATAAGCACGGGAAGAAATTCTGAAAGGGGTAATAACGAAATGGCAGAAATAAACGTGAACTCAATAATAGACAAAGCGTTTATAAAAACGCTTGGCGTGGACTTCGAATTTGTGATTGAAGCAGTAAAGGAAAAATTAAATCGGAGCACCGCCCAGAACGTCCAAAATGGCCCAGGATTGACGGAAAAGGACATGGACGACTTATTTATCGACTTAACAGAAAAAGGCGTTTCTGTGGCGATTTGTGCGCTTCCTATGCTGAATCAAATTAACGTGTCTATGGTGGACAGGAAGCAGAATTCAATCACCAGGAATATTAGCAGGAACGCGGGCGGGATCGTCGCGGAAATCGCAGACATGGCCGCACTTATAAGATCGGAAGGTGGTATAGCATGAATCAATGTCAACTTATGGGTCGTCTTGTACGCGATCCAGAACTTCGCTACACCCAGGACGGGACGCCGGTATGTGCTTTCACGATAGCCGTTGACAGGCGCTTTAACAGGGATAAAACGGACTTCATAAAGATTATAGCCTGGCGCAACACGGCCGAATTTTGCGCGAAGCATTTTCAGAAAGGTTCAAAGATCGCCCTGGTCGGAAGTATCCAGACGCGCACCTGGGAAGACGACAACGGAAAGAAACACGGAGCGGTCGAGGTTATCGCCGAATCAGTCTACTTCGCAGAATCGAAGCGGAACGACGGACAATCAGGAAGCCCTGTCGAAGACGCAATCGCCAGCGGTGACTTCATACCAGTCGGCGACGACGAAGGCCTTCCGTTTTGACGGCGCTAATATTACCGGCGAAGGGAGGGAACCGACGTGGACGCCGAAGAAAGAATCCGAAAAAATATAGAAGACATTCTTCAAAATCACGCCCAGGAGATCAGGACAATCGACGCCCAGATCGAAGCTGAACGCGCCGCACTGGAAGCGGACCTGGAAGAAATCAGAGCCAGGGCCTATCCGTCAATGAAATATGACAATGTCCGCGTTCAATCCTCCACTGATCTGGACGGAAAAATGATTCGCATGATGGAGAAAATAGAAAAGCGACGCGCAAGAGCGGAAAAAAATATCGAAGCCCTGGAAGAAAGAAAGCGGCAGATTGAAACTGTATATCAGCATGTTTTGAGCCTGGACGCAAAGTCAAAATGTGTTCTTCTGACATTGTACTATCCAAAGCATACATACGAAGAAGCGGCCGAAATACTGGAAGTGGACGTTTCAACAATAGCCAGAAGAAGAAACGCCGCGATTGCTTCCCTAATGAAAAGATTCTGGAATAAAGAAAGAAAAGCCCATATTCCGAGCATGGAAACAGGCGTAAAAATTTGATTGCAAGTGATTGCAAATGTCCGCGAATGTGCGCTATTGTTCCGTAATTACCTATGTCATATTATGGTATCGGGGAATAGCCCTTTCCCCCTCCTTTTTTCATAGGGATACAGAAAAAGACGTCTTCACAGGCGTCTTTTTCTATTATCCCCGTACAAATTGTAATTAAACACGAAAGGTCGGTGATGAATCGTGGCATTGACGAAGAAACAAAAAATCTTCTGTGACGAATACCTGATTGACCTTAACGCCACACAAGCGGCGATTCGCGCCGGTTATAGTGTGGAAAGTGCAGGATCAATCGGAAATGAAAACCTGAAAAAACCTGAAGTTCGCGCGTGTATAGAAAAGGCTATGGCCGAGCGTTCGAAAAGGACCGGAATAAATGCTGACCGCGTCCTTCGTGAACTTGCCAGGATTGCCTTCGTGAATGCGGCCGACGTCATAAACTTCGACAGCGCAACAATCGCAGAAGGCGCTTCCGAGGACGACACAGCGGCAATAGCTTCTGTTAAGGTCAAGACTATTCCAACGGCAGACGGTGAAGGTGTGGAACGTGAAATCAGGCTGGCAGACAAAATCAAAGCCCTTGAATTATGCGGAAAACACCTGGGAATGTTCAAGGACGATCCGGAATCAAATGTCCCTGTGACGGTGGTGATCAATTATGACTATGGCGGCGAAGATTGAAGTCAGGTCTTCGGCGCAGTTTAACCCTGTATTCCGGCCGGTCAATGAATGCCGTAAAAGATACCGCATACTGAAAGGATCAGCCGGTTCAGGAAAGTCGGTCAATATCGCCCAGGACTATATTGCGAAGCTGTCCGATCCATACTACACAGGCGCGAACCTTCTTGTCGTTCGTAAGATTGAGGAAACGAACCGCGAGAGTACCTTCGCAGAACTGCAAGCGGCCATATACAGAATGTTCGGGGCATACGCGAATAAATTCTGGAAGGTGAATCTAAATCCCCTATCCCTGGAATGCAAGATCACCGGCAACAAGATTATATTTCGCGGTGTGAAGGATCAGCGACAACGTGAAAAGGTCAAGTCAATCACCTTCAAGAAAGGGAAACTGGTCTGGATATGGATTGAAGAAGCGACGGAACTTCTTTCCGAAGATGTTGACATTCTGGACGATCGTCTTCGTGGAGATTTGTCAGAAATAAACCCGAATCTGTATTACCAGATCACAATGACCTTCAACCCTGTCAGCGCTTCCCACTGGATCAAGGCCCGATATTTTGACAAGGCCGATCCGGAGGTCCTGACGCACCATTCCACATATAAGACGAACCGCTTCATTGACGCCGGCTATTTCCGACGTATGGAGCGCCGCGCCGTGGAGGACCCAGAAGGTTATCGTGTTTATGGTCTTGGTGAATGGGGCGAACTTGGCGGTCTGATCCTGACGAACTTTGAAGTCCATGACTTCCCGACAGACAGGGATCGCTTCGATTCTGTCTATTATGGTCAGGACTTCGGCTTCAATCACGCGAACGCAATCCTGGGAATAGGCTACAAAGACGGTGAAATTTATATCCGGTACGAATTGTACTGTTTCGAAAAGGACACGGAAGAAATTATTGATCTTGCCCGTGCGGCGAAGATTGATCCGCGAATAGAAATGTTTTGCGATTCGGCCGAACCTGACAGGATCAAGACCTGGCAGAAGGCCGGATTCAGGGCCTATCCAGTGAAGAAGGAGCAAGGAAGTGTCAAAGCCCAGATTGACTTCCTGAAAGGCCGCAAGATACACATACACCCTTCCTGTGTGAACACATTAAAAGAAATTCAACAATGGAAGTGGAAAAAGGACCCGACAACGGGTCTTTATATAGACGAACCAGTCGAATTCATGGACGACGCAATGGCCGCCCTTCGTTATTCCGTTGAAAGAATTCGTCGCGGTTCCGCTATCGAAGTTTTGAAGTGAGGTGAAAAGCATGGCAGAATTAACCGTCATGGACCGGATAAACATGATCCTTTCTGATCCGAAAAAGGCGACAATGTCACTGGCCCAGATCGTCGGTGAGGAAATAAAGGAATTCAAGGCTTCCGAGCAATACAAAATCATGGTCGAAGCTGAACAGTATTACAGGAACCGGTCTGACGTCCAGAGGAAAACAAACGACGTCGCCAATCGTTCGAACTGCAAAATCGAACACCCGATTCTGAAAAAGCTGGTTGATCAGAAAGCAAATTATCTTCTGTCAAAGCCCTGGACTGTTAACACCGGAAATAAAAAGTACGGCGACGCCCTGAACGAAGTCTTTGATCCTACGTTCCGCCGCAAGATTAAAAGCCTGGGGAAAGGCGCTGTCAAGTCAGGCATAGCCTACATACAGCCCTATTTTGACAATGGGAAGCTGGCCTTCATGCGTATTCCTTCGACGGAACTGATTCCTTTATGGAGCGACGCAGAGCGAACCAAAATGGACGCCTTCATTCGCTTTTATGACCAGATAATCTATATCGGGAACCGAAAGCATACTATCACACGGGCCGAATTTTGGTTTTCTGGTGGTGTGAAGCGGTTTGTCACCGGTCAAGAAGGCGGCTATAACTTCATGGTTGACAAGGATTACGGCGACGAATCCAATGACTACACAGAAAGTCATTTCGTTGTCGGGAATAAGGCATACAACTGGGAAGAAGTCCCGATCGCTTGGCTGAAATACAACGAGGAAGAACTTCCCCTTTGCTACTTCATAAAGGACCTGATCGACGATATCAACTGGCAAACGTCAGTGACAGCCGACGTCCTTCGCGACGTGGCAAAATTCATTTATATTCTTAAAAACTACGGCGGCCAGGACTTGGGCGAATTCATCAAGGACCTAAAGGAACACCTGGCGATCAAAGTCACGTCTGACGGCGGCGTGGATAAATTACAGGCCGATCTGAATATTGACGCGGTCATGGCCTTCCTGGACAAACAGCGCCGCGACGTGTTCGACTTCGCTTCTGCTGTGGATACAAAAGACCCAGACCTGGGGAACGCTTCCGGAACGGCGATCAATTTCCGATACATGGACCTTGACGCAGACTGTGAATCACTGGGAGCAGAACTGAAAGACACCTTCCAACGCCTGAAACTGTTCATTGACGTATATTTTCAGCTTACTGGTAAAGGTGACTTCACAAAGGAACAGTTTGACATTGTCTTCAACATGGATATGCCTGTCAATGAAACCGACGTGATCAATAATGTCAGAAACAGCGACGGGATCATTTCCAGAAGGACACAGCTTCAAAATCACCCGTGGGTTCAGGACGTGGACGAAGAAATGGCCTGGATTGACGAAGAAAAGAAAAAGGCTATGGAGGAATTCGGGTCTGGTCTGTTCGATAATGCCCTGGGCGCGAACGCTGGCGCCGATATAGGCGACGACGGAAACGGCGGTGGCGACAATGTCGAACAGTAAAGTTTATTGGTACAAGCGCGCCCTGATCCGTGAGAACGAAGCCTATCTTCGCGGCGCCGCCCTATCAGCAAAGACTTTTACAGAGTACGAAAAAGCGGCGAAGGCGATCCGGAAAGAAATCAGTGACTTCTATTCCAGGTATGCCGGCAAGTATGGCCTGACATATGAACAAGCTGTCCGCCTTCTGAACAAGAGAGAAGCCCAGGAATGGAAGGCTTCCCTGGCGGAGTACGTCAGGAAGATCGCCCAGGAAACCGATCCGCGCGTTAAGGCACTGTTGACGGCACAGCTTGACGCATTATCATATAACAGTTCAATAACGCGTCTGGAAGCCCTTATCGGCCAGATAGATATGATACTAAATGACCTGTTCACGAAGGGCGTCGCACAGATGAAGGCGGAATTCGGCGACAGTTTCACAGAAAGCTATTATCATAAGGTTTATGATCTACAATGCCGCGCCGGCTTCCTGAATGAATTTGCAAAGATAAACGCCGGCATGATTGAAGGCGTTGTTTCTTATCCCTGGTCTGGCGCTATGTTTTCGGATCGGCTATGGCAAAACAAACAGGCCCTTCTTTTTCACCTTCGGGAGATCACGACACAGGGCCTTATTCAAGGGAAAAGTGTCGTCACCATGTCAAAGGAAATGTCGGCGCGAATGGGCCAATCCTATAAGAACGCGGAACGGTTGATCCGAACCGAAACGAACCATATTCACAATGAAGCCGAGATCGCCGCATATAAGGCCGCCGGTGTGAAGAAATATGAATTCGTGGCAACGCTGGACAGCCGTACAAGTGAAATATGCGCCAGTCTTGACGGGAAACATTTTCCCCTTTCGGAAGCAAGGCCAGGAACTAACTTCCCGCCCATGCACCCGAATTGCAGATCAACAACGGTCGAATATGATCCGGACGACGAAATGGACTGGTATAATTCCGGAAAGAAAATGCCGAAGAATATGACTTATTCAGAGTGGGCCGAGTATCACGGCATAAAACAGAAGAAATCTTCTGCAAGCAAACGCAATCAATTACAAACAGTTGATTAAACGCCTTCACGGGCGTTTTTTCATATCCAAAATTAGCCGTATCCGTCCGGCGAACAGACGGAACCGCAAAGCGTGTGGAAGTCACGAAAAATACAGCGGTAGAAAGGAGAAACCATGATTCACGAGAGTATCAAAGCCCTACTTGGTGAAGACCTGACAAGCAAAGTCGAAGCGGCACTGAAAGGCAAAGGCAAAGACGGAAAAGACGTCGATCTGGTGGTCGGTAATGACGGGACATTCGTTCCGGCTGATAAATACGACGCCGTGAAGACACAGTCTGCCAGCGCGGAAAAAGCGCTGAAAGCCGCCGCCGACGCGTTAAAGGCGATCGGTGGTTCTGGTGATCCTGCAAAGATCGCCGAAGACGTGAAAACCGCCCAGACAACAATCAGCACCCTTCAAACGAACCACACGGCAGAAATCAAGAAAATCCAGAAGAATACAGCTTTGAAGCTGGCACTTGCCGGACAGGTTCACGATCCAGCCGACATCATTTCTCTTCTGGACCTTGAAAAAATCGACGTGGACGATTCCGGAAACCTGAAAACTGACCTTGACAGTCTTTTGAAGCCCATTAAGGAAACAAAGTCATATCTGTTCAAGGCACAGGACCAGAATCCGGACATCAAGGGAGCAAAACCGGCCGAGCCTGGCGCGCCCCCTAAAACCAATACACAGGGCGGACCTGTGATCTTTTAACCAAAAACCAACACAAAGAAAGGAATGATTTTCAATGGCAAGAACCAACGCGATCAGCCTTATCAATTCAGGAGCATTGAAGGCTGAACTGAAAGAACTTTACGGATATGTGATCGAGAACGTCCAGAAGAACACCTTGTCTTCCGGCTTGAAATCCCAGGCTTATACCGGCAATCCTGCCGCTGGATCGGTGGAATTCAGACGTTTCAAGAACAGCACGTCCAAAAACTACGGAACCGCAAGAGCGGCCGGAAAAGGTGACGCAATCACCGCACCGCCTACCCCTGTAAACCTGTCTGTTCACAAAGAGATCGTCGAGGAATGCGCTAAGTTTGACCTTGACACCTTCGGCGTGGGCGGCATTATGGCAAGACGTGTTGACGATCATATCAGAACTATGGTCAGTGAACTTGACGTCGCATTCTTCGCGGCCGCGTTCGCTCCTGGTGGCGGTACTGCTTTCACCACCGCAGAAACAGACCTGGCTAAAATTCTGGAAGCCTATATCCAGACCCTTGAAACCGTCCAGAATGACTATGTTCGCGGCGTACCCCGTGAAATTATGAATATGGTTTGTTCCCCCGCCTTCTATGGCAAGATCAGGGACCTTTTGGACACAAAGCCGAATCCTGGCGTGGACACAGCGGCCGAATCCTTCGGTATGTATCACGGCGTAAGGGTTTATTCTTCGATCAATATTCCATCAGGCCAGAACGCCGTCCTGATGATCGACGGAGCAATCGCCCAGCCGGTCGTGTCCTATCCTTACACCGAGCCGGAGAAGATTCCGCTGTCCAATGACTACGGCGTTTCCTTGTTCTACGACTACGGAACAGCCGTTCTGACCCCTGACCTTGTCTTCACCTACGCCGCGTCGTAAGAAAGGCGGTGACTGGTGATGAAATTCAGGAATAAAGAAACCGGCGTAATCCTGGAACCGAGAAGCGCAGTCGTTGAAGACCAGCTTCGCAATTCGCCGGCATATGAAGAATACCAGGAAAAAGCCGTCAGTGAGGAAACGCCGCTGGAAAAGATGAACAAGTCTGAACTTCTGGCCCTGGCGGCACAGATCGGCGTTCAGACCACAGAAAAGGCCACAAACGCCGACATTATAGCTTTAATCAAGGCGGCGCGTGGTGAATAAAGCCGGCGCCCTGAAAAGGTGGTGAATGGCGTGTTACAACAGATACTTGATTCCCTGGAAGGCTTGACTGATCTTGAAAAGAACGAACTTCTTCAAGTCCTTATGTCGCCGGCGTATTCCAGGCTTGAAAAGGTGAAGGTCCTTCTTGGAATCACAGGCACGGATCAGGACGGAATTCTGGAATTCGTCATTCAGACGATCGAAGAAATGGTCCTATCCTACACCGGCCAGGACACGCTTCCGGCGCCCCTTGAAAAAGTCCTTGTCGTCATGGCTGTCAGCTATTATAAAAGCGCCGGCCTGGGCGATACTTCGGCCGCTGTCGGTCCGGTGGCGTCCGTTAAGCGCGGCGACGTTACAACGTCATTCGCGACTTCTTCGGGCGCTTCCGGATCAGCTTCAACCTTCAACCTGGGGCAAGACGGCGGCGACTTCTTCGGCTGGAAGACAGTCCTGAACGAATATCGGAAATTAAGGTGGTGATCAGACATGGGATTCGGAAATCCTTCCGCAGAACGCGCGGCCATAGAACGAACCTATGAAGACACCGCCACAGTATCAAGAACAGCACCACAGACAGGAGCGAACAAGATTACGAAGTCCGTTCCTTCTGTGGTGTATTCTGCTATCATTTGCGCGCTTTCACAATCAGGTTCCGACAAGAGCCAGCAAACGAGGGCGCAAAACAAAATCGAATATGACGCCGTGATCTTCCTTCCCCCTACTCTTTCGATTCTTCCAGGGGATAAAATATCCCTGAAAAGGTTCGGAAGGTATAGTCCGGACAGTCCGATCATTTACGACTTTGAAGTCGTCGGCCGACCGGCTGTATATCCCACACACCAGGAAGTCAAGGTCAAGGACGGTGATCTGTCGTGAGTGTTGACAACAGAGGTTTGATTGCCTTTCAACAACAGATTGAAGCCTTGAAAAACGAAATCCCTGACATCATGGAAGAACTGATAATTGGCGAAGGCGTCTACGCGGCAAAACAGGCGAAACTGATTTGTAAAAACGACGTGCCTGACATTGTGAACAACGGTGATTATCGAAACAACTTCCACGCAGGGAACAAAGCCTTAACTCATAACGGCAACAAGGAACACGACGGAAGCAAGCCGCAAAGGTCAGGCAAATGGTACAGAATCGACGTTTATAATAACCTGGACTATGCGAAGCCCCTTGAATACGGGTTTAGAAGTCACTTTGTACCGGGTCACTGGTCCGGCCGTACTTTCGTTTACCAGAAAAACGATCCGGAAGGCGGAATGTATGTCGGACCATACAAAGGCTATGTACGCGGTCACTTCACGCTTCGCAGAGCAATAAAACGGACAAAGGACACGCAGGACGCGCGCCTTGCCCGTAAAATGGACCGGATCATTCGGGAACGCTTAACCCCGCACGGTTCCGGTTAATCGGAGGTATGCGGAATGACTGTGAATAAATTCATGGAAGCCGTTGCTTCAAAACTGACCGGAATCTGGCCTGATCGAAAGGTATTCGTTGACGAAATACCGAAGGACGCGGACGGAAACTTCTTCGTCGGGGTTATTGAAACAAGCCAGGAAAAGAAACTGGACCGTCGAAGGACGCGATCATGTCAGTTCGAAGTCCTCTATTTCTTGAAGGCAGACGACAACATGGTTTTCAACGACTGGGCCGAATCAATGTATGACAACTTTGAAGCCCTTTACGTTGCCGATTCTGAAACAGGGACGCGCCGGATTGCACTTTCAGACCAGACAGCCAGGAAGGACGAAACGGGCGTCTTTCAGTTTGTCTTCGACGCGAATTTCAGCTTCGTCCTGGTGCCCGAAATGATTGATCCTATGGAAAACCTTGACCAGAAGGAGGAATTGAAGTAATGGCAACTAAAAAGAAAACCGCCCCACAGGAAGACCAGCCGACGGCGGCGGAACCCAGATTTACAAAAGAACAACTGGTCAACAGTAAGGCATTCAGCCGGCACAGGGACGCCCTGGTGGCTATCCTGGACGCTGGCAAAACATACACAAAGGCACAGGCCGAAAGGCTTGTTTCCGAATTTCTTGAAAGAAAGGTGTGATCTTAAATGGCCCCTATTGGCGGAGGTACTTTCACAGTACAAAATAAAATCCTTCCTGGCGCTTATATCAACTTTGTAAGCCTGGGAAGCGCGGCCAGACTTGGAACGCGTGGCGTCGTCACCCTTCCCCTGGAATTGAACTGGGGACCTGAAAATCAGGTATTTTCTGTAACAGCGGAAGACTTCAATAAAACAGCGATCGACGTATTCGGCCATGATCCAACTGCCGCCCCCCTTCTACTTGTCAGGGAAGCCTTGAAGCGCGCGAAGACCCTTCTTGCTTACCGTGTGAATTCCGGTGGTGTTAAGGCTTCAAATACGATCGGAGGAATGACCGTAACGGCGAAATGGTCCGGAACCAGAGGAAACGACATCAAGGTCGCCGTTCTGACCAATGCAGACGACGCGACGAAGGTTGACGTTGTGACCTATCTTGGCGCAATGGAGGTGGATTCCCAGACCGTAACAGCAAGCACCGGAACGGCTAACCTAAAAAATAATAACTTCGTGACATTCGGAACAGCGGAAACGTTGACGCCGGCTTCTGCAACAGCATTGACAGGCGGGACAAACGGCACGGTAGACGGCGGAGCATATACCGCATTTCTGAATAAGATTGAGGTCGAAACCTTTAATGTGATCGGTTATCCTGGCACAGATGAAACGGTCAAGGCCCTTTTTGCCGCATTCGTGAAGCGTCTTCGCTACGATAACGGAGAGAAAATCGTCGGTGTCCTCTATCAGTATGACGGCGACGACATGGGCCTAATCAACGTCAAAAACGGCGTTATTCTGGCCGACGGCACCACAATTACAGGCGACAAGGCCGTCGCATGGGTGGCCGGCGCTTCTGCCGGCGCAGAAGTCAACGAATCACTGACGAACGTCGCATATGACGGCGCTGTGGACGTTGACATCAAATACACAAAAAGCCAGTTTGAAGCGGCTATTCAGGCCGGCGAATTCGTTTTCTATGCTGACAATGGAAAAGCGCGCGTCCTGACTGACATCAACAGCCTTGTCACATTCGGCGAAGGCGTTTCCGAAGACTGGACTTCGAACCGTGTTGTCCGCGTCATGGACGGCTGGGCGAATGATGTCGCCCGAATCTTTGGCGAAAGCTATATCGGAACCGTGACCAACAGCGACACCGGACGCCAGCTTTTCAAGGCTGACCTGGTATCCCTTGCTATGCAGTACCAGGCAATAGACGCGATTAGCAACTTCGAAAGCGCTGACATCACTGTCCAGCAGGGCAACGGAAAGCGTGACGTTGCTGTCGCTTGCGCCCTCCAGCCTAATGACAGTATGGAAAAGCTGTATATGACTGTTACGGTCAACTAATGGAAGGAGTGAATCGAATTGAGAACCCTTAACGCACCGGATACCATTTCCGGAAAAGAAGGCAGAGCATACGCGAAAATCAATGGCAACAACGAAGAATTATTCTTTGCAAAGTCCATTGAAGCCAATATCGACAAGAACAAGTCTGAAATCAAGTCGATCGGAAAGCGCATGACCGGCCATAAAGTGACCGGCCTGAATGGTACTGGGTCAATGACCCTTTATTACTTGACGCCGCTTTTTAGGTCCATGCTTGCAAACTACAAGAACACAGGCGTCGATCTGTACTTCGACATGGTGATTGAAAACGACGATCCGGCTTCTTCGGCAGGGAAACAGTCAATGCTTCTTATCGGCTGTAACCTGGATTCAACCGTTCTGGCGAAGCTGGACGGCGATTCCGACGATCCGCTGGACGAAGACGCAGACTTCACCTTCGAAGACTTCGACATTCTTACACCGTTCACAAAGTTTTAATCAAAGGAGGATAAACGACAATGGGTAAATTACAGGAATTTCTTCTGGAAAAGGAAGTGGAAACCACGGTGGAAACTACCGTGGACATTAAACCCTTCCCCTTCCCCTTCACAATCAGGTCTATCACAGAAGGCGAAAACAAGGCAATCAGGAAAAGCTGTCAGAAAACCACCTTCGATAAAAAGACGCACCAGAAGCAGACTGAAACTGACACGGACCTTTATAATAACCGCCTGGTAATCGCTTGTTGTGTCGATCCTAACTTTAAGGACGCCGAACTTCAAGCTAAATATGGCGTAATGGGAGCCGAAGCCCTGATTGACAAGATGCTGAATCCTGGTCAATATACTGATCTTCTTCTGGCTATTCAGGAGGTCAACGGCTTTTCGGCCGACGTCAATGAATTGAGGGAAGAAGCAAAAAACTAATAACGGGGGGCGGTAATGACGAAGACGCGGACGGCGAATCGGTCTACGCACATTACGCCCTCCACCGTTTGAAAATCCTTCCCAGTACGCTTTTTAGCCTTTCCCTTCGCGAACGGGCCTTTATATATGCGTCCATTGATCTTCAAGTCGAGAAGGAAAAGAAAGAAGCCGCAAAAGCAAAACGGAAGGGTAAGAAAGGAAGGTGATTATCCGTGGCCGGAGTGTCCACCAGTTTATCAATACAGGATAGAATGACCAGCACCTTAAATCGAATCGTGTCCGCCGTCACACGAACCAATCGCGCCCTTGAAGTCACGGATCGCCTGACCGAACAAGTGAACCCTGGCGAAAACTTCACACGCGGCGCACCGGCTATCAATAACGCCAGCCGCCAGGTTGAAGAATTCAACAGGCGACAGAACGAAGCTGGCAACGGAGCAAATAAGATCAAAAGTGTCTGGGGCGGCTTGGGTAGTATGATAAAAACAGCCCTTGCCGCCTTTAGCATAAAAAAGATTATTGATCTGTCCGATAATTTGACTTCTACAACCGCGCGCCTGGACTTAATCAATGACGGTCTTCAAACCACGTCGCAATTACAGGATAAAATCATGGCTTCCGCGAATCGGTCCAGGGCGGCCTATATGGATACGGCGGCAGTCGTTTCAAAACTTGGAACGCTTGCAGGTAGCGCCTTCAAAAGCAACGACGAAATGATCGCGTTCACCGAGTTAATGAATAAAAACTTCGTTATCGGCGGCGCGAGCATTGAAGAACAAAAAGCGGCCATGTATCAGCTTACCCAGGCTATGGCATCCGGAAAACTGCAAGGCGACGAATTCCGTTCTATTATGGAAAACGCGCCAATGTTGGCGCAGGCCATTGCAAAATATACAGGAAAGTCTATGGCCGATTTACGCGAAATGTCAGCGGAAGGTCAGATCACGGCTGATATTATCAAAGGTGCCATGTTTTCAACGGCCGACGAAGTAAACAAGAAGTTTGCACAATTACCAATGACATTCGGCCAGGTGGCAACTGTGATCGGCAATACGCTTCTTCAAACCTTCCAGCCGGTGATTCAGCTTATCGGGCAGGGCGCCCAGTGGATTTATGACAACTGGTCCACTATAGAACCGATTTTCTGGGGTCTGGTCGCGGCCGTCGGAGCCTTTGCGATAATAACCGGAATATGGACAGCCGTGACATGGTTACAGGTAGCGGCAAACAGGGCGCTTCTGGTATCCATGCTGACGAATCCTATCCTATGGATTGCGATCGCGATCGGAATTGTGATCGGTCTTATTTACAAATGGGTCCAGTCTGTCGGAGGACTTCGCGTCGCCTGGCTAATTGTATGTAATGCCCTACTGACCGCCTGGGACTGGGTGAAGATCGGATTCTTTACCGGCGTTTACTGGGTCATGGATATGTGGAATCAGTTACAACTGGCCTTTATGACGGCCGGCGTCAATATTGCTAATTTCATGGGCGACATGAAGGCTAATGTCCTGATGATCCTTCAAAACATGATCAACGGAGCGATCGACATCATAAACGGATTCATTTCCGTCCTGAATAAAATCCCTGGCGTCAGTATTGACCTGATTGACAAGGTAACATTCGGGACAACAGCCCAGATGGAAAACGAAGCCGCAAAACAGGCCAGGAACCAGGGCCTTGAAGCCTATCGTTCCCAGATAGAAAACCAGATCAAAGACCGCGACGCAAAGCTGAACCAGATGAAAGCCGACGCACAGGCCGCAACAGCACAGCGCCAGGCCGAGATCGCAACAGCTAAAGCCGAAGCCGCACAAAAGAAGGCCCAGGAAAATGCGGACTTGACCAGCAAATTTGCCACAAACGGTGATATTGCGAATGTCGGAAAGGTCGGCGAAGTCGGGAAAATCAAGGACGACGTCAATATCGCAGATGAAGACTTGAAACTGATGCGCGACGTTGCCGAAATGCGTGTCGTTCAGAACTTCGTTACCTTGACACCAACTGTCGCTATGAATGCCCAGATCAGCGAAAAGGTTGACGTTGACGAAGTCGTCAGAAAGATCGAAACGAAGCTGGAAGACGAATTCGCAATGGCGGCGGAAGGGGTGTATTCGTAATGGCTTATAAAATGACATTGATTATCGAAGGGCGGGAAATCTCAATTCCCGTCCTTCCTGAAAAACTATCCGTAAAGGCCGCCGGTAAGAACGAGAAGACAACCGTGATCGGACTTGGAGAAATCAATATCCTTCGCAAGAGGGGCCTTCGTGAAGTGTCCTGGGAATCATTCCTTCCGGTTCATTCGGCCCCTTATGTCACAGGCAAAATCAGGGAGCCGATCGAAATCGTAAGAGCGATCGAGAACGCACGCGATAACGCGTCCCCGATCCGCTTTCTGATCACTGGAACAGACCTGGACATTAACATTCGCTTCGGCGTTGATTCCTTCGACTATGAAGAACGCGCCGGTGAGGTCGGCGACATTTACTATCAGATCAAGCTGATCGAATGGAAGGATTATTCACCGAAACGAATCGTCCTTCCGACGGTAGCTTCAAAGCCGGCACAGGCAAAAGAACCGACGCGTTCCGGAAGTCCAGCGCCTGTCAAAACCCACACAGTCGTCAAGGGTGACTGCCTGTGGGCCATTGCAAAGAAATATTACAATGACGGGAATCGGTATCTGGATATTTATAACTCCAACAAGGCAACTATTGACGCGCGGAACAAGGGAACCGGAAATTCAAAATATACTATCTATCCAGGGCAGGTCTTCACGATAACATGATCAACATTCTTTATCAGAACGTGAAGACGGGCGTCGCCTTTGACGTGTCTTCGCTTGTTACAGCGGCGAAATGGTCAACGAAGCGTACCGGTTCCCCCGCTTCTGTTGAACTGACAGTCATTGCAAACGACAGCGTCGCCTGGGATCACGGCGGCATTGTGGCAGTAAAAGACGGAAACACCGGCATATTTTACGGGTATGTTTTCAAACTGTCACGAACTGAATCGGGTGAAATCACGGTTACAGCTTACGATCAGACCAGGTATTTGAAAAATAAAGACACTTATGTTTTCGAAGGGAAACGGGCGGATCAGATCGCGGCAAAAATAGCGGCTGACTTCCAGATCAAAACCGGCACCCTTGCAAATACCGGCTATGTCATTCCGTCCATGGTTGAAGACAACCAGACCCTTTTTGACATCATTCTGAAAGCCCTGGATATGACGCTGATCAATACCGGCAAAATGTTCTATCTATGGGACGACTTCGGAAGTCTTCGAATTTCGGACGTGTCCGATTCAAAGCTGGACCTTTTTATCGGTGATTCCAGCCTGGCGACTGGTTACACTTTTTCGTCGGATATTGATTCCGACACCTACAACAAAATAAAGCTGGTCAAGGACAATAAAGAAACCGGAAAGCGTGACGTGTATATCTTCCAGGATTCGAACTCAATGAAGTTCTGGGGCATTCTCCAAAACTTCGAAAAGGTGGACGAAAACCTGAACGAAGCACAGATCAAGGAACGCGGTAACATGATGATTGAACTTTACAACAGGCCGAAACGGTCGTTTGAAGTCAGCGCCCTTTCCGATCTTTCTGTCCGCGCCGGCCGCGCCCTGTTTATAGGGATTGCTGAAATCGGCGTCAAACAGTTCTTTATTGTTGACGAAGCCAGCCATGATCTAATAAAGCAAACTATGTCATTGAAGTTAAAGGTGGTGTGATATGGGAATATTAGACACTATGAAAAAGGTCGCAGAGCAAACCGGCCAGGCCGGAGCGCCGGCGGCCTTTATGTTTGGAACCGTGACGTCGGTCAGTCCACTTGTGATCCGCGTTGATAACCGGTTCGATATTGGCGAAAAACAGGTCGTCCTGATGAAAGAATTCAGGCCAGGATCATACCTGACGCATAAACACACAATTCTGCCCCACGATCACACGGTCCCACAACACAATACAGAAACGGCCGACGCACATTCCCACAGTGTCCAGCCGTTTCATACTGAAAATACCGGCCTTGAAACCGCACAGGAAATCTATTTCGGACTTGCTGTCGGTGACAAGGTCGTTCTTTTAAGAAATCAAGGGGGTCAGGAATTTCTGGTCCTGGGAAGGGTGTGATTTTATGGCATTGATACCGAACGCGGCGTCAGTCGCTATCGGTCAGGACGTCGAAGTCATTGAACAAAAGGATCAGACGTCCAGGACGTATAAGATCGACTTTTCGTCCGGCCGTGTGGGCGGATTTATAGACGAAACCGACGCCATGAAGCAAGCAATCATTAAAATCCTTCAATCAGAGCGTTTTTTATACCTGATCTATTCCTGGAATTATGGAATTGAAATGAACGCGATTGTCGGAAAAAGCTATCAAGTGATAGCAAGTGAAATCAAGCGTATTATTCGCGAAGCGCTTCTGGAAGACAAGCGGATCACGGACGTCTATGACATTACAGCCGAGCAGATCGATAAAAGGACGCTGTCTGTCAGGTTCACAGCGTCAACCGTGTTCGGCGAAGTAACCATTGAAACGGAGGTAAGCGCGAATGTTTGAAAACATGACCTTTGAAAACATCATGGACCGCTGTCTGGCGCGCGTTTCTGATTCCGTGGACAAACGTGAAGGTTCTGTCATATATGACGCTATCGCGCCGGCGGCGGCTGAATTGGCGATCCTCTATATCGAACTTGGAACTATCATGGACAGAGCGTTCCCCGACACGGCGACAGACGTTGATCTGACAAAAAAGGCCCAGGAAAGGGGTGTCTTCCGTCAGGCGGCTACATACGCCGTCAGGAAAGGCTATTTTGAAAACGCCCAGGGCGCCGGTTATGAACTGGCAATCGGAACACGCTTTTCAGGCGGCGACATCAATTACAGGGTTACGGAAAGGATCACGGCCGGACAGTACAAGCTGACAGCAGAAACGGCCGGCGCTGTCGGTAATGAGTATTTCGGAACCCTTTTCCCGATCGACTTCGTTGACGGACTGGCGGCCGCAACACTGGCCGACGTTCTTATTCCTGGCGGAGACGAAGAATCAGACGACTCCCTTCGTGAAAGGTATTTCGCAACGCTGAAAAGCCAGGCATTCGGCGGCAATATTGCCGATTATAGGAACAAGGTCGAACTACTACAAGGCGTCGGAGCCGCGAAGGTCATTCCGGTCTGGAATGGCGGCGGAACTGTGAAGATCGTTCTTCTGGACAGCGAATGGGGCGTTCCTTCTCCTGAACTGGTCGCTTCTGTCCAGGCTGACGTCGATCCGGTCGGAAGCCAGGGCGAAGGCGTCGGCATTGCACCGATCGGCCATATCGTAACAGTAACAGCCGTCACCGGCGTAACGATCGACGTGTCCTTCACTCTGACATTTGCTTCGGGTGTCACTTGGGCCAGTGTCCAGCAAGCCGTCTGTGACGCAATTCAAAGCTATTTCGTCGAACTGGCGAAGGTATGGGCCGATAGTTCAAACCTTGTAGTCCGTGTTAGCCAGATTGAAACGAAAATCCTGAACGTCGAAGGAGTGATCGACATTACAGGAACCACAATAAACGGCGGAACGGCCAATATTTCGCTTGACGCCACGTCGATTCCGGTCCTGGGGGTGGTGACAAATGGAGCTTCTTAATTACTGGCCGCGTTATCTTCGTGAACTGGTTGAATTCCAGCAGATCACGAACGGGGAACAACCTGAATTTGACAACGCCGTCCAGGCCGTCCAGAACGCCCCACAGGACTTTTTCCTGGTTAGCCTGTCCGAATATGGGGCTTCACGCTGGGAAGCGATCCTGGGCCTTTCTGTGGCGCCTGGCGACACGTTAGAAACAAGACGTCAAAGAATACTCCTGAAATACCTGGATCAGCTTCCCTACACATACAGAAACCTTTTGAAGTATTTATCCACAGTCAGTCAGGACTTCACCGTGAATCTTGATAATGACGCTTATGAACTTTTTATCCGGATTGTGCTTTCCGGATATGACCAGCGGGACGCCCTGGCGGCCGTGCTTGGCCGCATGGTTCCCGCGAACCTGGTCTTGAAAATGCAGTCGCAGATTCCGCAGACGATACTTCGGCCGGCTTTTACTGTGTGTTCGACGACTGTGACAATAAATAAGCATGAACACATTCCACAAGGAGGTTAAACTACTATGGCACGTTTCAGATCAACAATTACTGATCGAGGTAATGTAGTCCTGACCCAGTTGATTGCGACTGGATCACAGCTTCAAATTGTCAGAGCGGCCAGCGGCGACGGCGTCCCGACGGTAAGTCCGAACACATTGACCGCCCTTGTGTCGCCTGTGACAGTCGATACCCAGGTCCAGGCAAAGGAATTTATCGACGGAAATCCGTCCATTATGAAAATTCCGGTCCAGGTTACAAACGCCGGTCTTGAATCGGCGGTATGGATCAGAGAAATCGGAATTTTTGCCCTTGACGGGAACGGCGTTGAATTTTTATTCGCCTATTCCTGGCTTGACGGCGGCGACAGCGACAATATTCTTCCCCCTTCTTCCTTCCTGGGAGATATAGAAAATCCAGCCGACACTGTACACATTCACGACGTCGCTATGTTCGTGACGAACCAGGAAAACAGCGCCATTTCCGTTCAGGTCGGGGCTTCCTCCTTCGTTACGTCGGCGCAGATGATAGCATATTCCGCGCCACTCATTCACACACAGGCGGCCAATACAGTTATAGAATCCACAGGCCAGTCCGTCGAAGAAATTCAGCGGCGCCAGGATTATGATATTCAGGCTATCAAGGAACAGCTTGACACTGGATTCACAGGAACGACAGTTACACACACATTCGCGTCCGCACAGCTTTCCCAGTGGAAAGGTTACGACGGTTCAGGACTTCCGGAAGGTATCCTGGACACGACAAACAACAGGCTTTATCTGTGACCAGATTTGCCTGTAAGCCGTCGGAAACGTCCTGCCTTATATCTTCCCTATTCGTTGAATTGCGGCCCGTATGCGGCCACTGCGACGGCGACAGCGTCGTCCTTTGCGGCGTGACATATGAAGGTGAGGAACAGACCGTAATTCTTCGCGATTATGGCTTCGATTATTCCGGCCGGCGCGAAACGATTGACGCAATAAGGGGGCGAATGTGTATCAATGGGAACAAGACGAAATTATCAGCGAAGGGCGGCTGGGAATGACAGTCCCCTTCATGTTCTTCCTGTTGTAGCCGATCTGATCGACTACACGTTGAACCTGACTGACAACGCGAAGCATTTTCCGAAAAAGATCAGGTTCACGATCGTCAACCGGATTCAGGAACGGGTCCTTTCGATCTACGAAAACCTACTGGAAGCAAATGAAATATTCCCGATCCGGAACGAATCAGACAAGGCCAAAAGATTAGAACTGCAACGGGCCGCGCTGACTGACTGCAAACTGTTGCTTTTCTATATTGAACTTTCGAAAAAGCGCGGTTATATCGACACTGGGACCTTTGAATATTGGACAAAGAAAACCCTGGACGTGAAGTTCATGTCCGCCGCCTGGTATAAGTCAGAGCAGGAACCGGCCGAAAAGGCGCAGGCCGGCCCTGACGAAGAACAGAACTGACGGGCTTTGAATTAGGGTATGTCCTGTACCCCGAACGCCGGCAATTCGAACAACGCGCGGAATGTCAACACGGACGGCAGTTTGAGCAACGACAACGCGTACAACGGCAACAATGGCGTTCGGCCGGATTTGGTGGAAATCGTGACCGAGTATGGCGACGAGCCTGAAAGCAGAGAACCCCGACAAAGGAGGACATATCCTTCCCGACGCCGGAAAGGCCAGGGTAAACACAAGATTGCTGACGCCAGGGCTTCGGCTACGACGCCCAGGCTATAAGCGGCAAGGAGGTTTTATATTTTGAATGGTGAGCAGACTTCGCCTTCTGACTTTGCGAAGCTGACCGACTTGAACAATCTTTATGCGGCATACATGGACGCCAGAAAAGGCAAACGCTGGAAATATGCGGTCGTTCGATACGAAGTGAACGCGCTTGAAAACCTGACCTTCCTTCACTATATGCTGACTTCGAAAAAGTACCGGTTAAGTCCGTACAACTGTTTCATGGTCCATGAACCGAAGGAACGTCTGATTATGTACAATTCATTTCGCGATAAGATCGTCCAGCACAGCCTTTGCGATAACGTCCTGGAACCGCGACTTCAAAAGACTTTTATCCTGGACAACTACGCAAGTCAGAAAGGCAAAGGAACACATTTCGGTCTTGACCGTCTGAAAGCGTTCATGCGGAGATATTACCGGCAGTTCGGGGCGGACGGCTGGGTCTTGAAATGTGATGTTAGAAAGTATTTTTACACTATTGATCATGGCGTTTTGAAGTCACAGCTTCGTCGGCTGATCCACGATCCCGACGTTCTGTGGCTTCTTGATATGATAATTGATTCAACGGAAGGAAAAGGGATTCCGATCGGAAATCACACCAGTCAGTGGTTCGCGGTCCTTTACCTTTCCGGAATGGATCATTTCATTAAAGAACGCCTGGGAATCAAATTTTACGGCCGGTATATGGACGACTTCTATCTGATCCACAACGACAAGGAGTATTTGAAATACTGCCTGTTGGAAATCCGGAAATATGTCGAAAGCCTTGGTCTTGAACTCAATGGGAAGACAGCAATTTTCCCGTTATCCCAGGGAATTGACTTCCTGGGATTCAGGACCTTTATGACAGACACCGGAAAGGTCGTCCAGAAAATACGCCGCGACAGCAAAAACCGAATCCGCCGGAAACTGAAAAAATTCCGTAACTTGCTGAATGAAGGAAGGATTGATTTTGAAACAATTCTGGCTTCATATGCAAGCTGGAAAGGCCATGCTGAACACGGTGACAGCCATCATCTAATCAGGCAGACGGACGAATTGTTCTACTGCCTATTTTCTAAAGAATTGGAGGGTTATCATGGCAAAGCAAATATCGACGTTACCCGTTGGCGCAGTCGTTAAGTCCGTAAACACAAAGTATAACAATAGCATCATTCGCTTCATTGTCGGACACCAGGCTTCGGGAAGAACAAAACTGGTCGCCGAAAAGATTATTACCCTGAAATGCTTCGACGCGAAAGAAGCAAGTAACCCAGACAGCAACAGGCGAAGCTACGGAAATAACAGGTACAGCCAGTCGAATATTGATAAATGGCTGAACAGTTCTGCCGGAGCCGGCGCCTGGTATGCGGCACAACACGCATATGACGCACCGCCTAATAATGCGAACGTCTGGTCAAATTACAACGAATACGACGCCCAAGCCGGCTTCCTGTCATTCTTCGAAGAAAATTTCAGGAATGCGATTCTTGATACCACGATCAGGATCGCAAAGAACACAGTAACCGACGGCGGAGGTTATGAAGACATCACGCGAAAGGTTTATCTTTTGTCAGAAACAGAAGTCGGACTTGGTAATGAATACGGCGTCGCAGAAGGTACACTGTGGGACTACTTCAACAGTGCCAGCCGCAGACAAGCATATCCTACGGCCGAAGCCGTCAGTGCGTCCGAATACACAAACGCCAGTCTTTCATCTTCGCAATACTGGTATTGGTGGTTAAGGACCCCTTACGCCGGCTATTCGCTCAGCGCGCGGGATGTCGGCACGGGCGGCAGTTTGGGCAGCGGCTACGCGTACAACGGCAACGGTGGCGTTCGGCCGGCTTTGGAATTGGCATCTTCTATCTTGGTATCTGATTCTGTGGATACCGACGGCGCTTATATAATCCAGTGGAACCAGCCGCCTACAACCCCGTCTTCCATTTCCCATGGTACGCCCCGCGCTGGTCAATCATTAACCATTACCACCGGAGGGTCAACCGATCCGGAAGGCAATCCGATAAACTACGTCTTCGAACGTCGTGTCGATTCCGGGGCTTATGTCCAGATCGGGATCACGTCTTCGACGTCGATCACAGACACCGTCCCAACGGCCGGAACAAATTATCAGGTTCGCGTGAAGGCGGTCGATTCCCTGGGCGCTGAATCGGCGTACCAGACCGGAACAGCGACGCCTATTTCGTACAATACGAATCCGGTGATCAGCGGGTCCGATCAGAACGTGGGCGCCAAAACGACGCCTTTGACTTACAACTACACCGTGACCGACGCGGAAGCAGCCAGTCAGACCTTGACTGTCACGGAAACGGTGACGAATGGGGCTGAAACAATCACCCTTCGCACCTACACCGCAACGAGCGGCGCGACGAATACGGCCGACTTGACGTCTGTGTGGCTTCGCCTTCTGGCCGGATCGCATACCTTGACGATCAGTGTCAGCGACGGCGCCGGAGGAACGGCCCAGCGTGTGATCACATTCAGCCGAACTGTTACCAGGATCGCCGCTTCCCGCGCATTTTCAACCGATTCGAAGGTTACAAAGTGCTTTGTTTCCTTGTATCCGTCTGAAAGGCCGGCCGATAGCGTCCTTCATGTTGAAGTTACAAATAATCCCTTTGACGCTTCACCAGTATGGGAAGACATCACGTCGAAGGTGAACCTGTATGTCCACACATTCGCGAATCAGACTGTCGCAACGACAAACGGCCTGGCGTACCGCTTCACACTCACGAAGGGAACCCAGACGATCGAAGTAATTCAGGCGACGATCCGTTTCGCTTAAAAGGAGGAAATCGAAATGTTTGATCCTAAAGAATGCGAATTTGTCCCGAAGGAAAAGAAGGAAAACGAAAAAGACCTTCTAATCAAACAGCTTTCCGAAGAAAACGAGCTTCTGAAAGGCTGTGTCATGGAAATTTGCGACGTTGTATTCGCACAATAACGGAAAGGAGGAAACGTCATGTCTAAACTGGTTCAGTTATATGTCAATGAAATCAAAGCCGGTAATTTGACCATTGAAGACGTTCCGGCCGGCCTTAAAAGCAAAGTCGAAGCGGCACTTTCGTCCGATCAGGAAACACAGGAAAACGAGGTGGTCTAATTGCGGACCACCGTTTTCATATTCCTTGCAAGGATATTTTTCGGAAAGGAGGTCTTCGAAATGTTAGTTCGTCTTTATGTCGGCGAAATCATTCTGGGAAAGATTCAGCTTGAAAACGTCCCGAATGGTCTTCGGCCACGCGTAACCGCGTACTTGGTCGAAATGGGTTACATTGAAGACGCCGCCCAGTAAGCGACGCAAAAAAAGAACGGCCCCCTGGGGATCACTTCCCAGGGGGTTATCTTTTGAAAGGAGCATTTAATATGTCAACATTTACAGCTTCCGGCCTGGTTAACTATGTCAAAAAGGCCCTTAAAACAAAGACCGTCTATATGTGGGGCGGTATTATGCGACTGGTCACGGAATCATATATTTCCGGAAAAGTAAACCAATATCCGGACTGGTACAATCCCGCACGCGTCCAGAAATTCCGTTCACTGATTGGAAGAGACTTCTACGGCGTGGATTGTGTCGGTCTGATTAAGTCCTATTACTGGGGCGGCTTCGGGTCCCCGAATTACAGTGCCAACACCGACAAGAGCGCGAACGGTATGTTCCAGGCGGCAACAGAAAAAGGACCGATCGGAACTATTCCTGAAATCCCCGGCGTCTGTGTCTGGCTTGACGGCCATATCGGCGTCTATATCGGCGGCGGCCTGGTGATTGAATCCACAAATAACACAAAATTTGGTGACGGCGTATGTCAGACAAAGCTGTCTGATCGTAACTGGACAAACTGGCTGAAATGCCCTTATATCGAATATGACCAGGCGGATCAGAACAGCGGTTCACCTATTTCAAAAGGCAACACTGAACAGGAAACCTTTATCAATAAGATCGGACCTATGGCGTCGGCTGATATGAAGACGTCCGGAATCCTGGCTTCCCTGACGATCGCCCAGGCAATCCTTGAATCTGGCTGGGGGAAGTCCGGCCTGGCAACGGCCGCGAATAACCTGTTCGGAATCAAGGGGGCATATAACGGCGCCGGCTACACATGCAAGACGCAGGAATGGGACGGGTCGAAATATATCACCGTTGACGCTACATTCAGGAAATACCCTTCATGGGCGGAATCGGTCGCGGATCATTCAGCCTTGTTCAACCGACTTGATCGTTACAAGAACCTTCGCGGCTTGACCGACTATAAACTGGCCTGTCAATATGTTCGCGAAGACGGTTACGCTACTGATCCGGAATACACAAACAAGCTGATCAACCTGATCGAAAAGTACAACCTAACGGCCTGGGACGTGAAAGTTCCTTCTTCTGGCGAAAATTCACAGCCGCCTTCTGAAACTGTTTACACAGTAAAAAGCGGCGATACGCTTTCAAAAATTGCGTCCGCTTATGGAACGACATACCAGGCATTGGCCGCATATAACGGGATCGCAAACCCGAACGTCATTTATGTCGGCCAGAAAATTAAAATCCCTTCCGGAAAGTCCGGTACGTCCACACCGGCGCCGAAGACCTACACGGTAAAGAAGGGTGACAATCTGTGGCAGATCGCACAGTCACAGCTTGGAAATGGGTCCAGGTGGCCCGAAATTCAAAAACTGAACAGTCTGTCCGGAACGACTATCTACGCCGGCCAGGTCTTAAAATTACCGGCATAACCGGAAAGCGGGGTGAATCTATGACAGTTGAATTGACAGTCGTCATTTCGATCGCTTGTGCCTTGCTTGGCGCTGGAATCGGTGTGGCGACTTTCAAAAAGAACAGTGAAAAAGACGCGGCCGAAGAAGGGAAAAACGACGGCGTCTTTCTGACTGAAATCGGCTATATCAAGGCTGGTATTGATGACATTAAGCGCAAACAGGACAAGCAGGACGAATTGTATGTAAGAATTGCGGAACGAATGACGGCCGTCGAAGCGTCCGCAAAACAGGCCCATTTAAGAATTGATAGAATGGAGGGAAAACAGCATGTCTAAAATATCCGAAAAGCTGGCTTCTTTGATCAATGTAAAGACGATTGTCACGTTTATCGTGATCGCTGTCTTTGCGGTCCTTGCCCTTCGTGGCGTGTTCGACGCACAGGCAACAATGCAGATCGTTACAATGGTGATCGCCTTCTATTTTGGCACACAGCACGAAAAGAAGGACACCGGCGGCAGTTCCGGCGGTGGTGAATCAAACAACGATTCGGCAGATACTTAATCGCGAAAAAGCGGACGGGGAAATTAAACCCTGTCCGCTATTTTTATTATCAAGGCGAAGCAATCATGGAAGACCAGAATGTCTTCAAAGGGGTTCGCCTTATATTGTTTTGGTGGAGGCGGCGGGAGTCGAACCCAGCGTCCGAAGAAGAGCCAACAAGGGCATTTACGAGCGTATTCTGTCGTTTAAGGTTTCGCCATCCTTCCGCACAACAGACAGAGCGTTGGTCAGGCTATCTCGATAAGTCTCGCTCGAACCTCCGAGAATTGGTCCGAGCCAGCTCTCTTAAATGACCCCCTAATCCCTCACCGAGAGCACAGAAGGTAGGAGGTTAGGTGCAATTAAGCAGCTAAAGCGTAGTTTTCTTCGGCAATTAAAGCCTTCCGCCCTTTTTACGGTCCTGGCGGCAACCCGGCTCGCGTCCCAGGCCAACCCGTTCCCCGTCGAAACCATTACGCCCCCTATTCAATATCCACCTGGCAGAAAGCCTGTCGGCTCCCCACGAGGTTCACCCGTCACGTCACCCATCCGTTCGAATCGGTTGCATGACTAAAATGTATTCTAACATAAAGGCCCGTTTAAAGCAATGGCAGCTATTCTTTTAATCATTTGGTGCTATTTGAAAACAGACAGGGACCTCGGTGAAAGGCATGGGCATGGATATTGGTTGGATGAAGATGTATACAATATAATCCTAGCGAAATGCGCGACAGTGCTTTTTCATTAGGGCCTTCATGCGTTACAATGAAGGATGTGGTTAAATATCAGATGCTGGAGGGGCCGTAAATGGATTTGTCAAAAAAAGGATTATCGATTAATCCTTCACCTACTTTATCGATAGACGCGAAGGCAAAGAAGATGCGTTCTGAAGGCGTCGATGTGATCGGCTTTGGCGCAGGCGAACCCGATTTCGATACGCCCGATCATGTGAAACAAGCAGCCATCGCAGCGATTGAAGCGGGCTTTACCAAGTATACCCCGGCTTCGGGCACGTTGGAGTTAAAACAGGCCATCTGCGATAAGCTGAAGGCGGAAAACGGTGTCGACTACGCGCCGGCGAACATCATCGTCAGCAACGGCGCCAAACACTCCTTGGTGAACGCCTTTGAGGCCATCTGCAACCCCGGCGATGAAGTCATCATCCCCGCGCCCTACTGGGTCAGCTATCCGGAGATGGTGAAACTGGTGGACGCCGTTCCCGTCATCGTGTACACCACGGAAGAGAGCGGTTTTAAGTTCACCGTCGAACAGATCAAGCAAGCCTTGACCCCGAAAACAAAAGCCCTCGTCCTGAACAGCCCGAGCAACCCCACCGGCATGATCTATTCCAAAGAGGAACTGGCCGAGATCGCTGATCTGGCGGTCGAGCATGGCTTTTTTGTCATTTCCGATGAAATCTATGAAAAGCTGATTTACGATAAGTTTGAACATGTGAGCATCGCTTCCATTAACGATAAAATCAAGGAACAGACGATCATCGTCAACGGCATGTCCAAGGCTTATTCGATGACGGGTTGGCGGATTGGCTACACGGCGTCGAATGCTCCGATTGCCAAAATCATGGCCAACATCCAGAGCCACGCCACGTCAAACCCGAACTCAATCGCTCAAAAGGCCGCCCTAGCCGCGATCACCGGTCCCCAAGACATCGTCGGCACGATGGTCGATGAATTTGTCCGCAGAAGAGACTATATGGTCGAGCGGATCAACGCCATCCCAGGATTGTCTTGTCTCAAACCCAACGGCGCCTTTTACGTGATGATGAACATATCGAAGATCATCGGCAGCGAGTTTGCAGGAAGGAAGATCACCAGCTCCGACGACTTCGCCGAACTCCTGCTGGAACAGGCGCAGGTCGCCCTGGTTCCCGGATCGGGCTTCGGCATCGACACCCATGTCCGTCTGTCCTATGCCACCTCGATGCAGAACATCACGGAAGGTTTAAACCGGATCGAGAATTTTTTGCTCAGCCTTACGTAATCCCATTCGTCCTATAATAGCAGCAGTGCCATTTATGCCTGATCATTTTGCCTTATCGCCAATCATGCCGCTCATCCATGCAAACGCTCTCCGCATCTCCCCTCTTCAACGGATCCGCATATGCTGCGTCGATTGAATTTATTCCATAATAGCGCACAGGTCCCGCCAGCCGGCGGGACCTTTTTTACTGTATTGGCATATGATGGAGCGAACATGAGGAGGTGCTCAATAGTCATGGATCGGAAACCACCGACCGGCTATCCGAAAGTGCCCTACACGCCGATAGCACCCGAGCGGATTATACCGCCACCGCCGCCGCCACCACCGCCACCACCGCCACCGCCGCCGCCACCACCGCCACCACCGCCACCACCGCCACCGCCGCCACCGCCACCGCCGCCACCGCCGCCACCGCCACCGCCGCCACCGCCACCGCCGCCACCGCCGCCACCGCCACCGCCGCCACCACCGCCACCACCGCCACCACCGCCGCCACGCCCTTGTCCGCCTCCACCGCCAGCGCGCCCCTGCCCGCCGCCTTGCCCGCCCTGTCCGCCCAAACCGCACCGTCCCAAGCCTTGCCCGCCGAAGCACGAATGTCGGCTTCCCGAGCCGTGTCCGCAGGTCGAGCCGATTGCACGCGAGCCGATGCCCATGCCCCCTTGCGCGCCGATGCCAATGCCGATGGAGCCGATTGCGCGCCAACCGATGCCCATGCCAATGCCCATGCCCTGCGAACCGATGATGCCGATGCCCATGCCTGTCGAGCCTATCGCTCGTGAGCCTATGTACCACCGGCCAGCGCCCTGTGAACCTTGCGAGTCTTACGACCCTGCCATCACGGTGCCACCGGAGATGATGAAGCCGGGTTGGAAACTGGCTCGAGCCTATGTGCCCTACCAGCAGTATTGCCCACCCTTCTACCCGCCCGCCGAAGCCCTTTGCAAGGGAACGATTTTCCCCGGTCTCTACCGCCCCTACTGCAACGACCGGCGCCGTCGATGAGAGGGGAGGGAGGCTGATATATGGACCGGCACCAGTTAGAACTGCTCCGGCGCATCCAGGAATTGGAGTTTGTCGCCGTTGACTTGAACCTTTTTTTGGACACCCACCCGAACGACAAGGCCGCACTGCGGGATTTCACCCGCGTCACTGACGAATTGAAAAAACTGAAGCACGCCTACGAGCAGCGATACGCGCTGTTGACGGTAGAAGGATACTGCCCCGGACGGTACCCCTGGAACTGGATCGAGGCGCCTTGGCCTTGGGAAATCGACTACTGCTGACGCGGTCGGGAGGGTAGATAACAAGCAATGTGGATCTATGAGAAAAAGCTCCAGTACCCGGTCCGGGTGGAAAAGTGCGACATCGGCATGGCCAGGTACCTTTTCGCCCAGTACGGGGGACCCGATTCCGAACTGGCCGCCGCCCTGCGGTATCTGACGCAGCGGTATACGATGCCTACGAAGAAAGCCAAAGGGCTCCTCACCGATATCGGAACCGAGGAAATGGCCCACCTGGAAGTAATCGCCACCCTCATCTATAAGCTGACTAAGGACGTTCCGCCAGAAAAATTGCGCGAAGTCGGTCTCGGCGGCTTTTACGCCCAGCATGACAATGCGCTCTACTATGCTGACGCGAATGGCGTGCCCTGGACCGCTGCTTACATTCAAGCTACCGGCGACCCCATCGCTGACCTGCATGAGGACTTAGCCGCCGAAGAAAAAGCGCGGGCCACCTATGAGCACCTGATCAACCTGACCGATGATCCCGGCGTCAAAGATGCCCTGCGCTTCCTCCGGGAGCGGGAAGTCGTTCACTTCCAGCGCTTCGGCGAGGCTCTTGATGACGTGCAGTTTTTTATGGATCGGAAAAAGTGCTACTAAAAAGAGTCATACGAGAATACGTAAGACCCCCGGCTACCAGGCTGGGGGTCTTTAATATATAGCGCAGGTTAAGCTTATGCGATTGAATCCTGTAACAGCAGGTTTGGGAGTAACATTCCGGCGTGTTTTTCTGATTTTTCCTATGGTATGATTAATCTGTGTTAGAATCCTCCCCATCTAATTTATCCCTTCTACGACATATGCTTTGGCAGCCTTTCCGCTTGTCCAAGCGGATCCGAACAGAGAAAGGGGAGAGAAAGGAGCGCGACTCGATTGAAAGTCGCCAAAGGCGCCACAGGCCATTTTATCGCTCTCGGCCTCACCATGCTCATGACGCTGACCTCCGCCGCCGGCCTCTGGGAACCGCTGGAGGCGATGGCCTATGACATGTGGCTGCGTGTCCGCGGCGTTCAAGCCACCAGTGGCAATGTGGCCATCATCGGCATCGATGACGCATCCATCGCCAAGATCGGTCGCTGGCCGTGGAACCGGGCAGTCCATGCCGAACTACTGGACCGCCTGCGGGAAGCCAAAGTGGTCACCTTCGATTTCACCTTGTCCAACGAAGCCGACCCCCAGGGTGATGCCCGCCTAGCAGAGGCGATCGGCCGCCATGGTCATGTGGTCCTGCCTGTTTTTTTCACCTTTGAAAAGGAAGGCGAAGACACCTATCAGGTGATGCGCCTCCCCCTTACCGCGTTTCGCAAAAACGCCTTCAGCATGGGCTTTGTCAACTACCCAACCGAAGCGGACAACATCGTGCGCCGAACCATGCCGGTGACAGTTGACAAGAACCGAACCATCCCCTCGCTGGCGCTGGCATCGGCCATGGTGGCCCATGGGCTCGGCCCCACCAAGGCGACCCTTGCTCCTGACGGAACAGTGCGTGCCGGGGACTTTGTAATCCCGACGGAAAACAATAAGACGCCGCTTCTCAACTTCGCCGGTCCAGCCCAGTCCTTCCCCACCTACTCCTACCATCAAGTCCTCGACGGCACAGTATCGCCGGAAACCTTTGCCGGCAAGATCATTTTCGTCGGTACCACATCGCCGCTGCTCGGCGATATCTACAACACGCCCTTTACACGCAGCAACCTCGTGCTGGGTGGCAACCTCCCTACACCTGGCGTGGAACTGCACGCCACCGCCGTGGACACATTCCTCAACCACTCCTACTACTTCCGGGCGCCGCAGGCGCTCAACCTGCTGCTGCTCGCCCTCTTCAGCGCCGCCTCCTATACCGTCGCCTTGCGCCTGAAAGGGCAGCCCTGGAACAGCTTAGCGACCCAAATCTTCCTCACAGCCGGCTGGATCGCCCTGGTCAGCCTTGTCCTGATCCTCGGCCACTACTGGCTGAACCTGGTGGCGCCGCTGATCGCCGGTTCAACTACATACCTGGCCGCCACCGTCTACAATTTCATCCTGGAGCAGCAAGAGCGCCAGAAAGTGAAGGGGCTCTTTGGCCGCTACGTCTCACCAGCCGTTGTCAACGAACTCCTGGCCCATCCAGAATCGATCCAACTGGGCGGCCAGCGCATCGACACGACGATCCTCTTCTCCGACATCCGCGGCTTTACGGCCTACAGCGAGGGCCGCTCTCCGGAAGAGGTTGTCTCCCGGCTGAACGAGTACTTCACCCGCATGACCGGCATCATCTTCAAGCATGGCGGAACCCTTGACAAGTACATGGGGGACGGGATCATGGCTGTCTTTGGCACCCCCATTCCCGATCCGGAGCACGCCCGCCATGCTTTGGAGGCATCGAAGGAGATGTGCGACGCCCTCGTTGAGATGAATGTGGTCTGGAAGGAGCGGGGAGAACCGCTCTTCGACCTGGGCGTGGGTCTCAACAGCGGTCCCGTGCTGGCCGGCAATATTGGCAGCGAGGAGCGAATGGACTACACCGTCATCGGCGAGGATGTCAACCTGGCCTCCCGGCTGGAGAGCATGAACAAGCAGTTCAAGTCCCGTATTATCGTCAGCGAGCGAACCGTCCGTTACATGTTAGGCGCTGAAACAACGCCGGAACAGCTTGCCCAACTCGGCCTGGAGGAAATCGGCGAAGTGGATGTTCGCGGCCTGGTTCACCCCGTTAAAATCTACACCCTTCCCGCTTACAACGGAGAACGGGCCGTATAATTAGTAAACTTAGGAGAAAGGGAGTCCGCCAAACAGGTATCTGTTGAAAAGGTAAACAGGAACCCTCCAGGTCCAGTCCTGGAGGGTTCCTTGTCTCACTCGATCTTTTCCCATACCTTTTGCTCGCAGAAGATCCGATACAGCCCTTCGTCGAGCTTGCCGTCTTTGACCATGAAGCCCAAGATGCGCAGCGCTTCCTCCTCCGGCATGGCCTTCTTGTAAGGCCGGTCAGAAGCTGTCAGGGCGTCGTACACATCGACGAGGCTCAGGATGCGCGCCTCGATGGGGATAGCGTCGCCGGACAAGCGCTGGGGGTAGCCCTTGCCGTCCAGGTGCTCATGGTGCATGGACGCCCAGAGGGGGACGCTGGCCATCTTCGGCGGGAAAGGGACCTTGGCCAGGAGGCGATCCGTCACCTCCACATGGCCCTCCATCTGGCGTCGCTCCTCTTCCGTCAAAGTGCCGCGAGATACGCTAAGGGCCTCCACCTCGTCCGCCGTCAGCCAGGGCTTGATGCTCCCTTCTGCATCCTGATAGGTCCGTTGGGCCAGGTTTGCCAGCTCTCGTACGATCTCCGGCGTGATCCGGCAGGAGGGGTTGTCGGCGTTGACGATCAGATCGCGGCTCCGTTGCCAGTCAGCCCAAGCCTCGGTCCCTTCCGCTTCGATCCGTATCGCCTCAGCCTGTTCCTCTCTGGCTGTAAGTCCCTTCTGCTGGAGGGCCAGCTTGGCCTCCAAGTTATCGCGGCGCAAGGCTGAGGCGATCGACTCCAGCCGTAATAAGACCGTCTCCCGCCGCTCGCCGAGCCGGGTCGTCTTGTTCATCACCGCCAGAGGTGTGGTGATTTTGCCGATGTCGTGAAGCCAGGCCGACATGATCAGGTGCTTCAAGCGCTGGTCATCGAAATGCTCCGTCGCCCAGGGGCCTTCCTTTGCGGCGTTGACAGCCCGTGCCAGTGCGCCGGCCAGTTGGGCCACCCGCCGCGTGTGGTTGGCGTTGTAAGGTGTCTGGGCGTCAATGGCGGTGGCCATGACCTCCACAAAAGAGTTGAAGAGTTGTTCAATGTCTTCCAGGAGTTGGCGGTTCGTCATTGAGATGGCCGCCTGGGAAGCCAGGCTGGTGACGACCTTTTCCAAGTAGGGGGCGAAGGGGATGACTTTCCCTTCGCCATCCTTGGCGTTGATCAACTGTAGCACGCCAATGATCTCTGATTCATGATTCTCGAGGGGCACCACCAACATGGAGACGGTCCGGTAGCCGGTCATCTGGTCATACCGTTTCGGCCCGGAGAAATCAAAGCCTTCGGCCTGGTAGACATCGGCGATGTTGACAACTTCCCGTTTTAAGGCCGTGTAGGCCGAAACATTTTCCGGCCGCAACGGAACGGGCGGCAGATTCACTGGCTCCCCCTTGACGCCTACATAAACCTTCATGGTCTCGTTCTGGATGATCTTGAACACAAGCTGTTCGCCTTCGCAGAGGTAAAGAGTTCCCGCATCGGCGGAGGTGATTCGCCTGGCTTCTGACACAATCCGTTCGAGCAGGCGGTCATGGTCTTTTTCCGCCGACAGGGCGATACCGATATCGAGCAGCGTGCCGACCTCTTCCAGCGTACGGATCAAAGGAGTGCTCATCGTTCGCGTACCCTTTCTTTACTCGCATGTGACTATTCGACCTTGCATCTTTTAGGTATCTATTTGCTCTTTTTGGCCGTCTTCCTGCCGATTTCTTTTTTCCGCTACACTGATAAAAAAAGTGCGACCTGACGGAGGCCGCACTTTTTCCGCTTTTTCTGCTGTCTTACTCTCCCTTTTCCCGCTGGCGCATGGCCCGGGCCATCTCCCGTTCGGCATCGCGGCGAGCGATATCGTCACGCTTGTCGTAGAGCTTTTTCCCGCGAGCGATGGCCAGTTCCACCTTGGCATAGCCCCGCTTTAAATAGACGCGCAAGGGCACGAGGGTCAGGCCTTTTTGGTGGGCAGCAGCGCTCAGCTTGCGGATCTCATTCCGGTGCAAGAGCAGCTTGCGAGTGCGCGTCGGATCATGGTTGAAGCTGTGGCCCTGTTCGAAGGGGCTGATGTGCATGTTGTAGAGCAGGACTTCCCCGTTTTCGACACGGGCGAAGGCATCCTTCAGATTGCCCTTGCCTTGGCGGAGCGACTTGATCTCTGTCCCCTTAAGCGCCATACCCGCCTCATAGGTCTCATCGATATGGTAATCGTGGCGGGCGCGCCGGTTCTCGCAGAGGACTTTATGGCCTTCACCCATCCGGGCCCCTCCTTCCGTACTGTACCGTCATTACCGTTAGCCTCAACATTCTTTACGTGTGAATGGAATGAACAACGAGTACCATCGGTCAAGGGCTACCTGTTATTTGCCTGCGATCCCGAGTTCTGGGGCAATCGCTTGCATGGCCTCGAGGCCGATGCCGATAAACTCGTCGAGGCTGAGGTCGATCTCGCTGCAAGCCTCGATCTGATCGCGCCGGGCGCCCCGGGCGAAGCTTTTTTCTTTGAACCGTTTGAGCAAAAACTCGGTGTCGATAAGGCGCACGTCTTTTTCCTTTTTGATCAAAGCGCCGGCGACGATCAGGCCGGTCAAGGGATCGACGGCGTAAAGGGCTTTGTCCATCAGGCTCAGGCGAGGCAAGCCATGGGCGTCGTTGTGGACGCGGACGGCGTAGACGACATCGTCAGGGTATCCGGCCTCCGCCAGGATGTCCGCGCCCACCTGGCTGTGCCGCAAGGGATCCTCTTTTGTCTGGTCGTAATCGATGTCGTGAAGCAGACCCGCCAGGCGCCACCTGGCCCCATCGACGCCAAACCGTTGGGCGAGGGCGCCCATGACGGCTTCGCAAGCGAGCATATGGTTAAAGAGGTTGCGGTTGCTGTTGTACTGGGCGAGGAGTTCCAGCGCCGCTTCTCGCGACGGCAGATTGGATGGGGAATCCATGGACACATCGGTTCCTTTCTCATCATCTTTTCAGGTACAAAGCCTTATCCATAAGAGGCGATGGCGATTGATCTACACTACGGTCTCTTTCGAAGAGGCTGGTTCTGCGGGGGCGCCTTCCTGCACCAAAAAGCGCCCTGTCGCTTCCGCAGCGATGCGGCCGTCAGCGAGGGTAGCCGTCGCTGACGCGTCGATCACCTTTCCCCGTTCTCGGACGATGCGAGCAGCAAAGCGAACCCGTTCGCCCGTCGGAACAGCGTGGCGAAAACGAACCTCCATGCGGGCGGTGACGGCAGGGATACCCCTCGACGACATGATCCGGCCCATCACCTCGTCGAGCACTGTTGAGACGATGCCGCCGTGGGTGATGCCGGCGTAGCTCTGGTACTCCGTCCCGTGGGTGAAGTAGGTTGCATAGTCGTCTCCTTCCCAGGTGAAGGCCAGCTTCAAGCCGATAGGGTTGTTTTGGCCGCAACAAAAACACATGCCGTCATCGGTCAGGTTGATCGTCATCGGTCCACGCCATCCTTTTGTTCAATCTTCGCCTTATCGGCCACATACCCTTTCGGGTCGGTCACCACGGTACGGACTTCCTGTACAGGCGCAGCCGCTTCATCGACGGCAGACTTCACTTCTTTGACAGGGGCCATCGCTTCGTTCAAATGCGATTTAAGGCCGTCAGTGGCTCGCCGAAATTCCCCGAGCGCTTTTCCAACACTGCGCCCCACTTCAGGCAGCTGGCCAGGACCTAGGACGATGAGGGCGACGACGAAAATCAAGACGAGTTCGGGAAAGCCGATGTTAAACACGGAAAGGGCTCCTTTCCAGGTCAGGATAGGCCCATTATACCACAATTTGCCCGGAATATTGAAAGACACCGGGACCATCAACGGTCCCGGTGTCACACTTGGTTGTTTAGATTTCGTCAGGTATCGTCAAGGTGAGGTGTTACGACAACTTCGCCCACGGCCGAATCGAGCAGTGAAGACGCGCTTCGCCTGCGCAGAGGTCTTACAGGTTCAAGAAGGGGGCAATGATCAGGGAGATGGTGCCGGTCACCTTGATCAAGGCGTTCAAGGAGGGGCCGGCGGTGTCTTTGAAGGGATCGCCGACAGTGTCGCCGATGACGGCGGCGGCGTGGGCTTCCGTCCGTTTCCCGCCGTGTTTGCCGCTCTCGATGTACTTCTTGGCATTGTCCCAGGCACCGCCGGCGTTGGCCATGAAGATGGCCAAGAGGACGCCTGCAACGGTGACACCGGCGAGCATGCCGCCCAATGCCTGGGCGCCAAAACCGAAGCCAACGATGAGCGGTGTGATGACGGCCAAGAGCCCGGGGGCGATCATCTGGCGAATGGCCGCCTGGGTGGAGATGTCGACACAACGAGCATAATCGGGCTTGGCCTTGCCTTCCATCAGGCCGGGGATCTCCCGGAACTGGCGGCGGACCTCACCGATCATCTCAAAGGCGGCTTTGCCGACGGCCTCCATGGCAAAGGCACAGAAGAGGAAGGGCACAGTGCCGCCGATGAAGAGGCCGATGATGATCTTCGGTTCGAGCAGGTTGAGGACGAAGTGGCCGCCAGCCAAGGCATTGGCGACGCCGGGCGACTTGATGACTTCTTCGGCAAAAGCGGTAAACAGCGCTAAGGCGGTGAGTGCCGCCGAACCGATGGCGAAGCCTTTGGCCACGGCAGCGGTGGTATTGCCGACGGCGTCCAGTTTGTCCGTCTTTTTCCGGACTTCCGGCCCCAGTTCGGCCATCTCGGCGATGCCGCCGGCGTTGTCGGCGACAGGACCGAAGGAGTCGATGGCGACAACCATGCCGGCCGTGCAGAGCATGCCCATGGCGGCCATGGCAATGCCGTAGATCCCGGCGAACTGGTAAGAGACAGCAATCGCAATGACAATCACAATGATGGGTAAGGCTGTTGATTTGAGGCCCACGCCGATGCCAGCGATGATGTTCGTCGCCGGGCCGGTCAGCGAGGACGAGGCGATATGTTGGGCCGGTTTATAGTTGTAGGAGGTATAGTATTCGGTGACCCAGCCGATAGCCACGTTGACGAGCAGGCCAGCGACGACAGAGATCGTCAAACCGATGGGCACACCCGACGGGAAGACCTTTGGATCGGCCGTGATGCCCTCGAAGAGAGAGGCGGCGATGAAGTAGGTGGCGATCGCCGTCAGGAGGTTGGTGCCCCAGAGGCCTTTGTTCAGGGCCATCTGCGGATCGCCGTCTTCGGTGGTACGGACCAGGAAGGAGGCCATGATGGCGGCAATAAGCCCAGCAGCGCCGATAAGCAGCGGGTAGAAGAGGCCTTCCAGGCGGCCTGGGAAGACGGTGACACCGATCAGCATGGCGGCGATGGTGGTGGCTGCATAAGACTCGTAGAGGTCAGCGCCCATGCCGGCCGTGTCGCCCACGTTGTCGCCCACGTTGTCCGCGATGACGGCCGGGTTGCGCGGGTCGTCTTCCGGGATGCCGGCCTCGACCTTGCCGACCAGGTCAGCGCCGACGTCGGCTGCCTTGGTGTAGATGCCGCCGCCGACACGGGCGAAAAGGGCGATGACGGAGGCGCCGAAGGCGAAGGAGTTGATGATGACAGCATCCTCGAAGACGATGTAGAGGACAGAGACGCCGAGCAGGCCGAGTCCGGCGACAGCCATGCCCATGACCGCGCCGCCGCGGAAGGCGACCGACAGGGCTTCATTGAGGCCGCGCATCGCCGCAGCCGTCGTCCGGGCGTTGGACTTGGTGGCGATGGTCATGCCCACATAACCGGCAACGGCGGAGAAGCCGGCTCCGACCAGGAAGGAGATGGCTTGCCCCCAGGCCAGCTTCTGGTTGCCCCAGTTGCCGGCCAGCAAGGCGACGAAGATGACCAACGCGAAGGGGATGAGGGTTTTGTACTGGCGGTTCAAAAAGGCCATGGCCCCTTCAAAAATCGCTTGAGAGATCTCTTTCATGCGTTGGGTCCCTTGGTCCTCTTTTAAGACGCTCACGGCCAGATAGGCGGCAAATAGGAGGCCGACAACGCCGGCCACCGCCGCGATCAACGGGTAATTCACGGAGTGTTCACGCTCCTCATGTTCATTCCCGCAGTTCTAAGATACCCTATTCATTTTTCCCACTTCAACCATTAGCCTACCATGGAAAGCCCCAAAGCGCTGAGCAAGAACAGCGCGGCAAAGACCATCGTCAGCTTGCTGAGCAAGTCGTCGAGCCCTTTTTTCTTGCCAAAAAAGCTTTCGGCCCCGCCGGCAATCGCTCCAGACAGGCCGGCGCTTTTTCCCGATTGCATAACGACAGAGGCCATCAAGCCAATGCTGGCGATGACGTGAATAATGATGACAAATGTGGTCAACGTTACACCTCCCCCTACCGTAATCCTGACATTTTGACATATGAATTTTAGCATGCCCACCAAATAAAGACAAGTCAGCGGCGCTAATCGTGAGCCCCTTCCCAATCAAACGAGATAAACCTCAGCTTTATTTTTGGAAAAAGACAAGAGGATCCGGGTCGGACACCCGGATCCCGTAGACATATTTTATCCCGAATCCATGCAATGCATACCATTTGTGGAAGCATCCGGGCCATCCGGCCAGGCCTCAACCCCCGGGTGTTCTATGGGCAGTTCTGGGAAGTTGCAGACCATTCTTTGGCAAGTTGGGGGATTGAGGGGGTGGGGAGGTGCCGAAATGCCGCGATGCCGAGGTGCCTCGCCTACCGCCGTTCCAGGTTGAAGAAGGTCTTCTTAGCGCGATAGAGGGATCGTTCGTCCAGTTCCTCTTCGATCCGCAGCAGTTGGTTGTACTTGGCGACGCGGTCCGTCCGGGAAGGCGCGCCTGTCTTGATCTGACCGGCGTTGACCGCGACGGCCAGGTCGGCGATGGTGGCGTCTTCCGTCTCGCCGGAGCGATGGGAGATGACAGCCGTATAGCCGGCGCGGCGCGCCATTTCGATGGCGGCCAGCGTTTCCGTGATCGAGCCGATCTGGTTGACCTTGATCAGGATGGAGTTGCCGACACCCATCTCAATGCCTTTTTCCAACTTCTCCGTGTTGGTGACGAAAAGGTCGTCGCCGACGAGTTGCACCCGCTTGCCGAGGCGGTCGGTAAGCAGCTTCCAACCGTCCCAGTCATCTTCGTTCAGGCCGTCTTCAATGGAAACAATGGGGTAGCGGTTGACGAGGTCTTCCCAGTAGTCGACCATCTCGGCGGAGGTCTTGACTTTGCCCTCCCCTTCGAGATGATACTTGCCGTCTTTGTACATCTCCGAAGCGGCGGCGTCGACGGCGAGCAGGATATCGGTCCCCGGGTTGTAGCCAGCCGCCTTGATCGCCTCGATGATCACCTGGAGGGCTTCCTCGTTGGAAGACAGGTTGGGGGCGAAGCCGCCTTCATCGCCGACAGCCGTATTCATGCCTTTACCTTTGAGCACCTTTTTCAGGGCATGGAAGACCTCAACGCCCATGCGCAGGCCCTCGGAGAAGCTGGCCGCGCCGACAGGCATGACCATGAACTCCTGGATGTCCACGTTGTTGTCGGCATGCTTACCGCCGTTGAGGATGTTCATCATGGGGACGGGCAGTTCCCGGGCAAAGACGCCACCCAGATACTGGTAGAGGGGCAGGCCGACATACTGGGCCGCCGCCTTGGCGCAGGCCATGGAAACGCCCAGGATGGCATTCGCGCCGAGGCGACCTTTGTTGGGCGTGCCGTCCAGTTCGATCATCCGCTGGTCGATATCCATCTGCCGGGTCACATCCCAGCCGATCAGTTCCGGCGCGATCTCCAGGTTTACATTGTCGACGGCATTCTGGACGCCCTTACCCAGGTAGCGCTCCTTGTCGCCGTCGCGCAGTTCCACCGCCTCATAGGCGCCGGTGGACGCCCCCGACGGCACCGCCGCCCGGCCCAGCGTCCCGTCTTCCAGCACCACATCGACCTCAACGGTCGGATTCCCCCGCGAGTCCAGAATCTCACGAGCATAGATTTCAGCGATCACAGACATTGAACCAATTCCTCCCACACGATTTGATTCTTAGGGTTATTGTAAACATTTTAGGTCTAACAATGATGGGATATTGTCCAGTTGGGGTATATTGGCCTGTGAGCGGTTTGAGCGGAGCAGACAAGCGAGTAGCCGCGGAACTCTTAGCGTTCAGGCCAAGGTGACCCAACACCTACTGTACCAGCGACTTTCCCGTCATCTCCGGCGGCGGTTCCAGGCCAAGCAGTTCCAGCAGCGTCGGAGCGATGTCCTCCAAGGCGCCCTCCGGGCGCAGCGTGCGGTCCTTATGGCGGTCGCTGACAAGGATGACGGGCACCAGGTCGGTCGTATGGGCCGTATGGGGGCCGCCATCATTGGGGTCGATCATCATCTCTACGTTGCCGTGGTCCGCTGTGATCACCAAGGCGCCGCCTTTTGCCAGTACCGCCGATGCGACACGGCCCAGACACTTGTCCACAGCCTCGACGGCCTGGATGGCTGCCGGCAGCATGCCTGTGTGACCGACCATATCGGGGTTGGCGAAGTTTAGGATGATGACATCGTACTTATCGGCCGCGATCTCGGCCAGCACCTTTTCCGTCACCTCGCCGGCGCTCATCTCCGGCTGAAGGTTATAGGTGGCCACTTTCGGCGACGGTACGAGGATGCGGTCCTCGCCGCGATTCGGTTCTTCCACGCCGCCGTTAAAGAAGAACGTCACATGAGCATATTTTTCCGTCTCGGCGATGCGCAATTGCCGCAAACCGGCCTTGGCGATCACCTCGCCGAAGGTGTTCTCCAAGTTCTGGGGCATGAAGGCCACTGGCGCCTCAATGGTGGCGTCATACTGGGTCAGGCAGCAGAAATGCACCTGCGGCGGCAGCGGTCCGCGGTCAAAGCCGGAAAAGTCGGCGTCCACAAAGGCCCGTGTCAGCTGACGTGCCCGGTCGGCCCGGAAGTTGAAAAAGAGCACCGAGTCGCCGTCACTGATGGTTCCCTTCGGCTCGCCTTTGCCGTCGACGATCACCGTCGGCGGCACAAACTCATCGGTGACGCGGGCATGGTAGGCGGCTTCAACAGCGGAAAGGCCGAGCGTCGCCTTTTCACCGCGCCCGTAGACCATGGCGTCCCAGGCTTTTTCAACGCGTTCCCAGCGCTGATCGCGGTCCATGGCGTAGTAGCGACCGCTGACTGTGGCCAATTGTCCCCGGCCAAGCTGCTCCAGCTTCTTTTCCAGGGAATCGATGTACTCCTGGGCGTTAGCCGGCGGCACATCGCGGCCGTCCAAAAAGGCGTGAACGAAGATCCGCTCGACGCCGCGCGCCGTGGCCATATCGAGGAGGGCAAAGAGGTGGTCAATATGGCTGTGCACGCCGCCGTCAGAAAGCAGTCCCATCAGGTGGAGCGCATTATCGGTTCCTTTTACCCGGTCCATGGCAGCCGCGATGGCCTGGTTTTTTTCCAGTTCCCCCGTCTCCACTGCCTTGGAGATGCGGGTTAATTCCTGGTAGACGACGCGACCGGCGCCGATATTCAGATGACCCACTTCAGAGTTGCCGATCTGTCCTTTCGGTAGGCCCACATACTCGCCAGAGGCCTGGATAGACGTATGTGGGTAGGTCTCCAGCAGGCGCTGATAGTTGGGGAGGCTAGCGACCTTCAGCGTGTTTCCTTCCACATCTTCCCGCAGGCCCCAACCGTCAAGGACGATAAGCATGACCGGCATCTGTTGCGTCGATGATAACAAGCGTTGTCACTTCCTTGCGTTGTCCGTTGAAACATTGCCGTTACTTGCTTGCCCTATCCTGCTGTTTGCTTACTGTTCCTCAAAGCGTACGATGCGGGCAAAAGATTCCGCTTTGAGGCTAGCGCCGCCGACGAGGGCGCCGTCGATATCGGGCTGGTTCATCAGTTCCTTGATGTTGTCCGGTTTGACGCTGCCGCCGTAGAGGATGCGCGTTTTTTGCGCCTCCTCACCAGCCAGCCCGGTCATGACAGAACGGATAAACGCACAGACCTGCTGGGCATCATCCGGCGAAGCGGTGCGCCCCGTCCCGATGGCCCAGATCGGCTCGTAAGCGATGATGACGCCCGCCAGTTCCTCCGGTGACAGCCCATCCAGACTCTGGCGGACCTGGATCTCCACGACAGGATTAGTGACGCCCTTTTCCCGCTGTTCCAGCGTCTCGCCGACACAGACAATGGGGGTAAGGCCCTCCGCCAGAGCGGCTCGGACTTTTTCCGCCACCGTGGCGTCCGTCTCTCCGAAGTATTGGCGCCGTTCGGAGTGGCCGATGATGACATAGCGGCAACCCAGGGCTTTCAACATGGGTGGCGCGATTTCACCGGTGAAGGCCCCTTCCCGCGCCGGGTGCATGTTCTGGCCGCCGGTGAAAATATTTGATCCTTCAGCGGCCTCCGCCGCCGCCGCCAGGGCGGTGAAGGGCGGGCAGAGGACGATCTCCCTGTCCACGACTCCTTCGACCAGGGGACGCAGCGCCTCGATCATCTGCCGGCCCTCGGCCGGTGTCAGGTACATCTTCCAGTTCCCTGCCAATACAGGTGTCCGCATACGTTCACACCCTCATCTGGATTCTATCTTCCCTTTACCCCTAGAAAACCCGTCGACATACTTTCAGGCTTTGTCGGCCAGTGCCGCCACGCCGGGAAGTTCGCGCCCTTCGAGGAACTCGAGCGATGCGCCGCCCCCCGTGGACACATGGGTCATCTGATCGGCCAAACCGGCTTTTTCCACGGCAGCCACCGAATCGCCGCCACCGATGATCGACACGCCCTGTACCTTGGCCATCGCCTTGGCTACACCCAGGGTGCCCCGGTCAAAAGGCTCTGTCTCAAAGGCGCCCATGGGTCCGTTCCAGACGACCGTCCGGGCTTCCGCCAGGGCTTGTTCGAAGAGGGCGATGCTCTCAGGGCCGATGTCGAGGGCCGCCTTGTCAGCCGGAATGGCGTCGACAGAGACGACGGCCGTGGGTACGCCGGCAGCGAGCGTCTCGGCGACGACCACATCGACGGGCAGCAGGAAACGAACGCCGGAGGCCTTCGCCTTGTCCAACAACTCCCGGGCTGTGTCGGCCTTGTCTTTTTCACAGAGCGATTTGCCCACTTCCCGACCGAGGGCGTAGAAGAAGGTGTTGGCCATCCCGCCGCCGATGATCAGTGTGTCCACCTTGGCGAGAAGGTTGTCGATGACAGCGATCTTGTCCGCTACCTTGGCGCCGCCCATGACGGCCACAAAAGGGCGCTCCGGCGCTGCCAGAGCTTTGCCCATGATGGAGATCTCCTTGTCCATCAGGAAGCCAGCGACGGCAGGCAGGAAGGCGGCGACGCCGGCCGTAGAGGCGTGGGCGCGGTGGGCCGTGCCGAAGGCGTCATTCACATAGACATCCGCCAGCGCGGCCAGCTTGCGGGCGAACTCAGAGTCGTTCTTCTCCTCTTCCGGGTAGAAGCGGACATTCTCCAGCAAGACCACGTCGCCGGCCTGCATCGCCCGGACGGCAGCCTCCGTCTCGGCGCCGATGCAGTCATCGAGTTTCTTCACGGGACGTCCGAGCAGTCCCGCCAACCGATCCCCGACGGCTGTCAGGCGGTACTTGTCGTTGACATTCCCCTTGGGACGGCCAAAATGGGAGGCCAAGATCACCTTGGCCCCTTCTTGAATCAGATATTGAATGGTCGGAAGGGCGGCTCGGATGCGGGTGTCATCGGTGATCACACCGGCCTCGTCGACGGGAACATTGAAATCGACGCGCACGAGGACGCCTTTTCCCCGCACATCGATATCGCGCACAGTCTGTTTATTCAACGCCCAAACCTCCAACGTCAATTTCCCGGCGGGGGCAGAACCCCGCCGGTTCGATCGATTTGCGGTGCTTCTCTATATGAGCGGCGCCAGAGGAGCGCTCATCGCGTTCTTTGCCCGTAGAAAACCGCCTATCGCTAGGCGGAATCGTGGCCGCTTCGAAGCGATTAGAGCCCTTTGCCGGCCACGTAAGCAGCCAGGTCGATCAGGCGGCAGGAGTAGCCGTACTCATTGTCATACCAGGCGACGATCTTGACCATGTCGCCGTCGATGACCATCGTGGACAAGGCGTCAACGATGGAGGAAAAGGTGGTGCCGTTGAAATCACGGGAGACGAGGGGCAGCTCAGAGAAGCCCAGGAAGCCCTTCATCGCCCCTTCGGAAGCCGTCATCAAGGCGGCGTTGACCTCTTCCGCCGTCGTTTTTTTCCGCACGTCGACAACCAAGTCGACGACAGAGACGTTCGGCGTCGGCACGCGCATGGCGAAACCGTTCAGTTTGCCCGCCAGTTCAGGGATCACCTTGCCGATCGCCTTGGCGGCGCCGGTCGATGTGGGCACAATGGACATGGCGGCGGCACGGGCGCGGCGCAGGTCTTTGTGGGTCTGGTCGAGGATCTTCTGGTCGTTCGTATAGGCATGGACGGTCGTCATCAAGCCCTTGACGATGCCAAACTGGTCGTTGAGCACCTTGGCTACCGGCGCCAGACAGTTGGTCGTGCAGGAGGCGTTGGAGATGATCCGGTGAGCTGCCGGATCATAGGTGTCCTCGTTGACGCCCATGACGACGGTGACGTCTTCGTTCTTGGCGGGAGCGGAGATAATCACCTTTTTCGCGCCGCCGCGCAGGTGGGCCGATGCTTTTTCGCCATCGACGAAGAAGCCCGTCGATTCAATGACGATATCGACGCCCGCGTCCCCCCAGGGAATAAGAGCCGGATCCTTTTGCGCAAAGACCTTGATCGCTTTTCCGTCGATCTCTATGCTGTCACTGCCCACTGCGACCTGTCCCTGGAAGGTGCCGTGAACGGAATCATACTTAAAGAGGTGGGCGTTTGTCTTCGCATCCGTCAAGTCATTGATGGCGACAATCTCCACTTCCGGGTTGGCGATGGCCACGCGCGCCGCTAGCCGGCCGATGCGACCAAAGCCGTTGATGCCGATACGGACTGCCATTCAATAAATCCTCCTTATTCCAAACCAAAGTTCTCAGGTTGTACTACCGTTTTAGTCTATTCCACATTCGCTACTTAATTCCTTCCAGCACAATCCGACAACTGTCAACTTTAACCTTCGTGTAATGCCCTTTTTCCGCACCCTTTGTCAAGGCCCCCTTTTACCGATACCGCCTGCGCTGCGCCGTCGACGGGATGCCTAACTCATCCCGGTATTTGGCGACCGTCCGCCGCGATAAGGGAATGCCCTGTTCGTGTAGTGCCTCGGCGATCTGCTGGTCACTCAGGGGATGGTATTTATCCTCCCCATCGACCAATTGCCGGATCAGGGGCTTGATCGCGCCGGCCGTCGCTTTCTCCTCGCCGGTGGTGGTGCGAACACCGCTGCCGAAGAAAAACTTCAGTTCAAAGATGCCCCTCGGCGTCTGGGCGTATTTTCCCGCCACAGAGCGGCTCACCGTCGACTCGTGGACGCCTGTCTTCTGGGCCACATCGCGTAAGGTCATCGGTTTTAAGCCCGCGAGTCCCTGTTCCAAAAAGGGGCGCTGCAGCTCGACGACGGCGCTGACGACCTTATGTAAGGTCAACCGGCGCTGTTCGATGGCGCGGATCAGCGAAAGGGCGGAATGCAGCCGCTCTTCCACATACACTTTTGCCTCCCCCGATGCGCCTTCCTCGTTGAGGATGTGGCGGTAGGTCCGGTTGACGGTCAGCCGGGGGAGGAGGCCGTCATTGACAAGGACCAGATACTCTCCGTCGACCTGTTCGATGAACAGGTCGGGCAGAATCGGTCGGTTGTCCCCTTCCCCGCCAAAGGTAATGCCGGGTTTGGGATCTAGCTCTTTGATCCGGTCAACCATGGCCTGGACCTCGCCGACGGTCACCTTCAACCGCTGGGCGATGCGGTGAAGTCGGCCGACGGCCACATCCGGCAAGTGGTCCTCCAAGATCCGCTCCAGTTGGGGCGTCAACTTCCCCTGCTGGCAAAGCTGGATGCGCAAACATTCCGCCAGATCGCGGGCGCCCACCCCCGGCGGGTCGAAAGACTGAATCGTCGCCAACACCTCGCCGATGATCTCCTCGCCGACGCCTGTCGCAGCCGCAATCTCAGCGGGGTCGATGCGCAGGTAGCCCTTGTCGTCGATATTGCCGATGATGTACTGGCCGACGCAACGGCGCAAGCCGTCGGACAAGGCCAGACCCAGTTGAAATTCCAGGTGTTTCTGCAAGGTCGGCCCTTCCACTTGTGTCTCCCGCACGAAGGGAGGCTCCCTCCGCTCGGTCGTCTCCCGCTCTGGGGGGGGATCGAGGGACTCCAGCAAGGGGTTTTGAACCAGTTCCCTTTCTATAAAGAGGGATAATTCCAGGGTGTTCATCTGCAGGATGGCGATCGCTTGGCGCAGTTCAGGCGTCATGACTAACTTTTGCGACTGTTCGATCTGTTGTCCCAATCCAACTTGCATCGGCCATCACCCCCTAGTGCTGTCTGTGCCTGTTGCCTTGCCCTCACTCCGGGACGGTCGGGTAGGCAGGCTGGCGGATCACCCGGGCGGGAACGCCGGCCACAAAGGTGTTGGGCGGCACGTCGGACGTCACGACGGCGCCAGCGGCCACGATGGCGTAGTCGCCGATGGACACGCCCGGGAGGATGGTGCTGTTGGCGCCGATGACCACCCCGTCGCCGATGCGCACCTCGCCCAGGCGGTACTCCCGCAGCAGGTACTCATGGGCCAGAATGGTCGTGTTATAGCCGATCACACAGTCGTTGCCGATGGTGATCAACTCAGGGTGGAGGATATCCATCATCACCATGAAAGCCACCGAGGCGTCCTTGCCCACGCGCATGCCCAGCAGGCGGTAGAGACGGTTCTTCCACTCCAAAAAAGGGACATAGCGGGCCAGCAGGATGATCAACACATTGCGAAAGACCCGCCAGAAGGGGATATGACCGTAGACATGGCGGAGGGAGTTCTTTCCTTGCACAGGATAGGCGACAGTGCGACGGGCCATACGCTCAATCCTCCGTCATCACGCCGCCTTGCCGGGAAAACTCCTCGGCCAGGCTCTCCAGCCTGCGCAGGCGGTGGTTAACGCCTGATTTGCCCACGGGCGGGTTGAGCATCTGGCCCAGTTCCTTCAAGCTGGCGTCTGGGTACTGCAGGCGCAGTTCGGCGATCTCCCGCAGTTGGGTCGGCAAGTTGTCCAGTCCGACGCGGTTTCGCACAAACTGGATCATCTCCGTCTGCCGCAGCGCGGCGTCGACGGTCTTGTTCAGGTTGGCTGTTTCACAGTTGACAAGTCGGTTGACCTGGTTGCGCATCCCTTTGACGATGCGCACGTTTTCGAAGTTGAGCAGCGCCGAGTGGGCGCCGATGATGCTCAGCATCTCTACGATCTGTTCGCTTTCCTTCAGATAGACGATGAACCATCCTTTGCGCTGGCTCACCTTGGCCGTTAGGCCGAACCGGTGTAACAAATCCGAGAGGATCCGGGCATGGGTCTCGTCATTGGTGATGATCTCCAGGTGGTAGGTCCCCTCGGGGCTGTTGACAGAACCGCCGCCGAGGAAGGCCCCGCGCAGGTAGGCGCGCCGGCAACACTGCCGTTTGAGCAGTTCCGATGGGGGTTCAAAGGAAAAACCGCCCTGACTGTCGGTGATGCCCAGTTCCTGAAGGACATCCCTGCCGCCGATGCGGGCCGGCAGGGAGATGACATAGACATTGCTCTTTTTCAGCCGCCGCTTCCGGCGGACAAGGATCTGCGTCTGCAAACCAAAGACCGCTTTGATCAGGCGGAAGATCTTGCGAGCCGAGCTGGCGCTCTCGGTGGAGACCGTCAGGGAAACGCCCTGTTCGCCGCTGATCTGCAAAGAGCCGTCCATACGAAAAAGCGCCGCCAGTTCCGCCAGTTGGCAGCAGTGGCGGCGTGGTTGGATCCGGGCCAGTTCTTCCTTCGTTTCTACGGAAAAAGACATGTTGCTTCCACTCCTGCGCTAGCCTTCCACACGGTTTTGCCACGACTGATGCAAGGGCGACCGGGCCAGCTTGCGTCGGTAAAGTAAGCGATCCACAATCCCCACCCGGCTCTGCCGTTCCTTCTCTCGGAACACCACGTTCATGATCGCCAGAGCCAGCCGTGTCGGGTCATGGCGGACAAAGTTCTCCTTATTGATGAGACGGGCGCGAATGACCTTGCAGCCCTGCTTTTCCAGATACTTGCTGTCAATGATGACGGGCTTTTGGCCTTTTTCTTCGTACTTGCGAACGAGTGCCTTCGGAATCGGCTCGGTGTTGACGATGATGGCATCGACCAGTTTTCCGCCACAATGGCGATGGATGGCCGCCACATGACGGGAGGCGGTGTAGCCGTCTGTCTCCCCCGGCTGGGTCATCACATTGCATACATAGATCTTCGGGGCCCCTGTCTTGCGCAACGCCTGGACAATGCCATCCACAAGCAGGTTGGGAATTACACTGGTAAAAAGGCTGCCCGGGCCGAGGATGATCACGTCAGCCTCATCGATCGCCTGCAGTGTCTGCGGCAGCGGTTCACAATCGAGAGGATCCAGGTAAACGCGGCGAATCCCCTGTCCATCAGCCGTAATGGCCGTTTCCCCCCGCAGGTGGGCGCCGTCAAGCCTTTCGGCACAAAGGGTGACGTTGTGCAGCGTCGACGGCAAGACCCGGCCGCGGATAGCCAGGATGCGGCTCATCAGATCAACGGCCTTCTCAAAGCCGCCAGCCGTCTGGGCCGCTCCAGCGAGTAACAGGTTGCCCAGGTTGTGTCCGGTCAACCCGTCCCCCTGGGCGAAGCGGTAGTTGAGCACGCGGTCCATATCGGATTCCGTATCGGCCAGGGCGACGAGGCAGTTGCGGATGTCGCCGGGAGCGACCATACCCAGTTCATCGCGCAACCGTCCCGAACTGCCGCCGTCGTCGGAAACGGTGACAATGGCCGTCAGGTTCGATGTGTACTCTTTCAAGCCGCGCAACAACACCGAGAGCCCTGTCCCGCCGCCGATGACGACGATCTTCGGCCCCCGCTCTAAAGAGCGCCGACGGTAAAGCACCTCCACCAGCCGGGCGTCCATCTCCGGCGCCAGCACCTCGAAGATGGAGCGGACCATGGCCATAAAGCCGTAGATGTGCAGGAAAAGCCCGATCACGAAAATCAAGGCCCCCAGGCTGGCCATCGCCCCGTGATCATAGGCGCGAGACAACTGGCGCAGGCTGTTTTCCAGGTATCCGAAAAATTCACCGTCAAAAAACAGCGAGATGCTCGTCCCCGTCAAGATCAGCCCGAGAAAGGAGAGCGCCATCCAGCGTTTCACTTTTAAACCGGGGTAGAACCACATGAGCCATTTCACGTGCTCTCGCCGCCTCCTCGGTCTTTGTCGATATCCCTGTGTTTGACGGTGATGGCGTAGTTCTCATCGACCAGCGCCGCCGCCAGACGGTTGGCCAGGGTGACCGAGCGGTGTTTTCCGCCGGTGCACCCGATACCGACGACCAGGTGGCTTTTGCCCTCCTTGGTGTAATGAGGCAGCAGAAAGCGCAGCAGCGAATAGTACTTGCGCATAAAGACCTTGGTTGTCGGCGACGAAAGCACGTACTCCTGAACCGGTTCATCGTTGCCGGTCAGGTTGCGTAGCGTCGGCTCATAGAAAGGATTCGGCAAAAAGCGCACATCCATCAGCAGATCGGCATCACGGGGCGTGCCGTACTTGTATCCGAAGGAGACGATGGTGATCCGCAACTGCGAATGGCGGGCATCCTTGCCGAAGAGTTCGAAGACCTGATTTTTCAACTGCTGGGCCGAGAGGTCGGACGTGTCGATCACCTTGTCGGCCCGTCCCCGCAGGTCGGCCAACATCTGCCGCTCCAGCTTGATGCTGTCGAAGATGCGGGCGTCACCAGAGAGGGGATGACGGCGCCGTGATTCCTTGTAACGCCGGATGAGCGTCTCATCAGAAGCTTCGAGAAAGAGGATCTCGCACCGGATCCCCTGGGCGCCGAGTTGGTGCAGGCCATCGCTCAAGGAATCGAAAAACTCGCCGCCCCGGATGTCGATGACCAGGGCGATTTTGTTGATCCTGCCCTTCGAGTGAACAATCAGTTCGCCGAACTTGGGCAACAGGTTGGGAGGCAGGTTGTCTACGCAAAAAAAGCCAAGATCCTCCAGGGCGCGGATGGCCTGTGACTTGCCGGCGCCGGAGAGACCGGTGATGATGACCATCTGAATGGCGGGCTTTTCGAATCCCTTCTCCATGGCGACCCCCTACATTTCGCGCGGATCTGGCGCTGTGGATTTTGATTGCTACAGGCTATTGTATCATATGTTATCGTGCACGGTTCACCGCTCTTTTGAGCAAAAAGGCGGCCGGTGGGTGCTCCTTCTGTTCATCTCCCATACAGTTTCGTCAAATAGGCCAGTTTGGAGACGGTCGATTCCGGCAGTTGATCCCACTGGAAGCGCCAGAGCCAGTTGCCTTCCAGGCTGCCGGGATAATTCATCCGGTGCTCCGTCCCAAGTCCCAGCACGTCCTGCATGGGGACGATGAAAGCGTCCGCCACCGAGGCCAGGCCAAGGCGGATAAAGTCCCAGACAATGTCGTTGCCGTCGGCGTTCATGTACTCCAACGCCTTTTTCCGATCCTCCGGCGAGGCCGATTGAAACCAGCCCAAGGTCGTGTCATTGTCATGGGTGCCCGTAAAAACGACACAGTTCTGACGGTAGCGAAAGGGAATGAAGGCGTTCCCATTTTCATCGCCCGAATCAAAGGCGAACTGCAACAGCTTGATCCCTGGAAAACCGAACTGCTCCCGCAGTTCGACCACCTCGGGGGTGATCAGGCCCAGGTCCTCGACGATGATGGGGAGGTCGCCGAGAGCCGCTTCCATGGCCGTGAAGAGGTTGGCGCCCGGCCCTTTGCGCCAGCGCCCATTTTTTGCCGTCTCTTCCCCGTAAGGGATGGCGTAATAAGCCTCAAAACCGCGGAAATGATCGATGCGCACAATATCGACGAGGCTGAAGGCGTGGCGGAGGCGACGGATCCACCAGGCGTAGCCTGTCTGTTCGCACCGCTCCCAGTCGTAGACGGGATTGCCCCAGAGTTGGCCATTCTCATTGAAGTAATCGGGCGGAACACCGCCCACTTCCCGGGGATGGGAACGCTCATCGAGTTCGAAGATGTCCCGCTGCCCCCACGTGTCGGCGCTGTCCATGGCCACATAGATGGGCAGATCGCCGATGATGCGGATGCCCCTGCTGTTGGCGTACTGGCGGATCTGGCGCCACTGCCGGAAGAAGAGGTACTGGACAAAGCGGTGAAAATCGATCTCCTTCGCCTGCTCTCGGTCGAAGAGGGCGAGCGCCTGGGCCTCGGGGCGGGCGTATTCGAATGGCCAGTCGAGCCAGGACCGTTCGCCGAAATACCGCTTCAGCGCCCGGTAGCAGGCGTACTCTTCGAGCCACTCCCCCTGATCTTGGCAGAACTGGCGAAACTCCGATTGGTCGTAGGCAAGCCGGAGAAATCGTTCATAGGCCTTGCGCAGGAACTGCTCGCTCTCCCCTTCGGCCCGTTCAAAATCAGCTTTCTGCGGCGATGACGGCGGTTCCGGCGGAAGGTCGTCCTTTTCAAGCAGCCCTTCTTCAAAGAGCAACTCCGGGCTGATCAGGAGGGGATTGCCGGCGAAGGCGGAAAGGGCGGAATAGGGGGAATGGCCGAAACCGGTCGGTCCCAGCGGCAACACCTGCCAGAGCGACTGGCCTGATGCCTCCAGGAAATCGACGAAGCGACGCGCCTCCAGGCCGAGTGTGCCCAAGCCGTGGCGGCCGGGCAACGACGTCGGGTGCAGGAGCACCCCGCTGGAACGTCGGGGAAAAAGCTTGCTCACCTTTCTTCCCTCACTTCCAAGATCGACGATTGCAAGGGGCGCAAAAAGAGCGCCCGCTTCCGGTCTTTCGCCGGATAGGGTTCTATCGGGATCGGCGGCCCCCCCTCAAGGAGGTCGACCAGTTCGCCGCCGCTAGCGGCGCAAGCCTGCAAGACCTCCGGCGGCAATTCCCATTCCACCCATTCCCCCGGCGGCTCGGCGTTAAAGTTGATGATCACGATGGCCATCGCCTCCCCCTCCCGCCTGAGGAAGGCCGTCACCTTCCGACTGCTGACGGAGAGGAAGCGGATCGCATCGCCATGAAGGAAGCGTTTAGCGCTACAGATGGCCAAGACATGGCGGTACCAGGACTCGAGGGGCGCCTTGGCCGAAAAATCAATAGGCGAAAAGGTCGCTTCAAAGTTGCCTTCAAAGAGGGGCGGCCGGATGTGAGCGCCGTTCTCCTGCCCGGCGTAGAGCATGGGCACGCCCGGCAGGGTCAGGGCCAGGAGCACAGGCGGTTTGGAACGCTCGATCCCGCCATAGGTGACGACGGTGCGCGGCTCGTCATGGTTTTCCGTGTAGCGCACCATCCGGTGTCCCGGCAGGTAACGACTGTTCTCCCACTCGATCTTGTTGCGAATATATTGCACCTCATAATAAGGGTCGTTGTGCCGAACATCTTCATGCAAGCTTTTCAACTGATTGTAGAGTTCGAAGGCATAGATGCCGTCGAATCCGGCGGCCAACAGCTCAGCCATTCGTTCATAGGCCTCAGCGATAAAGACCGTGTCCGCCTTTATCGCTTTGACGCGCGGGATCGCCTCGCGCCAGAAATCGAGAGGCACCCAGTGGGCAAAATCGCAGCGGTAGCCGTCGATGTCGAACTCGCGGACCCAGTGCTCCAGGACGCCGGCCATGAACTCCCACATGGCCCGGCGGTTCTCGTCATTGTCATAGACGAGCCGGTGGGCGTTCGGTTTTCCCTCGACAGGGATCCCGTAGTTCAGATCGGCCGTATCCCACCAGTCCTTTGACGGCGCAATGGGGCGCGAACCGTCATCCCACAAAAACCACTCGGGATGATAGCCGCCCTTTTTCGACGGGTTGCCGGGATCGAGAAGGACATTGTCAGGGGCGCAGTGGTTGCCCACGAAATCGAGAAGCACCCGCAAGCCGTTGGCATGGGCTTCCCCCACCAGTTCCCGGAATTGTTGCTGAGCGGCTTCTGCCAAAGCAGCTTCGCTCCGGTCGGAGGCTGCTCCCATTGATCCATCCCTGCTCCCATCACAGCCATTTCCTTCCCATTCCGCCAGTTCCGGCGCGACAGCCAGGTAATCGCGGATCGCATAGGGAGATCCCGAAAGTCCTTTGCGGTATTTTTGCGTGATCGGGTGAATGGGCAGCAGGTACAAGGTGTTGACGCCGAGTGATTTGATCCGCGGCAAGTCCCGTTGAATGTCACGCAGCGTGCCGAATCGCCGGTCCGTCATCCCATAGACCCTCGGGTAGATCTGATAGATGATGGCAGATGTGAACCATTGGGGCCTTCCCATGGGATCACACTCCTTGTCTGTTATCTTCGACCTGATTCCAGTAATATCCTTCCCAATCCCATGAATCGGTTCGGCCGGGAGAAAAAGAAAACGGGCGTCTCCCGCAAGGATAACCCCGTTTTCCAGCAATCATGTGTCTAGCAAATCAGCCTTCTTCCCGGATAAACCAGCTCAGGAGGGTGCTGAACAGGGAAAGGAGCAACGCGCCGAAAAAGGCGGCGCCAAAACCGGACACCTCGAAGCCTCGGACAAGCCCGCTAACCATCCAGAGCATGAGCCCGTTGATGACCAACGTGAAGAGCCCCAGCGTGAGCAGGCTGATCGGCAGGGTCAGCACAAAGATGACCGGACGGATGACGGCGTTGACAACCCCGAGAAGCAACGCGGCAAACAAAGCGGGGACGATCCCGGCGATCTTGATCCCCGGGATGAACAGCGCCGCCAGGGCCAAGGCCAGTGTATTTAAGAGCCACCGCAAGATCAGGGAATTCATCGTTTACCTCCATACTCGACTAGAGCGCCGGCTGTGATACCGGCGCTATGATCCGACATTTCCTTCGACATTCCCGGCTTGCCCGGTTCCCGTTTGCCGCTTCAGCGCTGACAGCACCCGTTCGGCCAGTTCCTCCGTCATCCCCTCCACAGCGGCCAGTTGGGCCACCGTAGCGGCAGCGATCGCCTTCACCGAGCCGAAGTGCCGCAGGAGCGCCGTCCGGCGTTTCGGACCGATCCCGGCGATGCCGTCCAGGGCGGAGGCTGTCTGCGCCTGGGCGCGGAGTTGCCGGTGGTAGGTAATGGCGAAGCGGTGCGCCTCGTCGCGGATGCGCTGGATCAGGTAGAGCGATCGCGCTCCCCTCGGGAGGATGATCGGATCAGGGTTGTTTTCATGGAAGAGCCACTCATTTTCCTTGGCCAGGCCGTAGGTGGCGATATAGTCATAACCGGTGTCGGCCATGGCCTCCCGGGCCGAACTGAGCTGCCCCTTGCCGCCGTCGACGATGACCAAGTCAGGCAGGGTGGCAAACTTGGCGCTCATCGGGTCGAGATGACCGGCGTCCACCTCCTGGGCCTCCTCGCGAGCCCGGTTGAAGCGCCGCGTGAGCACCTCAGCCATGGAGGCAACATCATTGGGCCCTTCCACCGTCTTGATGCGGAAGCGCCGGTAATCGCTCTTTTTCGGCGCGCCGCCCTCAAAGACGACCATGGAGGCCACCGATTCCTTCCCCATCGTGTTGGAGATATCGAAGCACTCGATCCGCCAGGGCGGCTCATCGAGTCCGAGGTAACGCTGCAGGTCGAGGACAGCCTCTTCGGTCATCGACTTCTTTCGTTGCTGCTCATTTTGCAGTTGCTCCAAGGTGAGCAGGGCGTTTTTGGCGACCATCTCGACCAGTTTCAGCTTGTCGCCGCGCTTGGGTACGCGGATCTCCACGCGGCCCTGCCGTTTTTCCCGCAAAAAGCGGGTGACCAGTTCCTCCTCCTCGGCCGATTCGATCGGTTCCTGGAGCAGGATCTCCCGAGGCACGAAATCGCTGCGGCTGTAGTACTGTTTGACGAAGGCGGTGATCACCTCGGAGCGGTCCATCTCGTCGGTGCCTTCGAGGATGTAGTGTTCCCGGCCGAGCAGTTTGCCGCCGCGGATGAAGAAGATCTGGACACAGACCTGGTTGAAGCCGCGGGCCATGGCGATCACATCCTGATCGGCCAGATCAGTGGAGACGACCTTCTGCTTCTCCATCACCTGCTCTAACGCCCGGATGCGGTTGCGGAGCGTCGCCGCCCGCTCGAACTCGAGGTTCTCGGCGGCTTCCTCCATCTCCGCCTGGAGGCGGTTGCGCAGTTCGTCCTCCTTCCCTTCGAGAAAAGCGACGATGCTGCCGATATGAGCCATGTACTGCTGCCTTGGAACGCGCCCGGCGCAAGGGGCCAGGCAGCGGCCGATGTGGTGGTTGAGGCACGGCCGCTGGCGCCGGTCCAGTTCGCGGCGCGAACAGGTCCGCAAGGGAAAAAGGGTGCGCAGCAGTTCCACCGTCTCCCGGACGGCCCCTGCCGAGGTGTAGGGGCCGAAGTACTTGGCGCCGTCCTTCTCGAGACGCCGCGTGATCAGGAGCCGGGGGTAAGTCTCCTGCAAGGTCACCTTCAGATAAGGGTAGGTTTTGTCATCGCGCAGCATAATGTTGTAGCGCGGTTTATGTTCCTTGATCAGGTTGCACTCCAGGATCAGCGCTTCCAACTCCGAATCGGTGACGATCGTCTCCAGGTCGCGGATGCGGGCCACCAGCGCCTGAGTCTTCGCCGACAGGTTGCGGGACGACTGGAAGTAGGAGCGCACCCGGTTTTTCAGGTTGATCGCCTTGCCCACATAGATCACCTGGCCGGCCTCGTCCTTATACAAGTAGACGCCGGGCTTCTCGGGCAGGCTCTTCAGCTTTTCCTGCAAAGCGATGTGCAAGTAGCATTCACCTCATGCTTATGATAGCACAAGCCAACAGAAGTACAACTTATCGTCATACCTATCTCTTATCCAATAACCAGGCGATATAACAAAAAAGCGCCAGAAAAACGCAAGCGACAACCAACGCTACCAATTCGTATCCATTCATACGCTCATCCTCAATGCAAAAACTTGTTGCATTGAGGATAACAATTGTGCATCTTGAACACAAGGGTGATTTGTCGTATTTTGTCATACTTCGTCGTATAAAATAATTGTGTCTTTTGCAAATTATTGTCTCGTTAAAAAAGCAAATGTGAGAAGGATCTCAACATCGTGTTCACGAACATGGTAAATACTTCTATCATCCACCAAACGAAGGGGGTTTTTCCTTGTCTTCTCTCCGACTGGACCTCGCCTACTCCACCGTGGAATCGGCCATCGGCGCCCTGGAGGGTCCGATCCGCCAGGCCCATGACCTACTGCATAACAGGACCGGCGCCGGCAGCGAATTCGCCGGCTGGCTGCAACTGCCCGAGACTTACGACCGGACCGAGTTTAACCGCATCGTCGCCGCCGCCGAGCGCATCCGCACCACCTCCGATGTGCTGCTCGTCATCGGCATCGGCGGTTCCTACCTGGGCGCCCGGGCAGCCATCGACATGCTCAGCCACAGCTTCCACAACCAGCTTCCCCGTTCCCGACGACCCGGCTGCGCCATCCTCTTCGCTGGTCACAACATCAGCTCCGCCTACCTGAGCGACCTCTTCGACATGCTGGAAGGCAAAGATGTCTCCGTCAACGTCATCTCCAAGTCGGGCACAACGACCGAGCCGGCCATCGCCTTTCGCCTGGTCCGCCAGTGGATGGAGAATAAGTACAGTCCCGACGAAGTTCGCCGGCGCATCTTCGCCACCACCGACCGAGCCAAAGGCGCTCTCAAGCGCCTTGCCGATGAACAGGGCTATGAGACCTTCGTCGTTCCCGACGATGTGGGGGGACGCTTCTCTGTCCTCACCGCTGTGGGCCTGCTGCCCATCGCCGCCGCCGGTGTCGACATCAACGCTTTGATGTCGGGTGCCCGCGACGCCATGGCCGAGTACGCCCACCCCTCCCTGGCAGCCAACGCCTGCTACCGCTACGCCGCCGCCCGCAACCTCCTCTACCGGCAAGGAAAACAGGTGGAACTCTTCGTCGCCTATGAGCCGTCGCTCCAGCACCTGGCCGAGTGGTGGAAACAGCTCTACGGCGAGAGCGAGGGCAAGGAAGGCAAGGGCATCTTCCCGGCATCGGTCCTCTTTTCCACGGACCTGCATTCGATGGGGCAATACATTCAAGAGGGCCTGCGCATGCTAATGGAGACAGTCGTCCGCTTCGACAAACCGAGGCGGGAACTAGCGATCCCCCTGGCGGCTGACGACAGCGACGGCCTCAACTTCCTTGCCGGCAAGACGGTCGATTTCGTCAACCAGAAGGCCTTCGCCGGCACCCTGCTCGCCCATGTGGACGGCCAGGTCCCCAACATGATCATCTCCGTCCCGGAACAGAACGCTTACCACCTGGGACAACTCTTCTACTTCTTTGAAAAAGCCTGCGGCGTCAGTGGCTACCTGCTCGGCGTCAACCCCTTTGACCAGCCGGGCGTCGAGTCCTACAAACGCAACATGTTCGCCCTGCTCGGCAAACCCGGCTTTGAAAAGGAAAAATCGGCCCTGGAGGCGCGGTTGCCCCAGTAAAGCGCCCACACACACCACGCTTAGACGGGGGATAGCCATGTCAACACCGCTCATCTACTCTACGCTCTTCGCTGTACTCCTGGCCCAGGCCATCAAATTCGTGCGCGAGTCCCTCCAGCACCGCCATTTCCTCCCGTCCCGCTTTTTCGAACCAGGCGGCATGCCCAGTTCCCATACAGCCCTCGTCGTCTCCCTCTTCACCAGCGTGGCCTTGCGGCAAGGGATCGAATCGGATCTCTTCGCCGCCACCGCCGCCATCGGCGCCGTCGTGATCTTCGATGCCATGGGCATCCGCCGCTCCGCCGGCGAGCACGCGAGAACGCTCAACTGGATCCTCGTCTTTTTGCGGATCCGGCGTGGCGAAGAGGTCCCCTTGAAAGAGCGACTTGGCCATTCGCCGCCAGAGGTGCTGGTCGGCGCCGTCCTTGGCTTTCTTGTCGCATGGGCCTTCGGCCAGTGATCACGAGCCTGTGATATTTGTGAAAGAATTATCTACCAAGTTCCGAGCGACTGCCTTATAATAAAAGATAATAGGTAGGAGGAATCGCTCCGGAGCGAGGTGAGTCCTCATGGATCGGTTGACAGAGATCTTTCTAGCCCTCCGCTCTGCCTTTACGGAACCGCTGGAGGACAAAATCCGCTTTGAATCGTTGAATGTTGAACTAACATCGGCGGAGTTCTTTTACCTCGCCATCACCGCCTACTTCATCAGCGGCATGGTCATCGGCTACCTCTGGGCAAAACGCAAGTACGCGCCGAGTCGAAAGACCTCCCCGACAGATGGGTCTAAAACATCTTATCTAGGCTCCAGCAAAGACCCCTTCGATGGCAATCGCATGGATGAATAAGCGTAAAAGCGAAAGCGGTGGTAAGCCGCTTTCGCTTTGTCTAACGGGCGCGATTTGTCGGTGTGAGCAATAACGCGTGATTTATAGATCGCAAACGGGCATCCCCGGCTTACGCTGCAAGACCTTTTCCAAAAACCGCCCCGTATGGGAGGCCGCCGACTGGGCGATCTCTTCAGGCGTACCGACAGCCACGATCGTGCCGCCGCCGTCGCCGCCCTCGGGACCTAAGTCGACGATGTAGTCGGCCGTCTTGATCACATCTAGGTTGTGCTCAATGACGAGCACCGTGTCGCCGGCGTCGACGAGGCGTTGCAAGACGCCGAGCAGGCGGTCAATGTCGGCGATGTGGAGGCCCGTCGTCGGCTCGTCGAGGATGTAGAAAGTCTTGCCGTTGGAGCGGCGGGACAGCTCCGTCGCCAGCTTGACCCGTTGGGCCTCGCCGCCGGAGAGGGTTGTCGCCGGCTGGCCGAGGCGGATATAGCCGAGCCCCACGTCCTGGAGGGTCTGCAACTTGCGGGCGATCTTGGGAATGTTCCGGAAAAACTCGAGGGACTCGTCGACAGTCATGTCGAGGACGTCGGCGATGGAGCGGCCCTTGTAGCGGACCTCCAGCGTCTCCCGGTTGTAGCGCTTGCCCTTGCAGACCTCGCAGGGGACGTAGACGTCGGGCAAAAAGTGCATCTCGATCTTGATGATGCCGTCGCCCTTGCAAGCCTCGCAGCGTCCGCCGCGCACGTTGAAGGAGAATCGACCCGGGCGGTAGCCGCGCATCTTCGACTCCGACGTCTGGGAGAAGAGGTCCCGAATGGCATCGAAGACGCCCGTGTAGGTGGCCGCGTTGGAACGAGGCGTCCGCCCGATGGGCGATTGGTCAATGTCGATCACCTTGTCTAGGTGGTCCAAGCCCCGGATCGCCCGGTGCGCCCCCGGCTTGCTCCGGGCGCCGTTCAGTTCCGAAGCCAAAGCCTTGTGCAAGATCTCGTTGACGAGAGTCGACTTGCCAGAGCCGGACACGCCAGTTACACAGGTGAAAACGCCGAGGGGGAAGCGGACATCAATCTCCTTCAGGTTGTTCTCACAGGCGCCGAGCACCTCAACCCACTTGCCGTTCGGCTCGCGGCGCTTTTCCGGCACCGGGATGAACTTGCGGCCCGACAGGTACTGACCAGTCAGGGAGAGGGGCTCCTCCATGATCACCGGCAGCGGTCCTTCAGCGATGATCTGGCCGCCATGGGCGCCGGCGCCGGGGCCGATGTCGATGATGTGGTCGGCCGCCAACATAGTGTCCTCGTCATGCTCGACGACAATGAGCGTGTTGCCCAGATCGCGAAGCCGCTGCAAGGTAGCCAGCAGGCGTTCGTTGTCGCGCTGGTGCAGGCCGATGGAGGGCTCGTCCAGGATGTAGAGGACGCCCATCAAGCCTGAGCCAATCTGGGTGGCCAGGCGGATGCGCTGGGCTTCGCCGCCGGAGAGGCTGCCGGCCGAGCGGGCCAGCGTCAGATAGGTCAGTCCCACGTTGACGAGGAAGCCGAGGCGTTCGCGAATCTCTTTTAAGATCTGGCGGGCGATGATCATCTCCCGCTCGCTCAAGTCCAAATCAGTGAAGAAGCGCAGCGCCGCCGCCACAGACATCTCCGTCACCTGGTGAATGTTCTTGCCGCCGACGAGCACAGCCAGGCTCTCCGGCTTCAGGCGGGCGCCCTTGCAGGCCGGGCAAGGCTTCTGGCCCATGTACTCTTCGATCTCTTCGCGGGACCAGTCGGATTGAGTCTCCTTGTAGCGCCGCTCCAGGTTGGTGACGACGCCTTCATAGGTCGTCTCAAAACTGCGCCGCTCGCCGTCATAGTTGGTGAACTGGACGCGGATCTTCTCCTTGCCCCCGCCGTAGAGGACCAGCTTCTGGATCTCCGGCGGGAGATCCTTGAAAGGCGTCTCGGTGGAAAAGCCGTGCAGATCAGCCAGGGCCTTCAGCATCTGGGGGATGTAGGCCGAGTTCATGCGCGCCCAGGGAACGAGCGCCCCTTCGTCGATACTCTTCGACGGATCGGGCACGACCAGATCCGGGTCGACTTCCATCTGCACGCCCAGGCCGGTGCAGTTCGGGCAGGCGCCATAAGGGGCGTTGAAGGAGAAGATGCGCGGCTCGATCTCGCCGACGGAGATGCCGCAGTCGGCGCAGGCAAAGTTCTGGGAGAAGGTGAACTCCTTCTCGCCCATGAAGTCGACGACAGCCAGCCCCTCGGAGAGGTTGAGCGCTGTCTCCAGCGAATCGGCCAGGCGCGTGGCGATATCGGCCTTGAGGATGATGCGGTCGACGACCACCTCGATGGTGTGCTTCTTGTTCTTTTCCAGCTTCACCTCTTCGGTGGCGTCCATCACCTGGCCGTTGACGCGCATGCGCACATAGCCGTTTTTGCGAATATCTTCGATCACCTTGACGTGTTCGCCCTTTTTGCCGCGCACCAGCGGCGCCAAGATCTGTAACCGCGTCCCTTCCGGATGGGCCAGGATCTGGTCGACCATCTGCTCCACCGTCTGCTGGCGGATCGGCCGACCGCACTTGGGGCAGTGGGGGCGGCCTACCCGGGCGAAGAGCAGGCGCAGGTAGTCGTAGATCTCTGTCACCGTGCCGACGGTGGAACGGGGGTTCTTCGAGGTCGTCTTCTGGTCGATGGAGATGGCCGGCGACAACCCTTCGATGTAGTCCACATCCGGCTTGTCCATCTGGCCGAGAAACTGGCGGGCATAAGCCGAGAGAGACTCTACATAGCGGCGCTGCCCCTCAGCATAGATCGTGTCAAAGGCAAGAGAGGACTTCCCCGAGCCGGAGAGGCCAGTGACGACGACCAACCGGTCCCGTGGGATGTCCACATCAATGTTTTTCAGGTTATGGGCGCGGGCCCCGCGGACCCGGATTTGATCCATCATAGTACTTCCGGCTTCCCCCTTAGTCTCCGTCAAAAAGTGCGATAGCGGGCGTCGGCCCGCTCTTTTTCACTGTTTCTGATTATAACACAAAGGGACGACCTTGCCGATGGATCTCCCCTGCCCCTCCCTGACACTTTTCGGATCCGCCCGGCTGGCGCGGGATGTCCCCGGCGGTCCTATTTTTTTCCCTCATCGTTACCTTCCATTTTCTCCCTGAATATGTATAAGTAAACGTGAAAAAGGGGAGAGCGGGCATGCGCTGTAAGCCCAAGCCGCCTTATGACGATTGGGACTGCGGTTTCCACACCCATGATTACCACTTCGAGTCGTGCCTGAGTGAAGGCCACCGGCACATGCTGAGCGGTCAGACGGAACCCTCTGTCAACAAGCGGGACCACGCCCACCGATACGCCGGGGTCACTTCCTTCAATGACAACCATGTCCACTACTACTGTGGGTGCACCGGTCCCGCCATCTACCGACCCGGCTGCGGCCACTACCACTGCATGGAGGGAACCACCACCTGTGACGACGGTCATGTACACCGCTATGAGGGCAAAACCTGCACCACAAGCAAACGGTGACGCGTCAACGGCCTGACACAAAAAGCCCCATCCGTCCCTTGATCAGGGAGGGATGGGGCATCTTTTTCTCTGTCATCGCCATGCTGTCGGGAAAGACAAGGCATTCAGCCGAACAAGGCAAAAGGTGGTATGATGCAGCAGTAACGTGGCATTCAATGGGGGAAGTAAAAACAACACAATAATTGCGTAAGACCTTTCAGCGATTGTTCAGGCGCGACGGCTTTCGGCTGTCACCTTTTCTAAGATTTCTTCATGGAAGAGGACTTCCGCTTCGATGGTGAAGATCTGGGCGTCCAGGTCGTAGTACTGTTTGATATATTCATTTTTCAACATGAGACAGTTCTCCAGGTTCCAGTTATCGAAGCATTCCGCTTTCATGGCCAGGTAGTCCCTTTGGTTGAGCAGTTCCGTCCGGCGTTCCCGAAGTGTGTCAATTTGCTCCTCCAGTTCTTTCTTCCAGGTCAGGAGCATCTTTTCCCGCTTGCCCAGGCTCCAGTTCACCTCGGCCTGTTTTCTCGCCACTTCACCTCGTGAAATCATCTATTACCACCTTCCCAAATCAAGTTATCTACATATTTCGACAAGGTGATTGTGATTCCTTTTGCAATGAGAAAAAAGGTAAAAAGCCCGGCCAGCGGCTGGGCTTTCCATGTTCCCATTAGGGATTCCTTTTATGATAGCCGAGCGATTATCCCTTTTTCCGCCCCCGCGGGCGGGAAGGCCCGGCTGAAGAGGTGAAAACGGCCAATCCCGGATCCTCCTGCGGCGGTTGGCTTTTTCCCCGGCTACGCCCTTTCGCACCAGCGGCGCTGTTGCCGCCGTTGGCGCTGGCCTTGCGTCCGCCCCGTGCGGCTTTCGCCGCTCCTAGAGCCGCGCCGCCTCCCGTCTTGCTCTTCGCCGGCGCAGCGCCCCTCAGTTCGATGATCACATCCCGCAGGAGGGCGGCCCGTTCGAACTCCAGTTCCTTGGCCGCCTGACGCATCTCCCCTTCGAGATCGGCGATCAACGCGGCCAGTTGTTCCGGCGCCATCGCCTCCGGTGAAGCCACCCTTTCAGGCGCAGCAGCCTCATAGCCCTCCTCTGGCGGCAGACTCTCGGCCACTCGATCGGCTAATCGCTCAGGAGAGACCTCATAAGTTCCTGCGCCGCCGCCATCGCCACCTTCGCGAACGACCCTTTCGCCGTCATCTCCCGCATGGCCTGTGCTGTAAGCGCCCTCGCCAGGCGCTGCCGATTGCGTTGTCCAGGCATCGACGGAGCTTTCCGCGCCTTTTTTGCCTGTCCGCTTTTTCAGAAAGGCGGCCGCCCGAGCCAGGACGCCGCCGCCTGGCTCAGCGACGCTGGAGCCTTCTTTGCGGTCGCCGCCGGAGATGGTCATCTCGATGACGTTGCGGACGGCTTTTTTGACGGTCTGGGGCGTGATCCCATGCTGCTCGTTGTGGGCGATCTGGATGGCGCGGCGACGGTTCGTCTCATCGATGGCTTTCTGCATCGACCGGGTGATCCTATCGCCGTACATGATCACTGTGCCCTCCACGTTGCGGGCCGCCCGGCCGATCGTCTGGATCAGAGAGCGATCGGACCGGAGAAAGCCCTCCTTGTCGGCATCGAGAATGGCCACCAGCCCCACCTCAGGCAGGTCGAGGCCCTCCCGCAGCAGGTTGATGCCGACGAGGACATCGAACTCGCCGAGGCGGAGATCGCGGATGATCTGCATGCGCTCGATGGCATCCACATCGGAGTGCATCCAGCGGACGCGGACACCCACGTTGCGCAGGTAGGAGGTCAGGTCCTCGGCCATCTTCTTCGTCAGCGTCGTCACCAGGACGCGCTGGTCTTTCTTGACGCGCTCGCGGATCTCGTCGAGGAGGTCGTCGATCTGCCCCTTAACGGGCCGCACGTCAATGACCGGGTCGATGAGGCCGGTCGGTCGGATGATCTGCTCGACCACCTGTTCGCTCCGTTGCAGTTCGTAATCGGCCGGCGTGGCGGACACGAAGACGACCTGGTTAAGCATCTGCTCGAACTCATGGAACTTGAGGGGCCGGTTGTCGGCCGCCGAGGGCAGGCGGAAGCCGTGTTCGACAAGGGTCGTCTTGCGGGAGCGGTCCCCCTGGTACATGGCACCCACCTGGGGGATAGTCACATGGGACTCGTCGACCATGAGCAGAAAGTCCTTGGGGAAAAAGTGCATGAGCGTATAGGGGGGTTCGCCGGGCGGGCGGAACGTGAGGTGGCGCGAGTAGTTCTCGATGCCGGTGCAAAAGCCCATCTCCCGCAGCATCTCGATATCATAGCGGGTTCTTTGGGCCAGGCGCTGCGCCTCTACCAGCTTGTCCCGCTCCTTAAACCAGGCGAGGCGTTCCTCCAGTTCAGTTTCGATGTTGGCGATGGACAACTCCAGTTTGTCCCGGTTGGTCACATAGTGGGTATTCGGAAAGATGGAGATATGGTAGCGCTCGCCGTAGATTTCGCCGGTGAGGGTGTCGATCTCGCTGATCCGCTCCAACTCGTCGCCGAAGAACTCCAGCCGCACGGCCCGGTCGGAGTAGGAGGCGGGAAAGACCTCGACAACGTCGCCGCGCACCCGGAAGGTGCCCCGAGTAAAGTTGATGTTGTTGCGGCTGTACTGGATGTCGACGAGGCGGCGCAGAATGGCGTCCCGGTCGTAGATCTGACCCTTGCGCAGGGAGATCATCTGATCAAGGTACTCCTCAGGCGAACCGAGGCCATAGATGCAGGAGACGGAAGCCACGATGATCACATCGCGCCGCTCGATCAAGGCGGCTGTGGCGGCGTGGCGCAGCTTGTCGATCTCGTCGTTGATCGAGGCGTCCTTTTCGATATACGTATCGGAATGAGGCACATAGGCCTCCGGCTGGTAGTAGTCGTAGTAGCTGACGAAGTACTCGACGGCGTTATCGGGGAAGAACTCCTTGAACTCAGCGCAGAGTTGAGCGGCCAAGGTCTTGTTGTGGGCCAGCACCAGCGTGGGCCGCTGCATCTTCTCGATGACCGAGGCCATGGTGAAGGTCTTACCCGTCCCCGTCGCCCCCAGCAGCGTCTGGTGTTTCATCCCTTTTTCAATGCCTTCGACCAGGCGGGCGATGGCCTGGGGCTGGTCGCCTTTCGGCGCAAATTCACTCTTTAGTTGAAACAACCGTTGTTCCATGGACGACCCACCTCCCGTCGCAAAAAACAGGCCTTGTCGAATTAGAAGCGTCGCCGAAAAAAGTCGCTATCAAAACGATTCCCAATGATTCATTATAACAGACACAAACCTTCTATGCTCAGCCTTATCCTGCCAAAGAAACTTCCGCCTCGCCTTCTTCCCAGACAAGCATCGCTACAGCAGGATAGACCCTGCTTTTGAACATGTCCATGGAATATGCAGGATTTGAATAAAGAAAAGTGGAATAAGAAACGGGAAGACTGCGATAGACAGCAGATTCGATTCGCACCATTTATCACTTCCATCAAGGGAGGATTTTCGTGAGCAAAGGCAAACCGAACAGCAAAGCCGCCGCAAAAGGAGAAACTGCAGCAATCAACCAAGCACCGGAAACAACCAAGAAGTACGGGCCTGACAACCCGAACGAGGAACTGCTCAAATCGCCTGGCGTCAAACTGGCAGCCATCGCCTTCGGCACAGCAGTATCCTACATAGTGGGTCGCATGGTCCAAGGGGGCGGTCCCCAAGAGGTCCCGCTCGGTCTCTACGCCGCCGGCTTTTTCCTGTCCACATCCCTCTTTCTCTTTGTCCGCTCGCTGATGAAGAAGAAAAAGTGAACCATTCCGCCGTTCAGAGTCAGCATCCGGGAATGATATACTGATGATAGGGAACGTAAAAACACAATCCGGTTGGTAGTCCGGATGCGCCTCAGGGCGTCAGTAACCTCCCCCCCTCGGGGTGTCCATCGTTCCCGGTGAAACACATTGGAGGGGGAAAACATGAAACTTACCGTTTTCTTCGATGATCCCTTTTGGGTCGGCGTTATCGAGGCTGTCGATGACAACTGCCGGCTGAAGGCGTTCCGCCATATCTTCGGTGCCGAGCCGAAAGAGGGAGAGGTGCAAGCCTTCGTCCTGCGCCGGCTGACCGCCTTCTTGCAAGCTACGGCACAGGAGGTGGAGGTGGAACCGCTGACGGAGCGCTCCATCAATCCGAAACGGCTGGCCCGCCAGGTCGCCCGAGAAACGGCGACTTGGGGCGTGTCCACCAAGGCCCAGGAAGCCTTACAAGCCAGCCTGGAAGCCCGGAAGAAGGAACGGCAACTCGTAAGCCGGCAGCAGCGGGAAGCCTACAAGGAACGCAAACGGGAACTAGCTAGGTTAAAGGCCAAAGCGAAGCGCCGGGGACGGTAAAGGTAAAGGCAGGAAGCGTATACTTCCTGCCTCTTTCTTTTGACCGCTCTGTTTAACCGCTGTTCGGCAATGTCTCCTACAGACAAGTTACGGTTTATTTGGCTGTTTTCGCGCCTTTTTCCGCGCTTCCGGCCTGCTTATCCAGTTCCTTGATATCAATGGCGTTGGACACGTCGGGGAACTTCACCGGCATGTTGATATCATGCATCCAGATCGTCCCCTCAAAGTCGATCGATAGGGTCTTTCCCTCAGCGTTGATCTTTTCGTAGCCTTTGAAATCCGTCCTGTCCGTCCTGTATGTATCGGCATTGATATAGTAGATATAGCGGAAGTCCACGTCGATGTTCTTCAGCACTTCCTGAAGTTCAGCAGCGTCGATCCCCCCATCAGGCGCCGAATGAACCATCACTTCCTCCATGTACGTCTTCATCCGCGCATTATCGACCTGGACGGTCACCACATAGTATCGCTTGCCATCGAGCCACTGCTCTTCCATCTCGGTCGGCATGAGGCCCATCTTTTCCATCATTTCCAGCGTTTTTGCCGGGTTTTGGCTTTGGGTGAGCAGGTCCTCATACCCAGGCGGAAGCAGAAGTTCTTGCTTGACCCATTGGTCCGGGGCGGGACTGTCAAGGAAGGGGAGTTGCATATACATCTGCTTCCCATCGAAATATAACCGGAAGTCAAAGGAACCGGGGGCATCCGGGAGCACCGGTTGTCCAACCATTTCCGGCATCCCCATCGTCATCTTCAGGGAAAACCGGGTAGGGTCGTTCGCAGCAGCCCCCATCATCTTCATCTTCATCGTCAAGGGCGCCGGCATATCGGGGATGTTCATACTGGCCTTCACGTCACCGGAAAGGAGGTAGCTCGACAGGTTGGCCGAGGCCTCTGTCGCTTTCTTGAAGACCTCCATGGCCGGGCTGGTGGTTTCGACGGCGAGAGAAGTCGCTTCTGCCATCGCTGCTCCGGCGTCATCGGCCATAGCGACGGTTGGTGAACAGAGAAGGCTGAGGCCGAGGATGCCGTGGAGAATCCATCTTTTCATGGGCAGCACTCCTTTTGTTTAATTAAAAAGCGATTACTGATTCCAGTTTGCATTCACTTTCATTAAATGTCAAGGTGATTCCCAGATTGTAGCAGGATTTTATCCTTCCTCCGTGTAACCCCTATTGTCAAGAGAACAAACCGCTCTTTGTCCGCTCATGCACCATCATTTACACCTTGTTGCCATAGGAGGCACGCCATGACCACGCCTCTTCCGCTTCCCGTGCGCTTGCTCCTCTCCCTTCTGGCGGTGACAGCCGCCATCCTCTTGGCCGCATCTTATTCCAACTACCAGCGTTCTCTTGACATCAAAACGGTGCTGCTGCAAAACAAGGCGAGCAGCATTGCCCAAACCCTGGAGGCGGTGGCGCGCAAGAGCCCGAGCCGCACCCCGGAGGAATTGCAATCGATCATCGCCGCCTGGCCCGAAGACCCCCATCTCATCGAACTGACTGTCTTTGATCGCGGCGGCGTCATCATCGCCCACCGCGATCCGGCGCAGTTAGGCAAAGCGGGAGATGCCCCATCACTGCCCCTTATTCAACAGGTGTTGGAGGAACAAGGCCTGCGCTTTCGCTACATGAAGGAGCAACCGGCGCTGTCCGCAATCGTTCCCACGGGAGCAGTTTCCGCCTCACCGGAACTGGAAGGGTCTGCGCCGATTCCGCCCCGCTTCGAGGCTTTTCTGCCCCTCCATTTGGGAGGCTTTGACGGGGAAGGGCCGCGCATGCCGGGCGATTACCAACCCCGGTTCAAAGTGCTGCGGGTGCAACTGCTGGAAAGCGCTGCTGGCGATGTGACCGGCGCCGCCTTACGGCAGCTTTTTCTGATCAGCCTCGTCCTACTGGGCACACTGATCGTCACTGCCTATCTGATGCAAACACTGCGCCGCTACTTCGCCCTGGAGGCGCAAGCCCGCGAACAGGCCCGGATGGCTTCCCTCGGCCAGGTGGCCGCCTGGGTGGCCCATGAGGTGCGCAATCCCCTGGGCGCGATCAAAGGGCTGTTGCAACTGGTCCAAGAAACTCTAGCAGATCGAGAGGCGGGGGCACAGACAAAGCGTTACTGTGAAACAGCCGTCAGGGAATCAGAACGGTTGGAACGCTTTGTCGGCGACCTCCTTGCCTACAGCCGTTTGCCCCAACCGACGATGACGGAGTGGCCCCTGGCCCCGTTCATTCAGGAAATCGCCGCGCTGCTGGAACCGGAACTGAAAGGGCTCGACGCCGCCATCGTGACCCAGATCGAACCACCTGACCTGACCATCCGGGCAGACCGGGACCAGATGCATCGCCTCTTCCTCAACCTGTTCCAAAATTCCCTGGCGGCCATGCCGTTAGGCGGGGATATCCATGTGCGCGCCCTTTCCAGCCCGGCCGAGGCAGGTCTGTCCATCCTGGTGGAGGATGAAGGAATCGGCCTGCCCCCTGGTGACAAGGAACGCCTTTTTGAACCCTTCTTTACGACACGCGAAAAAGGCAGCGGTTTGGGACTGGCGCTCTGCCGCGATATCGTCAGCCGTCATGGCGGCGCCATTCACGCGGAAGACGCGCCGGGAGGCGGCGCCCGTTTCATGATCTACCTGCCGGAAAAGGGGGAGCCTTGATGATAAAAACGGCAAAGCTGCTTGTCGTCGATGATGAAGAGGCGATGCGCCTCTTTCTTTCGGCTGCCTTAGAGCGGGCCGGTCACCAAGTGGAAGTGGCAGATGACGGCCAATCGGCATTAGAGAAGATCGGGGAAGCTGAGCAGAAAAAAGCGCCCTATGCCCTGGCGCTCATCGATCTGCAGATGCCCCGTCTCTCCGGCATGGACCTCTTGAGCCACATCCGCCAGCAGTGGCCCCGCCTGCCCGTCATCATCCTAACGGCCCATGGCTCCATCGCCACGGCGGTGGAAGCGATGAAGCTCGGCGCTGCTGATTTTTTGGTCAAGCCCCTTCCCAGCCCCGGCCACCTGAGAGAGGTCGTCAGCCGAGTCCTTAGCCAAATCGAAACTCCCGCTCCACCAGTGCGAAACGAAGCAAAGGCGGCGAGCCCCGGCGCTTCACCCCTCCTTCGGCCAGTAACATCCCTTTCCAGCGAAGATCTGATCGCCAGCGATCCCTCTACCTGCGCCGCCCTGGAGCAGGCGCGCCTCGTCGCCGAAACAGACACGACGGTGCTGCTCCTGGGGGAGAGCGGCGTAGGCAAGGAGGTCTTTGCCAGCGCCATCCACCGCCAGAGCGCCCGCCGTGCAGGCCCCTTTGTGGCCGTCAACTGCGCGGCCCTGCCGGCGGCATTGATCGAGAGCGAACTCTTCGGCCATGAGCGTGGCGCCTTCACTGGCGCCAGCGCGCTGAAGATCGGCCGCTTTGAACAGGCCGCCGGCGGAACGCTGTTCCTCGATGAAATCGGAGAACTGGACGGGTCGCTGCAAGCCAAGCTGCTGCGAGTGCTTCAGGAAAAGCGTTTTGAGCGGATCGGCGGAACCCGTTCGATTGTCGCCGACTGCCGCATCATCGCGGCGACCAATCGCGATTTGACCGCCGCCATCGCCGAGCGTCAATTCCGGGCCGATCTGTACTACCGATTGGCCGTCTTCCCCATCGAGATCCCGCCCCTCCGCCAGCGTCCCGCCGACATCTTGCCGCTGGCCCGCCACTTTCTGACCCATTTCGCCGGTAAAACCGGGCGCGACCTCCCACAGTTGACGGCGGAGGCCGAGGTCCTTTTACAAGAATACCCTTGGCCGGGAAATGTGCGCGAGTTGGCCAACGCCATCGAACGATCCCTCATCCTCTGCGTCGGCCGACCCATCGAACCGCGCCATCTGGGACTCCTGGGCCTGGAAAGGGAAACGTCTACAGAGCGAGCAGAAGCGGAACCCTCATCGACCGAAGAGGGTATCCTGAAACAGCAGGAGCGGGACACGATCCTCCGTGTCCTCGCCGCTAACGGAGACAACCGCCAGAAAACGGCTCAACAATTGGGCATCAGCGTCCGCACCCTCCGCAACAAGTTGAAGGAGTACCGCATCCATTCCGATGACGGATAGCGCGAAGGGGCATTTTTTTCTCCCCCCTGCGGCAAAAAATTCCCCTATTCCGCTACCTACACCTCGCTTGCAACCACAAAAAGTCATTCTGCCCGCCTCAATGGCGGTTTTTTTCGTTGGCACGTTTTTTGCATAAACAAAGAGACAAAGACAGCCCAAAGGAGGTTTTTTCGATGACCCGTAAATCGCTCCTGCACCCGTCGCGCCGGGTGACCTTGGTCCGCTGGCTCTCGCTGCTCTTCTTTGTCGGTCTCACATCCTATATCGGCTTGCGCCACCAGATCGTCGGCGGGGGACCGCAAGGGGCGGCGCCCCTGGACACCTTCTGTGTCTTTGGCGGCATTGAGACCTTGTACGCCTACGTCACGACAGGCAAATTTCTCGCCAAGACGAACATGGCCAACCTGGTCCTCCTCGCCGCCGCCCTCGTCCTGATCCTTGTCGCCGGCGCTGGATTTTGCGGCTGGATCTGTCCCCTCGGCGCCATTCAGGAGTGGCTGGCCGGGATCGGCAAAAAACTCTTCGGCAAGACCCTGACCGTCCCGGCTGCGATCGACCGGCCGTTGCGCGCCCTTCGCTTCCTCTTTCTCGCTCTCATCCTCTACAAAACCGTTTTCGACAATACCCTCTGGTTTGAACCCTACGACCCCTTCAAGGTGATCTTTCATTTTAATTTTGAAACGACGACGTCCATCGTCCTTCTGGCGCTCTTCATCGCCCTCTCCCTCCCCATCGACCGCTTCTGGTGCCGCTACCTCTGCCCCCTCTCCGCCGTCTACAGCCTGGTCAGTCCCTTGAGCCTCTTCAAGCTGAAACGGCAACCCTCCGCCTGTATCGACTGCGGCATCTGTACCCGCAACTGCCCGGTGGGCATCGATGTGCAGCACTGCGGGACCATCCCCGACGGGCGCTGCATCAAGTGCCTGCAATGCATGGAGTCCTGTCCGAAACCGGACGCTCTCGTGCTGGAAGCCGGCAAGACCCCGCCGGCGCCTGCTCTTCCCCCGGCCGTCCCCCGGTAATCGCGATTTCTGCGGGCAACCGCTTTTTCAACCGCTTTTTCATAGGAGGAATACACCATGCGGATCAAGCCGCTCCAATACGGACTGCTGGTGCTGGGCCTCTTCTGGGCCATCATCGGTGGCGCCATGGTCACCAACCTGTGGGTCACCAAGCAGTCGCTTCCCCCAACGGGAACGGTCACCTCGACCGAAGAGATCAAGGGCTGGATGACGATCGAACAGATCGGCGAAACCTTGTCCTTGCCGGCGCCGGAGGTGATCCGCCGCCTCGGTTTGCCCCCGGAGAGCGATCCGAAAAAGAAACTGAAGGATCTCGCCGCCGAGCAGGGCAAGACGCCGGATCAATTGAAAGAGGGCCTCCTCAACGACGAATAAGAACTGCCAATGAAGAAAAGGCAAATGAGCGCAGCCTTTCGCGCATACTAACTCCTGCAAAGGAGTTGAGCCCATGTCTCACAGCGATGTGACGGAAGGCTTTCCGTCGCCAAACCATCCTCTGCGGTTCGCTCAAACCGACCGGGAAGGAGCACGCCAGGCGCTGCCCCCCGACGAGGAGGGCCAGATCACCCAGGTGAGCGGCGGTGGGGAGATGCAGTCCTGGGGCGACTTTGCCTTGCAAAAGGAGTTGCACCGGCAAAGTGACGACGATTTGCTGACATGATCCACCAATGAACGCAAAAAGAGCCGGGGCCTGACAGACGCTCCGGCTCTTTTTGCCTTTACCAAGCTCCTCTGCGATAGCCTCGGACATAACCGGCGCCGAACCCGGCTCCAAAGCCTCCCCAAAAGGGAAGCGTCAACGCCAGGACGGAGATAGCGAAAAAGGGATAGTAGAACAACCCCGGGTTGCTGGAATGAAACCAGACGCCCTGAGGAGTGACCCGCTGGATCCGCCCGTGAAGCACTTTTCCACAGCGAAGACGCATCTGGGCCGGCTTCCCGCAATGAGGCGATACGGTGCGATAACATACCGGTCGCAAGATCATGTCGCGCCCTTCCTCCTTTGTTTGTTGGTATTTTTTGGATATTTTATTCTATGCCCAACCTCCCCTGAGCGAGGCGATTTTTCTGACCAGCTCAGCGCTCACCCACGTCCACCTGGCCTTGCCCTTTCGCCGATCCAAAAAATAAAGTGATCGTCTATACGATGCGAGCGAAAAACGATCAGCCTATAATCATAGTATCTAAATACCATATAGGGGGATGGAGGATTCCCATGGGAAAAACCGCGCTATTCTGGCCTTCTAAGAACCCGCTGCTCAGCATACCGATCACATTGGCGCTCGGGTTTACGGCCGGTCTCTTTGTTGACACCAGTAGTCTCGGCAACTTTATTCTCATCTGCACCTTTTTGATGATCTATCCCACCATGATCGGCGTCAAACTGAAAGAGGCCTTCGACTTCAGCCACGCTAAGGTCGTCGGCATCTCCCTGGTCATCAACTTTCTGCTCATCCCGCTGCTCGCCTGGGGACTGGGCACATCCTTCCTCTCCGGCGACCCGGCCATGATGGCCGGTTTGGCCATCGCCGGCCTGTTGCCGACGAGCGGCATGACCATCTCCTGGACGATGATGTTCAAAGGCAATGTACCGGCCGCCATCAAGATGACCGCCCTTAGCCTGATCACCGGATCCATCCTGGCTCCCTTCTACCTTCTGATCATGGTCGGCAAATACGTGCCCATCGACCTGATGAAAACCTTCATCACCATCGCCACTGTCGTCTTCCTGCCCCTCCTATTGGGTCACATAACATTCCTTCAACTGAAAAAGAAATACGGCCAGGAACACTTCCAGAAGGTGATCAAGCCCTACCTGCCGGCCGTCAGCTTCTGGGCCATGCTGGCCATCATCTTCGCCTCCATCTCCATGAAGTCGAAAATGGTGCTGTCCCGCCCCGACCTGCTCGGCGGCATCCTGCTCGCCCTGGTCATTTTTTACCTGATCAACTTCACCTTGAGCACCGTCATCGCCCGCCTCTTCCTCAACCGCACCGACGGCGTCGCCTTGATCTACGGAACGGTCATGCGCAACCTCTCCATCGCTCTCGGCCTCGCCATCACCGCCTTCGGCCCTCAGGCCGCCCTCGTCGTCACCCTCGCCTTCATCCTCCAGGTTCAGGCGGCTGCCTGGTACGGCAAGATGGCTGACCGCTTCGGCTTCTTCGGCAAAGCGCCGGAAAAGGTGCCCGCTGTTAACAACGCTTGAATCACAACACCGATATCACCATCGAACAGACGGCCCGAAAGAGCAATCTTCGGGTCGTCTGTTTTATGGCAGGAAAGCGAGCAGCCATATGCTTCATTCGGGAAAATGCAACTTTTTGCGCCTTTGATTCGTCAATATATTGCATTTTGAAAGGCGGTTGCCATTGGACACAGGATTTTCTTCTTTCTATGTCGAAAAACCATGAAGCAAAACCGCTTTAAGGAGGGTATCTTTTGCGCAAACGACTTGCCTGTGCTTGCTTGGCCCTCTCCATCGTGCTGTCACCGGCTGCCGGACTGGCTGCTGTGACGCAGTTCGGAGATGTGAACACCGTCATGCCCGAGTACCGGCCGATCATGAAACTTTCCGCCCAGGGCACTATCAAGGGAAGAGGCGACGGCAACTTCGGCCCTTCCGACCCCGTGAAACAACTGGAAGCGCTCGTCATGGTCCAACGCTTTTTTGGGATGGAGGCGACGGCAACCGCCGCAGCTTCCCAACTGTCGCCGGACATGGAGAAGAAATTCGGCGGAAATGTGCCCGCCTGGGGAAAAGGGTACCTGGTGACCGCCGTCAACCAAGGCCTACTTGACGCCAACGAGTTCTTCCCTTGGAACCAAGGCGCCTCCCGTGCCTGGGTGTCCCGGCTGTTGGTGCGCCTCCTCGGCAAGGAACTGGAAGCTCAGGGCCGGATGAGCAGCAGCCTTACCTTCACCGACGCCGCCCAGATCCCCCCTTGGGCGCGCGGCCATATCAGCGTCGCCACCGACTTGGGATTGATCCGCGGCAGGGATGGCGGCTACTTTGACCCGAACACGGTCGTCACCCGGGGCGAAATGGCCATTTTCCTGGACCGGGTGGAAGGCAAGATGGACCGCCTGCCGCCGGGGATCTACGAGGCCTCCTTCATCAGCGCCCAGGACTCGACCCTATCCGTGCTGGGGGAGGGAAACCTGCTCACCGCTTTGACTTTGGATACGGGCGCCCGCCTCTTCAGCAAGGACCGGCTGGTTACAGCGTCTGATTTGAGCCCGCAAGCGAAGATCCGCTACATCAAAAGCGGCGATAAAGTGGCCTACCTCGAAGTGAGCCAAGACAGCGGCCTCGCCGCCGATGTGATCCGGGGCGAAATCATCAACAGCCTTCCAGAGCAGGGACTCGTCACCATCAAAGATGAATCCGGCATACCCCATACATATCCTGTCGCCTCAGGCGTGAAGGTGCTGACCTTGGCAGGCCAGCAGTTGTCCGCCAGCAGCCTCAGCCCCGGCGGTAAAGTCCAACTGCGCTTAAACAACGAAGGCAAGATCGCGGAAGCCCTGCTGGAGAGTACAGCTCAACAGAGCCTCCAAGGTACTATCGTTGAACTGAATCAGACGAATAACATCCTCGTCCTTTCGGACAGTACAAGCCGCTTTTCGACGTATTACCTCGATTCCAGCGTTGCCGTCGAATACAAGGGGCGCCGTTTCACCGCCTTGGAAGACCTGAAAAAAGGCGATCTGGTCAGTGTCGAAGTGGACGGCAGTTATGTCGTCAAGAAGATCAATGTCCTCCAAGCTCAAAACAACATTACCGTCAAAGGGTCCGTCAGCCTCATTGACAAGGACAGCCGTCTCTTCACCGTCAAAGGCGATGATGGTCAGTTCTACGCCTATGAACTCCCCGATTCCGCTTCTGTCCAACTGGCCAGTGGCGCCGCAGCCCGTTTTGACGACCTCTTCTTGCAGGATCCCGTGTCCGTATACCTAACAGACGGCAAAATCGCCAAACTGGTCATCGAGCGCTCCGGAACGGCACGGGGTATCTGGGGAAAAATCGCCTCCATTGATACGAGTCGTCGTTTGATGATCGTAAAAGACCAACAGGATCGGCTGGAATCTTACGAGATCAAAGATCCTGTCGTCCTGGACATCGAAGACGAAGATAACCCCGAACTGAACGACCTAAACATTGACGACATTATCGAATTCGAACTCGATCGGGATGAAAAAATCACCTACATCAAAAAGAACGACACCCTGGAAGGGACCGTCATCCGCAATGACGCAGACCGTTACCTGTTAACTTTGCGTGATGAAACGGGAACGGACAAGGTGTACACCGTCGATAAAGATGCAGATATCGAGATTCACGACCGTTCCAGTGAAGATTTGGAGGATGTTGAAGAAGATGACCGCATCAGGATCAAGGTAGAAAATGACGAAGTCACTGAGATCAAGGTCCATACCATCACCAATGGTGAAGTGACAGAAATCAGCCGTTCTAGTGACCGTATTGAAGTGGAAGATACAGAGGGCGACGAGGACAGCTACGATATCGACAGTGATTTGAAACTCATCATACCTGGTATCACGAAACCGAAAGTGTCCGACCTCACTGTGGGTCAGTGGGTTCAGATTTCCTATTGGGGTGACGACCCCTACGAGGTAACCCTGCAAATACCTGTCGCAGGTGAAATCACTGAGGTGGATCGGAGCCGTGAAAAAGTGACAATCCGCCGGTATGACGGTAGCACGAAATCTTATGAAATCAGCAGCGATTTCGAAGTCGACAAAGGCGGCAGCACCTCCACCAGCATCAGCACCCTCAGTGTCGGTGACCGGATCCAGGCCACACTTGACGAAAAAGATGCGATCTTCCGCGCTTACGTGGCAAAGAAAGTGACCGGCGTCGTCGACGGGATCAACCGTTCGACTAAGGAAATCTATATTGGCACAAAAGTGGGCTACCTGATTACGCAGAGCACCTATGTCCTCCAAAACGGCTCGCGCAAAAACTTCGATGATATTACGCAAGGTCAGAACGTCTCCATCTACTACCTCCCTGGATACAAGGCTTTTGAAGTGACCCTGCCAAACAAGTAACTTTATTTGAAACAAAGGCTGCCTCTGAAGTTCAGACGGCAGCCTTTGTTTTTCTATCGGCAGAAAAATCTGACTTCCAGGGATTCCGTTGATCTCCGATAAAATGATAGAATCGGATCGTCTACGAACCATCGTTTTTTCGATATTATTTTGTCAAGTAGGTGCGTGAAGTTGACCCATACTCCTCAAGCGGCATCGGCGGTCATCCCGGTGCTGATCGAACGGCTGGAGAACCTGGCCGTCCGCTTTCGCCAGGACCGCGACGAGCACGCCGCCTACGCCGCCGAGACCCTGATCGGGAAACTGCGCCGGCGGCAGTTGCGCATCGCCTTTTGCGGCCATGTATCCGGCGGAAAATCGGCCCTGATCAACGCCTTGATCGGCGAGGAAATCCTGCCGACGAGCCCCATCCCTTCGAGCGCCAACATCGTCACCGTCAGTTCGGGACCGGCTGCCGCCCGGGCGCGGCTCAAAAGCGGCGAGACGGTCGAACTGGACCTCTTCGCCAACCTCTCGGGGGTGCAAGAACACTGCCTCGACGGCGCTGACACCCACTCCGTCGATATCGCCCTGCCCATCGACCTCTTCGGCGCCTCAGTCGACCTCTTGGACACGCCGGGCGTCGATTCGGCCGAAGCCGCCCGCCGCTTGGCCGAGGATCCGGCCATCGTCGCCGCCGACGTCATCTTTTACGTCATGGATTACAACCATGTCCAGTCAGAGATCAACTTCTCCTTCACCAAGCGGCTCAAAGAACGGGGCAAACCGGTCTTTCTCGTCGTCAACCAGATCGACAAACACTGTGACTTCGAACTCGACTTTGACTACTTCCGGCGCAGCTCAGCGGCAGGCTTTGCCGCCTGGGACATCCGACCGGAGGGCCTCTTCTTCACCAGCCTCGCCGACGCAGACCACCCAGAGAACGAACTTTCCCGCCTGAAGGCGCGCATCCAGGATCTCTTCCGCCATGAAGAGGAACTGCTCATCGCCTCCGTCCTGCCGGCAGCCCGGCAATTGGTCGACGACCACAATCGGCGCCTTGCCGACGCCCACAAGGACGACCGCCAGCGCCTGCAAGACCTCCTTGATCAGACGGAAGACCTGGAAGAGGCCCTGCGAACCTACGGGCAGGTGAGCCGCCAGATCGATGAACTGGAGCGGGCGCCCCAGCGCCTGCAGGAGGAACTGGATCAGGAGATCCGCCGAGTCGTGGAAAATGCCCGCATCACCCCGCACACCACATCGGAACTGGCCCGCCGCTACCTGGAAAGCCGCAGCCCCGGCTTCAAAGTGGGCTTCCTCTTCTCCGGGGAAAAGACAAAAAAAGAGATCGCCGCCCGACTGGAGGCGGTCCATGCCGATTTTCGCCAGCATGTCTCCACACAACTGGAATGGCACCTGCGTGACGTTCTCTCCCGCGTCGCCGAAAGCCACGGCGTGACGAGCAGCGATTACCTGCAGCGCGCCAACAGCCTCACCGTCCACTGGGGGGCGGACTTGCTCGCCCGGGTGGTCCGCGAAGGCGCCGTAGCCGGCAACGAGTACATCCACAACTACACCCGCGACATCGCCGCTGAGGTAAAATCCCTCTACCGCCGGGAAGCCCTCGCCCTGGCTGAAGAGGCCGTCCAACTGGCCGAAAAAGCCACTGCCGAGCAGCGTGACCACTTATTGCGCCAGCTCGAGCCCTTGCAGTCCCTGGCCGACGCCGTCAAGACACTCGACCGCCTGGATCAGGAGGAGCGCAAAATCCGGGAAGAACTGCTGGCATCGTTGCAACGCGGCCTGCCGGAAATCACTCCGGTGGAAGCTCTGCTCTCCCCTTCGCCGGAATCTGTCGACATTACCATCGGGGTGAACGATCTCTCTCAGAAAACGGAAAAAACGGCAGAGGCCTGCGAGAACCGACCCGATCCCCTGGCCGGTCTAGGTCAGGCATTGCGGGAACAGTCAGCGCCAGCGCGTGCCAGCGACCCCAGTGATGCTTCCGCTCTTGATCCGGCCTTCGGCGCGATGGCTTCCGACTCATCGCCTGACCTCACCAACGCATCGGACCCCGCCGACGGCGCCCCGCCACTTCTTCCGCAAACGGCCCAACGTTTGCGCCGCTGCGCCAGCGCCGTCACGCCCCTGCCCGGTTTCGCTCATATCGCCGAAGGACTCACCGCGCGGGCGGAACGGCTAGAGAAAAACATCTTCACGGTCGCCCTCTTCGGTGCCTTCAGCGCCGGCAAGTCATCGGTGGCCAACGCCCTGCTCGGCCGCCCCGTGCTGCCCGTTTCGCCCAACCCGACGACAGCGGCCATCAACAAGATCCTCCCCCCGAACGAGCAGAACCCCCATGGCACGGTGCGGGTCCGCCTGAAAACAGCCGCCGACATCGAGAGTGATGTCCTTCACTCCCTCAGCGCCTGCGATTTAGCCGCTTCGAACATGGCCGAGGCGCTGCGGCGGCTCCATGAAATCGCCCCTGGCGACATCCACCCGACGGCGAAGCCCCACTACTCTTTCCTCCGGGCTGTTGCCCGCGGCATCGGCGCCGTCGAGGGCCGCCTCGGCGAGGAGCTGGTCATCGACCTGGACGCCTTCCACGACTATGTGGCCAGCGAGGAAAAAGCCTGTTTCGTCGAGTGGATCGAACTCTACTACCAGTGCCCTCTGACCGCCCGCGGCGTCATGCTCGTCGACACGCCCGGCGCCGACTCGATCAACGCCCGCCATACAGGCGTCGCCTTCGACTACATCAAAAACGCCGACGCCATCCTCTTCGTCACCTACTTCAACAGCGCCTTCTCCCATGCCGACCGGGACTTCCTTTTCCAATTGGGTCGGGTGAAGGACAGCTTCGGCCTGGACAAGATGTTCTTCCTGATCAACGCCGCCGACCTGGCCCGCAGCGCCAGCGAACTGACCGAGGTCCAACGCCATGTGACCGAGCGGATCGCCGCCTGCGGCATCCGCAACCCCCGCCTCTACACCGTCTCCAGCCAGACGGCGTTGCTCGCCCGCCTGGGGGCGCTCGGCCTCTTGACAGTCTCCCAGGAAAAGACCTACCGGCAGCGGACCGAGTCGCTCGCTAGGGTCAGGGAAGGGAACCGCGACGGAAGGGAGTCCGGCGGCGTGGTCAACGTAGGCGGCGCGGGCAGCTCCGGCAGCGTCGACCCGCTCGGCAACGAAGGTCAAACCGGCAGCGTTAGCCAGAACGTCGGCATCGATGAGAGGTACACTGGCAGCGACGATTTACTCCCCTGGTCGGCAGGGTTTTCTCTCTCCGGCTATGACCGCTTTGAAGCCGATTTTTACGGCTTCACCCTCCATGAATTGACCCAGATCGCCGTCTCTGCCGCCGAAGGTGACATGGCTCGCTGCTTGGCCAGTCTCGATGATGTGATCGAAGCGGCCCACCTGGACGTATCGGCTCGCCGGAGAAAACGGGCCGCCTGCGAGACCACCCGCCTCGATGCGGAACGGGCCGTCAGCGCCGTCAGCGTCGACGCCGACCGGGACCTGCTGGACAAGGAAGCCGATGAACTGATCTACTATGTCAACCAGCGGGTCTTCTACCGCTTTGGCGATCTCTTCGATCGCTATTTCAACCCCTCGGTGCTTCAGGATTCCCGCGGCAACATTACGAAAAAGGGCATGCAACACTGCCTGGAGGAGTTGCTACAAACCCTGGAAAAAGAGCTGGCCCAGGAGATCCGGGCGACTTCGCTGCGCCTGGAACAGTTCATCCACAAGCGCGCCGGTCAGTACCGGAACAAGCTGGCCCAGTCGGTCGGGGCCATCGACTCCCGCTGCGCCCTGCCGGACTATGAGCCGGCCGCCTTGCCTGCGCTGGAGATACCGGAGCGGCTCTCCCTCTCCCGCACCGATGGGCTGCGCATTCTCCCCAACGGCATCAGCAACCCGCGAGAATTCTTCGAAGGATCGGGCCGCAACCGTCTCCGGTCCCAACTGGAAGAAACCCTCCGCTCTCCTGTGCAAGCCTATCTGGCTGACGCCTCGGTCGTTGTCAAGGACACCTACGCGCCCTTGTTGGCGAAGACGCTGGAACAAGGACGCCAGCGAGCGCAGCAGGCCGTCGCTGACCACTACGCCAGCCTGCTGGCAGCGCTCGACGTCGATTTTGACGTGGCGGCGGCGGAGCGGATCCGGGCTGAACTGGCCCTGTTGAAACGATCCCTCTAAGCGACCTCCTTTTGCCTGATTTATCTCTCTGCTATCCTTTCGTGCACCACAAGGTCCACGAGGCTTCTCGCTGGCGCGCTTGCCGCGGCTTTGCTCGCGCGCTGAGGCAGTCAGAGACGCGCCGTCCGGGGCAAGCGCCGTTTTTTCCCACCACTTGCGGCGATTAAGGCAAATCGGCCAGAGGGACAATAGCGTCACCAATCGCCTCAGCGGTTCGGAAGAAAGGTACGCCCGGGGAGATGGTCAGCCATGTTCCAGAACGCAGAACTCTGGCGCTTCTACTTCTTCCTCTTACAAGAACTGGTCTCCTTCACCCTTTCCTTGATCGTCGACAGCCTCCTTTTTCTTTCCGGACAGATCGGTTTCTGGCTTATCGCGCTCCTCTGTCTGCTGGGCGCCGCCTTGCACGGCCTGAGACAGCGGCGTTTGCGGCAACGCCTTGAGATTGAGATGAAAAAAGCCCCGGATGACACCTGACCAAAAGTCGGGGCGTCTCCGGGGCTTTTTTATCATACCGGCTCTGGGCTATTTTATCTCCTGGGCCATCATCGCTAGATCTTCCGCCGAATGAGCGACCGACTCAGAGGCGTTTTCGATCTCATGGGCCGTCGTGCTGAGCGTGACCACCTCATCGGAGATCTGGCGCATCTGCTCCTGGTTGAGGGCGATCGATTCGAGGATGCGGGCGAAGCCCTGGACCACCTTGTCCACCAGTTCGTTGACGCGCTCCATCGATTTGGCGTTTTGCTCCATGGAGCCGCTCACATCGGCCGTGTGGTTGCGCGACACCTGGATCATCTCGGCAATCTCTTTCACCGACTGTTCTGAGCTGCCGGCGAGCTTCTTCACTTCCTGGGCGACGACGTTGAAGCCGCGTCCGTGTTCGCCGGCACGGGCCGATTCGATGGCGGCGTTCAGGGCCAGCAGGTTGGTCTGGGAGGCGATGCCCTGGATCACCTCGGCGATGGAGGAGATCTTCTCAGAGCTCACATCGAGGGCGGCGATCTTCTGCTTCATGTCCAGCATCAGTTGAGACAGTTCCTGGATCGCCTGGACGGCTTCCTTCAACTGGCCCTCGCCGCCCCTGGCCAGGGTGACGACCTCAGCGGAGTGCTTGGCCGCCTCACTCACATTGCGGGTGATCCGTTCGGCCGAGGTGGACATGTGGGCCGCCGACGCGGCCGTTTCCTCGGCCGTCGCCGCCAGGCTCTGGCTGGAGTCGTTGACCTGCTGCTGCAGCGACGTGAGGTTGTTCAGGATCTTTTCCAACTCTTCTTTTTTGGACAGGCCCGAGGTATAGCTCTCGATGTAACTGCTCATGGCAAGCTGCTGGTCCAGGTTGGTGATCGTCAACAGGGCGGTGACGGCCTTTTTTGCCCGCTCCTTGTCCTTGTAGGCGTCCATGATTTTGGGGATGAGGAAGTTATGATGCAACTGGTAGGCCGATGTAAACCAGTAAGGCGGCAGGGAGATGCGGTCATGAACCTTGCCGATCTTATAGCGCTCGACGACATAGTTGTCATCGACCTTCATCGGCGCCAGGCTGAGGATGTAGTTGCGCATGGTCTTCTTCAACCGGTCGACAGTGGTGTTGCGCTCGATAAACTCGCGCATCTCGGGCATCGTGCCGAGGTGGCCGTAGAAGGCCTCTACCGCTGCGTCGGCGTTCTTTTCCAGGATGGGGCGAATCTCCTGCAGCAGTTCCAGTTGCTCGGGCGTTAGCTTGATGAAACGGACGGACAGTTGAAAGGAGGGGTCTTGCAGCGAGATCGTCGGTTTCGGTCCCGTGTAGAGGCGGAGTTCCGATTCATCAGTCGATTTGCGCCAAAACATAGGTGAACCTCCCTGTACGACTTTTGAAAGCAACCAGTAAAAATAAGGGGATTCATTGCAACAAGGAAGAATGATACCCTTCACTTGAGACGGGCGTTTTCTACTCATCGCGTGTGCCATCCAAACAGCGCTTTTATCGAGGCACTGCTGGCGAAAAAGCGCTTCTGGCCGAACCGCTCCGTCTACTCATACCCATTTCGAGATGATCGCTTCGATTCCTGCAAGCGTCTTACTCTTTGGAAGAAAGCGCACCGAGTCGCCATCCTTTCTCCAAAGAATCGGAAACATGGAGCCTCCCCTTGTCGGTTTTGAACCAATGGATGCATCAACGAAAATCTGCCTGTGTAAGGATATTGAAATGTTTTTTGAGGTAATTGCGATGAGTTACGCTATGCTCGGCATTTTATTTGTATTATACTAAAGATATAATGCTAGACCTAAAAGTACAAACGCAACCGGAGGTTTCCCAGATGAAAATGTTAAAGATCCCTGAACCGACCGTTGTCCGGCTCTCACTGTACTCTCGTTTTCTGAATCAGGCTAGCAGCAAAGGCATTGACATAATATCTTCCGATGAGATCGGCGCCGCCGTCGGCATCCCCTCGGCTCAGGTCCGCAAGGACCTCTCCTACTTTGGCGAGTTCGGCATCCGCGGTGTCGGCTACCGTGTCAAAGAATTGTGCTCCCAAGTGGATAAACTGCTCTGCGTCAATCAGGTCTGGCCTGTCGTGATCATCGGCGCCGGCCACCTGGGCCTCGCCATGTCCGGCTACAGAGGCCTCCAGGATCGCGGCTTTGACGTGATCGCCCTCTTTGACGCCAACCCGGCAAATCAGGGCGAGTTGCCCAACGGCCTGTCCGTCCTGCCCATGGACAAGCTGGCCGAAGTCGTGCAAGAAAAGGATATTCGCATCGGCATTATCACCGTCCCCTCCGCCTCGGCCCAGCAGGTGGCCGAAGCGCTGATCGCAGCGGGCATCACCGCCATCATCAACTTCGCCCCGACAGTCCTCAACGTACCGCCCGAGGTGGAGGTCCGCAATATCGACCTGACGGTAAACCTGGAAGTGCTCAGTTTCAACCTGGGAATGCGGGGGTAACGTGGATAGTAGGAAATTTTAAGAGAGCTGACATCGGTAGACGGTGTCAGCTTTTTTGCTGCAACCCATTGTAGAGGGGACCCTGCCATGGGGGGGCTACAGATCTCTCTTCACTTCTTCCTCCGCCTCCACGCCTCCACCAACCTCGCCAGCGGACGTGTCAAAATCCCCCCGCTCGTCTGCAACGTCACCAGCGGAGGTTCCTCCGGATCGGGCGCGGCGATGAGGCCGAGCGGCTCGTTCCACCCCTTGGTGACACTCCCGCGCCGCCAGGCCGGCCCTTTTCCGCCGGGCAGGTAGTCCACGTCCACATCGATGGGCGACCAGGACAATGCGATGGCCATATCCCGCTTCGACTGGACGGTCATGCCGTTGATCCGCCCCACCACATCGCCGGCGCGCAGGCCCAGCTTTTCCGCCGGCGTGCCGACACCGGTGTCGAGGACCCGCATCCCTTGCAGCGAAGGGATGAACAACGGCGGGCCGCTCATCTCGCGCCGCTGGCTCCAGAGGATCAAGGCCTCATGGCCGAGGGGGCCGAAGAGGGCCGGAAGGATCGCCAGGGTGGGAAAGTTGGAGGCGACGACGGCGAGGACCAGCAGGATGGCGCTGTAAAGGGCCAGCAGCTTTGCCGAACGGCGGGCGTGCGCCTCCGGCTGGCGGGTGACGGCCAGGTCGCCATAGCCGAGGAGGGCCACGATGGGCAACGGGAAGAGGACGGCGACCTCTTTGGCCGCGTCATAGTCGATCGGAGGCTGCTGGATCAGGGGCCACCAGTCCGGTGTGGCGATCTCCTGCCAGGGAAGGCCGCTGTCCAGCGGGATCGGCAGCAGCGTCAGCACCAGCAGCGGGATGGGCCAGAAGCTCTGCAGATTGTAAGCGCCCACCGTCATTCCCCGCCGATGGGCGATGAAGACGGGGAGACGGCTCAAGTGGCCGGAAAGGTAGATCAGCAAAGCCTCCACCAAGTGCAAGATGGCGACGAGACCCATGATCTGGGCAGCGCTGACCTCGCGCCAGCCCATGACGATGGCCGCCAGGGAGATCAGACCGCCCGCATAGGCGTAGCACATGTAGCGCGTGTTGATCACCGCCAGCAGCAAGGCCAGCGGCAGGAGATAGATGAAGCCTTCGGCGACGATGGTGATCCCGAAGGCAAGCATCAGCAGGGAGCCGATGAAGCCGGCGATCACACCATAGACGGCCGAAAAGAGCAGCGGCCGCCACCAGCCTTCTGGCTCCAGTTGAAACATCTCCGCCTTCATCCGGCTCTGTCGCCGGTACAGGAGGGCAATGATGAAAAGGAATACCCAAAAGGATGGGTATTCCTGCGGTTGCAAGAGGAGGATTTCCATTGCCTCCAGGACGAGCCGGAGCAGATCCCAAGGTTCCATCTCAGAAACCGCCCGCCTTTATGCGTTTTAATTGGCCATTATCCGCCTTTATTTCATCATGGTGTGCAGGGTTTCCAGGGCTTTATCGAACTGGGGATCGCCTTCCTCCCCATTGTTATGGGCGGAGGCGCTGTTCTTGTCCGGTTCCACCTTCACATCGGGCTCGATGCCGATCTTGTGGATGTCGTTGCCTTTCGGCGTCAGGTACTTGGCGATGGTCAGCTTGACGCCGGAGCCGCCGGTGAGGGGGATGAGGGACTGGACGACGCCCTTGCCGAAGGTCTTCGTGCCCACCAGGGCGCCGGTGCCGCTGTCTTTGATGGCGCCGGCCACGATCTCGGAGGCGCTCGCCGAGCCGCCATTGATCAGCACCACAACGGGGATGTTGATGTAATCCCGTGTCGTCTGATAGGTCTCGCTGCCGCCGTTTCGATCGACCACCGAGACGACCAGCCCCTGCGGGACGAAGTGGGAGGCGATGTTGACGGCTGCGCCCAGTTCGCCGCCGGGGTTGTCGCGCAGGTCCATGATGATCCCTTTGATCTTTTTCTCCTTGAAGCTCTGGATGGCCCGGTCGACCTCGCCGGAGGCGGTCATGTTGAACTGGGTGATGCGGAGGACGCCGACGCGGTTGTCACTCTTGGCCGTCTCCGCCGTGACGACGGGGATGCTGACCTTTTCCCGGTTGATCTTGAAGTCGAGGAAGCTCTTCGTCGTTTCCCGGAAAATGGTCAAGTTGACCTCAGTTCCTTCCGGCCCCTTGATCTTGGAGACGGCCACATCGACATCCATGTCGGCCACATCTTCGCCGTTGACCTTGACGATCACGTCGCCCGACTTGAGGCCGGCCCGCTCGGCCGGTCCGCCCTTGATGGGCGACACGACGACCATCTGGTTCGTCTCTTTTTTGCTGATGTAGACGCCGATCCCCGTGAAAGCGCCTTCGATCTGTTCGGTCAGATGCTTGTATTCCTGCGGCTCCATAAAGACCGAGTAGGGGTCCTTTAATGAGGCCACCATGCCTTTCATGGCCCCGTTGACCAGGTCGTTGATCGACACCGGTTCAAGATACTCTGTCGTCACCAGGCGGACGACCTTGATCAGGTTGACCACGTTCTGGGCGTCACCGAGCGTATACACCGCAAGGGAACCGGTCATGAGGATGCTCAGGAGGAGGACAACGACGATAGTGAGGACAAGGCCTCTCGAACGACCGGCCAATGCGTTCAACCACCTTACATGTTTTTGCGCTTCTCTTAACTCTATTCGCATGGACGGCCCTTTATGCGAGAATCAGCCGCCGATATAGGGCATGGGGTTCGTATGGTTGCCGTTAACGCGCACCTCAAAGTGCAGGTGCGGCCCCGTGCTCCAGCCGGTCGAACCGACCTGCCCGATCACGTCGCCCTTCTGCACCGTCTGGCCTTCGCTGACGCCGATCACCGACATATGGCCGTAGAGCGTCACCGTCCCGCCGCCATGGTCGATGATCACCGTGTTGCCGTAGGCGCCGTAGTACCCGGCCATGGAGATGACGCCCGTTTGGGCAGCATGGATCGCCGTGCCCGTCGGCGCCGGGAAGTCGACACCCGTGTGGAAGCGAGACTGCTTCAAGACGGGATGGATGCGCGGCCCGTAGGGGGAGGAGACGTTGGTGTTGTTGGGAACGGGGTGGGTCATGGGCCCGCTGCCCATCTTGGGCCGGTTTGACTTGCTCTGCATGGCCCGGATGACCGACTCCAGTCGGCGAGAGGCGGCCTCCTCTTCATCGAGCATGCGTTCGATAGATTCTTTTTCGTTGACCACCTGGGCGAGCACCTGCTGGGTCTCCTGGGTCTGCTGAGCCAGGACCACCTTCTGCGCCGCCGTCTGTTCCCGAAGTTGAGCCAGTTCGCTGCGCCGCGCCTCCAGGTCGGCCTTGCGCTCGGCGATGGCCTTCTCTTCCGCCTCGATCGCGGCGATCAGGCGGGCGTCGCTTTCGACGATCTTCTCCAACAGATCCATGCGGGTCAAAAAGTCCGTGAAGCTGTTCGCTTGCAGGATCACGTCGAGGTAGGAGACGCTGCCGTTGATGTACATATCTTTGAGGCGCGCCTTTAAGGCGTCCGTCTGGGTCGCCTGACGCTTCTGGGCGGCGGCAATCTCTTTTTCGGCCGTCGTGATGCGCCCTTCCACATCCTTTACCTTGCGGTTCAGGTCGTTGAGGGCCACCTCGGTACGGTTCATCTCATTTTTGACGGCCGTCAGCTTGCTCAGCACACCCTTGCGCTCCTGCTCTTTGGCTCGCAGCTCGCGCCGGGTATTTTCGATCATGCCACGCACTTCGTCCAATTCCTGTTGCTTGCTCTGCAGTTCGTCGGCGGCGGCGACACCGTCCGGTAACAGGCGGACACCGGGCATGGCGATGCCCAGCAAGACAGTCACCGCCAGGCCGGCGGCAAAGCTGCGGATCAGGCGCTGTCCCATCGGTCCTCTCCTTTCCCTTCACTCGGACAATCTCTATGACAGGCGATTCTCGTCATTCGCTTTTTTGCTTGCTCGGTTCGGTTTTTTTACTCCCTTCGGCTCGGGTCGCTCCGTTCCGGTTTACACCTTCAAAAACTTGCGCAAAGAGATGCTGCTGCCCAGGGCGCCGATGAAAACGCCCGAGGCCAGGATGATCTGGCTGATGGTCAGCAAAAAGCCGCTGTCGACCCGCAGGGGGACGAAGGGCAGCGATGTGCGCACATATTCAGCTACGGGCGTATACAGGGCGTAGACCAGAACGACCGCCAACAAAGAACCGATCAGTCCCAGAAAAGTGCCTTCCAGCAAAAAAGGCCAGCGGATGAACCAGTTGGTGGCGCCGACGAATTTCATAATGTTGATCTCACGGCGGCGGGCGAAGACCGTTAAGCGGATCGTCGTTGAGATCAGGAAGATGGCAGCCAGGCCGATCAGGCCCATCACCGACAAGCCGACGACGCGGACCCACTGGGTCAGTTGGAGCAACCGCTCCACGACACCTTGGCCGTATTTCACGAATTCAACGCCAGGTATCTTGCCGAACTCCTCGGCAAGGGAAACCACATCGTTGGGATCCTTCGTCTTCACCTTAAACTGATCCGGGAAAGGGTTGTCTTCACCGAGGGCGCGCAAAAGCTCGGGCCTCACCTGCTTGCGCATGGCGACCATGGCTTCCTGTTTCGAGACAAAGACCACCTCAGCCACGCGGCTGTTTCCGCGCAGCTTGTCGGCCACGACCTGGGTCTGCTTGGCGTCGATATCGTTTTTCAGGGACAAGACGATCTCCAGATCCGACTCGATGGTGGCGGCGGCGTAGTTGGTGTTCATCACCAAGAGCAAGGAGATGCCTAGGATCAGCAGGGAGATGGTCACCGTCGAGATCGAGGCGACGCTCATCCAGCCGTTTTGCCACATGGACCGGAAGGCTTCCCGAAAAAAATAGCCGAAGGTCTGCACTTTCATCGGATCAACCCCCGCTCCTGCTCATAGGCGCCCCGCTCCTCGTCGCGAACAATGCGGCCGCCCTCGATGGCGATGACCCGTTTGCGCATGCTGTCGACGATGTCTTTGGCATGGGTGGCCATGATGATGGTGGTGCCGCGCCGATTGATCTCCAAGAGGAGGTTCATGATCTCCTGAGCCGTTTCCGGATCCAAGTTGCCTGTCGGCTCATCGGCGATGATCAGCATGGGATCGTTGACGATGGCCCGGGCGATAGAGACGCGCTGCTGCTCGCCACCGGAGAGCTGGTTCGGCAACAGGTCGGATTTTTTGCCGAGGCCCACCATCTCCAGCACCTGGGGCACCCGCTGGCGGATGCGCTTCGACGAAGCTTCAACAATCTCCATGGCAAAAGCCACGTTGTCATAGACGCTCCTGTTGGGGAGGAGGCGAAAATCCTGGAAAACGACGCCGATCTGGCGGCGCAGGTAAGGAATCTCCGCGTCACGCATGCGCACGAGCGAACGGCCGTCAAAGAGGATCTGGCCCCGCGTCGGCGCCTCTTCCCGGAAAATCAGCTTGGTAAAGGTCGATTTTCCCGCTCCGGAAGGGCCGACAAGAAAAACGAAGCTCCCCTTCTGTATGCGAACGTTTACGTCCACAAGCGCCTGTACCCCGTTGGCATAGGTCTTTGAGACGTTAAACATCTGTATCATAAAAATAACAACCCCCATCGGGAGGTTGTTCGACAAAAAAGCGTCATATCCTCTTTCGGGTTACGCTTTTCGCCCAAAAAGGGATAAATTCCCACTCCTATTCGCCTATCCTTTCCGCGCCATCGCCCGCCGGGCGGCGTCGGCGACGGTTTCCGCCGTCAGGCCATACTTCTTCAGCAGTTCATCTGGCTTGCCCGATTCGCCGAAGGTGTCTTGCAGACCAACCCGCTCCAGCGGAACGGGCCGCCTTTCGCCGAGCACCTCAGCCACGGCCGAGCCGAGGCCGCCGATGACGGAGTGCTCCTCCGCCGTGACGACACAGCCAGTCTGCGCCGCCGCTGCCACAATCGTTTCGGCGTCGATGGGCTTGATCGTGTGGATGTTCAGCACCATCGCCTCGATCCCCTCGGCAGCCAGCGCTTCCGCCGCCTCCAGGGCGACGCTGACCATGAGGCCGGTGGCGATGAGGGCCACATCCTTCCCCTGGCGCAGGGTGACCGCCTTGCCGGGGGTGAACTGATAAGTCTCTTCATCGTTGATGACCGGCACGCCAAGCCGGCCCAGGCGGATGTAGACAGGGCCATTGTGCTCAGCGGCCCAGCGAATCGCCCCTTCCGTCTCGGGGCCGTCGGCCGGCACGATGACGGTCAGGTTGGGCAATACCCGCATGAGGGCGATATCCTCCACCGTCTGGTGGGAGGCGCCGTCTTCGCCGACGGTGATGCCGGCGTGGGTGGCGGCGATCTTCACATTCAGCTTTGGGTAGGCGATAGAGTTGCGGATCTGTTCAAAAGCCCGGCCGGTGGCGAACATGGCGAAGGTGCTGGCAAAGGGGATCTTGCCGGCGGCAGCTAAACCGGCGGCGGTTCCCATCAGGTTCTGCTCGGCGATGCCCATGTCGAAAAACCGTTCGGGATAGACTTTGGCAAAGTCGATGGTCTTCGTCGATTTGGCCAGATCGGCGTCGAGGACGACCACGTCGGCCTTCTCTCCGCCCAGGCGGGCCAGGGCGCGCCCGTAGGCGTCACGGGTGGCGATCTTTTTCATCAGGCTTCCTCCCTCACTGCAGTTCCTTCAAGGCGATGGCGGCCTGTTCGGCATTGGGCGCCGTGCCGTGCCAGCCGACCTGGTTTTCCATGAAGGAAACGCCCTTGCCCTTGACCGTGTGGGCGATGATGCAGGTGGGACGGCCTGTCGTCGCCTTGGCACTTTCGATGGCGTCGAGGATGGCCGGCATGGAATGGCCGTCGATCTCGAGGACATTCCAGCCGAAGGCCTGGAACTTGTCCATGATGGGGTAGCTGGACATGACCTCTTTGACAGGGCCGTCGATCTGCAGGCCGTTGTCGTCGATGAAAATGGCTAGCTTGTCCAGCTTGTAGTGGGCGGCCGCCATAGCCGCCTCCCAGACCTGGCCCTCCTGCAGTTCCCCGTCGCCAAGAAGCGCCCAGACGCGGGCATCTTTATGGCCGAGTCGTAAACCCAAGGCCATGCCGACGGCGGCCGACAAGCCCTGACCGAGGGACCCTGTCGACATGTCGACGCCGGGCACTTTTTTCATATCGGGGTGCCCTTGCAGGAAATGGCCGGTCTGGCGCAAGCCCTTCAACTCTTCCGCAGGGAAAAAGCCGCGCTCCGCCAGGGCGGCGTAGAGGACAGGGGCGGCATGGCCTTTGCTCAGGACAAAGCGATCCCGTTCCGGCCACCGGGGGTTTTGGGGATCGATGCGCATCTCTTTGAAAAACAGCGCCGTGACCATGTCGGCCGCCGAGAGAGACCCGCCGGGGTGGCCGCTGCTGGCCCCATGGGTCATGGCGATGATGTGGCGGCGGATCTGCCGGGCCGTCGCCTCCAGGCGCTGAGTTATGGCTTCACTCATCTGCGATACTCCCTTCTGACAAGCAATCCTGACAAGCAATCGCTACTGCAAGCAATCTCGACAATATTCTGCACCATTTGAGCCAAATCCTGCGTCCTTTGGCACGGAAAAACGAAAAAGCCGGAAACTTTACACAAAAATAGAGAAAACCCCGCCTCCGATCCGGAGACAGGGCTTTGAGCATCATGCGGTGAGAATTGATGGTGACCATCTGTGGTCCCTATCTTATAGGTTCACGGCATCTATCAGACATAGCAGGACCTGCGCCTGGGCTAATTTGCCCTACAGCCTGTTACCCTTGCTTCGTCGACCAGACCAGATAGGCCGAGATGAAATCGTCCAGTTCGCCGTCCATGACGGCGTAGACGTTGCCCACCTCGGTGTTCGTCCGGTGGTCTTTGACCAGATTGTAAGGGTGAAAGACGTAGGAGCGGATCTGGCTGCCGAAGGCGATGTCCTGCTGGTCGCCCTTCAGCCGGTTGAACTCGGCCTCCTGCTCCTGTCGCTGCCGCTCGAAGAGCTTCGCTTGCAGCATGCGCATGGCCGTGGCCCGGTTCTGGATCTGAGAGCGCTCGCTCTGGCAGGCCACCACAATCCCTGTGGGGATATGGGTGATGCGGACGGCTGATTCGGTCTTGTTGACGTGCTGGCCGCCAGCCCCGCTGGCGCGGTAGGTGTCCACCTTCAGATCTTCCGGCCGGATCTGGATCTCCCCGTCGTTTTCGCTGACCTCAGGCAACACCTCCAGGGAGGCGAAGGAGGTATGGCGGCGGCCCGAGGAATCGAAGGGAGAAATGCGCACCAGGCGGTGGACGCCCATCTCGCCTTTTAAGTAGCCGTAGGCGTTCTCCCCGGCCACCGAGATGGTGGCCGACTTCATCCCCGCCTCGTCGCCGGGGAGGGAGTCGAGGAGGTCCACCTTATAGCCCCGCTTCTCGCCCCAGCGGATGTACATGCGCAGGAGCATCTCGTTCCAGTCCATCGCTTCTGTGCCGCCAGCGCCGGCATGGAGGGTGAGCAGGGCGTTGTTGCGGTCATAGGGGCCGTTGAGCAGCAGTTCCAGATGCCAGCGGTCCAGTTCCGCCGTGATCTCCTTGATCCCCGCCTCGATCTCAGTGAGGGCGTCGGCGTCTTCCTCCTCAGCGCCCAGTTCGCGCAGGACGCAGAGGTCTTCCCATTGGCTGCGCAGGTCCTGGTAGGCTTTCACCTTGTCCTTCATGCCTGTCAGTTCCTGCATCGTCTTCTGGGCCCGTTCCGTGTCGTCCCAGAAGCCTGGTTCCAAAATCATCTGTTCCAATTCGGCGATGCGTTCCTCTTTGACCGTCAGGTCAAAGTGAATCCCTCAGTTCATCCAGCCGGGTCTCCAGAAGGCCCAACTCTCGTTTCACTTCACTAAACAAAGGTGATCGTTCCTTTCGCTTACGCGCCCTTGGCGCCGCAGCACTTCTTGTACTTCTTGCCGCTGCCGCAGGGGCAGGGATCGTTGCGGCCGATCTGCGGTTCCGCTTTAACCGGCTCTTTGGGAAGGGAGTCGTCGGAACGGTTTTCAACAGCCTTTTGGAGCACCCTTTCCTCTTGCACTTCCTGCTTCTCCGGCTCCGCCTGGGCCACCATGACGTTCACCCGGAACATGTAGCGCAGGAACTCCTCCTGGACGCTGGCGATCATCTCCTGGAACATGCTGTAGGCCTCGTATTTGTACTCCACGAGGGGGTCTTTCTGTCCGTAGGCGCGCAAGCCGATGCCATGGCGCAGGTGGTCCATGGCGTCCAGGTGATCCATCCAGTGGGAGTCGACGACGCGCAGGAGGATGATCCGCTCCAACTCGCGGATCGTCTCCACGCCCAACTCCTGCTCGCGCTGGCTGTAGCGCTCCTGGGCCTTTTCCTGGAAGAAGCCGATGACCTCTTCCTTCTCCATCTCATGGAGGTCCTCCGCTGTAACAGCGCCGGCGATCTGGAAGGTCTCCTCGGCATAGGCGATCATGGCCGGCAGGTCCCAGTTTTCCACATACTTCTCTTCGCCGGCGAAGCGGTTGACCATGGTCTCGACGAGGGTGTCGATGAAATCGGAGACAGTGTCGCGCAGGTTTTCCCCGTTGAGCACCTTCTTGCGCTGGTCGTAGATGACCTCCCGCTGCTGGTTCATCACGTCGTCGTACTGGAGGACGTGTTTGCGGATGTCGAAGTTGCGCGCCTCAACGCGGCGCTGGGCGTTTTCGATGGCCTTCGTGATCATGCCTGATTCGATAGGCATCGAATCGTCCATCCCCAGGCGGTCCATCAAGCCCTGGATATTTTCGGCGCCGAAGAGGCGCATCAGGTCGTCTTCCAGGGATACGTAGAAGCGCGTTTTGCCGGGGTCGCCCTGACGGCCGGAACGGCCGCGGAGCTGGTTGTCGATGCGGCGCGCCTCATGGCGCTCGGTGCCGATGACATAGAGGCCGCCCAGTTCGCCGACGCCTTCGCCGAGGAGGATGTCCGTCCCACGCCCTGCCATGTTGGTGGCGATGGTGACCATGCCCCGCTGTCCGGCGTTTTTGACAATTTCCGCTTCCTTCTCATGGTGCTTGGCGTTCAACACCTGGTGGGGGATGCCGCGCCGCTTCAGCTTGTCAGAGAGTTGCTCCGACTTTTCGATCGATACAGTACCGACGAGAACCGGCTGGCCGCGTCGGAAACAATCGACGATTTCCTCAACGACGGCGTTGAATTTGCCCTCTTCGGTGCGGTAGACCACATCCGGCTGGTCCTGGCGCTGTGTTGTCTTGTTCGTAGGGATCTGGACGACATCCATCTTATAGATCTGCATGAACTCGGGCTCTTCCGTCTTGGCCGTGCCGGTCATGCCAGAGAGCTTGTTATACATGCGGAAGTAGTTTTGCAAGGTGACCGTGGCCAGCGTCTGGGACTCGTTCTGAATCACCAGGCCTTCCTTCGCTTCGATGGCCTGATGCAACCCTTCCGAGTAGCGGCGGCCGAACATGAGGCGTCCCGTGAACTCGTCGACGATGATGACCTCGCCGTCCTTGACGACATAGTCCCGGTCCCGCTTCATTAGGGCATGGGCCTTGAGACCCTGATTGACATGGTGCGCCCATTCCAGCGAATCAGCCAGGTTGTCAATGCCGAGCATCTTTTCCACCCGGTTGACGCCTTCATCGGTCAGCACGACCGAGTGGGCCTTCTCGTCCACCTTGTAATCGACCTCATTGGTCAACCGCGGCACGATACGGGAAACGGCATAGTATTTTTCCGTCGGCTTGTCCGCCGGACCGGAGATGATCAGCGGAGTCCGGGCCTCGTCAATGAGGATGGAGTCCACTTCGTCGACGATGGCGTAGTTCAATTCCCGCTGCACCATGTGCTGGGGCTGGATGACCATATTGTCGCGCAGGTAATCGAAGCCGAACTCATTGTTCGTGCCATAGGTGATATCGGCGGCATAGGATTCGCGACGCTCGGCGAAATCGAGACCATGGATGATGAGCCCCACCTTGAGGCCGAGGAAGCGGTGGATCTGCCCCATCCATTCGGCGTCCCGTTTGGCCAGATAGTCGTTGACGGTGACCACATGGACGCCACGGCCCGTCAAGGCGTTCAGGTAGGACGGCAGCGTAGCCACCAGCGTCTTCCCTTCACCGGTCCGCATCTCGGCGATGCGCCCGTTGTGCAGGACCATCCCGCCGATCAACTGCACGTCGAAGTGGCGCATGCCCAGCACCCTCCGGGAGGCTTCGCGAACGGTGGCGAACGCCTCCGGGAGCAGGTCGTCCAGACTTTCCCCGTTTTCCAACCGTTGACGGAATTCGACCGTCTTGTGCTGAAGATCTGCGTCGCTGAGCCGCTGCCATTCCGGTTCCATGCTGTTGATCCGGTCGACGGTCTTCTGCATGCGGCGAACATCCCGGGCGTTGTCGTCCAGAAGGTTTTTCAAAAACCCAAACAAGAATATGACCCCTTTCAGGCATCTTAACCCGGCAGCGATCCCCGCCGGGCGGTTTCCGATTCACTCGTAAACAGTACTATTGTATCATTCGGAGGTCCGGAGATGCAATGGAAGGCAAATATGCCCATAGAAAAAGGGCGCCTTACAGGCACCCTTTTTCATGGTGGTTTGGACCCTTCAGAGGGTCAGTCGAATTCGGGCTCGATCAGCCCATAGTTGCCGTCCTTGCGCAGATAGACCACATTGACCTGCTCCGTCTCCGCATTGGAGAAGACGAAGAAGCTGTGGCCGATCAGGTTCATCTGCATGATCGCCTCGTCGACGGGCATCGGCTTCAAGGCGAATCGCTTGGAACGGACCACTCGGGGCTCTGTAGCGCCGTTCTTCTCCACGGTAGCAAATTCTTTGAACCCTTGCCCTTTCAGGCGCCGGGACAGTTTCGTTTTATAGGCGTCAACCTGTTTTTCCAGTTTTTCAAAGACCAGATCGATGGCGGCATACATATCGGGATGGGATTCTTCGGCCCGCAAGATCAGGTCGCCCGCGGGGACAGTCACTTCCACCTTGGCCATGTCCCCCTCAACAGCCAGCGTCGTCCGGGCGCCGCCAATGTTGTGGAAGTATTTCTCCAATTTCGACAGACGTTTGACCACATACTCCTTCAGGGCGTTGGTGACCTCGATGTTTTTGCCACGAACTTGGATGTTCATTCAACATCATCTCCTTCTCGTTGTGGCCGGCTCTCACCAGTACTATTCCCCGGAGAACACCGAAATTCCTGCCCCTATAAGAGGAAAAACCGGAAGATTGTTTGTATTTTCTTTTGCATGATCAACCGCCGCTGTCGGAAGACTGCAGCGCTGCTATGGTTCGCTCCACTTGGGCCAGGATCTCGCCGGAACGGCGGCCCACTTCCGAAAAAAAGATCTGCCCTCGCATCAGATCGTGGCCGAAGGCCTCCCTTTTGTCCGTCACATCAGCCAGGATCGCCGATTGTTCCAACTGGTTGACAATGGGCCGGAAGGCAAGCCGCAAAAAGCCCATCGCCTCACGATCCCCTTCGATCTGCTGGCGGATTCTATCGAGCTTGCGATAATATTGGGCAAAGGGCTTGTCAATGTCCACCCTGCTCGTCACAAAGCGCCGATATTTCGCCATCAGTTCCTGCCCTTTTTCGCATCCCTCTAGGATCCGCTGCAGGTGGCGATGCAAATGTTTCAGTTTTTTTACAATCTGGGCGTCCCTCTGCGCCGTCCCCTGCGAGGCCGCTTGGCCCCCATTGAGAAAAACGGCCGCAATAGCTTGATCCAAGGCATTCCTTTCCTGTCTGACTTTCGTCTCCTTCAGTTGCCCCATCACCGCGGCCAGCGTTGCCACCTCTGTGCCGGGGATGCCGATACCGCCTTCTGTGGCATTGATATAGCGCCGGTCAGGATGCCCCTCAATGAACCAGCGAAACCACTCGCGAAAGGCAAGCCAGGTCTCCTGCGTGTAGGTCTTCTGACCATAAATGTCGTCCATCTCGATGTAGCGGCCCCTGTAGGCTTCGTCCACAGCGCTGTCAAAAGCGGAACCAGCGGTATGAGAATGATTTCCCGTAAAAGCCAGATCCTGGCCGACGAAAACGATGGGATCACAGCCAAGGCGATAGGCCAAGACGAGGCCCAGATTGGCCACAGAAGCCCCGACGTTGACAGAAGCGGCGGCCACGTCTACCGCGCCGTCGAGGATGCCGTAGAGTTCCGCCTTGTCATAAGCGAAAAGGGCAAACCGCTTTCCTCCGCCCCCGTAGGCCTCCAAAATGGGAGGATAGAGGGTTGCGTCAAAGATGAGCGGCACGTCATCAACGGCGAGGCCTTGAAAATGGCTGTAGTTGGGCGCTCCACCATCGATGGACAAGACGAAATGGGGGCGGATGCCCTTCTGCTGCAAGATGCGCAATGTAGGCGCCGTGGCGATCAAGAGGCCGTAACGGGCGAATTCGCGGAGGCCTTCCAGGTTCTTCTCCAGCGATGGCCCGGCAGCGATGACGACGGCCGGCAGGGCGGGAAAGCGCCCATCGAGGTGCTGGACGGGACATGCAGAGAGCACCGCAGGCAGGTTCTGCAAGAAGTTCAGCGTCCAGGTCAGGCTGAAGTGGTTCTCTGTCGCCACAGCGATCTGCTGGGTCTGGAAGTACTCCTGCAGCGCACCTTTCACCTGGTCGTAGTAGCCGTCAAAAAGGGCTGTCAGATAGTGAAACTCATAGAGTTGCGCCGTCAGGGCATCACTGGCCGAGAGGTTCAACCGGTGCATGATGGGGCCGACGGAGGCAGCGTCCACATCGATGGCAAAACGGATGCGGCCGTCTGCAAGGACAGAACGCAGGTCCACCGTCCACAGGGCCAGCCAGAAGAGGTCGATCGATCGCTCGAAGACCACCATTTTTCCTTGGCTGGGGATGATCTGCCGGAGCACTTCGATCGTATAGCCCAGGCCAAAACCGAAAACGACAAGCAGGCTGGAAGGCGCTCCCGCCACCTCAGCGACCCATTCCCGGGCTTGTTTGTGCGGATCCGTCTGGGAAAGCAAAAAAAGGCGCTCCTGACCGGTGTCGATCAACAGCGTCAGGTCGCCACTTTGCGCCGGTTCCACCTGAAAGGGCTGGTTATAGGGCGGCTTATACCGGGCCATCCGTTCCGCCAAAGGCGGTTGCACCGTCGCCAAGGCCCGCATATTCCCGGCAAAGATCTCATCAGACAGGTACTGCACATAGGGTGGCAGGCGCCGTTGCAATGCTTCCAACCCCTCCTCGATTACAGGACCTTGCTTAAGAAAGCGCGCGTTCGCTCCTGCTGGGCTTGGCCAAACAACTGTTCCGGCGTGCCCTCCTCGACGATGACGCCCTCATCCATGAAAATAACCCGGTCGCCGACCTCGCGGGCGAATCCCATCTCATGGGTCACCACGACCATCGTCATCCCCTCACGGGCAAGATCCTTCATGACATTGAGCACCTCGCCGACCATTTCCGGATCGAGGGCAGAGGTGGGCTCATCGAAGAGCATAATCTTCGGCCGCATGGCCAGCGCCCGCGCAATGGCCACCCGCTGCTGCTGACCGCCAGACAACTGTTCCGGATAGGCCTGCTCCTTCTCGGACAGGCCCACCTTGGCCAACAGTTCCCGCGCCAAGCTCTCCGCTTCGCCTTTTGCCATCTTGCGCACCTGCACCGGCGCCAAGGTGATGTTCTGCAACACCGTCATATGGGGAAACAGGTTAAAGCGTTGGAAGACCATGCCCACTTCGGCACGCACCCGGTTGATATCGGTCTCCTTGTGGGTCAGTGGAATCTCATCAACGGTGATATGTCCCTCTGTCGGTTCCTCCAGGTGGTTGATACAGCGCAGGAGGGTGCTCTTCCCCGAGCCCGAAGGCCCGATAATGCAGACGACTTCCTGTTCCTGCACTTCCATGTCTACACCGCGCAAGACATGGAGGGAGCCAAACTTCTTATGCAAACCTTTGATCTCAATCATCGCCGCCATCAGCATTCCCCTTGCCCATACGTTTTATCGAAGACAGGTACACCCTTCAAAAGCCCCCAACCATCGGCGCCCGTTGCGCCATGGAAAAAATCAGCAACTTAGCGGTGAGACTTTACAGACAACTTCTGCTCATACCAGGCGACAAGGCGGCTGAAAAGCAGCGTCAAAGTCAGGTAGATGGCCGCTACCGGCAGCCATGCTTCCCAGACCCTCGCCGTAGAGCCAAGGACCGTCCGGCCCGCCATGGTCAGTTCCGGCAGCGAGATGACCGAGACGAGAGAGGAATCCTTCAACATGGCGATAAACTCATTGCCCAAGGGGGGAATGACACGGCGAAACGCCTGCGGCAGGATGACAAAGCGCATCGCCTGGGCATAGCTCATCCCCAGTGACCGAGAGGCTTCCATCTGCCCTTTGTCGATGGACTGGATCCCGGCGCGAAAGATCTCCGCTACATAAGCGCCTGAGTTGACACTCAGGGCGATCAGGCCTGATGTCATGGCCGGCAGAGATTGTCCAATCAACTTGGGCGCGCCCAGGTGAACGATAAAGATCTGCACCAACAGCGGCGTGCCGCGGATGACATCGGTATAGATGGCCGCCAACCATCGCAAAGGCTTCAAGTGAGAAAGACGAGACAAAGCGATAAAGAGGCCGATCACCGTACCGATCATGACGGAAATGGCCGTCACCTTGACGGTCGTCCACCCACCGATCAGGAACAAGTCGGCATAGTCCTGAACAATCTTCCATTTAAAGTCCATTTTTCTGACCGGCTCCTCCAGTATAATTTACCTGTTTTCGAACAGCTCTCGCTCACGTCGTTGTTGCCTCTACAGGCAAAAAGAAAAGGCGTAGCAGGCTGTTCCTCCTGATACGCCTATACTATACACTACCTGACCGGTTCAGCCAACTCATTTCTATCGTAAAGTTATCCTTTCGACGGGATTCCCTCGATTACTTCGCTGTCAGGTACTTTTCGGAGATCTCTTTGATCTTCCCGCTCTTTTCAAGCTTATCCAGGGCATCGTTGACCTGCTTCAGCAGCTCTGTCTCCCCTTTGCGAACAGCAATTCCGTATTCTTCCTTCTCGAAGCTTGCGTCATCGATCAAGGTCATCTTCGCGTTAGGGTTGTTCTTGAGGAAGTGCTGTACAACCGGCTTGTCCGCCACAACAACATCGACGTCGCCGTTGCTCATCATGTTCATGGCCATGGGCGTCGTGTCGTAGCGGAAGATCTTGTCGCTTTTCTCACCGAGGAGCTTTTCCACCACATACTGACCGGTCGTAGAGTTCTGAACGCCCACTTTCAGTCCCTTGATGTCGTCAAACTTCTTGACCGGCGAGCCTTCCTTGACTGCAATGGCCTGTACCGCAACGAAATAGGGCTTGGAGAAGTCGATGGACTCCTTGCGCTTTTCCGTGATCGTCATGGCCGAGATCAGCATGTCCACGTTCTTGTTCGTCAAGGCGGCAATGATGCCATCAAAGGGCGTATCGACTAACTCGATCTCGGCGTTCATCTCCTTGCCGACGGCCTTGATCAGGTCGATGTCAAAGCCGACGATCTCCCCTTTTTCATTCTTCCATTCAAAGGGGGCGTAGGCGGCGTCGGTGGCCACCTTAATCGTCTTCTTCGCAGCCGCTTTGTCGCCAGCCGGCGCTTGGGCCGCCTTCTCACCGCCGCCACAACCTGCCGCCGTGATCAGCATCCCCAGGGCCAGCATACCCATCAGCCCGGTTTTTACCCATTTTTTCATTGGGAAAGTCCTCCTCTGCTCAAATAAGCTTCACATTTGCGATAATTATACAGCTTGATGAATAAAAGAACAATAATAGATTCTTCCATCCCTCGCCTTCACGCCTTCAGTCGCGTAGTTTGCCACCACAGGCACCCTGTTTGCAGGCGTCGTGGAGGATCTCATCACAACAGCGCCGAGCTCCCTGCCCGTCAACCAGCCGCTTGCCTCGTTCCGCAGCAGCTTGCGCCCTGTCCGGATCGTCCAAGAGGTCCGCCAACTGCCGCGCCACCACATCAACAGGCAGCGGCGCCGGCAGCAACGTCTTGCCAGCGCCAACTCCCGTCTTTTCCGACCTTTCGTCAAGGCGATCGACAGCAAAGAGCGGCACTGCTGCCTGCTGGCGGCAGACGGCCAAGGCCGCCGGAACCTGATTGTCGGCCTGTACGACCACAGCAGCGGGAACGCCGGCAGCCAGCAGCTCCTGCAGGGTTACTCCCGCAGCCGTAACGGCAAGATCAGCCGCCGGAAGGAGAGCGGCCATGTCGGCAGGCGGGCGATGGGTCTGGAACCAAGGGGCGCGGCCATAGGCCTCGGGAAAATCCATGTAGGGGCCGATGACGACATGGGCCTCAAAAAGGCGCCCTGTCGCAGCCACCCGTTCCAGCGCCTGCAGCGTTCGCGGCAGATGGCCCAAGGGATCGCCGCCGCCTAAGGTGACGACGATCTGCCCTATCGCGCCTTGGCGCCTTTCCTGCTCCCGCAGCCGGCCAACAGCCGTCACAGCACGGCGAAGCAGCGTATAGGCAGGGCCCAGAAGCGCTCTCCCCGGTCGGAGAAAGCAGTAGCGCTCTCCAGCCGACGCCAAGCCCCCATTGATCACCAATTGACAGTCCATCGGAAAACTGTTCTTGTCATCAAGATAGACCACAAAAAGGCCACCTGAACGAAGCGCCCTCAGCGTCTGCGGCAGGATCCGGTAGGAATCGACGACCACGATGGCCGCCCCCTGCGCCAAGAGCCAAGGGGCCCAGCGTTCCGGCGCCGCGTCGAGAGAGTCCATCCCTTGCGGCTGCCGCCAGAGAAAAAGGCCTTTTGTCAGCGCTTCGACGGCCTCATCCCGCTGGCCAACAGCGAGCACCGGATAGCCCCGCTCGGCAAAAGCCTCAGCCAAAGCGGCACTGCGCATGGCATGGCCAAGCCCAACGCCATGGCCAGCATCAAAATAAAAGGCGACTGGCAAAAAGCCGTCCCTCCCCTCTCTTCGGCAAGCCGAAAAGCTCAGCGACAGATCTTCTCGATCCCCTCCCGCAAGACAGCGATCACCCGCTCCTGCTGCCCATCGGTCAGGCCAAAATAGAGGGGCAGCGAAAGGGCTTGGCGGTAATGCTGCTCCGCCACGGGACATAGACCCGGACGGTAACCGAGGCGCTGATAGTAAGGATGGCGGTAGACCGGCAGGTAGTGCACGTTCACAGCGATCCCTTGTGCCCGCATATGGTCGAAAAGTTGTTTTCGCTGGAAGCCGTCACCATCGTCGCGCAAGCCGATCACATAGAGATGCCAGGCCGAAAGACAATCATCGCGGCGGCCAGGCAACCGGATTTTTCCCTGCAGATCCGCCAGCGCCTCGTCATAGCGGGCGGCAATCTCCCGCCGGCGCTGGAGAAAGCGATCCAGCTTGGCCAGTTGACTCATCCCCAGCGCTGCCTGGATATCGGTCAAGCGATAGTTGTATCCGAGCTCCTGCATCTCATAATACCATCCGCCGTCATCGCCCTCCATCTCATCGCGCAGGCGGGTGATGCCGTGGGAACGGAACCGGCGCAACCGCCGCGCCAATTCCTGATCGGCTGTCACCACCATCCCCCCTTCACCGGTGGCGATATGTTTGACCGGATGAAAAGAAAAACAGGTCAGGGGAGAAAGGGCGCCAATCGGCTTTCCTTGGTACTCCGCCCCCAGAGCATGGGCGCCATCTTCGATGACGACAAGGCCCCAGCGGGCGGCCACCTGATGAATGGTCTCCATCGGGGCCGGCAAACCAGCGAAGTGAACCGCCACAATGGCCTTGGTGCGGCGAGAGATGCGGCTCTCCAGCCCATTCCCATCGAGATTCCCCGTGTCAAGCTCCACATCGGCAAAAACCGGCTTCGCCCCGAGGTAGAGGGCAGCATTGGCCGTCGCCGCAAAGGTGTTGGCCGGCACGATCACCTCATCGCCAGGGCCGATGCCTGCCGCCGCATAGGCGCCATGCAAGGCCGCCGTTCCCGACGAAAAGGCGACGCCATAGGGCGCCTGCACCTGCTGAGCCAGATGAGACTCAAAGGCATCCACAACCGGACCAGTCGTCAAATAATCGCCGCGCAGCACAGCAGCGACGGCGGCCACATCATCGTCATCGATCCATTGACGGGCATAGGGGATCAGGCCATCGACGTCCTTGACATTGCTCATCGGAGATGTTGCTCCTTCCATCAGTCACCCTCCCCTTGTGGAAGCAATTCCTCGTCACTGACACCTTTCTGCTGGACGGACTGATTCAACAGCGCCCACTGGGGATGCTCATCCAGCCAGGCAAGCACCTCCGGCACAGCGATGATCCGGCCGGGACGGTAAAAGCGCTCGTAGATTTCGGCCAAGAGTTGATAGTCCAGGGGCTCATCTACACAGAGCCGGTACTGGCTTCGCCGGTATGGTCCAGGGACCTGCCATGAACCGGTGCGAAAAAGGCCGGAGTGATAAAGATGGAAGGTCACATGTTCCCGTGCCGCCGGATAGCGGCCCTGGCGATGGGCCCTTTCCAAAGCCTCCCGCGTAAAGACCTCCGTATCGAGACCGCGCGGCCCGCCTTCCACAGACAGGTAGTCGAGCGAGCGGTTGTGGAATTCACCGATCGCCGCTCCCACCAGTTCGGGGTCGATCAGGGGGCAATCGGCTGTGATGCGGACAATCACCGCTGCATCCACCCTTTGGGCACAGCCCACATAGCGGGAAAGGACATCGCTCTCACTGCCGCGAAAAACAGAAACACCCCATTGGCGCGCTGCATCGGCGATAGGATCATCAGCCGTCCCATCACTGGTGGCAACGGCCAGTACCTGGGCCTCCCGCACCCGTTTCAACCGTTCCAGCGTATGCCACAAGGCCGGCTGACCGGCCAGCGGCGCCAACACCTTGCCGGGCAGGCGGGCCGAACCCATGCGTGCTTGCACGATAATGGCCGTCGACATCATCGGGACACCTCCTGTATTTTATCGATTCGTTCAAGCCCCTCTTGTCCATCCGGCTTCAAGGGGCTGTCATGTTCCTATCGATTCTCGTCTTTGTACTGACCTTTAATTCGCCCTGTAATTCGCCATGCTCCCCATCATCACCTGTTTCACCCCGTCTCCAACTCCCCCTCCAGTCTCCTCTATGGTAGTATTTTCTCATGGCATCGACAATCCATATCTTTACCCATCCTCAAGGGGCCCTCTTCAGATCACGATAATGAAAACATCGATATCTACGCCATCGGAAGGGATGGATTCGGAATGCGCATCCAGTCACCCCCTACGGGGACAACACGCTCGGATATGGAACAACCCTTTGAACTCCAACAGGGAGACGTATATACGGGAACAGTAAAAAAAATCACCGCTTCCCAAGAGGGCATTGTCCAGATCCGCGGCCAGGAGCAACGTGTCCGCTTCGAAGGTGCCTTGCCAAAAAGCGACCGTTTTACTCTGCAAATTACAGCCGTCGATGGTGACGTAGCCCGGATCAAGGTCATTGAGGAACTGCCATCTGGCGCTGCCGCCACTCGTCACAGCGAAGGCAACATCGGACATCTCCTGCGGATCTTCGGCGTATCGCCTTCTGAAGAACTCTCTCAAGCCGCCCGGCAGATCATCGAGCGCGGACGCCCCTTGACCCAGGAAACAGTGCACGAACTGAAAGCATTTTTTGAAAAAACACCGGGCCCCGCGGCGGACAAGCTAGACACGATCCAGGCACTGCTCCGCAAAAACCTGGAGATCACAGGACCCCAGCTGAAAGCCGTCCATGAAGCCTTATACGGCCGCCCCATCGGCCAGGTGCTCACCGACCTGGCCAAACAACTGGATCCAACATGGCAACTGCCTGACCGCACCGCCCCAAACCAGCCGACAGAACGCGCTCAACCCCTTCAAACCCCGCCATCGAGCCAGCCGCTACCAGCGATACAGCCACAACAGCAAAACCTACCTGTTCAGCCAACAGCGCCTGTCGCATCGACTTCTTTAACATCAGCGCCTGTAGCATCAGCTCCTGCGACCCCAACCACTTCCACCGCAGCCTTTGCCGCCCCAACAACCCAGCCCCAACCCACATCGCCAACACAACAGCCGCCGACACAACAGACGCCAACACAACAGCCGCCGACACAACAGCCGCCGACACCGCTCCCCACCCTACAGTCGACCATCGGCCAAAGCCTTCCATCCACCACCACACCAACAGTCGCCACAGCAGAGCCAACAGAACAGATCGCCCAAATCCTCTCCAAGCTTTCTCCCCACAGCCCGATCAACAAAGCGATCGAGACTGTTCAGGAACTCTCCCGCCAATGGGCTGCCGATGATAAAATTCCCCGCCCTGTGATCACCACCCTTGATCGCGCCCTCTCGGAAGCACGCATCTACGCCTCCATGGGCCGCCAGCCGGCCGGCTTGGAGCGGCTGCAACAGGCGCTCGCTACGACAGCGAAAGCCATTGCCCCGACCGTCCCTGCCACCACCACTCCCCCGACTCCCGCCACTACCGTCACTTCCACTACTTCCACTACTTCCACCACTCCCGCCACCCCCGCCCAAACAGGCTCAACCCCTCCGTCGCTCCCCCAGCGCATCCTCACCGATGCCGCCGCCACCGTCCGCCAAGAACCCGACCTAGCCAAAGCGATCCGGCAACTCCAGTCGACCGTCGCCGCCAACAGAGACATCGCAACAGCTCTCGCGAGCAAAGTGCAGCAGCAACTGAACAGCGCCCGCCAACTGCAACAACAAGGCTACGACAGCTTGGCCCGCGAAAACCTCGCCCGTTCACTGGAACAACTGGCCCGGCAGCTGCCTGACCGCACCGCTGCCCCGGCCCCTGCGCCTTCTGCGGCCGGGCAAGCCCAAACATTGCAAACCCAGGCCATGCAACCGCCGCAAAGTGCGCCGACACCAGCAACCCCAACCACTTCCACCGCAACCTTTGCCGCCCCAACAACCCAGTCCCAACCCATATCGCCAACACAACAGCCACCAACACAACAGCCGCCGACACAACAGCCGCCGACACAACTGCCACCGACACAACAGCCGCCGACACCGCTCCCCACCCTTCAGTCGACCATCGGCCAAAGCCTTCCATCCACCACCACACCAACAGTCGCCACAGCAGCGCCAACAGAACAGATCGCCCAAATCCTCTCCAAGCTTTCTCCCCACAGCCCGATCAACGAAGCGTTCTCAGCAACGCAGACCCTCTCGCGTCAACTCTCAACCGGAACCCCGGAAGAAGGTGCCCTCGCCTCCTCCTTAAACCGCGCCCTTTCAGAAGCACAAATCCTCGCCACTATCGGCCAAGAACAAAAAGGCAAAGAGCGGCTTACCCAAGGACTGACCCAAACACTCCATGCCCTGCTGCGACTTGCCTCCACTCCATCCAGCACCGCCTCCTTTGCCCCCTCCCTCATGGCCGACACACCCCTGACCCTGTCAACTCCACCCACAGGGAGCACCTTCAATCCCCCAGAAGCCCCGCTCCCTCCTGCACCATTAACCGAAGAAAACGATAGCACCGCCATCGTTAATAAAGCCTATAACGACGCCCTCGCAATGGGCGGCATCGCATTGCCTGCCAAAAACTACATGGTCACCGAGATCACCCGCCAACTCAACCAAGCCGCCCAAGACTTTCGGGACCTCAAGCGCGAAATCACCCGCAACATCGACAACATCCGCCAGATCGCACAGAATCATCGCAACAACATCCTGCCCCTGGTCAAACCCCTGCTCGAATCGACGATCGACCTCTTGGACAATGCCATCCTGAAAAGCGACATCAACCTCTTCACCGACATGACCACCGAAAAGAAACTGATGGTCGCCAGCAGCCGCCTGGCTGAAGCCCGAACACTGCTGCAGCAAGGACACAATCAAAAAGCCCATGAAGTCCTCACCGAAGTGAGAGACCAACTGGAACAAATGAACTGGCGCCCTGCTGACATCAAAGTCCGGCGCATCCTCAACGACAGCGGCCTCTTCCACTTCGACAAAGATCCTGCCACCCCACTGGGCCGGCAGATGAACCACGTGCTGACAGCGCCAGCGCCAAGCCAAAGTCCATACAACCCCAACACCGCCTCCCTCCCGCAGAACCCAGCCAATCTCGCATCTGCAACAGAGCCGTCGGCCCGCGACATCTACAACCTCCTTCGCACACTCGGACTCAACCATGACAGCGAAATCGCCCAGACAATGGCCAACCACAACCAAAAAACGCCGCCCTCCGAACCTGCCTCCCTTCAACCCTCCCGTCAACCTGGAACAGATGGCGACAAGGGCAACCCCAGTTCGCAACAACAGCCCGAGGCCCGGCCCGACCAAGGCCACAGCAACCTCAAATCCACCCTGCTCCAATTGGCCAAAAGCGACAGCCCCCTCCCGCCGGGCCTGCAATCACTGGCCGAGCAAGCCCTCAACAACCTCACCGGACAGCAACTGCTCAGCAAAGCCGACGTAGGCACGACCATGCAATCCCTCTTCTTCAGCCTCCCCATGCTGCTCGGCAACCAGGTCGAAAACCTGAAGATCTGGGTCAACGGCCGAAACGAACGGCAGAAGATCGACTGGGAGAACTGCAACCTCTATTTCCTCATTGACACCCCCAAGTACGGCGACACCGGCATCGTCGTCTCCGCCGCCGACCGCAACCTGTCGATCACCCTCAAAAACAATACCGACCATTTCAAAGAGAACATGTCACCCCTTGTCGAAAAGTGCAAAGAAAGCATGAAAAGAATCGGCTATACCATCTCCTCCGTTCAATTCACCCGACTGAACGAAGAAAAAAGCGAACCGGCTCCGCCAGAAACCCTCTCACAACTCCCGATCACCCCTGGCGTCAAAGTACCTGGCACCATCCATCCAGGAGGATTCAGCTTCAAGATCTAACGGCAGGCCCCCACCTTTTCAACTGCACGAATGTTCCACCTGCGCTAAAGAAATGAGGACGCCCCATGAACTACCGCTTCTTCAACCAAAAGCAAAAAAAAGAAATCGGCGGCCCTTCCGTGGCCGCCCTTCGCTATGACCCCAACAGCGACGCTCCTGTCGTCATCGCCCAGGGCAAAGGCCACCTGGCCCGAAAAATCATCGAAATGGCCAAAGAAAAAAACATCCCCATCCAGGAAGATCCCTTGCTGGTGGAGAACCTCATCGACATGGACCTTGGCGACAACATCCCGCCGCAACTCTACCTCGTCATCGCCGAAATCCTCTTAATGATAGAAGAGATGGAAGGCACCCAGAACAAATCATAAGGCAGTGATCGAACATGGAAGTCAACAAAATCGGCAAAGCAACTCCCACAAGCAAAAAAAACACCACCGACATCCCGGCCGATAAAATCTCCTTCGCCGAGATCATGGTTCAACAACGAGAACAGCGAAGCATCGACAAGTTCGTCAAAATGGCGGAAAAGATCGAAGACCAGGGCAAGATCCTGGCCGAATCGCGAACCGTAGAGGACCTCAAAAAGTACAAAGAACTGGTCAAGCAATTTATGGACGAAGTCGTCAAAAACGGCCTCCAACTGGAAGAACGCCGCGGCTTCAACCGCAGAGGCCGGGCGAAGATCTACAAACTCATCACCAAAGTAGATGAAAAACTCCTTGAACTGACCGACCATGTCCTGAAAAAACAAGCCAACAGCCTGAAGATCCTGGGTCTCATCGGCGAGATCAAGGGGCTGCTCGTCGACATGTATACCTGAACCCGCCCCCATGCCTCCAACGCTCCCCCCTGAATATTCGTCATCTCCCAAAAAATAAACTAAACCTTTCCCTGATAAAAACCGATAATAAAAAAGACTTGGAATGACAAACAACCAAGCACACCTTCGCTTTACAGAAAAAAACCAGAACCACGCTGCAGGGGGTGACCAATACTTGGATCGAATTCCCACAGAGCAGGAAATTTTTCAGATGTCCTCACAAGAAATTACATTGCTCTTATATCAAAACTTGACTGAACGCCTACAGCTTTCGATCACAGCCATCCGGGAAAAGAAGTTTAGCGAAGCCAACATACAACTGCAAAAAGCCAATGCCATCGTCGAACGACTCGGTGCCGGCATTAATTATGAAGCGGGCGCCATGGCGGAACAATTGGATGCGCTCTATAACTATGTGGCGGAACGCCTTTACGAAGCCAACTGGAAAAAAGATATCACCATCATCGAAGAACTTATCCGTACGCTCACCCCTGTAGCGGAAGCATGGGAACAAATGCTGAAAGAAAAACCGACATCCCGCGCTGAACAGATTCGCTTGCATACATCCGCTTATGAACGGAACCTGGCCTATGATGATGCGGAAACCATCCATAATGATTTCGTCGACCGTCGCGAATAGACGTCGTTCACATAATCACTGGCCTTTCTGCCATCCAATATTCTTCAAGGAGAGATGACCATGCGCATTAACCATAATATTCAAGCGTTAAATGCCTACCGACAACTGAACAACAACCAGGGCATCGTATCGAAACATATGGAAAAGCTCTCGTCGGGCTTGCGCATCAACCGCGCCTCTGACGACGCCGCCGGTCTGGCCATCTCCGAACGGATGCGCTCCCAGATCCGCGGCCTCACTGTAGCGGAACGAAATGGTCTCGACGGTGTATCACTGATTCAAACAGCCGAAGCCGCCCTCGATTCAGTGCACCAGATGCTCCAGCGGATGCGTGAACTGGCTGTGCAATCGGCCAACGGGATTTACACCGAGCAGGATCGCAGTGCGCTGCAAGATGAGGTCGATGAATTGATCAAAGAGATCGACCGGGTTGCTGGACACACGGAATTTAACACCCGGAAACTTTTAAACGGCAACATGGGAAGGGAAGTTTCCGGCGCAATTGCCAACATTCAAAGCAATACACTTGTGACAAATAACGGCGCTGCCATTACATCCACAAGCTCAATTAACCTGATCAACCTCTCTGATCGCGCTGGGAACAAATATGGTATCGTTTCCGGTGATACAGTAACCTTAAGTTTTGTAGTCAATGGGAAGCTTATGGAAACAAGTGGTATTCGGATAACGAGCTCGACTACCCTGGAAACGGTTCTCTCTTCGACACTTAACAAAGGTGCTTTAACTGCAAATGACTTTATCGACTTTTCACACAGTGGAACGATTACAAATGCGATTCACTTTACAGCAGACACATCTGGCTATGCTGGTGCCGTTTACGGAATCGTCTTTACCTTCCGTGATGCCCAGGGCATTATGAAAACACCCGCAACGGACGCATTGTCTGCTTTCCACGAAACCAAACAAGCAATGGTGAAACGCCCTCCTGGAGATGCTACCTTGCAAATCGGCCCCAATACCAACCAGCACCTCGGCCTGGAGATTGGTGACGTAACAGCATCCGCTCTTGGTTTGAAGAGCTATTCAGGTGCTGAATACAACATAAAGATCGATACACAACAATCAGCCAACATCGCCATTAAAGTCTTCGACGAAGCCATTGCCAAAATCTCCAAAGAACGCTCCAAACTGGGCGCCTTCCAGAACCGCCTTGAATACACCATCAACAACCTGAAAGTGGCCAACGAAAGCCTGACCGCCGCCGAATCACGCATCCGCGACACTGACATGGCGATGGAAATGACCCAGTTTACGAAGCAAAACATCATCAGCCAGTCGGCGACGGCCATGTTGGCCCAAGCGAACCAGCTTCCTCAGGGCATCCTGCAACTGCTGAAATAAGGCCAGACAAGGACATCCTCCATAAGACAAACCAACAGCAAACCAAAAGCCCCCGGTCGCTCATAACGAGCCTGACCGGGGGCTTTTGCCGTTTTCTCCTTTTCGCTATTGTTTCCCTTGAATCCAGGCCGCCGTCCGGGCGATCCCCTCCTCCAGAGACACCTGCGGTTCCCAACCCAGCAACCGCTTCGCTTCACCAAAGTCGCAGAGCAGTCGCCGAATCTCACTCTGCGGATGAGGATGGGCAACATGACAAACAGAAAAACCGGGACCGGCCTGAACCACCTCGCCAACCAGCCGCGCCAATTCATTGATCGACACATCCCGGCCGGAACCCGCGTTAAGCGTCTTGCCGATCGCCTGCCTATCCATCCCAGCCTGAATGACAAAGCGAGCGCAATCCTCCACATAGAGCAAATCGCGCGTCTGCGTGCCGTCACCGAAGATATGCAAGGGCTCCTCACGTAAGGCCCGCTCCACAAAGATCGCCACCACACCGCCTTCCCCATTCGTCTTCTGATAGGGGCCATAGGTGTTGAAGGGCCGAATCACCGTCACCGGCAGGCCATAGGCATGGTAGTAAGACAGGGCCAAGTGCTCCCCAGAGAGCTTCGCCCCAGCATAAGGAGACGCCGGCAAGACAGGATGACGCTCATCGATCCCTGCCGGCGCCCCGCCATCGCCGTAGCCACAGCCATCCCCATCCATGCCTTGGCCATCAGCCAGTTCCAGTCCGCTCCTGCTCGCCCTGTCAGCAGCAGCTTTCTCAAAGGGCGCATAGACCATACAGGTGCTCATAAAGACAAAGCGCGTACCGAACTCCCGGCACAACTCCAACAAGCCAAAGGTGCCTTCCACATCACGGCGGAACGTATCAGCCGGAAAATCGATGCTTTTTTGCACATTGATCTCCGCAGCCAAATGATAACAAAGATTGAAGCGCTGCTCTTCAAACCAGCGGCGCAACCGCTCCCTGTCACAGATATCGCCCACTTCAAAGGTCAACGTTCCCATCACAATCCCTGTGCAACAAGGGTCAGCCAGACTGTCCGCCCCCACCAACGCCTCGTCGCCATAGGCCAGATTGTCGGCGCGGCCATTGCTCAGATCATCGACCACCCAGACATGATGACCGGCACGCAGCAACTGCAGCACCACCCAGCGCCCGATAAAACCAGCGCCGCCAGTGACCAGAATGTTCATTCCCATTCCCCTCCCTATCGTTTCGCCATCACTGGCCGCAAAAGCCTCAAGCCAGCCGTTCCAGCAGCGCCTCTATCTTCTCCCGGCGAGCAGCAAAATCACTGGCAAGCAGCCCCATCGCCAAAACATCTTTAAAAACGCCATCATGCCAGACATGGCCGCGAAGCCGTCCCTCCAACTCAAAGCCGTAATGGCGATGCATCTGCGCCACCTTGTCGTTGCCCTGAATCACCTCCAGGCAGACCTTGTGCAGCCCCAACTGGTCGAAAGCGAAGGACAAAAGCATATACTCCGCCTCCAAGGCCACACCAGGCAGACGGTCCTCGGCATTGGCAATATAAAAACCGACATCTCCCCGTCGATGCCTTCCATCCACATCGGTCAGCGAGATCAGCCCTACAGGGCGGTAATTGGACTCTCCCGGCACAAAGCGCTCCACCAAAAAATAATGATGGCACTCCCGCTTCCGCACCCGCGTCTCATACCAGTGACGTTGCATCTCCGGTGTGATGGGATCCCAATTGTACATCGGATAATACACCTCTGGACTGTTGCGCCAACAACGGACCCTCTCCAAGTCTTCCGCTTCCACCACGCGCAGCCGCACCCGCCGCCCATAAATCACATCCACAGTCACAGCCACATCGCTCATCCCGGCAAATCCTTGCGCATCTTCTTAAACCGTTCACTGAAAAAACGCCCCTCCACAACAGTCACCTTCACCGGCACCTTATAAGGAGCGAGACGGGAACGGCAAAACTGGCGGAGGCGCTTTTTCACCACAGCGGCCTCCTCTGGCCGCTTCAACACCACATGGGCCACAACCATCTGCCCGGTCAGCGGACTCCTTTCGCCTGAGACGGCCACATCGGCAATGTTGTCCATCTCCATGAGCACACTTTCCACCTCAGCAGGAAAGACCTTCTCACCGCCCACATTGATAATCTCTGAACGGCGTCCAAGAATGCGCAGATACTCCCCGTCGACAATGACCTCATCGTGGGTATTGAACCACCCCTCCTCATCGAAAGGACTGGGCGCATTCAGATAGCCCATCATGGCCGACTCCGCCCGGATCCACAAAACCCCGTCAACGACCTTCGTCTCGAACCCCTCCCCGCCGATCTTCACAAACAGCGAATCGGACGCCTTCGACTTAGACCGCAGAATGCCCAACTCCGACAAGCCATAGGTCTGTTGCAGCCGCACATGAGGCAATGCCTCCCGAAGACGCAACAAGGTGCTCTCCGGCATCACCTCCGTGCCATAGGTGATCAGCTCCAGCGACGACAGATCGGCCTGCTTATAGGCTTCCGAGAGGAGCAGCAGGTTCAAAAAAGTGGGCGATGTGGGCAATACCTCTACACGATAGCGCGCAATATTAGCGCAGACCGCCTCAGGAGAGCGGCCCGGCACCGTCACAATCGTCCCGGCATTGGACAAGACATAGAGCAGCGTATTGATGCCGCCAATATGGTCAAGCAGCAAAAAGGTCAGCATCCGCTTGCCCTGTCGCCGCACCTGAAACTTCTTCAAGAGCAGCGTCAAATCATGCAAGGCCGCCTTGCTCTTACCTGTCGAGCCCGATGAAAACAACACCAGCCCCGGATGGCCGCGGCGGATCAATTCCAACAGCAACGGATTCGTTGGCGTCGCAAGAGCGCTATCGGCTGGCAGCACAAGAGCCTCGTCGACAGCCAGTGGCGCCCCCCCCTTCGCCGACCCAGTGGCCGCCCAGCTTCCAGGCAAAAGCGGCCTCATCTGTATCAGAAAAAGAAATGACCAACTGCACCTCGGCAATGGCCAAAAATTCCTCCCGAAGATGTCGCACCGACCGGGTCAACGGGACAACGATCGCCCCGCGATCGACCAATGCCAACAGCAAGGCGCAGACATTGGGCGAATAATCGCCTTCAACAGCAACAACCATACCGGCCGTCACCGGCGCTTTAGCTTCCCGCTGCGGCGACGCCGCCCAGTCAAGCCGCTCCTGCCACTGGCCGATGCGCGCAAGCAACCACCGATAGGTGTAGGAGCACCCATTCCATACGAGCGCCTCCTGTTCCGCCTGGCTTGCCATCGTCTCCAACATCCAACCCAAGAACAAGGTCTATACGCCTCCCAAATAGAGCACCTGCCCCGTAATATAACTGCTCCGTTCACTGATGAAAAAGTCAACCCCATTGGCCACATCATCAAAAGTCCCCAACCGCTGTATGGCCATCTGCCGCAGGATCTGGTCGATCTTCTCTTGCGGCACACCGCGGATCAGATCCGTATCCATCGGCGTCGGCCCCAGAGCGTTGCAAGTAATGCCAAAGGCAGCGACCTCCTTGGCCAGCACGCGGGTGAATGTCTCCACAGCGCTCTTCGACGCCGCATAGACCGCCTCGCCTTCTAAGCCCAGCGGCACCGCCACCGTCGACAGATTGACGATCCGCCCCCACCGCCTTTTCATCATCACCTTGGCCGCCTCGCGGCAGCAAAAGAAGGTGCCCATCAGGTTGGTGTCGACGATCCGAGCCGCCGATTTCCCCGGCATCAGCATCGAGTGATTCATGGAAGCCACGCCGGCATTATTGATCAACATATCCAAGCGGCCCCAACGCTTGCGAATGGCGGCGATCATTTGGATCACCTGCGGCTCCGCCGTCACATCCACCTGCATATGGCTGTAGCGTTCATGGACCAGATCGCTTTCGCCACGGCTGCAGCCGATCACCTGCAACCCCTTGTCCAAATAATACTCGGCCAGATGGCGGCCAATCCCTTTGCGCGCCCCCGTAATCACCATCACCGCGGGATTAGGCGCCGCAGGAGCCTTCACTGCCGCCGGTTCCGTTGCCGCCACTATTGCCTGTTCCATCGCCATCCGCCTCCCACCACGCCCTCAGGCTAAAGGAGCGTCATCACATAATCCGCCAGCGTTCCAATGGTCCGAAAGGGGCTCTGTTTCTGTGACATGGCCCGTTCATCAGCAAGCACGATCGACCGGCCCGTCTGCTCTTCCACCTGCTGCTCCACATCAACGATCAACGTGACAAGGCCGACCGAATCGAGGAGGCCGTCACGGCCAAAAATCTTAATCTGCTCATTCCAATCCGCTTTGGACGGAAAGCCCTCCGGCAAAGCCTCGCCTTCAACCACATCAGCGAGAACATCCATGATCAACGCAACGATCCCATCCCGTTCCACCTGCAAGACCCCCTTCTATTCATCGCCAGAATTCTTCCGGGAAAGCAACACGTCCCACGTCACCGGCGTTCCCTTCGCAACAGGCCGACTCACCGCTCGTCCCAGCAGCGTCTCATAATACTTTGGCGGCAACCCATGGCCCGGTCGGATGACGCGCAGGTTTTGCGCTGTAAAAAGCTCCCCCGCCGCCATATCCTCGGCCACATAGAGAGACCGGCGATGAGTCAGCGACGTGCTTTCGCCAGGCAGCGGCCCAAAGTGAACCTGTCCCAGCGCCTGCCAAGCTCGTTCCGTTTCTGCCACCAGCATGGCCAACTCATGCGGTTCCAGCGAAAAAGCGGCATCAACACCACCATCGGCCCGGCAAAGGGTGACATGCTTTTCAATGACCGAAGCGCCCAGCGCCACGGCCGCCACAGCCACCCCAATCCCCAAGGTGTGGTCGGACAAGCCCACCTGCACCGCCATCGCGCCGCCAGCCTCCTGTCCCTCGCTTCCTGCTCCCGGCCAACCCCTTGTCCCTGTCGCAGCCGATGCCGGTTCACCAGGTCCCCCCTGCCCTCTGCCAAACAACTGAAGCAGTTGCGGAATCGTCCGCAGGTGACTTGCCGCCGGTGAAGCGGGATAACTGCTCGTGCACTTAAGCAAAACCAACTGGCGGCAACCAGAAGCACGGGCCGTCCGGACCGCCTCATCGATCTCCGCCACCGTGGCCATCCCTGTCGACATCAGTATGGGCTTCCCCGTCGCCGCAACGCGGCGAATCAGCGGCAGGTGGGTCAACTCAAAGGAAGCGATTTTATAGAGCGGCACCTGTAGGGACTCGAGAAAGTCGACAGCTGACAGATCAAAAGGCGTGCTAAACCCCAGCATCCCCAGTTCCCGGCAGCGCGCAAAAATCGGCTCATGCCACTCCCAGGGCGTTGCCGCTTCCTCATAAAGTTGATACAGTGATTTGCCATGCCACAGACTCTGGCTGTCATCGATGCGAAAGCCTTCCCGCTCCACATCCAAGGTCATCGTCTGGGCTGTATAAGTCTGCAACTTGAGCGCATGCGCCCCGGCGGCGGCGGCCGCCTCAACGATCTCCAGCGCCCGCGCCAAGGACTGGTTATGGTTTCCCGACATTTCCGCCACGATCAAGGGCGGACCGTCGGGGCCGATCACATGCCCTGCAATGGTAAAAGAGTTCATCGCGACCCACCTCGTTCTCGCCCAGCCCCTAGAGGCGTGCGAACAAATCCAACGCTTCCCGCACCACTTGATCCATATTCAGATAGCGATACTGGGCCAAGCGTCCCACAAAATGTACCTGCTTCAACTTGGCCGCCTCATCGGCATACAGTTGATACAACTGGCGGTTTTGCGCCGCTGGAATGGGATAATAAGGATCCCCCTCCGCCACCGGGTATTCGCGCACAATCGTCGTCAAGGCGCACTTTTGCCCCGTGGCATGCTTCATCTCCAAGATGCGCGTAAAGTCAAAGTCATTGGGGTAATTGACCACACAAGCCGGCTGAAAGTATTCCTGAGCGATCGTCTCAAATTCAAAGCGCAACGAACGATAGGGCAGCGGCCCGTACTTAAACTGAAAGAACGCATCAATTGGCCCCGTGTAGATCAACCTTCTGTGCGGAATCCATTGCGCAACCTCTCGATAGTCCGTATTCAACATCAACTTGATATTGCGATGAGCGAGCATCCGTTCCACCATGGCCGTATAGCCCTGCTTGGGCATCCCCTGATAGATGTCGGCAAAATAACGGCCATCACGGTTATAACGAATGGGGATGCGGGCACAGACCTCCGGCGCCAGCGCCGCCGCTGGAAGGCCCCATTGCTTCTGTGTATAATTGGCAAAAAACTTGCCATACAGTTCTTGTCCAACCTGGCGGATGATCACATCCTCCGAATTGCGAACCTCCCGCTCTTCAGCGTGACGGCGGAGAAAATCCGCCATCGTCTCCGCCGTCAAGGACAAGCCGTACAACTGGTTGAGCGTATCCAGATTGATGGGAAAAGGCAGCAGTTGCCCGTCCACCCAGGTGAGCACACGGTGACAGTAATGGTGCCAGGCCGTGAACTGGGACAGATACTGATAGACCTCCCGGTCATTCGTATGAAAGAGGTGCGCGCCATAGCGGTGCACCAGGATCCCCTGGTCGTCATAACCGTCATAGGCATTTCCAGCCACATGGGAGCGCCTCTCGACGACAAGCACGGTGGCGTCCCTTTGCGAAGCCAGGCGCTCGGCCAGCGTCACACCGGCTAAACCAGCGCCGACAATCAGATAATCAAACATCGCCCTCATCCTTGCCTATCTGGACCAAGGGGTCCAGATGGTTTCCCTTTCCCCTGTAAAGCATAGAGGGAAAAAAACACCGCCCAGGGAAGCCACAGGGCAACCGCAGCCACTGCCGCCACAGCGCCATAGAGGCCGTTCGCGCCGTCGCGATGAACAAGCAAGCCGCTGTCATCGTAGCCGTCATAGGCGTTCCCGGCGATGTAGGATCACTTTTCCACCAGCAGTCCCCCCCGGGCACCCCGCCCGTTGGCCAGCCGCTCAGCCAGGGTGCATCCCGCCAGTCCGGCGCCGACAATCAGGTAATCAAACATCCCTTCTCCCTCAACTCCTCGGTTCTGAAATCGACTGTGATCAGCCCGGTCCTGGGTTCTCCCGTTTGAGCGGCGTGAAGATCGACAGCAACGAAAAGAGGAGCCACCAGGGCAGCCAGAGCAGCGCCGCCGCCAGGGCGGCCACCAGGGCGAAGGCGCCGTTGCGCAACCCTCTCCAGGCCAAGCCGGCCGAAGTGAGCCGGGAGAATTGGCCGGGCAGGTTGACCTGCGCATGCTGCCGAGCCGGGATGGCCAGGCTGAAACGCAGTACGTTGTAAAAACCGGAACCAGAGACGTTGGCCACCGGAGCGATCACCGTATCCCACTGGCGGGACCGAACCGCGTCAGGGACCTTCGCCACGTCAAAGCTCCCCACCTCGGGGTAGATCAGCACCTCGTTCACCTCAGGGTAACTGGCTGCCATCTCCTTGCCGTGGGCATGGGTCAGGACGGCCAGCTTCATCCCGGGATACTGGCTGACCAGGACAGGCACGATCTTGTCCATCTGCTGAAAAGGCACGGAACGGATTAGGAGACACCATTTCTCCGTCTTTTCGCTCATCCTTGACGTCCTTTCCCGTCGACCACTGCCAGGATCTCCTCCGTTTTTTGGCGGAGCAGCATTTCGTCTGCCCGCGTCTCCACATTGAGACGGATCAGCGGTTCCGTATTGGAGGTCCGCAGGTTGAAGCGCCAGTCGGTGAATTCGATGCTGAGCCCGTCGGTGCGGTCGAGGACCCCTCCGGAGGAAAAGGTCCGTTCGACGCTCGCCAGCACCTCATCAGGTCGCGCCACCCGGCGGTTGATCTCGCCGCTGCAGGGAAAGCGGCCCACCCGTTCCTCCACCAGGGCCGACAGCCGCTTCCCTTCCCGACACATGGTCTCCACGATCAGCAGCCAGGGGATCATCCCGCTGTCACAGTAGGCGAAGTCGCGGAAGTAGTGATGGGCCGACATCTCGCCGCCGTAGAGGGCGTCCTCAAGGCGCATGCGCTCTTTAATAAAAGCGTGCCCTGTTTTCGACTGCACCGGTATCCCACCGGCCTCGGTCACCATCTCTTGGGTGTTCCAGGTCAGGCGGGGATCATGGATGATCCGGGCGCCCGGGTTGCGCCGGGCGAAGGATTGCCCAAGCAATCCCACCAGGTAGTAGCCTTCGATGAAGCGCCCCTGCTCGTCAAAGAGAAAGCAGCGATCAAAGTCGCCGTCCCAGGCGACGCCCAGGTCAGCGCCGGCCTCCCGGACCGCCTGCGCCGTCGAGAGCCGGTTTTCCGGCAGCAGCGGATTGGGGATGCCGTTGGGGAAGGCGCCGTCCGGCTCATGATGGACTTTGACAAATTGAAAGGGCAGATGCGCCTCCAGGGCGTCGATGATCGGTCCGGCGCAACCGTTGCCGCCGTTGACGACAACCTTCAACGGCCCGAGGGCCGCCGGATCGACATAGGAGAGCAGGTGCGCCACATAGGGTTGCATCAGATCGTCGCGGTGAAGGATCCGCCCCTTTTTCGGCTTCACGCCGTCGCCATCCCCCTGCGATGTCTCCCTGAGCGTCTCACTGGGGGTCTCTCCATGCGTTTCCGTGGGCATCCCTTCCCCCAGGGCGAGCGCCTCCAATTCGCGCAAGCCGCTATCGCCGCTGATGGGGCGCGCCTCGGCGCGGACCAGCTTCATGCCGTTGTAATCGGCCGGGTTATGGCTGGCCGTGACCATGATCCCGCCGTCCAGCTTCCAGTGAAAGGTGGCGAAGTATACCTGCTCTGTTCCGCAACAGCCGATATGGATGACATCACAGCCGCCGTCCGTCAGCCCATCGGCCAGCGCCTTCGCCAGCCCTGCGCTGGAGGGCCGCACATCGCAGCCTACGGCCACCTGCTTTGCCGGAAAGAGTCGAACATAAGCCCGGCCGATCCGGTAGGCCAGGTCTTCATTCAATTCATCAGGGACGCGGCCGCGGATGTCATAGGCCTTAAATGGGTTTCCTCCCACCGAACGCTCACCCTCCGTCTTGTCCTTGCCCGTCAAGGCTGTCGCTTTTTTACGGCGTCGATCATGACGTTGGCTGACCTTAGTTCCTGCCGTATTCATCATTGAAACGGACAATGTCGTCTTCCTCAAGGTAGATGCCGTTTTGCACCTCGATGATCACCAGTGGGATCTTCCCCGGATTCTCGAGACGGTGGCGGGTCGACTTGGGCACGAAAATGCTCTCATTCTCATGGATCATCCGCACCTCGTCGCCGATGGTCACCCGCGCCGTCCCCTCCAACACGACCCAGTGTTCTGACCGGTGGTAGTGCAGTTGCAGACTCAACTGCTGCCCTGGTTGAACGACGATGCGTTTAACCTTATGGCCCTCAGCGTCGACGAGGATCGTATAGCTCCCCCAGGGCCGGTACTGGGTGGGATGCTCCACTACTTCCCGCCGTTTGCGTTGTTTCAACTGGTCGACGACATCCTTGATCTTCTGGGACTCGCCGCGGCGGGCGACGACGATCACATCAGGCGTCTCCACCACCAGTGTGTCTTCCAGACCGATGCCGGCGACCAGACGTCCATTGCTCATGAGCAATGTCTCGCGGCATTGGAAGGGGATGCAGTCGCCAGCCAAAACGTTGCCTTCGGCGTCTTTCGGCAAGGCTTCAAAAATCGCGTCCCAGCACCCGATGTCATTCCAATACAACGAAAAGGGAAGCACCACCACGCGATTCGATTTTTCCGCCACGGCCTTGTCGATGGAAACCGACGGCGATTCGGCGAACCGCCTCAGCATCTCCTCAAAAGGCAAGCGAAGGAGGGAGGCCAGGTCGGGCTGGTGCACTTCGATCTCCTCGACGAGACAACCAATGGTGAAGGCAAACATCCCTGAATTCCAGTAATAGCCGCCTTCTGCCAGAAAGGCCTCCGCGAGTGCCCGGTCCGGTTTTTCCGTAAAGCGCCGGACAACGAAGCCCTTCTCCCGCGCCTCTCCCGCCTGGATATAGCCGTAGCCGGTTTCCGCCTTCGTCGGTTCGATGCCGAAGGTGACGATCCGTTCTTCCCGGGCAACCTGGACCGCCTCCCGGATCTTCTCGGCGTAAGCCTCTACCGGCCTCACGAGATGGTCTGAGGGAGCCACAAACACCACCTCATCCGGCGCGCAGCCCAGAAGGTCAAGGCAATAGCGGGCGCTTAAGGCGATAGCCGGCGCCGTGTTGCGTGCTTCCGGCTCCAAGATGACATGGGCCTGCTCGACGCCCCATTTGCGCAGTTCCATCTGTACATGGTGATAGTAAGCCTGGTTGGTGACGACGATGATGTCCCTGGGCTCAACGACGCGTAGGAACCGGTGAATCGTCTGGGCGAGCAGGGACATCTCCCCGCCGATGGTCAGAAACTGCTTTGGGTAGTCCTGCCGGGACAAGGGAAAAAGGCGCGTCCCCCCGCCGCCGGCCAATACGACGACTTTCATCAATAACGCCCCCCTTCTTTCCGGATCTCTCCGCCAGTACATCGATAAAAGTTGACTTTGGCAAGCCTGGAAAGAGCGCGCTTCAAAGGCATATACGGTCGGATAGCCCCTGGGGCGCCCTTTACCGGTAAAAAGTGAAATTGACGCGGTAGGGCACCCTCAGCTTCCTGGCCACCTCATCTCGAACCGGCTTGCGCAGGCGCAGGATCATCGGCATCTGAGCAATCGCCGCCCAAGCCGCCTTGAGATAGATGCCTGTCTGCTGTTCCAGGGAGAAGTAGACACAGTAATAGAACAGGCGCAACGTCAACAACCAGGCGGAAACAAGCGGCTGGTTTTTCCAGACGAGCCAGAAGAGATTCCGCGTGTAGAAAAAGGGCGCCCGCCAGGACTGGCGGTTGGTCGGCGACGCCTTATGGTAAGAGACGATATCAGAAAAATACTGGATCCGGTATCCGGCGTCCCAGATCCGGAAGGCCATATCCATCTCATTCATGTAAAGAAAAAATTCGCCGGGATAATAGCCGGCTTTTTCCATGACCGACCGGCGCACACCGGCGCCAGCGCCGTTGAAGCTCATGTAATACTCCGGTTCATCGTCGCAAGCAGCCTGCCCCGCCGCCTTTTCTCGCCCTATTGCCTGTTCTAGCTTCGCCACCTTGTCCTCTCCGGTCATTTCGCGGCGGCGAAGCCACTCCTCAAACTGAACATAGCTGCGCACATCGAAAGCGACCACGCCGAGGCGGGGATCCTCCCGAAAGCGCTCCACCATGCGGGCGATCGCGTCATGGGCGGGAAAAGAATCGTCGTCCAGGATGACCACATAGTCGCCGCGGGCCTGGCAAAAACCGTGGTTATAGGCCTCAACGCCGATGTTGGCGCCGATCTCGATGATCTTGACCTCCGGGAAATCGGCCTGCACCATGGCCACACTGTCATCGGAGGAGCCGTTGTCCACGACGATGACCTCGATGGGCCGGTAGGGCTGCTCCCGGAGCCGGGTCAGCCCCTCGCGCAGGTCGTCCCGGCGGTTCCAATTGAGAATGACGACTGAAACCAGTTCCACTGCTTCACCTCCAGAAGGCCTCCCTTTCGCTGGATTGCCTTTTCCATCACCTATCAGATCGGCGCCATGCAGCCCAGATCTCCGTTGTAGAGGCGGATGAGGTTCACCCGCTCCCCCAAGAGTGGATGGAGCTGCGCATAGATCTCATCTTCGAAGGTGGCCGAGGAGATGATGATATCGGTGCACCGATCCGCCAATTCCGCCAAAAAGCGCTCCTTAAAGAAAACGGGGTGTCCGTTCAGGCTCGTTCCGTCTTTGCGCGGATTGGAATCGACGACACCGTTGATGGCCTCCAGGGGGAAGCCTTTTCGTTCCAGGATGGCCAACAGTTTTTGCGTATGCACGCCGGCGCCCCAGATGTACACCTGTCTCCCCTGCAAGGCTTCCTGCAGGCGATGGACAAAGGTCTGCTCCTGTTCGGCCCAGTAAGCCTCTCCCTCCGGCGACAGGCTGCACACCTGGAGCCAGCCGGGGTAGTTGTTCAGATCAAACTTGTCCTGTGTGGCGAGGAATTCCTCCTGGTCCATGTGGAAACCGCAGTAACATGTCCGCATGGGACAGCGTTGCGGCTGTGTCAGTCTTTTGCCGGCGAAGGTCTCCGGCTCGTCGCGGAGAAAATTGAAGACCTCCCGGAAATTCTGATGTTCGCAGGGCGTTATGCGGCCGCTGTCCAGAAACATATTAAACCGGGTAAAACCGGCGCGGCAAGGGCGCATGGTGGGATGATGGAAGCCGTGCTCGCTCATGTAGCGGCTGTGGACATCGTGAAAACAGTTTTCCAGCCAGGCTTTTTCTTCCTCTGTATACGCCTGTGGGTACAACTTGCCCTTATGTTCGCCGATGAGGCGGTTGGGCCCCATCCGGACGCCGTACTTCTGAAAGCGCTTGACGAGCGCCTCATAGTTGCGGATCCGTTCGGGAAGCAACACATAGATGACGACGCAATCCACCTGATTCCTGGCGAGGACAGCAAGGTTGTGTTCAAAGAGTTCGTCATAATGGCGATGGTTTTCATGGATCGGATGGTAGGAGAAGCGCATATCGGCGAAACGGCGGATCACCTCGTCGGGAAAGAGCTTGTCAAAGGCCACCGACGCGTTCGTCGTCATGGAAATGCTGTGCCGCGCGGAGAGGCGGCAGACCATCTCGGCGAAGGCGGGGTTGATCAGCGGCTCGCCGCCGAGGAAATTGATCCGCCACGATCCGGTGCGGTCAAAAAACGCTTCCAGGCGCGCCATCTTTTCATTATAGGGGGTCCAGTCCCGAGGGACAGGCGAACCGGCGCCATGACAAAAAGAACAGTTGAAATTGCAGTGCTGCCACAAATTGACGGTGGCGGTCAGTTGGTCTGGGCGTTCCTGTCTCATCCGTTCCTCCACCTGCTTTTTCAACGTATTTACGAAAGCTAGAAGGTTGCTGGAATTTCCTCTTCGTGGATCTGCCGCAAGGCCTCGCCGTGGGACAGCCTCGGAACGTCCAGTTCCCTCCGGGACAGTGTATCGGTGAGCCACAGTTCGGGGAAGAGAAAGCACCCGTCAGCAGGCCGCTTCGATGGACGGACGAGGTCGGGATCAAAACGGGCAATCTCGGCATATGCCCTGGCGAAGCCGTAGCGGCTGACCGGCTCTCCGACGACATGATAGATCCGCCGCTCTAACCGCTCTCTCGTGATCATCCCATGGAGCATGGCCAAGAAATCCTTGTAATAGGTCGGGCCGTAGCAGACATCGCTGTAACAGTCCACCGACTGTCCGCGGCTCAAGGCGCCGCGCAGAAAGCGGATAAAGGTGGACCGGCTGTCGTAGAGCGCCGCCAGCCGCAGCACATAGAATCGATCGGACGAATCGATGCCGATCTTTTCGGCGGCCAGCTTGCTCTGTCCGTACACCGTTGCCGGGTACGTCGGGGATGTCTCGCTGTAATTGCCCTGATGACCGTCAAAAACGTAATCCGTCGATATATAGATCACCCGGGAAGCTCGGGGAAAAGCCTCCAGCAGGTTGAGCATCGATTGCGCGTTGGCGGCGTGGGCGAGGGCCGGCTCCCTTTCGCAAAGAGCGATGTCTTTCAACCCTGCCGCATGGATGATCAGATCGGGCGACAAGGCGCTCGCCACAGCTTCCACCTGTTCTCGATCAGCAAGGTCGCAGCGCCAGATCCGTTCCCCCGGAGCACAGCGGGCGCTCAGGGTGTGCAGTTCCGCCGTTCCCTCTAGAAAACGGCCGATGATGCCGCCAACATAGCCGGAAAAACCGGTCAGCAAAATCTTTTTCATCAATGTTCCTACTTTACCTGATTAATCTGCCTTCCATGTTGACACCGGCAGCGATGATCGGCGCCACCGTCAAGGCCACCTGCTCCACCTCTTCATAATTGGCGCCATCCGGGTTGGTGTAGGGCACCACGGCGCCTTTGAAATCATGGGCCGCCCGCAACGCAAGAGCCCGGTCCTTAAGGGCATCGATGCGAAAGTCACCCGTATTCCGGAACAGATGCAGGCGGCTCTCGTCGAGCAAGGGAACAAAAGCAGGGGCAAAACGCTCATGGCTGAGCACATGGATCTCGTAAGGGCTCTTTTTCAGCGCCGCAACGACAGCCAGGGTGAGGTTGATGTTGGCCGACTGCAAGACGACCAGCCGATCGCCCGGGGCGAGCCGTTCCGCCAGTTGCGCTGCCAAGGCCGCTTGAAAGGCCGGGGCGCCGAAGGCGCGCCGGATCTTGGCTTCGGCCCACCGGCTGTAGGCGAGCTTGACGTAGTTCTCCAACTCTTCGCCGGAGAATCGTTCTGTCCGGGAAACGGCTTTTACGGCGCCGTCATAATCGGCCCAATTTTTCGTGATCAGCCAGCCCTTGCGCTCATAGATCTCGTACATCTTCGTCCCTGGGAAGGGCGTGGCGATGGAGAACTGCAGCGACTCCGCATCCAGGCGGCAGGCCAGATCGATGGTTCCCTCGATGCTTTTCGCCGTATCGCTCGGCAGACCGATGGTGAAGGTCAGGTGGGCCTTGATCCCGATCTCTCGGGTAAAAGCGACCATCTCGATCACCTTCTCCAGTTGCATCCGCTTGCCGATCTCATCGAGCACCTTGGGGTCGCTCGACTCGACGCCGTACTTGATGCTGTGCAAACCGGCCTCTTTCAGTTCGATCAGCGCCTCCCGGGTCATCAGGTCCGCCCGCCCCATGGCCCCCCAGGGGATGCGGTGCAGTCCCCTCGCCTTCATCAACCGGGCAATCGCCAGGACATGGGCAATGTCGACATTGAAGGTGTCATCGTCAAAGTAGATGCTCCGGTAGGGGAACTGCTTCAGATTGGCTTCGATTTCGGCGACCACATCCTCGGGGTCCCGTTTGCGGTAGCGCCGGCTCCGATAGACGACCTGGGGCCAGACGCAGAAGATGCACCCGAAGGGACAGCCCCGCGAGGCATGCATCTGCAACTGCGGCTGTTCCAGGCCAATCCCCACATCCACGTACCTGCCTGCCAGCCGTTCATCCCGCTCCGGCCAGGGGAACTCCTTCAAATCGGGGAGCGGCCCGCAGGCGGTCTTGCGCACCTCCCCCGCTTGCCGGTAGAGGAGGTTGTTCACAAGGGACAGGTCGGCGCCGCTGCGGAGCGCCTCCGCTATGGACAGCAGCGGCCGTTCATACTCCCCGTACAGGACAAAGTCGATCTCGGGCCTCCCGGCGAAATAGCGTTCCTCTTCCAATTCGGCGTGGATCCCGCAGAAGATGGCGCGCAATCCCGGCAGCATCTCTTTCAGCTTCCCCGCTTCCGCCAGGTCGTGGTTGACGCTCGGCGTCGATGTCTCCACAACGACCAGGTCGGGCCGGAATGACCGCGCAAAGGCGTAAAAGGCGTCATAGCTCTCCCCTAGGGCGATGGAATCGCGAAGAGCCACCTCGAACCCAGCCGCTTTCAGGAGGGAACTGGCGGTGGCCAGGTAAAAGGGAAAGGGCATATAGCCGCCGATCAGGTCTCCGCCGTAATAAGGGAAGGTGTGCGGCCAGCGAGAGCCGGCGCGGATCCCGCGCCAACCCGGTTGTTCCCCTTCGGGCAGCTTGTGCCAGGGGAGATTCGCCAATAAAATGCGCAATCGTCAACTTCCTTTCCGCGATTGGCCGTCAGACCGAAAGGACATCCCAAACAGGCGCATCCAGGTCATAGAGCGGCACGATCGCCATCTGGCTGCGCAGATGGCAGACACTCCGGTAGATGGCGGGACCGGATTGCTCCGCCGCGATGATCAACAGATCCGGGCGCAGTCGCGCCAGATCGTCATAACCGTAGACGGGATAACCGTAGACCTGCTTTCCGGCCAGGCGACGGTCCACAAAGCCCAACAACCGCAAGCCGGGGTAATCGGGCAGTATCTCGGCCACATTGGCCGCCATCAAACCCTGAGCGCCGTAGAACATCACCGACTGACCGTTCTCCTGCCAACGGCGCAGCAGCGGTCGGAGCTTTTCGATAAAGGGACGTTCACAGATGACACCATCTGCAACGGCATCGACGCGCAGGTCATTGACGATCATGCCCGTATGGTCCGCCTTCCAGCGGCGGAAAAGGGAGGCGTCGTCAGCCAGAAAGGCAGCCAGCCACTCCTTCGCCAGGGAAGGGTGGATCAGGTAGTTGACCAGCGGCCGCAACCCCTCATCGGAGACAAAGCCGGGGAGTCGCCGGCCCACGAGTTCCTTCAGTTCCTGTCGGAGCGCCTGCGACGGCAGCAACTCCGGCACGACGACACCGCAGATGTTCTCCTTCCAGCGCTGCACCTTGTTGTCATCGAGCTTGCGCGTTTCCAGGAAGGTCCGGACAGCGATCACCGGCGCCAGGCCAGCCTCCAGGGAGGAGCGAACCAGGCTGTACTCCACGTTTTCGATGGCAAAAGGGCCAGCGAGAAAGTGGACATAGCGGCTGTCATCGCCTGGCTCTTCCCGCCAGGCCGCCAGCAGGCGGCTCGCCTCATCGCGGTCAGTGAAAAAGACCTGGCGCACCATCCCGTCGCAGCCGGGGGCATCAGGAGAAGTGGGGGCGACCGTTACCGCTGGCGCTGTTGTCCCTGCTGCTGCTTCCACCCCCGCATCGTTCACCTTTCTCGCCGCTTCCGTCGTCGGCCCGCCGCCCAGCCTAACCCGCTGCGTTATGACGCTGCTCTCCGGGCAGAGTTGAGACGCCCGGCCGAAGAGCGCTTGGAGGCGGTGGGTCGTCGTATGGGCGCGGTGGGCGCTCTCGCCCATGCGCGCCGCGATCGCCTCCCGCTCGCCGGCATGTTGCAGATAGTAACGGACTTTCTCTTTCAGGTCCTGCAGGTCATCGAAGAAGAGGATCTCTTCGCCTTCCCGGAACAATTCCGCCAGTTCGGGATTGCGGTTCGTGATCTGAAAAGCGCCGCAGCCGGCCACCTCGAAATGCCGCAGTTTCGTCTGATAGCCCCGGGGATCGCCGTCAGCGGAAAAGCCGACATTGAAGACGATGCGCGACTGGTTATAGGTCTCCACCATCTCCTCCGTCGAGAGGACGCCTCCGTTGCAGTCTCGCAGCACCGGATGTTTATCCCAGCCTGAACCGAAGACCCGGAAGTTCAATCCCGCCTCGCGGCAGTGCCGATAGAGTTCGACGAGGATCTCCTGCCGCGAATAGCTCTCATGGTCTGACGAAAAGATGTTGTTGCTGAACAGGTTCTTACCGATGTAGACGACGTCATACCGCTTCGGGCTGTTCGGGATGGGCCGGAAGACCTGAGGATTGAACCCCCAGGGCAGGTATAGGGTTCGTTCCCCCCACCCCTTCTCCAAACGACGCTGCAACCCCCGCCGGGAGTGAGTGGCGATCAGATCGTAGCGGTGATCGACGGGCTCGTTTTTCCGGTACCATACCTCCGGTTCATCATCGGCATGAAAGGCAATAATCGGCAGCCCGCTCTGGCGGACGGCCTCGAAAAATTCATCGGAAAGCTCCTGCTGAATGCCGTCGGAGTAGAAAAAGAAGCAGTCAAACCTCGTCCGCCGCAGCAATTCATGGAGGTATGCCTCCAGGACCCCTCGCCGGCAGGCGGCCTGAATGGGCGTGATATCGACAAAGGTAGGGCGATAGAGCGCTTTCATCGGTCTGATCCAGCAGTCTTTGATATAGAGGCTGGACAGCATGCCCACCATCAAGATGCGCAAGGGATCACTTCCTTTGCGGCGTCGCCAAATCAAGCTGGCGAAAACTATGCTCTGGTTTTGTTTTCGTCATCTTTCGTGCAAACCTTTACCCGCTGCCGGAGAAGAGCTTAAAATCCGGCTTCCCAGGCCGGATCGTCCAGGTCGTAGAGAGGAAGGACGCCGTAGCGGCTTTCATATTCACACAAACTCTTGCGGATCTCCGGTCCCGAATGGATGGCCGTTATTAGGATCAGGTCCGGATTCAACCGCTCCAGGTCTTCCCGGCCGTAAACGGGGACACCCTGGACGCTTTGGCCGGCAAGCGCTTTATCGATAAAACCGAGCAGCCGGATCCCATGCTTGCCCATATAGGCCATGACCGGCGCAATCAGATCGCCGCGGGCGCCATAGAGCAGGACCGTCTTTTTTTGCCGCGCCAGGCTGGAGAAGAGCCGCTCAAAGAGGATAAACTGGCGGGACAGGAGAGACTCCATTCCCTGCTTGATGAAAAACCGGTTGACGATCCGGTAGGTGTGGGTCAACGGCAAATCACCCGTCGCCAAGGGCCGCTTGCCTTGCAAACCGTCGATCCAGCGGTCGAGGAACTCGCCGGCGACGATCAGGCTGGCCGGGAACAGCCGTTCACCGCCCCAATCAAGGGCCGGCAGGCATTTGTGAAGCTGCGCCTCTGCTTCCAATTCATGGCCCTGTTTCGGACGATCAGCCTTGAGAATAAAGCCGTTGAAATTGTAGTTCTCCACCTGCACGAAGTTCGGATCGCTACCAGGCGCCTGGACGATAGAGCGCACCGTCAGCGCCTTGGCCTCGCCATCCCCGGTCAGGCTGGTTTGCAGGCATTCATAATCGACATCCACATCAACGCGCCTGAAATCGCCGGCGATGACATGGACATAATCATAGCTTTTCAAGGCCGCCCGGTCCTTCACGCTGATCTCCTCGATGCGTTCAAAGGAGAACCAGTCATCCACCGGGGTTGCCTCAAAAATCTTTGCCGCCTCTGCAACCTTGTTGACCTTTGCCGCCTTCGCGGCCCCTACCGCCCCCGCTCCCGCCAGTACCGTGGCGATGCGCTTGCGGGCGATCGTCCCGTTTCGCTTCGGCGGGGCGAGTTTCACCAGGGCATCGACCAGGCTGTCCAGGCGGCGCCATGTCGAATGGTCCCGCAGGGCGCGGCGGTATCCCGCCTCGGCGATGGCTTCCCGCTCCTCCCCATGGTCGAGGAAGTAGAGCACTTTATGGAGCAGTTCATCGTCACTGCGGAAAAAGGCGATCTCCTCGTCCTCCCGGAACGATTCCAGGAGCGCCTGGCTGTAATTGGTCAGTTGAAAGGCGCCGCAGCCGGCGGCCTCATAGAGGCGGAGCTTGTTCTGGGGAATGGAGAAGTCGCCGTCTGCCGCCCAACTGGGATTGAAGACGACCTTGGCCTGGTTGTAGACCTCCACCATCTCCGGCAGCGTAACCATCCCGCCGTAGACTTCCTTCAGTAAGGGATGCTTGTCCCAGCCGTAGCCGAATACTCGAAAACGGAACCCCTGTTCCTGACAAAAATGATAGAGGCGGACGAGCGACTGCTCCCGGATCAGGCCGTCTTCTTCGAGGATGCTCGTCACGCCCAGCTTTTTGTACTTGCCGATGAAGACCAGGTCATATTTTTTCTGCCGGTTCTCCATCCGGAAGATATGCTCCGGGTTATAGCACCATGGCGCAAAAAGAGCCCGCTCCCCCCAGCCGGCCTGCTGCCTCCGCTCTGTCGCCGCTTTCGAATGGCTGGCGATGATGTCGAAGCGATGATCGAAAGGACGATTGCGCTCATACCAGAACTCCGGTTCATCGTCGGTATGAACGGCGACGAGGGGGATCGCCGCCTTGCGCAGGGCCTGAAAAAACTCGTCAGGAAACTCATGATGCAGCAACGGTTCGGTGAGGAAAAGGACATAATCAAAGCTGTCGTTGCGAATCAGGGAATAGATATACTGCAGGCAGTAGGAGCGGTCGTTGCCGCCCGCCGCCAGCAGCGGCACGGCGTCCACGACGACGCTGTCAAAGCGCCGATGCCGGCGTAGCGGCTCCCCCCAGGGGATCGCCATATACTCTCTGCTGAAGTTGCCGATAGCGAGAATCCGCAATGCCTTTCCCCTCCTTTTGGGTCTGCTCTCCCTGACGCCTCAGCGGCAGGAAGCGCCCAACGGATAATAGATGCGTTGAACCTGCCGGGGAGGCAATCCCATTTCCATCAGACGGTCATAAATCTCACTTTCATAGGATGCCGAAGAGAGAAGGACAGTGGCGTCTTTTTCCGCCAGAAGGGGCAACGCCTCCGGTCCCATGACCGACGCCTTGCCCATCCGCTTGCCCTGGTTGGCCGGATCCCTGTCGATCAGCGCCGTCACCTGTTCCTCCAAGCGTCTCACCTGGGCGAAGAGGTGAACCGTGTGGACGCCGGCACCGTAGACCCACAGTTCCTTTCCCTGATGCTTATCAAGGAGCGCGGCCATGTACCGGTCCAGGGGCAGCGCCAGCAGCCCGGCGCCGACGCACCTTGTCTTCCATCCCCGCTGTCCCGTCATTCCCGCCGGCCCTTGGACCAGGAACGATGCATGCTCCTTTTTCACGATCACGCAGGCGGGCATCCACTCATAGACGATCAGCCGGCCGTCACAGGCTTGTATGGGATACATGTCGGCGTAAAACCGAGTCCCCTCTTGTTTCAAGGGACGAAGCCCGCAAAAGAGGGCGTCTTCTCCGTCGTACCCGTCCACCATCATTTCGAGCCAATACCGGTCTGCCAGATACCCCTCTTCGACCACACAGACCAGATCGGTGTCAAAGCGGCTGACATCGACATCCCCGTCACCGGCAACGATGACGGTCTTGTTCGGGTAGCTCTGTTTCCGCAGGCTCTCCAGCGTCGGCGACGCCTCAGGCGCGTTTTCGCCGCTTCTATATAAGAGGAGAACCGAGGGCGCCTCGGGCCCCCATCCTTTTCCCTCGGAAGCGACCTTTGTTCGTTTCGCTTGAAAAGCCTCCAGTGAGCGGTAGTAGAGTTGTTCATAGCGGGATTCAGCGATTTTATGATCAAAAGCGGCGACGGCGCGCTCCCGGCTGCTCCGGGCGAAGGACCGGCGCAAATCCGGTCTTTCCGCCAGTTCCTTCATGCGCATGACCAGCCCGTCGAGATCCTTGTACTTGACGATGAAGCCGTCCACCCCGTCGCGCACCTGTTCAGGGATGCCGCCGGTGGCAAAGGAGACAACCGGGACGCCGCAAGCCATCGCTTCGATGATCACGAGCGGGCATATCTCGGCCAGGGAGGTAAAGATGTACATATCCATGGCCGACAAGAGCCTGGCCATCTCCCCTTCATCACCGATATGGCCGGTGTTCAGGTCGGTCTCCTTCGACGTCGCGTCACCGCCGATATTGACGAAAAAGAGGTTCGGCAGGTAAGAACGGAGCGCTTTGATGGCCGCTTCCACATAAGGGCCGCCCTTGCGGGGGTCGCCAAAAGAGCCGCCCTTGGCGACACAGCCGATGACCAGCCGGTCCTGGGGGATGCCGTAGCGTCGACGGACCGCCCCTTTATCAAAAGGCCGGAAGACCTGTGTATCAATGCCGTTATAAATCAATTCAATCGGCTTGTCGCCGAGGATGCTCGCTTCCATCAGGCTTTTCTGCCACTGGCATAATGCCACCAGGGTCATATCGCTTCGGGCATAGATTTCCCGCTTGTCCGCCCAGAGCCGGGCGGTGGCGTCCTTCTCCACCCTCGGGTAGCTATTTAAATCGCGGCAGTCTCCGCAGCCGGTCCGCCAGCGTTCACATTCATAGGAAAAGGCGCAATGGCCCGTAAAGGCCTGCAGATCGTGGAGCGACCAGAGGACCGGTTTCTCTTGGCTGACCAATGGCAAGGAAAAGGGATTGAAGTAGCCGCCGTGCAGGTTGTGCAGGTGGATCACATCGGCCCGCCGGAAGACCGGGTTGTCGACCAGACGGTGGCTGCCACGCAACTCATAGTCGAGCAGCCCCTCCTGCCGGCGCCGATCCCGGAGGCTGTGGTCGATATCGATCGGAAAAGGCGTCGCCAAGTCGGAACTGCTGTTTTTATGGCCCACCAGCATAACAGCGTCATGGCCGGACGCAGACTGGCCCTCAGCCAGCCGCCAGGCGACTTTGGCCGCGCCGCCCTCCAGGTCATGGGTATTGATATGTATGATCGAAAGGCGCTTTTTCAAGGTCTCCCCTCCACATTCATATCAAACCCTTGTCCCGGAACCTTGTATCGACTGCTGATACCAGTCGATGGTGCGTTTCAGCCCCACCTCAAAAGGCGTCGCCGCCACAAAGCCGAAGCGCTCTCTCGCCCTTTGCGTATCGAGCATGCGGCGCGGTTGGCCGTTCGGTTTGCTTGTGTCCCAGATGATCTCCCCGGAAAAACCGGTCATGGCCGCAACCATGTTGACCAGATCGCGGATCCGAATCTCCTGTCCCGTGCCGAGGTTGACCGGCTCCGATTCGTCGTAGTGTTCCGTCGCGAGCAGTATCCCTTCGGCCGCGTCTTCCACATAGAGAAACTCCCGCGACGGCGATCCGTCTCCCCAAACCTCCACGCTCGATTGGCCCTTCGCCTTGGCTTCCATAAACTTGCGGATCAAGGCCGGGATCACATGGGAGGTCTCCAGGTCAAAGTTATCCCTGGGGCCGTACAGGTTGACAGGCAGCAAAAAGATGGCGTTGAAGCCGTATTGTTTACGGTAGGCCTGGCTCTGGACGAGCATCATTTTCTTGGCCAACCCGTAAGGGGCGTTCGTCTCCTCCGGATAGCCGTTCCACAGGTCCTCTTCTCGAAAAGGGACGGGGCAGTGCTTCGGGTAGGAGCAAATCGTGCCGATGGCCACAAACTTCTCCAGTCCTCGCTGGCGTCCCTCCTCCATCATCTGCACACCCATCATCAGGTTGTCGTAAAAGTACTTGCCTGGGTTCAACCGGTTGGCGCCGATCCCGCCGACGATCGCCGCCAGATGGATGACGACATGGGGCCGGCAGTCCTCGTAGAGGGCGCGCACCGCCTCTCCCCGTGTCAGGTCATAATCCTTGCTGCGAGGCGTGATGATCTCCCGGCAGCCCCGTTCCCGCAGCTTATCGACGACGAAACTCCCCAGAAAACCGGCGCCGCCAGTCACCACTACCCGCCGTTTGTCGAAAAAACCGGCCATTCCTGTCCCTCCGTCTCAGTCATGACTGACTTGCACGTTATACCCGTGATTCCGGCAGAGCAGTTCCTGTTCCGCCAGCTTCACATCTTCCTCCACCATCATCCGCACCAGTTCGGGAAAAGACACCTTCGGCGCCCAGCCGAGCTTCTCCCTCGCCTTCGCCGGATCGCCCAAGAGAAATTCCACCTCTGTCGGCCGGAAATACCGGCGGTCAATCTCCACCAGCACTCGACCATCGGCGCGGTCAACGCCGACCTCCTCGACGCCGTTGCCCCGCCACTCGATCTCGATCCCCGCATGGGCCATGGCCTTTTCCACGAACTCACGGACACTGTGGGCTTCACCGGTGGCGATGACGAAGTCATCGGGCTTTTCCTGCTGCAGCATCATCCACATGGCCTGCACATAATCGCCGGCAAATCCCCAGTCCCGCTTCGCGTCGAGATTGCCCAGATACAACTTGTGCTGCATCCCCAATTTGATCCGCGCCACCGCACGGGTGATCTTCCGGGTGACGAAGGTCTCCCCGCGGATAGGCGACTCGTGGTTGAAAAGGATCCCGTTGCAGGCGAACATATCGTAGGCTTCCCGGTAATTGACCGTGATCCAGTAGGCGTAGAGCTTTGCCGCGGCATAGGGGCTGCGCGGGTAAAAAGGCGTCGTCTCCCGTTGCGGGATCTCCTGCACCTTTCCATAGAGTTCGCTCGTCGACGCCTGGTAGAAGCGGGTTTTTTTCGTCAAGCCCAGCAGCCGGATCGCCTCCAGCAGGCGCAATGTGCCGATGGCGTCGGCGTTCGCCGTGTACTCGGGCGTCTCGAAGGAGACCTGCACATGGCTCTGGGCAGCCAGGTTGTAGATCTCATCAGGCTGGATGCTCTGAATGATCCGGATCAGGTTGGTCGAATCAGTCAGATCGCCGTAATGCATGAAAAACCGCCCATCGGGCTCATGAGGATCGCGGTAGAGATGATCGATCCGGTCAGTGTTGATCAGTGACGAGCGGCGCTTGATCCCATGAACAATATAGCCCTTGTTCAGCAAGAACTCGGCGAGATAGGCCCCGTCTTGTCCGGTGATGCCTGTGATCAACGCGATTTTATCCATGAAGACCTTCCCCTAACTTTCTTAATCCCACAACCGGCACAGCGTGACGTCCTCTTCCGTAAAACCCAAGCCGGTCAGTTGTCCTCGAATCGCCTCTCCCCACGTGGAAGCGATAAACACATAATCGCCCCGACCGAGGGAAGCCGGTTCTTCGATGGGAATTCCCATGACGCTTCCGCCCCGCTTAGCCGGGTCGTTATCGATAAAGGCCTGCGCATCGACCTGGAACAGCTTCAATATGCCAAGCATCTGCTGCCCGAAGGAACCGGCCCCGAAGATGACGACCCGCTTCCCTTGCAGCCGGGGCAAGGCTTTGATGATGCCGAGGAGCGGACTCTCCGGCATCGGGGTCACTTGATAGCCCTTCTCCCGCAATTCCCTCAAGGTCTCCACGCGAGGCGCTTCCTTGAAGAGGATCATCGACGCCATCGGGTATGGCAACAGGCCGAAGCGGCTTATGATGTTCCGGAGCAGGTTCTTCCCTCGCAACCGGCGAAGGAGCGTGGAAGCGGGCGATTTTTTTTCGTATTCGATCCCCCGCAGATAGCAGTTGTGAAAGGGCTTTATCGCAACCGCCGGGAGTCCCATCCCGATGGCGACTTTCTCGATCTCGCGCGCCGACAGGGTGTAGACGTAATTCCCCATCGTCTCGAAGCTGTTTCTTTGGCTCCGTTCCTGCTGCTGGATCCGTCTCGCCCGGGCAGACAGTTTCGGGAACCGGCGGTCCTCTCTGTCCATCCGGCTGGAAGACAAAAGGGGCTCGCCTGGGATGGCGGGATCGAGCGGTTCGATCAGGACGACCGCTTTTCGCGCCACCCGGAGCATCTCATAGAGCGCCAGCATCGGCCTGGGGAAATGATGATAAGATTCTTTGCAGAAAACATAATCGAAGCTGTCATCGGCAAAGGTCATATTTTCAGCGTTTTGCGCCACATAGTCGGTGATCAGGCCCATCTGCCTGCCTTGCTCCAGCAGGTCGCCTGAGATGTCGCTGGCAACAGCCTTGCCGCCGCGCTTGACGATATAGTGGGCATCAAGGCCGTACCGGCCGTCTCCGACAGTCAGCCAGCAGGCCTGCCGGCCAGCCTGCAACAAGGGATCGAGATGGCGGTACATGCGCCAGTCGTACCAGGAACCGACCGTATCGAAGTCCAGCCAGCTTTGGGCGTGTTCGCGCATCTCGCCGATAGCGTATTCCCGGTAATGGGCCCCATGGGCGTGATAGCTCCACCGGCGCAAATCGTCCTTACTCAAAATCTCTCCCCGCCCCTCAGGACTTCCCTTTGACGAAGTAGACACCGCAATCATCGATGGGGATCAGATCGGCCTGCAGGCCCTGACGCTCCAGATACTCATGGACGGCAAGACGGCAGCCCTCCCAGTAGCCGTAATCGTCGATGATCACATATCCCCCCGGAACGACCCTGGGAAAGAGGTGCTCCAGGCAGATCATCGTCGATTCATACCAGTCGCCGTCGAGGCGCAGGATTGCGATCGGCTCCATCTCATCGCCCAGATCGGGCAATGTCTCCTGGAACCAGCCTCTGTGGACGCGCACCTTCGTCTCGTCGATTGCCAGTCTATCGAAGAACAATTCCCGCACATCGTCAAGGGGACCGACACACTTGCCGATGGTCTCCAATCGTCCTGTCTTCCGTCCGCCCGAGTAGTCTTTCGCCTGATCGCCATCCAAATCGGTCGGCTCAGGAAGACCCTCGAAAGAATCAAAGAGATGGATGACACGGCCGTTGCCGGCCTCTTTGGCAACGGCCGCCATGACGGCGGCGCATCCTCCCCGCCAGACGCCGCATTCCACAAAAGCGCCCGGAAGGCGGGATCGCTCGGCCTCCTTGGCGAGGCGGTAGACGTTGTCCAACCGCTCTTCACTGACCATCGTATAGTCTCTTACGGCGCAGTAAAGCTCGACGGGCATCTGGAAACTCCGTTGTTCCTGCAAGAGCAGATAGCGGGCCTTAAGGAAGGCGGAAGCGTACTGCTCGTCATAGACCGATTCGACAACCATTTCCGGACGCTTGTCCCGGAGCCGGTCTCTGATCTCATCGGCGACAGTCCGGTTGCCTACGGCAACGAGTATCCCTTGCGCTTCCTGCATCACTGAAGGCGGCGCATCGTCATCACTCTGATAAATCGGAAACCTGCCCTTGATGCCCGGCGCCTCGCTCGTTCCGGCCTGATCGATAAAACCGATGACCTGTCGATCATCGCCGAGCATCTGCAGGGCGATCCATCCCGACACATTGGCCCCGTAAATGAGACATTTCTTCATCTCGCCACCCCCTGTTCAGGAAAGATATTTCTTGATGATCCCATCCAACTCCACAATTCGCCGGTCCATGGAATGATCTTGCAAACATCGTTGCTGGCCTGCGCGGGCGATGCGCTCTACGGCCGCCGGATGCCGCTGATAGAAGCGGATCTTCTCCAGCAATTCGGCCTCATCGCGGAACGTCTCGATCTCGTCGCCGACGCGGAAATACCGCTCCAGATGGGGGTGGTGTTCTGCCAGGAGCATGACGCCGCATCCCGTGGCTTCGAAAAGGCGCATGTTGACCGAATCCCCTTTGGAGAGGTCTTGACCACCCTGACCGGCGTAGACATCGCCGCCTCCGTTGAAGACCATCCGGCCGGACCGTAACGCGCGGTACATATCCATGCCGAAACAACCGCCCCTATTCAGCAGGGCGATCTCCCTGGGCAACTCCTCGTTGGGGCGGTCGATGTAGAGGTTGACAGAGAAACCCTCCTTCTGCCGGGCCTCCCTGGCGATGGCTTGCAGATAATCGTTCCGGCGCCGGTGGACGTCAAGCCAGCTCCCTGAGAAGGTCACATCGGCCGTCGGCGCGACCCCTTGGACCTGCTCAAAGATCCACCGGGGAAAGGCCGGCGCAAACCATTCTGCCCCTTGCACACCCATCTCCAGGGCGCGCCGGAGCACCAGTTCGTGAAAGGAAAGGATCAAGTCAAAACCGGACCAGTCCGTTCCCTCGGGGATCGTGGCCGAACGCCAGCCCATGACGAGCTTCGGTCGATAAGAGAGGGCGCGGACAAACCGGCTGTCATAAGTGGTGGGGTGACTGAGGTGCAGGATGTCCGGACGGAAGGCCTCCACCTGCTGCAAGGCGATCTCATAGACCCAATCGTCAGGGATGGCGGTTCCCTTCGCTTCGCGCCACCACTTCGTCTGCGCTGACAGGCAGTTCCCGATGACGAGCTTCGATGCGTAGCCCAGCCGTTCCATATAGGGGGCAAACATGTGGACGGCGCTGAAACCGTCTTGGAAGATCAGGTCCATCTGTTCCGCAAAGGGTCTTTCTTTCAGGCCCGGATCGGGAATGTACAGTTTGGACAAGGCCCGGTCGTAAAAGGAATGGATCTGCATGAATTTCAATTGAGCCAAGGTTCACCCCTCCCCTACCGTTTTCCTCGCCGGTTATTCGCGGCGATCGCTGAGCCGGCGCACCTCGAAGGCAAAGCTGTCCTCCCAGAGGAGCATGGCGTTCACCTGGGTGGCTTTCAGGTAGATCAAAGCGGCGAAGGCCTTTTCCCTTTTTGTCTGGGGCGCGCAGTGCATCTGTAAAAGGATGTCGCAGTCAAACCCCGATAGATCATCGGCGCTGTATTCGGAAAAAATCAAGGTGTCATTAAAGCATTCCACCGCCCAGCGGTGATTGCTGATCCTCGCAGAATGGAGCCACAGGTCCTTGCCCCGGTTCGGCGATTCGATATAGCCCCGCTTGCCGACACGCATCAACTCCCGGCAGGCCTTCGCCGGGTCGTCGGCATGTTCGAGCACATGGGAGCAGTAGACGAAGTCAAAGCTCTTGTCGGCGAAAGGCATCGCCTCGACAGAGCACTCGAAGACCGGTTTCCCGTCGACCCGTTGGAAGGCTTGCCCGGCCCGTCCATACTGATCATCATCGATGGCAAACTCAGCGAGGTGGGTGGCCAGCGGGAAGGGCAGGTGACCGCTGCCGATGTCGAGCACCTTGTCGCCGTCACGGATGCCGAAGTCAAAATGACGGCGCTGGTAGAGGTGATAGCGGTCCCTCTGCGGCAACTCCTGATACCTGTCATAGACCTCGGAGAGCAGGTCAAAGGTCCTGCGCTGATTCTCCGCGACCAGTTGTTCATAGAGATCAAAGGCGGCGAGGAACTCTCCGCGCTCGAAAAGTTCCCGCGCCACTTTTACTCCCGCCGTCAGTTCGAGGTTGGGATACCTCTGTTTTTGCCGTTTCCCGAAAGGCGACCGCTCCACAGGCGAATCATCTCCCCATTGCGAACTTGGGACAACTGGAATGTCTTATCCGAGGTAACAGGCGTGATCCCTTCCCACCATCCGCTGAAGCAGCGAGTCGGCGAAAAACTTGACCCCCCAGTTGGGAATCCCGTAGGCGACGTAAGGGCCGCCGACAGGGACGCTCCCCGGCAAGCCGCCGAAGAGGTTCCGGTCCTCCACGCCATCGAGGAACTGAATCCCTTTCAAATCGTCGAGCAGTTGATCGGCGGCCCCTCCATACCCTTCGTCTTCCGTAAAGGCCGACAAGCGCCGCAGGAAATACTCCAATTGCGCATTCCCAGTCACACAACTCCAGCGGTCATCGCTTTGCCACTGATGATCGAAGGCGCCAGGCAGTCCGGGGAACCGCTCTTGATCGCCAGGGGACTTTTGGGCCATGTAGGATGTCATCGCCGATGCCGCGCGGCGCAGCAGCGCCATGATCAGGTTATAGTCCACATCGGCGTTTCTGAGCCGGTAGATTTCAAGCAAAGCGCCCAGCGTGTAGCCGATCAGATGGGTCCAGGGTTTGCCGGGATCGCTCAAGCTGCTGTTGCGGAACCATCCGTTCGGCTGGGCCTGGTCAAGGATCCAGCACAGCGCCTTTTCGGCGGAACGGCGGTATCGCTCTTCCCCGGTGAGGGCATACATCTCCAACAGCGGCCAGGCCACCCGGCTCTTGTACGCCTTCATGTCGCCGCTGTAAGTGTTGCGCACCCAACGGCCATCCTCTTCCTGGCTGGCGACAATCCAGTCAGCCGCTTTCCGGGCGCTCCTCAGGTATTTTTCGTCCTCTGTCTCCCGCCACAAGGCCATCCAGCCTAAGAGGACCTGGGCCGTGTTGAAAACGCGGGGTCGGAGCCCGAAAACGCCGGCAGGTTCTCCGGCGCCACCCTCCGGCGACTGAATGGCGATCTCCCAGTCACCCATCTCGATGGCGTTCTGACGAAAAGAGGCATCGCCGGTCAACCGGGAATAGGCCAAAAAGGTCGGGATGATGTAACCCGTGGTTTCCGGATAGGACACATCCCATACGGGACGCACCATGTGGTAAATGGCGGAGACGCCGCCGTTGTTCGTCACCATCTGGGCCCGGCGCAACCAGGTCATGCAACCGGAAAGGTGTTCCTCATCGGAAGCGATCCTGTTCTTCCGTTCATCGAGCCTGTCCAGTTCTGCCTTGCGTTCCGCCACATAGGTTCCGCTCAACCGCGAGACGGCCGCTTGGCGCGAAAACTGCGCCAACTCCATCGCCATCTCCCGGTCGTCAGGCCGGCCTTTTGCATAGGCTTGAAGCAGTTTGACGGCGTCATCATAACGCTTCATTTCCTGCAACAATAGCAGGGCGCTGAACACTGTCTCTTTGTCAAAAGGGTCTTTATCGAGCGCCCCCAGGATGAGTTGCCATGCCTCTTCCCGCCGGCCAGACTTCCAGAGCGCCTTGGCCGCCTCCCGGTCATCTTGGTCATAGCGGCTGCGCAACCGATCGAGGTCATCCGGTTTCACCGCTTCCAGGAAGAACATCTGCTCCGGTCGGTTGTCCAGCAGATCCACCTCAGGGATGCGGCTTTCCCGGTACTGCTTCTGCTCGATCTCGATGAAACCGGCCTTTTCGAAGAGCACGCGCAGGGACGCAAAGTCGTAGACATACTTGCAGGTTTTGCCGAAGGCAGGGAAGCCGTAAAAAAAGTTGTTCAACTTATCGGCCATCGTCGCCCCCGGGAAACGGTCCCGTCCATCGCTCAGCTTCTGGCAGAAAAAGTCCCGGTCCTCATGAATATACATCTCTGCGAGGCGCCTCAGGTCCTGGGTGCCGAAACGAGCAATCCCACCCGGTTTCAGGATGCGATAGACCTCCCGGATGATCTCCTGCGCCCGGTCCCTGGTAAAGTAATTGATCGCCGAGATACAGGCGACCACGTCGACACTCTCGTCGGCCAAGGGTATGTTCTGGTAGTCCAGGTCGAGGACCAGGTCGGAAGCCGGGTTGATATCGACGTTCAAATAGCCTTTGATCTTCACGGGTCCGCTGCAAAGGTTGACTTTTTTCAGTTCTGTACGCAGTTCCTTCAGGCCAACGCTCATCGTCATCCTCCTACACAGCTTGGCTTCATTTTCCGCACTGCCAGTACAAGGTCGTAAGACTCTGCGACGTCAGGCTTTTCGTCTCCACGATGGGGAAGACCTGAGACAGTTCGCTGCGCATCTCCGCTTCATCACGCCATTCGTTGATATGGTAATCCAGGTGTTTTTCGCCCGATTGGTTCGCCGCCGGCGTATCGCCGCAGAACCATCCGCCCGGTTTCAGGGCGCCGCAGGCCTTTTTGAACAACAGTTGCTGGTCTTCTCTCGAAAAATGCTCGATGGCGCCTCGAATCAGGACCACGTCATAGGCTTCCTGCTCCGGTTGGAAGGTCAGCACATCGCCATGGCGGTACTCGATGTTGTCCGCCCCATGGAGCCGCAAAGCCGTCTTATACCCAGCCTCATTCAGTTCCACACAAGTCACCCGGCTCGCTCGCTTGCGGTAGAAGTGATAATCAGCCCAACCATCGCCCGAACACAAGTCAAGGATCGTCCCGTTTAAAGGCAGCTTCTCGAGCACATTGGACAGCGACAGGATCGTATAGTCAGTCATGAATTTTTCCGGATAAAGAAAGTGATGCCGGTGATCGAACCATTCAGCCGGCTCATGACTCCACTGCGAACGGAATAGAAAGCTGGAGGCCACCTTGCCGGCATAGCTGGCCAGACGGGCAAAGTATTCGCCGACGATCATCTCCCGGATCTGCTGCTCATTTTTCCCGCCGATTTCCTCATCATCAATATTGAACAGCCGGTGGTCCATCTTTTCGATGTCCCTGAGCGCTTGCGCACTCACCTCAAGGGACAACTTTGACCAGTCGCTCACTGCATTCACCTCGTCGTTATCTTTCTTCCTTCATTACGGGCGATGGGTCGTCGAGATAATAACTCTGACAATAGTCGATGCAAAAATCAGGCGGGTTGCCGTTGCCGATGGCCTGACGGATTTCATTGTATGATTCGCTGCGCCAGATCTCCAGGACATCCTGTTCGAAGATGTTTCCGAAGCGGGTGATTCCGTTGTAGTCGTGGCAGCAAAGGGTAACCGTCCCGTCCAGCAGGATGTTGAAGACCTCCCGCGGATTGCTGCACCCCGCCATCGCTTTTTTCAATGCTTCCAGGTCCGGGTAACGGGGCCGGCAAAACTGGGGGAGCGTGGAAGGGCGCACCCTCAACCCGGAGCGGATATAAGGCGCTTTAAAGCTGGGCTTCAGTCCAAGACTGGCGCAAACATCCCGGAAGGCATCCATTTCATGGTGATTATGGTCGAAGACAATAAACTGGGGGATGATGTTCGCCTTTCTTCCCAGCCGTCGGTTCGCTTCCTGCAGCATCTCCATAGCCGCCAGCGCTCGCTCTGCCCTGCCGCCGACCCGGTAATGGCCGTAGGTCTCCTGGGTTACGCCGTCTATGGATAGGATGATGTCGTCGACACCGGAGGCGATCAGCTTCTCCGCCATCTCGCCCGTCATCCGGTTTCCGTTTGTGCTGATGTTCGTTTTGGCGAATTGGCCCGCATAGGCGATCATCGAAAAGATTTCCGGGTTCAATAAGGGCTCGCCCCAGAGATGAAGAAAGACGTAACGCGCGTAGGGGCGTATTTTATCAGCGATGAGGCGAAAGTCCTCTACGGACATCATCCCTCGCGCTCGTTCGATCCGGTCCCCCCCCAGGGCGCACTCAGGGCAGCGCAGGTCACAGCCCAAGACGGTCTCAATGGCGAAGAGGCTCGGCGCGCCAACGGAATCGGTCATAGACATAACTCCTCACGATAAAATCGTTACAAAAAACAAGGGGTAGATCTAAGAGCGACCCAAGACACATTTAACTTTCTATATAAAGCGAGAACATTCGGTTCAAACCCCTAATTCTAGAACGTAGACCCCTTATTCGTTGTTTTTCGTAGAGTCTCACAAGATTAGAAATTGCGCTGTTTTCGGAGCCGACGTCTATCAATGGCAAGGGATCGACACTACTTCGGCATCCCTTGACAGACGTCGGCCTGTATAGTGTATAGGGATACATCAATTAGGCGTCGACGTCGGGCTTTGCACCTTGGCAGTCCTGATCCTCCGTTCGCTATCCATACTACAACTTGACAGTAAAGGCAGGTACGTTCCCATCTGCGAACTGTCGACAAAATTCCGCAGGAGACATATCGTAGAGGCTGCCGCGGATTCGCCTCTGGTTGGTTGTAAAAGTCAATGTATTCTCCGACAACCTGGTAGGCGTCTTGGAAGGATTCAAAGGCATGCTTGATGTAGCACTCGCGTTCCAGGTTTGCATGACACGATTCAATATGGGCGTTCTTGTTCGGCATCTTCGGGGGAATCCGTTCATGTTCCACCTGGTTTGTTCGCACGTTTACTCAAACACACGGCTGATAAACTGCGGTCCATTATCGGTTCGCACAATTGGCTTCATTTCTTTTTCAAAGCAGTTTCGTTTCCACAACGACCGTTTCAGCGTATTGGCGGCGTCAGCACCTACACAATTTAATCCAACGTGGTAGTCTACGATAGGGCGATCATAGACATCGATGAGCGACATGAAATAGAAGAAACGATCTTCACCGTCTATGTAGCCGTATTTGATGTCCATCTCCCAGAGTTCATTGGAGGCGGTAATGGTTCGGTTGCGCGCCAGCCGGCGCAGATGCTTGGCCTTGATCTGACATTGTGGCGATAGGATGTCCAACTCTTTGCATAGCCGATAGGTTTTTTTACGATTGATGATCAACTGATGCTGTTTATGAAGGCAGTTCCCCAGCTTTCGATATCCGTAGACGCTTTCTTCACCAGCAATGAGTTCCATCAGGTATTCCTTGATTTGTTCATTGCTGATTCACTTTCCATCTAATACCCTGGTTGCGGCCGTCCGCCATTGTATATGCGCTTTTTCGGTTCTCTCTGTAAACGTTGGCGCCGAGCGTAGTAGGTGGCTTCGTGAATGCCGATGACACGCAAGACAAAGGCGGTACTGGCTTCTTCCCGGACTATCCATTCATCGGCAACTTCTAGTTTTTCCGATAGCCCGGGGTCTTCTTTTTTATCAAATTCTGCAATATTTGAATTTCTAAAGCCTTCCGCCAAGTAACTTCTTGAGCGCCATGTTTTCCAATTCCAATTGTTAAAATTCTTGCGCGGATGGCACATACGGAGCAATTTGCTTTGCATCCGCCGGCGCTTCTTGGAAGCCCTTGTTTTATGATTCTCGAATCCAATAATACAATCGTTGTCGGATCGAGCCCATGTCGGCGGGCCACTTGTGTTGCATTTCCCACTTCCATGGCTTCCTGAATCAACTGCTTTTCCGTTCTTTTGGGTATCGATTTCGTCTCATTTTCTTGACTCTCTCTATTCTATTTTTTCTTCGCAGTATCCATTAAATGGGAATGCCGGGAATTATGCTTGAATAACATTTGCGTATCCTTGGTTATAACGCCCACGAGTATCAATGATTATAGAAGAATTCCTTTGAATAAAGTCATAATCGAACACATCGTGATCTGTCAATATTACTACACAGTCCATTCGATTTAATTGATCCTTCGTTAATGGGGTTGATTTAAGATCAAAATTATGTTCCCGCATTTTCGGAAATACAGAAATATATGGGTCAGTGTAGTACAAACATGCGCCTTTTGCTCTAAGTAATTCCATAAGTTTTACTGCAGGAGACTCCCGAATGTCATCAATATTCTTTTTGTAAGCTATCCCAATAACTAATATTTTTGAACCCTTAATACTTAAATACCTTTCGTTTAGGCAATCTATTATTTTTCCCAATATCCACTCAGGCATAAAAGTATTGATTTGTCCAGCTAATTCAATAAACCGAGTATTAACTCCGAATTGCCTTGCTTTCCATGTTAAATAAAACGGGTCTATGGGTATACAATGCCCTCCCCATCCGGGTCCAGGGTAAAATGGAGTAAAACCAAAAGGCTTTGTAGCTGCTGCATTAATTACTTCCCAAATATTTATCCCCATTTTATCAGCAACAATTTTCATTTCGTTCACTAGTCCAATATTTACTGACCTATATATATTTTCTAGCAACTTTGTTAGTTCGGCAGCCTTTAAAGAACTAACTGGTACTATTTTTTCTATTACTTGACTATATAGACATATTCCTATTTCCAAACAATCTGCCGTATATCCACCAACTACTTTAGGAATCTTCTGAGTAGTAAATAGGTTATTTCCAGGGTCTTCTCTTTCAGGAGAGTAAGTGAGAAAAAAATCTTTGCCAATCGTTAATCCTAATGCTTTAATTCGTGGATATAGTTCTTCTTCAGTAGTTCCCGGATAAGTAGTACTTTCTAAACTTATTAATTGCCCTTTTTTAAGATAAGGTTGTATTGAATTAATTGTATTAACGATAAAGCTTAAATCTGGTTCTCGGTAAGTGTTTAATGGAGTTGGTAGACAAAGAATTATAACGTCAACCTCTCTAATGCGTTGAAACTCGTTAGTCACTGAGAAAAAATCAGAAACCCCCTGAATTCGTTCATCTTCAATATGCTTAATATACGTTCTTCCTGAATTTAATAATTGTATTTTATTATTATCGGTGTCAAATCCAATTACATTAAAGCCACATTCAGCAAACGCAATGCTTAATGGCAAGCCCACATAACCCAATCCAATTATAGCGACTACAGCATTTTTGGATTTAAGACGATGCAATAAATTGTGTTTTAGCAAATTACTCATATTAGACCTCCGAAAAAAGTCATTTAATTCCCTGGATGATTCCACTGCAAAAAAACTTTTAAAAGGCCCCCCCTAACTTCGTCGCCCGCCTGGAGTTTACTGTGTTGTAGAATAAGCTCTAGTGGCAATCTTAGGGACTAAGTACGCGTACGCTCAGTACGTAACCATCTTGAATTTCCGTTTTTTATCAAATAGGAAACGCTTATCCCTTGTTCGTTTTGAGAGGTCGCTGACGATTTCTAGCGAATGTCCTTCTTGAAGAATCGCTATAAAGCCCCCTATGTATTTGAGTATAGACCCTACAGTGGGCTAGAATGGAGAACACATGGAGGGGGACAAGAACACGAGACGAAATCGATACCCAAAAGAACTGAAAGAGCAGTTGTGCCAGGAAGCCATGGAAGTGGGAAATACAACACAAGTAGCTCGCCGAAATGGGATTGATCTGAAACGACTGTATTACTGGATTCGAGAATCGCAATATAAGGCTTTCCAAGAGGCACCGACGGCTGCAAAGCAAATTGCTCCGTATGTGCCATCCGCACAAGAATTTAAACAATTGGAATTGGAAAACATGGTGCTCAAAAATTACTTGGCAAGAAGACATTAGAAATTTAAATATTGCTGGATTTGATAAAAAAGAGGAACCCGGGCTTTCGAAAAGACTAGAAGTTACCGATAAATGGATAGTCCGGAAAGAAGCCAGCACTGCCTTTGTCTTGCGTGTCATCGGAATTCACGAAGCCACCTACTACGCTCGGCGCCACCGTCAACAAGAACCCTAAGAGCGCACATACAATGGCGGACGTCCGCAACCAGGTATTCATGGACACAAGAAGGAAAGCGAATCAGCGATGAACAAATTGTATTCTCCCCAAAAATAGCAAAGAAAGCCTAAAACGGGAAGCAGGGGCACCGGACCGGTAACCCCAGCTATCTTTGGTCAAATCCTATCGAACGATCAGGTTGCTCATCAGCATTGCCCTATTCTCCACGATAGGAAAGAATAATGGATAGCTTACCCTGTTTTCCGAAATGAATTCTTGATTTGCAGTACGTATCACCTGCGGGGTTAGAGGGAGATTGAACACTGGACCGTTGGGATACGTTCTTTTACCCAACTTCCGTCTCTAGCTGATTGAAGTATTTTTCTATCACAGAATGTGGTGTTCATCCACGCGTACGAAACCCTCCGTGGGGCCAATATTCGTTGTAATATACTAAGAGATCCCGTTTAGAAAGCCAAACTCCCAGAACCTTTGCAATCCAAATAACACCAAGTAAATTCACGATCCATTAGGGGCAACTGCATCAAGAATGATACCAATCCGCTCTTTAAATGTTCAAATTATCCAGACAATAGTCACATTCATCCCGCGCACGTTTGTGGAAAATACACCTTGTTTATACCGTTGCTTCGATAGGCACTCCCACCCTCTCACCCCTTGTCAGCTAGGCAGTAGATATCCCCCACTCCCAGACCCAACGATTTAGGTGTAAGGATATCCACCTCGTCGCTTCACGCATTTCATCAATAATATATCGAAGCGGCATATCTCGATGACGAGAGGTAGGGAAATGGTGAAAGAAAAACAATCGCTTAAGATTAAAAGCTAGCACTTGAAATCCGATCATCGCATTGATCGCGACAGTTTTCCGTCAACGGTCCATCTGCTCCATACTGAAAAAGGCGCCAAAAAAAGCGACGGTAAAAATGGCTGGGGCTTTGATACGGGGTTATTTGCGACCATCCTTTGCTTGACGAACCATCTGCGAAAAGCCATGTACCTTTGAGGCGTACTGCGTAAAAAGTTGAACTTGTCGGCCCGCTTTTTTCCACCAGGTGTTCTACAGAGGATTACTTGTGGTTTTGTGGGTGGCTGTGCTACACTTTGCATTGAGGATTCCTCCTTTGTGCAGTGTTTTGCGTTGCAACAACTCACTTCGACAAAGGGATTGGGAATCCTTTAAATTTTTCGGATTTTTTTCAATTTATATCCATTTGTCTGTAAGAATTGTCATTTCTTTTTTCATGACAATTCTCCAAAAGCGCTTCAGATAAGGGCTTGGCAGTCTTTTTTTATCAAAGATGCATTGTTTCTGTCAAAAAGACTAAATAATTTTCTCTTGGCGCAACAAAAGACGTAACTCTTCACGAGACAGCGATTGAATTGATGCCGAACAACACTTCTTTTCATTATTGTTTGTTTCTATAGACACCGCGGTTACAGAATTCATCATGGTGGGCAAAACAAACATAAACTCGGTCTCAAAAGCTTGCTGTTGTTCATCCAGCGTCAAGAGCTCTTCGTATCGTTTTTCACCAGGTCGCAAGCCTATTTCCAATATACTAATATCTTGATGACACAATCCTACAGTTGGAGAATATTCTTCAATCAGCACTTGCGCTAAGTCCGCTAAACATACCACCGGCATCTTCAGCACGAAAACCTCTCCACCTTTGGCCAAGGCGCCTGCGGCAAGGGTCAGGTCAGCAGCCTGGGACAATGTCATCATAAACCGCGTCATCTCTGGGTCGGTGACAGTGACCGGTCCGCCTTTTTCGATCTGACGTTTGAATACTTCGATAACACTGCCGCGGCTGTTCATCACATTGCCAAAGCGCACCGATGAAAAGATGGTCCGCTGTGTGCCCCGCCACTGCTGGGCCGCAGAGATCAATCGTTCAGCCAAAAGTTTTGTAGCACCCATGGTGTTCGTCGGGTTTACAGCCTTGTCAGAACTGGTATAAACAACCCGTTCCACTTCATTGTACAAAGCAGCGTCAATGACGTTTTGCGTGCCCACCACGTTGGTCTGCACCGCTTCGTACGGGTTGTATTCACAGAGCGGCACATGCTTCAAACTGGCCAGGTGGAAGACCACCTGTACGCCTTCCATAGCTCGCTTCAACCGTTCCTTGTCACGGACGTCACCCAGCAGGTAGCGAAGCTCTGCCTGTTGGGCATACTCCTGCTGGAGTTCATACTGCTTCGCTTCATCACGGCTGAAGAGGCGCACCGTTTTCGGTTGGCAGGCAAGGATTTTAGGCAGAAGGGTTCTGCCCAGCGAACCGGTGGCGCCGGTAATCAGCACCACTTTTCCGCGCAGGTATTCCACGTACCCCATCCGTAATGCCGGTTGATGTGGTTCTTCCCCATCTAACGATTGTATCGATGAATAGACATCGGACATTCTCGTCATCTCGCTTCAATTTTAAAGGTATTTTTCTGGTTGTCGTTAATTTTCGACAAAGCTCTTCTGAATCCCTTCCAGCCAGGGGGTCAATTCATATTTTAACAAGTCACCGATAAAGACCGTGTCCCGCGCTAACATGGCTTGTTCCAATTCACTTAACAATTCGACAAACCGTCCTTGGTCATAACTTTCTACCGCCAATAGAATGGCTGAAGTATCGAGAAAACTTAGCCCTTCTGTAAGATCTTTCATCTCATCCCAAGCATCGGCGTCCTCGCCACGGTAAAATCGATCGGCCAGGTCAGGCACACCACGAACAAGTCGCTGTACATATTCCTTTACCGACTCCGCCAGTTCCAACAGCGCCGCCTCCCTGGATTGAGTGATGAGACGCACCTCCTTGTCGGGCGTAACATTGCTTTCTTCTCGAATCAACAGTTCCCACTCTTCCCCATAGTCGAAGTTCTGTTCACCATACTGAAAGCGGGCAATCACCCGTTCCGGATGCCTTTTGAGCCATTCGTTCAGCAAGGCCTCAATCTGATACGCTTCTGACGCCTCTCCGATATATTCCTCATCCAACCATAGCTTCATGACATTGTTTCTCCTTCGGCGATATGTGCAGAAAGAGAGACAAACAGCCCTTGTCTCTCTTTCCACCTGTTTCCAATCATTTATACCTTCTTGTCTAAAAGGATCCCGACATATTCTTTGAGCTTTGCCATTGTATCCAAAAACTCTTGAGGCGGAAACTCTCGAAGGACCCGGTTATTGCGCTGGTCATAGACTTGAACCGAAAACTGTTCCATCTTTTCGTGCCACTGTAAGCGAATGTCCGTGTTGATCGCCAATAAAAAGGCATTCGTTTCTTGCATCATGCGAATGACCGCATCTTTTGAAAAGCGAAAGGAAGATTCCCGGGCCACAAGATCGATCAGTGTTTCTTTTTCATTGCTCACTGAGGCCTTGGGAGAACTTGAAGCAGGCTCCGACTTCGATTCCGGTATAACCGCTGCCGATGAAGTCCGAGACATCCCCACCTCGGCTCCAGAAACCCGTTCAAGGCTTGGCGCCACATAGTTGCCATCCATAGCTTTTACGCCTGCCAATTCCATGGCCTTCACTCCTCCATATTAAGAGAACATCATGCCTATCTTACTTATTATCGTAAAAAAAGTAGCCTGCTTAATAGCCAATCTTCCCTTGCACTGGCTCTTCAATCCCATTCGGCCAACCCGTTGCGCAACTGCCACAAGGCCGCTTCCACACCACGTAAAAACAAAGGGACTTCTCGAAAAGCAAAGCGTTTTTTCTCTTCTAGATCAAATTCTAACGCATCAGGCAGGTATTTCTTCATGATGTGTGTCTCGTTGCGGACTAGGTACAGGACCAGACTGTTAAAGCCACGCTGATTGAAGAGAAGCCACAAGCCCTGGATCAGCTTTTGATAACTCGCCTGAGCACGCTCCTGTTCATTATTCTGGCAACGCTCCGAAAATTGTTTTAGCTGCTCAAAAATCTTCTGGATCTCCAACGCCGTATCATCGAGGATCTTTTCCACCCGTTTGGCCAGCGGTTTGAGGCTCCTGGTGCGGATGCGCGGGAATGCGAAGGGCGGCTTACCGACAGAGTTCCCTTCCAAAAGGCTCGGCATAAGCGCGTCCCAATCTACATAATCAACACCGGCAATTTTCGCTCCTCGCCGCGCTGTATTCACAAATGCGATACCACCGGGAATCTGGCGAATCAAAAGCTCTATACTTTGACGCATAATTTGAAAGCTGTCTTTTGTATAGACTATAGAGCCGTCATTGGCTTCAATAGGAGTATATTTTTTTCGTTCTTCATCGCCCGCTTGCCCATTCTTAAAGGCCATCTCATTGACACCTGACGCATATATGTGATCATCAATAAAGGCTAAATCCTGACCTGCCAAAACAACCCGAGAAATCCCCAACTTGTAAAGAAGTTGAATAGTCACCACAGTGATGGAAGGCCCGTCAAGTATCACCTCATCTGGGTTGAGTCCGCCTACAATCTCCTCGTAGATATTATCCTGGTTGAGAATAAAGTGTGTTTGAGGACCTACATGGTCACTGATAATGTCGCTATAAATAGTGCTACCAAAGACCAATGGAATGCCTTTGTCAAGATTCGCTTGTAAGACCCTATGGTTATAAACAAAGGGATCATAAGAAACAAACATGTGCGGCGCGATTCCATGATGAACCAAAGCATTGACACTCGTCCCGGCAGCGACGATGATCGTCTTCTTTTCTTTTTTCAACCTTCTCAGATAAGGGATGGCTTCGGCAAGGGATGGACCCGATGCTGTCATCACCGCCGTTTGTCCCGCAAAAAAATCTTTGTGCTTGAACACCGAATCTGTTCGCAAGACATGCGGCAGGTTTTTTAGCGCATTGGTAGCCCATTCTTTTTGGAAAGGGATATTCGTCTCCAGACTGTCCACATAGCTCGTTCGCAACGCTTTCATCCGTTCTTGAAAGGAACGGTAGGTATCAGAAAAGCAACGTTGCACCGACGGGATGGTGAGTATCGTCCAGTCCGCCTTCATCTGCTGGATAATCTCTTGGAGGAACCATTCCTGCTTCGGACGATTCCCGTCAAAGGCCAAGTGTTTCACTTGCTACCAGGGGAAATTCGTCCAGTCCCTTTCATGTAAGGACGCTAAAAAAACAGTCCCATCGGGTTCGTAAATATGCAATTGGACCTTGGGATTGATTCTTACCAGGGCTTCCAAGTGATAGCCAAAGGCCAACCCAAAAACAACGACATGGCGGATACCTTTCAGGTCTTGCTGGCTCGCCCATACTTCCGCTTCTTGGACAGGGTTGTAGCGGCTGTGCAAATACACCCCACCTTGGGACGTACGAAACTGGGCAGTTGGCGCGCCGGAAACCCGCGAGGCCACAACCTCCACCTGGTTATGGGGCGTCCATCCCTGAAGTTGTTCAAGGATCACCGGGCAGTATTCCTGAAAGAATCGGATATTGCGATCAATAAGTGCCATGATTTCAGCCGCCTATTCCTATACTCGTCGAACCTCGCCGATTGGCAGCAGGCATCTTGCGGTGATGTCTCTGCTGTCTCATGCGTTGACGGTAGCCGGGGATGTCTTTTGGATCCGCGATTGCTTGATCGCCTCCACCCAGGTATCTCTCATGTCTTGCAAAAGTTCTTGGGCATGATTCAAGTGAGTCTTGTCTTTTTTTACGTTTCCTTCCACCAGGCAGTACAACACAAAGTCATATAAGGCCATCAACTGAGAGGAGATCTCCTGGGACATATCCAGTGTTTCCATGAGTTCAATCACAATATCCTGAGCACGGATGATCAGTTGATGGGCTTCGAGCACATTCTTTTCGTCAATGGCCATGATGCCTTTCTTGATGAATCGCAGCGCGCCATCGTAGAGCAGTGTCGTCAACTCTTCCGGCGGGCTGGTCATGATCTTTTGCGTCATATAGGCATCAGCATTGCTCGATTGGTTCCCGCCTGGTTGGCGATAGAGATTCCCCGTTGTCATCGTTGCTGTTGTTTGCGGCGCAGCAGAGGGATAACTAACACCATTACTAATCGTATTGTTTGTAGAACCACTCGTCAGGCTTGGCGGCACCGTTTGCGCCGGTGCCATTGTCCCTGCCGATGGCGCCTTTCCACCATTTTTCGCTGCGCTGTAGGCTTTTTGCGCTGCATAGGCTTGTGCTGAATTCCACGGATTCATGCAGGCGTCTCCTTTTTCCTCTTCATTTATCTTCGCTGATCAAACCGGCTTTCCAGGTGATTCGTTTCCATCCTGTCATAAGCGCCAACAGTATCCATCTGCCGCTTCACATCATGCATCTGTCGGAGCAGTTCCTCTTTGATGTCACGATTGAGGCGAACTATCTCCATCCATTGCGCTTCTTGCTCCGATTGAACAGGTTCCTGCAATGCCTCTTGATGCCGGACGCAGGCGTCGATGCGCGTTTGCAGTTGTTGCCGCTGATCCAGCATCTCGTTGAACATCTCCCCGTCGCTTCTTCGCAACGCCGCCAACATTTGTGTCGTAAGAAAAAGATAATCCCTCCAGAGACTGCTTGCATCACAGCGCCCTTCATCGTCAGGGCATCCCTTCAGCCTCTGTTCATCGTTCACAACGAAGGAATCCTTATCCATCCCTTAGCCTTTCGCGCCAAACTGCTGCGACAGCCAAGCGCTCTGGGCATTCGCCCGCTGCAACGCCGTCTCCATCGCCGAAAACTGTCGATAGTATTGGTTTTCAAGGCGATACAAACGCTCTTCCATATCATCCAACTGCTTGTTATACCGGCGCAACTGTTTCCCCAGATCGCTCATGTCATCAGCACCAGGCAGTATACCGGCCCGGACTTTCATCTTATCCATCGCTTCCTTCAGACGGTCGTAGAGGCGGACAGCCACACCGCTTCGGCTCAAGTCATTGATCGTATTCTCCGGATCGGACGGGTCTGCCTTGGTCACTGTTGTCCCAAATAGCTCACTGACCACGTCGGGATTCTCCGTAAGCGCTTTGCGAAGATCGTCTTCGTTGAGATACAATTTGCCGCCTTCGCTGTACAATCCTGTTGTGATGCCGATGGAAGACAAGGACTTATATTTTCCTGTCAATCCGCCGATCGCATCCGATACAGCATATCGCATCTGCGATACCATGTTGCGCAGGGAAGACTCATTGCGCAGCAGGCCGCTCTTGGCTTTTTCCTCCCAGAGCTTGATCTCATTTTCCTTCATAGCGCTCTTTTGCTCATCCGTCAACGGAAGAAAGTCACGATAGGTCTTCTCATTCAATTCCCCGTTAAGCTTATTCAGCATTTCATTGTATTTATCGATAAAATCCTTCACCGTCTTTACTGTTCCTTCCATATCAGGACTCACTTGAAGGGTCACTACCGGTTCTGCCGTGCCTTCCGTCTTCTGCGTAAAGGAATAGACGACACCCGCCACCGTCAAGGTGTTTTTAGAAAGATCGCTATAGGTGATGCCATCGATCTCCACTTCCGCCGCCGTCCCTACCCATTTGTAACCCACATTATCAGGCGTTCCATCACCGTTGATATCCAAAGACCAGTTGTCTGTCGGTGCGGCGCCGAGCTTGAGTTTCCCTATCAATTCTTGGGCCTTTGCGTCTGTGGTTCCGGTAAAGTCAATCTTTGTCGTCGGCCCTTGGTCTGTCGTATATAAAAAGAATCGATCAAGATTGACATCGTAATTGGCTTTGACGCCTGCCCCGGCTTTATTTATATTGTTCACCCATTCGTAGATGCTTTTGTTCGGATCAACGCTGATCTCCTTGCCATTCAGCTTCATCGTGAAGGCATCGGTCGACGTCAGCCCCAAATGGGTTTTTAATGCGTTCTTGTTGGCATTCGCTGTGGCGCTGATCGCCGATTCACTCCCCTTGGTGACACCTTGAGCCAGAGACTTCACTTTGACCGTATGGGACGTGTTAGCCGCATCGGCCGTAGCTGTCGCCGTCACCGCGTTGCTATTTCCGGAGGTAACGCTCTTGGGGCTTGTCGAATTCGACAACTTCAGTTTAAATATAGCATCGCGAAAGTCGCGCAACTGACTGTTGATGTCAATGATCTCGGTCTGTCTCCATTCCGTTTGCACCTTCTTTTGGTAAATCTGATCCCTACGAACACCATAGCCTTTCATCATCTCTTTCACCATCGCATCGATATCCATCCCGCTGGCCAATCCGCCGATCCGCATGGTCATGGGCAATACCCTCCTCACTCGAAGAAATCGACTATCGCAACATCCATTCGTCTTCTTGATGCGCCAATCGCTCTTTCTCTTATTATCGAACACTCAAAGGAAAACTTAAGGGCAGCCATTTGTCGAAGGCGCTGTCAGCAGAAATCAAAAAAGGCCCAGCATCAGCTGGACCTTTCTCTTTTTGAGGTTCCCTACGTATAAAATTAACGGAGCAGGCTGAGCACGTTTTGGGGCGCTTGGTTGGCTTGCGCCAGCATGGAGTTGGAGGCCTGTTGGAGGATGTTGAGACGGGTGAAGTTCATCATTTCCTTCGCCATGTCGACGTCGCGGATCCGGGACTCGGAAGCCTGGATGTTTTCTGCCGCCGTGTCAACGTTGCGGATGGTGTATTCCAGTCGGTTCTGGAGGGCGCCGAGCAAGCTCCGCTGGGCCGATACAGTTTCAATCGCTTTTTGTATACGTTCAATAGCTACGGCAGCGCCCCACTTACTGCTAATATCTACGCCGCTAAGGTCAAGCGCATTTACACGCATGTCGTTAATGGCAGCAAACGTCGTTTGACCAGTATTCGCGCCGATTTGGAACATCATGGTGCCAGATAGGACATCCTTAGCTTCCTGATACTTACCCACCACAAAAGTTAGCGTTTCGCCAACTTTCATGCCACTAAGATCCCCGTTTTTCAGTTTTAAAGATGCCGTTCCATCAGTAATATTGGTTCCCAAATCAATGGTATCGACAGCACTCAAGTCAAGGAAATCTGTATTATCACCAGCTAATTCATTTCCATCATTATCGTAGATTTTAAACATGGTTGCCTTATCGGAAGAAAATGTCCCTGAAGCAACCTTCACAAGGATTACAGCGCCGTTAATCTTTGCATCACTAGAAATTGCGTCTTGCGCTGCCTTTAAGCCGCTAACCGTAAAAGAGGCGTTATTGTTGATTGCCAAAGTGCCCGATACTTCCATCCGCGGACCCGCCGCACTACCTTCCAGGAGCTTCTTGGTGTTGAATTCGGTGGTGTTGCCGATGCGGTCAATTTCCAGCTTGAGCTGCTTCACTTCGTTCTGCAGTTCGCGACGGTCGGCATCGGTGTTGGTGTCGTTCGTCGCCTGAACAGCCAGTTCACGCATCCGCTGGAGGATGTTGTGGGTTTCCGTCAGGGCGCCTTCCGCCGTCTGGATGAGAGAGATGCCGTCTTGAGCGTTCCGGCTGGCTTGGTTCAAGCCGCGGATCTGGCCGCGCATTTTTTCCGAAATGGCCAGACCAGCTGCGTCGTCACCCGCACGGTTGATGCGAAGGCCAGAGGAGAGCTTCTCAATCGACTTAGCCTGAAAACCGGTGGTCACGCTCATGGAACGATGGGTGTTGATGGCCTGCATGTTGTGGTTGATAATCATGGCTGATTCCTCCTTGAATAGTTAATGGGTGCATCCTTGCCCCATCACTGTGTATCCGTTCCCGGGAACGGAGGCTTGGCTCAGCATATCGAAGATACGCGCCAGCCTTACATCCATTATATCGTAATGGCGACTCATTTCTTTAGTCCTATTTTGCACTTTTTTCTTTTTTATGATCTGACCCTTTGTCTTTCTGTAAGAATGCCGTGAGGCCGCCCTTGTCTGCAACAGACTGTACGGCGTCGCGGTTGGCCCGTTGAATCGCTTCAAAAACCTCCCCGCGATGCACTGTCACATGCCGTGGCGCTTCAATGCCGATGCGGATCTGGTCGCCCCGCACTTCCAAAATGGAGATGGTAATGTTCTCCCCGATGACGATGCTTTCGCCGTTGCGCCGCGTCAAAACGAGCACTTACTCGCCCCCTTTACCGGTGGCTTCTGTGCTTGCTGAAGCGGGATAGAGCCGGTGTTTTGTTGTGTAATTCGTTTTTTCCAAGACAACCTGCGCCGCCTCACCCTTTTTCCGGTTGATAACAAGAGGAGCCAGGAGGTTTGTCGTCATGTCGTGGTAGTTATCGGGCACCGTGACGATTGTCCAGATCTCGCCAAGGTTGTTTTCATCAATGCCGATATGGCGCACCTGTTCAATATGAATAGGTGCATTATAGTCTGGAAAAAAGGCAAAGGGGGTAACAAGCAGAAACGTTAACGGCGGTGTCATGATGGACTGTAAAAAGGCGAAAGACTCCATTTCGGCGCAGGGCAGCATGACGAAGGCCTTCTCCTGGGGAAAGCCCGGTATGCCTTGGGGAAAGCGAATCACCGCTTCATCAGGCACATCCAAGGCGCCAAAGCGTTCCGTCTGAATGCGCATTCTATTCCTCCTCGCGAGTCACAGATTGAGCCCGGTCAGCAGTCATACCAATTGATTGACGATCCGGCCTGTCAAGGAACCAGCCGAGGTCATCACCCAGTCGATGGCAGGCGCCTGCTTCTCATAACGGATACCGGGCGGATCGAGGCGGGACAATCGGATCTCGAAATTGTTCCGGAAATCAAAAGCGCTCAATCCCGCCTCAACGGCAGGGTCTGATTTGTTCTCGATCCGGGCCATGCGGTCACCTTCTGCGGCGATGCGGCCGATGAAGGCGAGCATGGTTTGACGGCCCTGGTCTGCCCGCTCGCGGGCGACGACGGAGGGGTCTTTAAAACCGATGGAGGCTCTCACGGGGGTGTTATCGATGGTGAGGATGCCTCGCGGCTGGCGGATGCGCGGTTCAAAGCCGCCGGCAAAACCAGACATGCCGCTGGGAATCATGACCGCCATAGGTTCAAGACCTCCCTTCCTCGCGCCGAAGCGCGCTCCTACTCAAAACCAGAAGCTCAGACCGAACTGCTCAACCCAGAAGCTTAGACCGGGCTGCTCAACCCAGAAGCTTAGACCGGGCTGCTCAACCCAGAAGCTCAGTCAGACCGGGCTGCTCCGGCCAGAGCGCTCCAGCCGGACTCAACAAAAATGATAGGGACTCATTACGTTGCGCTTGATTGGCTCATCGTACAGGGAACAATCAGCGCAAGAAGTCCACCAGCGACGGCTGGATGATGCGGGAGCCTGCCGAAAGGGCGGCCCGGAAGACGTTTTCCTGCATGCGCATGTTCGTGTACACCTGAGCCATGTCGGCGTCTTCCCGGTCGGACAGGGCTTCGGTGATGTTCAATTGGAACTCTTCCAAGCGGGACTTGGTGAAGTCGATGCGGTTGGCCCGGGCGCCGACGGAGGCCCGCTCTTCATTGACGCCGTTCAGAAACTTATCGGTAATGTCCAGGTAAGTATCCAGGTCTTCTGTCGTATTGGCATCCTTCAGCGTTTTCGTCAAAGAATCCAAGACGTTGAAAAGGTTTTTCTCCGGTTCCGGCACAGGTGAGCCTGACCAGTTGAAGTCGTTGCGGACGAAGACATTCGTTCCTTTCGAGTTCATTGCCACAACAGCCTTGGCATCGATCTCCACGTTGATGTCGCCGTTGTTCCCGTTCCACTTCCAGTAGCCGTTGGTGTCTTTGGCGCAGGGCGGCGTATCGGTATTTGTCCCGGCAAAGATGTAGCGGCCGGCAAGGGTGGTATTGGAGACGTTTTTCAGGTGGTCATTCAATTCGCTGATCTCATCGGCGATGGCCTTTTTGGCCTCAGTTGTCGTCGTGCCGTTGTCCGCCTGCAGGAGCAGTTCGCGCACCCGTTGCAGCACGTTGTTCACTTCCGATAAGGCCGAGTCGGAGTTTTCCAGCCACGTCTGGATCTCGCTCGTGTTTTTCATGTATTTGTTCACTTGCACCAAGGTGGTGCGGTGGGTCATGATCTGCACGTTTTCCATGGGGGCATCTTCCGGTAGCCGGTATTGCCGGCCCGTGGACAACTGGAATTGGGTTTTGTCCATCTTCCCGGTAACATCATAGAGGCCTGTCAAAAAGTTTCTTGACATCATCGCTTGGGTTACTCGCATCGCGCTCACCTCATCATAGATAGGGTTGCCCAATCGTCAAGGCTTACCGCCCGACGATCCCCAGGCGGTGAATGATCGTGTCCAGCATCTCGTCCATGACGTTGACCATGCGGGCCGATGCGTTATAGGCCTGCTGGTAGCGGATCATGTTGGTCATCTCTTCGTCAAGAGAGACGGACGATATGGATTGCCGCTGCTTATCGATCGTGTCGGTCAACACCGTCTGGTTGTCATTCATGCGTTTCGCTTCCTGCCCCGCCACGCCAAGGTCGCCGACAACGTTGCGATAGAAGTCGTCATAGGTCATGGGATTCAAGAAGTCGCGGATTTTCTCATACTTCATGTTGGCCAGGGCCAAAGCGTTGCGGTTATCGCCGACAACGGTGGTGCCTTTGTCGGACGAGGTGCGAGACGGCTGTGAGCAGGCCAAGGTAGACGCTGTCAGTTCCGGGTTGATCTCGATGGAATCAATGCGCTTGGGATCAGAGATTTTGTCGGCGTCGTCGACGAAAAACCTCCGGTCGCTGCGCGCCATGGTCGGATCTTTGCGCAGATCTGCTTCGGAGACGCCGGCCATGTGGACTTCATTGACAGAGCGCACGACAACCAAGGCCAGTTCATTCAGTTGGCGGCGGGCATCCTGAATCAACCCTTCCCGCTTGGTGATCTGGAATTCATAGGTGCCTGCCAGCGCGCCTTCCCATTTGGGCGAGAAAGGCGCCATAGCCGCCGCATCGAAGCTCATCCGTTCTTTGCCGTCTTGCATCACCGTCACCCGCGATCCGACGACTGTCGTCGTCATGGTTCCCAAGACCGAACTGGATGCCACGGAGATGACGGCATTCTGCCCGTTCGACACATTGATGCTTGCCGCCGGCGTCCAGGCAGCGGATACAACAGGCGGCGAGGGGAAGGGCCCGAGGGTGAAAACTCCCGATGCGCTCACGTCCTTCACCGTGTTGAAGATAACCTGCAGGCCGCCCGCTGAGGCGGTCTTGTCCAGCATGGCCTGAATGCCGCTCTCTCTTGTGAAGGCATTGACTTTGTTGATAAAAGAGCCTATGTCATCATTCTTGTTCAGGAAGATGTTGAAGGATTTGCCGCCGTAGCCCATGGCGATGGTGCTGGCTGTGGCAAGGGGAAAGCCTTTCGCGGGCAGGAACAAGGTGGCCGACACAGGCTTCCATTCGCTGCCGATGGTGAAGCGGTAGTTCCCTGCCGGGGCAGCGCTGGTAAGATGCATCGATGACAGCTTTTCAATATTCATCGAGCCCGCATTGGCGCTGATCTGCCAGTCGAACTTGTCGCTCCCGAAAAGGGTTGTCTCTTTTCCGGGAGGCACTAGGGAGCCTCGCGACTCCAAGATCCCCTGCAATTCCCCGGCATTGAAATAGGCGCTCTGACCGGTGTCCCACTTGATCTCATAGAGGGCCTTGTTGTTCGCATCAGGCGCATCATAATAGGTAAGCGTGCGGAAACTGACGCCATCGACAAGGGTTCCATTGCCCGCCGATACACTGACCATGCCGCTGGCATCTTCCGAGACAGAGATGTCAACCAGTTTGGCCAGTTTGTCCAGGAGGATATCCCGCTGATCGCGCAGGTCATTGGCATTCTGCCGACGTCCGCCAAGGATGCTCTTGTCCGGGTTGCCGCTCTCGATCCGCTGAATCTGGCTGTTGATGGACGCAATTTGGCGGCCATAGCTGTTGATGTCATATACTGTCTGGGCCAGCCGGTCGTTGAGAGACGATTCTATCTGGTCAAGTTGCCGGCTGATGTGTTTGAGCGTCTCGACGAGGGCTTTGCCGCGCTCAATGACGACGGCGCGCGCCGCCGGCGGGCTGTCCGTGTTGGGGGTGACATCCTCCCAAGCCTCCCAGAACTGATCCATCACACTGGCTAAGCCTTTGTTGTCACTTTCGGCCAGAAAAGACTGCAGTCGTTGCAGCGTATCAGACTTGACCGACCACGCACCTAAGGTGCGGATCTCTTTGCGGTAATTGAGGTCGAGAAACTCGTCGCGGTAGCGGCGGATCTCGCTGACATCGACGCCTGTCCCGATCTGACCGGCGCCATAGACGCCGTGCATGGACGGTTCAAAAAGGGACGCTGTCGTCACTGAAGCGATGGTCTGCCGGGAGTAGCCTTCCGTGTTGACGTTGGTGATGTTGTGTCCGGTCACGTCTAATCCGATGCGGTTGGCATTAATGCCACGCTTGGCGATTTCCAAACCGAAGAAGGTCGAAACCATGCTATGCCTCCCTCATCAGGCCCGCCTGTTGAACAGAGATTGCCGATCCGCTTCTCTCTCCCCGTCCGGGCCGTAGCTCGGTGTAACGTCATGGACGGCTTGGGTGAGCATGTCATAGAGCTGGCCGATGAAGACAAGGGAAAGGCGGAGCATCTCTTCATTGCGGGCATTTTGTTGTTTCAAACGTTCCACCACCCCCTGCATTTCCGTCAGAGCAGCTTGCAGTTTTGCTTGCCATTCTCCCGGCAGATGGGGAAGCAGTTCGGTCATTGTCATCGAGGCTGGCGGCGCCGGTTTTTGTATGGCCTGTCGATAGGCTTGACCCGGCGCGGTTTCACTGGCGCTCGTGCCTGCGATGCCAAGATGAGCGATCATTTCCTCACAGAGCTTCAGTCGCTGTTGTTCCAGCTGTCCCGATTGAAAGATGAGCACTTGCTGCATCTCTGTGTTTTTCTGAATCTCTTGGATGTCTGACTTTTTAATGGCTTCTTCCTGCCTCTGCGCCAGGCGTAGCAGCCCCTGCATCATCTTCTGTTGCGCAGAAAGCAGTTCATCGAGACGCTGAAAAAGGCCCCCCCGGGGTTTTCCATCGGCGGGATAACCCGAGGGGACCTGTTCGCTCGTCTTCATCCCAGATCACCCGTTTTCTTACGTAATATCTGGCAGGACTCAGCCCATCAGGACCGGCGAAGCATCTGCTCGGCAATCTGCAAGCCGCTCACATGGTAGGTCCCGGTCTGCACCGCTGTTTGCAAGGGCTCGATCTTATCTGCGCGCAGGTCCGGCGCTTCTTGGATCGCCTTTAAGAAACCTTGCAATTGCCGAGCTTCCTCGGAGAGGGACAGCAAGTCTTGGCTTTGCTTGGGCCGTTCCGGCCCTTTGACTTCGCTGTTGCCGTCGCTTTTCTTAGCAACCGGTTCGATGCCATAGGCCTTGTGTATATGATGAATCGATTTAGACGAATGGATCATCTTGGACCCCTCCTGAAGTTCCAGCGTTTCCCCGACGAAAGAGTTGTTGCTGTTTTCTTTATCGTCAGCACGAAAAAAAATCTTTAGTGTCTCCATGAAAAAAGCACAGGAGCCCTTGCTCCCATGCTCTGTATCATGCTTTCGGCTATGGCGCTCTCTGATTGGGCAGTAATGCCCCCGTTACTCCTTCAAATCGGCCGTAAACATCTTATCCTTCGGCCGGTTTTTCACTTCCCGTGTAGGCGTCTTCTCTTTGGCGCCACCAGTGAGCCGCTGCAGGTCCCTGGCGAGGTTATCCTGGCATTTGCCACAGTAGCGGCCGCTGGTGATGGGCGCACCGCAGCTGTCGCATTGAAGGGAGGCGCCGCTCATCTGGCTCACTTCAATGCGGCCTTCTTTGATAAAGTGCAGGATCGTGTCTTCATCAACACCAGTCTCTTGGATCACCAGCAACAGGGGCGCGCCGGGATTGTCGCGCAGGTATTCGCGCACTTTATCGTATTGCGCTTCTTCTTCTTTGATACAGACGGGGCAGATCTTGCGGCTGCCTTGGGGGATGAAGATCCGGTTGCAGCGAGGGCAGTTTTTTACATTCATGATTGTCTGTTCCTTTCTTCATGGCTTTTTATCTCCACGCAGAAATTCCTCTTTCATCGACCTGCAGCTCGGCGGAACTTCGCTCGCCCCTGTCGGGGGGATTCACCCCTTTTGCTTCTAACGATCGTTCCCTTCGAAGTATCCACCATCTGTTGCGTTTTTTACGTTCTATCTTTTATTATACGAATCGTGCAGCGAAGGGACAATAGGTTTATTCGCCTACGCCTGCTGCGACCGTAAGCGCATAGATGCGGCCGAAGCCTGCCGCCATCAATGTGCGCGCCGCTTCGGTCACGGTGGCGCCGGTGGTGTAGACGTCATCGATGATAATGGCACAGGGGCCGGGCTTGCCTTCCGGTGTCGGCAAGGGGAGGGGGGCGGCCAAGGGCGAGGCCGCTGATGAGGGAAAAGTCGTCGGCACGGGAGTGGCTGCTGGCACGGGAGTAACCGCTGGCAAAGGAGTAACTGCTGGCGCGGCAGACGACGCCAGGTAAAACTGCCCCCGTAGATTGGCGAAGCGCGCCTGTCGCCCCAACTGGGCTTGGGTCGTCCGATCGGCCCGCCGGGCCAGCAAGGGGACTAGGGGAAACCCGGTTTCGCCGGCGATCGCTTCGGCGAGGCACTCGGCCTGGTTGAAGTTGCGCCGGTAGAGCTTGTCCGGGTGCAGGGGGATGGGCACGAGCCAAGCGCCGTGCAGACTGCCCCAATTGTTCCGCCAGCTGCCGGAGACACCCGTCCAGAGTCGGCGGGCCATCAATCTGCCGAGGGCGGTGGCGATCGACCGGCGACCGCCATACTTAAGGTCATGGATGCTCTGGCGGAGGATGCCTTCGTAGGGGCCGATGTTCCACGCCTGGAGAAAGACAGGCGCTTCACGGCGACAGTTTTGGCAGAGGGGGCTGTCCTTGCCGCTCTGGCTGTCCCTGCCATCCTGTTGACGGCTGTCGCTATGCGCCTCCATATACTTGCCGCAGCGTGAGCACTGGATTTTGTCGCCAGTCAGCGCTTCGATCGCATCGTAACAACGGCGGCAGAGGCCGGAACGCCCTGGCGCGCGTCCATACAAATCCTGCGATTGCTGACATAAGGGGCATTCGGAAGCGTGTGGAAAAAGCGAATCCAGACAAAACAAAGCTTTGAGGCCCATCCCATCGTCACCTCCATCGCTCAGTTCGCCTCCCGGGCCTCACCGTCAGAACGCAAAAACCCCTCCCGCCGCGCCTGTTCATTCAACCAGTGGATCCTATCGACGGCTTCCTGCATGGCCGCCGTGACCCGCGTCGCCATGAACCAGACCTCACCATAGGGGCGTTCCGTCGAACGGCCTGCCCGCCCGGCCATCTGCACCAGTGTCCGCTCGTCATAGACCCGCTCGTTTTCAGCGAACAAGACAACCACATTGGCCCGGGGAACAGTGATGCCGCGCTCCATGATCGAGGTGGTGACGAACAGAGGAAAAAGCTGATGACTGAAGCGCTGCCGCTTCGCCTCCCGTTCCGGGTCGCGGGAATGGCTGTATTCCACCCAGGTTCCCTTAAAGTCGTTGAAGGGCGGCACGCGCGTCGCCGCTTTCAACGATTCGCCCACCCGCTGGGCCAGGAAGACAGAAGGCACGAAGAGAAAGACCTGGGCGAACTCCCCCTCGACCGAGCGGTGCAAAAACCGCAAGAGCCCCTCGGGAAAAATCATCCGCTCCCGCTCCCAGCGCCACTCCTTTTCCAGGACGATCGTCGGCGCCGGCAAGGGATAGCCGTGATGACGCGCAGGAATCGTCACCAGGGAGAGCTTTTTCTTCTGGACAGCCTGTCTCATCTCCCGATCCGGCGTGGCCGTCATAAAGATGATCCGGCCATCGCGCTTGCGCGAACGGCTGACGGCATGATAGAGCATTGCGCTGCCTTGGTAGGGAAAGGCGTCGGCTTCATCCAGCACAACGAGGTCAAAGGCGCGGTAAAAACGGATCGCCTGATGGGTCGTAGCCACCACCAGGCGACTGCGGTCCGCCTTGTCGCCGAACTTGCTCGCACTGCCGCCATAGAGGCTGAGCACCGGCATGCCAGGAAACGCCTGTTCGATCCTCGGCGCCAGTTCAAGAACCACATCCTTGCGCGGGACGGCGAAAAGGACCCGGCCTCCCTGCCGCAGCACCTGCCCAATGGCGGCAAAAGAGACCTCAGTCTTCCCGGCCCCGCAGGCAGCCCAGACGAGGGCGCTGCGTTCGGGAGTTGAAGAAAAGCCGGGGGCTGCTGTTCGGCCAGGCGCAGAAGACCCGCCAGGCGCAGAAGACCCGCCAGGCGCAGAAGACCCGCCCGGTGCGCAGGATAAAGCGCCGCCGTTCAACCATTCCACTAGACGCCGGCTCGCCTGCTCCTGCATCCGGTTCAGCGGAAATTTCAATCGGGGACCCGAGGGAGACACGCCTTCGCCCTCATCGTCTTGCTTCAAACGAATCGGCGATTTGGCCCCATTCGCCGCCCAGCGAAGGAGCTCCTTTTCACCCCGCCCCTGATCATGGCCAACGGCGCCAGTCAGCCAAGGCAACACGTCGCGCTCCCAGCGCCGGAGCCAACCTTCGTCTCCCGACAGCCCATAGAGGGGGCGGCAGAGCCTCGCTTCCCCCATGGACAGGCATTCCTCACAGGAATAACATCGCTCCCTGCCGCAACGAACACAGGGGCTCGCCGAAATGCGCTTGTTCTGGCCGCAACGGACACAGCAGGCCTCATCCGGTCCATTCAGAAAGACTGATGGGTAGATCTCCACGACGCCGGCCAGCGCCAAGATCTGCAGGATGTCCTCCAACTGTTCGAGGGGAAAGGTGCGGTTGGATCCTATATCCCTTTCGAGAATCGCCTTTTCCAGCTCAGCAGTAAACAACAATCGCCCTTCCAAGCAATCGGCCACATGGCGGATATCATCCAAGCGGTAACGGAGGCCTTCCCCCTCGGCCGGGCGAAAGACATGGAGAGGGAATCCGGAAGCCACCAAGGGCGAGTAGCCGAAAGGCTTCAACAAATCGACGACTCGACCTGAAAGACGGGAAAGCTCCCGATCGGCCGCCATCGACGGCTGCAGACCTTTCCGCTCGGCACGGCGGCGCCAGGGCCACCAACGCCCCCAAGAGGTCTCGCCTGCAACGGTTTTGGCAGCCGCTCGCCCATCTTTTGCCTCCCCCGCTACTGCCGCCCCTTTTTCCGTCTCTGCTGCTGGAGCCGACAGCAATCCCCAGCCAAGCCGGCGGCTGAACCCGCTGAACAGATCGGCGAAAGCCTGTGAAACGAGCGCGCGGCCAGCAGGCGCATCGGCGGACAGGGTCTCGCCCAATTCCTGAAGGATGAAGAGGGCAACACCGATGGGCAGGCTCGGCGTGAGCGAGATGAGCGCCTCCATGCCTTCCGGCGCCAACATGGTCAAATCAAGGGCCGGATCATGGGTAAAACCGAGCCAGCTTTGCTCCCGTCCCCGGGCCAGATAGACATATCCCTTCAAGCAAACCATAGCGAGTCCTCCGAGCAATCCAATGATTTCTAAAAATTCAATTCGTTCTCACTGCCGGGATTCCTCCTTTTTTCGCGAAAAGAAAACCTTCCGGCGCGAAGAGCGACGGAAGGCAAAAGAGGACGCTACCGCGTCTTGGAGATAGGCAGACTTTTTTGTAGAATGAACACAGGCGAAATAATTGTAGACTGAACACAGGCGAAACTCAGTAAATTGAACACCGTCGATATTCTGTGAGAATGAACACAGTCGACAATACTGACAGGAAAAAACCGCTACAGCTTGACTAGCCGGTTCTTGATGGCGTAAAGGGCAGCCTGCGTGCGATCCTTCACCTGGAGCTTGCGAAAAATATTCGTAATGTGGTTCTTGACCGTCTTCTCGCTGATAAAGAGATCGCTGGCGATGGCCGCATTGCTCGCCCCCTGCGCGATCAGCCCCAGTACCTCTTTTTCTCTTTCCGTCAATTCGTCCCCCGGATGTCCGGCCGTCGTGTTAAAACGCCCCTTGGCCAGCACCTTCTGGACGATGGCCGGATTGAGAACGGAACCGCCGCGAGCCACGGTGACGATGGCGCCGTAGAGCGTTTCCGGGCTGACATCCTTGAGCAGGTAGCCGTCTACGCCGGCTTCGATCAGCTTGATGATTTGGTCTTCTTCTTCATGGGCCGTCAGGATGATGACCCCCGTTTGGGGTCGTTCCCGCTTGATCACCCCTGTCGCTTCCACACCATCGACACCGGGCATGTGAATATCCATGAGGACCACATCCGGATTCAGACACCGGGCGAGATTAATCGCCCCTTGCCCGTCGCCGGCTTCATCCAACACTTGAAATTGCGGATCCAGTTCCAGTATTTTGCGCAAACCTTGCCGAAGCAAGGTGTGATCATCGGCCAAGATCAACCGGATCGGCTCCATATCAGGACTCACTCCCGTCATTTTCCGACTGCAGCGGTATCCGAAACTTGATCTGTGTTCCCTGTCCCGGGCGGCTGAGAACCTCCCACTCACCATCCAATAATTCCGCTCTTTCCCGCATGCCGCAAAGGCCGAAGCGATCGCCAGGACGGGCTAAGATATCCACTGCGTCGAAACCGACGCCATCATCGCGGACGATGGCCGACACTGCCTGCGGCGCGATCTCAAAGGCCACCTGCGCCCGCTTCGCGCCGGCATGTTTCCAGACGTTCTGCAGAGCCTCCTGGATCATGCGGAAAATCGCTACCTCATAAGCCCGCTCAAGCCGGCGGGCTTTGCCGAAGAAACGCGTCTCCACAGCCAACCCTGTCCGCTCAGAAAAATCTGAGGCGTACCGCCGGACCGCTTCGATCAGCCCCTGGTCGTCCAAACCGTGGGGGCGCAGGTCATAGAGAATCTTGCGGAGCTCTTTCAGGCTGTCGCGCAGCATCCCCTTCAGTTCCTGCAATTCCCGTCGCACCCGCTCCGTATCGGTTTGCAGCAGCCGTTCACAGAGTTCAACCTGGATGACGAGACTGTTCATCCCCTGGGCAGGCCCGTCATGGATCTCCCGGGCCAGGCGAAGGCGTTCCCGGTCCTGCGCCATGATGATGCGCAAGGCTGCCTGCTGACGAACCTGGGCCTCGTCCATCTTCACATGGAGATCCCTCAGGTTCCCGCCGATAAAGTCCAGCACAACGCCCACCTGATTCATCAACTGCTCGGCCCGCTGCACCATGCCTTCCAGGTGCCGCAACCGTCGCTCCAGTTCGTCGCGCTTGACCCGCAACTGACCTTCCCTTTCCCGCAGCACAGCCAGGTTGACCTGGATGTCACGGGCCTGTTCATAGGCCAGCCGGATGTCTTCTTCCGTGTACCGTTTCAGTTCACGGCTCACCTCGACGAGGCGAAGACGCGCCTGCCGCTCCTTCAGGTTCAACAGGTCCACCTGGGAGATGACCCCATGCGCCCTTTCCCGGACTTCCTGCAGGTCTTTCTGCACACGCCCGCACTCCGTCCGGGCGTCCTCAGCGATGGCAAAGATCTGTTCCTTGGCGTCTTCTATCGAATCGATCGTCTGACGGATGATTTTATCTAAAGCACTGGCGTCAGGCACGGCCGCCCCTCCCATCCTTCTTTCAAACCCATCGGAAACGGTCGTGGGGGCGCCATCGACGGCCGACCGCCTCTATCGAAATGATCTGTCGGTGATTGGGTTCGACAGTTTCCACCTTTTCTCCTGCCTGCGTTTTTGACCAAAGGCAGGAAGGAGCCTGCATACACAGACTCCTTCCTCTAAAAAACCCTCTTGTGAAAAAAACGCTTGTCCTCGTCACCGGCATAACGGCTGCCGTCGACTCTTCAAGGTCACCCTAAGCGCCCCCAAGGAGCCCCCCAAGGAGTTCTCCCAAGGAGTTCTCCCAAGGAGTTCTCCTAAGGAGCGCCATCGATGCGATTACAGAGAAAGGTCCCTCTTCACCTGTTCCTGAATTTCCTTCAACTGGGTCTCACTGTTCGCCTCCACATACAGGCGGAAAAGCGGTTCCGTTCCGGAGGCCCGCACCAGGGCATAGGCGCCGTCGGCCAACTGCAGCTTCACCCCATCGATGGTCACCCGTTTGGCCACATTCACACCTGCCAAAGCGGCCGGCGCATATTCATTCAAGCGCGCCAGTATCCCGGCTTTGGCCTCAGCGTGGGTATGCAGGTCAAGCCGCTGCGAGACGAGACGTCCATATTCACGGTCGATCTCCGCCAGCACCTCCACCAGCGGGCGGCCGGCGACGGCGCGCACCTCCGCCATCAAGGCGCAAGCCAGGACACCGTCTTTTTCGGGCATATGTCCGCGCACCGACAAGCCGCCCGACTCCTCGCCGCCGAGCAGGGTTTCCCGTTCCCGCAGCGACTGGCCGATGTACTTAAACCCGACCGGCGTCTCCTCGACGGTAAAACCATGGCGGGCGGCGATGCGATCGAGCATATGTGTGGTGGCCACCGTCCGGGCCACCGGACCGGTCAGCTTGCGGTGTGTCAGGAGGTGGTGGTAAAGAAGCACGAGCACCTGATTGGCCGAGATGAAGGTCCCATCGGCGTCGATGACGCCGAAACGGTCGGCGTCGCCGTCTAAGGCCAAACCCAAGTGGGCGCCTGACTCGACGACGCTGCGCCGCAGTTCCGTCAGCACCGCCGCTGAAGGCTCCGGCAGGCTGCCGCCGAACAGGGGATCCCGTGTGTTATGGATCACCTCATAGGCAAGGCCGCAACGCTCCAAGACCGCTTCCAGATAACCGATTCCCGCTCCCCACATGGGATCAACGACGATCCGCAAACCGGCCGCCGTGATCGCCGGAAGATCGACAATCGCCGCCAGTTGATCCAGGTAGGGCATCATCGGCGCAATCTCCCGGACAAGCCCTTTTCCTCTCGCTTGCTCCAGGCGGATTTTCTTGATCTCTTCCGGTCTCGCCGCTGCCACCAACTCGCGCACCCGGCCCTCGATGCGGTCAGTGATATCGGGCAGCGCCGGCCCGGCATACTCGGGGATGAACTTGATGCCGTTGTACTCAGGCGGGTTGTGGCTGGCTGTCAGCATGATCGCGCCGGCAGCCTGGTGATAAGTGATGGCAAAGGCGGTGACCGGCGTCGGCAAGGAGGCCGGTGGAATCAGAACCGGAATCCCGTTGCCGGTGAGCACCTCAGCGGCCCGCAGGGCAAACTTATCGGAGAGAAAGCGATTGTCATAGCCGATAACGACACCGCGGTCGGCCATACCTGCGCCTTGAACATAATCAGCGATCGCCTGGACGACGATTTCCACATTGCCAAAGGTGAACTCTTCTGCCATGATGGCTCGCCAGCCATCGGTACCAAACTTTATCGCCATTCATCGACACCCTTTCATCCAGCTTTGTCAGAGGAAAGCGCCTCTCTTATCCGGCTTTTTCCGTCGAAACCGCTTCCTCCTGTTCGATACAATAAAGATGTGTGATCGGTCGAATCACCAGGCGGCCCTCCTGGTCGATATGGAAACGGACCAAGCCCCCCTGTGGAAAGGCTTCCCGAACATCACTCGGAATAGACAGTTCACCTTGTTTGGTCAGGAACGTCAATTCCATTGCTACAACCCCTCCGATCGATGTTTCGCTATTCGCCAGTTGCTTTACTGGCTGGCGGAGTAAGCATAGCATGACCGGAAAAAGCCTGTCCCTAAAAATAAGTCGAAGATTACCGCCGTTCACGCCGCCTTTTTGTCTGATCTTGTCGACCGACGAACCACCTCCCTCTGCCGCGTAATCAGCCAAAAAAACAGCCAGCGACATCCTGAAGAGGCCTTACCTGCCAAACTCCACGCTGTCACCGGCTGTTCCGCCGAAATCCTATCAAGTTAAGTCGCCCAAGCGGCAACCGTCTGGGCCAGTCCCTGCCGCAACGCCGTTTTCGCCCGCCATCCGACGGCGGCTTCCAGCCGACTGCTGTCGAGGTAGCTATGCAAAATGTCTCCCGCCCGGGCAGGCGCCAGATGAGGCGCCTGATCCGCTCCGGTCAGTTCCCGGATCTGGTCAAAGAGTGATTTGACGCTGGTCGGCTGCCCTGTGCTGACATTGTACACGGGATGAGCCAACTGTTCTGCATCCGCCTCCAGGATCTTGAGAACTGCGTCCACCACATCATCCACAAAAACAAAATCCCGTGTCTGTTCCCCGTCGCCGAAGATCACGGGGGCAACGCCCCTTAGGAGACGCTCCGTGAAAATGGCCACCACGCCGCCCTCTCCGTGAGCATCCTGGCGAGGGCCGTAGACATTGGCAAAGCGCAAAGCGACACCGATGATCCCGTATAGATCGCGATAGAGTTGGAGATAATGCTCGGGCGTATGCTTGCTGACACCGTAGGGATTCGCCGGCGCCAGCGGATGGTCTTCATCGACGGGAAGCCGCACCGGATCGCCGTACACGGCTGCCGATGAAGCGACGATCATCCGCTGTATCCCCGATTGCCGACAGGCTTCCAACAGGTTCAATGTCCCGATAATATTCGTCTTGGCGTCCTGCAGGGGATCGCGCAGAGAAACCTGCACATCGATCTGGGCAGCCAAGTGAATGATCGCGTCAGGAACCTCACCAGCGATGACCTCTTTGATCCGATCATCGCCGATATCGAAATGGAGAAACCGGGCTTTTTTCGGTATATTCTCTGCCTTTCCCGTGGAGAGATTATCGATGACCAGAACCTCGTCACCCCGGGCGATGCACCGTTCGACCACATGGGATCCGATGAAACCGGCGCCTCCGGTGATCACCAACTTCAACGATCATTACCGCCCTTTCCGTAGAAAAAACTGCAAGCAGGCAAATGCGCTACTTCATATCGCTTTGTTATCTTTCACTTTTTGAGATTCGCTTATCTGAGGGAGAGAAGGTCCTGACGAATGAAACCTTCGCGGCCATCAGGGATTTTAACCTTATACCATTTTTCCGCCTCCGAAACTCCGTCGATGGACGCCAGGATGGTAACCCGGGCGCCTTCAGGCAAAATGGTGAGCACCGTGTAGTCCTTCCCCGGCCCAAAACGGACATTGACGCCTGAGGGCGATGTGACGGCGCCTTCCCGGTAACCCGACGTGACGGCCGTCGTCGCCGGTGACGAGGTGTTTGTCACGTCAACGTTATCCACCGCAGGCTCCGCAATGGCGGGCGCGGGATGGGAACCGTTGACGACGTTGACGCTATAGCCGGCGTTTCCGGCATCCCCCGGGTTCCAGGGGCTATTCTCAAAACCTGGCGGCATGGGTGGCAGTTCCACTTTTTGCCCCGTTTTTTCAAGGGCTTGCTCCAGCGCCTCGATCCGCTGATTCAACGCCACGATCTGATTATGCATCTCCGCCCGGTTTCCCCAGAGCAGCTTTTCCAAGTAGCTCTTTGACACCAGCGGGTCATCGGCCGTTCCCGGCGCCGCAGTCGCCAACACGACCTGTCCCAGAATAAATCCCGATACCATGAGGGCGATTCCGCGAGCAACAAGGCGAACCTGTAGCCCTTTATCTTTCAAGCGATATACCCCCTATCCCACAGGAATAAGAAGAGCCACTGGCTTTCACCAATGGCCTATCAACCTCGGCCCAACCAACGGATCAGTTTGATTCATCTTCCACATCGATCCCGACACGGCTAGCGGCGATCTCCGGCGCGCTCACGGAGCGGCCCAGGATGCCGACGCGATCGGCCGCCACGAGGATCAAGCTGGAGAGCAGGATCAGGATGAAAACGCTCTGCGCCGTCGACACCGACGTCAAAACGACAGCCGTCACGCCGAGCACCGTGTTGATGGCGTAAATGATCATCACCGTCTGGGGATGGCTAAAGCCTAACGCGAGCAACCGGTGATGGAGGTGGTCCTTGTCCGCCTGAAAAATAGGTTGTCCCTTTTGCACGCGGCGAAAAATGGCAAATCCTGTGTCCAGGATGGGAATGCCAACGATGAGAATGGGAATAAATACGGAAATGACCGTAGCCACCTTGGCCAAGCCCATGATCGACAGGCAAGCCAGGGTGAAGCCGAGAAACATGGCCCCCGTATCGCCCATAAAGATGCGGGCCGGATGAAAGTTATGCTTGAGAAAGCCCACTGACGAAGCGGCCAATACGAGCGCCAACGAGGCCACCAGGATTTGCCCCTGAGTCCAGGCGACGACCGCCATGGTCACCGAGGCGATCGCGGCGATGCCGGAGGCCAATCCGTCGAGACCGTCGATCAGGTTCACCGCATTCGTCACGCCGATGATCCAGATCACCGTGATCGGGCCGCGCAGCCAACCGAGTTCCACCACATCAGGACCGAAGAAAGGAGGGAAAAAGGGGTTGGTCAGGAAGTCCACAGACAACCCGAAGGGCAACACAGCCAAGGCCGCCAACACCTGCCCGAGCAGTTTGACCTTGGCCGGCAGGTCGCGCGTGTCGTCGAGGATGCCGACGACGACGATGATGGCGCCGCCGACGAGCATGCCGATGATTTCGGATCGCTGATAGTCGCTGTCAAAGATCCCCATCGCCAAGACAGTCAGCAAAAAACTGGCGAAAATCGCCAATCCGCCGAGACGAGGCATGACCTGCTGGTGCACCTTGCGGCCGCCGGGAGCATCCACAGCGCCGATGAGGAAAGCCAACCGGCGCACGATAGGCGTCAACATGAGGGCAAACAGGAAGGCAGCGCAGGCTGCCAGTGCCATCGACACCCGGGTCGCCTCCTTACTCAGATTCATACCAAGCTATGTATTTTTTCCGCGTTCTAGCAGACATTGCTATCTGCAAGACACTTCCATGGCTATTTTACTCCAAGGGGAAGGGGAATACAATGGGACGTCCTATACCGCCCCCTTCTTTTACAATGACTTAATGCAGGGCAACCTACTGCTCAATGGCGAAGGTCATTTCCGCTTCACAGACAAGTTGGTCCTCCACATAGGCCCGGCCCATCGCTTTGCCGATCGACTTGCGCAGCGCCGTCATCTCCGCCTCCAACCGCAGCGTGTCGCCAGGAACGACGGGCCGGCGGAACCGGACGCAGTCGATCTTGGCGAACAAGGCGATCTTCCCGGCATACTCAGGCATCTTCAACAGGGCGACGGCGCCCGTCTGGGCCAGCGCCTCGACGATCAGCACGCCGGGCATGACCGGGTGTCCAGGAAAATGGCCTTGGAAAAAAGGCTCATTCATCGTCACATTTTTCAAACCGACGGCCGCTTTGCCCACCTCAAGCTCGATGATCCGGTCGACCAGCAGAAAAGGCGGCCTATGGGGTAGAATCCCCTGAATGTCCTGGACTGATAAATTCACTTTTTCCCTCATTGTCACAAATCTTCCTTTCATCATCCTATTCCAGGTTCGTCCCGTGCAGAAGAACTCCTGGGAAGTCGTTCCCCTGTCCACCGGTAAAGGGCATTTATCCCTTCACGAAAGAGGATCAACACGCTACGTGTCGAAAGAATGGATGTTCTAGCGAAGCCAAAAAGCAAAACGATGGAGGAGGCATCCTACCCTGATGAAACTGGTCAACGAAAAAGGTCGGCTCTTTGGTCTGATCAATCCCCTGGACCTGCTGATCCTGCTGGCGGTCATCGCCCTTATTGCGGGTCTGGCGACGAAGACAAAAACCATCGTGCAGACGACCGAGACACCGGTCCAATTCGAGGTTGTCCTGAAGCGGGTGCTGCCCGAAGTGGCCGCCAACTTGGACCCGAAGGAAGCGCTCGTGGGCAGCGGGGCCATATTCGATCCACAGGATGTCCGGGTCGAATCCCTCCAGGTGGTCCCCTGCCGCCAGTCCCAGACAAATGACCAGGGGCAACTGATCCTCACCGATGATCCCTATCTAAAAGACGTCCACCTCGTCATCCGCGGCGTATCCCGCTCGGCCACGGCTGACCTGCGCGTCGGCAGTCAGGAGATCAAAGCGGGCAAGGAATACTACTACAAGACCCAGAAGACGCAACTGATCGGCACCGTCACGAAGGTCACCGTGCTGAAATAAAGGAAAATTCCCTTTGATTCCGTTCGCCCGATTATTCCGATGCTCAGCAACTGCTCCATCTTACGCGTTCGTATCGCGGGAACCGAGCGCTCAGACACATCCCGATCCTTCCCCGATCTTGTCGAGCATAGCCGTCAGACGGGCATCCCAGGAGTGCTGCCGGGCTAAAGCCATCCGCTCCGCCTGTTTTTCCGGACTGTCTTTCGCGAGGGCGGTCTCGATGGAACCGACGAAAGCCTCAACCCCCTCACAGACCGTGACGATCGGGGAAAAGGGCAGCACCTCCGGCAGCGCCGTCGAGATGACCGGCTTCCCGGCGGCCAGATACTCATAGACCTTGACCGGATTGACGCTCATCGTCAATTCATTCAACCGGAAAGGTGACAGGCAGACATCGAAGCGGCGCACATAATCAGGCAAAGCGGCATAGGGCTTGCGTCCCAGGAAAAAGACGTTCGGCAGCGCCTGCAACGCCGTCACATCGGTTTCCACCGGACCGATGAGCGCCAGCGCCCAGTCCTTGTGAGCGCGCGCCGCAGCAGCGATGAGATCCGTGTCAATCCAGTCGCCGATGCCGCCGATGAAACCGATGATGTGGCGGTAGCCGGACGGGAGATCGGCTGGTTTTTTATCGCTAGCTCTTTGACACTCGGTGTCCACTGTATTTCCGGTGTTCCCGGCGTTTCCGGTGTCTCCATCGTAGCTAGTGTCGCCAGAGGCTTCAGACTCTTTCTGGTCTTTAGCGGCTTCTCGGTCTGCTGCAGCTTCTGCTGCGTCCTCAACCGTCCTGGCCGCCCGAGCGAAATGCTCCACATCGGCGGCATTGGGCGCCAGCAACACATCCGGACGAAGACGCTGCATCTTTTCTTGTAAAGCCCGCGCCGAGGCGAATACGGCGTCAGCGCGACGAGCCAGGTCGGTTTCCATACCGGCCATGACCGCCGGATCGATCAGCCCGGTAAAGGCGGCATGATCGTCGACACAATCATAGACGACATAGTTCCAGTCGATGCCGGCCGACAGGAGATCGCAGGAACCGGGGAGATAGGTCCACAGGACCGGTCGTTCCCAACCGAGTCGTCCCAAGAGGCGGCACAACGCTCGGCCGAGCCGGCGCTGGTTCATGCCATTGAGCGACCGCCGCATCCCATGAAAAGGCAGAAAAATCGGCGGTTCCAGCCGCCAGATCCGGCCCGCTTCGACCTCCTCCAGACGTCCGGCGCTTTGCCAGCGCGTCTGCAACAAGTCCCGGTTCTTCAACGGCGCCAGATAAGTGATGGGGGGATCGACATAGAGGATCCGGTGCCCCCGTTGGGCCAACCGGACCATCAACTGCTGGGCCCGCGCCCAGATCCCGCGCCATTCGGCGGCGCCGATACAGACAATGTCCACGCAGGTCATCCTTTGCTCCAATGATAATGGGTGAGGTGAATCCCCTGAATACCATTCAAACGGTTCAACAGATAATTGTCAACAGTCTGGCCGGTCGATTGGCCTTGTTTCTGTTCGAAACACTGCGAAAATGGGAACCCCTCTGGCTGACAAGCCGCTTTCACGACCTGCTGGAAGGCTTCATCCGCACAGCGGCAACAGGCGTTGTGGCCCGCTTTTTTGGCGGCGATCCCGAGGCGAGGCTGGATTCGCGCCTAGCTTCATCAGGCATCCTGGCATTGCTGACAGCTCCGGGCAGAAAAATCGAACAGGCGCGCCTCTCCTTCATTGACCGCACCCAAACGATCGCCACTGGCAGCATCGCTGCCGATATCCTGCGCCACTTCGCCTGCCCCGAAGGATGGCAACTGGAAGGACTCAGCCGGGCCGGCCTGGCTTTTTTGTCAGGGATCTTTCTCGTCTTCGCGTCCCTCGGCGCCCTCTCCCTGACGGTTGGTCTCCTGTTGACCCTGTCGATTGTGCTCCTCTTCTTCCTGTCCCGCTCCCCCGTCACCATCGCCGAGGTCTGGGCCGACTCCCTCCCGGGGCGCCTGTTTCGCTCCCTTTTGCCGGAAGAACTGGTTCCGAGAGATGACCGCTACCCAGTGGCGCCGCCCTTAGAAGGCGCCAGCGCTGCCGTGATGTACCTGTTGCTCTTCGTCGTCGGCGCTGTCCTGGCCGTCCTTTCGATAAAAATGCAAAACCTGCTGGTCCTGGCGCTGCCGGCCGTCCTGCTGGCGCCAGCCTTGCTCTTCCTGCGGCCAGAATTGGGGCTGTTGGGGCTGATCGGCTATTCGGTCGTCGATTGGTTGATGCGAATGAAGCCGAATCCGCTGACAAGCGTCTGGGACGACCTCCTGCTGGCTGGGCTGGCTGCCGCCCTGATCGGCCAGTGGGGGACGAAGCGGGACTTCCGCTGGCGCATCCACCCCACCTTCTTCGCCCTTACCGCCTTCATCGCGCTCATGCTTTTCCTCTTCCTCATCGATTCCACCTACCCGCGGCTCTCGGTGCCCCTCGATGGCCTGCGCGTCATCATCCAGCACATGCTCTGGTTCTATATGGCCGTCCAACTGATCAGAACCCCCAGACAAGCCGCCTTGCTGCTGATCCTGTTTACGTTGGTCGGAACAGCCATCGCCGCCTTCGGCGTCTACCAGTTTATCGTCAAAGCGCCCATGCCGGAGAACTGGGTCGACCAAGCCGAGTTGGGCAGCATCGCCACCCGCGCCTTCTCCATCGTCGGCAGCCCCAACATCCTGGGCAGCCTCCTCGTCCTCATGACACCGATCGCGCTCGGCCTGGCCTATCGCGGCAATACGGTTCAACGCCTTTTCTATCTCACCTGCGCCGGGTTGATGGGCGCCTCCATGCTGTTCAGCTTTTCGCGTGGCGCCTGGCTGGCCATCGCAGCGGCCATCATCCTGTTCGGCCTCTTGCAGGACCGCCGGCTGATCGCCCTTTTGATCATCGGCGCCATCCTCCTTCCCATCGCCTCCCCCGCTGTGGCCGACCGCGTCAGTTACCTGCTAAGTCCGGAATACTTCAAAAAGTCCGCCCAAGACGGCCGTCTGGAGCGTTGGGATCTCGCCTTGGAGAAGGTGGAGCAGAGCCCCCTCACCGGCATCGGACTGGGACGCTACGGCGGCGCCGCCGCCGAGAACAATAAGGAGTATCTCTCCCACCGGACACTCTATACGGACAACTACTACATGAAAACAGCCGCCGAAACAGGACTGTTAGGCCTCTTTGCCTTCATCGCCCTCATGGTGTCCGTCCTTCGCACATCCCTTGGAACAGCGATTCACTCCCCGCCGTCCCGTCGCGCCTTAGCCATCGGCGTCGCCTGCGGGCTCTTCGGCGTCGTGCTGCACAACGCCGTGGAAAACGTCTTTGAAGTGCCGCTGATGGTAGCCTCCTTTTGGTTGTGCGCCGCCCTGTTGTGGGGATTGCGAGACATAAAAAAGCCACTCCTCTGACGGAGTGGCTTCCCTCTTTATCAATATCCTAACAAAAAGCACCCTCGGTGATTTTTATCAACCTGGGAGGTACCCCGCATGCCAAAGCCAATACTCGCCTTGGACTCGCTGCTCCTGATCTTGACCAACATAACACTCCTCTTGACCGGACAGACCCTATGGAAAATCGGACTGCAAAAGATCGGCGGATTTAATCTCACCAATCTTTCGTCTGCGGCCTTCTCCCCCTGGATCCTAGCAGGATTAGCGCTTTATGTCATCGCCACCGGCGTCTGGTTCCTCATTCTCTCCCGTATGGATTTCAGCCTGGCCTATCCGCTGCAGAGCCTCGCCTTTGTCTTCGGCGTCTTCCTCGGGTGGCTGGTTTTTCAAGAAACCATCCCCTGGACCCGCTGGGTTGGCGTTGCCGTCATCGTCTTCGGCGTCTATCTGGTAGCACTGCCGGTGAGGCAGTAACTACCGACAGAAGCGTTAAAAAGGGCATTTCTGGCTTCGCCTGTAAATGCTTTTTCCGACCCCGCGGATATGATCAAGCAGGTCGCGGTTTTGAACTTTTTCAAACACCAACAAATCAAAATAATAAGGGAAATCCAGTTCATCCAGGTCCGCCTTGATTGAAAGCAAGTCCATGACTTCCAGTCCTGAACCTTTGATGGCCAAATCGATGTCCGACCCTTCCCGATAATTGCCTATCGCTCGCGATCCGAAAAGGATAACTTCCTCAACCTTCGGCATTTTGGCAAAGATACCAATTATTTGTTTGAACGTGTGCTGAGCTAATCCATATTGCATTGATCTTGAACCTCTTTACTGTAGATATTATCCATTTTTTCCTGTAATCTTTTAAAAGCTTGAAAATAGAAATCGTTGATCAACTGGATCATGGACTCAGCCGTTCTCTCATCATAAACATGGCTTGTCAGATTCCTGCTCTGAATCATTTTCATCCAGAGTTCGCCGTCTTCGACAAGCCCAAGATAAAATGCTTCTTTAATTGCGTCTCTGGCGCCGTATATCTGGGCATTTCCTCTGTCTTTAAGAAAATCCTTCAGCAATATCCAGGACAATTCATAGGTAAATTCAAAAGCCTGAATCATTCCCAGTTTTTCAAGATTGCTAAGCTCTCTCGTTCTCATCAAGTCCACAGCTACCTTAAGCTGCATTAACGCTTTTTTGTAGTTATTAAACCGTTGCACCCAACGGACATCCTTATTTTCCATCATCTCATCCCTCCCGTTCTTGTGCAAACTTTATCTACCTTTACCACGAGTAGGTCCGTATCAGACGGTCCATGGTTTTCCATATAATCCCTATTCATTCGCATTGTACTACATCCATCCTACTTCATCAAGCAACAGCGCTAATCAAATGAAATCATGCAAAAGACCGGGGGGTTCATCCTCCGGTCTTTTGGCGCAAACATCAATTTTATGCAAAAAACTCAATGATGGTTTTCCAACAATTCTCGGTAGAGATTCTGCGTCCTTTCCGCCATGCGCTTGGCTGAAAAACGCTCCTCAATCGTCTTGCGGGCGGCCTCGCCAAACTTACGGGCTTCTTCTCGATTCTCGATCAACCGAACCAAGGCGGCAGCCAAAGCCAAGGCGTCTCCCGGTGGGACAACGAGACCATTTTTCTCATTCACCACGATCTCAGGATTGCCTCCCACAGCCGTTACAACGGCCGGGCATTCACATAGCATGCTTTCCATCAATGTTAGGCTAAGTCCTTCCGAAAGCGAAGGCAACGCTAACACATCCAGGGTGCGATAAATATCAGCAATGTCTTCGCGAAACCCGGTAAATAAGAAATATGACTCCAGTCCTTCTTCACGAATGACGTTCTCAATCACTTCCCGATAAAAGCCGTCGCCAACGAGCAAGAACCGGACGCTGCTATTGATTTTAATGATTTCCTTCGCCGCTTCAATAAGGTACTTATGACCTTTTACAGGGTGGAAGCGTCCCACCATCCCCACCAAAGGCGCATCGTTCGCGATCGCAAACTCGGTGCGCAGATCCAGTTTTCGCTGAACAACGGTATATTTTTCAACATCAACACCGTTATGGATGACGGTGATTTTAGCTGACAAAATCCCCTGCTCACAAAGTTTTTTCTTCAGAAAGTCGGCCACAACGATATAGCGCTCCGTCAAAGCGGCCGTCAGCTTCTCCGACCAATAATTAATCCAACGGGCCACCCGGTCGGGATAATCATTCTCCAAGACACTATGCACCGTTGTCACGGTGCAACGGACACCGGCAATTTTTGCCGCCAGGCGTCCGATCAAGTTGGCTCTCACACCGTGGGTATGGACAATCGACGGTTGCATCTGACGAATCACCCTTAGAACTTTCCAAAAGCCGCCAATATCTATTTTGCTACGCATCGGCACTGCCGTGGCAAAAATTCCTTGTTTTTGGGCGCGCTGCACAAGCGGCGCTGGAAAGAGGCAACAGAGGCGCAGATCCACTTCTTGCGGAGAAAAATGTCTGGCTAAGTCCAAGATATGGATCTCGGCGCCGCCGATTTCTCCACCGCCTATGATGTGTAAAACCCGGATTGGCCCGGACATGGACTCTCCCCCATTGCCAGAAGTCACTACCCATTATAACGAGGTTAGAAAGGTAAAACAAGCATACAAGGCCCAGTCTGGGTCTCATTCCTTCGAAGGGACATCACGATGAATCATTGGCTCCGCCATCCCATTCCTTAGAATGTGCACTTCCGCATCAAGCATAGCCACCATCTGGGCCAATTCCTTATTCGACTCCTTTAATTGCGAGATATGGCTGGCCTGCCGGTAGAGTATGACCAAAATGAACAGGATGCCTAAGAAAAAGATCAACGCCGGTTGATAGGCCACCCCCAGATAGGCGGCCGCAAAGTCCACCAGTTCCGGCCAAAGCGCCAAAAAGAGGATCGCTAGCGTCCCTGCCATCCAATACATGGATTCCTTCTCACTAAGGCGGTTCTGCTTGACTTTCCGAATGACATAGACGGCGAAGGCAAAAGCAACCAATCGAACAAACCAGATCAGCTTCACACTCAACGGGAACGGCCTCCTTCCGCGTCGACAGCCAGGACCTTCCGGTAGGCTCGTCCCTTGATGATGGCAATGAAGATACTGTACATCATCGTAGCAAGGTACTTAACCACTTGGAAGCCCTTATGCATACTCTCCCCATGCAATCGCTCGCGAATCGAGGCCGGACGCTCTGTCACGCGAAACCCAGCCAGGATCATCAAGACAAGCACATTTGCATCGGGAAAATCGACAGGGAACTGATTCGGCCGAGAATAGAAGTGGAAAACACGCCGGTTTAACAGTTGCAGGCCTGACGTCGGATCGGCCACAACCTGCCGCGTCAGGAGCTTGATTAAGAGTGAAAAAATCTTGATGCCGAGGCCGCGTATCCAGTTAGTGTGTTTCTTATTGTCAACAAAACGCGATCCAATCACAATATCGGCGCCGGTATCTTTCATCGCTCGCGCCATATCCACGATATTGGCCGGATCATGCTGGCCATCGCCGTCAAACTGGATGACGTAGTCGTAATCATACCTTACGGCGTATTTAAATCCCGTTTGCAGCGCCGCCCCGTAGCGCAGGTTGAAGGGGTGGCGAAGAACAGCGGCTCCATGCAGGGCGGCAAGCTCGAACGTCCTATCGCGGGAGCCGTCGTCAATCACCACCACATCGGCCCAGGGGATGACTCTCTTCAGTTCATCTAGAACACCCTCGATATTTTCCGCTTCGTTGTAGGCAGGGATAATGACCAAGTACTTTCCAGGCAACCAGTCACTCAAGCGTGTATCCCCCATCGCTTTGCTCTAGGTTCTTTCGATATTTTTATTGTATCATCATTCGATACTACCCACTCATACATCGTTGGCTCTCACCACGAAAAAGACTGCAAGAAGACCCGCTGCCTTCCTGCAGTCTTTTTACAAGAATACCCGAAAAACCGGCGCGACTTAAAAGTTGTTGATATAGACCGTCTTCGTCACGCCATCCCAATCGATTTCACGCCAAAGGCTTCCGAGATCAGTGTGTCGAGGGAGCGTTCAAGGAAGAAGGGCATTTTTCAAGCGTTCGCTGCCGTATTACTTACTGCAGGCGTCAATAAAGGTCAAGAGCTCCTCTGTCTTGCTTGCCAACAGTTCGCGGTCACCGCGGGTTTCCACGTTCAAGCGAATCAAAGGTTCTGTATTGGACAAGCGAAGATTGAACCGCCAGTTTTCATAGTCCACACTTATTCCGTCCGTTCGGTCGATTTGTCCCCCCGGGGCGTACCGCTTTTCCACCGCTTCCAAGACGGCCTGAGGATGATCGACGCGACGGTTGATTTCCCCGCTGCAAGGATAGCGGTCAATCCGCTCTTGCACCAGTTCAGAGAGCGATTTCCCTTCCCGACTCATGATGCCGAGCACCAACAGCCAGGGGATCATCCCGCTATCGCAATAGGCAAAATCGCGGAAGTAATGATGGGCGGACATCTCGCCCCCGTAAATGGCGTCTTCCAGACGCATTCTTTCTTTAATAAAGGCATGGCCTGTCTTGCTTTGCACCGGCACACCGCCGAATTTTTCGGTGATTTCGATCGTGTTTAAGGTTAGCCGAGGGTCATGGACGATCTTGTCCCCAGGAAATCGACTGAGAAAGGCTTGCGCCAGAAAACCGACCAGATAATACCCCTCAATAAAATCACCTTTCTCGTCAAACAAGAAACAGCGATCAAAATCGCCATCCCAGGCGATGCCGACATCCGCGCGGTGTTTACGCACCGCTTCGATCGTGGCGTCCCGGTTCTCCGGCAATAGGGGATTCGGAATGCCATTGGGAAAATCCCCATCGGGTTGATGATGGATTTTGATGAACTGGAAGGGCAAGTGACGTTCCAGGGCATCGATCACCGGTCCTGCGCAGCCGTTTCCCGCATTGACAACGACCTTCAAGGGTCGCAAAGCAGCGACATCGACGTAAGAAAGCAGATGGTGGACATAGTCCGCCATCACGTCCCGCGCCTGCACATTACCCCGCTCATCTCCGACAGGCTCCGCAAAGGCGCCGGTAACCACCTTCTCTTCGAGCTCCCGTAACCCCGTGTCCCCACTGATCGGGCGAGCGCCGGCGCGAACCAATTTCATTCCATTATAGCCTTGCGGATTATGACTGGCGGTAATCATGATGCCGCCGTCCAGTTGCCAGTGAAAGGTGGCAAAATAAATCTGCTCTGTTCCGCACAATCCAATGTCAATGACATCACATCCGCCATCCACCAAACCTTCTGTCAGCGCTCGCGCCAACTCTGGACTGGAATGGCGAACATCCCGGCCCACGGCTACTTTTTTTGCTTGAAAAAGCTCTGTATAGGCACGGCCGAGGCGATAGGCAATTGTGCTGTTCAGTTCGAGCGGCACTTTTCCACGAATGTCATAAGCCTTAAAGGCATTCCGAGAGACGGTTTCTGTGATCACGCTCATAAATGCACCTCTTCTAAACGACTTCTTTCACCTGTCCCGCTTACCAAGACAGTAGGGGCTCGTTGCGCCTTCATTTTATCACCAGTTATATCGTTTTTGCCAACGTTAATCACATTCACCAGGCGCTTGAGTACTTATTCTTATATTCGAGAGAAAATCAGACATTTTTGTACCCCTACCAAAACCCTCTGCCCCACATGAAGCGCCGCCCCATTATCCTTTGCAAGCACCGCCGTTAGGATAAGGTCATCGTTCAAACGAACAGCAACACGGAAGCTCTCACCTGTAAACAGTAGCGATTGCAGTTCTCCAAGACAAAAAGGTAGACTTTTATTCATAGCATCCCAGCGTCCAACGTTCCCTCTATTATTTTGTACTACAACAATATCCTCTGGACGAATCATTACATCTACTGCTTCACCATCATTCCAGTTGGCCGCCGGAAAACTCCATTTTTCCAGGGTCACTGTGCCTTGGCACACTTTGGTCGCAATCCAATTTGCATCCCCCATGAACCGGGCGACAAAGGGCGTCGTTGGCTGTTCATAAACTTCTCGAGGCTTCCCTAACTGTTCCAATTTGCCCTGCCGAATGATGGCCACCTGATCTGCCAATTCAATTGCTTCCTGCTGGTCATGGGTGACCAAAATACTCGTCACGGGGATATCATTGTGCAATTTACGAAGCCACGCTCTCAGTTCTTTTCGGATTTGCGCATCTACAGCCGCGAACGGTTCATCCAATAGCAACAATCGAGGTTTCGGCGCTAGCGCGCGCGCAAAAGCGACACGCTGCTGCTGCCCTCCCGATAATTGGCTCGGATAGCGCGATTCCAAACCGGTAATGCCTGTGACTTACATCAACTCCTCAACCCGGTCCCGAACAGCGCTCTTTTTCCATTTTTTCATCTTTAGACCAAAAGCAATGTTTTCAAAGACCGTCAGATGAGTAAACAGCGCGTAGTTCTGAAAAACAAAACCGATTTCCCGCTTTTGCGGAGGCAACGTATCGACACGCTGTCCTTCCAGATAGACTTCTCCCGCCGTCGGAGTCTCTAAGCCGGCGATTAAGCGCAGCAGCGTCGTTTTTCCGCCGCCGCTCGGCCCAAGCAGTGCTGTAACACCACCGTCAGATAGTCGGAAGCTGACATCGTTAACCGCAGCCTGCTCCCCGCCAGCAAAACACTTTCTCAAGCGCCTCACTTCCACCGTCACAAAGTTCCCCCCTCAGCGCAACAACCTATTCATGTTGCACTTCCTTAAGAAAATCAACCGCCCGACCCGTCAGGATGGGCCTTCCCTCAATCACGGCTCGAAGCGTCGTCGAATCCATCTGACGCGCCACGAAATCACGAATTTCCGCCATCAGTCCACGAAACTTGCAACTGTTTTCCTCTGTGCAAGGCTGGTACTGCGTCACCGAAACACAGCCGATCGGAGCGAGAATTCCATCAAAATGACGCACAACTTGACCTAAAGTGATCTGTTCGGGCGGACAGGCCAATGTGTACCCCCCGTATTTACCGGGCACGCTGAGCACCCATTTCTTGGCCTTTAAGTCAAGCATGATCTGTTCCAAAAAGCGTTTGGGAATACCTCTTTTTTCCGCCAATACCCGTAACGGGATCGGCTCAGCGCCGTAGGACTCAGCCAGGGAGCACAAAGCCCGCAAAGCATAATCTGTTTTTTTTGATACCTTCATCGCGGCTACCCCCGTTTCTTTCCAATTGAAAAAAACAATCTCTCCTATCTCTACAACGAGGGCGTCTCCTCCCGGCGCCCTTTGAACCACTCGAGCAATACCACAGCGGTGATAGCCAGCGCAGCCAATACAAGCGATACCGCATAGGCCCCGCGCAGGTTAAAATCGGCGGCAGCCTGATAGACATACAGCGTAGCCGACTGCGTTTCGTTGAGCAAATTCCCTGAAACAACAATCGCAGCGCCAAACTCACCCAAGGCGCGAGCCGCCGTCATCGTAGCGCCATAAGCGAGACTCCAACGAATCGCCGGCAGAGTGACATGCCAAAAAGTCTGCCAACGACTGGCCCCCAGGGTATAGGCGGCTTCCTCTTGAACTGTCCCAAGCGATTCCAACAACGGGACCAATTCTCGGGTCATAAATGGCAAAGTAACAAACATTGTCGCCAATACCATGCCAGGGAAAGCAAAGATCACTTGTACACCCCATAAATCAAAAAAAAGGCCAAGCAATCCCTTGGGACCATACAGCAACACCAGCATCAATCCGGCGATAACGGGTGACAACGCAAAGGGCAGATCAACAACACTGCTTAACAAAGCCCGCCCGGCAAAGTTTTGACGTGTCAACACCAGGGCAATCGCGACACCGAAGACACCATTGAGCAGAACAACTGTTCCGGTGACAGCCACACTGACTTTCAGGGCGTACAGCGCTTCCGGACGAAGAATTTCCTTCGCAAAGGCCGTAAATCCAATGCCGAAGGCCTCCCCCAGCAAAGCCCCCAGCGGAGCGAGCAAAAGAAAGCCAACCCAGCAATAAATAAATCCGATAACAGCGGCCCGTATCATCCGGCAGCTCCTCCCTTCTTCCGGCCCCACCGGTTCTGCGCGAAGAACAAGGCCAATGAAACCGCAAGCAGGCACAGGGATATTGACGCTGCCCCTGCCGTATCGGCGCTTTCGACCAGACCGTAGAGATAAACAGAAGCGACCTGCGTTTTTAGCGGTATGTTCCCGGAAACCAACACCATTACGCCGAACTCAGCGGTGGCTCGGGCAAAGGTGAGCGTAAAGCCGGATATCAACCCGGGAAGAACATTCGGTAAAAGCACGTGCCAAAAGATTTGCCAGCGGTTGGCGCCCAGCGTCGCGGCCGCTTCTTCCATCGACCGGGACCCTGCCTCCAAGAGCGGTTGCACCGTTCGAATGGAAAAGGGTAAGGTAACGATCAGCATCGCTATCATCATCAAGGGATACGAATAGACAATAAAAATACCCTGCTCCGCCAACCAACTGCCGAAGAGCCCTTTCGGACCATATAACCCTAACAGCATCATTCCGGTAACCGTCGTTGGAATGGCCAATGGCAGGTCGATAAGGGTATTCAAAAATTTCTTTCCCGGCACATTGAAACGCGCCAATCCAAAGGCAATGACGATTCCGGAGGCACAATTGATGATTGCCGTTAAAAACGCCAGAGACATAGTCAATTTCAAGGCATACCCCGCAGCAGGCTTCCGGATCGTGTCAAAAAAGCCCACCATACCGCCGGCAAAGGCTTGCGCGACTAAGTCACCGAACGGGAGCGCCACGATCAGCAAGATATAACCGATTACCGCACCCCGCAGCGCCAGTGACGTCACATCTCGCTCCGTCCTCTCACCGCTTGTCTCTTTCACTGTTTTTACTGTCGAAATCATGGTTTCTTATTTCCTTCTACCAACTCCGTCCAGAGGCCTTGCGGACCGTAGAGTTGTTCATACACCTGGCTCCAGCCCCCGAGGTAAGAGATGTCAAAAAGCAATTCCGGCGATGGGAATTTCTCCTGTGTCTCAACGGCCACAGCGGGATCGACTGGCCGAAAGCCGTATTTTACAAAGCTGCGTTGCCCCTCTTCTGATTGCAGATAGTCGACAAAAGCCTCCACTACGGCGCGGTTGCCATGCTTGTCCACGTTTTTGTCAATCACAGCCACAGGATTTTCGATCAGGATCGTTGCTTTGGGATAAACAAGTTCATAGAGTGGTTCATCCGCATTCCGGAGTAAGAGTTCGTTTTCATAGGTAACGATCGCATCACCGATCCCTTTTTCAAAGGTGGTCATCGATTCACGCCCGCTGTTGTCCATGACTTTCACATTCTTTTGAATTGAGATCAACAGGTCTTTTCCAGCCTCAGGATCCTTTATTCCCTTACCTTTCTCCGCCATTTTCACCCCCGCGCCGTAGATGGCATTGATATCCCACATGGCGCCGCCGGATGTTCGCGGGCTCGGATAAAGCACAGCGTTCCCCGGGCGGGCCAAATCCTGCCAATCGCGAATGCCTAAAGGATTGCCCCGTCTGACCCCTAGGGCGACTACCGAGCGAGTGACCATGCCTCCATAACGCCGCTCTTTCCAGTTGTGGGTGATCAATCCGGCCTTACAAATCCGCTCCATGTCTCCTTCCAGCGACAGCGCCGCTACATCGGCGTCCAAGCCATTGACAATCGCCCGGGCTTGAGCGCCTGAACCGACATAAGACTCTCTAAAGGTCACTGTCTGCCCCGTTTTCTCCTTCCATCGTTTTTGAAAGGCCGGGATGATCTCCTTACGATAGACTTCTTTGGGAACCGTATACGCTGCGAGCGTGATTTCGGCGCTGGCCTTGTCTTTGCCCGCCGGTTGACTGCAACCCAGCAACAGCATCGTCAAGCCCACAAACGTTGCTGCCACTTTTTTCGCCCTCGACTTCATGCATCCATCTCCGATATACGCGCCAGCTCTTGATCATCATAATTCACATGGAAAATAAGACATGGTAGTAACAACGCACAAGGCGCGATTTTAGAATATGAAACAATCACGACTTTCTAGGTAGTAATTAAGTTGTCATTCACGTTACCCGTAGACATGCGCCGCAGGTAAAGTCAACCAACCTTATTGTATCCATCGCATCAGCACATCGACAAGCGATTCCGGCTCGGAGTCGATTGTTTTCAAATGCACTTCCGGCAACTCCGGTCTTTCGTAGACACTATCGATACCCGTAAAGTTCTTGATCTCCCCACGCCGCGCCTTATTATACAGCTTTTTCGGATCTCGTTTTTCACACTCCGCGAGAGGCGTATCCACAAAGACCTCAATAAATTCGCCTTCAGCAAAGAGTTCCCTCGCCATACGGCGTTCCGCTCGGTAGGGTGAGATAAAAGAAACCGGTTTAACCCCATTATTTTTGAGTCAATCACCCTAATCCTAACGAATACGCACGATTTCATTTTTTGGCAATTAGATGGGCAATTTTGTAATTCGCGTTTGATTCCCGACCTAGCCGTCAAGCCTTGACTCGCTGTGGTTTTTTGTATCGGGACGGGCGAGGGTGACGGTAGACGGTTATGGCTTGTCATCGCCCGTGGATTACCCAGCCTACCACAGCGGTCAAGGCCGCTTCGCGCCGCTGGCGGTTGCCGTCTATGTCTGACATGGCGTTACATGACCAGGCTGGGAAAAGGGACGAGCTCAGGCTCCGGCATCCGGTTACAGGGGGGACCTGCGTTTGGGGAACTACGTCCCCTTCGCTACACACAGACCTCGATCGGCTTAATTGCCCCCAGCGATAATCGCTTACGGAATTCCACGGGAGACAGGTCATAAAGGCTGCCGTGAATGCGTCGGTGGTTATAAAACAAAATGTAATCAACGACAGCCTGGTAGGCTTCTTGATATTTTGTGAACTCTTGGCGATTTAGGCATTCTCGTTCTAAAATGGCATGAAAAGATTCAATATGCGCGTTTTTATTAGGCGTTTTTGGCGGAATTCGTTCATGTTCAATTCCAATTTCCATGCAGGCCTTTTCAAAGGCATGGCTAATAAACTGTGGCCCATTATCGGTGCGAACCACGGGTTTTGCTGATTTCTCAAACTGATGACGCTTCCAAAGTCCACGTTGGATCAGTTCAACGGCGTGGCGAGCTTCACAGCTAAGGCCAATGTGGTAATCGATCACCATTCGATCGTACACATCAAAGAGGCACATCATATAGAAAAACCGATCTTCTCCTGCGATATACCCATACTTTACATCGATTTCCCAAAGCTGATTGGATTCTGTAATTCGCCGGTTATTGGCCAGTCGCCTTGGATACTTGAATCGAATCTTACGTTGCGCTGAAAGGATATCCAGTTCTCTACACAATCGGTAGACCTTTTTCTTGTTAATCACAAGATGGTGCTGACGTTGTAAGCAGAGGGTCAGTTTTCGGTACCCGTAGGCGTTTTCTTCACCTGAGATGAACTCGAGTAAATGTTCCTTGATTTGTTCGTCACTCACACGTTTACCGTCTTCCGTTCGCGAGTATCCCCGAATCGGACGGCCTCCGTTTTGTTTCCGCTCAATGGGGTTTGCGCTGCGTTGCTTTCGGTAGTAGTATGTGGCTTCCTTGACGCCGACAATTCGCAGCACTAGCGCTGCCGGATAACCCCGGGCAATCCATTCGTCAGCTACTTCAATTTTGTCAGACAGCCCGGGTTTTTCTTTTTTAGCAAATCCCTCAAAATGGAGATCTCAAGGTCTTTTTCGCCCAGTATTTGTTTTAATCGGCCGTTTTCAGACTCAAGTTGAACAAATTCTTGTGGGGAAGGAACATAGGCGGATACTCTTTTGGCATCTTCCGGCGCCTCTTGCCATGATTTATGCTTTGACTGCTGCATCCAACGATAGAGCATGTTCACGTGAATTTCATGGCGACGGGCAACTTGAGCAATATTTCCGCATTCCCGCGCTTCTCGAACAACCTGTTCTTTGAACTCTTTTGGATACTGTTTCCTTTCCATTTCCTATCCCCTCCATAGTTATTAGTTTAACTTATTAGGGGATAAGACTCAAATACTTTAACGGGGCTAAATAGAAACCAACACGATCAATCCCGCATCCACCATCAGTTTTGCGACCTCAGCGACACGGCGGATGTTCTCTACCCGATCCTCTTCTGAAAAGCCTAAATCCCTGTTCAGACCGTGGCGCACATTATCACCATCAAGGATATAGGTATGTTTGCCTTCTCCATGAAGGCGCTTCTCAAACAAATTGGCAATTGTTGATTTGCCTGTTCCCGAAAGCCCTGTAAACCAGAAGCAGCAGGGCTTCTGGTGTTTCAAGTCAGCCCGCGCCTGTTTGTTTATTTCCAACGCCTGCCAATGAATATTCGCAGCGCGGCGCAGGGGAAATTGGATCATACCGGCGGCGACGGTCTCGAAGCTGAGTTTATCTATTAAAATAAAACCTCCTAAGTTCCGGTTGAGCCGATAGGGTTCAAAGGCTACTGGCTGATGAGTGGAAAGATGAACCAGGCCAATCTCGTTCATTTTTAAGAGCTTGGCTGCTAGCTGCGCTCCTGTGTTGATATCTTCTCGATGCTTGATCCGGGTGATAGTGGCGGTCACTTCTTTGGAATGGATCTTTAATTGATAGGGGCGGCCGGGAATCAAAGGAGACTCGGCCATCCACAAAAGCTTCGCCTCGAACTGGTCGGCCACTTCTAAGGGGTCGTCTGCTCCAACAATCACATCACCCCGGCTGATATCAACCTCATCGGTAAGAGTCAGTGTTACCGATTCTCCCTTCTGTGCCTGTTCAAGAGGCCGTTCCCAGAAGTGGATCTCCTTTACTTGGCTCATCACGCCGGAAGGCAGAATTCGAACCTTATCGCACGGTTTTACAACCCCTTCTGCAATGCGACCACAATAGCCGCGAAAATCCAAATTTGGCCGGTTGACCCATTGCACAGGCATGCGAAATTCCTGCCTGACGAAATCTGACGAAAAAGAGCCTGTATCAAGATAACTCAATAAGGACGGGCCATCATACCAGCGCGTACGGCTGCTGTTATGAACAATGTTGTCACCTTCCAAAGCAGACACCGGAATCGCCTGAATCGTTGCAAAGGCCAACGGAACGGCAAAGTTTCCGTAATCTTTCTCGATGGACCGAAAGATTTGTTCATCGAATCCCACCAGATCCATTTTGTTGACTGCGACAACAACATGATGAATGCCCATCATCGCAGTAATACGGCTATGACGGCGAGTTTGCGTAAGTACTCCTTTACGCGCATCTATCAAAATAATTGCGAGTTGAGCCGTTGACGCCCCGGTGGCCATATTGCGGGTATATTGTTCGTGACCCGGTGTATCGGCAACAATGTAACGCCGCCGATCCGTGGCAAAAAAACGATAGGCTACATCGATCGTGATGCCTTGCTCACGCTCGGCCTGCAAGCCGTCAACGAGCAAGGCAAAGTCCATCTGCGCCCCTTGGGTGCCATATACCTTCGACTCGCTTTCTAAAGCCCTGAGTTGATCATCGAAGATGCCTTTGGATTCATACAAAAGCCGACCAATCAATGTTGATTTTCCGTCATCGACACTGCCACATGTAATAAAGCGCAACGTATCCTTTCGCCGCTGCTCCTCCAAAAAGGTGGTTATATCTTCTGCTTGACGGGCGCCCATTAAAAATAACCCTCCTGCTTCTTCTTCTCCATGGAACCCGGCTGATCGTTGTCAATCAAACGTCCCTGGCGTTCAGAAGAGCGCGCGTTCAATATTTCTGCAATAATCTCTTCTAACGTCTCCGCTGTGCTTTCAATCGCTGCAGTGAGCGGATAACACCCGAGTGTACGAAAGCGAACACTGCGCATCTCCGGTCTCTCTCCCGGTTCCAGAGGAAAACGATCATCATCGACCATAAACCAGGCCCCTTCTCGGCGAACAACAGGACGTTCCTTCGAGAAGTACAGCGGCACTATCGGGATGTTTTCCTGGTAAATGTACTGCCAGATGTCAATTTCAGTCCAATTAGAAAGAGGAAAGACGCGAATTGTTTCACCGGGTCGCGTGTGTGTATTGTAGAGATTCCAAAGCTCTGGACGCTGCGCCTTTGGATTCCAACGATGACCAGCGGACCGGAAGGAAAAGATCCGCTCTTTCGCACGCGATTTTTCCTCGTCACGACGCGCGCCGCCGAAGACCACATCGTAGTCGTGCGCATCCAGGACCTGGCGTAAGGCTCGAGTCTTCATAATATCCGTATAGTAACTGGAACCATGAACAAACGGGTTGACTCCCTCATTCAGACCCTCCTGGTTTACGTGAACAATCAATTTCATCCCTGATTCTTCAATCATCCGTGTCCGATGCGTATACATATCCTTGAATTTCCAAGTGGTATCTACGTGCAGGAGGGGGAACGGGGGGCGAGTAGGGTAAAACGCTTTTCGGGCCAAGTGAAGCATGACCGAAGAGTCTTTACCAATCGAGTAAAGCATAACGGGTTTGCGGGCGCCAGAAATGGCTTCACGGATGATCTCGATACTTTCCGATTCGAGCAGAGATAAGCTTGAGTAAGTCATAGTCCCCTCATTTTCCCGCAACATATAATTGTATTCTTGTATATATAAGTATGCGTTTATTTATGCTCATGCTTTTTCACAAACTTCACACTACTACTTTTAGAATATTTTCTGCTGTTTCCTGATTGATTAGGACTAATCACAGAGACGGGTACACTTTTTACTGTATTATTTTGTAACTCCTCAACCAAGGGAGTTCTTTCCCCATCAAATACGGCTATGGAACCGCTTTTTGCATCAATCCAATGATAGCTAACATGGACTGGGTACTGACCTATACTATTAATAGCGCGACCAGAATGACTATCCCTGGGGGTTGTGATTACTAAAATATCGGTGATTCCGGAGAGCATTAGTGTTGTCAGAGGATAATAGATCATAGGCTTGTCATAAACAGGCATGAGTTGTTTACTGACGACTTGGGTTAGCGGGTACAAACGGGTCCCAGTCCCCCCTGCGAGAATAATACCTTTGCGAATCATCTCATTCCTCCTACGAGCAGTGGATATCACGCATTAAATAATTTGACTGTACCCAATGCATGTATTCCCCAGAAAGTACTTTCTGGGTCCATTCATTGTTTTTCATGTACCAGCGTACTGTCTTCCTTAACCCCGTCTCAAAAGATTCTCTCGGAATCCAACCCAATTCGCGGTTCAAACCCCTAATTCTAGAGCGTAGACCCCTTATTCGCTGTTTTTCGTAGAGTCTCACAAAATTAGAGATTGCGCTGTTTTCGGGACCGCCGTCACCACCTCTTGCAGGGTCCTATACAGACCAACGTCTATCAAGGGCAAGGGCTTCGCCACGCCTTCGGCGTCCCTTGACAGACGTCGGCCTGTATAGGGAACGTCAATTAGGCGGTCGACGTCGGGCTTTGCGCTTTGGCCTGCCTGGTCCACGGTGCGGTACCCATACTACAGTGTGACGACAAAGGCGGGTACGTTCCCATCCGCCAGCTGTCGACAAAACTCCGCAGGAGACATATCGTAGAGGCTGCCATGGATTCGCCTCTGGTTGTAAAAGTCAATGTATTCTCCGACCACCTGGTAGGCGTCTTGGTAGGATTCAAAGGCATGCTTGATGTAGCACTCACGTTCCAGGTTTGCATGAAACGATTCGATATGGGCGTTTTTGTTCGGCGTCTTAGGGGGAATCCGTTCGTGTTCCACCTGGTATTGTTCGCACGTTTCCTCAAACACACGGCTGATAAACTGCGGTCCATTGTCGGTTCGCACAATTGGCTTCGTTTCTTTTTCAAAGCAGTTTCGTTTCCACAACGCCCGTTTCAGCGTATTGGCTGCGTCAGCACCTTCGCAATTTAACCCAATGTGGTAATCTACAATCGAGCGATCATAGACATCGATGAGCGACATGAGATAGAAGAAGCGATCTTCACCGGCGATGTAGCCGTATTTGATGTCCATCTCCCAGAGTTCGTTGGAGGCGGTAATGGTTCGGTTGCGCGCCAGCCGGCGCGGATGTTTGGCCTTGGCCCGCCGTTGTGGCGATAGGATATCCAACTCTTTGCATAGCCGATAGGTTTTTTTGTGATTGATGACCAACTGATGCTGTTTCTGGAGGCAGATTCCCAGCTTTCGATATCCGTAGACGCTTTCTTCGCCAGCGATGAGTTCCATTAGGTATTCCTTAATTTGTTCATCGCTGATTCGCTTTCCGTCTTGTGTCCATGAATACCCTGGTTGCGGCCGTCCGCCATTGTATGTGCGCTCTTTCGGTTCTCTCTGTAGACGTTGGCGCCGAGCGTAGTAGGTGGCTTCGTGAATGCCGATGACACGCAAAACAAAGGCGGTGCTGGCTTCTTCCCGGACTATCCATTCATCGGCAACTTCTAGTTTTTCCGATAGCCCGGGTTCTTCTTTTTTATCAAGTCCTGCAATATTTGAATTTCTAAAGCCTTTTCCCCAAGTAACTTTTTGAGCGCGATGTTTTCCGATTCCAATTGCTTAAATTCTTGTGCGGATGGCACATACGGAGCAATTTGCTTTGCATCCGCCGGTGCTTCTTGGAAGCCCTTATGTTGCGATTCTCGAATCCAGTAATACAGTCGTTTCGGATCGATCCCATGTCGGCGGGCCACTTGTGTTGCATTTCCCACTTCCATGGCTTCTTTTTTCGAGAGCAACGGTTGAAAGAAATCCTCCATCAATGTCCGGTTGAACCGTTCCGCCGATCCGTTGGTCCAAGGATGCTTCACCTTCGTGTACGCCGGCTTGATCCCATGGGTTCGCAATGCGTCACGGAACAACCCCTGGAACTCCGTCCCGTTATCGCTCAACACTCGCTCTATCCGAAGCCGTTGCATGATGGGAGAAGCCAGTACCTGTTCCAACGCCTCTGTGGTTGCGCAGGAGTCCTTCTCCAGGCTCAACCGGCACCATCCATAGGAGGATGCAATATCGATGAACACGGTAGATATCACGCGGCCAACTCCCTGAATCCGGCCGATGGTTTTCGTATCCGTTCCGATGACAGAGCCGGGATGGTCGGCCTGGACATGGCGTGTTTTGCTCAGTTCCTTATCCGTAGGTTCTTGGGTATATTGACCAATGGCATGGCTCTTTTCAACCCACGCCTGCCGTTTTCTTATTTTGGGAATTCCATTTCGATGAAAGCAATCTTGCACAGCGCTATGGCTCACCGATATGCCTTGGAGCCTCAATTCATGAGCGAGCCGTTGGCAACCCCAGGACGGGTGATTAAATGCATAGACCATGATCATCGCCTCTATCGACTTTTCGATTCGCGGTGGGCGTGACTGGGCTTTATCGAAAAGTCCCTGAATTCCATGCTTGCGGTAGCCATTCAACTTTTTATAAAAGGTCGGTCGAGAACATCCCAAATACCGAGCTGCTTCCGTGACAGTCCATTGCTTGTGGATTACCTTTTGGCAGGCGCTTAAAACCAGCTTAATCTGGGCAGACTGTGGTTGCATACAAAACCCTTCTTCCTTCGGTTGTTTTTTGGACAAACCAAGTGTTGGAAGAATCGCGGGTTTCTATGCACCCCGGTGGCTCAGGCTACCGGGTTTTTTCTTCCCCAGAACCTAGCCGAGTGTAAACACCTGAAGGCGATAATTCAATTTAGGTGTTTTTATTTCCAATGTAAACATGTCTGTATTGCTTTTGTTGTTCATTTTTTTATTACACCCCTATTCTGCAAACTAATAATTATTTACTTAATAAAGTTCAAGAGCATCGCGAAAGTATTCTATAGTCCTTTTCAAACCCTCATTTAAAGAAGTCTTAGGGTACCAATCAAGCGCATTCACAGCTATCTGAATATCCGGTTTCCGCTGCAGCGGATCGTCTATGGGAAGTGGTTTGTACTGTATATGAAGTTCTTTATTAACCATACTAATAATTTTCTGAGCAAGATCTTTAATAGTGAACTCTTCTGGATTTCCAATATTAACAGGTCCCGTAAAATCATCAGCGGAATTCATCATTCGGATCATACCTTCTATGAGATCATCGACATAACAAAATGATCTGGTTTGCATACCATCCCCATAAACGGTCAGGTTTTTATTCTGCAACGCCTGCACGATAAAGTTGCTGACTACCCTGCCATCATTGGGATGCATTCGTGGACCATAAGTATTAAATATACGAACCACTTTAATCGCCACATTGTGTTGGCGATGATAATCAAAGAACAAGGTTTCGGCGGCTCGCTTTCCTTCGTCATAACAGGCCCTCGGGCCAACGGGGTTGACATTCCCCCGATAGCTTTCTGTTTGCGGATGAACCACTGGGTCGCCGTATACCTCACTCGTCGAAGCTTGTAGTATTTTAGCATTTATGCGTTTTGCTAAACCCAACATATTATAAGCGCCAAGCACACTGGTCTTTAACGTTTTTATTGGGTTATTTTGATAATGAACAGGCGAAGCAGGACATGCCAAATTATAAATTTCATCAACCTCAACATTAATAGGGTTTATTATGTCATGTCGTATAAGTTCAAGCCGAGTGTTCTTTAGTAAATGGGAAATGTTGTCTTTTGAGCCTGTGTAAAAGTTGTCCAAACATAATACTTCATGGCCTTCTAGAAGCAGTCTTTCGCAAAGATGGGATCCCAAAAAACCTGCGCCACCGGTGACCAAAATACGTTTTTTAGTATGCATTTTTATTAATTCCTTCCAATACCGTAGTACTCAAATCCGATTTTTCGGAGTATCTTTGAATCATACTGGTTACGTCCATCGTATATTACTGGGGTCTTCATCAGCCTGGCCATACGTTCAAAATCCGGTCTTCGATAACTATTCCATTCAGTAACCAGCAACAACGCATCGACATCAATTACTGCATCATAGTAATTTTGGACATACGTAATGCCTTCTTCACCCAAAATTTTTTTCGCGTCGGGTACCGCCACCGGATCATGGGCGAAAATCTTAGCGCCTCGTCTTCTGAGTTCGGAAATTATGTCGAGTGAGGGAGCTTCACGCATATCATCCGTTTGAGGCTTGAAAGATAATCCCCAGATACCAAAGGTATACTTGGTGAGATCTTCTCCATATTTAGTGACAACCATATCCACTAATCGTCTCTTTTGTCTACGATTGACGGTTTCTACTGCCTCCAAAATGTAGGGTGTAATCCCGTGTTCATTGGCGGTTCGGATCAACGCTTGGACATCTTTCGGAAAGCAGGAACCGCCGTACCCGATTCCGGCGTATAGAAAGGACATTCCAATCCTCGAATCACTGCCAATTCCTAACCGGACCTGTTCGATATCGGCACCAGTTGCCTCACAAACCTTCGCAATCTCATTCATAAAACTAATTCGGTTGGCTAACATACTATTCGCCGCATATTTGGTCAATTCCGCAGATGGAATATCCATGAAAAGTACAGGGTGTCCGTTTCTTAGAAAAGGACTATAGAGTTCCTTCATTAATTCAGCAGTTCGAACATTGTCGGTTCCCACAACAATTCGGTCCGGTTTCATGAAGTCATTGATAGCAGAACCTTCTTTTAAGAATTCAGGGTTTGATACTACATCAAATTCGACATCTTTCTCGGTATTACCTCTATTGAAAAGCACTGTTTGAATGGTATCTTTTACCTTGTAGGCCGTTCCCACCGGCACCGTTGATTTATTCACGATGATTTTATATCCATTCATGTGTGCCGCAATGTTTTTCGCTACATTAAGAACTTGCGTAACATCTGCAGAGCCGTCTTCTCCTGGCGGAGTCCCTACTGCAATAAATATAATCAGGCTGGACTGTACTGCGGCAGACAAATCCGTTGAAAAAGATAATCGCCCTTCATCTTGATTCCGCTTAACCATTTCCTCTAAACCAGGTTCATAGATAGGAACGGTTCCTCCTTTTAACATCCCAACCTTTTTTTCATCAATATCAATGCATGCGACACAATGACCCATTTCTGCAAAACATGTCCCTGTTACTAAACCTACATAACCTGTTCCAACAACACAGATATTCAAGAGTTGAATCCTCCTTTTATATACTGCCAACTATTCTTTATACTATATTCGACCTATACTGTTGTAAGGATTCGTTTTAGTTTCCTTGCTATTGTTAGAATAGACTCACTTATATCCCGTTTCTTCGAAGACGTTCCTTTTTGTTTTACCAGATTTTCAAAGTAACATCTTGCATGCCAGATTTGATCGGATACTTTCTCCGTATATAAAAGCTGCATGTATAACGAGACCAATGGTTCTCCTAATCCCGCAGTTTCGACTCTTGAATTCGACTTGTCTTTCAACGTGACGAATTGCTCTTCGAAGTACCCTACCATTTTTTCGATTTGAAAGTTGTCCAAAATTCTTTCCCTTGCCCGGTTCCCCATCTCCTCAATTCGCCCTCTATCTTCAATCATTGAAACAAGGAGGTCAGTATAGGCAGCAATCTCTTTTTTTGAAAACACATCTTGCCCAAAGTCATTCTTTTCATCAGCCATCAGTGGAATCACGTAACCTGTTTCGGTAACAACAAGTTCCTTTTGTCCACCAACGTCAGCAGTAATCACCGGTGTTTTCATCGCCATGGATTCATACGTTGTCAACGCCAACCCTTCCTTAATCGAGCAGATTAAAGTCAAGTCAGCATCTCGATAATAAGGACGGACGTCGGTGACTGCTCCACAGAAAACCAGGTGCTTATCTAATCCTAAATCTTTTACCTTAACACGCATCCGCTCTTCCTCTGGGCCGTCACCGATTACCCATAAGGAAAAACCTTTATTCCTTTCTTGTAACTGTTTTGCAATATCGATCATTAAAAACGGCCGTTTTTGCTGATGTAGGCGACAAGGGAACAAAATTACTGGTGTCTCCATTCCAACGCCAAGTTTATTCCGGATTTCGCCATATTCAAATACGTCAGGGTTAAAAAATTCATCGCATCAATGTTCGTATATACAACATCTACCTGTTCTGGCTGACGGCCGTATTCATTAATCATTGTGCTTTTTAGGCTCTGGCTCGATACATAGGTTTTATCAAGAAAGTTTTTCACGTTAGACGATAGCCTGGGATAGCCTCCGTTCTTCCAATACTTTTCTTCCATGTGAATAAAATCAATAGCAACAAAAGTTCGTGGCGTGTTTTCTTTTAACCAAGGTAAACAGTAGTAGCCAAATTCACTATTCGAGATAAAAAGTACATCGACCTTTTCCTCGACAAGTTTAGTGGAGATGAAATCCGGCCAATGCTCAACAGGCAAGAAATTCGGTAAATGAAAAATCCCTTCCGCATGGCTTTGGAACCTGGAATGCCATAGATTTTCTGAGGGGATGGTGGTGCATATCAAACAGCGATATCTGTTCTTATCGATACGTTCTAGCAAGTCAAGATTAAACTTATCTGCACCACCCATGCTTAACCAAGGAAATACAAACAATATGGTAATTCTTTTATCAAAATTGTATGGTCTTATATCATACTCGAGTTTTAACGGTGTTTTAGATCCCAAGAATTTATATGATTCCATTTCGATAGCTTGAAAGCCGCTGTCTCGAATATCCGCAGCCAACTCCTGCACCTTATCAAACGCCACTTTCTTTCTTTCTCTGTCTTTTTCAAGCGATCTTAGCATAGAACTCTGACGGCGACGATACCAAAAACCGTAACTCCTAATATGGACAGGGTATTTTCTGTGCTTTGCTAAAGTTAGCCAAAAATGCCAGTCCTCATAGCCATGCTTTAGAGACTCGTCATAACCACCCACTTCAGACCATACATCCCTTTTTATCATAGCCGTAGCCACGAGAAAGTTCTCCTCTTTGAGATTCTGTAGCAGGAATGGCTTGCGCCAGATGTATTCATGGTCACCAAATCCTACAGAGTCCGTATAGGCCCAAGCGGCTTCAGGGTAAACTTGTAAGGCCCGCCAACATTCTTCTAAATACGTAGGTTCAATAAGGTCATCTGCATCGAGAGGAACAACATAATTCGTATTAGCTTCTAAAAAGCCTCTGTTTCTCGCACTGGAAAGACCGCCGTTCTCCTTGCGGATGACGCGAATTCTCTCGTCTTGTAGAGCCAACTGTTGCAAGCATTCCTTAGACTCCGTTAAGGTCGAACCGTCATCAATGATTAGCCATTCAAAGTCCCGCAATGTTTGCGCAAACAACGTTTGGGCGGTTTGATCTATGAATTCGTGGGCATTGTAGAAAGGAGTAATCACCGTAACCCTTGGTTTTACCTTCTGTTTCATCCTAAATATTTTTACACAACGCTTATTGGGTGGAGACAAAAAATCAAAATCCATTTTGGAACCCCCAACATAACAAGATTCATATCAACGTTATTCTTCAGTATACCGTATTCCGTTTTCAACAAGTTTTTGCTCAAGCCACTTTTTCCCCGTTAAAAGCTGCTCGTTCCATTCTCTCAATTCAGATATGACTTCTTCCCGCTTGGCAATTTCTCGATTTGACTCTTGTAATTTTTTTTCGAGCCATTCCTTTCCTGAATGTAGCTGTTGGTTCCAAAGGTTTATCTCTTCAATAACCTTTTCTTTTTCTTGTAACAGCCCAACAAGTTCGTCATACTTTTTCTCAAGCCACTTTTTCCCCGACTCCAAACTGTCAATCCATTTTTTTAGTTCGTTTACTTGATTTTCCATTTCTCCTGTCTTTTTTTCCCACATTTCGGCACGCTGTTCCAACCACTTGTTTCCCTTATTTAGGTTAGAACAATATTTGTTGAGTTCAACCAACTGACTTTTAAGCCACTTTTTTTGATACTGTTCCGAAAACGAGTATATATTCTCCAATGCGCTATCCCGAACAAGCTTGTTATTCGCCGTGAGCGAGAGAGCATACGCTGCCTGACTGGCAATGTCCAATACCTGACTCGCTTCTTTGAGTCCGAAGGTGAGTGGTTCATCAATGTCGCCCCACCAATTCTCCCATGGAACACTAAATGCTCGCGTGGCCTCCTGGATAGATCGTTTCCACCAATCTCTCGCCTCTATCTTCTTTCCAGAAACGAGCAGTAGATTGCCGATATACAATGCAGCTCCAGCCGATTTCGTAGCGAGAGGAGGGGAAAAACGTAAAAAGTCCTTCTCTAAACATAGCTGAAAGGTTTCAATAGCTTTATTCTGCTTTCCTAGTTTAAGGTAGAGCAACCCCAGCAGATAAGCGCAAGAAATGTTCCAGCGAGCTTTCATCGGACTATCGGGAATCTTTGCTACATATGCCTCAAGTCGTTCGAGCCAATGGATGATTTCATTTCGGTCGAAGTATTTTTTATCCAAAAAACGGTAACCTACGACACACAGCAACGCCCCTTCATCTGCACTTCCCGGACTGACCTTAGCCTCTATTTTTCTGGCCAAATTCTCAATCAATTGTATCGAATTAGCCCGCAGGCCCGGGGTAACGAAAGCGTGTTGGATCCACGGGTATTCATAGGCTGTTCCGTAATGATGGGGATGGTTCCCCGAATATTCGTCTTTATTCCAAAGTACAGACTCTCGATAATGTGGTGTTTTGACAACAGGGTTCTTCATGGCGACTATAATCCACCATTCGGCTTCTTCCGTGGGCTTATCCCCCACGACCTCAAACCATCTTCTCGGCTCAGTTGTGAGCTTCATTCCTCCACCAGCGATTTGTCCAAAAACTTGTTCTATGAAAAAAAATTTCTCGACCAGGTTTCTTATTTTCGGATAATCAAAGACATGAAGGTGGTGTGGGTTCGGATCATCGCCATTTTCATCCATCCACTGATTCGGGACCGATAGGATGATACGCCCACCGGGGCGCAGAAGACTCTGAGCCCGTTGGAGGAACTTCTCCGGATTTTGGAGATGCTCGACCGTTTCCATCGATACAACAACATCCAACGTCGATGATTCGATCAGATCCAGCGCCTGCGCATCACCCAATTGAAAAGATACCCCTGGGCGTGAGGAAGCATAATTGGCGACGGCGTAATCAATCGCTGATTTCGAGTTATCTATGCCGATGACTGCTTTCGCTTGCGAGGCATCCCATAGGATCGCTGCGCCGTATCCCATACCACAGGCGACGTCTAAAACAGTGTCGTGCGCCCGGACATACCGGGATGCCATGACATACCTTTGGATATGCGCATCTGAACGGCGACCCGTTTCCCGGAGCATATCCATGTGCAAATCCCGCTCGCGCACCAACCAATCCAAAGGAAATTCCCGTTTTGTTATCAGTGGAATCTTTTCAAATACCAACAGTATGTCTTGGCTCTCCGACTCCAACGGTTCATAGCCAATTTGCTTTAACAACATGGGGTGTTTTCGAAATCCAGCGCAGAAGAACTGCCGTTCCCACCATCCCCGATTTGCCAGTGTCAACTGTCCAAAAATATTATCGTCCTTGGTAATGGAAACGATGCAGAAGACGTACCGCTGGCAAACCCGGTAGAGTTCCGCCAGCGCCTCTGCCATATCTTCAGCATGCAGGTGTTCCAGCACATTGATGACCGAAATCGTCGAAATGCTTTCAGCAGCAAAAGGGATTTTTAAAAGCGAACCAACCTGAAACCGCTCGGGAATCATCGTGCGATTGAACTCTATCACCTGGCTGGATACGTCAATTCCCAGCGCGTCAATGCCACGATGCAACAACTCCCGTACCAGTAACCCCTTCCCACAACCAACATCAAGGACGTTGCCCGTTCCACACAATTTTATAATCGTCGTTGCCTGGTTTTCCGCAGCTTTCGATTCTAATTCCACTTTCATGTTTATTGTTCTCCAGTGTTCATCATAAAGGGGCCCATAATCATACCGCTGTACCTCTTTCAAACTGAGCCCTCCTTATAACACAAACGCTTTTTTCAAGGTCTTATCATTCGTCTGATCGAGTACTGTTGCTTTCATGGAAATGTCACATACTCCGCCAAAAAAGTATTCCTGCTGATGTTGACTAACCTGAAAAAAGGCGGCTTCATCGATCCAATGCAACATCCGCTGTTCCCGGTAAAAACGATCATTCTCTTGGGTAACGCACGCTTGGATCTCATAAAGATCTACACCAAGTTTACAATCAAATCTAAACTCTGTCAGCAGATACGCGCTTCCTGGTATCTCCTCTTCCCAGAATGTCTTTCCACCCGTCCGACCACTCCAGATAGAAATATCCTGATTTAAGGTTCCCCACGAATAGATTTTGAGACCTTGTTTATTGCGTATTCGAAGACCGATGTTCAAGTTTTTCATGGGAATTCGGGTCCTGCAGGCAACCTGAATACGGACTTCATCGCCAGGAAAAAAAAGTTTGCAGGGTTTCCCGCTGCTGTCCAGTACCCAGACATCCGTAATATAGGCGTCTTGATCTCCAAAGTCCTGGTTTTTCTTCGAAACTCCTGCACCTTCCTTCGAGTTCTCTGCTGCACCTGTATCCGAAGGCAAAGTCGTTTCCCTATGGCTTTCCGCTGTCGCTGGGGCACCCAATAACCGCTGAAAGTACGCCGATTCTTCCCGATGCATACGGCGACGGTACTCCAATGTAACCGCCGCCGACCCCCCCTCCATCGCCATTTCCCCGCCGTCGATCAGGATTGCTCTAGACGTCAAAGTACGCACCAACTCAATATCGTGAGTCACAAAAAGAAGCGTTGTGCCTCGTTCTACCAGTGTTTTCATGCGAGAAAAACAGCGTTTTTGAAACAACAAGTCCCCAACGGCAAGGGCCTCATCAATGATCAAAACGTCCGGGTCGATACAGGCTTGTACCGCAAAAGCTAGTCGCACGACCATCCCGCTCGAGTATGTTTTGACCGGTTGATTGATGAATTGACCGATGTCGGCAAAGGAAGCAATCTCATCAAAGCGGTTTTCCATCTCTTTTCGGGAGATACCAAGAATACTGCCATTGAGAAAAATGTTTTCCCGCCCGGTATACTCTGGATTAAACCCGCTGCCCAGTTCCAATAAGGCTGCCACTCGCCCATTTACATAAACCTCCCCCCTCGTCGGGGCTAAGGTACCGGCAATGATCTGCAGGAGAGTGCTTTTTCCAGAACCGTTGCGCCCGATGATGCCCAAAGATTCCCCCTTATTTACCCGGAAGGATACATCCCGCAATGCCCAAAACTCCTGGTAGAACGCTTTTTTGCCTCTCCAGAGCATCTGTTTTAAACGGTCTTGCGGTTGTTCGTATATTTGATAGCATTTGCTCACATTCTTCACACTGATAACGGCTTCAGATGACATCGTTAAAACCCTTTCTCGTTTTCATGAACCACCAGTAGCCGAACTGCAAAAGAATCAAAGAAATCCCTAAATGAATTCCCCATATTCCCCAATCCGGCTCAAGCCCCCACACCACAACCCTCCGAGCATTTTCTACCAGGGCAGTCAGTGGATTGGCGTAGAGCATAAAACGAATATTTTCCGGTACAGCAGATATCGGATAAAAAATAGGGGTCAAAAAATACAATGCTTGAACGACCAATGCAATGGAGTGTCCAATGTCTCGCAAGTACACACCGAGAGAAGCTAGAAAATACGAGAGACCTAAGGAAACAAACAGGAGTGGAAGTATAATGATCGGCAACAATAGCACCGTAATAGGCAACTGATTGAGCAGCAGGAGTTCCCCACCCAAAAGTATCATTATTCCGATGAAAAAGGAAATCAATGAACCGCCAAGCAAACTGACGGGTAAAATCTCTAACGGGAAAACGACCTTTTTTACGTAGTTGGGATTATTTACAATGATGGATGGCGCCCTTGTCACACTTTCGCTAAATACTCCGAAAACCAACATCCCACAAAACAAGGTAATCGCGAATTCCTGAGTGCTCGCAGTAATTGCATAGTCCCATTTCGCTTTAAATACACTGCCAAAGACAAACGTATAGATGGATAGCATGATCAATGGCGTTACGGCAAACCAGACGACACCTAGATAAGAACCCTTATACTTATCTAGAACCTCTCTTCGGATAAATTGGCTCAGCAATTCCCGGTGCTTAAGAATTCCTTGAAATAGCATGACCATGCTCCACTGGCTATCCCTTCCTCGACTCACCTTTTCTTCACTTCCAGTATCAAATCTATCGCTTCCCGCACAGCGCCACAACCACCGTTACGTGATAAAACATAGGAGACAACTGATTTTAAATCGTCGTGGGCGTCAGCTACGGCAAAGGATAACCCCACATGGCGGCATACACCGATGTCATTCACATCATCGCCGATAAAGGCGATTTCTTCATGAGTATACCCTCGGTCTGCCGCAAATTGTCTGAGAAACGACCATTTATCCGCAACCGGTTGGTAGAGTTTTACCAATAGTTCATCTGCTCGTGCCTGACTGGCTTTCGATTCGCGTCCCGACATCCATAGGACCTCAATCCCCGCAATACTCGCTAACCGAATCCCCATGCCGTCTTTGATATCAAACCGTTTATATTCCGTTTCCTTTTCAGAGATAAGTATTTTTCCATCCGTCAATGTGCCGTCTACATCGATAGCAAGCAATTTTACAAAAGGACATTTATTAACAATCCCATCCTGAGTCATTTTACACTTCCTTCTGAAATCACTTTTTGTGTAATCGCCCGTTTCCTGGCCTCCGCCAAATCGGCTGGCGTATCGACGCCGAAACTGTCTTCTTCTGTCGTCAACACTTGAATCGGAATATCATTTTCCAACCAGCGCAGTTGTTCCAAAGATTCGAGTCGTTCCACGCTTCCCCGCTGAAGCGACGAAAAACGATTGAGCGCAGTCCGGCTATAGATATAAAGACCAAGATGCTTTTGGATCGTATTCTCTTTATACCCGTCTCGCGAAAAAGGAATCGGGCTTCGGGAAAAGTACAATGCGCGACCTGATTGTGATAGGACAACTTTGACAACGTCCGGGTCAAGCCAAGTTCTTTTATCACATTTTCGCGATGCGACAGTACCGACAGGATAGTCGTATCTTACACCATGAATCCACTCTAGCACCTGATCAAGCAGTTTAATCGAGATAAAAGGTTCGTCCCCCTGGATGTTAATGTAGTAGTCAACGGGGTATTTGTCGGCTACTTCGGCGCAACGGTCTGTACCAGAAGGGTGATGGGAGGATGTCGTTTCCACCTGCGCGCCGAAGGCGAGACAGTGTTCCTTGATCTCCTCGGAATCTGTTGCGATCAGGACCTCAGGAATCCGAGACTGTTGAACCCGCTCCCAGACACGCTGGATCATACTCTTCCCGCCGATATCGGCAAGCGCCTTTCGCGCTAACCTGTTCGATTGCAATCGAACAGGTATGATCGCCATCACCTGTTTACTCATGTCGTAATCCCCGCTTCAACCAGCCGATGCATATGAATGCATCCGAATAAGACCCCATCCTCAGTAACCGGCAAAAAGGTGATCTTCTTTTCCTCCATAATCTTAATCGCCTCAATGGCCAGTTCGTTCGGGGCGATCTGATGAGGATTGCTGTTCATAACATCCCCCACGCGCAAGTCCCAAATATCTCGAAACCGAACGGTCAAGCGGCGAACATCTCCATCGGTCATAACCCCAGTTACGGTTGGCTTTCTTTGCTCGCCAGCCTTTACAACAACAACGGCGCCCTGTCCTTTAGCCGACATGACAAGCAACGCCTGCCCGACTGTGTCATTCACCCCGATAATCGGGATATCGTCTCCCTTTCTCATCAGGTCGCTTACGGTGCAGAGCAATCGCCTGCCGATGGCGCCTGAAGGATGAAGTCTCGCAAAGTCAGCCGATTTGAAGTTCCTCGCCCTGGCGCAAGCCAGAGCGACGGCATCACCCATGACCATCAACGCTGATACGGACGAGGTAGGAACCATGGCAAGATTTTCAATGATAGCATTCGGGACGGGCAATACAATCGGATGATCCACCCACTCGCTTGTCCGAGACCGCTCTCTACAGGTGAAGAGTATCGTCGGAACGTTTAAACGTCGAAGAGCCGGCATCACAGACACGATTTCATCCGATTCGCCGCTTTCCGAAATAATCAGAACCACATCATCGGCGGTGATCATGCCTAAATCGCCATGCCCAGCCTCACTGGGATGAACGAAAAAACTAGGCGTTCCCGTGCTGGCCATCGTTGCGGCGATTTTCCTAGCGATAAGCCCCGTTTTGCCGATACCCATCAAGATGACGCGGCCCCGGCAATGAAGCATCGTAGATATGACATCCTCAATGGGACCGCTGAATCGTTCAGCGCAGTCGAGCAGGTGTCTACCTTCTTCTATGAAAAACAAACGGATCAGTTCGCGACTATCTTGCGATGGCCAGCTAGATTTAATGGTCATTGATAGCTCCTCTTATTTTTACCACCCTGTGCAGGACACTTTCCAGTTGATCCAGCGGCAACATATTGTCTCCGTCACAAAGCGCCTTTTCCGGGCAGGGGTGCACCTCCATAAACAAGCCGTCTATCCCCCAAGCGACGGCAGCCCGTATCAGAGGTAACACAAACTCCTTCTGCCCCGCCGACGCGTTGCCCCGTCCCCCGGGCAATTGGACGCTGTGGGTGGCGTCAAAAATCACGCGATCTGCCCATTCCTTCATTATCGAGAGAGAACGGAAGTCAACGACCAGATTGTTATAACCAAAGGTGCTGCCTCGTTCCGTTGCCCATACTTCTCTTGCTCCGGCTTGTCTTGCCTTTTGTAGAGCATGTTCCATATCCCAAGGCGCCAAATACTGTCCTTTTTTGATATTGACAATTCGCTTTGTCCTACCCGCCTCAACAAGCAGGTCTGTCTGGCGACACAGTAGCGCAGGGATTTGAATCACATCGGCCACTTCTGCGACAGGCTCCACCTGATCGACCTCATGAACGTCTGTCGTAATCGAGACCCCATAGGTTTTTTTGAGACGCAAAAGTTCCCTCAAGCCCTCCTGCAGACCCGGACCCCGGAAACTAGCGATGCTGGAACGATTGGCTTTATCATAAGATGCTTTGAAAATGAACGAAAAGCCAAATCCCTTGGCTAATTCAAATGTTTTCTTAACTACCTCATCGAGTTCAGTGTCGCCAATTACACAGGGGCCTGCAATGAGCGTCAAATCACGATTCAACGATAGCTCTTCCCTTCTGTCCGTAAATTGGCTCAACAAATGAATCGCCTAACTGAGCCTATTGTATATTTTTGTTAATAGGAACGCGAATCTGCCCCCAACATCTTCTGTTTGCAGCGCAATTCGCAAAAACTCGGGCGCCAACCGGGAGGTTTTTCCGCGACCGGTTACTTGAAGTATCGCGTGCATACGCTCGATCATCTCTTCGAGTCGAAAATATCTCTCAATTCGGGAACGGCAGGCATCCTTTCGCCTGTCTAATTCATCCCGATTCTCAATTAATGAGACCAGTGCCGCCGCATACTGTTCAATTTCATTTTCCGCATGGGCAAACAAAAACCCACATTCGGGTGTAACCAACTCCGCTTGTCCACCTACTGCGGCGGCGACTGGAACGGTGCGTGTCGCCATTGCCTCAAAAAGCGCCAACGAGATGCCTTCCATATGAGATGGCAATAGGAAAACATCAGCCGCCATATAGTAGTCCCGTATGGCAGCGACGGACACTTCCCCGAGAAAGCGACAGCAGCTTTCCAATTCGTTCTTTTTGGCATATCTCTTAACAGAGGGCAATAACGGTCCGTCACCGGCTAACACAAATAGAAAGGGCCGGGTTGTTCTCTTTTTTAATTCGTGAATGATCCGGATCGCCAGGTCAGGCCGTTTCTGTTCCACGATTCTTCCTGCCATAAAAATCATGACTTGCTCGTCAGTGACTCCCATGGCATCGCGAATCTTTCTCCGTTGCTCTCCGTCTTCATTCCACTGCGCTGGATCGATATTGGTGTAAACGACTTCGATCCGTTCAGGCTCCGCCTCTCTGTCGATCATCCACTGTTTCAAGTGTTCACTTGATACAACATTTCTTTCCAGGCATTCATCGATAGCCGCTGCCATGCGCGGATGACCGCCGCTGCGCCAATATTCCTCTTCCATGTGCGTATAAGAATAAATATCAATCTCAGGGTAGCGCAACTTAATCCATGGCGCCATTTGATAACCCAGATAACTATTTGAAATGATCACTTTTTCGATGTTTCGGGATTCGATAATATACTGGATGAACTGGGGATAATTGTGTACATGCTCCGTCAAATGAGGGAGGTGAAAGATATCGGAAGAAATTCGCGTAAACTCGGACAGCCAGCCGTGATTTGACGGAAGCGTTGTCACTAACGTGACTCGGTATCCATACCGACGAGTTAGCCCTGACAGCAGGTCAAGATTGAACTTGTCTGCTCCGCCCATACTGCACCACGGAAGCAGATAAAGAAGGTTTCTCTTTTCACCGTCGTGCGCTTTGCGATACTCCATTTCTTTGCTTGGATTTATTTCCTTTATTGATACATAAGCGTCTTGTCGTATCAAATGCCAACCAAATTCCTTTTGCAGCCAGTCGCGAATCTGGCGCCACTTTACGGGGTATTTTAATAAAACTTTACAATGATATCTGATGCGCTGCCATAGGGTAATACGGTTAACGCGGCTCTTGTCGCGCCTGCGATACCGGATGAGATATTCAGGAATGGTATATCCCTTGTACCCCTCCCGCAACAGCGTCAACCACAGTTCCCAATCCTCATGAATGACCGTGCCTGCTTCGGGGTACCCCCCACACTGTAAGAGCGCCTCCTTCCGAAACATGGCTGTGCACACGATGGGATTGTGAAAAACGAACATCCATTCTCTATGGAATGCGCCTTGAGAGAAATAATTCTTTTGTCCAAAATGGATCACCCATGAATTGACAAATGATATTTCCGGATGAACACGCAAGACCAAAAGCGCTTTTTCTAAAAAAGTAGGTTCAATCAAATCATCGGCGTCCAAGGTGACAATGAAGTCGCCTCGCGCCTCATGAATCCCGCCGTTGCGGGCAGCGGCCGGTCCTTTAGAAACAGGGAAACGAACGCATTGAACCCTGGAATCCACTTTGCATAGTTTTTCAATCACTTCCAGGTGTTCTGGGTCCGAACCGTCATCGATGATGATCCATTCCCACTGGCGATAACTCTGGTCTACTAATGATTGATAGGTGTCTTGAATAAAAAGACTATGGTTCTTATGCGCGGTGATCACCGAGACGGTGACTGCCGCAGAATGACTTGCCATATGCATCAACGGTGAACACTCCGGAGAAAGTTCCATGCATCCCGAACAATCACCTCTATTTCCGGATGCTTCGGAGACCAGCCCAACACCGATTGAGCCAATGACGCATCGCCAACCAACTGGGCAGGATCGCCGGCGCGCCGTTCTCCTTCTCGAACAGGGATCTCGAGCCCTGTCACACGCTCTGCCGCTTGAATTACTTCTTTTACGGAATAGCCCTGTCCATTGCCGAGGTTAAAGGCATTAAAACCTAAAGACAAATTATCCATCTGTTCTAACGCCAATACATGAGCGTCGGCCAAATCCGACACATGGATATAGTCGCGAATACACGTCCCATCGGACGTATCGTAGTCTGTGCCGAATACGGTGATGTGGGGTCGTTTCCCCATGGCTGCGTCGAGCACCAAGGGGATGAGATGGGTTTCCGGATCATGCATCTCCCCCAGTTCTCCATCCGGGTCAGCGCCGGCCGCATTGAAATACCGTAACGCGACAGAGCGTAGGCCATAGGCCCGTCCATAATCCTGCAGCATCTGTTCGACCATTCGTTTACTCCAACCGTAGGGGTTCACCGGTTCCTGTTGATGGCTCTCCGCGATAGGCACTACCTTCGGCGTTCCGTAAGTGGCGCAGGTAGACGAGAAGATCAACCTTTTTACGTCATGGCGCAACAATACATCGAGAAGGGCAGCCGTCTTCACCACATTATTTTGATAGTACTTTGCCGGCGCCTGTACAGATTCGCCAACATAAGCGAAGGCGGCAAAATGCAATACCGCTTGCGGCCGATACTTCTCGAAGATCACCGACATCGCTTCACTATCGCAGATATCCGTCTCTTCGAGGGGCCCCCATTTTACAGCCCATTTATGCCCGTAAACAAGATTATCCACCGTAACAGGCAAAATTCCAGACGCCGAAAGACGCTTGCAGACATGGGAGCCGATATAGCCGGCTCCTCCTGTGACCAGTACCGTCGTTTTATCCATCCTATGTTTTCACATCCCTCTTTTTTTATCGGCGATAAAAGCAAGAAAAATGAAATGGATGTCCAATCTCCCTACTCTGCTTCCCAGAGCACAAGCCGATCCTCTTGCTCCCACGTCTTGCTTAACTGCTGGTATTCACCTACCGACAAGACTAGCGGTCGAATCCGGCGATGAATTCGGCTTTCCGTCCTTTCCGTCAATACAATGAGTTGACGTAAAAACACTTGGTCCACGTCTCCCACAATGATGATATCAATGATACCTGTATCCTGTCCCTTGGCGTAATCGCCAATGAGCAGCGCCAATTGAACATTGCCCAGGCGATCCAACACCGTTTCCACCAGTTTGTCAATGCCGAGCGATTTGCGAACGATATTCGAAATATCGGGAAAGAGGGGATGATTCGTATTCGCTCGATACAGAATCTTACGCCCTTGCTTTTCCTGGGTGAGCAAACGCGCATCCATCATTCGTTTCAATTCCACTCTAACCGCGTTGGTAGACTCGCCAAAGTCACTGGCGAGTTGACGTAAGTGGGCAACATGGCTTGGATTGGTAAAAAAGCGCAATAACAGTTGGAGTCTTGTTTTTGAGGTGATGAGGCTATCTAGCATGATAACACTCCATATGGACGTGTAATTTTTTTACTCATTAAAAAGTATACCTTCGTTCAGCCTATCCGTCAATAATGTCCCATATGCCTATTTTAAGCAAAAGCTATTGGTTCACAATTCTTCCGGCAAACTTTGGAACCTGGGGTGCGTCGAAGAGACTGCAATAAAAATTCACGTGATCACTGATCATCTTTTCAACAGAAAAAAGCTCTTCAAAGCGCGCGCGAGAAGCGACACTGTACCTGCGCCTTCTTTCGGGATTGTAGAGCAATTCCCGCAATACAAGCCACAGCGCGTCTGGATCCCTAGTCTCAGAGACAACGCCAGTCTCCCACGGGAGGATCTGTTCACCGATTCCGCCGACGTCCACGGAGAGAACCGGCAATCCTGCTTTCATCGCTTCTAGGACTACGATAGGTAAACCCTCCCAGCGCGAGGTCAATAAGAATACTGTTGCTTGTCTAAGAATGGGTATAATGTCTTTTTGTTCCCCCAGCAGAGTGACCCACTCCGTTAAGTTTCTTACCCTGATTTCCTTTTCCATTTCTTCATACAAAGGGCCCGCGCCCACCCAAAAAAAACGAACCGAACGATACTCTACATGGGCGCTTTCAATTGCGCATCTTTCCACGACATCTAAAAACAACCACGGATCTTTTTGTTCCGCTACGCGACCGACCGTAACAACGCAAAATTCCTTTTCTTCCAATAATCGCATAATGCTGTTTGAGACTTCATTTTTGCCTTCATCTACCAAAGGGAGCCCATTGTAAATAACTTCAACTTTAGGTTCCTGAAGCGTTTTGACAGACTTCGACGCCGAGAAAATATTGTCGGCAATCCCCTGTTGGAAGTCCCGTTTCGAAACACAGACAATGGCGTCCGTAATCCGCGCCAACCACTTCTCGATCGCGATGAAACAGCGCTTCTTTATCCCTGTAACACCATAATAACTCCAACCGTGGACGGTAAAAACCTTCAGAGGCACACCGGCAATGAAGGCGACGACTCGTCCTAGAAAGCCTGCCTTTGAACTATGGCAGTGAATGATATGAGGGCGAACATTTCGAATCAATTGCCACAGTTCCCATAAGGCCAATACGTCTTTTACGGGATGAATCTCTCGCTGCATATGCTTCATGGGGATAATCTTCACTTTAGGGCAGCTTTTTCTAACCCAATCGATCAAAGCTCCCCCGGCTCCACACGCGAGAATCACTTCATATTCTCTTTCGGTGGCACCGTTGGTCTGACAATTTGTGGACAAACCTCGAACCAACTCGAAGACAACCTTCTGGGCGCCACCGGTTTCGGAAAGTGTTATCAATTGAAGGATTCTTCGTTTATCTTGTTTTTGCTGATTTGAAATGCCGAAGACGTTGCCATTTATCACAAAAATTCACTGCCTTACTGCGTAGTCTAGTGAATCGGTTACATGGCCTTATCCCGTTGCATAACTACTTTAATCGTTTTAATCAGCAGGATGATATCGCTGACCGGCCCTCTTCTTTTGGAATAAAACAAATCATAAATCAGCTTTTCCTCTGCATTAGATGAGTATCTTCCATAAATCTGGGCCATCCCCGTGATACCGGGGGGAATCAGGTGCCGAAGATGGTATTCGGGTATTTCCCTCCCAAATTCTTGCACAAAATGGGGGCGCTCCGGCCGTGGCCCAACAAGGCTCATATCCCCCAAAATCACATTGAAGATCTGTGGGAGTTCATCCAGTCGCCAGTACCGCAGATAAGCCCCCACCCGAGTGAGTCGAGGATCGTTTTCCGTGGCCAATGCCGGCCCGGTGTGCCGCTCCGCATCGGGGATCATCGTGCGGAACTTATAGATGCGAAAGAGGCGCCCCCGCATCGTCACCCTTTCCTGTGTATAGAAGACAGGGGCACCGGAATCGAGCCATACGGCCGCCGCGATCAGCGCCATCAAGGGAAGACAAATCGGCAACGCCACAAGGGCAATCACTAGGTCGAAGAGCCGTTTGACCACATCGGTAAACTGCGTCTGGCCGACGCCTGGGGTCACTTCACTGTAGATGCGGCCATCTCGGGAAATCAGATTCCCGCCATGCAACAGGATGTCCGTAGGCGTCACTTCAACCCGCAGGGTTCTGCAGTGCTTGACAGACTCGATGATCGCCTGCTTGCGCAAGTTCATGTCCATGAAATCCTGAATAACGATCGTGTCGATGCCGACATTCATCTCATCCAATTTTCCCTCTGCATACTCATCCTGGGATACAAAGCAAACGCCCGGTTTTCCCCGGTCCAGACGGTGATAGGCCCACCGGGAGAGGTAGAAGTAGATGATGAGCAGGAATCCAAACAACAGCATGACGCTGCGGGGAAAGGCAAAGAAGCGAAGAAAAAAGCTGGCGCCACCGCTGATGACAACCGTCAGCCCTGCCGCGATCACGGCGGAAAGGAAGATATTATATCGTGAGAAACTACCCTCCGTATGATAGAGATCCATCAACAAGGCGGAAGAAACAACGGCGATACAAATCCATGGAAAGGTTCCCATGATCGCTTCAAAGTTTTCCGGCCTCAGCGATTCGGGAAACATCAATTCCGCCGCCATCCAAAGCAGCAAGCACGTGGTAACCAGGTCAACGAGGATAAGCAGGAATGCGCTTTTCCGAGGCTGAAGGATCGACCACATCTTTTAATCCACCTGTCGGTTTATATCTAACAAGGAAAAATTCTGTAGGACGGGCTGCTTTTCCTGCTTTCTCGTTCAAGTTTTGCTGGGAGAATTACCGGCGACTCACAAATCCGTCAGGTCTTTACCTTTTCAACCTGCTCGATTGATTCCACGCCCAATAATAGAAAACCCCTTAGCTTTGCGTCGAGAAGGCCCGTCCTCCAACAGCAACACCAAGGGGTTCTCAAAGTTCTTCTTCGCTATCAGTAATTCTGTATATACACCGTCTTAGTCACGCCATCCCATGCCACCTTCACGCCAAATGCTTCCGAGATTAAACGCAACGGAACATAGGTCGTGCCATTGACGATCTCTGGCGCGACGATAGCGCTTTGATCCGAGACAATGAGCGGCTTCTTATTTTTCATCACGTCCGTTTTTCCAACCCAGAGTTGGACAGTATCCAAGCCCCGGACCAGATCGATGCGCTGTTCACTGCCGGTCCAGTTCAAATCGGCCTTCAACCGCTCTGCCACAAGCCGCAACGGCACCATGGTACGCCCCTCTTTGACGTACGGCGCCGGATTGGCATTCAGCAGTTCATAATCGACAGCAATGCGAATGGAGTCACCTGCCAACGTGCTCAGGGCATCCCCACGCTGTAACCACAGCAGTGCATATACGCCGGAGGCATGGCCTGTCTCGGCTTCAATCGCCCCATAGCGACCATCCCAAAAAACGCGAGACGGGAGCAGTTCCCACGCTTTATCCGCTTCGTTCCAAAAACCGACACTAAAGCGGTTCACAGGCAATTGCGTCTGCATCTGACTCGCTCGCTTGTGATCGACGTCGCTGATGTGAAAAATGACACGCATCGGCTTATCCAAGGAGGGCACATAATTTCCACCAGAACTGCTGAAGCTGGCTTTCACCACCCGTGTCACATAATAGCGTTCATCTGGCACGAGTTTGCTCACATCGACAGGCTCAAGGTCGACCTTTCCACTGGCTTTGAAAGTATTCGCTGACAGCTCAAAACGCAGGTCAAGCGCCTCTTCTTTGCAAACCGCCCCATTTTTCCCGATCGTATGTACGGCTGCATCGGCGGTGACAGGCGCTAACCACGAAGACATGACGATCGCTGCTGTGAGCCCCAGCAACATAACCCTGCTTTTCCCCTGAATGCCCTTCAAATCAAGCCCTCCAATCCCGTTATTATCAATAATCATATTTAATCTTCAACAGAAAAAAACCTGCTTTCAAAAACTGCTTCCGAAAAAAAGTCCACAATCGCCCAACCGTTCGTCCAATGGTTTACCTACTTAATTCAGTTGCTCTACCTTCTGCTGAGCACCTTTATCCCCTTGAGCTGCTGCTTTCTCGTACCATGCCCGCGCCTGATCAAGTTTTTTCTCCGTGCCAACGCCATTTTCATACATCAGCGCCAGCGCGATCTGCCCGTCTTTATTTCCCTTCTCGGCAGCCAGTTGCATCCACTTAAACGCTTCTTTGGCGTCTTGGGGAACACCGACACCATTAAGATAGGCATACCCGAGATGGTATTGCCCCTTATCATAGCCTTGTTCCGCCGCTTTCCGAAACCACTTGACTGCTTCTTGACCGTTCGGCGGCAGGCCATTCCCGGTAAAGTAGAGGACACCCAGGTTATTTTGCGCTTTTGCATCGCCTTGTTCCGCTGCTTGTAGGAGCCATTTCAACCCCTCATCGGTATTTTTGGCCGCGCCGTCTCCGCTTATCAAGACCGTACCCAACTTGTATTGCGCTGCGGTGTCGCCTTTTTGCGCTTCATTTCGCAATTCTTCCACGTTCACCGGCGCCTTTTCTGCCGTTTCTTGACCAGCGGGGTTTGCCTGCCCTCCGGCGGCGGTTGGCGATTGCCCGGATGGCTGATCAACCGTGTCAGTTTTGAAAAAACCACATCCTGTCAATGCAAGGGACAGTGAAATGGCCAGGCCGAAAGCAATGGCTTTCTTAAACAACTTTCCAATACCTCCAAAAAAGAATGACTCTTGGTGAATATCTTATCACAATGAGAACAACTATAGCCCACTCTTTTCGAAAAGATGAGATAAACTCACGCAACATACAGACAATGCGCTGTGTAAGCCCTACAAGGGGGCTCCCCCCCGTACGGAAGCGCTGACTAGATTGGGTATCCGGTCATTACAGGCCGAGTTGTTTCAGAATAGCGTATTCTTTGGACGCGATCACAGATGTTGAGCGCGCAGCTTCCATCATCTCATTTCCTTTGTCATTGCCTCGTTTTTTTAGAGCTGCCCCTCTCCAAAGTTCCACCAACGATTTAGTCACATCATCACGCGCTGTAACGCTTGCTAACAGACTTTCAGCCTTCTCAGCATCTCCGAGCAGAAGGGCCGCTTTACCCGCCATAAAAGCCAGTTCAGGCGTAAGCGTCAAATCAGGTTGATGTCTCCAGAGACTAAGCAATGTTGGCGGCAAGCTTTGCTTTTTTTCATTCGCTTCCATCGCTACATCGATGACTCGGTGCAACGCTTCTTCAGACTGTGATTTCCAAGATGGCTGTCCTTGCCCCTGTATGAGCGCAAGCCGCTGTCGGATTGCTACATCGCTGTTCACTTTTGCAGTATCCATATACGCGGTAACTAACCACGGCGAAAGAGTTTTGCCAAGTTCAGCTTCTGAAAGCGCCTCACCGTAGTTGCCTCGAGCTATTAATACCTGCGCCAGCAACATGTGGGGGCTGGCGTTATACGGGTCAAGTTCTACGGCCTTTCGGGCCAACCGCTCGCTCTCTTCCAGCATCCGTTCTTTCATTTTCAAGTCAGCGGCCCGTTCAATATTTGCCAAAAGCAACTGCGCGCCTGCGAGCGGATAGTCTGATTTCCAACGATCCATTTCCATCGCTTGTTGGAGCGCATTCACAGCGCCTTGGAAATTTTTTTGGTTTAACTCCTCTGTATAAGCCTCCATCTGCGATTCTGCGCTACGTATAGTAAAGGTGAAAAAGAATAGGGGCAGCATCATCAAAATGAGCAAGCTAATCAAAAGCGAAAGGGACGGAGGATTACTTTTCTTCCCCTTGCCGGGCAGAAAAGCGGCATTACCTCCTTCCGGAACGCTTAAAGCCGATGCGCCCTTGCCCACGATAGCCTCGCAAGCCCCATATACACCGAGTAGTGTCCACAATAGCAGGGCTACCGCACTAAGCGATAGGTTGAAATCGAAGACGGAATGCATGGCCAAGGCCATCGCGCTGATGCCAATTGTCCATACGGACGATACAGGCACTTGATAAGACGCCTCGATTTTTTTTCTGTAGAACGAATATAGACCGAAAGGTATCATAAGAAATACCGTTAGAAAGGAGATAAAACCAAGCACGCCTGTCTCTACCCAAACCTGGAGAAAGTGATTATGAACTTCCGTCGTATTGTATAAAAGCGACTGAAAGGCACGGTAACCTGCTTTCCAACCGCCGCCACCCCATCCAAGAACAGGGCGCTCTAAACCCATTCGAAAGGCATCGGTATAAAAGAGAATGCGTTCCCGGAAGTTTGCATCAGCCATACTGATTGAGGTAATTCGCTGGATGACAGGGTTGTCGCTTCCGGACAGCATATATATAACCCAAATAACAAGCGCTAACGATACCCCAATACTCATGACGGTCCATTGCGAAAACCATTGTCTGCTTTGCTTCTGTTTATCGTTGTCACCTTTCGACGTATTCCATTTTTCCCATTTTAACAGCATGGGATGTCCGATGAACCAAAGCCCACCGACTCCGGCCATCGTCGACAATGTCACCAACAACGCCATCCCGTTTGGCCTGTAAAGTTGCGCATCCGGTCCAACGGTAATCGAACTGATAGCGACAGCGACGGCAAATAACAGTGTCAAAAGCGCCAGATCGATTTTTTTCTCTTTTTGGCCAATCCAATAGAGGAAGAGAAACAATGGAATCAACATCCAGGCGCCACGGCTCTGTGTACCCAATATCGCCAAGAGCAGTAGAAAAGCCATGCTTGCCGAAACCGCTGTCAGATATCGGTTTCGATGATGTGAAGCAATATGTATCCCTGTCAAAAAAGGGACAGTCAAATAGGCCGCCAATGTGTTCGGATATTGAAGGGTCGAGCATAGACGATTTTCAAGCAAGGCGCCGTTCATCGTCACAAAACCCTGTGCCGCAGCAATGGCGATAGCAGCAACAACTGTTCCCGTAACGGTGATCGAGAGAAGGATCCAAAGCAAAAAGTTTCCTTCCGAGCGTTTCTCCTCTTCGTAAGCGAACATCGTAGCGGTAAAGGCAAAAATAAAAACGATGAGATAATCTACCTGTCGGAGCCAAGCGTACAAAGCCGACCGAGGGTTGATTGACGTAAAAAATGAGAGTCCGTAACACAGCGTCAATAGCCCTATTGCGATAAAGTAGGGAGACCGCCAGAGTCGATTCAACAATCGCTTGCTGGCATCAGGCAAGGAGGAACTCAAGAAGAAAAGCAACAGTGCCGCGCATAAGGCAAATAGGGCGGTTCCATAGATGTGGATCCCCATTTCCGTTTCAAAAAAAAGTCCCCGAAAAAAGGGAGCAAATCCGATGAGCAAGGTCACAGCGACAGCAAAAAAATTAGCGCTAATTTTAACTGACTTCTCTTCTATCTTCATTATCAACCCTCATTTTTAAGATATTGGAGTTTATAGGGACATCTCCTTCGTTTTACTTTTCGACATGCTCGATTAAGATTCCTTCTGGATAAAAATGATCAGTTGAACATTGGAAGCTTCCTGGATTTAAAAATTATTTTAAAACAAAAGCCGCACCAGATACATTCCGATGCGGCTCAATACGTCTCTTCATATCGAAGGCTACTTTAGATGACTCAAGAAGAGGAGGAGGCGTAAGCCCAAGGTTTCGAAAAAGCGTATACCATATTTTGGTGTTTGATAACAATATCGAGCAGACTTTCTTTCACGTCGACCAGCTTTGACTCAGCGGACGCTACATCTGCCTTCGTCGCCATTCCGACATCAAATTTAACTTTGATGACACGAAGGTTTTCCTCTGCCACTGCTACTTGTTCTTTAGCGCTTTCGTATTGCTCTTCTAATTGTTGCACCGTATGGTAGATGGTGCGAACTAATTTATCCATTTGCTCTTTTGTGCCCATCGCAGATAGGGCGGCTTTGTTGATATCAATCGATTTGGCTTTACTCGGTTCCGAACGCCCGGATAAGGAATAGGAATGGGCAGTGTAAGCAGCCTCGGCAAGATCTACCTTTTTCTCAGCCAACCACACGGTAGGGCTGTCATTGACTGCTTTATTGATCATATAATCAACATCATCAACATTCAATTTTTCAAAGCTTGGATTGTCGACTAATACGGGGCGCTCCTCTGCCTGTAGACCCATCAAATTATTGAACTTTTGATAGGCGTCTTCCAACGCGCTTTCTGCTGTTGCGAGGGCCGCTTCCGCTCCGGTTCGTGCCGCTTTCGCTTGAACAAAGGTAGGATTATCAATCGTTCCCACTTGAATAGCGGTGAACGCGTTATTGTATTGGATCTGCGCATTCGTCAATCGAGTTTTGCAGTTCTTTACTTTGTCTTGCGCTTGAAGCAAGCCATTGTAGAGTTGATACGTCTGCATCACAACGGCATCCTCTTGGGCTTCCAAGCTTCTTTTCGTCATTCGCCAGTTTACATCAGCTTGATTTAATCCCATAAAAGCCCCATACCACTGCTGATCCAACGTATACTCAATAGGCGCGGTGGTCTGGTAGGTGTCCTTGACCGAATCACCTAGGTAATTCCGCACTTCAAAACTGCGATCTACATCTAATTTTGCCGTCTGAATCGACTTGCTGCTTTTCTTCGCCTGTTCGACGGCCTGCTGAAAGGTGAACTGCGGATGACTTTGCGTTGCCGTTACGACGGTCGCAGTCGTCTCGGCCATTGCCGGCAGTGTCATGCCGAGGGAGAGTAGGAAGGCTGAGACGCAGACAGTAAATTTACGCATAGAAAGTCACCTCAATATTTTACGCCTAATTTTTCTAACTGAGCAGAAAGAGCCGGGTTCGAGATGAACCCGGCTCTTCTTTGATTGTATGTTTACAATCCTTAGTTAACGGTGACGGTTTCAGTAGCGGCATCCCAGCTCGCGGTGATGCCCAGCGCTTGAGCAACCCACTTAACGGGGAGCATGATGCGGCCGGGATCAGCGATTTCGGGAGCGACATCCATGGTCATGGCAACGCCATTGATTGTCAGCTCAGTGCTACCCAGTTGCAGCTTGACAACACGGTCGCCTTTGATCAGGATGACCGATTGGTCAGCGGCGTTGTAGGAGATGTTGTTGTCGTCTACACCGACGGCTTTCGCAACAAAGCGAAGGGGAACGTAGGTGCGGTCGTTTTTGATGTACGGCGCAACGTCCATAGCGGTTTCGACGCCGCCGATGCTCATTTTGCTTTCACCGATTTTGAAGGTAGCGGTACGCTTTTGTTTTTCGTCGGCAGGGGTGATGACTTTGGCTACATCAACCTTAACCGCCCAGCTTTGGTCGAACTCGCCGGGGTTGATAGAGTCGTCGTCCGTTTCGGTTTCAACGCCGTTCAGGTAGTACTGGCTAGCAGTTTTGTGGTTTTCCACAACAGCTTCGCCTTTGATCTTGGCTTCAATCGTGCCTTCAGGAACGGTCCGGTCGAGGTCCAGCTTGATGTTGGAAATCTTGATCTTGCTGGTTTTGGTGCTACCCGACTTGATGGGAATGGTCAGGAACTCGTCACTGGTGGAGACTTCGTCTTCATCCAGGTCGAGGTCGCCTTCGACAACTTCCACATCCGGCGTACCGCTCCATTCAGCGCCGTCAGTCAGTTCGACGATGATCGAACGGTTCTTGCTATCAATTTTGTCGTCCATGATGCGGCCTTTTTCGGTTTCAGCGATGATGATGTCGCCTACAGCCTGATCCTTGATACCGACGCGAACTTCTTTGACATCGGAGGTGGCGGTTACAGGCAGCACGGCTTTGCCGAGCACGACTTCACCTTCAGCACCAGCGCGTCCAGAAACAACAGCTTTGATGTCGCCTTCAGCGTTACCTTTGACAGACAGTTCAAACTGAGCTTCCAGTTCGGCTTTGCTGGTGGTGCTGGCAGGGCCGTAATCGATTTCGACGTAGCTGTCTTCGCCACTGACGTCTACAGCAGATTTCGCAGGCCAGTTACCGGATTTGACGCTCCAGTCCTTGATGTTGGTCACCTTGACCCAGGAGGGGAAGTCGATGCGGACTTTGCGGGAACCCGTCAAAGAACCGGCGATATTTTCTTTGATGTTGATCTTGGCAATCTTGTTGTCATACTTACCAGCGACAACGGTTTCCACATCGCCAACGATTTTGACGCCGGTGCCGAAGTCTTGGTAGTTGGCGATGACGACATCAGCATCATCGACATCAGCAACGTCGCCTTCGATCGAAGCAGTCACTTCGCCGAATTTGGCATCGGAATCAGCGCTGATCACAGGTGTGATCTCGATGATACCACGATCGCGAGTGGTTTTGGTTAAACCGCCAGCGGGAACTTTAACTTCCAGGGTGCGAGCGTCACCGCTGGCTACGTTGGCCTTGAAGGTGATGCCGGCATAGCCAGCCAGACCAACCACTTGATAACCGGTTTTCCACTCGAAGTTCGAGGGCAGTTTCACCGTGAAGATCCGGTCGTCAGCATCAAAATCGCCCAGCGCGCCGGCGTAGTTCTCTTCGATGCGGATGATGCCAGCAGGCGAAGAAGCGTTGTCGCCGATGGTCTCAACTTTGACGCAGGTAGCGGAAGTCTTGTCGCCGGTGGCAACGCGACCGATGACATACTTGCCGCCGGTTACGCCGGAATCGAGAGCGGTTACGTTGGCTTCGATGTCGCCGCCGTCAAAGCCGTCGACTTTGACTTTCGGGGTGATACGGATACCTTCGGTCTTATCACTCAGGTTAGGAAGCTTAATGGTGAGGGTGTAGTCACCGCTCTTGGTCACCGCGATGCCGTTATCTTTGCCAGAACCAGTGCCTTGAACGTTGTCCAGTGTATACCATTCGGTGCCGTTGTAGAACTGAACCATTTTGTACACATCGGACACAGTGGACGCTACAAACTTGATACCGCTGGGCAGGGTGTAAATAAAGGAAGCGGAGTCTTGCAGATCTTCAGAAGCATCGTCGTCTTCTTTCAGGGTAATGGCGCCCAGAGTTTCATAACCAGGATCAGTGGGGGTGGAATCGGAAATGGACTTGACTTTGCTCACCGAGTTGTTCGTCGCAGCAAACGCGCTGGGAACAACTACACCGGTCAGCAAGCCTGCCGCTGCCAGAGTGGCAACGAACTTTTTCGTGTAGCTCACCTAATGTTCCTCCTCTTAAAGTTGTTTCGTATGAACTTCAGTTAGGAAGAAAATCTTCCTTTTCACTGAAATCCTTACGACTTCTTAGACAACCTGGAGGAGAGAAAGGTTCCCTTAACGTCGAAAAAAAATCGAAAAACTTTTTCGTCCCTTGTTCTATTGTTATTTTTCGCTTCGTATGTCGCGACGCTGGTTCTGGGTAAGTATGTGCTTACGTGAATACATAGGGGAATCAGAAGCCGGAGACATCCGGCTTCTGATTCGTCGGAATCGGACTTAGTTAATCGTCACGGTCTGCGTGGCGCCATCCCACTGAGCGGAAATGCCCAGGGCTTGGGCGACCCAGCCCACAGGCAGCATCACGCGGCCGGGGGCGACGATCTCGGGAGCCGTATCCATCTGAATCGAGACACCGTTGACCATCATGATGTTGCTGCCGATGGTCATTTTCACGACGCGGTCGCCTTTGATGAGGACGACACTCTGGTCGTTTCCATTGTAGATCATGTTGCTGTCGGAGACGCCGACGGCTTGGGCTACGAAGCGGACGGGCAGGTGGGTGCGGTCATTCTTGATGTAGGGGGCGACATCCATGGTCGATTCCACACCGCCGATGTTCAGTTTGCTGCTGCCGATTTGGAAGATAGCGGTCCGTTTTTGTTCACCGGGGGCCGGGGTGATGACTTTGGCTACGGTCACTTCCACAGCGGTGCTTTGGTCGAATTCACCGGGGTCGATGACGCCGGCATTGCCGGATTGTTCGGAACCGGTGTTGTCATAGTACTTGGCGGCGTCTTTGTTGTTTTCCACCACAGCGCTGCCTTTGATCTTTGCGGTTACGTTGCCTTCGGGAATGGTCCGGTTCAGGTCGGCTTTGATATCAGAGATTTTGATCTTGCTGACTTGAGTGCTGCCGGACTTTACAGGAATCGTCAGGAAGGAACCACTCTTGGAGATGTTGTCGGTATCCAATTCCAGGTTGCCTTCGACGACTTGGACGGTCGGGGCGGAGGACCACTCGACGCCGTCAGACAGTTCTACGACGATGTTCCGGTAGGCGCCGTCGATTTTGTCGCTCATGATCCGGTCTTTGTCGGTCTCGGCAATAACGATGTCGCTCAGCGCTTGACCTTTTACGCCGACGCGAAGCTCACGAGCGTCGGCAGTGGCAGTGACCGCTTGCACGGCTTTACCCAGAATGGCTTCGCCTTCAGCGCCAGCCCGGCCCGATACGACAGCTTTGATATCCCCTTGGGCGTTGCCTTTGACGGAGACTTCAAGCGTCACTTCCAGTTCGGCTTTGCTGGAGCCCAAGCCGTTGCCGGTGTAAGTGAACTCGATGTAGCTGTCTTTGCCGTCAACCGTCGGCTCAACGAAGGCGTCGCTGGCGCCGGTTTTGACATCCCACTTCTTGATGTTGGTCACTTTGACCCAGGACGGAAGATCCACGCGGATTTTACGTCCTTTGAACATGGAACCGGCGATGTTTTCTTTAATGCTGAGTTTGGTCAGTTCGTTGTCATACTTGCCAGCCAGAGCGGTTTTCAGTTCGCCTTTGGCGGCGACGGCCGTACCGTAGTCAGCATAGGTGGCGACAGTGACGTCGGCATCGGATACGTCAGCTACCTTACCCTCGACCGAGGCGACAATATCGCCATAAGCGGCGTCAGAACCGACATTGATGCCAGGGGTGATTTCGATGATGCCACGGTCTAAGCCGGTGGCGCTGAGATCGCCGTATACCTTCAGGGTCCGGTCGCTATCAACTACGGTCGTAAAGGTGACGCCGCTGAAGCCTGCCAGGCCGTTGACCAGGGTGTCATTGGCATCCAGAGCGCTGTCGATCCATTTGTAGTTGTTGGGCAGTTTGACGGTAAACAGTGGGTCTAGCGCCGGGTTATTGGCGTTCACTTTGTTCAGCGAACCGGCATAGTTTTCTTCGATGCGAATGATGCCGCCGCGGGCGTCTTGCTCACCGATAGTCTCCACTTTGATGACGGAAGCGGCGGTTTTCTGACCCGTAGCCACACGGCCGATAACATACTTGCCGCCGGTTACACCGGAGTCAAGGGGGTTGACGGTCACTTCGATGTCGCCACCTTCAAAGCCGTCCACCTTAACGAGGGGCTGAATGGCGATCATGTCTTGAATATCATTGTCCTGAAGGCCGGAAGGCGTTTGAATCGTCAGGGTGTAGTCACCGCTCTTGGTGACGGTGAATCCATAGTGGGTGCCGCTGTTGGAGAGGGGTTTGACGCCATCGACGGGATCGTTGTAATACACCATATCGTAGACTGCGCTAGAAGCAAACTTGATTCCCGAAGGCAACGTGTAGGTGAAAGAGGAGCCCCCTTGCACATCATTCGGGGTATCGCTGTCTTCCTTTAGGGTCAACTTACCCAGTTTGACACTGGTCGAATCATCGGCAATGCTCTTGACAATGTCAATGGAATTGTTGGTCATCGCCAGTGCTGCCGGAGTAAGCATCGTTGTCATGAGCAGCGCTGTCGATATCGAGGCGACTGTTTTCTTCAACTTGTTCACAAAAGTTCCTCCCATGTCTTAGTGATTGCATTCTTTTTTCATGCGGAATCTTGCCTCTTGCTGTCGGCCTTATCGCGGCAGCATCCCCCCTCAAGGAATCAGCATCAGGTTTTATTGGCGCTTTGTTCTGCTGTCTGATATAAAAATTCGAGCCTTCCGATGCCTTTTTGTCCGTTGTAATTCATCCATTTTATTCCGTGGTTGTTTCTGTTTGCGCAGGCAGGTAGTTGTGTTCTCTTTCGCAGAACCGATATAATAAAGGTACTGCAAATCAAAAGGAGGGGGTTTCATGGCTTCACGTTCTCTGATTCAGTTATTCGCAACGGCTATCTTCTTTCTGTCCATCGTCCCTGCTGCTTTCGCATCACCAGCGTGGCAACCTGCGGGGCAGCGAACGCCTGTGGAGGTGATCAACGCTGCGAAGGACCTTTCGCCCGGGCAGTACTGGCAGTTGATGGACGGCAAGCTCTACCGTGTCGGCAGCGATCAATCTTTGACCTTGATCAGCACGGATAAAGTTTGGCAGGTCTATGTAAAAGACGATGGCACACTTTTTACTTTAGTAGGAACGGATAAACAATCACTGCGCATTGAAAAATGGGACAATGCCTTTCAGCAGTGGTCAAAGGTCTGTAACGCCCCACCCAATACAGAACGTTTTGCCGTCGCTTCCAATGGCGCAATTATTTACGGAATCACCAATTACGGCACAACCGTCTGGAAACTCGCCTATACCCCGCCGGACCAACCCAACTGGGTTCCAAAATCAGAAAATGGCGGCTACCGTTTCGCGACAACGCCGGATGGTATCGTTTTTACACGGGAAGCGCTGGAGACGAGCAATAAGCGCAGCAAAGATTATGGCGCTACATGGCGAACGATTCAGGGTATCGACACGTTTGAACAGGTTTATGTATCACCAAACTACCAGTTAGATCAGACCGTTTTCGCGTTAAGCAGTCATGGACGAATCTATAAATCGACCAGTCGTGGCGACACTTGGGTCGACTCAATGGATGGCATTGACGAGCATACCTTTTTCAGCGCAATGGCCTTTTCTCCCAATTACGCACAAGACCAGACTATATATGTAGCTGACAAGGAAGGCCGACTCTTTAAGTCTAAAGATCAAGCCGCTTCCTGGAGCACAGTCAATGTGCGACTCCCTGACGGTCAGACCTTGAACAGCCTTGTTGTTTTACCAAGCCAACAAGTCATTGCCGGAACCGATTTAGGCCTCGTTCTCTTAAAGGATAACGACACTGCTCCGCAAAAAACAACGAAACCGATTAATGACACGATTACGCTTACTTTCACCTTAGGCAAAGACACCTACCTGCTCAACGGAGACGAATGGCAAATGGATACATACCCCTATTATAAGAACGGCCGTCTCTATGTGCCGATTCGCTATCTGGCCAAAGCATTTGGGATCGCAGATAAAGACATTCAATGGAACGAGGATGACCACGAAGTGGTCCTGAGCCGTGGTGATATAACGGTCAAGTTATATACAGACAAACGCGTCATGCTTGTAAATGGTCAGGCCACGTTAATTGATGTCTATCCAGAAGTGACAAATGATCGCATCTACCTCCCCATACGCTGGGTCGCAGAGGCTTTTGGCGCCAATGTCGCCTGGAACGATTTTGACCGTGCGGCAACTATCGTTTATGCAAAAAACGCAAAAAGCAAGGAATGAGTGGAACTTTCCACTCATTCCTCTTGTCTAATGTAATGATACCGATTCCTTACGGTGTTTGATGGGGGAGAGGAAATCTGTCCGATCATAAAGATCTCATCCTCGCCGCCCAATCCGGCGACAGCCATGCTTTTTCACAACTCGTGGAGGTATACCAGAAGCGTGTCTACGGTTTGGCCGTTCATTTGACCGGCAACCAGGAGGATGCTTACGATTTGGCGCAAGAAGCATTGATCCGCGCCTATCGGTATATTGGGAGCTTCCGGTTAGAGTCTGATTTTGGCACTTGGCTGCACCGGATTACGGTGAACACATGGATCAATATGAAGCGTAAGGGCCGGAATGTGGTCATTGAGTCTTTAGATGAAGACTGGAATGACAGCTCTAAGGCCAATCGAGAGGTGGCTGCCACAACAGGTGACCCCCTCGAGGCTTTTGAATCGGCGGAATTCAAGGCGATGGTCCAACAGGCGCTTCGACATCTGTCGGAAGAACACCGGACTGTCTTGGTTCTGCGTGAGATTTATGACTATTCCTACGAAGAGATCGCGACCGCAACCGAGACTTCTCTCGGCACGGTGAAGTCTCGGATCAACCGGGCTAAGTCGCAGATGCGCAGCGTCTTGACTTCGATAGCCGGGCAGTTCGGATTCCTTCTGCCTGGGGAAACGACACAAAGGAGGTGAGCATCATGAAGCCCATTCGTAACGGCACCTCACAAATGCATGAGTTTGAACTGTGGTGGCAGGCTGAACTGGCGTTACGGCAGCTTCCATTGGAGATGCAGCCTCCTGAACATTTTGCCGCACAAGTGATGGAACGCATCGATCGGGAGCAGATAACCCCGCTTCCTGCACCGTCTTCTTCTGGTCGTTCAGTTGAACTTCGCCGCTGGATGGCTTCCGCAGCTGTGTTTCTTTTAGCCTTAGGAACAGGAAGCGGAGTCTATGTAGCAATGCAAGGATCTGCGCCATCCGGGTCAGTTCCTGTGCAAGTTGTGCAGCATTCCGTTCCTTCGCCAAGGCAAGTCGATAGCGATATCAGCAAATCAACAGTTACAGACGGGCATTCTCCAAGTCAAGGCATCCGCCCCATCGAGCCCCCCACGTCTACCGGTCCGGATGCTTCCGTTCAAGCGCCCCCAACCTCACCTGAACAAAGACACCCTTCCGTTACTCCAGTTCCCCCTACTCCTGAGCCTGCAAAAAATCCTGCGGCAGCCGAGAAGACCTATCTGTTGAGCAAACCCATGGTCATTCAACGGACACTCCTTCGCTATCGTGTCGTCTCGCTTGACGCCAGCATCGAAGCAGTGAAAAAAGCCGTCACTCAGGTGAGTGGTCAGCTTGGACATGTCAGCTTGCAGCAATCGGAAGGACGTACGATTCAGAATCTGGTTGTAAAGTTGCCGCCGGATCGGCTGCAATCGTTCATCCAATTGCTTCCCTTGGGCGTGCTCGTGGAAAACAAGAGTGATAACCAGGATGTTACCAATACCTATCAAGATATGGTGACACAGGTTGATTTTTTAAGAGGTCAGCTAGCCACTACGCCTGCTGCGCAACAACCTGCCTTGTCGAATAAGATTCAATCGTTGGAACGGCAAATCGCCTCCTTAGAGCAAGAATCGGCGACGCAAACGGTGGTTCTGATGATGGAAACAGAAAGTGGACAGTGATCTCACTGTCCACTTTCTGTTTTTTTGTACTTCTCAATCGATTGAATCAACTCATCCAGTAGGACAGCGGCCCGTGCTCGCGTCGCCGGTTTCTCCAGTTTAACCGATTCACTTTTTGCGATTTGGGGCCAGTCCGACAGACCTTCTATCGGGATTCCCATGCGAGCTCGCTTCTCCTGGACAAACTGCAACAGTTGCTTTTCTGTGACGACACCCCGTTGAGCCCAGAAACCGCTGCTTGTAGGGCTGTCGTCTCCGCCGAAGAGGCGTCCATAAAGCAACCGCAAATCCTGCCGATCGATGGCCTCATCGGGGCGGAATGTCCGGTCCGGATAGCCGCGGATGATCCCCCGTTTCCAGAGGTGGACCAACGCTTTCTCCGCCCAGTGCCCCGATAAGTCTTTCAGTTCTCCCCCGTTCCACCGGGGTATGGTCATGTACCGTCCGACCACTTGTCCACCGGCAGAGGTGGCTACAATCTGGTAGCCGCTTTCTCCTGGGGTTGGTTCTGTCCACCATGCGTACTCTCCATTCGCGAGCACAGGCACATGGATTTTCTCGTTCCCTACACTGGGATAGATCCAAATATCGGTTCCGTTGGTCTTGCCAAGAACGAACAACTGCCGATCGACGGGTATGAGCGATACGTTCATGGTGAGCGTTGGTTCGTTGGCAGGCTTCCCTGTTCCCGCTATGGTCACAGCCCCGGCGTATTTTCCGCCTGCGGTTGATAATTCGGCGATTGGCGACCATTGAATCGTAGCCCCGGCGGTGATCAGTTCTGGCGGTACAGGAAGGCCTTGCTTGGTTACGGCTGCCAGGGAGAATAGCGGGATCCGCTCATTTTTAGTGGTTAGGATCTCTTTTTTCCGTTTATCAAACTGCTGCACCAACGCCATACGGGGCGCTTCGCTTTCGACAATGCGAAGCGCTTGAATTTTGTCGTCACTGCCCAGCGTGACCCATCCCCAAGCGCCAATGGGAATCGTCGTGAGATCGACGGGCATATCCCAGCGTTGCAGCAAGACATCGGCTTTTAACTCACAGCGGTGCAGCCGTTGAAACTGATCGGTAAAGTAGATCATCCTGTCTTTGGCAGAGGCGAAGACGATCTTCCCCCAGAGGGATTGGCTTGTGGCCGCCACACCATAGGCTTTCTTTTCCAGGCCGATGAGATTAGCCTGGACATAGTCGCCGCTGCGCAGTTCCCCTAGGTCGACCTTCTCACCGTTGCGCAAAATCGTTGCGCCACCCAAAACAGGAAGCGAGCCATACCCTTCCAGCTCTACTTCTTCTTTGTCCGGAGATTTTGTCAGCAGGCCTTGCACGACAGAGCGCACTACTTCGATCTGGGTGACTTCCTGACGCTGGGGATCGATGGTAAGTCGCACCTGACTCCCCGGCAAAACCGAATCGGCTGGACGATTGGCGATGATCGGTCCCGGTACGAACGCCTCCCCTTCCGGCTTTGTGACGGTTTGAATCGATATGTCCGGTGGCGCGCGATAGAATTTACTGTCTTGAAACAGCTTCAGTTCTTTTTTATCGACTGACCACTGCTCCAGCCTGCCCTCCACTTTTCGATAAACGGCATCGACTTGTACGGCCTTTTGATTGCCTGGGTGCACCCAGACGAGGGCTGCGGCCCCTTTCGCCTCCGACGGCCAAAGCGGCGTTGCCTGGCCATTGATCGTAAGCGCCGCTTGCGTATCCAGAACATACGCTTGATCCGCCAGTTCCGGTTCAATGGGAAGGATGTAGTTTTTCCCGCCGATGACTGCCACATCCACACCACGCAAGCGTACTGCGCGCGCAACGGCATAAATTCGCCGGGGGCTTAGATAGCATTGCGTTCCCTTGGGGAAGGTCGCTTCGGGCTCTTTTCTTACCTGGTCGTTGAAGACCCAGCGCAACGTCATCGTCTGGTTCCGGGCGACATCCTGCAGGGATACACCGCTGGACGATTCAGCTTCCGCCAACGGCTGCCCCATCACCACCGCAAAGGGCTGCCGGTCATGGGCGATCGTCACACCGGAAACGGTGATGCGGTATGTTCCAGGCTGTGGCTTTGCGATAATGATCTGTTCGACGTTATTCTTCTGGTCGCGTCCGACCACACCCATGTGCGCATTGCCCGTATAGGTCGTTCCATCAGGAGCGGTGACCGTGACATCCAGGTCATTGACGAGACGTCCCTCTCGGTCGATCGGATCGGTCCAAGCGAGGGTGACTTTCAACGGCGCTTTCTCTGTCCAGGTTTTTACTTCATAGCTTTTCTTTCCCTCAGCGGCTACGCCCTCTTCATCATCGATGGAGGCAAAACTCTGTTCATAGAGGGATAGAATGGAACGGCCTACATCGAGAAGTCCGAAGGTGTTCTCGGAACTGGACTTATTTTCCACGTGGCTCCGGGCGCCGTTGATCAAGGCGGCTTTCAATAATGCCGCTGAGGGTTCCCTATCCTCGACCTCACGGTAGTACTGGCGCAACAGCGCCGCGGCGCCGCCTGTCGCCGCGGCAGCCATGCTTGTCCCTTGCATCCGCCGGTATAAGTGAGCTTCGTCTTCGGGAACTCCCACAAGTCGAGGAACAGTCGAAATGATCGCCATGCCCGGCGCAAGCAGGTCCGGCTTGATTCGTCCATCGGGCGTCGGGCCGCGACTAGTGAGTTCGGCCATCCTTTGAACATCGCCGCTGCCCGAGGAACCGTTTGGCCGGGCGCTGGCTGACGCACCGACGACCAGGGCATTTTTGCTGGTACCCTCACAGGTGAGGCTGTTGGGAGCAGGTCCCTTGTTTCCCGCGCCGAATATGGCGAGAAAGTCTCTATGCAGAAAGGCGAACCGGTCTGTCTCTAAGGCTGTTTTATTATATGTATTTCCCGGCGTTCCCCATCCGTCCACATGGATGTGGGCGTTCGCTTTATAAGCGGGCTCATACAGTTTGCTTATATCTTCCGGCGGCGTCACCTGGCCGGCTTTGTCGATGATTCCCTGGATATAGAGGCTCGCCTGGGGGGCCATGCCTCGGTATTTTCCTTGGGAAGCCGCCCCGGTGCCGGCGGCGATTCCCGCCATGTGGGTGCCATGGCCGCTGGTATCGGCTGTCGGTCCTCCCGCCCAGGACTTGATGTTCAACACCTTGGGCAGGCTTCCCGATGGGTTCTTGAAGTCTGGATGCAGGTTATTCATATCGCCGCTGTCCAGCCCGCTATCGGCGATGGCGATGACTTCCCCTTGCCCTTGAAAACCCTTTTTGTGGATGAGCTCCGGCACAGCGACAAGCGATGCGCCGATGATATCTCGGGTCCGGTCGTTTAAGAGCTCGGGCTTGGCCTGTGTTGTCGTCAGCGTCCCTATGGGCGTTTCCGCCGCAACGGCTGTTTTCCCAAAGGGCAGCCCGCCCCAAGGAAGCGCAAGGACCAGGCCCATCGCAATTGACCTTCGCAGGGAGCCAACTCGTTCCATCGGTCTCATCTCCCCAAATGGGCTTATTCCTTCTCTTGTCGCAGCACTGCCCAAGCAAAACGCGGCAGGTTCAATTGCCGCTTCCATCGCGCCGGTTCTTTGACCAGCCGGTAGAGCCATTCTACGTGCCATTTTTGGCACCACTGCGGCGCCCGTTGAACCCGACCGGAGAAGACATCGAGGCTGCCGCCGATGCCGATGGCGATGATATCCGCCAATGAGGTCCTTCGAAGATAGTCTCGGATCCACTGTTCTTGTCTTGGTGCGCCCAAACCGACAAAAAGCAGGCGGGGCTTCGCTGCTTCGATCTGCAGGTGTAGCGCCGCCTGTTCTGAAGCTGATAGATAGCCATGGGCTGTCCCGGCGATCGGCAAACCGGGACATCGCTCGCATAGACGCCGAGCGGCTTCCTCTGCAACGGTGAGATCTTCCTCTTTCGATTCTTCATTGCGACCGGGCCGACCTCCGTAAAAAAAGCAGGTCCATTTCTTTTCGGCCGCTCTGTTTAAGAGGGCCGCCATCAGGTCGATGCCAGTGACTCTCTCTGGCACCGGTTTGCCCAATATCGACGCTGCCCAGACGACACCGATCCCGTCGGCGGTAACCAGCGACGCCTCTGTAAGAAGTTGTTGTATAGACAAATCTTTGTATGCGTGGTAGAGGATCTCGGGGTTCGCCGTAACGATCTGATGGCGACCGCCCGCTTCAATCCGCCTCTCGATTTCAATGACAGCGTCTGCCATGCTCAACCTGTGCACGGGTGTTCCGAGAATATTCACCGTGTCGATGATTTGGAACCGTTCTGTCGCATTTACTTGCCCCATGGCTCAGCGGCCTCCACGTGATGGATTACGTCTCTATCGTCAAGCAGTCCTAAGGCCATGCTGGCCGTTTTTTCGGAACGCTCGCGCATCTGTTCTGCCCAGCGCCGGGCTTTTTCCCGCTCCGCATCGTAGTCATCTAAAATTCGCCGCACTTCCACCATAAGTGCTTCTGGATGGAGAGGCGCTCCATCTCCAAAGGCAGGTCGGCCCATTTCATTCATCATGTCTCTTACCTTCGGATCATAAGCGATGCCCACAACAGGAACGCCTTGCATGGTCGCAAAGATCAAGGCATGCAATCGAACGGCGATCACTAGGTCTGCTTCCCCGATCGAGGTTATCGCTCCGTGAAAATCGGCGTGGTGTTGGAGCACTTGAACGGCAGGGTGCTTCAAGTGAGAAGCCAATTCGATGCTGTACTGGGTATCTTCTGTGCGATGCATCGGTAGAAAGGAGACACGCCACCCCTGCAACAGGAGGTATTCCGCAACCGTCAAGACGGACGATTCCAGTTCGGTAAAGTCCGGCCAACGGCGTAAGCAGAAAATAGCCAGTTTCGGTCCTGTTGTTCGGGAGATGGGATGCTCTTGCTGTCTGTATAACGAAAAAACAGGATCGGCGGTTACGACGATGGGGGGCGCTTCCACCCCCCACTGACGCAACCGCTGGTGCGACGGAAAATCACGCAGGGTGATCAGATGGACTTTGTTCGCCACCATGCGGATCAAGGTTTTCCCGAAGGTTCTGCGCACTGGACCAATTCCCTGGGCATAGAACATGACTTTTTTTCCAAGCAGGCGAGCCAGAATAATGACAAGCAGATAGTAGGGAATCGTAAGGATTCCGGTCACATCTTGCAGGAGACTGCCGCCTCCGCTGATCACCAGGTCTGCTCGCGACAAAGCCAAAATAACGGAAAAAGGGTTATAGCGATGAATCGCTTCCACTTGGTGCAGTCGTCGGGTGAAAGCCGGCTTTCCGGATAAGACGACAATGCGCACGTCAGGACGCAACCGTTTCAGTGTCTCAATCATGGCTTTGAGCAGCGCCTCATCGCCTGCATTGTCATATCCAAAATAACCGGAAAGTACAATGTTCGCCACGTATTTCCCTTCTCCCGGCACTAGAGTCCCGATCTAGCCGTATTTTAACACGACTGGTCTCCAGTTGCCAACCTGCACAACCTGATCCCTTCCGCTCCCATCCTCAGCGGACCTGGTTCAGAAAGGTAGTGATCACGGTCGCTGCTTCTGCGCGCGTGGTCGCCCCCCAGGGGTCGAAGGTTCCGTCAGGACGTCCGCTGATCAAGCCGGCGCGCACCGTCCGGGCAATGCTGTCGCGCAGGTTCTCCGATGTTTCATACCAGTCGGAGAGGTTCTCCGGCGTGCCCCCATTGCTCAAGATCATCTTGCCGTTGAGCGCTCTCCCGAGCCAGGCCGCCATGTCTTGACGGGTGATCGGGTTGTTCGGTGAGAAGATGCCGCCTTCCGTGATGATCCCTTGTTGGGTCGCCTGACGCAGTGCGCCGGCGAACCAGGCGTCAGCTCGAACATCATCAAAGGGCACAGGCCCTGCCATGGGAGTGCTCTTTCCAATGACACGCATCAGCAGGGTGAGAAACTCAGCCCGGGTCATCGGCTTATCCGGATCAAAGACTCTTGCTGCCGTGCCGTTGATCAGGCCGCGCCCGGCCAGCGCTTCCACCTGAGGGCGCGCCCAATGGCCCACCAGGTCGATAAAGGGGGCTTGCGCCGCGCTGCCGTAGGGGTTTGCTCCTGTGCTTCCATAGCCCTGCGCTCCATAATAGGTTCCGTAACCGCCGGGATAGGCGCCATAGTTGTTTGCAGCGCCATACTGGCTCGGATCATAACCAGGCGTGTTCATGCTGTAGCCTGGGCCGTATCCCGGTCCAAAACCCGGCGGGTAACCGGCCGGTGTCTGCTGGTTCGGGTTGAAACCCGGATATCCGTAACTGCCCGGTCCGTAGGTCTGGCTTGTGCCAGGGTAGATCCCGCTTGTGGCCGTCGGTGTCTCAAACAAGGCGTACCGGCCAAACTCTTCGATCCGCCCGTTCACCGAACGGTCCGCCGTATTGACCGAACTGGCCACTTCGGTCCATGTACTGCCGTTCAGCCGATAGATTTTCAGGGAAGCCGGATTGCTGACCCGCCAGTAATCATAGAAGAAGGAGAGGTAAACGGGATCGTCATTGAAATCATCGTCGGAATAGCCGTTGTCGCTGTAGTTGGAGTATTTGATCAGGGAGAATTCGTAGGCTGAGCCGACACGCACCCTTCCCAGCGGCGCCGATGCGGCGTTGTCGACGTATTCTTGCAGACCTACGGCCGAACCGCCAGAGTCCTCCGCGCGGTCAAGGTATTTTGATGGGATCTTTAACTCCACGTCAGGGGTGCTGATGCGTACGCTGCCGTCTGAATACCCTTTGAAGGCGCCTCCCGCAAAGGCCACGAAGCGGTTTTTTTCCGTCTTCACCGATTCATCGCTATCCTCGATGTCCCCGGGGTTAATCAGAACGATGTCAGATGGAGAAACGGTAAAGTCCAGTGCGCCTTCCAAGGCATCAGCGATATGGCTGCGGTCTTTTGACCGGCCCGAACTGCCGGTGCTGCTGTCCCATTCATCAGTCCGTTCGCTCGCCTCGTTCGATGCGTTGCTTTCCCGGGCTGAATCTGTGCCAGAGGATGCTTTATAAGCTTTCACATACCGCGTATACCGTGTGTCCGGCGTCAAGCCTGATTCCCTGAAAGATGTCTTGTTCGCATCCACTCTTCCAACGAGATCATCGTTCTCGTCGTAGATTTTGAAGCCGGTCTCGCCGTAAGAGTTGTCCGTCCAGGACCAGAGGATCTCCCGGCTTCCCTGTTTCGCGCCGGTCAGATTGCTCGGCGCGGCCAGTTCTTGTACATCAATGGTTTGATATGTCGAAACGGAGCGCTCGCCCGCCGGCGTAATGAGTACAACGGCAAGCTTGTGCAGACCGTCATCGAGTCTGACACTCTTCGAATACTGTTTCTGCGTCGAGTAGTAGGTCATTGTATCCAGTTCAGTGCCATTGGAATCATATTGCAGGTCGATGATCTTAAACTTGCTGTTTGACGGGGCGGTAGCCGTGTAGGTCCATGCCACCTGGACACGATTGGTGCCCACGATCGACAACGTCGGTTGCGGCGGCGCGTCGTAGGCGGCTTCGGCGACGGTCAGCATATCGATCCGCGCCAGAGCGCTGTCTTGCTTCTGCGGCAGAGACGGTGGCAACAGCGCCGATAGGACAAAGCAGAACAGCGTGATGAACAGGATGGAAATAGATTTACGGTAGACCACGAATTCACCTGCTTTCTCAGTTCATGTTTAACAGGCGGTCACGATAGTCCTGCTTCATCGCGTGCTGGAGAAAGTCAACGGCGCGGACCAGCATCGCCGCCGCTTCGGCGCGGGTGATCGTTTCGCCGGGGCGAAAATAGCCGTAGGCGTCGCCGCTGACGATACCTAACTCTTGCGCCACATAAATGGAATCTCTCGCCCAGGGGCTGATCTCTGTATCATCATAAAAGGGCAGGGGCGAAACGCCGGAGGGGGCCATCGTTGCTAAGCCCAGGCCGCGGACGATGGCTGTGGCTGCCTGTTCCCGCGTTAACAAGCCATGGGGCTCAAAACGGGTAGAACTGACACCCGTCAGGATGCCCTTTTCCTCAGCCAGCTTTACCTCATCATAGCCGGAGACGGCCGGCGTAATGTCGGCAAAGGGGGATGGTTGCGGCGCTGTCTTGGTTCGGCTGCGCGGCGTCCCTGTGGCGCCGTTATAGGCGCCGGTGTTCGTACTTGCCGTTGGTTTTTTCGCAGTGGCTTTTTCACCCGGCGGTGGCAAGTTTGGATAACCGGCTGTGTAGGCGATCATGCCTTGTGGTCCATCGGGAGAGAGTACGCCCAGGGTCTGGACGAAAGCTCTTGCGAAGTCGAGCCGTGTGATCGGCTGGGACGGCCCAAAGTACCCCTGCTGCGTGCCCCATGCCTTAACACCCGACAGGCGTTGAATGTCCCCCTCTGCCCAGTGGTTGCGGATGTCTTCGTAGTTGGGCACAAACATGCGGTGCACTTTGGGGGTTGTCTGCCAGAACCACTCCTTCTCCCCATGGTCACGGTCGCTGTTGTTCCACTGGTAGGGAAGGTCATACTTGGCGATGATGGCCGAACTCCCCTGTTCGTGGATGAGATAGCCGCCGTTGAAGCTGATGTTGACAGGATCGTTGTATTGGTAAGAGAGCTCCCGGTCTGTGGACAAGTTGATGGTATAGTCGACTTGCCCATCCCACGATTGGGTCAAATCCGGTCCGGAAGCAGCAGCAGAGGTACTGCTGCTCCCAGGGGAGTATTGAAAGATTTGCGTCATGCGCTGCGTCTCAGAACGGCCCCAGTTATGGTCATAGCCGACGGTGTTCCCCGAGATGTCCACCGTAATGCGTCCGGCGGTCTTGTTTACGCTGTAGATCTTCCGGCCTTCCCAATTGCCGCTGTAGTAGTCGACAACAGGGTGTTTGTCCATGATCGTCGATTTGTTCAGCCGGTAGTCTTCCAGCTTGTACTTGACGCCTTCGATCTGGATGTTTTCGCTGAACTTATCCACCTGGGATGTGCGCACCACCTGGCTTTGGTCTTCCCGATTGGCGCTCATCTCGACAAAGGTGGTGGAACGGGTCAGCTTGTTTTTTCCGGTATCGTCAGCCAGGGTGTAGGTGATTTTCGTCGTCGTCGTGTCACCCCTTCCTGGGCTGACGGTGACTTTGAAGGTTCCCTTCATCAGGATGGGTTCACCGGTGACGAAGACGTATTCCGAGTAGTCATACTCGTTGGAGACACCACCCTCGATCGTCAGGTTGCTCGACTCCGCTCTCGCTGTCGATGGGCTAACGAGGATCGAGGCGGTGAATCCCAGGAGGATCATTGCGCTTCCAATGCAGCGGGATAGTTTGCCCATTGGCGGAAGTCGCCTCCTTATTGTCGGAATATGAAGCGAGCTCGCCCGCTTTGGGGATCACGGATAAAGAGGCAGGTGTCTTTGACGCGAAGATCGCTACTGTTGATCAGATCCCGCTTGTCGATGACGACAGCGCCCTTTAGGCTGACCGTGGGGGTCGTGTTGTTGGGCAGCCAACGACCGCTGGCGTCCGACCAATCGCGGACTTGCTCCAGGACGACGCTCTGGTCGGTGCTGTTAATGCTCTTGATACGCGCCAAGGTCGTCCGATCCTGCGGCGGCTGTTCTGTGCTCGGCCCATCGGCTTGTAGCGCGATGGCCAGGACACTTCCGTTTTGGACGAAGGCGTACAAATAGGTATCATCAAACTGACCCGATGGCCCTTGGTCCAGGAAGTCGCTGATTGGGATTCGCGACGGTGTCGCGCCGCGGAAGTCATAGACGACGGTGTTGTAGGTGGGTTTGATCGAGTTGACCCCATCGGTTCCGGAGAAGCGGGGCCAACTGTTGTCCCGATAGCGGCTGTAGAGGTGCAACACAATTTTCCCGTCTTTGTCCATGGAGCGGATGGACCCCTGCACCAGCCCATCCTCGACCTTGGTTGTTTGAATCTGATCCTTGTCGACGGTGATCAAGGCGGCTCGATAGCCGCTGCGCGTCGCATCGGCAAAAGCTAAGATGGGATCGCCATTTTGCAGTTGCTTCGGATCGACGAGACGGCCATTGCGCAGGATGATGGTCGAATTGTCGACGGACAGGTAGTTGCCGTCGATATTGAGGCGCAGATTGCCTCCCGGTACGTCAAGTTTGCTCACGCGATCATTGAAGGTCTCCATCGTTCCGTTCAAAACGGCCAGACGGGTGATCGCCTTTCCATCAAAGCCGTCGCTGGCGCTGAAGATGACTTTCTGTCCTTTGCCGTAGCGCAGGAAGGCTTCTTTGGCAACCGGCTGTCCGTTGATGCTGACGGCGCCCGCTTGGCCGATGCGGCTTTGGATCTGGCCGGCTTCACTCGTCCAGGTTCCGCCGACAAACTTGCTCACGTCGCGCAAAGTGATCAGATGGGTGACGGGGTTGATGTGGGTGATCGTTCCTTGGTATACGGCCTCGACTTTTCGATTGCGCACCGGGATCTCGATGACAGCGATCTCGCTGCCACGATAGTCGGATAAGCGCAAGGTGACCGGATCGCCGATGGTGAGGTCGTCGAGGGTGGCGTATTCCTGTCCTTGACGAACGACCACGCCGGGCGCATAGGGATAGTAGGCGTCTCGTCCTTGCTCATCGATAATCCGCACCCCATTGGCCTCGACGGAGGACAGCCGGCCCTGACGAATCTTGCTTTCGTTAGGAATTGCGCCAGGATCGGCCACAGGCAGGTCGGCCGTGATCGCGGTGATCCGATCGCCGGCAGCCTCGACACGCAAGTAGGTGCCGCCGGGGATATCCGCTATCTTCCGTTCCTCACCGCTGATCCAGATGTGCGCTCCCGGACTGAGTTGCCCTCGCTGGAGCCTGCCCCAGGGATCGAGGATGACGATCTGGCCAGTCTGGGGGTCATAGTTCATGAGGTTGCCTTCAAAGGTTCGGCTGCCAGGCAGGACTTTTAACAGGTAGGCGCCGCTGATCTGTCCGTTGATGGCTGGCAACGTATACAATTCGCCTTGGTCGCCAGGCGCCAGGGCGTATCCGTCTTTCGCGCCCTCTTTCCAGACAGCGATGCCTTCGCCCCAAGGGCTGGCTGCCGTGGAACCGTTGATCGCCAGGGCGGTCTTCTCCCCTCCCGGGCCGACGAGATGGATCCGGCGGGTGCTAACGCCGCCCGGCGCCGGGTCGGTGTCGTCGATATCATTGACACTGACGGGGATGATAAGGCGATTCTGTGCCGGCAAGGCTTTTTTCAAACCGTTGACCAGGACAAAAGCGCCTTCCGCCCTGGTGACGGATTGCTTCGGCAGGAATACCATCTGGCCCTTTTGCATGCGTCCATTGATTAGACCTTCCCGCAAGGAAGTCTCTATGTACGGGACGGAGTCGGCGTTCAAAAGGTTCCAGTCTGTGTAGGTGTAGGTATTGACGGGTCCCTCTTTGACGGGCGGAAGTTGCAAGCCTTTAACGGTCCACAAAGCCAGTTCTTCCCGGGTCACCGGGTCATCCCAGGTCCCCGTCAGCGGCCTTGCCGGGTTGCCCAAGAGCCCTTTCGCTTGGGCGATGTCGATGATCCGCCGTCCCCAGACAGACCATGTGTCACCCGAGAAGGTTCGCTTTCCCGGTGTCTGCAATTCGGGCATCCACCCTGCTAGTTGGGCGATGCCCAGCAAGGCGTCCCGTTTGGAGAGCGGGGCGTCGGGATTGGCTTTGCCCTGGCTGTCAGCCACAATGAGTCCATGCAGCCCGGCCATGAAGAGGGACTCCTCCGCCCAATGTCCTGCCGTATCGGTGAACGTTGCCCCCTGGATCAGGTTTGGGGCGTAGGAAACTCCGGCGATTTGATTAGGCAGCACAGCCTGCGCCGCCGCCGCTGACGGCGCTGCCAACAGCAGCGTTGCCGTCAACGGCGTCAGTATCAAGGCGGCGCTCAGATACAGGGCATGAATTTTATGGGATTCTCTCGTCATCGAATATGACACCTCTTATTCATCGCGCCTTGTTTGTTCTTTATCGCACCCGTTAATCGGCAAAGACGGCGTAATATCCAGCTCGGTTTACGGCAGCCGACAGCGCGACGGGATCGGCAAAGGCTTCTACGCGGATCCATGTGCGGCTCATTCCATCGTAGTAGTACAGGTTCGCTCTCTTGCCTGGCGGCGGCGTCTGGTAGTTCAGTGTCAATGTGAGCGCTTGTGTAAAGACGGCTGGCGCAAAGGCTTCTTTGTCTTTTTCATAGATCAGTTGGACTTCGAAGACTTTGGAGATGGGCCTGCGGAAGTGGTTGCTCAATAAGGCGCGTTCTGCCTGCTCGGCAGGGGCCGGCCCGACTTGGAGGGTACCTTGGCTATCGGTTAAGTTGCCGGCGTTGTAGCGGATGGCCAGGGGCGGTATCAGCACCTTCCACTCGCCGCTGTCGAGGAGCACTGGGTTGGCATACCCCTGTGCGTCGGGCGTAAAGGAGACGGCTTTTGTCTTGGCTGCCCCCATGGCGCCGGTCCGCAGGTCGTAGTATTTTTCAACCTTCTTGCGCAGGATTAGTTTGGCGCCTTGCGGCGTGGTGACGATCTCGCTATCCGGTTGCCCGAAACCGTCAAAGCCGCCTTCGTCGGTCGTGGTGGCGGACACCTCTTCCGAATAGGGTCCAACGCCGACCGAAGAGATGGCGCGCACGCGGAACCAGTACTTGGTTTCCGGGAGCAGCCCCTTCACGAGCGAGTACAGTTGATCGCCTTGCTTGTGATCGCTAGAGATATTTTCGTAGAGGCGGTAGTTCCCCCGCTCCCCTTCCGACACTTCCACTTCATAGGCCTTGGCCATGTTGACGGTCGGCCAGGAGACGCGGATGGTGTCTTTGCTGACGGCTTTGGCGATGATGACCGGCGCTTCTTCAGGAAGCCCCTCATCTTTATAGTAGGTGAATCCGTCCGTCAAGGTGTGGGAACTGCCGTCTGGGTTGGTGACGGTTACTTCAACAACGGCTTTGGTGTTGTCTCCCGAGATAGCCGGGCCTTGCGGCGTCTTGACACGAATAACGCTGTCTTCTGTGGAGAGGACCGTTGCTGCGGTCGAACCGAAGGTCACTTTTGCGCCAGTGACAAAGCCTCTCCCATTGATGACCACTTCGGTGCTGCCTGAGACAGGACCGGCATTCGGCTTGATTGATTCGATCAACGGCATCTTGGTGTAGGTGAACTTCTGGTAGAGATGCCCTTCCGAGCCGTCCGGATTGATGACGGTGATGTCCACCTTGCCCACATCATGGGGCGGGATCAGGATGGATAGCTCTTTCGGGGTGACGTTGGTGACTGTGGCTTCCACATTGCCAAAGAGTACCCGCGGCAACCCGCCTTCATCGGTAAATCCTTTTGAGTTGGCGTTAATCGCTGCAGTGATCACCGCCGGCAGGTTGCCGTCGGTGGGGGCGCGGTCGGGCGTGATGCTGACGAGATCCAGTCCGCCTTTTGGCTTGGTGTAGATAAAGGGATCTGTGGCGACGCCGCTCGTGCAGTCGAGGCGGTTGACGGCCATGACTTGAACAGGCAGTTCTTCCTTATCCCACCATTCCGGGTCGGTTGGCCATGGATAGGCAGGCAGGACAACCTCCCACTCCCATTCATCGGTAGCGTTTTCTCCCGGGGTGATGAGGCGCACCGGTTCATTGCTCAGATCCTTGGTCGGGTCAGCCGGGTAGTTGATCGCTGTGTTGGCATTGTTGGGCATGACCCGGATGCCGCCAAAGACGAAGTAGGGCCACTGCTCTTTCTTGTTCCAATCGATGAGCAGGTTCGTCATCTTGATGCGCACAGGCATGCCGCCGATGGCCGAACCGCTTGTCGGTTCAATTGAGTTGATGACCGGTCCCTGTTCATCATTGAACAGGCGGAATTTCCCGCTCCAGGTTGCCCGCTGCCCATCCGGGTTATAGATGTGAATGGGAATCCAGTGGTTCGGGTCATTCTCATTGTAATAGTTGAAGAGTTTACTCAACAGGGGAACTGTAACACGGTAGACACCGCGTCGGGTCGTTGCGTCGTACGTGACCACTTCAATCCCTGTCCCGCTGACCGCGTTGCCGCCGGCGTCTTCGCCGATGCGCGTCTTGGTCACGTCATGGGGGCCGGCTCCGGGAGTCCGGTTGCTTTCGCCGAAGCGGACGATGAAGCCTGTTCCGTCATACACGAGGTCCTTGGCGTCAATATAGATGACAGGGCGGGTTGGATCATCCACATCTGCACCGCACGGGGAAATGGAGGTGATGGCGGGGTTCGTCCCTGTGTAGATAAAGCCGTTTTTCAATGTGTCCGTGCCAAAGTCCCAGTTGGTGACGGTCACATCTTTGGCGCCGCTGCTGTTGACAGGGACGACGGCTTCAATGGTTTGATCATTCAGCTTTTTGACTGACGTGGCCGGGACGCCGCCGAAGGTCACTTGCGGCAAGACGGTGATTGTCGAGCCTGGAGACAGTGTTTTGGCGCCTTCGATGGTCTGGAAGGTGATCGGCGCAGCGGTGTTGTTGCGAATTGTGTCACGAAAATCGCTGCCTTTGATCACAACGGTGATGCCGCCCGTCGTAGTGCCATTGTTCGGGCTCACTGATGTAATCGACGGTGTGCTTCCCGGCGCGACATAGAGGTACCCATCCGCTTCGGTGAATCCGGAACCGCCATCGGGGTTGGAGACGACAACCCGTTTCCATCCCGCCGTATGGGCCGGCGTGCGCACATAGACGTTCTTGTAGGCGGCGCCGTTGCTGGGGTCGGGATCGTCGGAAGTCGGCAACACCTGAATCAGGGGCGCCTCTTTTCCACCGATGAAGATCTTGCCCCCATCGCGGTAATCGCTCACTTTGACGGTGATCTCCGTGCCGCCCGTCGTCGGTCCGTAACGGGGGGTGACGCTGTCGATCCGGGGGTAGCTGTCGACCATCTTATAGGTATAGGCGCTTTTCAGCAGTGCCGTCGCGCCGTCGGGGTTCATGACGCGGACATCGACGGTGCCCGGCTGTCCATTCGGTGACGGCGGGGCGAATACTTCAATGAGGTTGGCGGTCACCCGGTGCGCTTTCACTTCTTGCGATCCGAAATAGACGATCGTGTTATCGACTGTGTTCCCGTCGCTGCCAACGCGTCCATCGTTGCCGGTGCCCGGGATGAAACCGCTCCCTAAGATGACGACATAGGTCCCTCCGGTGACGCTGCCGACAGCAGGTTGGAGCGAGTCTGCTTTGGGGGTGCTCGATGTGTTTTTGTACTGGAAGCCCATGTAGGGCGGGGAAGCACTGGCGTCCCATATGTTCATGACACGGATAGGGATGGGGATGCCGATGTTGGTGTTATCGTCGAGAAAGGGGTAAATCTCTTTGACAGGCGGAACAATGACATGCAGTTCTTTGTCGCTGACTCGTGTGACCTTCCCCGGTCCGGATACAGGGGTATTGGCAAAATAGACGACGGCGTCCTCGTCAAAATCGTTGCCGGTGATGATCACTTCAATGTTGCCGCCTCTGGGTGATTTCGATGGAACGACGGAATCGATCTGGGGGGAGCGTTGGGGATCGCGGATGAAGAATCCGTCTTTGTAGGTGTAGCTCTCGCCATCCGGGTTGGTGATCGTGATAAAGCCATCTTCTGTCGGGGTCAGCGTTCCCATCGGAAGGCTGTCAGGCAGACGGAAAAATAGTTCTGTCGAGGAGTTCCACTGGATGCTGTAGACGTTGTCCACAACGGTATCGGGGACAGCGTAGTTGTTGACGCCGGCCTTATCGTTGATCAGGATATGGAGCCCTTTCATGAAGTCTTGACCGTAGAGTCGTACGATGTTGCCGCCTTTTGTCCCAACTTTTGACGGTTCCGGCTTGGTGATTTTCGGAAGGCTCAGGTAGGTGAATTGGACATTCGTTTCTGTTGTCTCACCGCCATCGGGGTTAAGCACCTTGATTCGATAGGTTCCAGGCTCCGACCATGTGGGAAAGGTGACCTCCAATGTCTGAGGGTTGATATACTTTACGCTGTTTGCCGGCAATGCCCGATCACCGACAAAAACCTGAGGCGGCGCTCCGTTCGCATTGCTGTAAAACTCGGTTCCCTTTATGTAGGTTTTATAGGGACTGTCCCGCTTCGTCTTGGCTGTCGTAGCTGGGGGGTCTGTGCTGTTCGGATCGGTGACAAAACCGAGAAGGGTAGGCTGGCTCTGGTACGGCAGATAGGTGAAGGATTTATATGTACTGGTGCCATATCGAGTGATCACTTTTATTTCCCATGACCCCACCGGACCAGGGGGGACTTTGACCTTCAGCTTGCCGTTGCCATCAATTGTGACGTCGTCGGAACTGTTTGATGTGCTCGAAGGCCCAAAGCGAACTTGCGGGTAGCTGGGCAAGTCTGGGACGTTGCGCGTGGAGCCGTCGAATTTGTCTTGGTCAAATTTCTGTCCGTCATCGTAGATGGTGATTTCCTTGACATTCCCATTACTATCTTTGCCGTCCATAAAGGCTTGCCGGTCAGTGCCTTCGATCCGTAGGCGGTACGGATTCTTAACCAGCCAAAAGGCTTGTTGCTCGACCGTGAGGAATCCATCTGTATTGCGCAGGCCAACGGACACAGGCGTAAATCCGTCTTGGCCGACCAGATTCAAGCCGGTGAGGCGAACCTGAATCGATTGCGGAGAATTGGTCGTATCTGCGCTTTCAATAGGGTACTTGATTCCATTGATGTAAGCTTCCATGTTCTGTGTCCCGCTCGACGTCTTGAAGTTGAGGCCGCTAATCTTGATGAGGTAGCCTTTTTGCCCCTTCTGGTCATACAAGTCATCCGGATCGGCTGAACCCCACTGTTTCTGCGGTGCTGAACCATCTGTTGGCGCATAGGGAAAAAGGTTCTCTACAGAGTGGATGGTTGGCAGATTGGGCGTCCCGCCCGGCCAAAAGTTAAAGGGGCCAAATACTTTCTGGTAGGACCGGTTGATTTCCACTGCATCCGTTTGGCCCGTCAGTTCGGCGCTTCCCTTGCTGATCTTATTTTCTTCACGTAGGTAGGCATTGAAGGTGCCAAAGGTCGTGGTAACCGGTGATTCAAATTTGATCTTCGTATTATCGACCACTGTCGCATTCTTTGGCGGCGAGTCTCCGGCGTTGATGATATATGTTGTTCCTGCATCACTTTTGAAGTTGTTCCCCACAATCTCTCGCTGGCCGGGGTTGCTGACATCGATGTTATAGGAGCCAATCAGGTTTGTGATGCTAAACGGCGGATCCATATCGATCGCATTCTTCACCGTCACGAAGTCTGTTGTGCCTTTGCTGACCGTCAAGTCGTATTTCTGTCCCGAGAGTAATCCGGTTGGCAGATCTAAGGTGACTGTGCTGCTCGCACTGGTGATCTTGGGGAATGTAAACTGTCCGCCACCAATGTCGATGGTGGCGCCTTCCAAGGACTGATTCGTTCGGATGATCAATTGCCGGGTCAATCCGTCGCCGTAGCTATAGTCGATGCTTTGTATCGCGAAAGAGGCTGCCTCTGCTTTTTGCAGCCATTGTCCGGGCACGCTGAATAGTTGTATGAAAAACAGGAAGATCGTCAATAGTGAAGCGATTCGCTTTTGTTGTGTTCTTAACGCGCTCAACCCTGCTTCCCCCTTTATAGCCAAACTATAGCCAAACACCCTCTAGGTGATATCTAGAGGGTGTCTGGCTGTAATTCCGTTGCAAAACCGGTGTGGGGATCAAATGTGTTTGTCCTTATCGAAGTTATCGCTTCAGATTATTCGCCTGCCCCAACATCTCATCGGCCGTCTGAATCGCCTTGGTGTTCACCTCATAGGCCCGCTGGGCCGTGATCATGGCGACCATCTCATCGACGACCTGCACGTTCGACGATTCCAGGTAGCGCTGGGCGATGGTCCCCCGCCCGTCGACGCCGGCGTCGCCGCCGACAGCCTCACCGGAGGCATCCGACTGGGTGAGCAGGTTACGCCCCTCCCGCTTCAGGCCTGCCGGGTTGGGGAAGGTGTACAGTTGGATCCGCTGGCCTGTGTCGACCCGCTCGCCATTGATGTCCCGATAGGAAATCATCCCCTCAGCGTTGACGTCAAAGTCCGTGGCGCCTTCCGGCAGGGGATCGATCTCGTCCAGGCGGAGGCCGTCGGCGTTGACCAGATAACCTTCGCTGTCGATTTTGAAGCTGCCGTCACGGGTATAGTAGGGGACGGCGTCGTTGTTCGGGTTGGTCAGGCGGAAGTAGCCCTCGCCCGCGATGGCCATATCGTAAGGGTTGTCCGTCTGCAAGAGGTTGCCGACTGTCATGATGGACGTGATGGAACTGGGCCGGACGCCAGAGCCGACTTGGATCCCTGTGGGAACCTGGGCGGTGGCGGTGCGAATCGTGCTGTACAGCAGGTCCTGAAACTCAGCCCGGTTCTTTTTGTATCCATAGGTGTTGACGTTGGCCATGTTGTTGGCGATGGTGTCCATATTCAGTTGTTGGGCGATCATGCCCGTCGCTGCCGAGTATAGGCCGCGCATCATGGCGGTTCACCTCTTCTTGCTATCCTTCATACGGTGCTGTTCGTTGTCCGTGCTGCGGTTACACTCTCCCCAGTTCTCCGCAAGCTTTTTCCAAGGTTCCATCCTGTCCTTGAATCGCTTTCTGGTTGGCCTCATAGGCCCGGGAGGCGCTGATCATCTGCACCATTTCTTGAACCACGTTCACATTCGCCAGTTCCACTGCACCTGATTGGATCCGGTACTCCCCTTGCGCAAGGTCTCGCACCCCGCCACCGGCGCCCTCTTCGTTCAGGCGATAGAGGCTGTCCCCCATCTTGATGACCGGCGGTTCCTGGTCTGCCGTCTCGTTGTAGCCGACGATGCGCAGTTGGGCCACTTCCATGTCACCGCTGAAGAGGCGTCCGTCGCTATCCACTCGGATAGCGCCACCGCCAGGGATGACGATATCTCCGCCTTGTCCTTGCACGGCAAACCCTTCTGCCGTGACCAGCGTGCCGTCAGGCCGCAAGGTGAACTGGCCGTTGCGGGTGTAGCGCTCCCCTTCGGGCGTGTTGACGACGAAAAAGCCCTGGCCCATGATGGCCAGATCGGTCGGGTTCTGGGTTACCCGCACGCCGGCGTTCGTGTGATCGGTCCAGATGGTATCGATGACCGCACCGGTGCCCACCCTGCCGATGACTGGATTTTTTTCTCCCTGTCCCGGTTCGGCAGGGCTGAAATCGTGCATGCGGCGGATGAGCATCTCGGGAAAGGCCCGCAAGACAGCGCGGTCTTTTTTGAAGGACACCGTATTGACGTTGGACAGGTTGTTCGCTGTCACATCTTGGTTTGTCTGTTGCACCAGCATTCCGGAGGCTGCTGTGTAGAGGCCACGAATCATGGGGACTTTCACCTCGCGATTGTGTAATGTATATGAATATCGGGACGAAAACAAAGGTCATCCCTTTCTTTATCGAACCCAGGGACTCACAACTTTAGCGCCTTTTTTCTGTTATTGGGAAAGCCGGATCACAACGCCTCTGGTAGCAAAAAGCTGCGTTCCCGGAACCAATAAGCAATATGCTAAGCACCAAAATAACAACGTTCCTGGCATCAGAAAGCGACGATCCTGTCAGCAGAAAACGCCGGGGGTTGCTATCCCCGGCGCTGCAAGACTTCCTGCAGATAGGCGGTGAACTCCTCCGAAAGGTCGTCCCGCCGCAAGGCGTAATCGACGGTCGCCTTTAAGTAGCCGATCCGGTCGCCCACGTCATAGCGGGTTCCTTCAAAGACATAGGCGTAGAGCCCTTTGCCGCATTCGGCGTGGAGGGCGTGCAGGGCGTCGGTCAACTGGATCTCTCCGCCCTTGCCTGGCGCCTGGTTTTCCAGGATGGAGAAGACTTCCGGTTCGATCACATACCGTCCCATGACGGCCAGGTCAGAAGGCGCCTTCTCCGGTTCCGGCTTTTCCACGATGGCGTTCAGTTTCCATAGGTTCATGCCCGACTCAGCGGCAAGGGAAACGATGCCGTAACGGCGACTGTGCTCCCGGGGGATGGGCTGCACGCCCACAACGGTGCCCCGAACCTGGTGATAGGCCTCGATCAGTTGCCCGATGCAAGGCTGATTGGCATGGATCACGTCATCGCCCAAGAGGACGGCAAAAGGCTCATTGCCGATGAAGGAACGGGCGCAGTAGATGGCATGGCCGAGCCCGAGCGGTTCCTTCTGGCGGACATAGTGGATGTCGGCCAGGCTGCCGATCTGTCTCACCGTGTCAAGCAGTTCCCATTTTTCCCGCTCTTCCAAAAAGACTTCCAGTTCCACCGAGCGGTCGAAATGGTCTTCGATGGCCCGTTTGTTCCGGCCGGTGACGATCAGGATATCCTCAATGCCGGCGGCGATGGCTTCTTCGATGATGAACTGGATCGTCGGCTTGTCGATGATGGGCAGCATCTCTTTCGGTTGGGCTTTCGTGGCCGGCAGGAAGCGCGTCCCCAAGCCGGCGGCAGGGATGATCGCTTTGCGAACCTTCTTGTGCACGTCGTCGTTCCCACTTTCCTGCGATAATGAAAGGAGGTTTATCGAGGGGCGCAAAGGCTCTAGCTACAGGACCTTTGCCCTCAGTATGTGTCGGTTTTTTCCCCTTTACATCACTTTCTTAGACAGGAGCGTATTTTTTTGCAGGTAATTGAGCATCCCCAGGGCCAGTCCTGTCCCCAGGGCGACACAGGAGATGGCCTCTTCCGCCACATGGACGGGGAGCTTCGTCTCTTTGGCGATCAGCGTATCGAGGCCGCTGAGCAGCGAGCCGCCGCCGGTCATGACGATGCCTTTGTTCATGATATCGGCGGCCAATTCGGGCGGCGTCCGCTCCAGCACTTCCTTGACGCCGCTGACGACGGCTTCGATGTTTTCCTGCATGGCCCGGAAGGTCTCCATGGCCGAGACGCGGATCGTCTTCGGCAACCCGGTGACCAGGTCGCGGCCGCGGATCTCGGCGAACTCCTCCCCTTTGCGCCCCGTCGGGTAGGCGGTGCCGATGCGGATCTTCAACTCCTCCGCCGTCCGCTCGCCGATCATGAGGGAGTGTTCTTTGCGGATGTAGCGGACGATGGACTCGTCGAACTTGTCGCCGCCGACGCGGAGCGACTTGGAACAGACGATGCCGCCGAGGGAGAGGACGGCGATGTCTGTCGTGCCGCCGCCGATGTCGACGACCATGGAGCCGGAAGCCTCGGAGATCTCCAGTCCGGCCCCGAGGGCGGCCGCCAAGGGTTCTTCGATGAGATAGGCCTGCCGCGCGCCAGCTTGGAGCGCCGCCTGGCGCACCGCCCGTTCTTCCACGCCGGTGACGCCGGAGGGGATGCAGACCATGACCCGCGGTTTGAAGAAGAAGGACTTGCCGCAGGCTTTGGTGATGAAGTAGCGGAGCATCCGTTCCGTCACGTCATAGTCGGCGATGACACCGTCGCGCAAGGGCCGGATCGCCACGATATTGCCCGGCGTCCGTCCGAGCATGCGCCGCGCCTCTTCGCCGACGGCGATGATCGAGCCGGTGTCCTTGTTGATCGCGACGACAGAGGGCTCCATCAAGACGATGCCTTTGCCTTTAACAAAAACCAGCACGCTGGCTGTTCCCAGATCAATTCCGATATCGACGTTTAAACCTAACAATGCCCTGTCCTCCTAGCCTGCTTTTCCTGATTCGATACTATGTCAAATACAGTATACCCTGTCGAATCCATGCAGCCAAGGGGAAAGGGCACGAAATTTGTGTACTACAGCGCTTCCTGGTATTTACGCCGGGTCGCCTCACCGCCGCGGATATGGCGTTCCGACTTGTTGTGGTCCAGGATGTTTTTCACCTCTTCGGCCAATTCGGCATTGACTGAGGGAAGGCGCTCGGTCACGTCTTTGTGGATGGTGCTCTTGCTGACACCAAAAACGGTGGCCGTTTGTCGCACTGTGGCGGACGTATCCAAGATGTACTGGGATACCTCCATCACTCTTTTGCGGATATACTCCTGCATGCCCGGCCCTCCCTCTCCCGAAAAGTCAGTAGATTATATGAAGGAGGGCAAAAAAAAGAACGACCAGGCTCTGCCAGTCATTCAAGTGCTCACTTTATTGTAACATTGAGTTTTCCTTTGTATCGCATCTTAATAAAGCCTCTCCGGCCTGTATGGCGCTGTTAATACAGCTTCTCCAGCTTGGCCCCGGGATAGTAATGGCTGAGGATCCCCTCATAACCGTCACCTTTTTCCGCCATGGCGACAGCGCCAGCCTGGCAAAGTCCGACGGCATGTCCGTGGCCCCGCGTCTCAACGCGCAGGCCGCTGCCGTCCCAGTTCAGGCGCAGGTCTGTCGAAGCCAGGCCCAGGGCGCTGCGAAAACGGGTCCCCTCGATCTCTTCACCGGCCACGCGGACTCGTTTCACCCGCCCTGTTTCGGTCTTGTCGACGACCTCGACCGCGTTGCGGCGCTGTTTGGCGCCCATCGTGGCCAACGTCGTTCCCAACCGGGCGTCCAGTTCCCCCAGTGTAAACCGCGCTTCCCGGAGGTCAGGCTTTTCCGGGCAGGAGACACTCTGCAGGTAGGGGATCTCCCGGCCCCAGACGGCGGCGGCTGACTCGGTCCTCCCTCCACAGGAGGCGTGATAGGTGGCGTCGATCACCTTGTTCCCGTAGAGGAGCATCTGCCCGCGCGTCGCCTCGACGGCGCTCAGCAATCGCTCTGTAAAGCGCGGCGTCTGGAGCGCCCCCCAGCGCTGCACCCGTTCCTCCGGCGACAGCCAGACCTGGCAGTGCACGGTGGCGCAGAGCGTCTCGCCCCGTTCGACGCGCAGCCAGGCGAAGCTCCGAGCGGCGACGGCCATGGCCTTCAAGGCCTCCGGTGGATCTTGGGGCATCATCTCCCCAGCTAACACGCCGACCAGGTATTCCTCCATGGGCATACGGAGCAATTGCTCCTGCTCTGTCCGCACCGTCACTTCCGGCCCGGCAGCCGGCGAAAGGCGCAAGCGCAGGTAAGGGCCATAGACGGACAGCCAGGGGATCGCCAGGACGATCAGCAGAGCGACCGTCAAGGTCATGGCCGACCAAAACTTCCACCGCCACCGTCTCGTCACCGGAGCCTCCCCCTTCGTCACCGCTTTTGCGCATCTATGTATATGCGCGGCGAGGGGGAAACATGATGGCCGATACGCTGAATAGCTTGTCGATGGTGGTCCTGCGGCTAATGAAACTGCCGCTGATGAAACGTTGCTGATTTAACAGCTGATGGGACCGCTCTTTTAACCGCTGCGGCAACCGCTTCTAGCCGTCGGCGTAAGCGCGCTCGATGTGGGCGCCCACCTGACGCAGTTTACCGACGATATCGTCATAGCCGCGATCGATGTGGTGGACACAGCCGATCTCCGTCTTGTCGTCGGCGGCTAAAGCCGCCACGATCAGCGCCGCGCCAGCCCGCAGGTCTGTCGCTTTGACAGGCGCGCCGTAGAGCTTGGGGATGCCCTGGACGACTGCCGTCCGGCTTTCCACCTTGATCTGGGCGCCCATCCGCTTCAACTCATCGACGTGCATGAAGCGGTTCTCAAAGACCGTTTCCGTCACCACGCCGGTGCCTGCGGAGACGGTCAGCAGGGCCATCATCTGGGCCTGCATGTCTGTCGGGAAACCGGGATAGGGCAAGGTCTTGATGTCGACGGCGCGCAAGGGCTGATCGATAGTGACGCGCAGGCTCGTCTCCATCTCCTGGATGGTGGCGCCCATCTCCTTCAGTTTGGCGATGACTGGTTTGACATGATCGATGATGATATTGTCCACCGTCAGGTCGCCGCCGGTGGCGGCGGCTGCCACCATGTAGGAACCGGCTTCGATCCGGTCGGGGATCGGCGTGTAGGCGCCGCCTTGCAGCCGCTCGACGCCTTCGATCTTGATGACCGGCGTGCCGGCGCCCTTGATCCGCGCCCCCATCCGGTTCAGGTAGTTGGCCAGGTCGACGATCTCCGGCTCCTCGGCGGCGTTTTCGATCACTGTCTGCCCCTTGGCAAGGGATGCGGCCATCATCAGGTTCTCTGTGGCGCCGACAGAGGGGAAGTCGAGGTAGATCTGGGCGCCTTGCAACTGGCGGCAGTGGGCCTCCACATGGCCGTGATCGAGGCGAACCTTGGCGCCCATGGCCTCCAGGCCTTTCAGGTGCAGGTTGATCGGCCGGGAGCCGATGGCGCAGCCGCCCGGCAGCGAGATGACGGCCCGGCCGAGCCGCGCCAACAGGGGCCCCAGCACAAGGAAGGAGGCCCGCATCATGCGCACGAACTCATAAGGCGCCTCTTCACCGGAAAGGGAACCGGTGCGGACGATGATGTTCCCCTTTTGCCGGGCGACCTCGCAGCCCATGTGCTGTAGCAAGGCGCAGGTGGTGTCCACATCGGCCAACTGGGGAACATCGGCGATGGTCGATTCGCCCTCTGCCAGGAGTGACGCAATCAGGATCGGCAGCACCGCATTCTTGGCGTTGCTGACTCGGATATGTCCAATCAGGGGATTGCCCCCGCGCACAACGATTTTTGTGTCCATCAATTCCGTCTGCCGTTTTCACCGTTCTCCGGGAACCGGCCGCCCCCCTTTTTTTGGGTATTCCGCAAAGCGCTGGGTATGTAGGAAGTCCAAAGCCATTTAACAACCCAGTTTAGTTTCGACAGGTCACAACGCTTTCCTGCCTAAAATACTATCTCCGGAACCTTTTTCGCATAATCAGCCATCTCCTGGATGGGTCAGCTGGAGAAACGTCGGTACAGGCCATCGCCCCTACATCTCCTGGAGCAGAATCGGGTACCCGAAGGCAAAATGGGTGTTCTGGTCGACGCCGTAGTAGCGGGCCATCGCCTGGAGGTTCAGCTGTTCGTTGCCCATGGGGATCCCTCCCGGCAACGCGGGGCAGTAGGCGCTGACGATAAGGGCGTCTTTCGTGGAAACGCGCAACGTCTGCGCCTGCAGGCGCTCCAGACAGTGGCGGATCGCCTGTTCCTGTTCTTCCGGCGCTAATAAACCGGGCCGCGTCCCTTGCACGGTGAAGCTGAATTCGCAATGCTGCTGCCCGTCGGCCAGAGCGTACAACCGCGTCAGGCGGTCACTCTCTTTCAACAACGGCAGGGACGAGCGGAGAATGGCGGTCAGATGCGCCCGCTCCGCCTCGATCTGCAGCATCAGGTCCAGGCGGCCGCCTTTTCCGTCCTCGCCGCGCAGAAGCCCAAATAGCCGTTGCCCATCGCTGCGGATGACGGCTTTTTCGGCGGCCTCCTGGCCGGTGATCTCTCGAAAATGCTTTTGCAACAGCGTCTCGGCAGTGGACTGTCGCTCCCTCTCCGCCACGTCCTTCGTGACGGAAGGATCGATGGGCATGGAAAGGGTGATGGCGGCCTCTTGGGGGGAAATCCCCGACGCCTCCATCGCGGAGGCCAGGTTTTCGATGACCGCCCAGTCGACCGGCTTGCCCGCCGATTCACCGACCGCTTGTTCGGCGCCGCCGGCCCTGTCCCCTGTTCGCTCTGCTGCGCCTTTTTCGTCAGAGGACGTCTCCGGACCGAGTCCGCGGCGCAACGCCGGCGTCTCGGACGGTTCTGGGAAGCCCTTTTTGTCAAGCCTGTCCGTAAAAGGCGGCACCAGGGTTGTCCACATCTCCATCAGGGATGGCGTGTACGTCTGTACATAGCTTGTGACCGTCGCTTCGAAGGCAGGCATCTGCTGGATCACCCACTGGGCACCTTCGCCGCCGTTGCGAAAGAGCAGGAAAAAGCTGAGGAGCAGGAACAGGCCAACTTGGATGAACAGCGAAAAAAAGAACTTGAGCACAAAAAACACCCTCAAAGGCAATGGTCTGTTTCCAGTCTTGCCCAAGAGGGTGACCGTTAAACTTCAGGTCAGACCGAGCTTTAAACGGAGCTTGCGGGTGGCCCGCCGCATCAGGTTCCAGCCGTTCGCGGTGGTCCGCAGGGGGTTCATCATCTCCGGTTTTTGACGGAAGAAGTTCGCCTCGAAGAGGGGAAGGAGCAGGGACGCCCAGCCAAACTGAGTCAGGTGGATCATGTTTTTCCAGTAGGCCCGTTCCCGGTCCTCTTTCGATCCGGTGTGGGTCCACCAACTGAAGGAATGATACATCTCTTCGATGGGGCGCGACTGCTGCTGCTTCAGCTCTTCCCAAGTCAGCAGGCCTTTGTCGACAGCCAGCTTCTCGATATCGGTGCCCGGCAGGAAGCTGAGGCCGTGCAGGTTCAAGGTGAAGGGCTTGTGCAGCTTCATGCAGAGGTGGTAGGTCTTCTCCAGGTCTTCCACCGTCTCGAAGGGGCTGTCCAGGATCAGGTCATAGATGACCTCGGGCACCTTGGCTTCGGCCAGGATGCGGCTCATCTCGATCAACTCTTCGTCTGTCTCGGGGCGGAAGTAGATCTCCTTGCGGATGCGCGGCGATCCATGCTGGATGCCGACGACGACCTGATGCAAACCGGCGTCGACAAGCATGGCCATCGTCTCCGGCTTGATCTTGTGCGGGTGGCCCCAGATGTTGAAGGGCAGGCCGATCTCTTTTTTGTAGCGGCTGACAAACTCGCGGACCCAGGCTTCGTCATCGGCGAAGATCTCATCCCAGAACCAGACCATGCGCATATTCTTGACGAGATCCTGCGCCCAGCGCAGCTCCGATAAGGTGCTGTCGACAGAACGCAGGCGCACAAAAGGGCCTTTGCCTTTGTAGATCCGTTTCAGGTTTAGGCTGCTGCAGTAGGAGCAGACATAGGGACAGCCGCGGGAGGCGCTCATCTCATAGGAGACGCTGGCCACCTGGGGATCGCAGCAGGCGATCTTGCCGTCGCTGATGTGGTACTTGTCGCCGCCGCCCATGTCGGGGAAGGGCAACTCGTCCAACTGCGCCCGCAGGTGGTTGAGGGGGTTGTGGACCACCTCGTCGCCACGCCGGTAAGTGAGGTTGGGCGCCTGGGTGATGTCTTTCTTGCCGGAAAGCGCTTCAACGAGATCGATGACCGCTTCGTCGCATTCGCCGCGCATGACATAGTCGCAGTGTTCCAGGGCCTCCTCGGGAAACATGGTGGGGTAGACGCCGCCCCAGACGAGGGTCGTCGATGGGAAGGCCGCTTTGATGCGGCGCGACATCTCATGGGCGGCCGAGAGGTAGAAGGTGGACATGACGCTGAGACCGATCATGCGGGGGTTCAGTTCCATCAGCTTGTCAATGAGCAGCCGGTACTCCTCCTCGGAGGGGCTGCGCGCGTTCAAGCTGTTAAAGTCTTTGAAGAAGAGCAGGCTGACAGGGTAGCCCTTCGCCTTTAAAACCGACGACAGGGCGCGCACCCCCAGCGCCTTGGAGTTGTAGAGACCGATGAGCACAATGGGAAAGTCTTTCATCCATACAACCTCGTGCGAACGTATTTGCCATCTTTCCAAAATGCCCGGAAAAACATCCTTTATGCATTCCAAGCTTTTGCAGGAAGTCACCGCGCACTTTTCAATTTCCCAAAAAAAGAAAAGGGCGCCTCCCCTCATTATACATAAGGGGACGGCGCCGACACAATCCGCATCGATTATTCTTTTTTTGCGGCTTCCAGGCGCAGGAGCGCCCGCTTGAGGGCCATCTCGGCCCGCATCAGGTCCACATCGGCGTTGCCGCCTTGGGCTTTTTCGATCCGCTCTTGCGCCCGCCGGCGGGCGGCTTCGGCCCGGGAGAGGTCGATCTCCACAAGCTGTTCCGCCGCGTTCGCCAGGACGGTCACTTTATTATCGGCCACTTCCAGGAAACCGCCGGTGAGGGTCAGTTTCCGGGTTTGGCTCCCTTTGGTGTACTCCAGCAAGCCAATGGTCAAAGCGGTCAGCATGGGAGCGTGGTCGGCCAGGATACCGAGGCTGCCCTCGATACCGGGAGCGGAGGTGAACTCCACTTCCTCATTGACGACCACCCGCTCGGGAGTAACCACCTCGAGTAGGTAGGTCTTTTCGGCCATGACAGGTCACTCCCCTCTTTACGCCATATCTTTGGCTTTGGCCACCGCTTCTTCGATGGTGCCGACCATGTAGAAGGCGTTTTCGGGAAGGTCGTCGTGTTTGCCTTCGAGGATCTCTTTGAAGCCCCGGATGGACTCCTTGAGGGGGACGAACTTGCCGGGGGTGCCGGTGAAGGCTTCGGCCACGTGGAAAGGCTGCGAGAGGAATCGCTGGATCTTCCGCGCCCGGGCGACGACGATCTTGTCGTCTTCCGAGAGCTCGTCCATGCCGAGGATGGCGATGATGTCCTGCAGTTCTTTGTAGCGCTGCAGGATCTTCTGCACACCCCGGGCGACGCTGTAGTGCTCGTCGCCGACGACGTGGGGGTCCAGGATCCGGGAGGTGGAGTCGAGGGGGTCGACGGCGGGGTAGATCCCCAGTTCGGAGATGGCCCGCGACAGAACGGTGGTGGCGTCCAGGTGGGCGAAGGCTGTCGCCGGCGCCGGGTCCGTCAAGTCGTCAGCAGGGACGTAAATCGCCTGGACGGAGGTGATGGAACCGTTCTTCGTCGAGGTGATCCGCTCCTGGAGCTGGCCCATTTCGGTGGACAGCGTGGGCTGGTAACCGACGGCAGAGGGCATCCGGCCGAGGAGAGCCGACACTTCCGAACCGGCCTGGGTGAAGCGGAAGATGTTGTCGATGAAGAGCAGCACGTCCTGGTTCTGGACGTCGCGGAAGTACTCGGCCATGACGAGGCCCGAGAGGGCCACGCGCATCCGGGCCCCGGGGGGCTCGTTCATCTGGCCGAAGACCATGGCGACGTTCTTCAGGATGCCCGAATCTTTGAATTCGTGGTACAGGTCGTTGCCCTCACGGGTCCGCTCGCCGACGCCGGCGAAGACGGAGTAACCGGAGTATTCCATGGCGATGTTGTTGATCAGTTCCTGGATCAGAACGGTCTTGCCGACGCCGGCGCCGCCGAAGAGACCGACCTTGCCGCCCTTGGCGTAAGGAGCCAGCAGGTCGATGACCTTGATGCCTGTTTCGAGAACCTCCGTGGAGGGCTCCAGGTTTTCAAAGGTCGGCGCGTTGCGGTGGATCGGCCAGGCTTCCTTGGCGACGACTTCGCCAGCCTCGTCGATGGGGTCGCCGAGGACGTTGAACATGCGGCCCAGGATCTCGGCGCCGACAGGCACCGAGATGGGAGCGCCCGTGTCTTGGGCTTTCATGCCACGCATCAAACCGTCCGTGGAGGACATGGCGACGCAGCGGACAGCGTTATTGCCCAGGTGCTGAGCGGCTTCCAGGGTGATGTCGATCTCGAAGCTGCCCTGGTAGTTCTCTTGGTCGGCAGAACGGATCTTGATGGCGTTATAAATCTCAGGCAGTTGGCCGGGCGGGAACTGGATGTCCACAACCGGCCCGATGACCTGGATTACATTTCCAAAGTTCATCGAATGCGTAAACCTCCTCCGGTCGGAGTGACTGCCTGCCTTCGATTAGCCGAGAGCTGCCGCGCCGCCGACCACCTCGGAGATCTCCTTGGTGATGGCCGCCTGGCGGGCCCGGTTGAAGGACAGGGTAAGCTTGTTGATCATTTCCTTGGCGTTGTCCGTCGCCGATCCCATGGCTGTCATGCGGGCGCCCTGTTCGGAGGCTTTCGACTCCAAGAGAGCCCGGTAGATCTGGTTCTCCACGTACCTGGGAAGCAGCTCGTCCAAGACGGCCTCAGGGCTCGGTTCGAACTCATAGAGCGGCTGGGGATCCTTGCTGTCGTCAGCGCCTGCGCCTTCGCCAGACTGGGCCGGGACGGGCAGCAGTTGCATCTGCACAGGCTTTTGGGTCAAGGCGGAGTAGAACTCGGTGAAGACGAGTTGCACCTGGTCGACGGTCCCCTGTTCGTAGAGTTCCATGACCTTGGCGGCGATCTCCTTGGCCATGCCGAAGGAGATGTCCTCGCCCAGACCGACGTACTCCGCTTCGATCCTGTTCCCCATCCGTTTGAAGAAATCGCGGCTTTTGCGGCCGACGCAGACCAGGGAGACATCGTCGCGTCCCTTGATCTCGTTGTTCACCTTACGGATGATGTTGGCGTTGTACCCGCCGCAGAGGCCACGGTCCGCCGTGACGACCACGTAAGCGACCCTTTTGACCTCCCGCGTTTCCAGGAGGGGATGGTTCACGTCGGTGGCGGCAGCCACCAAGCGCGAGAGAACCCCCTGGATGCGCTTGGCGTAAGGGCGGGCCTGAATGACCCTCTCTTGGGCCTTGCGCAGCTTCGCCGCCGCTACCATCTTCATCGCCTTGGTGATCTGCTGGGTGCTTTTGATGGAACGGATGCGGCGTTTGATATCGCGCATTCCGGGCATTCTATTTTCACCTCGCTATTGCCGAGAGTCTAGTCCGGCAGACTCCCAGTCTTAGGCCACGAAGCCCTTCTTGAAAGCTCCGATGGCCTCTTTGAGCCGCGCGGTGAGATCGTCGCTGAGGGCTTTCTTTTCCCGGATATCGGTGAGGATATCGGCCTTTTCCGTACGCAGGTACTTGAGGAAGCCTTCCTCAAACTTGAGCACGTCAGCCACCGGGATGTCATCGAGATAGCCGTTGACGGCGGCGAAGATGACGGCCACCTGCTCTTCGACGACCATCGGCTTGTACTGGTCTTGCTTGAGGATTTCCACGAGGCGCTGACCGCGGTTCAGTCGGGCCTGGGTGGCCTTGTCCAGGTCGGAGCCGAACTGGGCGAAGGCGGCCAGTTCCCGGTACTGGGCCAGTTCCAAGCGGAGGCGGCCGGCGACCTGTTTCATCGCCTTGATCTGAGCGGCGCCGCCGACGCGGGAAACAGAGATGCCGGCGTTGATGGCCGGGCGGATGCCGGAGAAGAACAGGTCCGACTCCAGGAAGATCTGGCCGTCGGTGATGGAGATGACGTTTGTCGGGATGTAGGCCGACACGTCGCCAGCCTGGGTTTCGATGATCGGCAGGGCCGTCAGCGAGCCGGCGCCATGCTCGTCCGAGAGTTTGGCGGCCCGTTCCAGCAGACGGGAGTGGAGATAGAAGACGTCGCCAGGGTAGGCTTCGCGGCCCGGCGGGCGGCGGAGCAACAGGGAGAGCTCCCGGTAGGCGACGGCCTGTTTGGACAGGTCGTCATAGATGCAGAGAGCGTGCTGGCCGTTGTAGAGGAAGTACTCGCCCATGGCGCAGCCGGCGTAGGGGGCGATGTAGAGTAGCGGCGCCGGCTCAGAGGCGGTCGCTGAGACGACGATGGTGTAATCCATGGCGCCGTGCTCTTCCAGCGTCTTGACGACGCCGGCGACGGTGGAAGCCTTCTGGCCGATGGCCACGTAGATACAGATGACGTTCTGGCCTTTTTGGTTGATGATCGTGTCGACGGCGACAGCCGTTTTACCGGTCTGACGGTCGCCGATGATCAGTTCCCGCTGGCCGCGGCCGATGGGCACCATGGCGTCGATGGCCTTGAGACCCGTTTGCAGGGGCTCGTGAACCGATTTCCGCTTGATGACGCCAGGAGCAGCCGACTCGATGGGACGGAACTGCTTGGCGTTGATGGGACCCTTGCCGTCCAGGGGCTGGCCGAGGGGGTTGACGACGCGGCCGATCAGTTCGGGACCGACGGGAACTTCCACGATGCGGCCCGTCCGCTTGACTGTGTCGCCTTCTTTGATCCCCGTGTAGGGGCCGAGAATAACGCAACCGATATTGTCTTCTTCGAGGTTGAGCACCATGCCATAGACCTGACCGGGGAACTCCAACAGTTCGCCGGCCATGGCTTTTTCCAAGCCGTAGATGCGGGCGATGCCGTCGCCGACCTGGATGACGGTGCCGGAATCGGCAGCCTCCAGGGGCTTTTCATACCGCTCGATCTGTTGCTTGATGATGGCGCTAATCTCTTCAGGACGTAAACTCATGGACGGTTCTTCACCCCTATTCTCTTGTGAGCGTGTCGAGTTACGAGAGGGACGGCAGGGGAGCCCGCAGGAGGCTCTCTCTCAGGTCCCGGATCTTTCCGGCTACTGAACCGTCGATGATCCGGTCGCCGAAGGCGACGACCAGACCGCCGATCAAGCTGGGATCGACCTGCATGCGCAGGACGATCTCTTTGCCGGTGGTGGCGGCCAGTTGTGACCGCAGGCGTTCCACCTGCTCCGGCGCCAGCTCGACAGCGCTCGTCACCCGTGCTTCCTCAATGTTGCGCACCTTGTTGGCCAGGCGGACAAACTCCCGGAAAATGTCGGCGAAGTAGTTCTCCCGCCGGCGATCGATGACAAGGAGGATGAAGGCCCGCGCCGTTTCAGAGAAAGCGCCCGTGGCCAGCAGTTTGCCCACCAGGTCTTTTTTCTCGGCGACAACGACGGAAGGATGAAAGAGGACTTGCTGCAGTTCCGGATGATGGTCGACCATTTCAACGAAGCGGCCCAATTCCGCTTCCAGCGCATCCAGGGTCTTGGCTTGGGTTCCGATCTCCAGGAGAGCCTGCGCGTACCGGCGAGCGACTGCGCCTGTTAGCATGGCAGTTTCCCCACTTCGTCAATGACCTCGTTCACCAGTTGGCGCTGGGTCGCGTCATCGAGGTTTTTGCGGATCACCTTTTCCGCGGCCAGAATGGACAGGCTGACGACATGGCTGCGCAGTTCTTCCAGGGCTTTTTCTTTTTCCCGGGTGATGTCGGCGACAGCCTTTTCTTTGAGGCGGTTGGCCTCTGCCTGAGCGGCGGCGACGATTTCCTGCGCTTTTTCTTCGCTGACCTTGGTGGCGCGTGCGATCAGGTCATGGGCTTCCTGGCGGGCCTTGGCCAGTTCGGCGGCATTCTCGGCCCGCATCCGGTTGGCTTCTTCCAGGTCGTTTTCGGCGCGGTTGATCGATTCTTCGACTTTTTGACGCCGTTCGTCGAGGGCCTTCAAGATGGGCTTGAAAGCCACTTGCTGGAGGATGAAGACAAGGATCAGGAAGCTGATCAGCATGGCCAGAAAGGTCTCGTTCAGATTGAGCGCGTGAAGGACCGATTCTAGCACCGCTTAACCTCCTTAAACGGAGCAAACGCTACGCTGTATTTCTTTTTGGTGGAACCGATTCGCGAAGGCGAGGCAAGTCTTACTTGCTGCCGACGCCGTAGAGCAGGAAGGCGATAACGACGGTGATGATGGGGAGAGCTTCGATCAGACCGACGGAGATGAACATGGTCGTTTGCAGGGCGCCGCGGGCTTGGGGCTGGCGGGCGATGCCTTCCACCGTTTTGGAGGTGACCATACCGTTACCGATGGAGGCGCCGAAAGCGGCGAGACCGACGGCGAGACCGGCACCTAAGAGAGCAAAAGCTTTGACATCCACAAGAGATCGCTCCTTTCAAATGTTCAGCCGTTGTGGCTGGGCGGGACTCTTGGTCCCTTGATTTTTTTGTTTTTTAATGGCTATCGGCAGCGCCGATGGCTTGCGAGATGTACACGATCGTCAAGACCGTGAAGACGAAAGACTGGATGGCGCCGACAAAGACGGAGAAAGCCAGCCAGATCACGTGGGGTATGAACCCGCCCAAGACATAGACCAGTCCGAAGGGGATAAACGTGAGGAGCACCTTGATCAGCACTTCACCGGCGAAGATGTTCCCGTAAAGACGGAAGGCCAAGGTGACGGGCTTGGTCAGCAGTTCGATGGCGTGGATCGGGAAGAAGAGCCAGTGCGGTGCGAAAAAGTGCCCGAAATAGTGGGTGCCGTTGTACTTGATCCCGTAGTACTGGGCCAGGATGATGGTCATCGTGGCCAGCGCCAGCGTCAGGTTCAAGTCAGCCGTCGGCGACATCAGGTTGCCGGCGGTGTGCAGGTGACCGAGGCCGAAGGTGAAGTTCGGGAACAGGCCGATCATGTTGGAGACGAAGATGAACATGATGAGCGTCACCAGGTAGGCCAACAGCCCGGCCATTTTCTTGTAATCGGTGTTGTCGGCGACAATCTTGGCGACAAAGTCGATGACGTACTCCCAAACGGCGACGATCCGGTCAGGGATGCCGCTGGTCGCCCGTCTGCCCGCTATGTAGCCAAAAATGATAAGAATGACCATGACCAGCCAGGTGAAAAGCAGTGTGTCGGCCCAAAAGGTCATTCCCATGAAGTGCCACTCCGGACGCACGTGTTCTTCCATGTGTTTTCTGATTCACCCCTTTCACTTCGTGTTTTCCCAGTAGTAGGGTTTCCGGCTCTCCAGCCAGCCGAACGCCGTCGAGGTGACAGGCGTCATCAGCAGGCCGAGACCGGTCGAGAGGAGATCAAAGGCCCCGGGGGTTTTGAACGCGAGCAGCAAAGCCAGCAGTCCCAGGCTGAATCGCGCCAGTGCGCTGATTTGGATGCTGCGGGCAGCCTTCTCGGGGGATTGATTCTCCAGGCGGCGAAGCCGCATCGAAAGTAGCCAGGAAGCGAGGATCCCGGAAAACCAGCCGAGGGCGAACCCGGCAGGAACCTCCGGTCTATCAACAAAGGGTATGAACGACAGGCTGATTCCCACCCCTAGGAGGCCTGCCCGCCATACCTTGGACAAAAGGCGCTGCAATTCCATCGAGCTTGTCCTCTCTCGTTACCACCTTGCCGGGCGTATCGCGGAGTGTCAGGGGGCTGGCTTTTTTTCTGGTTTGTCTTTCTCTTCCTTGAAAAAGGTAGTTACCAGGTAATAGACACCGAAAAACCCGCCGGCGACGCCCAGCAATACACCAGCGAGCATCAACCACGGGTCCGTCCCCCAAGCCTTATCCGCGTAGCGGCCTGCCGTAAACCCGATGAAAACCGAGGCCGCGAACTCGGCGCCGATGGTAGAAGCCAACGCAAACGCTTTCAGAACCCGACGAGAAGGCAGATTCAGATCGGCCAATCCTCTCCCTCCTGCTGCATACAGGCAAAACTAGGATGCCCTGGATGGTTCGACCTCATTCCCTACTTCCCTCTGTCGCTTCTTCAACAGTGTTTCAGCAAAGCTCATACACATTTTAGCCGACATTTAGTATTCGCGACGACAGGCCAAAATCCTCTCATGTGCCAAAAAGAACAGCATTAACGCAAAAGAATACAATATTCGCTATACCATCCGTATTCCTGACCCGATATTTCCTGATCCGATACTCCTGATTCAATATCTTTAATTCAATTGATATCCTTGCTTCAATCCATTTGCGGCGAAAAAGGTTCCGGCCGCTCCGGTGACCGTTGGAAGTGATGCAAGATGGCCTGGACCGTTCGCTGCGACGCTTTGCCGTCCCCGTAAGGGTTGACGGCGTTGGCCATGGCCTCGTAGGACTGCCGGTCGCCGAGCAGGGTGAGGGCCTCTTTCGTGATGGCGGCTGGGTCGGTCCCTACCAGTTTGACCGTGCCGGCTGTGACCGCCTCTGGCCGTTCCGTCGTGTCGCGCAGCACCAGGACGGGCTTGCCCAGTGAGGGCGCCTCTTCCTGCATGCCGCCCGAGTCGGTGAGCACGAGCGTCGAACGGGCCATCAGGTTGACGAAGGGCTCATAGTCCATCGGCTCGACCAGATGCACTCGGCGATGATCGCCGAGCACCTCGGCGACGACCCGCCGGACAGCCGGGTTTTTGTGGACCGGGAAGACGACCGCCGCCTGGGGGCGGGCCTCCAGCACCTCGAAAAGCGCCCGGTAGACCTGGCGCATCGGCTCGCCCAGGTTCTCCCGGCGGTGTGTCGTCACCAGCAGGATCTCGCGGCCTGCGAAGTCGATCCCTTCGAGGGCGGGATCGTGGAACCGGTAATCGGGCTTTACCGTCGCCAGCAGGGCGTCGATGACGGTGTTGCCCGTCACATAGATGGTCTCTTCCTTGATGCCTTCCTGCAGTAGGTTCTGCCGAGAGGTGGCTGTCGGGGAGAAGTGCAGGTCGGCGATGGCGCCGGTCAGTCGACGGTTGAGTTCCTCCGGAAAAGGCGAGTATTTGTTGTGGGTCCGCAAACCCGCCTCCACATGACCCACCGGGATCTGCTGATAAAAAGCGGCCAGGGAGGCCACGAAGGTGGTCGTCGTATCACCGTGGACGAGGACCAGATCGGGCTTCTCCTGCTCCAGTACCGGCTTGAGGCCGAGCAGCGCCCGGGAGGTCACGTCATAGAGGGTCTGTTCGGGCGCCATGATGTTCAGGTCATGGTCGGGCGTGATCTGAAAGAGTTCCAGCACCTGATCGAGCATCTCCCGGTGCTGGGCCGTCACGGCCACTTTGGAGACGATCTGATCCGGTTGCTTTTCCAGCGCTTTGACGACCGGGGCCATTTTGATCGCTTCCGGACGGGTTCCAAAGATGGACAAAACCTTGATCGGTGCAGGCAACGGCTTCACTGCCTTTCGAGATTTTTACTTTCGCCGCTTATGTATCCCCGTTGGATCAATTTTTCTTGGTGTTCGGCGATGAGGCTGTCGAGATCGACCTCAAGCTGGTACATGAAGGTGGCGCAGGTTTGCATCACATCGAGCAATTCCCGGGCGATCAACTTGTCGATCTCCTTCGGGGCCAGTTGCGCCTCGACGCCTTCCGTCCGGAAGGAGGCAAGCAGCGCCGCCACTTCCTTCGCCGCCGGACCTTCACCGTCGAATCCCTGTCCCCGTTGCAGCAAGCCCTCCACTTGGCGGGCCACTTCCCGGGCGCGCAGCTTATTCATCACCTTCTGCTGCTCCTCGCCGTTCAGGCGACGTACCTTCCCGCAGATCTCGGCCAATTCCCCGGCTTCTTCCACCAGCTTGATCATGGTGCTCTCAATGGTCGGCGAGAGCTCCAGCCGGGGAAAAACCTTCTCCAACTCTTTGACCAGATCGGTCATGGCGCCTCCCCCTCATCGATGGCCTGTTATGTCGTTGGCGCTTCCTCTGCCTCAGGTTGCCGTGGGATATGGACGACCTCGATCCAGGGCGCCCTGTGAAACCAATCGTGATCCGTAGGATAGTCTCGGGCAAAGACGACCCTGGTTATACCTGAAGAGATGATCACCTTCGAACACTCGGCGCAGGGCCGGTCAGTCACGTAAATCGTCGCGTCTTTCCGTTCCTCTGGCGAACACTCCATGATCGCGTTCACCTCGGCATGGATCGTCCGAACGCAGTGGTTGTTCCGCATCAGACATCCCTCATCGGCGCAGTGGGGCAGATGGGCAGGGCTGCCGTTATAGCCTGTCCCTTTGATCCGCTTGTCTTTCACGATGACAGCGCCGACGCTCCGCCGAGGACAGGTGCTGCGGGTGGAGACGGCGAAGGCGATGTCGATGAAATAGCTGTCCCAGTCTTTGCGCATGGAAATCCCCTATCTTTTGCGGCTTTCTCGAAAAAGACCTGCGAAACATTTGCGTAAATCGGGTCCTATTGGCTCCGCTCGCTAAGGGCTGCGCGGCTGCTCGCTCGGTTGCTCCGCGGGCGCGCCAAACCTCTGGGCTTTTCTGCATGTGAACCATGGCGCGCTTTTCCGCTGCGCAGCCTGCGCTCGCGACGCCGCTCCGCCCAAACCGCTCGCTGCGCCAATAGGCCCAGCTTTACCATGTGTTTGCTATAGGTCCTACATGATATGCATCAAGAATCGCCCAAAAACGACTAAAAATCTTCTGCAAATAAGCCCACTCTTAATGATAGCGGGCTTTTTCATGCATCGCAACGGTGCTTTCCAAAAAAGACCTTTGCCTGGAAAAATCATTCCAGGCAAAGGTTCTTTTGATTACTTGGGTTATTTCGTTCCGAAGAGGCGGTCGCCAGCGTCGCCGAGGCCGGGGACGATGTAGGCGTGGTCGTTCAGGCAGGGGTCGAGGGCGGCGGCGAAGATGTCTACATCAGGGTGGTCCTGTTCGACGCGCGACACCCCTTCGGGGGCGGCGATGAGGACGACGAGTTTGATGTGGCGGGCGCCCTTCTGTTTGAGCAGGGTGAGCGCCGCCGACGCCGAGCCGCCTGTGGCGAGCATCGGGTCGATGACGATCATGTCCCGCTCGGCCACATCGGGAGGGAGTTTGCAGTAGTACTCGACCGGCTCCAGCGTCTCCGGGTCGCGGTAGAGGCCCACATGGCCCACCTTGGCCGCCGGGATCAGCTTCACAAAGCCGTTGATCATGCCCAGGCCGGCCCGCAGGATGGCCACGACGCCCAGTTTTTTGCCGGCGAGGACCTTCGTTTTCGTCACGGCGACGGGGGTCTCCACCTCGGCCTCTGCCAGGGGCAGGTCGCGGGTGACTTCGTAGGCCATCAGCATGGCTACCTCTTCGACCAGTTCCCGGAACTCTTTGGACCCTGTGTTTTTCGAACGGATGAAACTCAACTTATGCTGGATCAACGGATGATCCATGATCACTACCCTGGCCATGTCAGTTCCCCCCGGTGTTCATTTGATCGAGCGTTTCATGGTGCGGTGGCGGCGGGGATCAGGCGTACAGCGGGAAACGGGCGCAGAGCGACTCCACGATGGCAACGGCTTTTTGCATGGCCGCTTCGCTGCCGTCAGAGAGGCATTGATGGATCGCTTCCGCTACCTGCTCCATCGCTGCTTCGTCCATGCCCCGGCTCGTGGCGGCCGGTGTGCCGACGCGGATGCCGCTGGTGACGAAGGGGCTCTGGGGATCGAAGGGGATGGCGTTCTTGTTGACGGTGATGCGGGCCTCGTCAAGCCGTTTTTCCGCTTCCTTGCCGGTCAACTGCTTGTTGCGCAGGTCGATGAGCATCAGATGGTTGTCGGTGCCGCCCGAGACGAGTTGGAATCCGCGCTCGGTCAGCCCTTTGGCAAGAGCGGCGGCGTTGGCGACGATCTGCTTCTGGTACGCCATAAACTCCGGCGCCATGGCTTCTTTGAAGGCGACTGCTTTGGCGGCGATGATGTGCATGAGCGGACCGCCCTGCAAACCGGGGAAGATGGCCTTGTCGATCTTAGCGGCCCACTCCTTTTTGCAGAGGATCAGACCGCCGCGAGGGCCCCGCAGCGTCTTGTGGGTCGTCGTGGTGACAAACTCGGCATAGGGAACGGGCGAGGGGTGCAGTCCTGCCGCCACGAGACCGGCGATGTGGGCCATGTCGACCATCAGCATGGCGCCCACCTCATCGGCGATGGCCCGGAAACGGACAAAATCGAGCTCGCGGGGATAGGCGCTGGCGCCGGCGACAATCAGCTTCGGCTTTGTTTCCCGGGCGATGCGCGCCACCTCGTCATAGTCGATCCGGCCCGTATGTTCATCGACACCGTAGGCGACGAAACGGAAGTATTTTCCCGATATGTTGACGGGAGAGCCATGGGTGAGGTGTCCGCCATGGGCGAGGTTCATGCCCAGGACGGTGTCGCCCGGTTCCAGGCAGGCGAAATAGACGCCCATGTTGGCGTTGGCCCCCGAGTGGGGCTGCACATTGGCGTGCTCGGCGCCGAAGAGCGCCTTGGCCCGTTCGATGGCCAGCGTTTCCACCTGGTCGACGAATTCACAGCCGCCGTAGTAGCGTTTTCCCGGATACCCTTCGGCATACTTGTTCGTCAGCACGCTGCCGGCCGCCTCCATGACGGCTTCGCTGACGAAGTTCTCCGAGGCGATCAGCTCGATGTTGTTCCGCTGGCGGTTCTTTTCCCGGTCCATCGCAGCCGCCACTTCCGGGTCGACCTGGTGCAGATGTTTCCATTCACTCACGATCATGGTGCCTCCCATACATTATTTTTTCTTCAGGCTATGCTTTTTCCGGTGGTTGCGCCGATTCTCATGAAACCCGTGGGAGACGCCTTCGAGCCGCGTTCACAGGTAACAGGCCCGTTCCCCGCCGATCAGTTTCGGCCGGGTCCGGGCTGCTGTCAGTCGCGCTTGGCCGATCTGGCGGATCGACAGGCGGACAGGCACAGCGACGGCTCTCAGGTGCATGCCGATCAGCGTCTCGCCGATGTCCATGCCGGCGTGGGCGCGGATCGCCTCGACAACAACAGGCCGGTGAAAGTGTTCCATCGCCTGGGCCGCCAGGGATCCGCCGGCTTTGGCCACAGGCCGGACGGAAACTTGCTCCAGTTCCCGGTACAACCTCAGGATCTCCTCTTCAACGACGAGGGCGCGGTTCAGATGCTCACAGCACTGGATGGCCAGGTGGACGCCCCTGGAGGCGGTCACTGAATGGAGGGCGGTCACGATCGCCTCAGCGACCGCTTCCGACCCCTTTGTGCCGATGGCAGCGCCGATCACCTCGGAGGTGCTGCAACCGACGACCAGGATCTGCTCCGGTTGCAGGTTCGCCACCTGCGCCAGTTCAGTGGCGGCGGCGGTCACCTGGGCCCCGATGGCGGTCATTCCACCGTCCCCTGCCCCTCGATGGCCCGCAGCTTGTCCACCCGCCGGGCGTGCCTGCCGCCGGCAAAGCTCGCCGAAAAAAAGGCCGCCACGATGTCCCGAGCCAGGCCGGGGCCGACCACTCTGGCCCCTAAGGCGAGCACATTGGCGTCATTGTGCTCCCGGGCCATGCGGGCCGAAAATGTGTCTCCGCACAAGGCGGCGCGGACGCCGGGCACCTTGTTGGCGGCGATGGAGATGCCGATCCCGGTGCCGCAGATGACGATGCCGAAGTCGGCTTCGCCGAGGATGACCTTCTTGGCCACCTTCAGGCCGTAGTCGGGATAGTCGACAGACTCCTCGGAAAAGGTTCCCATATCGATGACCTCCGGCTTGGCGCCGGGCAGTTCCAACTCCTCCGCCAGAAAGGTCCGGATCTCCTCTTTCAGCCGGAACCCGCCGTGGTCGCAGCCGATGGCGATTTTCATCCTACTCACTCCAACCGCGTCTTTTTCTCTCTGTGGTAAATCCTTCGAATCGATGAGGGTAACTCCTAAAGCAGTCATATTTCGACATGGAATCGCTTATCCCTTTTCATTACGTCAAAACACGATAAAAAAACATCGCTGACCGCTGTCAAACGATGTCCCGCTCCCCCTTTTTATCGAGGGTGTCCACGATCCGTTCCAGGGCCTTGCGCAAGGCGCTTTCAATCTCTCGGGCATTCCGCGCATAGGCATGCTCATCCAAGCCAAAGGGATCGGCAACATCCCCGCTCCCGCCGGCATACTCCTTCAAGGTGAATACCTTGGCCGCCGCTTCCGGCGCCATCTGAAGGACGCGGTCGCGGTGACTGCCTGTCATGGTCAGCACCAGATCCGCTTCTTGGATCAACTTTTCATTCAAGGGTGTAGAACCATGGGTTTCCAGGTTCAAACCGCGCTCGGCCATCACTTTGCGGGCCTGGTTGGACGCAGGCGCGCCGGGCCATGCCGATGTGCCGGCAGAAGATACGCGGACCCGCCCTCCTTGGCCCATCTCGGCAAGCAACGCTTCGGCCATCACCTGGGCCATGGGACTGCGGCAGGTGTTGCCGGTGCACAGGAACAACAGATTGAACATGGTATCCCTCCGGTACTTCAGCCGGGAGTCGCACCCCCAAGCAAAAGCTTAATCCCAATGCCCAACAAAATCAAGCCTCCCGCCAGTTGGGCCGTCGCGCCGAGCAACCGGCTTACCTGCTGTCCGATCAGGCACCCGGCCACGGTCATCATCCCGGCGACGACGCCAAAGGTCATGACCGTCGGAATCAACTGGGTCCCCACCGTGCCCAGGGAAAAGCCGACACTCAAGGCGTCCATGCTGACGGCAGCGCCAATGACGACCAATCCCCAGAGGGTCGGCGCAAAGGACCGTCCCCCGGCGATGGCACCGGCGCCGATGGTCGCTCCGCCCCCTCTCACGCCCAGGGCGCCGCCGTGGCGCGGCGCCCCGCTCGGCAGAGAGGCAGGCCCCCCCTGCCTCTCCTTCCAGGCGTGGTAGATCATCCGTCCGCCCAGAAAAAAGAGTACCGCTGCGCCGATAAAACTGGCCAGACGCCCCACGATCAGGCCGAGGGCGTTCCCGGCCAAGATGCCGAACCAGGGCATAAAGATGTGAAAGAGCGCCACAACGAGTCCGAGGATGAAGGCGTCACGGCGACGCACCCCTTCCATGCCGATGCCGAGGGCCATGGAAAAGGCGTCGGCCCCCAATCCCACAGCGAGCACACCCAAGGTCCAGTACTCCATTCCCCAACCTCCACTTCGCCGGAAATTGCCCGGGGCCATGGGAAGCCAAGCCATGTTTAGTTATATGCCTTGGAAAAGGGGACGAGAAGAACCGCTTTTTCTATCGCTTTTTTATGCCGGCCAGCAGCGCCCGCCGGCCGCTTTTTCCAACCGGTTCATCAGCGCCCAGCCGATGCCTGCGCTCGGATAGGTCTCGGCGATAATCGAGACGACAGTTGTCTGATCAAACGAGCGGATCGCCCCAAAGAGTTGCCGGCTCACCGTAGTCAAGTCTTCCCGAGATCCGGTCAGACGAACCACCCATTTCTCCCCTGCTTCTCCGTGGCGGGTCTCCGAAAGGAGCGGCTTGATCCTGCGGAAGGTCTCTTCCGAGATCAGCAGTCCCATCGGACCGTCGCCATCTTTGAGCGCAGGGGCAGGCACATCGTCACTGCCATCGCCCTTGATCGGCTCGGAGAGCCGCCGGCAAAGCGAATCAACCTGTTCTTCCCAACTCCCTTGCAGCAGGTAGAGGGGGGCTCTCGGCGCATAGTGAACATACTTCATGCCCGGGGAGGGAGGGACAAGGCCGTCCACAGCAGCGGCGTTCGGAGCGAGGGGCTCCAGCGAAAGGGCGGTTTGCACAGGGATGCCGAGCGCCTCGATCATCTCCCGTGTGACGCCGCCTGGGCGCAGGATCACCGCCGCATTGCCCGTGGCGTCGACGACCGTCGACTCCAACCCAAAGTCACAGGCCCCCCCATCGACGATGCCGTCGATGCGCCCCGAGAGGTCCTCGCAAACATGCTCCGCCATCGTCGGGCTCGGCCGGCCGGAACGGTTGGCCGACGGGGCAGCCACCGGCGTCCCTGCCTCCCGGATCAGCGCCCGGGCGACCGGATGGGAGGGCATCCGGACAGCCACCGTCGCCAAACCGGCCGTCACCACAGGAGGAACCTGCGGTGAGGCCGGCAGCACTAAGGTGAGCGGTCCCGGCCAGAAGTGTTCGGCCAGATGTCGCGCCAGGTCGGGGAAATCGACGGTCAGCGCCGCAACCTCGTCCATGCCGGCGATATGTACGATCAGGGGATTGTCGGAAGGCCGCCCCTTGGCGGCAAAGATCCCCGCCACAGCCGCCCCGTTGAGCGCGTCAGCGCCCAGGCCGTACACCGTCTCCGTCGGAAAGGCAACCAAGCCGCCCTCTCGCAAGCAGGCGGCCGCCTCGCGAAGCGCTCCCGGCGACACCGTTGCGGGATCAACGCGCCAGATTTTCGTATCCTTCGATTCTGCTGCCATGTTACTGCGATCCCTTCGTTACAGATAAAAAACGGTTTCGTATTAGGATATCCTGCCCGTCACAATTTCGCCCCTATACCTTGACGTTTGCGAAGGGGGATTCAAGGCTTGCTCGCTGCCCGGTATACCCCGGTCACCACTCGATCATGGCCCTGCCCGTCATGAATGACCCGCACCTCATCAAAGCCGTGCGCTTCCAGCAATCCAGCGACATCCTGTCCTTGGTTGTAGCCGATCTCCAAAGCGATAAACCCACCCGGCTCCAGGACAAGTCCGGCCTGGGACGCAAGCCGCCGATAGAGGTCGAGGCCGTCTTCCCCGCCGTCGAGGGCCAGTGACGGCTCAAAAGCGGCCACCTCTCGCTGCAGCGACGGGATGTCCCCCGACGGAATGTACGGGGGATTGGAGAGGACCGCCTTCAGGCGGATGCCGGCGCCGATGACCGGTCCCAGCAGGTCCCCCTGGGCAAAACGAATCCGCTCGGCCACGCCGTGCCGTTCCGCATTTTGACGGGCGACGGCCAGGGCCGCCTCCGAGAGGTCTGTCGCCACCACCTGCAACTGGGGATTCTCCCGGGCCATCGCCACGGCGATCGCCCCCGAGCCGACGCCCACATCAGCCACCCATGTCGTCACCGTCCTGTCGGGCCGACCCAGCAGCGACAGCGCCGCCTCAACGAGCAGCTCTGTTTCCGGACGGGGGATGAGCACCGCCGGTGTGACCGTAAAATCGAAACCCCAAAACTCCTGCCGTCCCGTGATGTATTGCAAAGGACAGCCGGTCAGACGTCTCTCCACCAGTTCCCGCAACGCTTCCGCCTGTTCCTCGGAAAGGCGATCACGCAGCGCGGCCAGCAGGCCCGCCCGGCCGATGCCGAGTCCGTAGGCGAGCAGCACCTCCGCCTCCAGGCGAGGTGATCCAATACCCTCATGCGTAAAAAAAGAAACCGTCGCCTGCAGAGCTTCCCCAACAGTCGCCGGCTTCCATTCGAATCGATTCATCTCTCTCTTTACTCCATCGTCTTCATCTTTTCCGCCTGATCGGTCGTGATCAAGGCGTCGAGCACTTCGTCCAGATCGCCGTCCAGGATCGTCTCGAGGCGGTGCAGCGTCAGGCCGATGCGGTGGTCGGTCACCCGGCCTTGCGGGAAGTTATAGGTGCGGATCCGCTCGGAGCGGTCGCCGGAGCCGACCATGGACTTGCGTACGCTGGCCAGTTCCCCGTGCTGCTCCTCCTGAGCCTTTTCGAGCAAGCGCGCCCGCAGGACCCGCATCGCCTTCTCGCGGTTTTTGAGCTGCGACTTCTCATCCTGGCAGGAGACGACGATGCCCGTGGGCAGGTGGGTGATCCGCACGGCAGACTCGGTCTTGTTGACGTGCTGGCCGCCGGCGCCGGAGGAACAGAAGACATCGATGCGCAGTTCGTTCGGGTTGACCTCGATCTCCACCTCTTCCGCCTCAGGCAGCACGGCCACCGTCGCCGCCGAGGTGTGGATCCGTCCGCTCGACTCTGTCGCCGGCACACGCTGCACGCGGTGGACGCCCGATTCAAACTTCATCTTCGAGAAGGCGCCCTGGCCTTCGACGAGGACGATGACTTCTTTGAAACCGCCAATGTCGGTGTAGTTCGCCGAGAGCAGTTCTGTCCGCCAGCCCTGCCGGTCGGCGAACCGGCTGTACATGCGATAGAGGTCGCCGGCAAAGAGGGCCGCTTCCTCGCCGCCGGTGCCGGCGCGAATCTCGATGATGACGTTTTTCTCATCATTGGGATCCTTCGGCAGCAGCAGGATCTTCAACCGCTGTTCCAGTTCCTCTTTGCGGGCCGAGAGTTCGTCCAGTTCCAGGGAGGCCATCTCCTGCAACTCCGGATCGGACTCATCGAGCATCGCCCGAGCGTCGTCGATGCCCTGCAGGACACCCTTATACTCCCGGAAGGCCTCGACGATCTCCGTCATCCCAGCCTGCTGCTTGGCATGGCGCTGCCAGCGCGTCTGGTCGTTGATGATCTCAGGGTCGCTGAGCAACTGGGTCAACTCTTCGTATTTTTGTTCGATAATTTCCAATTTATCGATCATCGGTGTTCACCTGTCACATTTCTTTTGTCTTAGCCGGCGCCGCCTGGCAGACTGCAAACGGCTGCCGGTTCCTCTTTCCGCGGCCCTTGCTGACCCTGGGCCAACCCGTCTCTGACGACAGCCTCTCGGGACTGGGACGCCGCTGTCTGAGGAAGCACTGCCTGAAGCGCCCGGATGGCCACCTCGACCTGCTTGTCGTCGGGCTCCCGCGTCGTCATCCGCTGCAGCCAGAGGCCGGGCTGGATGAAGAGGCGCATCAACCAGAAGCGGGGATAGCGCCCGGAGAGCTTGATGATCTCATAGCTGATCCCAGCGACAAAGGGCACGAGCCCCAACCGGTAGGTCACCTTCCAAAAGAGCGTCGCGTCGGGAAGCAGCGAAAAGGCGAAAATCTTGATGACCATGACGAACAACAAGAAACTGGTGCCGCAGCGCGGGTGCAGCGTCGTCTGGCGCTGGGCGTTGGCCACCGTCAGCTCTTCGCCCGCCTCATGGGCGTGGATCACCTTGTGTTCGGCGCCATGGTATTGAAAGACCCGCTGGATGTCGGGCATCCGGGAAATAGCGGCGATATAACCGAAAAAGAGAGCGATCCGGACAAACCCTTCGATCACGTTTTGCAGAAAGAGGCTCGGCACTACCTGACGGGTCAGGTGGGCCGCCGCCGTCGGCAAAAAGATGAATAGACCGGCGCCCATGATCATGGCCACGCCGATGGTGACGGCGATCTCCCAGGGGGTGAGTTCCTCTTCCTCCTCCTCGGTCGCCTTGCTGGCGGAGAAGGAGAGCGCCTTCACTCCCAGGATCAGCGCGTCCAAAAGCGCCCCCGTGCCACGGAGGACCGGGGTTTTCATGAGGGCGCCGTTCATCCACGATGCCACCGGCTGCTTCTCGATGACGATCTCGTCATTGGGGCACCGGACGGCGATGGCCATGTCATCGGGCCCACGCATCATGACACCTTCAATGACGGCCTGGCCGCCATACTGAAATTTCCCCATTCACTTCTCCCCCGATAGAAAAAGAGCAGAGCTTGTGCAGGCTCTGCTACGCAGTTTATAGACCGTACTTTTTCTTGAACCGATCCACCCGGCCGCCGACTTCCACTGTACGGCTTTTACCGGTGAAAAAAGGATGGCATTTGGAGCAAACGTCCACTTTAATTTCTTTGCGGGTCGAAGTCGTCTCAAAGGACTCGCCGCAGGCGCAATGCACTTTGGCCCGGTGCACTTGCGGATGGATGCCTTCCTTCACAGGGCTCACCTCTTTCTCCAAGACCGGAACGCGGGCCCGGTCAGACTATGGCTCTCAGTAACAAAGGAGATTATACCATAGCCCGTACCAGGGCGCAAGAAGAATGATCCATTAGACGCTCGCGGCGCTGCCGCGCAGATAGGCTGCCGGGTTGACGGCCCGGCGGTCGAGGCGAACCTCGAAGTGCAGGTGAGGGCCAGTGGCCACGCCGGTGGCGCCGACTTGGGCGACCGGCTCTCCCCGCTCGACCTCATCGCCTTCCTGGACGAGGAGCTTACTGCCATGGGCGTACAAGGTGACCACCCCATAGGGATGTTCGATGATGACCGTCCGCCCGTAGATGGGCTTCCAGCCACTGAAGACGACCCGGCCCCGCTGGGCGGCCCGGATCGTCTCCCCCCGGTCGCCGGCGATGTCGATCCCGTGATGGAAAGAACCCCTGCGCGGGCCGAAAGGAGACGTGACGGCGCCGTCAAGGGGCGTCACCATCGACGAGAGAAGGGCGCCTCTCGATGGCAGGGACGGCCGCGCGCCGGAATCGGTAGCACGGCTGTCCCGGACGGCGAGAGTGCCGGCCGGAAGGCGCAACGGTTGACCCGGTTGCAGCAGACCCGTTTTCAATCCATTCAGTTCCTTCAACTGGCTGACGGTGATGTCATAGATGCGGGCGATGCCGTAGAGCGTCTCGCCGGAGGCGACGCGGTGCAAGGGCCACCTTTCGTTACTTCCCTCCGAAAGGCTGTCGGTAAGATGGTGAACGCGGCTGTCTGATGCAAGCGGATCCTGCCCATAAAGACGTCCGCCCGTCTGCGTGGTCCCTTCCAGTGTCAGGTCCCCTTTCAGGAACCGCCACAGGTCCATTTCCGCAGCAAAACCGGGACCGGGCAGGAGAAGGAAAGACAGGCTGAGCGAGAAAAGGAAGAGACGGAAGACCCCCCCAGGGCGCCCGCCGTCTCTTTGTATCGGGGTCATGAAATTGAATCACCTCAGAATGGTCAGCGGTCCATCTGGTATTCTAACCGGAAACCGCCTCCACTATTCGAGGTTCGTCTGGAGCGCCCGCTTGGCGAGCCGGCGCTGGTTTGCCCAGTGCAGGACAGGGAAGTAGGCGACCACATAGGAGAGGACCATGTTGATGGCGCTGCCGGTGATAAATAAGAGGCCCATTTCGCGCCAAAAGTGTCCATGCCAGAGGCTGCCGCCGCCAGCATGGTGCATCGGCTGTCCCCAAACGAGTGATCCGACAGCCAAGTTAGCCGTGATGAACAAGGGGATCGCCCATTTGAACAGGACCGCCGTGATTACCGCTGCCGCCCGGTTGCCGCGAAAAAGCGCGGCGAAGGCCCAGGCGGCAACCAGTCCCAGTCCGAAGAAGGGGCCAAAACCGGAAGCGAATCCGAGGGCGACGCCCCGGGCCAGCGGTTCTGGCTGGTCTTTGAGCCGCCGCAGCCGCAGATAATGAAAGCGGAAAAATCGCTTAACCTGCATCCCTGTTGTCAACGGAATACCTCCCACTTTCATGAAGACGATGCGACCGGGGAATCTCCCAAAAGACCTCCCAGTGAACAGGCCCCTCTGCCTTTCCCGGTTTCAGGAGCCGCTCCCTATCCTTGCGCTTCGTTGCGGCCCCAGCCGAAATGGGGCTTCCGATCCAGCCTATGGAGCGCATTGATGAATCGAACCGTGCCTGTGCGCCCGCGGATGACGACCGTATGGGTGAGCGCGCCCTGGGCGGTGTACTTGACGCCCTTGAGCAGGCTGCCGTCGGTGATCCCGGTGGCGGCGAAGATCACGCCATCACCGCGGACCATGTCATCGAGGAGGAGGATTTTGCGGGGATCCTCGAGACCCATGGAAACGCAGCGCGCTTCTTCCTCCGGTGTTTCCGGGCAAAGGCGTCCTTGCATCTCGCCGCCGAGGCAGCGGATGGCGGCGGCGGCGATCACCCCTTCGGGAGCGCCTCCGATGCCCATCATGATATCCACGCCAGAATCGGGGAAGGCCGTCGCAACAGCAGGCGCCACATCCCCATCCAGGATCAGATGAATCCGGGCGCCCGCTTTCCGGCAACGGGCAATCATTTCGGCATGGCGAGGACGGTCAAGGATGACCACGCTCAGTTCATCGATCTTTTTGCCGAGGGCGTCGGCGACATTCTTTAAGTTATCCTCAACAGGCGCATCGAGATGGATGCGGCCTACCGCCGCCGGCCCGACAGCGATCTTGTTCATGTACATGTCAGGGGCATGGAGCAGGCATCCTCGGTGAGCCGCCGCCAGAACGGAGATGGCGCCGTTCAAGCCTTTGGCGACGATGTTGGTGCCTTCGAGGGGATCGACAGCGATATCCAAATCGGCCTCACCGCCGGCGCCGACCTTCTCGCCGATGTACAGCATCGGCGCTTCGTCCATCTCCCCTTCGCCGATCACGACAAACCCGTTGATGCTGACCGTGTCGAACATGGCGCGCATCGCTTCGGTGGCCGCGTCATCAGCGGCATGCTTGTCCCCCCGTCCCATCCAGCGAGCCGAAGCCAAGGCGGCTGCCTCAGTGACGCGGGCAAACTCAAGAGCCAGTTCCCTGTACATCCTGTTTCTCCTCCCCTTCTGGCGCAGCGCCGCCCTGTTCTCAGCGTCAGCATGACTCAACTTCCCCAGAAGCCGACGATGAAGGGGCGATGCGCGCGCCGCCCGCTGATCGATCCGACCGGAATCGTCAGCAGGATGCCGCTCCGCGCTGCGGAGCAATGATTTTTTGTTCATCAAGAAGCGAATCAATGGGAAAAAGCGGGCCGGCCACTTCCGCCGGCCCGCGCCGCAACGCTGGTCCGCCGCCGCGATGCCAGCGGAGGTTATTTATCTTTCACCGATTCCCAGTCTTTCAAGAAGCGCTCGATCCCCAGATCTGTCAAGGGGTGCTTGATCATCTGCGTGAGGACTTTGAAGGGCACCGTGGCGATAGGGGCGCCGGCGCGGGCCGCAGCGCTCACATGGACGGGATGACGGATGCTGGCGGCGATGATCTCCGTGGCGATGCCATGGATGTCAAAGATCTCCACCATTTCCCGGAGCACGTCCATGCCATCATGGCCGATATCGTCGAGGCGACCGACGAAGGGGCTTACATAGGTGGCGCCGGCATTGGCCGCTAACAAGCCCTGGTTGGCCGAAAAGATGAGCGTCACATTGGTGCGGATGCCTTCCTGGGCCAGCCGCGCCGTCGCCGACAAACCGGCGGCGCACATAGGGATCTTGATGACGATGTTGGGGTGGATCTGGGCCAGTTCTCTCGCTTCAACGACCATCCCCTCAGCATCAGTGCTGATCACCTCGGCGGAAATCGGTCCATCGACGATGGCGGCAATCTCCTGCACCACTTCACGAAAGTTGCGCCCCTCTTTGGCGATCAGCGACGGGTTCGTCGTGACGCCGTTGATCACCCCGAGACGATTGGCTTCCCGGATCTCGTCGATGTTGGCGCTGTCCAGAAAAAAGCGCATCGTATCCCCCTCCTAGGCTTTGCCGTTGGATCCAAAGATACGGATCTTTTCCCGAATGATCTCACTCATCTTGACCTTGGCCGGACCGAGGATCTTGCGGGGGTCGATCTCCCGCGGGTTTTTCTCGATGGCCTCTTTGACGCCGTCGACAAAGGCTTCCCGCAGGTTGGTGTCGATGTTCACCTTGCGGACGCCGAGGGTGATCGCCTTTTGAATGTCTTCTTCCGGAACGCCCGAGGAGCCGTGGAGGACGATGGGGATGTTGACCAGTTGGCGGATCTTGGCGAGACGGTCAAAGTCGAGTTCCGGGCGACCCTTGTACTGCCCGTGAGCCGTTCCGATGGCCACCGCCAGGGCGTCGACCTTCGTAGCGTCCACAAACTGCTTCGCTTCGGCCGGATCGGTGAAAAAGGCGTCGCGCTCGTCGACATGGATGTCGTCCTCGGTTCCGCCGATCTTGCCCAATTCCGCCTCGACGGAGACGCCGACAGCGCGGGCCACTTCGAGGACACGGTTGGTCAGGGCGATGTTCTCCTCCAAGGGGTACTTGGAACCGTCAATCATGACGGAGGTAAAGCCGCTGCGGATGCACTGGATGCACTGGGCAAAGCTCGTGCCGTGGTCCAGATGCAGCGCCACAGGAACAGAAGCGTTTTCGCCGGCCAAACGGGCCAGGGCGACGATATAGTCGAGTCCGGCGTACTTGATCGCCCCCTGGGAAGCCTGGATGATGACAGGGGCTCGCTCCGCTTCTGCCGCGGCAACGATGGCCTGGACAATTTCCATGTTGTTGCAGTTAAAGGCGCCGACGGCGTACTTGCCTTCTTCCGCTGCGGCGAGAAGTTGGGAGACTGGAACCAATGGCATCGAGACATCTCCTCCTACATTGTTATCCTTGGAATCCTTTCGCCAAACTAGGCGATATTCCCTTCACGCTAGTATGCCCATCGAGCGGGTAAACAGGAAAAGACCGCGGAACATCATGAAGTTGAGTCCGCGGTGTCTGTCACTATCTTCATTATCTTCATTATCTTCATTATCTTCATTATGGTAGGTTCAGGGAGACTTTTTCCGCCGGCGCCGGCCTCGCCCGCTCTCCCGACTTCCTGGGGCTGCGCCTTGGATCTGCAGTTCAGCGCAACGCTTCATCACCTGCAGGTCGTTGTCCGACTCGGCGTAGCATACATAGGTGTTGTCACATGCCTCGCAGCGAAGTTCCACCCGTTCCGGATAGACCTCCACATTGATCTGGAAACTGCCGCAGGAGCAAGAAAGGGCGCCCTCTTCGGCAAGCTTATGCAACCGTTCGAGGACAGCGTACATGACTTCGGGGTTTTCAAAATAATCGGTGAGCCCCAGGTTCTCGGCCATCTCCTGCAGGGATTTGTCCTGGTTCAGGATGGCCGTCTTGACCTTCTCCCGGGGACCGATAAAGCCGACTTCGACCATCGTCTCGGCGCAACGAAGTTCGGTCAGTTGCTGAGACCACAGTTGTTCCCTCGGGAACCAGTGGAGGTGTTGGGTTTCACACATGATGCACTGCGACTGCAGCCAAAAACGCTTGCGGTCTTTGCTCCCCACCGTCATCAGACCGGCTCCGCAGGAACAATGCAGCTTATGCACTTTTCGCCCCGCAAAGGCAAACAAGGACAAGGCGTGAAAGTCCATGCGGCCACAGGCGGGACAACGAAGAGCCACGACTGTTAAGGTGGACAAGATCATGTGGAGTACCCTCCTTTCTACCCCCAGTATTCAACGCAACAGGTCAAAATCCTTTTTTGTCAACCCTGATATTCCGAAGGAGATGATCGCCAGCGGGAAATCTGCTCTGTCAGTTCCATCACATCAAAGGGTTTGATGAGGTGATCTGCAATGTCAAGATCCCTGGCTTCCCTGATCAAGGAAAGTTCCTCATAGGCCGACATCAATACGACCGGCAACCGGTGGCCTCGCCGGCGCGCTTCTGCCAGCGTCTCAATCCCGGTCATGCCTGGCATCTTCACGTCGAGGAGCATCAAGGTGTAATCACGGGTCTCCAGCTTTCCCAGCGCCTCGAGCCCGCTGGACGCCGCTTCGACGACGATGCCGGCCATGCGAAGAGCTTCTTGCAAGAGGCGGCGGACGCCTTTTTGATCATCAACAACCAACACGCATTGGGAGTCTCCCATTCTGTCGTTCCACCTCTCCCGCCAATCCCCATCCCTATATTTGAAGCAAAAGCAACCGTTGCGATTTTCAAGGAGAATCGCAAGTGCATCCTGTTCGAGGCCCTCCCGAAAGACCTCTGCCCTTCAGCGCCAGATCTCCTATCACGTGGATCTTTCGTGACAGGAAATGAAAATCCTGCCTGTTAGCGAAGCAGGCAGGATTTTTTATCACCAGTTTTCAATGCAATCGGGACTTGTTCCCATTCTCGCGGCTACGCCTCAACGAACTGACAGCGGCAGCGTTCCCAAGGAGGGGAGCATCGATAGGATGACCAGCACCAACAGGATCGCGCAAAGCAGGAGCAGCAACAGGGGCAGCAGGAGGACGAAGACCGCCCGTGCCGTCGAAAGTCGGAGCGACCTTTTGATCGCTAGCGCTTGCAGGACAATGCCCCAGATGGTCACCGCAACGATGCCCAGCCCTTGGATCGCCTCTCCCCCCGGCGCGTAAGCGCCGATCACGCTCAAGGGGGCGACGAGAATCAGGGGGGAGTAGGCCAAACCGAGGGCGGTCAACAACCCCTTGCCATTGCCCTGGCCGCCAAGCAGTTCGCCGACGAGGTTGTAAAAACCGGCCATGAAAAACCAGATAAAGATGCCGAAGAGTACACCGAAGATGCTGGCGCCGGCGATCAGTCGTTCAAAGACAGGGCCAGATAGTTCCGGCGGCAAGGGGGCGTCCATGGTTCCTCCGTCACCGAGGCTGAAATCGACGATCAGGTTGATGATCGAAGTCGTCAAGACGACAGCCACGGCCAAAGCGAGCGGTTTCTCCCGCGCGGCGACGGAAAAGGCTAAACCGGGGTTGACGATCACCTGGTACAGGTAGTCCCAAAGGCTCCACTCCGCAGAGGCGTCATCCCGTCGCTCCTGTCGCTGTGGCTCCCATCCGGGGGGCAACTGCCATCCGCTATTTTGAGGAGCAGCGTCGTTGCGAAGGGAAGGCGCCTCTCCCTGGTGTTCTGTCGCTATGGCGCACAGGGGTCCAGCCGCTTTTGTTCCAGGAGATTCGATACGTTCCTGATCTCCTCCAGGTTGGGCATCTCCTCCAGGTTGGGGATTCCCGCCTGATTCCGGCGGGAGGAGCCGTTTCCCTTCCTCGTTTTCCCGTCTCTCCTGTTCCATAACCAACCCTCCGCACTATCTTTCCCATCCCGGCGATCAAGGCAGGGAGCTTTTTTGCTTCAACAAGTCCAAGAGTTGCGCCATTTGCTCAGGCGACAGGCGTTGCGGGGAAAGGCCTGCGCCGCTCCAGCGGCTGCTGACGCCGGAGAGAAGCCGGTCAAGCGCCGATTCTCTGCCATACTCCCGGATCTCCGGTTCGCCTTCCATCCCAGCCATCGACGCGGCCAGGGCGACTGCGTCATAGAAGTTGCCCAGTTCATCGACCAAGCCCAGATCTTTCGCCTGTCGTCCCGTGTACACTCGCCCGTCAGCGAGGGCGCGCACCTTGTCTTGGGGCATTTTGCGGCCTTCCGCCACCACATCGATGAACTGCTGGTAGATGTCGTTGACCATGGTCTGCAGGATCTCCCGCTCTTCCGGCGTCATGTCCCGCGCCGAAGAGGCGATGTCCTTGTAAGGCCCGCTCTTGATCACGTTGGCCCGGTAGCCGATCTTCTGGTAGAGTTCCGTCAGGTTGGCCAGATCAAGGATCACGCCGATCGAGCCCGTCGTGGTGGCCGGATTGGCGACGATCTTGTCGGCCCGCGCCGCCACCCAGTAGCCGCCGGAGGCCGCCACATCGCCCATGGAGGCCACGACGATCTTGCCGCTCTCGCGAAGGCGGTCCACCTCGCGGCCGATCTCCTGGGACGCCGCCGACGTGCCGCCAGGCGAGTTGATCCGCAGCACTACCGCTTTGATCTGCTTGTCCTTCTGTAACTGGCGCAGCGTCTCGATCACCGAACCGGAACCGGACTCGCCGCCCAGCAGCCCGCCACCGGCGCCTGCGTCGGCGATCATCCCTTCGAGCCGCACGACGGCGACGGTGTTGCCCGCCGAAGGTCCGTCAGCGCGGTGCGCGCCCGGCCGGAAGAGGATGAGCAGCACCGAAAGGGCCACCACCGCCAGGACCGCGCCCACCACCCACTGTTTCCTTTTTGCCAAAATGACCCGCCTCCTCTAGCTTGACTCGTCCTTATTCTAACCGTTCGCCCCAACTCAAGACGGCAACTTTATTCCAGCCCAACGGCCCGTTCTTCCGCCCCTGCGCTTCCGAGCCTTCGCAAGACCGCCGACTCGGCGCTCACATGGACGCGCGGCACGCTCAATCCCACCACCGTCCGCCGCGCCGGGATCACGACGACCGTCCCGGCTTGCACATCGGGGATGCCGGTCACATCGATCATCGTCATCTGCATGGCGACTTTCCCCAGCACCGGCGCGCGGCGATCGCCGATGCGCACTGTCCGGGCCATGGGGCCAATACCGAAGTAGGCGGCGGATGTTTTCAGCAGCACCTTCGCCAGGTCCCAGAGGCTCACCGGCATACTGACCGGTTCCAGTTGGTAGCCGTCCACATAGCCGACAGGCAGAACGGCCACCTGGGTCTCGCGCCGGGTGACAAAGGCGCGCCCGTAGCCGACGCCGTGCCCCGGCGGCAGGGTGGCCACATGGGCCACGCGCGCCTTCAGGCGCCAGACGTCGCGCAGGGCCAAGCCGGCGGCGACAGGTCCGGCCGGCTGGCCGTAGAGGAGGGTGCCGATGCGCACCCCGTCAAAGTGGTACTGGGGAAAGGCCATGGCCGCCGCCGAGTTGGCCACGTGCTTGACGGGGATGGGAAAGCCGGCATACGCCTCCATGGCGGCCACCGTCTCCCGGAATCGGGCCACCTGGCGGTGGACATGGCGCACATCGCCCGTGGCCGCCGTGGCCAGGTGGGTAAAGGCGCCTTCCAGGTACAACTCATCTTGACCCAAAATGGCCGCCACCAACAGGGGCGCCTCAGCGGCGTCCACCCCGGTGCGGCCCAGGCCGGTTTCCACTTTGATCTGGACAGGCAAACCCCGCCGGCCCTGGCGCCGGGCTTCCCGGGCGATCAGCAGCGCCGTGTCAACGGCGCTCACACTGGCCGTCAGGCCGAAGCGGACCAGATCGGCCGCTTCTTCCGCCACAAAGGGGGCCATGACCAGGATGGGCGCGTCAATGCCGCTCCGGCGCAGTTGGACGCCTTCGCTCACATGGGTGACAGCCAGCCGGTCGACGCCGTTTTCGACGAGGCAGCGAGCGCACTCGACGATGCCGCAGCCGTAGGCGTTGGCTTTGACGACACCGTAAAAGATCTTTTCATCGCCGAGAACCTGCCGGATCGATCGCGCGTTATGGGCCAGGGCATCCATGTCAACCTCGACCCAGCAGCCCAGCCCCTGGGCGGCTGAATCCCGTTGCCGTTCCTCGGCGCCGATCCCTTCGATGCCCTGTGGTCGAATCACGCTCATCGGTCTTCCGCCTCCTTGGCTTAGGATCCCTTGCGACGGGCGAGGAGCTTGCGGACAAGATTCTGGTACATGGGCTCGGCTACGTTCCAGAAGTGATAGAAAAAGGGCTGGTATACCCGATCATATTCGCCGATAAAGCCCACATAGTCGCCGCTGAAACCGCGCTTGAAGCGGACCAGTCCGTAGAGGGGATGATCCTCTCCGACATGGCCGGGCACGCCGCGGAAGTCATAGAGGGTGCAGCCGTTGGCCTTGGCCCAGCAGATCATCTTCCACTGGATCAGGTAGTTGGGCATGACGTTGCGGTGACGGTTCGACGAGGCGCCGTAGATGTACCAGGCCTTGTCGCCGAGAATGAAGGCCAGTGTCCCAGCGATCACTTCCCCCTGATAGCGGGCGATGAAGAGCTTCGCCATCCCCGAAGGGACCAGGTTGTCCCACATGTCTTCAAAGTAGGAGTAGGCCCGCACGAGGAAGTTGTCCCGGGCGCAGGTCTCCTTGAGGACCTGATAAAAAACGGGGAGTTCCTCCTTGCCGCAGTTCTCGTCAATCACGACGCCCTTTTTTTCAGCCAACCGTATGTTATAGCGCGTTTTCTGGTGAAAACGGGCGAAGACCTGGTCTAAGTCGTCGGATATGTCGAGGCGGAAGACAAAGCGCGGCTGGACGCCCTCAAAGCCCTCGCCCTTGTCGACGAGGCGAAAGCCGCGCGAACGGAGGTAGTCGGTCCAGGCCGGCGCCGGGTCGATGACATCGGGATCAATTTTGAGAAAAACGGCGTTCTCCCGCCGGGCGAGCTCCTCGATCCCCGCCAACAGCGTGTCGGCCACATCGGGGCGGGCCGGGTCGATGACCGGTCCCCGGGGCGCGTAAAAGATGTGCTTGCCCACGGCCGGGATGCGCCGCTTCAGGATGGAGACGGCCGCCAGCGGCGTCCCCGCTTCCTCCACCATCAGCCGGTGCGGCTGCCAGCCGGTGCGGGACTTCACATCGCCCCACTCCCAGGACTGGAGCACATGGCCTTTCGGGTGCTCTGCCATAAACCGGTTGAAACGCTCCTTGTCCTGGATATCCAGTTCGCGAACGTTCAAGTTGGATATTCCCCTTTCTGTCTTCCAAAGAACGATGTTCCCCAAAAATGGACTCGCCCGCGCTTACCCATCACCGCCTGGCCTATTTTCCCGCTCATAACCGAGGAGACCTTTCCGAACCCGTAAAAGGACTGCGAAAAGGCCTCCGTCTTTTGCTGATGCTGTTCGATTACTGGTGCTGCTCGTGCTTGTCCAATGCGGCGTTGACAAAATCCCGGAACAGGGGGTGGGGACGGTTGGGCCGGGATTTGAATTCGGGGTGGAACTGGGAGGCCACGAACCAGGGGTGGTCTTTCAGTTCGACGACTTCTACGAGCCGGCCGTCCGGCGAGGTGCCGGAGATGGTCATGCCGGCTTTCTCCAGGGCGGCTCGGAAGTTGTTGTTGAATTCGTAGCGGTGGCGGTGCCGCTCGTAGATGACCTCTTCTTGATAGGCGTCCCAGGCCTTGGTGTTGCGGTTCAGACGGCAGGCCCAAATGCCCAGGCGCATGGTGCCGCCCTTCTCCTCTACATCCTTCTGCTCCGGCAAGAGGTCGATGACCGGGTGTTCCGTGGTTTCGGCAAACTCGCTGGAGTGGGCGTCTTGCCAGCCCAGCACATGGCGGCTGAACTCGACGACGGCCAGTTGCATCCCTAAGCAGATGCCGAGCATGGGGATGCCCTTCTCCCGGGCGTAGCGCAGGGCTGTGATCTTGCCTTCGATGCCCCGGTCGCCGAAGCCGCCGGGCACGAGGATGCCGTCCACATCACCCAAGAATTCTTCCGGATCGGCCCCTTCCAGGTCAGCCGAGTAGATCCACTTGATCTTGACGGCGGCGTCATGGAAGAGCCCGGCGTGGCGAAGCGACTCGGCGACGCTCATGTAGGCGTCTGGCAGGGCGACATACTTGCCGACGAGGCCGATGGTGACTTGGCGCTGAGGATTCTTGATCTTCTGCACCAGCGCCTCCCAGTCCTTCAGATCGGGCTCACCGCACTGCAGGTTCAGCTTTTCGATGATGATGTCGTCGAGGCCCTCTTTTTTCAGCAAAAGGGGCACTTCGTAGATGGTCTCGCAGTCGACGTTCTGGATGACCGCTTGCGGCTCGATGTCACAGAAGAGGGCGATCTTTTCTTCCAGTTCCTTCGGGAAGGCTTTTTCTGTGCGGCAGACGATCACATCGGGCTGGATGCCGATGCTGCGCAGCTCCTTGACGGAGTGCTGCGTCGGTTTCGTCTTCAGTTCGCCGGCGCTGGCGATGAAGGGCATCAGCGTCACGTGGATGTAGGCCACACGCTCTTTGCCGATGTCTGACTTCATCTGGCGGATCGCTTCCAGGAAGGGCAGCGACTCGATGTCGCCGACGGTGCCGCCGATCTCGGTGATCACCACGTCGGGGTTGCTCTCGCGAGCGACGCGCAGGACCCGCCCTTTGATCTCGTTGGTGATGTGGGGAATGACCTGGACCGTCCCGCCGAGAAACTCGCCTTTCCGTTCTTTCGTGATGACCGACCAGTAGATCTTGCCGGTCGTCACGTTGGAGGCCTTGGTCAGGCTGATATCGACAAAGCGCTCATAATGGCCCAGATCCAGGTCTGTTTCCGCCCCGTCGTCGGTGACAAAGACCTCGCCATGCTGGTAGGGGCTCATGGTGCCCGGGTCGATGTTGATGTAGGGGTCAAACTTCTGGATGGCCACTTTGAGGCCGCGGCTTTTGAGCAGGCGGCCGAGGGAAGCGGCGGTGATCCCTTTGCCCAGGGAAGACACGACGCCGCCGGTGACAAAAATGAACTTCGTTTGCATTTCCATGCCTGCTTTCTCTTCGACCGTTCACTCCGGTTCGGGTTTTACACTCCATCTATTCTACCCAAAGAGTGTCAAAGGATCAACAAAAAGCGAGCTTATTCAGCTCGCTCCCAGTCGTCGTCTCGTCCCCGACCGTAGTCGTGGTCGCGGTCATCATAATCTTCTTCGTCGCCGCCCTCGCCATCTTCGTATTCAACGGTCTTGTTGAGCAGGGAGATGGTGGGGATGCGCCGCCCCGTTTTGGCCGGCGCCCAGTTGCGCAAGCCCCAGAGGCCATTGCCGAAGCTGATGAAGCGCATATCCAGGTTCATCTGGGTGTAGATGGCGGCAATCGATTTGGGATCCTCGGGGTCTTCATAGCCGATGCGGGCCAGGGCCTGCACGATCAGGTCGCGGAAGTGGGTGTTTTCCCCTTTCTCTTTCAGCAGTTGAAAGAGGACATCCATTTCGGAGACCCGGCGGCCGGTGTTCACGGTGGTGATGGGTTCGGACACTGTGCAGCACTCCCTCGATATCGTCGACGCTCTTTGCGCGGTGGGTTAGCGGCTGGGGCGGCTTGGGTCGTTCGCTAAGCGCTCCGCGGCGGCTCGCTTGGCTGCGAAGCGGGGGCGCCAAAACTCACGGGCTTTTCTGCAAGTCATGGCGCCCTTTTCCGCTTCTTCGCCTTCGCTCGCACTCGCCGCTCCGCGCAAACCGCTCACGACCCAAGCCGCCCCAGGCCACGATTCATCATCGGGCTTCTGGGCGAAGGATCCTTTACCCGCCCCTGGCCACAATTCAATATCGTGCCCCTGGACGAAGGAAACCTTTACCCGCCCAAGGCCGCAACTCATCATCGGGCTCCTGGACGAGCGAGACCTTTTTACGGGTCTTTCTAGTATTTTACACCTGACTATACTACATACGCTCCGGTGCTGTCAAACCCATGCAGTGGAGGACGTTGCGGAGGACGATGCGCGAGTCGTCGACGAGGAGGAGGCGGGCGTCGCGAAGGGGCTTCTCGTCGGTGAGGACGCGGCAGTGGGTGTAGAAGCTGTGGAAGAGGGCGGCCAGGTCCTGGGCGTAGCGGGCCATGCGGTGGGGCTCCATCTGGGTCGCCGCCCGGGCCACCTCGTCGGGCAGGTCGGCGATCTTGCGGATCAGGGCGATCTCGGCGGGGTGGTCGAGGACGGCCAGGTCGAGGCCGGCCTCCTTCTGCTGGCCCTGGGGCACGGCGTAGCCGGCTTCCTGGGCGGTGCGCAGGATGGAGCAGATGCGGGCGTGGGCGTACTGGACGTAGAAGACGGGGTTTTCCGAGGACTGGCTCTTGGCCAGGTCCAGGTCGAAGTCGAGGTGGGAGTCGGCGCCGCGCATGACGAAGAAGAAGCGGGCGGCGTCCTTGCCGACTTCCTCGACCAGTTCGTCGAGGGTGATGTACTGGCCGGTCCGCTTGGACATGCGGACGATCTCGCCGCCCTTGTAGAGGCGCACCAGTTGCATCAGGATGACGTCGAGCTTCTGCGGGTCGTAGCCGACGGCCTTGACGGCGTTTTTCATCCGCGAGACGTGACCATGGTGGTCGGCGCCCCAGATGTTGATCACCCAGTCGAAGCCGCGGTCAAACTTATTTTTGTGGTAGGCGATGTCGGCGGCGAAATAGGTGGGGATGCCGTTGGAGCGGACGAGCACCTCGTCCTTCTCCTCGCCGAGGGCCGTCGCCTTGAACCAGAGGGCGCCTTCGTTTTCATAGATGTAGCCGTTGGCGCGCAATCTTTCCAGGGTCTGCTGGATGGCGCCGGAGTCATGGAGGGACTGCTCGGAGAACCAGACATCATAGACGACGCCGAAGCGCTCCAGGGTCTGGCGGATGGCGTCGAGCTTTTCCCGCAGGGCGTACTTGACGAGCATCTCCCGGCGCAGGGAGGACTCCATGTTGACGTATTTATCGCCCTCTTTGGCGATGAGGCCGCGCATCGTCTCGACGATGTCCTCGCCATGGTAGCCTTCCTCGGGGAAGGGCACTTCTTGGCCGAGTAGCTGCAGGTAGCGGGCTTCCAAGGACTTGGCGAAGTTTTCGATCTGGTTGCCGGCGTCGTTGATGTAAAACTCTTTTTGCACTTCAAAACCGGCCAGGGAGAGCAGGTTGGCCAGGGTGTCGCCGAGGGCGGCGCCGCGGGCGTTGCCCATGTGCAAGAGGCCTGTCGGGTTGGCGCTGACAAATTCCACCTGCACCCGCCGTCCGGCGCCGGCGTCGGAGGCGCCGTAGGCGGCGTCCGCCTGCTGGACTGCCGGGAGGACAGGGTAGAGCCAGGCATGGTTCAAGGTGAAATTAATGAAGCCCGGACCGGCCACCTGGATGTCCTTCAGCCAATCGCCGCGGTCGATGCGGGCGACGATCTTTTCCGCCAGTTGGCGGGGGTTCATGCGGGCCTCCCGGGCCATCAGCATGGCCACGTTGGTGGCAAAATCACCATGCTGTTTTTCCCGGGGCACTTCCAGCACAAACGCCGGAATCTGCGTAAAGTTCACTTCTCCGGCGTTACGGGCGCCTTCCAGCGCCTGGGCGACGGCGGCGGAGATGCGGCGGCGAATATCTTCAACGAAGTTCACTGAATCTATGTTCCTCCTTCACAGTAATCAAGAGGGAGTTGTCGCTCAGCTTGCGCTGATCGAACTGCAATTCATATTCCAGATTGATCGAGCCGCCTTTGTCGCCTATGTCCACCTGCACCTTGGAGGGGATGACACCCATGTGCATGCTGCCATAGGGGGTGACGTAGACCGACTCGTTGAGGACGCCTTCTTCGAAGGTTTGTTTCAGTTCCGACCGGCCCATGCGGTTTAGAGTCACCCGGTTCGTTTCGATCTTCAGGGAGGTCGTGGTGCCTTCCATTCCAGAAATTTCAGATTCGTTATAGACGATGTAATAGGAGTTGGGCTTGATGAACATCTTGCCTTCCGTGACGAGATGGATGGTGTCTGTTTCCCCAATGTCGTTCTTTTGGGTTCCCAGGACCGATACCAGCACGTCCTTCTTCATCGTGAACGCCCTCTTTCCTATAAAATTGCCTTAACAATTCGGTGACAGACGGCGGTTTCCTCCCGCCTGCCACCATTTTTCCCGAGAATTTGTGATCTTAGGATCGTACAGGGGCGCGCTTGTCCCTTTTTTATTCAGCGTCCGCCCGTAGCCCGCAGCTTCAACTCCTCCATGTCACAGATAACGATTTGCTGGCGCTCCACTTCCAGGATCTTCAGGCGCTCATACTCGGCCAGGATGCGAGAAACCGTCTCCCGAGAGGTGCCCACGATCTGGGCCAGTTCCTGCCGGGTCATATTGAAGTCAATGCGCGTCCCCCGGCTGTCGGGGACGCCGTAATCATGGGCCAGCTTGAAGAGGCGCGCCGCCACCCGGCCGTAGGTGTCGAGGAGGGCGAGGTTCTTCATATGGCGATAGGCTTGCCGAAGCCGCCGCGCCTCCACCTGCAGACAAGCCGCCGCCAGCGGCGGGTAGTCCGAGACGAGTTGCCGGAACTCCTCCAGGGGCAACCGGCTCACCCGGACCGGTTCCATCGTCTCCGCCGTGTAAGGGCTTGGTCCCGGATCAAAGGCGGCAATCTCGCCGAAGATGTCGCCTGGGTCGACGATCGACACGACCTTCTCCTGCCCGTCCGGGTTCATCTTGGCCAGACGCACCTTCCCCTCATGGAGGAAGTACACCGCGTCAGCCGGCTCCCCCTCCTGCAAAAGAGGCTGGCGTTTTTTCAACACCCGCTCCCCCACCCGACCGGCCAACTCCCGCAATACCTCTTCCGGCAAGGAGGCCAGCGCGTCGATGGCCTTGAGGGCTTCCCAGTCTATGATTCTCATCGCCCCCTTTACGTTTGCGTCTCAGTGGCGGTTACCTATTTCTAACCGATTTCGTTTAGAGGTTTTTGTACAGACAGCATCATCACAAGTAAAGCCTGGGTGTATTGGCGCAGCGAGCGGTTTGGGCGGAGCGGCGTCGTGAGCGCCGGTCGCGTAGCGGAAAAAGCGCGCCACGACATGCAGAAAAGCCCTGGACGTTTGGCGCGCCCGCGCAGCGAACAGCCGCGCAGCCCTTAGCGAGCGGAGCCAATACACCCCGCTTTACCCCATGAGCCGCTGTCACTAAAACCTCCTTAGACTTTAGGGATGTTCCGGCCGGAGAAGATCTCATACATCTCTTTTTTCACCCGTTGTTTGATCTTTTTCTTCTCGCCAGGCAGTAATTCTTTCTTCGCTGTTCCGAATAAATAGTTGTCCAGATCAAATTCTTTCAGCAGCATCTTGGTGTGAAAGATATTGTCCTGGTAGACATTCACATCGATCATCTGGTAAAGTTCGCGCGTTTCTTTGGCAATGTAGTTCTGGATCGAGTTGATCTTGTGATCGATGAAGTATTTCTTCCCGCTCACATCGCGCGTGAAGCCGCGCACCCGGTAGTCGGCGATGACAATGTCGGAACTGAAGCTGTTGATCAGGTAGTTCAGCGCTTTCAAGGGCGAGATCATGCCGCAGGTGGACACGTCGATATCGGCGCGAAAGGTGCTGATCCCCTTGTCGGGATGGCTTTCCGGGTAGGTGTGCACGGTGATATGGCTCTTGTCCAGGTGAGCCGCGACGGCATTGGGAATGGGCGTCGGACAATCGTCATCGTCACAGTCTCCACCGGTCCCGTTCCCATGCTCTGCGTCCGGCTCAATCTTGCCCTCCGAGATCAGCATGGTCACACTGGCGCCCTGGGGGTCGTAATCCTGCTTGGCGATATTGAGGATGTTGGCGCCGATGATATTGGCCACTTCGATCAGGATATTGGTCAGGCGCTCTGAGTTGTACTCCTCATCGATATACTCGATGTAGGCCTTGCGGTGTTCCGGTGTTTTGGCGTAGCAGATATCATACATGTTGAAGCTCAGCGTCTTCGTCAGGTTGTTAAAACCGTAGAGCTTCAGCTTTTTAATCGATTTAATCTCCATGCTCTTCTCCCCACGCATTTATTTTTTTCGGTTCGTCGTTTCTGTTGTTTCTCTCAGTACGTTGATTATCCGCTTGATGCCGGGATAGTGTCAAGAATCAACGCATATGTAATTTCTTCGACAAGTAAACCTTTTTTGTGAAAACCTTTAATCGACCTATTCCGAAGCAGACGGATATGGCATAATCGAAGTAGACTGTTTGTTTAACTTCTTCAAGTGGAAGAGAGGGAAAGCCGCGATGGCGAACGAGACAGCGAACATCATGGATGTGTCGCAACTGCTTCATCAACTCAAAGAAGCGAACAACGAGATGGGCAAAGTGGTCAAGACCATTGACCACATCACCAAACAAACGAACCTCCTGGCCTTAAACTCGGCCATCGAGGCCGCCCGCGCCGGAGAAGCGGGCCGGGGATTCAGCGTCGTCGCAGCGGAGATCAAGAAACTGGCAGATCGCAGCTTTGCCGCCACGAAGGAAAGCACCGACCTGATCGGCAACATCCAGAACAAGGCCAATGACGTCATTGCCGTACGCACGGCTGATGTGGCCTACGATACGATCGACAAGATCGACCGCAACCTTTTTGAGCGCAACTGCGATGTCCAGGCCTGGGCCACCTTCGACAAGATCAAAGCCTGTCTCCGTGAAGAGACGCCAGATCGTGTCGAAGCAGCAACGGCGCTAATGAAAAAAATCGTCGACATCTACGAGGTCTATTATGACCTCTATCTCGTCAACCGGGCGGGACGCGTCGTCGCCTCCGGCGTGGACAAGTCTGTCATCGGCCTCGACATGTCCAGCCGGGATTGGTTCGCCGAAACAATGCGCCGCAACGACGTATACGTGACCGACATGTACTACTCAGAGGCGGTCAAAGGCCACACCGTCGCCTATTCCTGCCCTGTCCGCGATGAAGAGGGCAATGTGCTCGGCGTCTTTTCTACCCGTTTCAACTGGAACTTCATCTACGATATCATCGATTCGGCGCGCACTGGCAGCACCGGGGACATCTACGTGATCAACAAAGACGGCGTCGTCATTGGCACGCGCAACCGCTCCGGAATCCTGCAAAAAAACCTGAGCCACCTGCAAGCCGCGCAAAAAGCGATGGCCGGAGACACCTACGGTTTCACCATCGAACAGGACGGCAACGGCAAGCTGCAGATCTTCGGCTACGCCCGGACGCGCGGCTATAACGCCTACAAGGGCAAAGACTGGTCTGTCATCGTCAGCGAAGCCCTGTAGGCAGATCCGCCTTTCCTTGCAAGTGCGTCGCTTCATCTGAGCTGCCAACCAAGCAATGAGCCACCAACCAAACAAAAACCGCCCTTCCGCAGTGTACGCCGGAAAGGGCGGTTTTGCCTTACTCCTCAGATTCCAGGAGGTCGCTGGCCGAAAAGGTTTTGCTGAGCGGTTGCGCCTTTTCCGGCGTCTCCTTGCCCACGATCTGGTCGATCCGCTCCAGGAGCACCTTCGGCTGAAACGGCTTCAGGATATATCCGACCACACCGACCGACCTGGAACGCAACACATCGACCGTATTGGCGCTGGCGGTGATCATCATGATCGGGATCGGCTTTGTCCGCCAATCCCGCTGCAGTTCGGCGATGGCCTGAAAGCCGTCCATGATGGGCATCATGATGTCAAGCAGCAGCAGTTGCGGAGGGGGCTGGAGCCGCTTGGCCATCTCGACCACATCCCGACCGTTATGAGCGATAAAGACCCGATGACCCTGGGGGCTTAGGATCTTTTTCAACAACTCGCAGTTGGCGATATTGTCTTCACCGATCAATATGCGCGCCATGGCAACCACGCTCCGTATTCATCATTATCGTAGGTTGTGCCAGTATATCTGCTGCTTCTTCTACAGCTTGTGGCGGCTCACTCAGACATTCGTTTTTCCCTCACAACCCAGTATAATGGAAGATGTTCTCGCCGCAAAGAGATGATTGAGAAAAATCAACGTTACAGGGAAAGCGTACAAAAAAAGTAGTTCCCTGGGGACTTGTTTCCACTGACAAATGGGCGTGATGGCGGACGACAATGTTTTGACAGACGGCCATCCCGAGCCCCGTTCCCTGTTCCTTCGTCGTAAAAAAAGGCGTTCCCAGTTTTTTCAGCACCTCAGGGCTAATCCCGCTCCCCTGATCGCGCACGGCCAGCACCACCGCATCGTCTTCACCATAGCTGCGGATCGTCAATTCGCCGCCATCGCCCATCGCCTCCAGACCATTGCGAACCAGGTTGAGCACGAGTTGGCGGATCTCTTTTTCCCCGAGGTAGGTCTCCGGAATCTCGCCCAGTTCCAGACGGATGGCTTTTTTGCCGAGAGAGGCGTCTGCCTCCAGAAGGGGATAGAGTGTGCGGATGATCCCATTCAAATCCTGCAGCTTGAGATCTTCTACCTTGTGTTTGGCCAGCGATAAAAACTCCGCGATGATCGAGTTGGCTCGGTCGAGTTCTTCGAGCATCAAGTCAAAATGCTCCTTGTGAGGCGCCAGTTCCTTTTTTGCCCCTAAAATCTGAAGGAAGCCGCGCACCGTCGTCATGGGGTTGCGGATCTCGTGGCCGATGCCGGCGGCCATCTGAGCCACCAGGTTCAACCGGTCCAGACGGGCGAATTCTCCCTCTAGCTTGCGGATCTCTGTGATGTCGTTCACCGAGTAGAGGTAGCAGGCGCGCCCTTCCAGTTCGATCCCCTCTGCTGAGACAAGCCAGATCCGCCGTTCCCCCTGTTTGGGGGTGATTTCACGCTCCATGTTGCGAAAAGCGCCTCTTGCCCGGACTGCTTCCGCTGAGCCTGTCGCTTCCGCTGATTCTGTTGTTGCCACTGATCCTGTTGCTGCCGTTGATGTTGTCGCTTTGTCTGCTTCCTCTTCCCCGGTGAGGCCCAGTTCCGGCAACTGACGCCCGATCACCTCAGCCCGTTCATAGCCAGTGGCCTTTAAAAAGCTGGCATTGACTTCGATAAAGCGCCCGTCCTCCACCGAGGTGATGCACATGGGGTGGGGATTGGCGTGAAAGGCTTTGACAAATCTCGCTTCTGATGTGGTCAAGGCATTGACGGCCAGCATCCGCTTGGTCACTTCCCGGGCCAGGTTGCGCTTTACCCGCCGGATATGGCGGGAGTTGGCGCGAACCTTATCGACGAGCGGATTCAGTTCAGGGAGCACATTGGGCGACATATCAACGTCACCGTCGACCATGGCGGCCAAGCCAAAGCCCTCGATCTCCGCGCGAAAACGGCTGAAAATACTCCCGGCGCACGCGATCAGCAGTCCCGCCAGGACCGTTTCGATCGAGATGACTTCTACCGTCCGCAACAACACAGGAAGATGAAAGTCCCTGAACCGGACAAAAACCATGGAATAGACCGATTCCTTGTCGGGGAGCGGTTGAATTTGAACCAGCACGGGGCTGTTCCACCATCCCATGAACACTAGTTCGCCTGGCTCACCCAGTGCCGGTGGCGGCGAGGGAACATAGGCTTCTAGAAATGCCCGCTCCCGATCCGGTTCAGGAAACGTCGGGAAGGATAGACCTTGCAAGGGAAAGATATAATCGAGGATGCGGATGCGATAATCTTCGTAACGATTCAAGGCGAGGAATCGCTTTTCCTCAGCCGAGTAGTACCCAATCGTCAGGCCGGGATACCTCCGTGAAACCCCTTCGGCGACCTCTTCCAGCCCTGCCGCTGAAGCTCGCTTTTTCATTTCCACAGTGGCCGCTACGATATCGCTCGCCCGCTCAAACCGCTCTTTCTTCAAAAACCCCAAATGGACGATCCCGCTCAACAGGAACGTATGGATCAGGACGAGCAGCACCATGGCCAGGTAAAAGCGTTTGGTGATCTGCTGCGGGAGCAGTTTTTGCCGCCAGAAGAGAAACCGCGCGCGGCACCGGTCTCGAATCGTCAACGAGCAACCCCTCCGGTTTCTACAGAGACATCCGTGGCTTCCATTGGAACTGCTGCATGGAAGGGGCCCCCCTTCAGGCCTAAATAAGGAAAACAGGCCTTCACCAAAAATGGTTCAGCCTGACGTTCATCGTACAGCGGTCCTTTATCTCCCATTTTTATCGTCTTTTCGAGAAAAAAAAGCGATTTCCTTCCCAATAATCTGAAATCCGGTGAAAAAATCGGAAATGAACAGATGCCGATTTCGATGTTGATTCCAGCGTTCGCGCTGATTCCGACATCTCTGCAAGGAGAAGACGTTCCCATGCTTGACACCCAACTGTCCATTTTCAAGACTGTCGTCGACAAAGGCAGCATCTCCCTGGCGGCGCAGGAACTGCATCTGACCCAGTCGGCCGTCAGCCAGCAGATCCAGAACCTGGAGGCTCACTTCGCCGTCAAGCTCTTTGACCGCCTGCACCGGCGTCTCTTGATCACCACCGCCGGCAAGACGCTTTATCCCTATGCCGTCGAACTGGAGCAACTCTATGGACGGGCGCAGCAGGCGATGCAGGGATTGACACAGGATGTGAGCGGCCACCTGCGCATCGGCGCCAGCCTCACCATCGGCGAGTACCTGCTCCCGAAGCTCCTCGTCCTCTTCCGGCAGACCCATCCCAAGGTATGCATCGCCATGGATGTGTACAACTCAGAACAGATCACGGCCATGGTCACGAAGGGACAACTGGACTTGGGCTTCATCGAAAGCCCTGACGAACTCCCCGGTGTGCTCATCCGCCTGCCCTGCGGCGGCGATCAACTCGTCGTCATCGCCCCGCCAGACTGGAGAGACAAGGCTCCCCTTTCCCTGGCAGAACTCTTTCGGCAGCGTTGGGTGCTGCGTGAACCGATGTCCGGCACGCGCCGGTTTTTGAGCAGTTTCTTGAATCCCATGGCGGCCGGCCCGCCGATCTGCACGTGGTGATGGAACTGGGCAGCACCCAGGCGATCAAGGAAGCTGTAAAAGGGGGACTCGGCTTTTCCGTCTTGTCCCGGTTGGCTCTGTTAGACGACGTCGCCAAAGCGGCTCTGACCATCATCCCCCTGGCGGAGGGGGCCATCGACCGATCTTTTACCCTCTTTTACCACCGTGAAAAGTTCACGACCCTGGCGGTCAATCACTTTCTGGACTTTATCTGCAACCAACTCGGCTCGCCGGAGTTGCCTGAATCAGGTTTACAGGCCGAGGAGGGTCATAGCAAAGTACCCGAACAGGCTGAGCAGGATTGAACCGGTCAGGCCCATCAACACCGGCGTCAGGCCCACTTTTTTGAAATCGCCGATATACACGTTCAGCCCCATGGCCGCCATCGCCATGGCCATCAGAAAGAGGCTGGTATTGACCAGAGCTGCCGTGATTAGCGGAGAGAAATAATGGTTCGTGTTGAGCAGAGCCATGGCCAGGAAGCCCAGGACGAACCAAGGGATCGGCAACTGGCGCGTACTCCGCGCCTTGCCTTGGTACATCCATTCCATCGCCATGACGACGGGAACCAGGAGGATCACCCGGCCCAATTTGACCAAAATCGCCTGATCGCTCCCGATGGCGCCGGCCGGCGCTGCCGCCGCCACGACATGGGCGATCTCATGGAGCGTCGCGCCGACAAAGGTGCCGTATTGCTGCGCCGAAAGGGCGAGCAGCGGCAGGGAGACGGTGTACATCACCGTGAACAGGGTACCGAGCAGGGAGATCAGCGTGACCGAAAGAGCCACCTCTTCATCTTTTGCCTTCACCGCCTGGGCGGCGGCGCCGATCGCGGCCGCGCCGCATACGCCTGTCCCGATGGCGATCAGCGATGTCAGCCGGTCTTCCACGTGAAGTCTTTTCCCGATAACATGAATGACGGTCACGGCAAAGACGATCACAGCCACATCGAGCGCAAGTATCCGCCAGCCGGCGGCGGCGATGTCGGCGAAGTTGAGCCGCACCCCCATGAGGATGATGCCAAGGCGGAGCAACAACCTCGCCGCGAAGGCGAAGCCCGGTTTCAGTGGAACCAACCGTTCACCGGCCGCCGCGCGCAGGGCCATCCCCAGCAGGATGGCGGAAACCATCGCGCCAAGGATAGTGAAGGGAGAAAAGCGGACCAACTGTTGGGCCGCCAGGGCCAGCAGCGCCGTCAACAATATCCCGCCGGCAGTCCATCGATATGGCATGGTTAACCCTCCTTATCAGGCAATATCGTACTGCCTCGACAAGGCGATTGTAAAATTACTGTTGAAGATGTTTGACATCAGAAAAAACGATGCAACGGAGGAGGTCGGACTTTATGAGATACCTCGTCACCGGCGGCGCCGGTTATATCGGCAGCCATGCCGCCCTGGCCTTGTTGGCTACAGGGGCGGAGGTGGTGATCCTCGACAACCTCACCACCGGCCATCAAGCCCTGGCCCCGAAGGGCGTCCCCTTCTACCGGGGCGATGTGGGCGACGCTCGACGGGTCAAGGAGATCTTCGCCGCCCACCGCATCGACGGCGTCCTCCATTTCGCCGCCAAAAGCCTCGTCGGCGAATCGATGCAAGATCCCGGAGGCTATTTTCTCGCCAACACGGGCCAGACGATGGCGCTGCTCCAAGCGATGGCGGAAGCCGGCGTCAAACGCTTCGTCCTCTCCTCGACGGCTGCCGTCTATGGCGAGCCGGAACAGGTTCCCATCCCGGAAGACCACTCTGTCCGCCCGACAAACCCCTACGGGTTGTCGAAACACCTGATTGAGGCGATGCTCCCCTGGTTTGAGCGCGTCCACGGACTCCAGTGGATGGCCCTCCGCTACTTTAACGTGGCCGGCGCCGACCCGGAAGGCCGCAGCGGCGAGCAGCACGACCCGGAGACCCACCTCATCCCCAACGTGCTTAAGGTGGCCCAAGGGAAGCGGGAATTCCTCTCCCTTTTCGGTGACGACTACCCGACTCCGGACGGCACCTGCATCCGCGACTACATCCATGTGAGCGATCTGGCCGACGCCCATGTGCTCGCCCTGAAGGCGCTCGCCAATGGACACCCTTCCGGCGTCTGCAACCTCGGCAACGGCCAGGGCTTTTCCGTCTTGCAGGTCGTTGAATGGGCTCGCCGAGTGACCGGACATCCCATCCCGGTGCGCATGGAAGCGCGCCGTCCCGGCGACCCGGCTGTCCTCGTCGCCTCCAACGGGCGAGCCATCGCCGAACTCGGCTGGCACCCCCGTTATGCCGACCTGTCGGTCATCATCGAGACGGCCTGGCGCTGGCAAAGCCGGTCGTAGGCTGGAAAGCTCCGTCTCCCGGCCTTATCTTCGGCAATCACAATTGCGACAGGCGCTCCCCCCTACGAAACGCGGAGCATAAAAAGCGCAAAACAACCGGCACATGCAAAACACCCGACCTTCGCTTGGGTCGGGTGTTTGATTTTCGTCATATACAGTTTTTATTGCGGCTTACATGACAGCGTAAACGAAAGCTCCAACAAGTTACCGGCTCCGGAAGGCCGCCACCAGCGCCTGCAAGGTCCTTTCCGCCTCGTCATGAACCACCTGGCAGGTGCCCACATTGAAATGGCCGCCGCCGCCATACTTGAGCATGATCGAGCCGATGTTCACCGCCGAGGACTTGTCGAAGATCGACTTACCGCAGGTGAAGACGCAGTTGTTCAGCTTGCCCTGGACGGTCCAGATGCTGATGTTGACCTCCGGGAAGAGGGCGTAGGGGATGAAGCGGTTGCCCGAGTAGATGGGCTCGACGCCGCGCAGGTCCGTGATCAGCACATTCTGGTCGACCTTCGAGTGGGCCTTCACCATCTCTTTGAACCGTTCAGCCTGTTCAAAGTAGAGTTCCACCCGCTCCTTCACATCGGTATCTTCCATGATCGCCTCGATGGGCTTGTGGCGGATATCAATGGCCAGCTTCTCCATCAACTGGTAGTTGCTGATGGTGAAGTTGCGGAACCGGCCGAGGCCGGTGCGGGGATCCATCACGAAGGAGAGCAGCACCCAGCCCGTGGGATGGAGCACCTCATCGATGGTGAACTGGGCCGAATCGGCCTTGTCCACGCCCGCCATGAGGGCGTCGAAGTCGGAGCCGAACTTCTCCCGTCCGCCGTAGTAGTCATAGATGACGCGGGCGCAGGAGGGCGCTGGCCGGGACATCCCCTGGTACTGCGCCTTCAAGCTGCCCCGCTCCTCCTCGGAAGAGTGGTGGTCAAACCAGAGGCCGCAGCCGGGCACATAGGGGACGTTGGCGATAATGTCGTTCTCATTGACCTCGATCAGCCCGTCCTGCATGTCCTTGGGATGAACAAATTTAAAGGAATCGACAAGACCGAGTTCAATCAGCAGCGCTGCGCAAGCCAAACCATCAAAATCCGATCGAGTCAGCAGTCGCATTGTATCTCCCCGAAAACCCGGGGATTCACCTCCTCGCAAAGCTCCTGACTCTATTGTATCGTCAATTCAAAAGAACGAAAAGCGGCAGCGTCTCTTTTCAGGTCAACAATATGGGTCGCGCAGGACAGGCAGGGGTCATAGGCGCGGATGATCCGCCCCAGGATGGTGAACAACCGCTCGGGACGGGCGATCTCCGTCCCGGCAAGGGCCGATTCGACGGGTCCCCGCCGGCCTTGCGCGTCTTTGGGCGAGAAGTTCCACACCGTCGGCGTGATGATGTCATAGCGGACCACCTGATCCTGTTCCACTGTGGCGCTGTGCAGGAGCGCCCCCCGCATGGCGTCGGTGACGGCTGTCACCTGCCCTTTGACCGGTGTCGTTTTTTGCGCGATCGGCGGTTCGCCGGGGACCAGTCGTCCCAGCCACTCCCGCATCAGGCCGGCGATCAGCGCCGTCTCCAGCGATCTCGCGTAAATCCGGTCCATCGTCGACGTCCCCCCGTTGTAAAAGCCGTTGATCCGCATCCGCGCCAGCGGTCCCACCTCGAAGGGCGCGCCGTCGTAGCGGACCGTCTTGACAAAACTGTAGCCGCCGGGTTTATCGGGATCCGGCACCAGTTCCCCATCGACCGTCTGAAACCAGCTATGAGCTGTCTCCTCCCGGATCCGATCGACGCGCGGTTCCGTCGTCCCTTGTTCAGTCACCACCCCGCCCTTCCACAAGAAGCGCTCGTTCTTCAGGCCGAACCGGAAGAGCCCGAAGGAGAGCAGCCGCAGGGGCGTCTGACCGATAAAAAAGTAATCGCCATAAGTCCGGGCGATCAGTTCCGTATCCGGCAGCAGGCACCTCTGGATAAAAGCCTCGATCTCTTGCAGCAAGGCGCTCGCCTGGACCACCTTATCCGCCGTCGGGGCCACGCTGACGCCGCCGTGGACAAAGCTGTGCTGGTGGGGCGCCTTGCCGCCGAAGAGGGCCAGGATCTGGTGGCTCTTCTGGGCGGCCCGGATCGCTTCGACATAATGAGAGACCAGGCGCTCACTCGTAGGCGCGTCGAAGCGGGCGTCTGTGAGGTTCTGCCGGAGAAAGGGCGGTCGCTCCGGCATCTGAACAAAATCAGGCAGGCTGAAGAGGTAAAAGTGCCGGATATGATTTTGTAAAAAGTCGGCGCCGTACATGATATTGCGTAAGAACTGAGCGTTTTCCGCGATCTCGTTATCGTAGAGCTCATCAAGCAGATAGCTGGCCATCGCGCCGTGAGCCAGCGAACAGATCCCGCAAACCCGCTGGGTCAAGTAGACAGCGTCCGTCACCGCATGCCCCCTCATGATCGACTCGAATCCCCGGAAGAGGGGGCTGGACACATAGGCGTCGGCGACACGCCCCCCGTCAAGGACGACCTGGGCCGATAAGAGGCCGCTGAGACGCGTGACCGGACTAAAGAGCACCCGCTGGGGACCCATGGCGATCCCCCCCCTTCACGACCTCTCCATACTTCCCCCTTTTTCCGGCAAGGGCGCAAAAAAGGGTGTCGACCCGTCAGGAAAGTCCGGGTTGGTGCAGCCGATGCAGGGCGTGTTCGCCTTCACCGGCCAACTCACATGATCGACCCAGAGACGGTAGGGACAGTCAGCGTAGGTTTTCGGCCCTGCGCAGCCCAGGGAAAACATGCACTCTTGATCGCCGAGACGCTGGGCAAAAACCTTCTGATCGAAGTAGGACCGCCGCTGGCAATGGCGGTGGACGGTGCTGCCGTAAAACAACACCGGCCGCCCCCGCTCATCCAGCTCCGGCATCCCGTAAAGAAGCAGGTGGGCCAGCGTCCCCACGAACCAGTCCGCATTGACGGGGCAGCCGCTCACATTGATGACAGTCCGGTCGAGCACATCGCCGACGCCGACACTCCCTGTCGGGTTGGGCCGGGCCGCCGACGGTCCGCCGAAGGCGGCGCAGGTCCCCAAGGCCACCACGTATTCGGCCTCCCTCCCCAACCGGCGCACCGCTTCATAGGCCGTCAAGGGACCGGAAGGCGTCCAGGCGATCACCGCATAACGCCCCCGCCCGCCGAGAGGGATGGCGCCCTCGACCACCAGGGTGTAGCGACGCCCGCCCCGTCCAAGGGCGTCCTGCAACAGCGCAAGAGCGTCCGGCCCCTGCGCCGCCATGAAGGTATTGCTGTAGATCAGGTCGATCATCCCGGAAAACACCTGGTCCACATAGGGGGAGGCGGTGTTCATGAAGGAGATGTTGTTGTCGCCGCTGTCACAAGTCTCGATCCAGATGACGGGCAGCTTGCCGCCGTCGCGCCCTGCCAGGTGGCTCCGGACCAGGGGCAAGAGCGCCCCCGCTAAGGCATGGCCCTTGGCAAAGGGCCAGTTCCGGCACAACCGCTCGAAGTCCTCCCTGCGCATGGGCGCCCCCTCCCCGGCCAGTCCTAACCTTCGCTTCGCCTTGATTCGCATATCGAACTATTCTTATGCGGCGGCAACACAGGACAGCACGACAAAAAGACAACGACGCCCCTACCGGTGAGGCGTCGTTCCTTTTCCCTTTTCACGCCCCGGCAACCGACCCGGTCCCTTTCTCCCATCGCTCATGCACATTAAACCAGTAAAACCACTGCTCCGGCACCCAGGCCACCATCTCCGCCAGCAGCCGGTTCAACCGGTTTGTCGCCTCTGTCCGTTCATGGCGTTGAAACTCTTTGTGCAGGTAAATGGGCGGGCAAAAAACGAGACGGTGCTCAAACCCCCGGATCCGGTGCCCATAAAAAGGCACAACGGGGACCTCCAAGTCCAGCGCCAGCAGGGCCGTTCCGCCGGGACTGCGCGTCGGACGCCCAAAAAACTGGGCGGGCGGAAAGTTGGGACGCCAGAAATCGCAGAGCAAAAAGAGCAAGCCCCTTTTTTGCAGGTGCCGGCGCAATGTCCGAACCAACTCCAAGGGCGATGCTGCGTCATAATCGAGTCCCGGACAACCCATCTGGTTAAAGCGCTCGTAGAAAGGGCGGATCTCCGGACTGCCGGCAGTCCCCACCGTCAGGCAGTTATAGCGTTGGGAGAGCACCCAGTAGTAGTAAAAGAAATTCCCCAGGTGGGGTGTAAACAGAATGGCCCCCCGTCCCGACGCCAGCGCCGTCTCCAGGTGCTCTTCCCCCTCGATGGTGCAACACCGTTCTTGGCGCTTTTTCGGACCATCGCTCGCCACCAGCACCTCATAGAGCGTGAGCGCCCCATGGAGAAAGTAGGCCTGGCAGTAGGCATCTAAGCGATCCTCCTGCCTTTCTCCCAGCAGTTCGGCCATATTGGCCTTCACCTGCTCCCGCACGCCGCCGGCGCGGTCGTGGAGCACCCTTCCCAGCAACCGGCAGGCGGCCAGCGCTACAGGGCGCGGCAGGCGAGCGGCCCAGCGGCCGATGGCGTCGAAGCGCCTTTCGTCGGCCGTGATTTTCGCGATCCATTCGTACATACGTTCAATCCCCTCAAACACTCGCTATCGCAACACTCGATTAGCGCAGAAAATGCCGCTGATACCGCCTCGCTACATTCCTGGTCTCCAGGACAACGAAAAAGTCAATCGTCTGAAAGACCGGATCAAAGGCCGGCTCACCGGCGATCTCCGCCCCGAGCCACTGATAGCCTTTCATCAAGGGCGGCAACCGCCGGTTCATCTCTCTTTCATTGAAGGTGATGTCCACCAGTTGCAGACCGTCGATCCGGTGCGACGCCAGCGGACGGATCCCAAAACGCTCAGTGAGAACGCCCTTTTTCCACAACATCGTGTACAACTCATTTACAGCCTCCAGGGGTTGCATGGGCAGGCTGACACAGCCGACCAGGTATCGATAGCGGTGTTGCTGCAGATAACCGGCGATGCCCTCCCAGAGCAGTTGAATCACTTTGCCGTTCCGGTGCTCGGCAGCGACACAACTGCGGCCCAGTTCCAGCGTCAGCGGCTTTAAGTCCTCGATGGCGGACAAGTCAAACTCCGTTTCCGAATAAAAGCCGCACTGCCCCATCGCCCGCTCCCCTGGGAGCAAACGGTAGGTCCCCACAACAGAACCGGTGTCCCTATCCGCCACGATCAAGTGATCACAATCGGCATCGTAGGCATCGCGCTCCATGCCCGATGCATTAAAGAGATTGGCATTGCCCATCTCTTTAGCGAAGACCTGGTAGCGCAAGCGCAAGGCCTGTTCGATCTCGTCGGCCTTTTCCGCCAGCTTCACCTGAAGCGTTACCGGCAGAGAGGCGGGAACCGCCGTCAGATTCATGGCTTACACCCCTTTCGATACCATCCCATTCCACCGATTCCGCCAGAAGAGATTTCTCTGAAAGCGATTGATCGGATAAGCCGTTCCTCTCAAAACAGTTGCCCGGACAGCACTCTTTTTTCCGATAGATGCTACGACCCCTACAAATTAAAAAAACTGTACCAGCCCCGTCTTATCGTTGCGTTGCGATTCGGTTAAAAAATGGTAACAATAAAGAGCAAGCCAGTGGCTTGCTCGCATAACCCGGATATTCCGGCGAAAACTGAAAAGGTCCCCGCAACGGCAAAACCAGACTGGATAGAGTGAGGCCGGCAACATTGAACAAAATCGGCATTGCCCAGGGCGGCGGCGGCATCGTCGGCTGCGCCCACCTGGGAATCCTGCAAGCCCTCGAAGAAGCGCGCATCCCCATCCACTGCCTGACAGGAACCAGCTCCGGCTCCATCGTGGCCGCCCTCTACGGCTTCGGCTACAGCGCCCAGGAACTGATCGATTTCGTCCCTTCCATCGACCGGCGTTACCTCGATTACGACTACGGCCAGTTTCTGCGCAAACTGTTCCGAAACGACGTTCAGACGCGTGGCCTTGTGCGAGGCAAAAAGCTTTTCGAACTGATCGCCGAGAAAACAGGAGACGCCCGGATGGCCGATCTGAAAAGCCCCGTGGCCATCTTATCGGCCGACCTGAGACAAGGGAGGCAAGCGCTCTTCACCTCCCAACCGCTGGCCCATCCCGTTCCTGACGCCGATGTCTTTACCGACATCTCTGTCGCCCGGGCCGTCCAGGCGAGCTGCGCCATCCCCTTGCTCTTTCAACCTGTCGAGTACCAAAATCACCTCTTCGTCGACGGCGGCATCCTGGAAAACTGCCCCGCTTCCGCCGCCCGCGCCCTCGGCGCCGACATCGTCATCGCTGTCGACCTGGTTTTTGCCGATCCCGTCGACGAGCCTTTTGACACCTTCATGTCGATCGTCCACCGGGTGACCACCATCAACGTGGCCAGCCAATCCAAGCGGACCGCCCAAAGCGCCGACCTCGTGCTGCGCCCCCAGGTGGGCGGCATCGGCATGTTCGATTTCGACAAGGCGGAACTCTGTATTGAGCGCGGGTATGAACATGCCAAGGAACGAATGGGCGAGATTTATGATATCCTCGACCGGTCCGTCCCGGCCCCTGCCAACCCGAACGGCAAAAACGCATCCTGGATGACACGCCTGTTCGCCGGGAAGCCCTTTGATTTTTTCAGACCTCGATAGGCTTTCCGATCTCCCAATACCCTTTTACCCTATCCACATCCTTCTGCTCTATCATCGTTGTCCGCCGTTATTCCGGCTAATATTCCGCTGATATTTCAGCTTCAATTTGACCGTCCTCTCGCCGTCCACGGACAATGATTCCGAAGGCCGATCGGTGGAAGATCTTATGTTACTCGCCGTTTTTTTCTTTACCAACCAGCAATCCATCGGTTATACTGAGCATAAGCTCGCATTGCTTACGGATGGACGACACCCTTCTCGATTGCCACCGGCTAAGGGAAGTGATGGGATGCGGTACCTCCTTAGCACGGGCAAAGAATATCGAGGAGGATTTCTCATGTACCAAGACAAGTACCTCACTTGTAAAGAGTGCGGCAGCGAGTTCCTGTTCTCCGCTTCTGAGCAGGAATTCTACGCCGAAAAAGGCTTCACCAACGAGCCTGGCCGTTGCGCTAGCTGCCGGGCTGCCCGCAAAGCCCAACGTGGCGGCGGTTCCCCCGAACCCCGTCAAGATCGTCAAATGTTCCCCGCCGTCTGCGCCTCCTGCGGCGTCGAGACCATGGTTCCCTTCCAGCCCCGCGGCGACAAGCCCGTCTACTGCCGCGAGTGCTTCAACAGCCGCCGCAATAGCTGGTAATTCAGTTAAAACATACGAACACCTCAGGCTTGGCCTGAGGTGTTTTTTCTTAATTTACGGCGCATCGTTATCCAACAAAATCTTGCGGAAGTTCTTCTCAATCTCCGGCGGCGCGTCCCCCGGAGATTTTTCTTGATCCTCTATCTGCTGGATCTGCTTGAACAGTTTTTTATCGGTGGTGACATGGATCCGGTAGTTCTTATAGGACTCGCGGATCTTCTTGTCGATCGCCCCGCGGATGCTCTTCAGGCGCAGGCGGTCAAAGCCGCTCACCTTGGCCCCGACAGCGATGTCACTGCCAATGACGAAGGCCGTCGCATCGTCGACGCCTTGCACCGACTTGGCCACGCCTTTGATGTCCTGGGCAAGCATCGGATCCATCCGGGAAGGCGGCTCTTTGAGGTCACTATTTTTCGCCGTAGACTTGCCGGCGGCGCAGCCGCTAAAGAAGACGGCAAAGGCCAAAAAGAGGACCGCCAAAGCAGGAGCGCTTACGCCGGATTGCCTTTGTGGGAGATACAGCCGCCGGTGCATAAACGATAACACTCGACGGACAGGCGACCGCCCTTTGTGATCAAACTGCATCAACTTCAACCCTTCTTCGCGCTCTCGGCGACCGCACAAGCGCAGTGGATATCATGGTCACACTGAATAGCCATCACCCCATCATCGCGACTGTTGCCCTCTACCCCTTCGACTTGGCGACCAAGGAGGCGATAAAACTGAAGATGATCGCTGCCGAGATGCCGGCGCTGGTCACTTTGAAGATCCCTGTCAGGATGCCGACAAGTCCTGTCGACTTGGCTTCCGCCATCGCTCCGTGCACCAGGGCGTTGCCGAAACTGGTGATGGGGACGGTCGCCCCGGCGCCGGCCAGATCGATCAGCGGTTCATAGAGTCCCAGCCCATCCAGGACGGCGCCGGAGACGACGAGGAGGGTCATCGTATGGGCCGGGGTGAGTTTCGCCACATCGAACAGTAGTTGCCCGATGACGCAAATCAGCCCGCCCACGACAAAAGCCCAAAAGTAGGTCTCCATAAATCATGCTTCCCTCCCGTATAAACCGAATCACCTTTCCCTTTTCCAATCATTCTGTCTCGACTGCCCTGCCCCGCGCCCCCTCGCAGCGACTATCCCCGCTCAATCGCCACGGCATGGGCGATACAGGGGATGGAATCGTTCTGCTGGTAGGTGATCGGCGACAGCAAGGCCCCGGTGGCGACGATCAGGATTTTGCGAAGTTCACCTTGCTTCATCCGGTTGAGGATGTGCCCGTAGGTGACGGTGGCCGAACAGCCGCAGCCGCTCCCGCCGGCGATCACCTCCGACTGCTGGTCCGGGCCATAGATGAGAAGGCCGCAGTCGACAAACTTCTCCTCGGGAATGGCCATGCCGTGTTTGGCAAAGAGGTCTTTGGCGATGTGGTGGCCCACCTTGCCCAGGTCACCTGTGGCGATCAGGTCGTACTCCCCATGGAAGATGCCGAAGTCCCGGAAGTGGGCGGTGATCGTGTCCACCGCCGCCGGCGCCATGGCCGCGCCCATGTTGAAGGGGTCCGTGATGCCCATGTCGACAATGCGGCCGATGGTCGCCCCCGTCACGCGAGGCCCCTCCCCTTCCGGCGCGATGACCGCCACACCGGCGCCGGTGACGGTCCACTGAGCTGTCGGCGGCTTCTGGCCGCCGTATTCGGTGGGGTAGCGAAACTGCTTCTCCGCCGTCGCGTTGTGGCTCGACGTGCCACAGAGAACATACCGCCCGGCGCGACTGTCAACGAGCAGCGAAGCCAGGGCCAACCCCTCCATGGAGGTGGAACAGGCGCCGAAGAGCCCCAAATAGGGCACCGCCATCGTCCGGGCGGCGAAACTGCTGGCCGTGATCTGGTTCATCAGGTCGCCGCAGAGGAAAAACTCGATGTCTTTTTTCTGCAGCCCCGCCTTGCGGATGGCCACCTCGCACGCCTCTTCCAGGAGTTTGCGTTCGGCCTTTTCGAAACTGGCCTGTCCCAGCCAGAGGTCGCCATGGAGCAGGTCAAAGTCCTTGGACAGCGGCCCCTGGGCTTCAAAGGGTCCCCCGACCGCAGCGGTGGCCAGAATGACCGGCTGATTGGCAAAGCGCCAGCTCTGATGTCCTTGCTGCATACTAGCCAACCCCCGCCATGCCGAGAAGCGTCTTGATCAAGGCCACCACGAAGGCCGCCACGACACCGAAGACGATGACCGGCCCGGCCAGCTTGAACATCTTGCCCCCGACGCCGAGGACATAGCCCTCTGTCCGGTGTTCAATGGCGGCCGAGGCCATGGAGTTGGCAAAACCGGTCACCGGCACCGCGGTCCCCGCGCCGGCGCGCTGGGCGATGTGGTCGTAGACGCCGAAGGATGTGAGCAGGACGGCAAGCAGGATCATGACCGCCACCGTCGGGTTGCCGGCCGTCTTTTCATTGAAATTGAAGTGCCAGAGAAAGAAGTTCTGAATGACCTGACCGAGCAGGCAGATGGCGCCGCCGACGAAAAAAGCCCAGAGGCAGTTCTTCACCACCGGCCGTTTCGGCTCCCGGAGCTTGGAAAAGTCATGGTACTCCTGCTGGACCGGCGTCAAGTTCTTCTTCTTTTTGTTCGACAAGGGTCGTTCCCCCTCCGCAAAGGTGTTCCCCTCAGCGTTCAGCTTCAGCGTTCCGCTTCAGCGCTTTAACTTCAGCGCTTCCACTTTAGGCATCAATTTCAGCGCTTCAGCAGCGGCTCCAAATCGTCGACCATCTCCGCCATCAGGCCGGCCGCTTCCGCATACATCTGCTTGGCCGCCCGATCCCTCGTGGCTAACGCGTAGAGTTCACAGTCGGCCTGGGCCTTTTTCAGGTTCACGAAGAGCAGTTCCTTCGTCTTCGGCTGGGGCAGATGGATGGCGTCATCGAAGAGGTCCACATACAGTTGGCCCACCGAATCGACCTGGGCCAGGAAGACATTCTCCGGCGCCAGGCCGATCTTTTCCAACTCCTCATGGAGCCAGCGCCGGTTGAGCCCCATGGCGGTGAGCGGCTCGTCCATCATGATCCCGTCCATGATCACCGTCTGGGGGACGCTCTCATGGCCCACCTTCATCTCCAACGTCGACGCCGTGACAGGTCGCTTGTCCTTCTTGAGAAAGACGCTCAATTCCCCGTCCGGTTCAAGCATGGCAAACTCCACATCGGCGAAGTTAAAGACGTTTTTCCGCCGGAGCTGGCTCAGGAGGTCTTCGGCGCTCATGCGCACCTCCATCAACTTGGCGTCGAGGACCTTTCCGTGGTTGATCAGGATCGTCTCTTTACCCTGTACCAGGTCGCGCACCGTCTTGAACTTGATGGACAGGTAGAAGAGGGCGAGGGGAAAGCCGATCCAGACGACGAGCGACATGAGCACGCTCGTCAAATCACCGGCCAGGTTCAGCGATACCGCCCCGGCGACAACGCCGATGGCGACGATCGTCACCAGGTCGAAGAGCGTTAACTGGGATAGCTGCCGCTTGCCGAGCAGCCTTGCGCCTGCTAAAATCAGCAGGAAGACGGCAGCGGCGCGGATAAAGGCGATCAACCATTCAGGCATGGGCTAAACTCCTTATTCAAAACCCCTTATACTGGGGCTCCTCAAACTCCAGCACCTGCAACCGCTTTTCCATCCCGTCGATCACTCGGTCCAGACGCTGCAGGTTCTGCCTGTAGGCCTCTTTGGCCTCCAGGTTCTCCTCGACGGCGGCGAAGCTTTCCAGGGTGGAACGAGCCCCTTTTAAGCTGGCCAGCGTCGTCTTGACCTGCCCGCTTACCGTCACGGAATCCACCTCCATATAAGGAAGACCGGATCAACGATCCGGCCCGAACGCTCATTTTCAGTTCTTCAAGAACAGAAGAACCGCTCGGGCTAAAAACCCTTGTACTGAGGTTCTTCCTTTTCAATTTCCTGCACCCTCGGTTCGAGGGAACTGACGATCTGCTGCGCCTGCTGGGCGGCATTCGTATAGAGGTTCTTGGCATTCTGGTCCTGCGTTTGAATGGCGAACTGTTCGAGGCTGCCGACGGCGCTTTTCAGGCCGGCGACAGTCTGTTTGAGTTGCTGTGATACGGTCATGCTCTATTCCTCCTGAGAAAAAGTCATTGCCTTTCCACAGGTAGAATAGGATTGCTGGCAAAAAAATATGTGCCGCCTTGAGAACTGCCAAAAGTTACATCCCCACAAGCGTGGCCGCGCTTTCGACCCAATTTTTTTCGATACGGTAAAATTGGGAGACCTTGTTTCCCATGACATCTTTCCTCATTTCGTTTAAAAATGTATCTTGACGTTACTTGGCACGGTTGGTACAATCAGGGTGTAGAACGTTGTCGAATAAAGTCGAACAGAGGAGTCAAGTGACATGAAGTCAACTGGGATTGTACGCAAAGTAGACGAACTGGGCCGTGTTGTGATTCCGATCGAACTGCGCCGGACGATGGGCATCGACGAGAAGGATCCCCTGGAAATCTACGTGGATGCCGAAAAAATCATCCTGAAAAAGTATGAACCGGCCTGCATCTTCTGCGGAAGCGCCATCGATGTGCAGAATTTCCGCAACAAGATCGTCTGCAAAGAATGCGCCGTTTCCATGGCCCAAAACGCTGCCGGCTGATCCTTTGCTGGCGAAAACTGGAATGAATTGACCGAACCGCTCCTCCGAAATAGAGGGCGGTTCGGTTTTTTTCGTGCTCAATTTAATCTATCATTGCGGCTTGTGTCTTTACAACTGGGGTTAACGGTCAGTCGTCCGGAAACGCCTGATGAATCTTCAAAAACTCATCGAGATTTTCCACCATCAGGTCGACCAGATGGGGGTCGAAGTGCTGCCCCCGCTCCTGCTTAAAGAGGTCCAGGATATCCTCGATCGGCCAGGCGGCGCGGTAGATGCGGTTGTTGTTGAGGGCGTCAAAGACATCGGCCACCGCCGTGATCCGCGAGTAGATGTGGATCTTCTCGCCACGCAGGCCGAAGGGGTAGCCGCTCCCATTAAACTTCTCATGGTGTTCGAGGGCGATTTGGGCGGCTGTGCGCAGGATGCGCCGGTTGGAGTGCTGCAGCATCTCGTGGCCGGCGAGGGTGTGCTTTTTCATCTGCTCATACTCGCCCGGCGTCAGCCGGCCCGGTTTGTTCAAGATGGCGTCCTCAATGGCGATCTTGCCCACATCATGCATGGGCGAGGCCAGGCGCAGCAGTTCCGTCTCCTCCCGGCTGAGGCCGTAGAGCTTGCCCAGGAGCCGCGAGTACTCTGACACGCGCTTCACATGATAGCCCGTCTCCTTTGAGCGCGCCTCGACGACGCCGCCGAGGGTGAAGATGATCTCCCGCTGGGTCGATTCGATTTCGTCGTTGAGGCTGATGTTGTCGAAGGCGATGCCCACGTTGGAGCAGAAGAGCTCCACCCAGTTGCGGTCCCAGTCGCTCCAGCCGTTGAAGCCTTCCAGGTAGACCAGGTTCTCCGAACCGTTCTGGCTGCGAAAATAACCTACATACCGGTTGCCCAGCGACAGGCTCTGGCCGGCCCGCATCGCCCGCTCCAGGTCCTCCCGGACGGCGGGGCTGACGGCGGTGCGGATGGAATGGTCGACGAGGGGCGAGTAGTCGCCGGTGGCTGCCAGGATGTAAAAGTCCCGCTCGTTTTTGGTGGCGGCAAAGCCGGACATCTGGCAGTAGATGGCGTTCCGGTTCAGCCGCAGGAGCGACGTCAACTGGGTGAGCACGCCGGTGGCGAACATGCGCATCGACTGCATCCGAAAGATGTTGGCCGACGATTGAATGATCTGTTCGAGGCCCCGTCGGTTAAGGTCGATGGTCCGGATGTCCCGGTAGGCCCGCAGGGCCACATAGACCGTCGAAAAGAGCTTCTGGGCCGTCAATTCCGTCTTTGACACATAGCAGTTGATATCATAATCAACGATCACCCGTTCTTCCGGGGCGTAGCCCGGCTGGCCTGTGCGCAGCACGATGCGGACGATGCTGTTTCTTACTTCTTCCCGGATGTGCCGAACGAGATGCAATCCGGCGTCATCGGATTCCATGACCACATCGAGCAGGATGACGGCCACATCCGGATGGTCGCGCAGCATCCGCTTGGCTTCCGCCGCCGAGTAAGCGTTGAAAAACTCCAGCAGCCTTTCGTCAAAGCGCATCCCCGCCAGGACAACGCGGGTCACTTTGTGGACCTCGGGGTCGTCGTCGACGACCAGCACCTTCCAAGCGCCGCTCTCTCCCCGACCCTGGCCATCATCCTCCTCTGTGGCGAAGAATAACAAATCGTCGTCATTCGGATGGATCGAATCGCGCATGTTCTGTCACCTCATTTCTGGGGAAAGTCAATAATGAAGCGTGTTCCTGAGCCAGCGTTCCAACGTGAGCTTTGGTTTGAGCGTGAGCTTGAGTTTGAGTTTGATGCGTCTGGGTTCCACTTTGAGCCAGCTCCCGCTCCAGCGTCTAAGCCTCTTCCGGTGGCGCTCTCGCAGCGGATTTTCCCCCGTAGGCGCTGCGTCACCAGATTGTACACGATATTCAAGCCAAGTCCCGTCCCGCCCTGAGCGCGGTTGGTCGTAAAAAAGGGTTCAAAGATGCGCTCCCGATGCTCTACCGGGATTCCCCGGCCGTCATCGGCATAGACGAGGCGCACCCGGTTTCCCTCCGGACGGACATCGATGCGGATCGTCCCATGGCCGCATTCGCCAAAGCCGTGGATCAACGAATTCATGATCAGGTTGGTCAACACCTGAGAGAAATCGCCAGGGTAGCTGTCTACCTCCAGATCGTCCGGGCAGTCCAGTTCGATCCGATAGGCCTTGTTCTTCAGCTTCGGCTGCAAGCTCATCAAGATTTCCCCGATATACTCTTTCAGGTTGAACAGGCGCCGGTTCTCTCTCGACTGGTCGACGGCCACCTGTTTGAACCCCTGAATGAGTGACGATGCCCGCTCCAGGTTCTTGAGGATAATCTCGGAGGCTTCGTCACTGAGGGCGAGATACTTGTCGAGCTCTGATTTTTTCAACTGGTTTTCACGAAATTGCGCGGCCAGTTCTGCTGTCTTTTTGTGCAGGTGCGAAGCGGCCGTCACACCGATGCCGACAGGCGTGTTGATCTCGTGGGCCACACCGGCTACCAACTTGCCGAGGGCCGCCATCTTGGCCGACTCGATCAACTGCTCCTGGGCCTGCTCCAACTCTTCCATCGCGCCCTTTAAGTCCACGTTGGCCACTTCCAACTGGCGGGTGCGCTCCTCGACCCGCCGTTCCAGTTGTTCATACATCTCCATGAGTTCCGCTTCGACGTGCGGCGCACGATGTTGACGGCGAGGGCGGCGATCACCAGCAGCAATCCAGCGAAAAGCAGCAGCGTCTTCCAAACGATGTCCTTGTTGGTCTCATAAAAGCTCTGGGGCTTGTTGACGACAGCGCTCCCCTCGGGGAGGTCGGTTTCATTCAGATGCAGTTCCCGCAGTTGCTGGTCATCGAAGACGAGCCGGTTGGGGCCTTCCATGACGACGGGAATATCGGCAGGCTTTTCCCCTTGCAGGACCCGCAAGGCCAACTGGGCTGCCGCCTCCCCTTGGGTGAAGGCGCTCGTCAGCATGCCGCCGACAATGCCGTTGCCGAGATAAAAATCCCAGATCCCGTAGACCGGCTGTTTGCAATACTCCTTGACGACGCGGATGTACTGGTCGTTCGTATAGGTCGCTCCGGACTTGTCCCGGTAATAGGCGATCAGCAGAAAGACCATCGTGTCTTGATCGAGGCTCTCCAGCTTGGCGCGCAGTTCGGCCAGGTCCCAGTCATCGAAGACCTCGTACTGGATCGAATCGCCGAAAGGCGCCAGCGCTTCCTGGAGCACCTTCACCTGCGACCGGCCGGTAAAGGTCTGATCATTGAGAAAGAGGATCTTTTTCAAACCCGGCTGGAGCTTGCGAGCGATCTCCACGTTGCGCCCGATGTCATTGACCTCCACCACGCCAGTGACCCGTTGGCGGTTGAACTTCTCTCCCCGGTAGTAGTTGACGCCGCAAAAGACGACGGGCACGTTGGAGAAGAGGCGGTGCTGGTACTTCTGCAAAAAATTCATGGCGTCATCATCCGAGGCGATGATCAGGTCGAAATGATCCTGCCGATACTTTTCCTGCAAATAACGGTACATGCGCTCCTCGTAATCGTTGGCGTTGTACCGCTTCGTGTCCATGTATTCCGTATATAATTCGAGGTTTAGCTTCAGTTCCAGCGGTTTGAGCACCGACTCGATCCCCCGGACCACATCTTCCGTCCAGACGAATCCTTTGTGGTAGGAATTGAGGATCAAGACGTGCTTGCGGGGCGATGATACGGTATGATTGGCTTGAGCCGGCTGGATCAGGGCCGCAAACAACTGCGCTGCCATAAGGAAAAGGGTGAGCAGGGTAACCGTCCCAATGCGGGTTACACGCGGCCCCCGCTGGAACGGCTGTGCCGGATGAATATGCTGACACCGACACATCCAGTTCCACCCCTTCGTAGATAAAAAATTCAGTCATTACAGATCATATCGTTAGTTATTACAATCACAAATGCAGTGCCCACCACATTTCGACGCCCTCTTCCGGAATTCCTGCATTTCCAGTAACCAAACGCTTGGAAATCCGCTCCAGAATCATCCCCTGTACGGTGGATTAAATGATTTCTCTTGATTTCAAGCTCATCGGACCAACTGGAAACTACATGTGAAAATGCGCACTGAGATTTCCAGTCCCAGCGCGCAATAAGGGTTTTCCCGATATTATATGGGTGATGTTAATGGAACAAAATTTCGATTAAGATGAGTGTACAGATGTGAACCGCAATTTTCACAATCGAGCGTTAACCTCCTTCCTGAGTGACGGCAACCTTGGAGCCTTTGTTATTGTTTATTCCTGTAGGATAAAAATATTTCCCATAGGGTAAATTCTAATTCATGGAAAAACAGACAGCTTCTTTAGCTGTCCGGAAATAAATCTTCTACTCTTTTATTTAACGCCTTGGCAATTCGCTTTGCAGTCTCCAACTTAGGCTTTACTCTTCCGGCAAGAATTTTTGACAAACTCCCCTGTCTTATTCCTGCCTGTTCAGCCAACCAACCTTTCGACTTGCCCATCTCAGCAAGAGCTACTTCGATTCGCTTTTTCGTTTCTGAAGACATATATTTTACCTCCTGGCTAATATTTTAGCCTGTTATGGCAAAATATAGTCATCCGTCTCACTGCCTTACTATCTTATATTGCTATAATAAAAATGCGGAGTAAACGTCGCTCCAACCTATAGGAGGGCTCTACACCTTCTACCCCTTTATTGAGAAAGCCTTCATCATCGAATTTGCACAGGAAATTCCATAACATACACAGAGATAATTCCGCTACAGAAACGAGGTTTGCCCATGACCAATAACCAGAGGCCGGAACGACCCCACTTGCTGCTGTCGATGCGGTACTCTTTCGCCGAAGAGGTAGACCGCCTCCTTGCTTCCTTCCAGACAGTTCGTGACACCTTTCCTCGTCTTCCCTTTGGCATCGAAATCAACATCAACTACAACCCGCTCTCCGACGTAGAAGGGGTATTGGCTGGCGCCGACCGTCTGATTGCCATCACTGCGGAGATGGGCCTTCCCTTTTCCTTACACCTGCCCAGTTTGCATAACCTGAACGATGAGCAGGTGGTCCTGTTGAACGACTGGCTGGCTGGAAAAAGCCCGCTCTACTGCGTCCTCCACGCCGGTGATTACGCCTTTGACGGCAACCCGTCCCTCGGCGCCAGCGATTACCTTCGCATCATTGATGACTGCCAGCGGAAACTTACGCTCCTCTCCCCTGCCCACGACCATAACACCAGCGATAACGGCAGTCATAAAGGGGCCTGCAACCTCTACCTGGAGACCCTGCCCTGGGTGCGCCTCGAAAAGAAAAAAGGCATCCCCACGGGCCGGATTTTCCCGATCACCTGTGTCGGCGTCTTTCACCGGGATCTTTCCGCCCTGGCCGATGCCTTTGGTTGCCGTGTGCTCATCGACGTGGAGCACCTCTACCAGTCCCTGTGGGGGCTCCGGCAGTGTCCCGCTCAGACGACCGCTTGTCTGACCCCGGCTGATGCCGCCGAAAAAACCTGCCTGGAACGCTACGGCGCTTTCATTCGCGATGGACGCCTGGTCTTCGCGCCTTCCGCCGATCACCGCTTCCGCCGGCAACTGGCCCTGCTGGCGACCGACCGCTACCATTTCACCGGCAGCTACCGCACCCTTGTCAACGGCCGCAATGCCGCCCACCGGGAGATCGAGCGCAACCGCTACGCCCGGACGATCCTCCGGCACATTCTGGCGCAACGGCCTTCCTCCATCACCACCGAAGCCTGTATGGATGAACAGCCGCGCTACTCGCCGGAGGTGCAGATCCGATCGCTCCACAACCTGGCGGCCATGGTGGAGGAGCACCTTTTCCTTCAGAGCCACTCCCCCGCCCTGGCGCCCGTCGGCGTTCCCTCATCGACGGCCTTGACGCCGTTGACAAAGACGTAGCGCATCCCCTCGGCCTTGATCGCCGGTTGCTGGCGTGTGGCGCGGTCTTGCACCTTTTCCAGGGAAAAGACGAGCAGGTCGGCCTTCTTCCCGGCGGCCAAACGTCCCCGGTCCGTATAACCAAAGCGCCGCGCCGGCAGGTCGCTCATCTTGGCCACCGCCGTCTCTAAGGAGAGCGACTGCTTCTCCCGCACATAGCGCGCCAGCACCCGCGAAGCGTTGCCATAGGCACGGGGGTGGTTGGCGCGTCCGTTTTCGTAGAGGCCGCTGTCGCTGGTGATGAACAGCCGTGGGTGGGCAAGTCCCCGGATGATGTTCTCCTCAGAGATGGACACCCGGTTGGTGCCGAAGTCCCAGGAGGAAAAGTCATAGACATACATGTCGCCCCAGATATCGATCCCCTCGGCGACAGCGGCGTCCAGAGCGGCCAGAATGCGGGGGTACTTGGACCAGTTGGGCTGGAAAAGGGCTTTCACATGGCCGTACTGGAGAGCGACCCCCGTGCGGCGGGCGACACCCAGCACCTCATCGAGCGCTTCCAACACCCGGTCCCCTTCGCTGCGCAGGTGGACCGTCAGCAGCTTGCCGTGCCGGGCCAAAACCTGCGCGTACTGGTCCAGTTCGTCGGGGGTGACCGCCGACTGGGGCTCATACTCCAAGGCAATGGACAAGCCCGGCGCCCCCTCGTCGAGGCCCTTTTCCAGCAGCGCGATCATCCGTTCGATTTCAGCCGCTGTCGCCCGCCGGGTGGCGTCGCCGCCCAAAGCCTGGCGGCGGAGATTCCGGTAGCCGACCAGTTGGGCGTAGTTGACGCCCAGGGAACCGAGGCGACGGCGGAACTCGCCGATGCCGTTGACGGAATCGCCGCAGTTGCCGCCCACCTGGGAGGTGACACCCTGCAAGAGGCGCACCTCCGCCTGGGGATTGGTGCCCAGGTAGACCTCGTTATGGGTGTGGACGTCGACAAAGCCAGGGGTGACGCAAGCGCCCTGGGCGTCGATGATCTGGCAGTTGGCCGGAGGCAGGTAGCTTTTCCCGGCGCAGAAAAAACGGCCCTGTTCCCAGTGCTGCCCGCTGCCGGCCGGCAACACCGCCGCGATCCGGTCTTTCTGCAAAGCCACCGCGCCGGTATAAGCGGCGGCCCCGGTCCCGTCTACGACTATCCCGTTGAAGATCAGTGTTTCCCAGGCCACCGGCTGCCCCTTCGCCACAGCGTCTTTGTCGCTCCCATGAGCAACTGCGCCATTGTTGCCCTCGCCTAACGCCTCTCTCGGCGCAACTTCCGGGCGCAGTGCCTGGGATGTACAGCCGCTGACCATCCCGCTGGTCAGCGCAACGCCAGCGATAGTGAGGAATTGTCTCCGGTTCATCCCCATCATCTACCCCTGCCTCTTTTCGCATACTGTAGAATTATTGCATTCCTCCGCTTGGCGACTGCCAACAGATCTGGCCTGTGCTTTTACCAAGTGACGCATGCCTATGTCTCAAGCATAACAAAAGGCTGCTATGTGCATTCCTCATTTTTCATACCAACTAAATATTTGCCATAGAAAAACCGAAGATGCGCTTTTTCACATCTTCGGTCTTCACGCCCATATCATGGCCCAATTGTTACGGCAAATTCGTCGTCCCCATCAGGTACTTATCCACTTCCCGCGCTGCTTGGCGGCCTTCGCTGATGGCCCAGACGACGAGGGACTGGCCGCGGCGCATGTCGCCAGCGGAGAAGATGCCGGGAACGTTGGTGGCGAACTTGCCGTAGTCGGCTTTGACGTTGGAGCGGGGGTCGCGCTCGACGCCCAGTTGGGTGAGCAGTTGATCCTCGGGACCGAGGAAGCCCATGGCCAGCAGGACCAGTTGGGCCGGCCATACTTTTTCGGTGCCGGCGATCTCTTTCGGGATCATGCGGCCCTGTTCGTCTTTGACCCATTCGATCTGGACGGTGTGGACTTCTTTGACGTGGCCGTTTTCATCGCCGACGATTTTCTTCGTCGAGATGAGGTAGTGGCGGGGATCGGCGCCGGCGATGGCGGCGGCCTCTTCCTGGCCGTAGTCGATCTTCAGCACCCGGGGGAACTGGGGCCAGGGGTTGTTGGCGGCCCGCTCGACGGGGGGCTGAGGCATGATCTCCATCTGGTAGACGGAGTTGCACTTGTGGCGGAGGGAGGTTCCGACGCAGTCGGTGCCGGTGTCGCCGCCGCCGATGACAATGACGTCCTTGCCTTCGGCGGAGATGAAGTTGCCGTCGGTCAGGTTGGAGTCGAGGAGGCTCTTCGTGTTGGCCGCCAGGAACTCCATGGCGAAGTGGACGCCCTTTAAGTTGCGGCCTTCGACGGGCAGGTCGCGGGGCTTGGTGGAACCGCCGCAGAGGACGACGGCGTCAAACTCTTCTTTCAGCTTGTCGGCGGGGTAGTCCTTGCCGACTTCGCAGTTGGTGACGAAGGTGATGCCCGAAGCGGCCATCAGGTCGACGCGGCGCTGGACGACGGACTTGTCGAGCTTCATGTTGGGGATGCCGTACATGAGCAAGCCGCCGATGCGGTCCGCCCGTTCGAAGACGGTGACGCTGTGGCCGGCTTTGTTCAGTTGGTCGGCAGCGGCGAGGCCCGATGGGCCGCCGCCGATGACGGCCACTTTTTTGCCGGTCCGCTTGGCCGGTTCCGTCGGAACTTCCCAGCCTTCTTCGAAGGCCTTGTCGATGATGTGGCACTCGATGTTTTTGATCGTCACCGGGGATGTGGCGAGGCCGGCGGTGCAGGCGCCCTCACAAGGGGAGGGGCAGACGCGGCCGGTGAACTCGGGGAAGTTGCTCGTCTTTTTCAGGCGCAGCCAGGCTTCCTTCCAGAGGCCCCGGTAGACAAGGTCGTTCCATTCAGGGGTCAGGTTGTGCAGGGGACATCCGGACACCATGCCGGCGATCATCATGCCGGTGTGGCAGAAGGGGACGCCGCAGTCCATGCAGCGGGCGGCCTGGGTGCGCAGGTCCTCCTCGCTCATGTGATAGTGGAACTCGCCCCAGTCTTTGACGCGCTCGAGGGGTTCCCGGTCGGCGGGAAGCTGGCGCTGATATTCTAAAAAGCCTGTCGGTTTGCCCATGGCCTTTCCTCCTACTTCTCTTTCTTTGTCCTGTTCTCGTTGTCGACGCCGGCTCAGCGTCGGGCGGAGGTTGGTACGGTTGTTGCTCCGGACCGAGTTGAATCCGGATGTCATACCGGATGTCGCACCGGTTGTCGTATACCGGATATCACTTCGGATGTTAATCCGAAACGAAAACCAACCCATGCCCCCGACGCTTACGCCGCGACTCCCTTAGTTCCCGCCGACGCGAGACTTGTCTTGCTTGTTCTCTTCAAAGGCGGCCATGATGGCTTCTTCCCCGCTGAGTCCCGCCTGGGAGGCCCGCTCGATGGCGGCCAGCATCCGCTTGTAGTCTTTCGGGATGACCCGGACGAACTTGGGCAGGGTGGCTTCCCAGTTGGCGAGGACCTTTTGGCCGAGGGCGCTGTTCGTGTACTGGACGTGACGCTCGATCATGCCCTTGACCTCTTCGATCTCGGCGGGGTTCTCCAGTTTTTCCAGCAGCACCATTTCCATGTTGCACTGGGCCGGGAAGATCCCCTCTTCGTCGAGGATGTAGGCGATGCCGCCCGACATGCCGGCGCCGAAGTTGCGGCCCGTCTTGCCGAGGACGACGACGCGCCCGCCGGTCATGTATTCGCAGCCATGATCGCCCACGCCTTCCACAACGGCGGTGGCGCCGGAGTTACGGACACAGAAGCGTTCGCCGGCGACGCCGCGGATGTAGGCCTCACCGCCGGTGGCGCCGTAGAGGTTGACGTTGCCGGTGATGATGTTTTCTTCGGGGACGAAGGAGGAGACGGCCGGCGGGAAGACGACGAGTTTGCCGCCCGAGAGGCCTTTGCCGAAGTAGTCGTTGGCGTCGCCTTCGAGGATCATCGTCATGCCCTTCGGCACAAAGGCGCCGAAGCTCTGGCCGGCGGAGCCGGTGAAGCGCAAGGTGATCGTGTCTTCCGGCAGCCCTTCGGCGCCGTAGCGGCGGGTGACCTCGCTGCCAAGGATGGTGCCGACGACACGGTCCGTGTTCTGGATCTTGAAGGAGGCCTCCACGGCTTCCGCCCGTTCGACGGCGCGGCGGCACAGGGGAACGAGTTCGCGCATGTCGAGGGAGCGGTCCAGGCCGTGATCCTGGGCCATGCGGCAGTAGCGGCCCACTTCTTCGGGCATGTCAGGCTGGTAGAGCAGGGCGGAGAGGTCGAGGCCGCTGGCTTTCCAGTGGTCGACGGCGTCGCCCGCTTCGAGGACATCAGTGCGTCCGACCATCTCGTCGATGGTGCGGAAGCCGAGTTCGGCCATGACTTCGCGCATTTCCTCGGCGATGAAGCGCATGAAGTTGACCAGATGGGCCGGGTCGCCGGTAAACTTTTTCCGCAGTTCGGGGTTCTGGGTGGCGACGCCGACGGGGCAGGTGTCCAGGTTGCAGACGCGCATCATGACGCAGCCGAGGACGACGAGGGGGGCTGTGGCGAAGCCGTATTCTTCGGCGCCGAGCAGGGCGGCCATAACCACGTCGCGGCCGGTCATCAGCTTGCCGTCCGTCTCGACGACGATGCGGTCACGCAGCTTATTCAAGACCAGCGTCTGGTGGGTTTCGGCAAGGCCCAGCTCCCAGGGCAGGCCGGCGTGACGGATGGAGGTCCGAGGCGAAGCACCGGTGCCGCCGTCATAGCCGGAGATGAGCACCACGTCGGCGCGGCCCTTGGCGACGCCGGCGGCGATGGTGCCGACGCCCACTTCGGAGACGAGCTTGACGTTGATGCGCGCCCGGGGGTTGGCGTTTTTCAGGTCATGGATCAGTTCGGCCAGGTCTTCGATGGAGTAGATGTCATGGTGGGGCGGCGGCGAGATGAGGCCGACGCCGGCGGTGGTGCCGCGGCACTTGGCGACCCAGGGATAGACCTTGCCGCCGGGGAGCTGGCCGCCTTCGCCCGGCTTGGCGCCTTGGGCCATCTTGATCTGGATCTCGTCGGCGTTGACCAGGTAGTGGCTGGAGACGCCGAAGCGTCCGGAAGCGACCTGCTTGATGGCGCTGCGCTTGGAGTCGCCGTTGGGCATCTTGACGAAGCGGGCTGGATCTTCGCCGCCTTCGCCGGTGTTGCTCTTGCCGCCGATGCGGTTCATGGCGATGGCCATCGCTTCATGGGCCTCCTGGCTGATGGAGCCGAAGGACATGGCGCCCGTCTTGAAGCGGCGGCAGATGGAGTCGACCGATTCCACCTCATCGAGGGGAATGGGGTTTTTCTTCTTGAACTTGAGCAGGCCCCGCAGGGTGCGCGCCTTCTGGGTCTCTACGTTGAGGGCAGCCGAGTAGCGCTTGAAGAGCTGGTAGTCGCCCTTGCGGCAGGCTTCCTGGAGGGTGGTGATCGTCTCGGGGTTGAACATATGCTCTTCCCCGTCGGTGCGCCACTGGTGAGAGGAGCCCGTGTCCAGGGTGGTGTCGCGGCCGGGCTGGTCGTTGAAGGCCCGCCAGTGGCGCATCTCGGCTTCCTTGGCGATCTCGGCGAGGCCGATGCCGCCGATGCGGGAGGGCGTGCCGGTGAAGTACTTGTCGATCACGTCGGTGGCGATGCCGACGCACTCGAAGATCTGGGCGCCGCGATAGCTCTGGATTGTCGAGATGCCCATCTTGGAGAGGACCTTGACGACGCCTTTCGTGGCGCTCTTGATGTAGTTTTTGACGGCGTCTTTATGGGTCAGGCCAGGCAGCATGCCCTGGCGGATCATATCGTCGAGGCTTTCAAAGGCCATGTAGGGGTTGATGGCCCCGACGCCGTAGCCGAGGAGCAAGGCGAAGTGATGGACTTCCCGGGGCTCGCCCGATTCGAGGAGCATGCCGACTTTGAGGCGGGTGCCTTCACGGATCAGGTGGTGGTGCAGGCAGGCGACGGCGAGCAGGGCCGGGATGGGGGCCTTCTCGGCGTCGACGCCGCGGTCGGAGAGGATGAGCAGTGTATAGCCGTCGGCGATGGCCTTATCGGCCGCTTGGCAGAGTTCGACCAGGGCCTTTTCGAGGCCGGCGCCGTTTTCTTTGACGTTGAAGAGGATGGGCAGGGTGATCGTCTTGAAGCCTTCCCGGTCGATGCAGCGCAGCTTGGCCAATTCCTCGTTGCTGAGGACGGGCGCCTTCAGGCGGATCTGGCGGCAGGAATCGGGCTCGGGCTGTAGGAGGTTCTTCTCCGGTCCCAAGGTGGTGCCGGTGCCGGTGATCAGTTCTTCCCGGATGGCGTCGATAGGCGGGTTGGTGACCTGGGCGAAGAGCTGCTTGAAGTAGTGATAGAGGAGCTGCGGCTTTTCCGAGAGGACGGCCAGGGGCATGTCATGGCCCATGGCGCCAACAGGATCGACGCCGTTTTTGCCCATCGGTTCAAGGGTCTTGGTGAGGTCTTCATAAGTGTAGCCGAAGGCCTGCTGGCGCTGGACGACTGTCTCATGGTCGGCTTCCGGCGTTTCGGGGGCTTCGGGGAGATCTTCTAAATTGGTCAGGTGCTCGTCAAGCCACTGGCGGTAGGGTTGGGCGGCGGCCATGCCCTCTTTCAGTTCTTCGTCGGTGATGATGCGGCCCTGCTCCGTATCGACGAGGAGCATGCGGCCCGGGTGCAGGCGCTCCTTGACGAGGACGTTTTCGGGGGCCACTTCCAGGACGCCCACTTCGGAGGCCATGATGATCATGTCGTCCTTGGTGACGTAGTAGCGGGCCGGGCGCAGGCCGTTGCGGTCGAGGACGGCGCCGATCATGCGGCCGTCGGAGAAGACGATGGCGGCCGGGCCGTCCCAGGGCTCCATCATGCAGCTATGGTACTCATAGAAGGCCTTTTTGGCGTCGCTCATGGACTCATGGTTGGCCCAGGGTTCGGGAATCATCATCATGGCGGCGTGGGGCAGGGAGCGGCCGCTCATGTGCAGGAATTCGAGGCAGTTGTCAAACATGGCCGAGTCGCTGCCATTGGTGTCGATGACGGGCATCACCTTGGCGAGGTCGTCGCCGAAGAGGTCGGACTGGCACATGGCCTGGCGGGCGTGCATCCAGTTGACGTTGCCGCGGACCGTGTTGATCTCGCCGTTGTGGATCAGGTAGCGGTTCGGGTGGGCCCGCTCCCAGCTCGGGAAGGTGTTCGTGCTGAAGCGGGAGTGGACCAGCGCCAGGGCGGTGTCCAGGGCGGGGTCTTTCAGTTCGACGTAGTACTTGTCCACCTGGTCGGGCGTCAGCATGCCTTTGTAGACGATGGTGCGCGACGACAGGCTGGCGAAGTAGAAGTACTGGCAGCCGGGTTTGCCGCCGTGGCGGATCTCTTTTTCCGCCCGTTTGCGGATGATATAGAGCTTGCGCTCAAAGGCCTGGGGATCGCCGGCCAGTTGGGCCTTGACGGCGTCAGAGGCGCCGATGAAGACCTGCCGCACGAAGGGTTCCGTGGACTTGGCTTCGTCACCCAGGCTGCTGTTGTCGGTGGGAACGGTGCGCCAGCCGATGAGGGCTTGGCCTTCTTCCTTGACGATGCGCTCGAAGTCAGCCTCGCAGGCGGCGCGCTGATCGGCGTCCGGGCAGAGGAACAGCATGCCCACGCCGTACTCGCCGGAGGGCGGTAGGGCGATGTTGAGGGCGGCGCATTCTTTGGTCAAGAAGGTGTGGGGGATTTGCATGAGGATGCCGGCGCCGTCGCCGCTGTTCACTTCTGCGCCCTTGGCGCCCCGGTGATCGAGGTTGATCAGGATGGACAGGGCCTGGCGGACCATCGCATTGGATTTGTTCCCTTTGATGTTGGCGATGAATCCGATGCCACAGGCATCATGCTCAAACTGCGGGTCATAGAGACCCTGCTTGGGAGGCAAGCCGATCCATTTCTTTTCTTGCAATCTCTTTCTCTCCTTTTGCACTCACTCGATTGCTGACAACAAATTCACCCGGCGAAGGGGCATAAAAAGGCCCCTCTGAAACCGGGACTCCCAGCAGGACACGCTTCACGATACCGGAAAGGCTTGCCTACTGCCTGTTTGTCCGCCAGAGGGCGGTATTTTTCTGTCATAATATTATAGCAACAAATGTCGCGCTTTTGGAGATCCGATGCTGTAAATTAGCCCCATATTCGGCGAAAACCCTAAAAGAATATTGTATACTTTTCGGTAAAAAGCAAGCTTTTCCTCGTTTTTGATGCAGCATCAGGAAACCGGACAGGGTGCTGGGTTTATTTTAAAAATTTGTTTATTCTTCGGCCTGGGTCTCCGGCGCCATGATCGCTGTCGTCTTGTCTAGGTCTAATGCTAGAAAAATGTAAAAAAGGAATGGGGTTTTCTCATGAAACTGCTCATCGACGCTGACGCCTGTCCCCGCGAGGTCCTCCGGACCAGCCTCGAACTAGGGCGCCGCTTCCAGGTTCCCGTCTGGACGGTGGCCAGCTTCAACCATGTGATTGAGTCGGATCACCATGTCGTCGTCGGCGGCGCCGCTCAGGAGACGGACATCAAGGTGATGAACCTCGCCGAGCCGGGCGATGTGGCCGTCACCCAGGACTTCGGCCTGGCAGCCATGCTGATCGGCAAGGGGGTCCGCTGTCTCGGCCCCTCGGGCCGCCTCTACGACCCGGAACGGATCGACCTGCTGCTGGAGGAGCGGGAGTTGAAGGCCCGCTTCCGCCGCGGCGGCGGCCGGACGAAGGGGCCGAAAAAAAGAACCGCCGAGGAGGATCGGCGGTTCGCAGGGGCGCTGGAAACATTGCTGCGGGAATGGAATGGGTGACAAAGCCGTCAACTGGGGGCTAAGTGGCGAGACGTCAGCCGTCAAGGGGCGGGACTCCGCCTTACCCATCGAATCACTCGGGACCTCGCGCCAGGAGTTCCTTACGCCGTTTATGGAATCAGCAATGCTTCTTTGTCCAACCTCTTCTCGTGGTTGAGCAGCCACTCTTTTCGCCACAGGCCGCCGCCATAGCCGGTCAGGCTCCCGTTGCTGCCGATGACGCGGTGGCAGGGGATGATGATGCCGATGGGGTTGTTGTGGTTGGCGCCGCCGACAGCCCGGACAGCCTTCGGGTTGCCGACGGCTTCGGCGATCTCCCGGTAGGAACAGGTCTGCCCATAAGGGATGGCGGCCAGGGCCTCCCAGACGCGCCGCTGAAAATCGGTTCCCCGGGGCACCAGTGTCAGGGAAAAGGTCTGGCGGGCGCCTTGAAAGTACTCGTCCAACTGCCGGACGCAGTCTTGCAGGCAAGTCGGCAAGGGAGTGGTTTCGCCGCCGTTGGGGCCGTTCTGCGCTTCCTCGACGAAGGAAACGGCCGCAATTCCCTCGTCGGTCCCTTGAATTTCGATCAGGCCGAGCGCCGACGGGTAATAGGCATGAACCATGTCCGCCATCCTGGGCTCCTCCTCATGATGTGACTGGCTGGGCCATCCGCTGTTTGTGCCAGACCGGCTGCAACCGGCAACGTTCTGCCAGTTCCAAGGCCCCCTTCAGGTTCCGCCCAATGTCACGGGGGGTATGGGCGTCAGAGCCGACGGTGATCTGCCGCCCGCCCAGTTCGGCGAAGCGCCGGTAAATGGGGAGCAGCGCCTCCACCACAGCCGGGCTGTCGAGCCGCCGGGCGTTGATCTCGATGGCCTGCTGACGCTCCGCCAGCACAGCCAGAACCGGGTCGATCCGCTCCCGGAATTCGCTGTAGTGGATCTCGGGATCCTCCACCAGGGCGTAACGGGCGATATAGTCGATATGCCCCAGGCTGTCGATGAAGTCATAGGCCTTTACGCAGGCCAGCATCGTGTCAAAGTAGCGGTCATAGGCCGCCTGTTTGGAGCGGCCGCCGAAAAAGCGCTCCCCGACGACCTCCACGCCGTCGACCACATGGACCGAGCCGATGATGTAATCGAAGGGGTAGGCCGAGGCCAGCGTCCGGTTGTGTTCCACCAGTTCGCTGCGCATGCCCATCTCCACCCCCAGCCGCAACCGCTCGCTCCGGCGCGGTTCGTAGGCGCGGAAAAAGGCGTCCACATCGAAGGTGAAGCTGTCCGGCTTCGGGTATTCCAGATCCATATGATCGGTGATGATCAGGCCGATATCCATCTGGCGCGCCTGCTCTATCGCTTGGTCAAGGTCCATGAGCGAGTCTGTTGAAAACCGGGTGTGCACGTGGGTGTCAAAAATCATAGCTACCTCCAGTGTCTGATGCGTCGTTTCCCTGGCTGTTTCTCCCCTTATTGTACCTCCGGCGCAGTGATAAGTGATATTTTTTTCTTGTGAATATGATCTTCGTCAGCCGAGCCAGCGCAACCCTTTCGGGTAGTGGTTTTTGCACTGGCCGCCGGAGGTCTTTGCCCAGCCAAGGGGAAAACCGCCGGCAGTCACCACAGTCCAGCCTGCCTCGCCGCCGCCGGCGCTCAGGCTTTCACCGCGCAGGTAGCGGAGGACATCGCCGCCATCGGGATCGAGTTCGATGCTGCGGCGCCACTCGTCTTGGCGAAGGGCCAGCGCGAGGGCATGGGACGGCTCGAAGCGCCCCGCTTTGACCGTGCCCAAATGCCAGCCCGCCCGGGCTACTTTGATGCCGTCGAGCGAAGGAAGGCCCTCCGCCTGGACGTATAAGGCGTCGCCGAAAAGGGCCAGACGCCCCTCGGGGACGAATCGAAGCGACTCGGCGCAAAAACGTTCAAAGAGAGCGCGGGCCGCATCGGGAACGGCCGTCTTGTCGATGTGCGTTCCCCTGCCGCGCTGCCTTTCGCCCCGGCGAGCTTCTTTGCGGTATCCTTCACTGTGGCGCCCTTCATTGCGGTTTCCTTGCGTCCTTGATGCCGCATGTTGTCGTCGATATTCCGTAACCCCCTCGACAGCCCTTTCATCCGTGCTAACCTCCGCTCCGACCTTCACCCTCTCGCCGACGCTTCCGCCCCTTTTGCGCAAGCGGGCGATGAAATGACCCTCGCCGCGCAAGCGGTGGGGCCAGAGGCGAGCCGTTTTTTCCAGATACCCTGTCGTAAAATGCTCCATCGCCGGGAACGACTCCCGTTCGAAATCCCGGTGGTCGCGCAAAAAAGCCTCGATCTGCCGCTCATTCTCCTCTGGCGCAAAGGTGCAGGTGGAATAGACGAGTACCCCGCCCGGCCGGAGCATCCGGGCGGCCAGCGGGAGGATCTCCCGTTGCATGGCAGCGCACCGGAGCACCTTATCCTCGGACCAGTCGTCCATCGCCTCGGGCAGCTTGCGAAACATCCCCTCGCCGGAGCAGGGGGCGTCCACGACGATCCGGTCAAAATCGGCGATGAACCGCCCTGCCAGCCCTTCGGGGCTCTCCTGGGTGACGAGGATGTTGCGGGCGCCCCAGCGTTCCAGGTTCTCGGACAGCGCTTTCACCCGCTTGGGATGGATCTCGTTGGCCACGAGCAGCCCACGCCCGGCCAGGCGCCCGGCGATCTGGGTCGCCTTGCCGCCCGGCGCGGCGCAGAGATCAAGCACCCGCTCTCCCGGCTGCGGGTCGAGGGCTTCGACGACCGCCATGGCGCTCGGCTCCTGGATGTAGTAAAGCCCGGCGGCGTGAAAGGGATGTTTGCCGGGCCGCTCTTCCCCGTCCACATAAAACCCGGTGGGACACCAGGCGACAGGGTCGAGACGAAAAGGCATGATCGCCAAAAATTCCTCCCGGCTGAGCTTGAGCGGATTGAGTCGAAGGCCCTGGGCCGGTCCACGCTCATAGCTTTCAAAAAAGGCGTTCCCTTCCGACGCCGGGAGAAGATCTGTCATGCGGTTAATAAAAGGTGGGGGTAACGGAAGCACTGATTTTCCTCCTCCTGAAAAAACCCTGGACTTCGTTATTGACCTTCACTGGGTCCTCTGCCTTCATGATTGGACTTTGTTCCTGGCTCGTTCTGGCTTCGTTTTCGGTATCGTTCCCGCCATCGTTTCCGGCCGGCATCTCCATCCCTTGACAGTCGGTTCGTCCTTCGTTACCCTTACATAAGAAAGACGGATTTCGCGTGCTTTAGTGCGGGATCCCGGTACAGTATGAAACGGATCGGACGACTTCATCAAGGGGACAAGGATGTTGAATTGGCACAAAAACATGAATCGACGGGCCTTCCTGGCCGCTGGCGCCGCCGGGGCGGCGGGATTGGCCGGCCTGGCCCTCTGGAAAAGCCGGGGAGATGAGGGCCTCTTTTCCTCCCAGCGGCCTGCTTTGCCCTGGACGCCGCGTTCCGTCGAAGTCGCGACCGATATCATCCTCCGCCGCCATCCCTATCCCTACCGGGCCAGCCTCTCCATCACCTCGGACATTGACGGCACGTCGCCGAAGGAATTCAACCGGATCCACCAGTTTCTGAACTCGGATCTGGAGACGGAGACGGGACAAGCCCTCGCCCTCGATATTGCCGACTCCTGCTGGATGGTTGTCGACTCTGACTGGGAGGGCGTTATCGACCGCTTCGGCAACAAGATCCCTGATCAGATGAGTTATTGGCGCCAGATGAACGTGCAGCAGGAATACGCTGCCGATTGGATCGCCAAGTATGTTCGCTGCGGTTGGATCGACAGTGTGCACACCTACGGTGATTTTAACCGTCAGAACACGAACGTGACCACTTTTACGCGCCAGGTCGCCTTAGCCAGCGTCCGCAAATGGAATGATCAAGGCTTCAAGTTTACCGTCTGGATCAACCACGGCAACAGCGCCAACGTGCAAAACCTGTCTGATGGCATCAAGCGAACCTATGAGGGGGGCGACGACCCTGCATCCCCCTATTACCATACGGACGTACTGATCCCCTATGGGATCCGCTTTGTCTGGCATTCCGCCTCGTCGTCCCGGGAATATGTCTTCAGCCGCCCTGACCTGCTCTACCCGATCACCCTGGGTGACGGGCAGCGCGTCTGGGGTTTTCACCGCTTTTCCTGTGCTCGCCGCCTCTTCCGGGCCACCCCGGAGTATCTTTGGAGTCCCTACAATCTAAATCGGCAGTTGACGGAAGAGCATCTGCGCGCCCTTGTCGACGAAGGGGGCTTCTGTTCCGTCGCCCAACACCTAGGCGGCCCTGCCGACCTCTACAACGCCTTCCCCGATGAATCGCTGGCGCCGCTCCGCCGCATCGCCCAGCTTCACCACGACGGTGTCGTCCTGGTGGCGCGCACGTCCCGGCTGCTGCGCTACAACCAGGTCAACAACTTCCTCCGCTTCAGCGTCCACAAAGACAGTGAAGGCGCCTCGATCGTGATCGATGGCGTCGAAGACCCCCATCTCGGCGTCTTCAAGCCGGTTCTCGACGATCTGCGGGGCATCACCTTCTACTGCGCCGACCCGCTCAAGACGAAGCTCTTCCTCGGCGAACGGCCATTTCCCGATCACCTGCTCACCCGAAACCCGGCCGACCACACGGGACGGCCGAGCCTGTCTGTCGCCTGGTTCCAAAAGGACACCCTCGACTATAGCCAATGGGGCTGACCGCTGCTGCGGTTAGCCCCATTTTCTTTCTTTCGCGCGGCAGAGGCGATTGCCCGGCAGGCGACTTTTCTCACCCTCCTTATCGCCGCTATTCAACAATCTGCTTCTATTCAATCTGCTACTATCGGTTCCCCTTCGGCGGCGTCCAGGACCACCGGTTCAGGTTCCGAGCAAAGCCTTCCAAACCGTCTCGCTGAATGACGCCCAGGCGGATGACGGCTTTCAGGTTGTCCTTGTGCTGCGCACGCCCCATACAGAGGCCCAAGCCGTGGCCCAGTTCGTCCATGATCTCCATCACCTGTCCATCGTACTCGCCGTAGGGGTAGGCCAGCGCGTAAACAGGGCGGCCGTAGCGGTTTTCGATCGTCGCCTTGGCCATCTGCAGGTCTTCCTTGATGCGGTTGCGCGTCTCTTCCGGCGTCTCCATCTGTCCTGTATCCGCCTTCACCCGCGGCGCTACCAGCAAAGAGCGGCCGTCCACCTTGTCATGGAGGTCGAAGGTGTGCGATTGCACGTCACAGAGCCCGCTGGCGACCATCTCGTCGATCTGGCGCCAGTCGAGCAGGTCTCCCTTGGCCGGGTCAAAACTGTGCGGCGGATTTTCCTCCAGCAGCCACCCGGCCACCGGAAAGAGGGTGAAGGGGTAGCCGTATTTTTTCAAGATGGGGTAGGCGAGGGTGTAGTTCGATTCATAGCCGTCGTCAAAGGTGATCGCCACCGGCCGGTTGGGCAGCGGCGTTCCCTTCTGGATGTAATCCCAGATGCGCTGCAAGGGAACGACATGGTAGCCTTCCCGGTGCAGATGCTCCATCTGGGCCTCAAAATCATCGATGTAGACGACGGCGTCATTGTTTCGCCAGAGGCCCCGTTCGGTGAAGTGGTGATACATGAGGATGACGATCGGCTCGCCGGCCTGATGAAGCCGGTCTGACGCTCCCGCCGCAGCCCCTTGGCCGCCAGTGTGGTTCCCGCCTGACGACGTTGGCGCGCCCGTCGAAGAACCGGGGACAGCGCTAGAAGCTACGTCCTGTGTGGCGCCCGTTGGCGCGCTTTGCGCAGCGCCGACGCCGCTTGGGTTGGAACCGTTCACAGCCGCGCCCCGCTGGCCGGCCGGACCGCTGCAACCGGCGATATAGACCGTGAGGAGCACCAGCCCGATGAAAAAGAGCAGCGTCCGCAGCCGTTTTTTGTTGCCGAATGAATCACCCATCGGATTACACCGCTTTCAAGCCCATATTACCACGAGGATAGCATAGAAGCTGTGCCCTCTTCAATCTTCTTGAACGTGGACGGCGATGACCTCGTTGGCCGTCAGGTGGATGTCGTTACAAAAAAAGCCCCTCGCGGCCCCGAAAGGAGCCGCAAAGGACTTCATTGTCACGAAATGGGTAAGATTAGTATAGCAGAAAAAGCCACCAAGGCATATCACTTTTTATTTCGTATTGGCGCACCCAGCCTGGGTACTATTGGGGGTCGTATTCAAATACTATTGGGGTTATCCCTTTTTAGTATTTTTCGGTAACTTATATTATTTTGGTCTCTTAATACCTCCGTGACGCTTGAGACCAAAGCCATGCAGATATATTTCTGGAACATTAATTCTTCCGTCTGTCCGTTTTTCTATGATCCCAATCCGCATGAGATACTCCAAGATTTGTTCAGGTTCATTTACCGGTGGCTTAATGTTCTTATTTCCCCATTTTGTTTTTTCTAATCTAGAGATAAAACCCTCTTTATCAATAGGAACCCGTAAACCTCTCAAACTTCTTCTTAAATGGCTCAACCATGGGTAACCCTCGTACAACTCATCGATTCGTCGTTCAGATACCTTCATGATTGCACCTTGCAAATCAGAAGGATGCAACAATCTAGAATCCGGCAGACATTCAACGTCCGCGTTTTCCAAAATTTCATGCCTACGTTCCGCTGCAAAGGAGAAAAGATTTAGAAAAGATCTCGGGGAAATGCGTCCGTCCGCGTCTTGCAAGTGATTGGGAACCCAGCGAAAAGTGTATCCTCTCCTCGGATCATTGCCCATGTACTCACCGATCATTTTTTTCATCAGTTCTTGGTATGGTTGTTCATCTGTTACAGGAAACTTTCCGAAGTATCGAACATGCTCCTTTTCAAACAGTTCCGGTATGTTTTCCAGATACTTTTTTAATATTATTTTTGCTTGGTTAGTATCTGTCGACCAGTTAACCAAACGTTTAACAAAAAGGCGGTATAGCGACAGCGTTGTCCACTCTAACTGTGTCTGATAAGATTTTAGTTTTGAGGCATCAGGAAAGTTCAGAAAATCTTCGCGAAATAGATCTGTTCGCAAAAAAATTTTAGGACGAATCCGCAGCCACCGTCGCCAACGATCCAACCAAAAGGACAATAAGACCCGAATCGGCGCAGCAAGCCCCGCATAACTTGATGCAATGCGATCTAATTCATCATAGGTGATGAACAACCACTTTTCTGCATTGTTTAAATACTCATCTAGTTGATCCAACATCTCATGAAGGAACTCAAATTCCTCCCTAACGATCGGTAACCAGACGGAGACACGTGAAATTCTATATGTTAATAGTTCTCTAATCTGCTCCGGAACTTTATCATCCCATGAACCGAGCATTTTGGCACTAGAGGGTTGTTCTTTCTGGCGGCGTAGAATAGCGCTTAGCATCAACCCCAACCAAAAGGCACGCCAATCACTAGGCTCTGCATTAATTGAAAGACTGTCTGGAAGCGGAGACTGTTTGTCTCCTGTTTGCGGGCTACGAAAACCAGTAACCCAGATCGAATTTCGAATATCCGTGAGCACCCTACTATCCGTTGATTCTGCCAATGCGACGGGACCGTATTCAAGGGCTAATATTTTAGACAATTCGGTTTTGCCTGTCCCCCGTCCACCCAAAACTAGCAATATGTCTGGATCCAAAACTTTTCGATGATTCGGCAACGGTAAAAAGCCTTTCATCATGTGAACCTCGTCGCCGTTTTCTAGTTCTCCAATACCACCTATTTGTATCATTGATTCTAATAGGCGCCTTTTTTCAGTGCTTTCCAACCCATCACCCCCGATCCCGCTTAAGCTTTTTTCCAAACAGGCGACATATGCGCTCAGCTAATTCATGATACGGTTCTGCTGTCATTAGCTTAACCAAAACTTTAATACGTTCCTTCTCAGCCTGCGTATCCTTCCTGGGGTAAAGGACTATATCTCCTAGCAAATCTTGGTTCCACGGGATCCTGGCAGGATCAGAGGGTAATTCCGTATCCGGTTCTCTCTGCGATGGATTCGGCACTGTTTGTGTGCTCGAATAATAATTTTTTGTAAAAACATCGTAGGCTACTTCCCTAAATTCCTGGATTTCTTCTTGTTCCTTATCTGTTATGCCCTTCGGCGCCATCGCATGAACCAATACCACAGGAAGTTGGGCATCCTCCTGTTTCAACAATGGTCTTGCTAATCTTCGGATAACTTGGGTCAACCCAGCCCAAGTCTGCCTCGAATGGGTTCCAAATAATACTGCCCCATGCGACAGACTAGCTACAGTCAACCCGCCAATATCATGAAACCCGGCCCTAGCGTCAAGGAGAATAAAGTCAGGGCGAGCATCGCCATATAGTTCCACAAGCATTTTATTAATCCGTTTATCCAACTCTGTTTCGATCAAATGTTGAGAGTCAATTCGGGCTAATTTTTCCAAATAGTTTTCATCAACAGTTCCAGCAGGAATTAGCTGTAAACTTCCTCCACTCTCTCCAAGGAGATCGGGGTCGTTAATTCGTAGGATATGTTCGCGAATCTTCCAATTAGGTCTTATTGCTCTTTCAATTAAATCATCCAGTACGCCCATACGCCCTGCTTCATCAGGAAAAAACAGGGTAGTAAGTCCGGGGGCCTCAATGTCCATATCCACCATAGCTACCTTATGACCATTACGAGCAAGCGTCAACGCAACTGCTGCCAACGCAGTCGTCCGACCTACACCACCTTTAAAGGAATAAAAAGCGATAACAGGCGGCTTAGAATTACTTCCTTCAGAGTAATCTATATTCCATGGAAGATTGCCTTCTCCCCCGCTCATCCACATCTTTTTTGCTATATGTCGCTCAAGCAAGTACCAGAAAGGAGTAGCTTCCCCCCTCTGCGTGTCTAAAATAGCCCCAGTTAAATCTTCATCATTACCGGTATCCGCTTCAACCTCTTCCGTCGATAGAAGCTGTACCCGTTCTCTCCGAATCAATTTGACAAGAGCGGCATGACCCTCTGCCTTTCCTGTCGGCAGCCAAATATTACCTGAGAAATAACCACCTACTAGTGCTTTAAGTTCTTTATTTAAGGTGTCTATTTCCTCCTGTGGAATCTGACCTTTTCGAGGATTATACTCATCCTGATTTACAAATCCATTATTTTTAGGTTCTAAAAAAACGCTAATTTTTCCATGTACGTCACGAATTAATGTCGCCGATTCTAACAGCGTAACTAGCGTTTGCTGAGTAGCAATGCAATTTTTCGCCAAATTAAGAGTCTGGCCAAATGTAATGTTCATTGTCACAACTCCTCAATCGGTATCCTGCCATCCAATATTAAGCCTGGCACTATCTCTTCATAAATCATAGCGGCACGTTCCACGGCATCCTTCGCTTCGTCCTGATTCCAAAGCTCGGAGCAGGCGTAACGCCGTTCGGGATGATTTTGTTCCAACACTGTGCCTTGCGTGCGAGAATTCGGCAACAGCAACTCAACTTCAGGAAACATAATTCGTAGTTGCTCGAAACCGAGAGCTTGCAAATCAGAAAGACGATGACTATATCTTCTTGCTGCATCTTCGCTTCGGAAATAATATTGCACAAGAACCTTCAAGGCACATTCCGCAACATAACCAGCATGGTATACTGCGTTGTCCCAGCGATGCGCTTGGAATAGGATTCGCGAGTCAACCAAATGTCTTCCGGCTGATTGTGCAAAACTAGTCCTCATCTACTTCTACACTCCCGTGTATGGGTTGATAATTTAATCAATAAAAAACGGCATACACTTTTTCGATACGTGTATGCCGTAAACCTTCTTAAAAACCAGTTTTGGTTGAGTATAGCCGATTAGTATTTCTGTTGCATTACCTACTTTCTGCGCACCTGGTACCCGTGGGTGTGCAAGAGCTTCTTCGCCAGTTCGCTCCCCGGCTGGCCGAGGATCTCCCGGTAGAGGCGGCGCACCGTCGGGTTCTCGTGGCTGTAGCGCAGGCTCTTGTGGCTGTCGATGTCATAGAGGGCGTCGGCCCGGTCATGGCGGTAGTCGAGGGAGATCTTTTTGTGGTCCCGGCCGCCTAAGATCGGCTGGCCGCCGCCGCCGACACAACCGCCGGGGCAGGCCATGACCTCGATGAAGTCGATCTTCTCGCCCGCCTCCAAGGCCTCGATGACGCGGCGGGCGTTGCCGGTGCCGTGGGCGACGGCCACATGGATGTCGTGGTCGCCGAGCTTCACCTGGTGCAGCTTCAATCCCGTCTCGCCGCGGATCTCCCGGAACTCGACGGGCGGCGGCGCTGCGTCGAAGCCGCGCGGGTCGGCGGCGCGGGAAAGGACCCAACTGGTCGTCCGCAAGGTCGCCTCCATCACCCCGCCGGTGGCGCCGAAGATGGCGCCGGCGCCGGTGGCCTCGCCGAAGGCAGAATCGAAGGACTCGTCGGGCAGGCGCGTAAAGTCGATGCCTGCCTCACGGATCATGCGCACCAGTTCGCGCGTCGTCAGCACGTAGTCCACATCAGGCCGCTGGCCGTCGCCGTGCTCGGGCCGGGCGGCTTCGTACTTCTTGGCCGTGCAGGGCATGACGGCGACCGAGATGACCTTTTCCGGCGGCAGGTTGCGTTCCTTATGGTAGTGAGCCCGCGTCAGCGCGCCGAACATGGCCATGGGCGACTTGCAGGTGGAGAGGTTGGGGATGTACTTGGGGAAGTAGTGTTCGACAAGCTTGATCCAGGCGGGGCAGCAGGAGGTGAAAAAGGGCGTCCGCCCTTCTTCGTATCGGCCCAGGAACTCATAGGCCTCCTCGACGATGGTCAAGTCGGCGGCGAAGTCCGTCGCCAGGACCTGGTTGAAGCCGAGGCGGCGCAGGGCGGCCACCAGCTTGCCCGTCACCTTCGTCCCGACGGGCAGGCCGAAGGCCTCGCCGAGGGTGACCTGGATCGACGGCGCCGCCTGGACGACCACATGGACGGTCGGGTCGGCCAGGGCTTTCCAGACGTCGTCGATGGCCTCTTTTTCCGTCAAAGCGCCGACGGGGCAGGAGAGGACGCACTGGCCGCACATGATGCAGGCCACATCGCCCATATCGGCGTTGAAGGCCGGGGCGATGATCGTGTCAAAGCCACGCTCCTGGGCGGCGATGACATGGTTCTCCTGCACCTTGGCGCAGATGCTCTCGCAGCGGCGGCAGTGGACACACTTGTTCGGATCGTGCCGGATGGAGGGGTTGTTGTCCTGCACTGACTGCTGGCGGGCTTCCCCTTGGGTCTCGATGCGGCGGATACCCAGATCCTCGGCGATGTTCTGCAGTTCACAGTTCAAGTTGCGGATGCAGGTGGTGCACTCGCGCTGGTGATCCGAGAGGATCAATTCCACCACCCGGCGGCGGGCTTTGCGCACACGGGGGCTGTGGGTGCGCACCTTCAGTCCTTCGGCGACGGGGTAGACGCAGGAGGCTTGCAGCGCCCGCTGGCCCTCCACCTCGACGAGGCAGACGCGGCAGGCGCCGATCTCGTTGATCTCCCGCAGGTAGCAGAGGCTGGGGATGTGGATACCGGCCTCGCGGGCGGCGTCGAGGACGGTCGTGCCCACCTCGGCCTCGACGGTCTGGCCGTCAATCTCCAGGCGAACCTTTTTGGGGCCGAAAAAGGCTGACGGTTTCGTATGCTCCTCCGGGTGCTCCTCCGCAGGGTCCCAGCCCAGCATGTGGGGGAGCAGGGCTTCTTCGAGATGGCGTTTCATCATTCTCCCTCCCGCGCGATGCATTTGGCCGGGCACTTCTGGGCGCAGGCGCCGCAGGCGATGCAGATTTCGGCGTCAATCACAAAGGGCGTCTTGCGGACCTCGCCGGTGATCGCCTCGACAGGACAGGCGCGGACACAGAGGCCGCAGCGGCGGCATTTTTCACCGTCGACGCGGTACTTGCCCTTGGGCTTCAGAGCGGCGCAGACGCCGGCGTGACAGCGTTTTTCGTTGATGTGGGCCTCAAATTCGTGGCGGAAGTAGCGCAGGGTGCTGAGGACGGGATTGGGGGCTGTCTGACCGAGGCCGCAGAGGGATGCCTCGCGGATGTCGCGGCCCAGTTCTTCGAGCCGCTCCAGGTCCTCCGGCTCGCCCTTGCCCTCGGTGATGCGGGTGATGATCTCCAGGAGGCGGCGCGTGCCGATGCGGCAGGGGGTGCACTTGCCGCAGGACTCGTCCTGGGTGAACTCCAGGTAAAAACGGGCGATGTCGACCATGCAGTCCGACTCATCCATGACGATGAGGCCGCCGGAGCCCATCATGGAGCCGACAGCGATGAGGCTGTCATAGTCGATGGGGGTGTCCAGGTACTGGGCCGGCAGGCAGCCCCCAGAGGGGCCGCCGGTCTGGACGGCCTTGAAGGCCTTGCCGCCGGGGATGCCGCCGCCGATGTCATAGATGATCGTCCGCAACGTCGTGCCCATGGGCACCTCGATGAGGCCCGTGTTGTTGATCTTGCCGGCCAGGGAGAAGATCTTCGTCCCCTTGCTGCGCTCAGTGCCCATGGCCGCGTACCAAACGGCGCCGTTGACAATGATCTGGGGGATGTTGGCGTAAGTCTCCACGTTGTTGAGCAACGTCGGCTTGCCCCAGAGGCCGCTCAGGGCTGGGTAGGGGGGCCGGGAGCGCGGTTCGCCCCGTTTGCCGCTGACCGAGTTTAAAAGGGCCGTCTCCTCACCGCAGACGAAAGCGCCGGCGCCGAGGCGCAGGTCGATGTCAAAGGAAAAACCCGTGCCCAGGATGTCATCGCCGAGCAGCCCCGCCTGCCGGGCCTGTTCGATAGCCACCTCGAGGCGGTGAACGGCGATGGGGTACTCGGCGCGGACGTAGACATAGCCTTGGCGGGCGCCGATGGCGTAACCGGCGATGGCCATTGCTTCCAGGACGGCGTGGGGATCGCCTTCCAGGATGGAGCGGTCCATGAAGGCGCCCGGGTCACCCTCGTCGGCGTTGCAGACGACATACTTGGGCGTCTCCGGTGCAGCCGCCGTGAAGGCCCATTTGCGGCCCGTCAAAAAGCCCGCGCCGCCGCGGCCGCGCAAGCCGGACTTCGTCACCTCGTCGACGACCCGGGCCGGCGTCATCGCCGTCAAGGCCTTGGCCAATCCGGCATAGCCGCCGCTGGCCAGGTAGTCGTCGATATCCTCGGGGTTGATGACGCCGCAGTTGCGCAAGGCGACGCGGTGCTGGGGATGGAAAAACTCGTTCTCATCGATGGTGTTGCGGGTGGCGCCTTCCGGCGGGTGCTTGTAGAGCAGGCGCTCGATGATCTCGCCCTTGGCGATGTGGCGCTCAACGATCTCCCGGGCGTCATCAGGGGCCACCTGGCAGTAAAAGACCCGCTCCGGGTGGATGACGACGACGGGACCGAGTTCGCAAAAGCCGAAACAGCCGGTGGGGACGACAGTGGCCTCCCCATCGAGGCCGCAGCGGGAGAGTTCGCTTGTTAAGGCCTGGCGGAGTTCGGCGCTGCGTGAGGAGGTGCAGCCCGTACCGGCGCAGACGAGGAACTGGCGGGTTGGCGATGGGGTCGTCGATGGGGCAGTCGACGGCGCAGCGGTAGAAGCGGATTCGGGGAGCTCGACAAGTTGCTCTTTGGAGAGCCGTTGGAGGAAAGGGGCGGCATGGCGTCGGCGGGCCGCTGTTAGGTCGTCGATGGAGCGAATGGGGGAAGCGACGACGGGAGGTTTTGCCGGTGTTGAAGACGGTTCCGAGGAAGTTCCATGATTCCCGCATAGGCAGCCCTTTCCCGTCCCTTCCCTATCGACCGTACTATGTATATCTTGCTTGTCTCCGCGGTTCCGGTAGCTGGCGAGGAGGGCCGGCACATCGGCGGCCTTCATGCGGCCATGGACCTCACCGTCGATGACGATGGCCGGCGCCAGGCCGCAGGCGCCGACACAGCGCGTATCGGTCAGGGTAAACATCCCGTCTGCCGTCGTCTGTTTCAGGTCAATGCCCAGTTCTTTTTTGATGGCAGCCAGCACCTCCGGCGCGCCCTTGACGTAACAAGCCGTGCCCATGCAGACGCTGACCGTGTGCTTTCCTTTCTGTTGCCGGTTAAAGAGGCTGTAAAAGCTGACAACGCCAGCCACTTCGCTGACAGGCAGCTGCATTCGTTCGGCCACATGACACTGCACCGCTTCCGGAAGGTACCCGAAGATCTCCTGCGCTTGCTGCAAAAGGCGGATCAATTGGCCGGGGCTGTCTTTGTACCGGTCGACGACCTCATCCAATAATCGCATCTTTTCGCGGAATCGGTCATCCCCTTGATCCATCGGTGATCGGATCATCGGCTCGCGCTCCTTTCCGTTCCGGTTTGAACACAAAAGGGTATAGAATATTCTGCACACGTGAATTATATCACTTTTCACAAGATTATTTCATTGCCTTTCTGTGAAAATGGGCTGCTCGATGAGCAGAAAAGCAAACCGCCGCTTCCCAACGGGTTGGAAAGACGGCGGTCTCGTTGTTCTATTGCTGATCAAGTTAGTCGTTATATCCCTTTTCACCGTAGGGCTGCAGCTTTTCCTTCCAGTGATCCTCCAAAACTTGCAACAACTCGTTGACGGCCCGCATATTTTGACGTTCCACCGCCTCAATCTCCAGGCTTTCCAGCACCTTTCTGCCTCCGGCTCTCGTTATCCATGGGTTCAGCACCTTCCTTCCAACCCGCTGAAGCGTTTTCCCCAACGCCTGCTGCGGGTGCGCTGCTTGCGGGGTTTAACGTGAGGGTTTTTTTTTGGGGGGCTCCATTTTGGGGGTTTCCTTTTTTGGACCTATTTAGGCCTGGTTATCTCAAAGCCCGCTTGCTCTATTCTGCCAGGTTCTTGCCCCGCTTATCATTCATCCCTTCGTCAACCCGTTCCCGTTCCTGCGAAAGGGCTGATGATGCGCCGACCTCCGCTTGATAGCAAGCGCCCAACGCCTTGTCACGCTTTTTCCTCCAGGCCCTGCGCAGCATCGATTGCAGGTTCTCGAAGTCCTGCTCATCGAGCGATTCTAACTGCTTCAACTGATCGCTGATCAGTTGAAGCGTTTCATCGCTGAAGGATTCCTCCCGTTCTTTCGGCCGCCGGATGAATAGCGCCGATAATGACGCCGTGACCGTGCCAATGACGCCGATGCCGGTGATCATCAGCAAGCCTGCCAGCATGCGCCCTTCCGTCGTCACCGGTGAGATGTCACCGTATCCCACCGTGGTGATCGTCACGAGGGACCACCAGAGCGCGTCCCCGAAGTCGTTGATGTTGGGGTTATGCCCTTTTTCAAACATCAGCACGCCGCCGGCGCCGGAGCAGACCAGCGCGATGAAGATGAGCAGGCCGTAGGTGACGCCGTTTTCCACCCGGTGCCGATCAAAGCGGCGGGCCACATACTGAAAGAGCACAAACAGCCGGACCAAGCGAAGGATCCGCAATGACTGAAAGAAGGATGAAAAAGGGATGATGGCGATCAATTCGATGATGTTCGACTTGAAAAAAGACCACTTGTTCTCGGCCACATAGAAGCGGGAAAAATAGTCAACGGTAAAGATGACAAGGACGGTGTCATCCACCCATTGCAGCGCCGCCGCGTGATCCCTCCCCAATTCGGAGTGCTGGAGGATGAGGGCGGCTGACGCGACCAGGGCCAGCAGGCCCATCAGGTACTCCCATGCCGGCGCGCTCGTGATCTTTTCGACGGCAGCGCCTATCCTCTTTCGCATACCCGCCCTCCACCCTTCCGCGATCCGCTGATTACTCCCCTCTACGCTCCGTCGTCCCTCGTTGCTCGTCCCTTGTTGCCGTTCCTTGTTGGGTTCTTTGTTGCGGTTCGTCCCAGCCCTTTCCCTACTATATGTCTTCGTTCGAGCGATTTCCTCTATGGGCTGTGCCGGTCTGTTGCTATTCTTTACCGGCGAAGAGTCGGCGCAACAATGCTGCCATCTCCGCTTTGGTGACCGCCACAGGGTTGACCCGCGTCGATCCTTTCATCGCGTTGTCGACAAGTTCGTCAAATCCCGTCTCAAAATCCTTCTCTGCCATCCCGGCTTCCTGAAAAGAGGCAGGGATGTGGAGCAAACGGTTCAGCCGTTCTACGGCGTCGACAAAGTCCGTCTCGCCGATGCTGCGGGCCAGCCGCTGCAACCGGTGGTTGACCTCGCCGTCGCGGCGGTTGAAGCGGAGCGCCTGGGGAAGTACAATGGCGTTGATCAACCCGTGGCCGAGGCCGAACTGCCCGCCGACGGCATGGGCGATGCCGTGGGCCATGCCGAGCCCCACATGGCTGAATGCCAGGCCGGCCATGCACTGGTAGATGTGCATCTTCTCGCGGCTCTCGGGCGAGCTTTCGAGGTAAGACGCCGGCAGGTTGGCGAAAATCCCTTCGACGGCGCCGCGCGCCAAGGGTTCCATGAAGGCGTCCATACGCTGGTTGATGTAGCACTCGACAGCATGGGTCAACGCGTCCATGCCTGTTTCGGCGACGATGTTCGGCGGCATGGTCATCGTCAGGTCAGCATCGAGGATAGCCACATCGGGGATCATGGCCGTCGTCTTGAGGCCGATCTTCAGGTTCTGCTCCCGGAAGGTGATGACGGCCGCCTTGGTCACCTCGCTGCCCGTCCCCGACGTGGACGGCGCGGCCACGAAGGTGATCTTCTGCCGCCGCTCCGGCAGTTCCCTGCTTAGGACGTTGGCAAAGTTGAGTTCCGGGTATTCGTAGAAAAGGGCCATCGCCTTGGCCGCGTCGAGGGGAGAGCCGCCGCCGACCGCGACGAGCAGGTCAGGGCCGAAGTCCCGCATCTGCCGCACCCCCGCTTCCACCGCCGCCGTGTCCGGGTTCGCGCCGACGCCGCCGTGGACAAGGGTCTCGCATCCTTTTTCACGGAGCATCGTTTCGATCTTCTCGATGGTTCCGTTGGCAAACATGGACCGGCCCCCGGTGACGATGAAGGCCTTCTTCGCCAGCAAGGTCCCGAGATAGCCGATGGAGCCCCGGCCGGTGACGATCGCCTGGCCGCCGAGGACGATCTTGTTGAACATAAGATGACCACCTCCTGTGACTTTGTGCTTTACATCGAAAGGAGCGCCTATGGGTAGTGCGGTTTATTGTGGCTTCTATGGGCTTCCCATCACCGGAACGTCACGCTGAACATTTTACCGGATCAACGCCCGTTCCGTCTCTTCGCGCCACTGCACAGCGCCCCGCCGGTTCCTCCGGCCTCCAACCTTTTTCGCGATTTCAAGAACGAAAAAGCAGATCGTCATCGTGCTTACGGAGACGATGCTGAACTTCAGCCACGGCGAGATAACAACGCCCTTCAGCAGGTAGGCCAGGGGCAGCAGCACGAGTTGGTGCAAATAGTAGATGCCGTAGGAGTGATTGGCAAGACGGCGCCAGAGCCAGGCGCCGCTGTCGACGAAGCGTTGGAACAAGGCGATCAGGGCGAAGAGCGCCGCCATGCTGAAGAGGGCGTGGACAGCGCCGTGACCTGCCTTCTGAGCCAGGTCCGCCGGCGCGAGGAAGTTGATCCGGTAGATAATGAAGAGGAGGCAGGAAGCGACGCCGAAGAGGCCCCAACCGACGAGACTTGGCTGATATCCTCCTGCCGTGAACCAAGCCTGCTTCCAGCCGTAGACGCCGAAAAGAAAATAGAGGGCGTACATCACCACACGCACCGGTTGGATCATGAAGATATATCCGGCGTTCACCCAGGCGTCGGCCGGATAGAAGAGGTTCCCTAGGATAAAGGCCGCCGTGGTCGCCATGGCGAAGATGGCGAAGAGCCCGATGGCCGGTTTTCTCGCCATGATCTCCGGCTCGAAAGCTTCCGGCTTCCACCGGTACGCCAGTGTGAGGAGCAAGAAAAAAAGCGCCAGCACACCCAAGAACCAATAGTGGGCCTGCTGGTAGTAGGGGCCGAAGAACTTATTGAACCAGAAGTCGATGTAGTCAGGGGCCTGGGGACTCCGGCTGAATAAGATCATGTAGCTGATCGGCGGCGCCAGGAACAACGCCCCTATGATCCAGGGCAGCACGATCCGGCGCAGCTTGTCCCCAATAAAGCCGACGATCCCGCTCCGGACCAGTGACGGCATGGCAAAGTAGCCGGCAAAGAAAAACATGGCCGGCATGATGAAGACATCGACGATCAGCACGAAGATGTTGAAGGCGAGGCTGCGCTGGACATCGACTACATACCACCATTCCGGGGCGTTCGTCATATAGCCCATGGCGGTATGTAGGGCGATGACCAGATAGATGATGAACACGCGTAGGTTGTCGATGAAGTATAGCCGTTCGTTGCGTAGACCCATGTCTTGTCTTCCTCCTTGTTTGTTTCGCCTGTTTGTTTCCTCTTGCTTATCTCCCTTTGTTTTTTTCCGATTAGCCTATGTTTTCATGATAGATGAAAACATACGCAATCACAAGAATGGTCGTTTGATTCTTATGTCGATAAGCAAAAAGAGAGGTGTCCCCTTCGTCGGGAGACCTCTCTTTTCAGGGTCACAACTTTAGTTGGCGAGAAACCGTTCCCGCACTTCCGCCTGCCGTCCGCAGCTCAGCTTCCCCTCCCTGCACTTGCCGAGTACACAGGAGGGGAGCGCCCGTTCGTAAAGCACCGGCGATAAAGAGCGCAGCACCTTCAGCTTTTTGATCGCTAGTTCGCGGATCTCCCACTGGGCGTTCATGCAGGTGCGGTCTGAGAGCATCCCGATGTCGATCCTGGCGTTGGTGGCGATGATCAGCTTGATTTGGTCGCAGTTGAGCAGCAAGGAAAAGGCCTTCTCTACGCCGTATTTTTGGGCGATGACCTGGCGCCACTGCTTGCACTCCTCGACGAGTTCCATAAATTCCGTATAAAAAGGTGAATGCCGGATCGTGTCCGGGACTTTGACGGGTCTGGCGGCATCGCGGATCAACTCGGCCAGATCCTCCCGGTAATTCTGACTGAGCCGGTGCCGCAGTTGTTGATGATAGGTGACGAGACTGCACATCATGCCAAAGGTCGTTCTGGCCTGTTCGGCGATGCTCTCATGGCCGTAGCCGAGAACGCGCTCCGTCACATCCTTGGCCTTTTTTGCCGCCTCCGGGCCGAAGCGGGCGATCTCCCGGGAGGGCGTGTTCTTCGAGGTGCTCGTCAAGGCGCCGAAGCCGACCTTCATGTCCAGGTCGGTGAAACGGCTCAGCAAAACCAGGTTGTTTACGGTGTCGATCTTTTCGAGATCTTCCAAGTGAAAATCTTGAATGGCTTCTCGTCCGGCGTCACTGTCATACTCAACCGGGAGCAGGTCCGTCAGCCCGTCCGGCAGGAGCGCCGACAGCTCGCTGCGGATCTCATCGAACATGGCGCCGTACTTCTTGTCGCTGAGCAGCCGGAAGAGGTCGATCAACTTATCGCCCGACATGGCGACGCTGACGTTGGTCTTCGTCGAAAGGGGCAGGATGTAGCGGGCGTCTTCGATCGGTATGCCGTAGAGGTAGTTTTCCGCTTTCGGCCTTCCCTTGGCGTTCGGATCCTTAAGTTGGGACATTTTCGCGTATAGCTGGAAGGCCTTTTGGGTGATCGCCTCGGTCTTGCGTCGGTCCTCCCCGTCCAGTTGGGGCAGCCGGTAGGCATCGGCATCCATGGCGACGTACCGCTGGCTTTGCTGCACATAGGAGTCCTTCAATTCGCAAATCAGGGTGCTCTGCACCCGATCGATCCCCTCTAAGGTGAAGGCGATATTGAGCGTGTTCAGCACCTGTTTCAAGGCGAGTTCATCGATGGCTTTGATCCGGTTTCTCTCTATCCATTTTGCTATCCGGTCCATGCCGGTGACTTCAAAATTGGCGATGATCATAACAACCCTCGTTCTCTTCGATTATCCCACTTAACTTGCCTGTCCCTGCTGTGCATGGGTTCACAGAACAGGGCAACTGTCCAGATTCATGGTACTATGCCGGAATAACCTTCGGCAAGACTCTGTTCGGCAGGCTACGGTCAACAAAACCGAAGCAAGCGCCCCAAGACATTCGTCGCCCGGCGCAGATCGGCCAGGTAGGCGAACTCGCCGACCGCTTTGCCGGTGGCCGCATCCAGCTTAAGGATCCGGTAGACGCGGGACTTGCGGGTCTCCTTGTCCGGGTTCATGGGCGGGTTCTGGATGACGGCGAAGATCCACTTGCCGTCGGGGGTGATGCTGACGCCTTCAAAGCCGCGGTTGGCGTTTCGTTTGGCGTAGACGGCCGGGATGGTCTCTTGGACAGGCTGGCAGGCGATGAGAAAGAGCGCGGCAGCGGCGAGCAAGGCTGAAAAGCCATAACGGATCGCCTTCATCTTCCTATGTTATTTCCCTTCCGCAAACAACCGCCGGTACTCGCCGTAACCCTCTTTCTCCAAGTCCTCCTTCGGGATGAAGCGCAGCGCGGCTGAGTTGATGCAGTAGCGAAGCCCAGCAGGCCCCGGCCCGTCATCAAAGACATGGCCGAGATGGGAGTCGGCGTTGCGGCTGCGCACCTCTGTGCGGACCATGCCGTGGCTGGTGTCTGTTTTCTCCTCAATGTTCTCTTCTTGGAGCGGCCGGGTGAAACTGGGCCAGCCGCAGCCAGAGTCAAACTTGTCCAAGGAACTGAACAAGGGTTCGCCGGATACGACATCGACGTAAATGCCCTCGCGCTTGTTGTCCCAGAACTCGTTGCGAAAGGGCGGCTCGGTGCCGTTGTTCTGGGTCACCTCATACTGCATGGGGGTGAGCCGTCCGTGCAGGTCTGAGCGGTCCTTGGCCAGCTTGTCTTTTGCCGGTTGGCCTTTTGCAGTTTGGACTTTTGCCGATTGGGTCTTTTCCTGTTCTTTCTTCTTCCAATGGCGGGCGATAAAGGCGTCCCGTCCCGACCCGAGCCGGTACAGGCCATAGCGAACGGGGTTTTTCTTATGATAGTTCTGGTGGTACTCCTCTGCCGGATAAAAGGGGCCTGCCGGGAGGATAGGCGTCACGACGGGCTTGTCGAAGACGCCCTTCGCTTCGAGCACTCGCTTGGAGGCCTCTGCTTTTTCTCGCTGTTCCTCGCTATGGACGAAAATGGCCGTCCGGTAGGAGGACCCCCGGTCGTGAAACTGCCCGCCGGGGTCGGTCGGGTCGACCTGCTGCCAGTAGATGTCCAGCAGTTTTTCGTAGGGAAAGACGGCCGGGTCAAAGGTGATCTGAACCGCTTCATAGTGGCCGGTCCGGTCGGAACAGACCTCCTCATAGGTGGGGTTTTCCGTCTTCCCGCCGGTGTAGCCGGAGACGACGCGGATGATCCCGTCCATCTCCTCGAAGGGCGTTACCATGCACCAGAAACAGCCGCCAGCGAAAGTGGCAAGTTCGTATCTTCCCTTTGTAGCCGCTTTTTCCATAGGAATCACCTCGGTTGATATTATCGGGTTTATCTTTTTTCCATGACCTTCGAGACATGAGGGCAAGAGCCTGACAAGTGGGAAGCAACATAGCCTGTATCTGCCATATCGCCCATACATTCAGCCGATGTCGACCTTCAGCTTTCTCCCCCCAGTGATACTGAAACCGTTCTTCGTATAAAAGCGCAGGCTGTTTTCAAATTCCGGCAAGGGTGGCGTAGTCACCTCAAACCGCTTCCACTCCCGTATTTGTGCAAACTCCAGAGCCTGCCGAAGCAGGTGGTTGCCGACGCCTTTGTCCCTGTAAGCGTTCCGTACATAAAACTCGGTGATGATCCCGTATTTCCCATGGGTATAGAGGGCATGGGCCTCGGTCAACCCGATGAAGCCGACGCACAGCCTGTCGTTGCGGGCGTCGTCGGCGCCATTATCGCCGCCGTCATCAACGGCGATAATAAACCACATCTTCTGCGTCTCAATGAACTGTTCAATGTTTCGTTGGATTTCCGCCTGATCGATTTGAAAGTGGGCGATATGGGTTCTCTGAATGATCTCCTCTAACAGCAATGCTTCCAGTTCAACCAGGCCGGCGACGTCAGAGTTGTCCGCCATTCGATAAAGATATTTTCCCACGGCTCTCCACCCCGATACATTGATGTGCGCCAGGTCTTCACCTAGAAAAAAACCACCACCCTTTGTAGAAAATATCCCTCAGGTGGTGGCGTACACTTTATGCAACTACTTCGGAAGCTGGAAGGAACTCTTCAGCGAGACGATGTGGTTGAAGACCTTTTTGTCGCCTGTCGTCTGCTTCGGATCGACGTTGAAGTAACCGTGGCGGAAGAACTGGAACTTGTCTTGCCCCTTGGCCTCAGCCATGTTGGGCTCCACGCATCCTTGCAAGACCTCGATAGAGTTGGGGTTGATCCGCTCCAGGAAGGGCTTGTCTTCGCCCGCCGTCTCGTCCATAATCAGCGGTTCGTAGAGGCGGAACTCGGCCGGCAGCGCCTGAGTGGCCTCCACCCAATGGATCGTTCCTTTCACCTTGCGGCCCTCGAAGCCGGAGCCGCTCTTCGTGGCCGGGTCGTAGGTGCAATGCAGTTCCACGATCCTGCCCTCGGCGTCTTTGACCATATCGTGGCACTTGATGAAGTAGGCATGTTTCAGCCGTACCTCGTTGCCAGGGAAGAGGCGGAAGTACTTGCTCGGCGGGTTCTCCATGAAGTCGTCCTGCTCGATGTAGATCTCCCGGGAGAAGGGGATCTGGCGGAGGCCCATCTCCGGGTTTTCGGCGTTGTTTTCCGCCTCCAGCATCTCGACCTGGCCTTCGGGGTAGTTGGTGATGACCACCTTCAGAGGGCGCAGGACGGCCATCGTCCGGGGGGCTTTGAGCTTTAAATCCTCACGGATGAAGTGTTCGAGCATCTTCGAGTCGACAGTGCTGTTGGCCTTGGCGACACCGATCTCGCGGGCGAAGGCACGGATCGCCTCGGGGGTGTAGCCGCGCCGGCGCAGGCCCGAGATGGTGGGCATGCGCGGGTCGTCCCAACCGTCGACGATGGCCTCATCGACGAGTTTTTTCAGCCAACGCTTGCTCATGACCGTGTTCGTCAGGTTCAGGCGGGCGAACTCGTACTGGCGGGGGCGGCATTCCATCTCGCATTCCTCGATGACCCAGTCATAGAGGGGGCGGTGGTCCTCAAACTCGAGGGTGCAGATGGAGTGGGTCACGCCCTCGACGGCGTCCTCGAGGGGATGGGCGAAGTCGTACATGGGGTAGATGCACCATTTGTCGCCCGTGTTGTGGTGGCTGGCGTGGGCGATGCGGTAGAGGACGGGATCGCGCATGTTGATGTTGGGCGAGGCCATGTCGATCTTGGCCCGCAACACCTTCTCGCCGTCTTTGAACTCGCCCTTGCGCATCCGCTCGAAGAGGTCCAGGTTCTCCTCGACGCTCCGATCGCGATGGGGGCTCTCCTTGCCCGGCTCGGTCAGGGTGCCCCGCATCTGGCGAATCTCCTCGGCTGACAGGTCGTCCACATAGGCCTTGCCCTTTTTGATCAAGATAACGGCCCGGTTGTACATCTCGTCAAAATAATCAGAGGCGAAAAAGAGCTTCTCCCAGTCGAAGCCGAGCCAACGCACGTCTTCTTTGATCGACTCGACATACTCCGTATCTTCCTTCAGCGGGTTCGTGTCGTCAAAGCGCAGGTGGGTGCGGCCCTTGAACTCGTCAGCCAACTCGAAGTTGAGGCAGATCGATTTGGCGTGGCCGATGTGCAGGTAGCCATTCGGTTCCGGTGGGAAGCGGGTGACGACCTCGTTGACGCGACCCGAATCTATATCCTCAAGGATGATGCTTTTGATAAAATTCGGCGGGAGTGTTTTGCCTTCCACAGCGCTCACCTTTCTCAAAAGAAATCCGTCAAATGGATTTTCTTGTTAATTGTTATTCTTCTACAAAATGTAGTTTATCATAACCGGAGACGCGCCCAAAGAGTGAAAACGCAGGGAGCACCGTTTTCCTTTCAATAAAAAGCGGCCCTGTCAGATCGTATCTTGGGCGGACGAATGGGGAAGGCTTGCGATCGCTGGAAGGGTTGCTATAATTGAGGAAGACTTTCCGCCTGTCGCAGAAAGAGGGTATCTTCCCAGCGACACCGCTGAAACCAGCCAGGGGGCTCAAGGGGTTGCGAGAAGCAGCCGCTAGAAACCCTCCGTCTGCCGGCAAGCGCATCTTCTTCCGCGACACTCGGGATACAAACCATAGCAACGATACAGTCGATCAACGGCTGACAACGAGGAGGAGCAACCCATGACGATTCCCAAGGCGCTAACCATTGCCGGTTCGGACAGCAGCGGCGGCGCCGGCATCCAGGCCGATCTGAAGACCTTCCAAGAGTTGGGCGTCTACGGCATGACGGCCATCACCACCATCGTCTCCATGGATCCGAAAGACTGGTCCCACAAGGTCTTCCCCATCGCCATTGAGACCTTGGAAGCCCAGTTAGATACAATCCTCTCCATCGGCGTCGAAGCGATGAAGACGGGGATGCTCGGCACCCCCGAGATTGTCGAAGTAGCCGCCCGCGCCATCGACCGGAATAACCTGAAAAACGTCGTCGTCGACCCGGTCATGGTCTGCAAAGGCACCGACGAGGTGATGCAGCCAGACAACCTGGTCAGCCTGCGCGATGTCCTCGTCCCCCGGGCCACCGTCGTCACGCCGAACCTCTTCGAGGCGGCCCAGCTAAGCGGCCATGCCCCGATCAAGACGCTCGATGACATGAAGGAAGCCGCGGAAGCCATCCACAAGCTCGGCGTCGCCTATGTCCTGGTCAAAGGCGGCGGCAAGCTGGCCGGTGAGACGGCCATCGACTTGCTCTATGATGGTCAGTCCTTCGAGATCCTTGAGTCGGAGCGGTTCACCACCACCTACACCCATGGCGCCGGCTGCACCTACTCGGCCGCCATCGCCGCCGGCCTGGCCAAAGGCGAATCGGTCCGCGAAGCCATTCAGACGGCGAAGAAGTTCATCACCGAGGCGATCCGTCTCGGCTTCCCCCTTAACGGTTACGTCGGTCCCACCCACCATGGCGCGTACCGGCGGAGCGGCTGCTGCTGCTAAGCGCGACCAGGGCTCGTTTGTGAAACGGGCAAGATTGATGTCCGCACATAGAATGACGACTGCCAAAGAGACCGGGATCGCCCGCCCCTCTTTGGCAGTTCTTTTTTCGGATATTGCTTAGCCTCTTACCGTCGTCCTTTGTTCGGCCTAGCCTTATTGCGCTTCACGCTTTTTGCAATGTCATTCCCTGTCTCGCAAGGCGGCCTCGATCCGTTCGAGTCCCTCCGCCAAAAGCGCTCGGGGGCAGCCGAAGTTGATGCGGGCGAACCCGGCGCCGGGCCGGCCGAAGGTGAGGCCGTCGTTCATTCCCACCTTCGCTTTCTCCACGAAAAAGCGTCTCAGTTCGGCCGGCGGCAACCCCAGCCCGCGGCAGTCAAGCCAGCCCAGATAAGTCCCCTCGGGTTTAAAGACCTTGAGTTCAGGCAGCCGCTCTTCCACAAAGCGCATCAAAAAGTCCGCATTGGCCTCCAGGTAGGGCAGCAGTTCATCCAGCCATGTGTCGCCATGCCGGTAGGCTGCCTCGGCCGCCGCCACGCCGAAGAGGTTCCCTTCGCCGAGGCTGAGGGCGAGCAGGTGCTGCCGAAACCGCTTTCGCAACCGGTCATCGGAGATAATCACGAAGGAAGTGTTCAGTCCGGCGATATTGAAAGTCTTGCTGGGCGCCACACAGGTGACTGTGCGGGCTGCCGCATCCGGCCCCAGGGCTGCAAAGGGGATGTGGCAGTGTCCCTGGAAGATAAGGTCGCAATGGATCTCGTCAGAGAGGACGATGATGTCCCGCTCCCGGCAGATCTCGTGAAGACGGCACAGTTCCGCCTCGGTCCAGACGCGCCCCACCGGGTTGTGGGGACTGCACAGGACGAGCATCTTGACGCCACTGTCCAACTTTGCCTCCAGGTCGTCGAAGTCCATCTCGTAGCGGACGTCCACCTGGCGGAGCGGGTTTTCCACCAGCCGGCGGCCGTTTTCCTGGACACAGCGGAAAAAGGGCGGGTAGACGGGCGACTGGATGACCACGCCGTCGCCAGGTGCCGTGAATGCCTGAATCGCCAGACTGATCGACGGCACCACGCCAGGCGCCAGGGCGACCCAGTCGCGCTCAATGGGCCAGCCGTGGCGACGGCCAAACCATTCGACAACCGATTGGAAGAAGGCCTCGCTGCGGACATGGTAGCCATAGACCCGGTGGGCGGCCTTTTCCTTCAGGACCTCGATCACCGCCGGAGGCGAGGGGAAGTCCATGTCGGCCACCCAGAAGGGGAGCAGGTCGTCCTTACCGAAAACCTCCTGGAGGTTGTCCCATTTCAGGCAGTTGGTGTTGCGTCGGTCGATCCGTTCGTCAAATGCGCAGGGTATCATTGTCAGCGTCATCTCCGTCGTCGTCATGTTGTCAACCACCTCGCTCATCGTCACCGCCGGTTCCTCGTTGCCGGCATTTTTTTCATTTCCGCAACGTCGATCATCTGATCGCCCATCGGCTGCTGTTGGGTCTTCTCGTCAAGGGAATATGCCGCGCTGCCGAAGTTGATCGTCTCCGTAACGCCGTCGGGGAAGACCGACTGTTGCACCGTCCGGTCCGCCATCCGCTAACGAAAGTCGATCATCTCGCTTTTAGCGCTGACCGGCGCCCTTCAGCCGCCATCACAGAAAACTTGTCTGCTCATTTAAGCCTGAATTAAGATTCGTATTATTTTTAATACAGGCACTTCTCTTATACTGTTCTTAGCGACGCCGCTGATTCCCTTCTTAGACTCGCTGAAAGGAGCTATCGTCGATTGGACCCTACACAATCTGCCATCCGCGACGCCAACGGCCCGCCCCTGCGCATCCTCCTGGCCGACGATGACCCCGAACTGCGCGAACTCGTCGCCGGGTACCTGGAGCATGACGGCTACGCCGTTTTGCTCGCCGCCGATGGCGAGGAAGCGCTCCGTTTGGCCCGTTTGGAACGGCCTGACCTGGTTATCCTCGACGTGATGATGCCCAAACTGAACGGCCTCGACGTCTGCCGGATGCTGCGCGATGAACTGGAATGCCCCCTCTTCATCCTCTCCGCTCGGGGCGATGAGCCGGATCGCATCCTGGGCCTCAACCTGGGCGCCATCGACTATGTGGCCAAGCCCTTCAGCCCTCGCGAACTGGTCGCTCGCGTCAACGCGCACCTGCGCCGCCGCAACCGTCAGGCCCCGGTCGAAGCGCCCATCGTCATCGGTCCGCTAAGCCTGGATCCCGTTCAGGCCGAGGCGCGACTAAACGGCGTCCCCCTCGACCTGCGCGCCAAGGAGTGGGAACTGCTGCGCCTGTTCGCCGCCACACCGGGCCGCGTTTACACGAAGCAGCAGGTCTATGAACAGGTTTGGCATGAAACCTACTATGGCAACGACAACACGATCATGGTGCATATCCGCAGCTTGCGCCGCAAGCTCGACGACACCCTCCCCGGCGCCGGCGACTGGCTGGAAAACATCCGCGGCCTCGGCTACCGCCTGAAAGCGCCGTCAGCGACGCCAGCTCCGGCGACAGCCCCAGTCCCAGCAGCATCGGCAACCTTGACGGCGTCACCAGCGGCGACATCGTCGCCAGCACCTGTGCCGGCAACGCTCCCCGGGTCTCAAGGGGAACTGCCATGAAAATCCGCACACAAGCCTTCTTTTTCTTCCTCTTAATCTCCGGGGTCGCCGCCGCTTCCACTCTGCTCGGCACGCTGATCCTCTACCATGAACTGCTGCGCCCCGAGTACCGCGCCCTGGAGCGCCGTCAAGCCGTCGCCCAGATCGAGCGCTGGCAGGAACGCTTCCAAACAGAACCGGTGGCCCCCGTCGACCCGGAGCTTGCCGAAAGGAAAAGTCCCACAACCCTGTCACTCGCCGCTTCTGAAACCAGGGAACTGCGCCAGCGGAGCGAGCGCGCGGGTCAAGGCGATCATCTGCATCAGAACGACAGCATCCGTCTGAGCACAAACGCCCAACAGAGCAACAGCGCCCATTTGAGCGATAGCGCCCGACAGAGCGACAAGGCCCATCAAAGCGCAAACCGCCAGCGCATCATCGACGAGCTTTCCTTTGACCAAGACCTGCACCTCTCGCCAGCTTCGGTGCAACTGATCGACGACACCGGGCAGGTGCTCGTGACGAAGACAACCTGGAACCCCCGCAACGACCCCGACATCGCCGCCAACGATCACTACCCGGACCAGTACACACCGGCCCAACTGATTGAAGCCGCCCGGGTGCCCCCGCTGGATCGGGCCGAAGGGCTGGAATCCTTGTTTGAACCGGAACAGACACCGCCGCTGCCGCCGGCGCGCGTCGAAAAGACCGGCTATGAAGCCGCCTCAATAATAGTCGACGGGGAAACCTATTACCTGCTCCTTCGCTACGAAACACCTTCCCCTGTGACTCCCCAATACCATGACCTCCAGGAGCGCACCGTGCTGCTCGCCGGCGTTCCCCTCACCGTCGTCGCCGGGATCGTCGCCGTCAACCTGGTGGCCGCCCTGGCCTTCTCCTGGCTCCTGAGAGCGCCCCTGAAAAAACTGGCCGGCGGACTGGAAAACATGCGCCGCGGCGATACGAGCTTCCGCATCAACTCCTGGCGCAAAGACGAATTCGGCGACCTTTTCGCCGTCTTCAATCAGTTGAACACCGCCCTCGGCGCCCTGAAACAGCGAGAACAAGAGATCGCCGGCAGACAGCGCGACCTTTTCGCCGGCTTGTCCCATGACCTGCGCACCCCGCTGGCCTCCATCGAGGGCTACGCCGAAGCCCTCAGCGACATCGCCTACCGGGAACCGGAACAGTCTCGCAAATACGGCCGCATCATCCACGCCAAGGCCCTGGTCATGGGCCGCATCGTCGACGACCTCTTCTTGACGGCCAAACTGGTCCACCCCGACTTTAGCCTGCAAACCCGTCCCGCCGACCTGGCCGAACTCATCCGCCGCTGGACCGCCGACATCCTCCCTGACATCGAACTGGCCGGGCAGCACCTGGACGTCGACATCCCCGAAGCCGCCCTCTATGCCAGCGTCGACACCTCCCATCTGGAACGGGCCGTCAAAAACGTCCTAAAAAACGCCATTGAACATAACAGCCCCGGCATCCGCGTCCATGTCACCCTAGCCGCCCAGGGGGACACCGCGCTCCTGCGCATCGCCGACACCGGCATGGGTGTGCCCGTCCACCTGAGGGAGCGTCTCTTCGAACGTTTCGCCCGCGCCGACACAGCCCGCAACAGCAAAAAAGGCAGCACCGGCCTCGGCCTCGCCATCAGCCGCGAGATCATCGCCGCCCACGGCGGCAGCATTCTCCTGGAACCGTCGCCGCCGGAAGGGGGCGCCGCCTTCCTGATCCGATTGCCTCTCGCCGCGCCGCACATGCCCTAGCTCTCTCCCCTTGATCGCAAATGAACCCAGATACTTCGAATGAACTACCCAGGCAAAAATCCGAGTTGAGGTGACCGCCATGTTTTCCCCCGACAACGACAACAGCGACCAGGCTAAGCGCCCGGCCTGCGCCCTCTGCGGCTTCCACAACGGGCCACTGCTGCCGGTGCAGCAGGGCTGGATCTGCCCCCAATGCGCCGCCGAGGCCAGCCAACCGAAGACACCGCCGCCCTCCGGCAGCGCCATGCCTTCCGGCAGCGTGACACCCCTCACCGGCTCGACGCCCCCCGGCGGTTCGGCGCCGCCCGGCGACTCTCCTCCCCCTAGCGGCGCGATGCCCTCCGGCAGCGCCATACCCTCCAGCGGCCCCATGCCGCCGGGCGGCGCAAGGCCTCCCGGCAGCGCCTTCCCCCCCGGCGGATATGCCGGTCATCACCATCATTCCGGCGGATACAGCTACCCCTCGCATCCGCAAAAACGCACTGCCTTACAGCGTTTCGGCTTCATGGTCATCTCTCTGATGCCCGGTGTCGGTCAGATGTACCTCGGCCTGATGCGCCGAGGGGTGCAACTGCTCGCCCTCTTCTGGGGCGCTATGGCGCTGTCAGAATGGAATATCTTTCCTGACTCCTTCGGACTCCTCCTGCCGGTCATCGTCGGTTATGGCTTTTTTGACGCTTACCACCTCAGGCGAAAGCGCGAGGCCCGCATCCCCCTCGCCGACGACAGCATCGAAGTCTTTACCTGGCTGATGGACACATGGCAGCGCCGCCCCGGCCGGATGGGCGTCATCCTGCTGGCCCTCTCCGCACTGATCATCCTAGACACGCCTTTGCCCCACAACGGAATTTTCCGTTACTATGCCGAGTACTACTCCTACCTGAAAAGCATCGTCTTCGGGGGAATTTTCGGCATCGGCGGCCTGGCCCTCCTCTTGCGGCACAAGTCGCGGGAGGAAGTCTCAACGCCGGCAGCGCCGGTCTTTACGTCGCTGGCGCAGGAGGGAGGGCGCGTCTCGGAAACCAATTCGGAAGCCGACTCAAAACATGCCCGCCAATAGCCTGTATTTGTTTATGCCCTTAGTATCGCCTTACAGACGTTGATACTGTACGGCTAGTCAGCGTAAAAAATCGCCCTTCCTCGTCCGCTGCATTTTGGACGATGGGAGGGCGATGCTGTTTCCTGTTCCTAATGGCGCTCCTGCAAATCGGCGATGGGCACCTCGATCTGGTTTCCGGGACCCAGCAACTTCACCTGGGCGATGCCATTCTGTGGATCGACCTTCTCGATCCAGACGGGGCTGTGCTGGTAGAGCACCTCGATCGTCGACGGCGAGTTGAGTATCTCTTCGGCTCGTTTCGCTTGCATGCGACCACTCCTTGCTACGCTATCAAAAATAGCATTGCAAAAAAACAATAATAAATACACGGAAAAGGATGGAGAAGTGACGAGCCAATATCCCATCGTGAGACTTTTCGCCTCCCCGCAAGTTGGCAACCCGAGGGAAACCAGCGAGGCCGAAATCCTGAAACTGTATCAGAAGGCGTACCAGTAGCTAGCAGCGAATCTCCTAGGAAAGCAAAAGACCGGCAGTTTGATGGCCTATAGCCGTCCGGACTGCCGGTCTTTATATTTACTTCACGGTCGCGTTCAGACCCAGCGTCGACTGGACATCTATCATCAGTAACTCATCGGCGTTAATTCCCCTATAAAACACCTGGATTTTTTCTTTTCCTTGCTCCACGCCCCTTGTTTACGGGAAGATCCCGCAGTATAATAATCCTGGGTTATATACCCCTTCCGGGTATAGGTAGATTTTTGTCGAAAATGATTGGAGGCGTCTGTTTATGAGTGATTCCCCTGCCTTTTTGGCCACCCTGTCCTTTGACAAATCTGATGAGAACCGTGTCACCGTCGCCTTTACCTTCGCCGTGGAGGCGCTGAAAAAAGGGCATACGGCCGGTCTCGTGCTGCTGATCGAGGGCGTTCGCGTCGCCGAACAGGGTCATGTTGACTCCATCGATATCGGCGCTCCCTTCCGTCCCGTCAAAGAACTGCTGGAGGAGTTTCTCTCCCTGGGCGGTAAACTGTACATCTGCGCCGCCTGCCTCTACCATAACCACGTCGAAAACCTGATGCCGGAGGCCATCATCATCAAGGGACCCGACATCGTCGACCTGTACATGAACGCAAAGAGCGTGGCCCAGTTCAACTAATCCTTTTTCCAAAGGTCAATCGCGGTGTTGCGACTGACGACTTTTACGCGCCTTCCTTGATTTCGACCGCTTGTTCAGGTCGAACCGTTCCCCTCGCCTTTTCCCAGTTCACCAAGAAGATCGCCAAAATCACCATAGCGCCGCCAGCGATCTGGACGGGCAGGACGCTTTCGTTCAGGAACAGATACCCGCAAAGGACGCCCACGATGGGCACCACGTTCAGGTAAAGCGTGGTGACCGTCACGTCAAGTCGCTGGAGGGCGTACATGTACAGGAAATAACAGAGGGCCGAGCAACAGACAGCAAGAAAGAGGATATGGGCAAAAGCGGTCGGGGAAAAGAGGCTCCACTGCTCCCGTTCGATCAAAGAGAGCGGCGCCAGGAGCAGCGTTCCCAGCAAGGTCTGGTAGGTGGTGAGGGCGAGACCGGAATAGCGGGCGAGAGACTTGCTCATGAGGGTGTAGACGGCCCAGCACAGCATCGCCCCTAAGACCAGCAGGTTTCCCAGGAAGGTGTCGGAGGTCAGGTCCATCTGGCCATTGGCGGTGACCGAGAGGTACGTGCCGACCAGGGAGGCGCCGATGGCCACCCATTGAATGGGCGACACCTTCGTCTTATAGATGGCGATGTCGAGTATGATCGAGAGGACCGGAACGACCGACGTAATCAATGAGGCGTTGGCCGCTGTCGTCAGCTTGACACCGCTGTTTTCAAAATAAAAGTAAAAGGTGACGCCGAGCGCCCCGGCCAGGAGCATCCGCCAGCGGTCGGTTTTTTTCAGCGTCGCCGTCGGCTCTGTCAGCCGCAGCGCCCCCCAAAGGAGCGCCGAGGCGATGACAAAACGGATCAGCGCCATCGTCACCGGCGGCACCTCAGCGACGGCGATCTTGATGCTGATAAAGGAAATCCCCCAGAAAAGGACGGTGACGAGCATCGCCAGGTTGGCCCAGAGATTGACCGAGAACATGCTACAATACTTCCTTCCTCTTGCTATCGTATCTATTCATAATAACGCACTGCGCGAGAATAAGACAGAAAAAAACGGAAATTCTTTTTTGCTCGTTCAGCCAAACGTTTTTTTCCTCATGCGACCTGATACTCCTGCTCGGGTAATGCGCCCTGGGTAGGATGCTGCCGCGTAAAAAACGGAAAGAGGAGCCCTTTGACCCCTCTTCGGCATTACCTATCGCCTCGTCGCGTCTTTTTCCATCTAAATCCGAAAATGCGCGATCGACTCCTTCAGTTCCTCCGACGTCGTGCTGTTTTCGGCGGCGACGGCGGCGATCGTCTCCATGGCCGCCGTCGTCTCTTGTGTCGACGCGGCGATCTGCTGGGCGTTGCGGGCCGTGTTTTCCACGACCGTCGCCAGCCCGTGGATCAAGGCGACGATTTTCTCGGAACTGGCCACTTCCTCATTGGTGACGTTGGCGATTTCCGATACCTTTCGCACCGTCTCATCGACATTCATCAGGATGTTTTCCAGGGCGCGGCGCGCCTGATCGGCCACCTGAACGCCTTTGTCCACCTCATCGCGGCTCTGGCTGGTGGCGACCATCGCCTCTTGCGTGCTCTCGGCCACCTTTTTCACCAGCACGGCTACCTCTTCAGCGCCCCGGTTCGATTCCTCAGCCAGCTTCCGCACCTCATCGGCCACGACGGCAAAACCACGGCCCGCTTCGCCCGCCCGGGCCGCCTCGATGGCGGCGTTTAAGGCAAGCAGGTTCGTCTGGCTGGCAATGGCGGTGATGGTGTCCGTGATCATCTCGATCTGCTTCGAATAACGGCTCAGTGTTTCCATCGACTGTTCCGCCTCCACGGTGCGTTGGCGAATATTGTTCATGCGCTGCACCGCCTGGCTGACCGTCTCTTTGCCTTCCTGGGCAGCCTTCTGAGTCACATGCGACGATTGGGTCGCCTCTTCCCCGTTGCACTTGGCGATCTGAATCAGCGACGAAAGTTCCACCAGCACCTGGGAGACCTCTTCGACGGCCTGATTGCCCTTTTCCGCGTCCGTGGCCAGTTTGTCCACGTTCTGGGCCACATCGCTCGCCGTCGCCGTCACCTCTTCGCTGGACGCCGCCATCTCTTCCGATGATCGGGCCAGGCGCTCCGCCGTTCCCTTTACCTGTCCGATCAATTCCCGCAACTGCGCCGTCATCCGGGTAAAGGCCTGGGCCAACTCGCCCAATTCGTCTTCCCCGTCGACGTCGATCACGGCTGTCAAGTCACCGGCAGCAACCGCCCCGGCGCTTTCCATGACCGACCTGATCGGGCGGACCAATGTGGCTGCCAGGAAAAAGGCGAAGCCCAACGCGACGGCGATGGCGGCAGCGGCGACGATGACGCCAATGGTCAACTGTTGTTTGGCCGCCGCCAAAGCCTCTGCTTCCGGCACCTGGGTGACGACGGCCCACTTTGTCTGGGAGACGACGCCGTAGCCCGCAAGTTTGCGAACGCCTTCCCAGTCATAGCTTTCCGAGCCCGACTCTCCGCGGAGCGCCTTTTGCACTGGCGGCAGGGCGCTCACGTCGGTCTGCTGACGAATCAAATCCGGATTGGGATGGGCCAGCAGCTTGCCGCCGTTGTCGGTGACAAAGGCGTATCCGCTGTGGCCGACCTTGACTGCGTTGACGATGGCCGCCAGTTTCTCAAGATTGACAACCCCCAAGAGGCCGCCAGCAAAATGGCCCTGGCCGTCTTTCAAGGGAACGCCGACGATGACAGACGGTTTTCCGGTCCCTTTCGCGATCAAAACATCACTGATCACCAGGGACGCCCCTTTTTGGAGATCCTGAAAGTACTTGCGATCCGATATGTTCTGCAGTTGTCCCTCTGTCCGCACCGTCTGCTGACCGTCGGGCCGGACGATGATGAGGCCGCTCATGTCGTCAAACTGGCTGCCCGCCGCTTTCATAACTGGCAACTGGCGGGCCGGATCCATCGACGCCACTTCGGGTGTCTGGCTCAGGGTGTTCAAGACACTGATGCGAGCCGAGAGCACATTTTCAATGTTGACGGCCAGGTTGCCAGCGAGAGCCTTATTGCTGTCATAGGCATTTTTCTTTAGTTCCTGTTGGCTCATCGTTGTCGTGATAGCCGTGACCGTGAGGAGCGGCATGATCCCGATGAGGGCAAATGCGAGGACCAGCTTACTCCGCAGGCGCAACTTGGCAAACCAGGACGCCATGGGCGATCATCCTTCCACGATATATACATCGTTTCAACTTGTGATGAAACTTCTCCATTGAATGAATGCAGTGCGTTTGCCGATTTGCTTCCTTCAAGCCACTTTGCATGTATCCACCGATCCTTTGGCCGCCGACACATCCTGCTTAGCCCAGGAAAAAGATGCCGTTCAACACCGCATTCAACTCACATCGATTATGTATTAGTCTTCTTTTAGACAATCCTGAGGGAAAATCCTTCTTGGCCCCGAAAGGACGATCGAATTCCTTCAGACGGTCCCTCAACAGGTTTCCTTAACAGGGTTTTCTCCAACAAGAGCTGACTTTTGGGCATTTTAGGCCAGCGTAAACACTCCCCCTTGGTAGAAAATCGCTTGACTTGTTGGGAAAAAAAGAAAACCGGGATCGAACCGGTCCTTTCAAAAAAGGTTACTCTCCCCTCCCGATGGATTCAAGCGACTTGGATCAGCCTCAACGCCTGTCTGATCAGTTCGTCCTGCTCGCCTTCCCGCACCAGCCGGAGCAGTTCTTCGATGCATACATCTCTCACCCACAGCCGGCCAACATATTCGGTTCCCGGGAGCAGGTCGACTTCCCTATCGGGGTGGGCCGGCAGGTCGGCGTAACGAGGGTATAGGATGACGGAGCGATGACCTTTTCCGGGGCCCCTCTGAAAGCGCTGGGCATAGAAGGCCAACTGAAATATATCGGCCGTCTCTACATGTTTTTTGCCGTAGTTTTTATATTTCGTGTCCAGAACGATCACTGTCCCCGACTCCCGTTCTGTCACCAGCAGATCGGGGATCACCTGCCGGTACGTTTGGCCGCCGGCCACAATGGCGTCGCGCACCGTCTGTTGAGCGCTGACCCGGTATTCCTTCGGCAGATAGCGCCGCAGCAATTCCCGGACGAAGGCCTCGAAGAGTTCGTTCATGTTCACCAACATGGAGTAAAAGGATTGTTCGTGGAATCGAAAGAGGTTCTCGGCAGCCAACTGCCGGAACAGATACCAAGCTAAGCGATGGGCCTTCTGGTAATGGCTGTTCAACCGGTGGTAGCGAAAATCAGGCCATTGCTCCACCTGGTAGGGCTGACAGTGGACTTCCCATTCGGAGCGATAGCGGTTGAGCCGCCGCCGCGTCTCCGGGACCAGGCGGTAACGGCTTGCTACCGCCAAGGCCGTCAGTAGAACCTGGTTTTCTGGGATGTCGGTCACCAGTTCGTCATAGCGGCAATAAATCCGTTCCGGCGAAGCAGGGTTCTTTTGCAGGTTGATGAGATAATCGGGGCGCCCTCGCAACAGGCGGAGGCTGTCCTCTTCTGTCACATACTCCTTGACGATGCCCCGCTTCCACAGATCATCCAGTTCGTCCAGATAGAGCCGCACGAAAAGTTCCATCAGGTCGCTTTTTCCGTGGGCGCTTTCGGTCTCCCATTTCCGATGAAAGGGAATGCCTTCAATAAAGGCGACCATCTCCAGCAGAGAGGCGAAGCCCCGGTGGAACTTCGGTTCAATGACGATGCGGACCCGCTCCAGTTCGATCACACCGACCCAACTGGTCGCCTCCAGGTGCAGGCCGGTCCGCAGTTCCCGGACAACGAAGCGCCGTTCCCGCCCTTTTCTTCCTTCGACAACGGACAGCCCTTGCAGGTACTCTCGCTCTGCATCGCTCAACCGGTAGCCGTCGATATGCAGTGAGCCATACTCCGGCGTGGCATGAACTTCTTTCATCATGCGAAGGCCCTACCGGTCCCGGAAGTGCTTGACAAGCGCCGAGATGAAGATATCATCGCTCTCCTGGAAGATTTCGCTATTGATATTCATGGCATCGGCATCGACAAAATCAGCGCCGACGATATCGGCCAGTTGATCGTAATCGTCGAAACAGTACTCCTGTACCAGCGGGATGATCTCCAACTCATAGATCCCTTTCAGTTCTTCGATGGTCCGAATCGGTTCTCCCTTTTGCATCAAATAGGCATGGCCGATCTGTTTGTCCCTGCCGCCGAACTCGACGAGGCGGCAGTTGATCTTGTCCAAAATGGTCTTCAGGCGGATCCCTAGGCCGTCGATCTCGTAGTCAAGCAAGGTGAGATCGGGCATGCATTCGATAAAGGCGAAGCGACGTTTGAGGGCCGCATCCATCATCTTGATGCTCCGGTCCGAGGTGTTCATTGTGCCGATGATATAGAGGTTGCCCGGTATGGAAAAGCGCTCCTTGCTCTGGGGCAAGGTGACTTCAACGCCGCGCTTGTCTTTCTCGATCAGCGTGATCAGTTCGCCGAAGATCTTCGGCACATTGCCCCGGTTAATCTCATCGATGATCAGGTAGTGGGGCATCTTCTGGTTTTCTTCCGCCTGAGCGCAAAAGTTGACAAAGATCCCTTTCTCCAAGCGAAAGGCCACCTGACCGTTTTCCGCCGGCGCTGGCTTATAGCCCTCGATGAAGTCCTCGTAGTTGAAGGACGGATGGAAGGTGCAGAGGACGGATTGGGTGCACCTCGATGTGACCGCGTCGAGCAGTCGCGCCGATTCGGTATCATCATTTTCAACGAGGTAGTCTTTTACCCATGCGGCAAAGTCGGGCGTCGACTCGAACATTGTCCCTCGATTGCCCATTTTCCCGGCTTGCGTATTCTGGTACTCTGGCGTGTTCTTGACAACGTCGTAAGGGATCGGAGTGGCAAAAGGCCGAACTCCTTTGATGGACAACATCTCTCTCGCCTCATCGAGAAAATCAGCGACCTCGGCAATACCCACAAATCCACTTGTGTCGCCGGTTCCCTTGCCGCTTTGATAACAGAGCACCTTGTCTCCAGGCCGAGCCCGTCTGTAATTGCGCTGTACGGAGCGGACTTTAAATTCCTGCACTGCGCCATTTGTCAGGATATCCTTCCAACGAAAATCAAAGCGCGGCGACGTCACTATGATCCACACGTTTGTAGCAGCCTCTTCAGTTCGGGTGAGCAACTTATCTTTGATGTACTTCCAGCGGATGAACTTGCGCGCCAGGAAGGTCTTACCAGTGCCCGGCGGCCCATAGAGGATGCACTGGCCTTTTCGTTCCAGCGATGATTCCAGGCGAGTGAAAAAGCGTTCTTCCTCAGCGGTGAAGGTTTCCACGAACATGGGCGCTTGCGGCTGCGCTTCTTGGGGCGATCGCTGCGCCCAAGACGTTTCTGAGGATGGGCTCTGCTCAGCCTGCCCGATTTCACCGGATATCCATTCCACATAGTTTTTCCGGCTGACTTCCTTTATCGTCGTCATGGCCCAGTAGGTCTGCTTCGGGATGTTTAGCGGCGGCTCAAAGGACTTCTCCCAGTCCACATAGACAACATGCCGGAAGGTGGGAAGATCGCTGCGATATTCGTAGCCTTTTTCGTTAACCTTTCCAACACCGACGATTTGACTCATGCCTTTGTTGGCAATGACCCAATCGCCGGGCTTCAGGTTGTAGAAGTTCCAGAGTTCATTCGCCTTGCGGGTGTTGGCGGAGAGATTATCGTGAAAGTTGTGTTTCAAGAAGGCGCTCTTGAATTCGTCATAGTCTGGGTAATGACGAAGATCGCCCATCTCGTTCCAGCCGATCGAGATGTACCCGCCGGCAAGACACTCTGGCCACAATGCAGCGCCTTCACCGGGAGCGATTTTGAAGTATTTCTCTTCGCACGTGAAGTGGGTATATAAAAAATCTTTGATCGCCACAGAGATGGCCGTGGCGCTTGCGGACTGCCAGGTCTGGCGGACCCCGGGATCGCCCCATCCCTCTCGGGCCCATGCATCGAAAGCCTGTTTCAGACGGAGGTTGCAGAAAGTGCTATCCCTGCCTTGCCATTCTGCACGAGGTACATCCATCTCCTTCAGGAACTGGTGAAGGTGTTCCAGTTTGTAAATGGGGAGGAACTTATCGGGATGGTACAGGTAAAGGACTTTCCCCTTCAACATGTCCCGGCCGTTGAGCAGGGAGTCTTCTGCCATTTCCCCGGCGGCATCGCCATCATATCCTTCGAGCAGGCGGACCAAGTCGGCGCGCAGGCGGAGCCACGCTTCTTCAGGTGAGCGAAAGGTCTCAGGGTATTTCCAGGCCGCTTCCTTGGCGCTGTAATAGATGATCAGTTTGACGGCGGTTCCGCCCCGGATGCTGCCGAGGGGGAGCGTATTGTACTCCAACCACCAGCAGAAGGATTCTTTTTTGGACTTACCCAAGGCGTACCGCCCCAGGGACATGTCAGCAAGGGATGATCGGGGAAATTCGTGGAGGAAGTCTTGATGACGTCGCTCGGACAGGCGGAGCGTTTCCGCAGGGTACTGGGCGAGGAAGGATTCGAAAAGGGATTTGACTGGTTTATCTTGATCGCTCATCGGGAGAAAAACACCTCCGCTGCATCCAGTTCTTCTTATCATTTATAGTATCGAAATCTAACGTCAAATTCGGCTAGCCAATCACCTAGATGTATCCCTCTGCTTCAACAACCGGTATCGCTTCTTGCTCCAGCCATTTCCCATGAGCAAGCATGTTTTTAGTTAATGGATGCCATCGCGCGTATTGCCCTTCTTGCTGCAACCGCCGCAGTCGCTCTCCGTACTCCCCTGAAAAGGGGATGCCTTTATCGACATGCCGCGCATACGCCTCCACATCCATCAGCATCGGCTGGAGCGCCGGAAAGAAGTGAGCCTTGAGGAACTCGAAAATCGCGATCCCGCCGGCGTCCATGTCGCCCCAATGATAGCAGTCGAGCCGGTTCACTTCATTTATGTGGTTTCTTCCTGGCTCCACTTGAGCACGACAATTCCCCTCACTGACCTTCTCGCCGATGCAACGCAGCAACCGCTGAATCTCGCGATTGGGAAAACCGCCCGTATAGATGATGACGGCCCTCTTCCCTGCCTTTTCCGCTTGCTGCACCAACTGATGGTAGCTCGTCAGGTTCTCCACAGTGATGAGGCGCGGCGCATCGATGACCAGGCCGCGGATATCCTTCACCGTCTGCCCGCTCACCCCGAGTCCCCCAGGTACGTCAGCCGACACCTGACGACCCTGGGCCAACTGCAACACAATCGGCCCCGCCAGCAGCACCATCTGTGGATGCTTGAGCAGCCCGACCGCCTGCAGGTATTCCTCGTCGGAATTATACTCTGCTTCCAAATACCGCCTCAACAGCGGCGCCAACCGCTTTTCGATCCGCTGTTCAAAAGCCTTCGAATCACCCAGCACGGACTGGCTGAACAATCGCTTGGGGATGCTATCCTCCACTGCGGGGAGCGCTTGGAGCACCTTCACAAGTTCCTGATATCCAGGCTGGTCGTCGATATCCAGCCGCGCTGTCTTCCGAGCGGCCAAGGCGTCGTCCGTCTCCAGCCACCATCGCCGCACCCACTCCCAGGGGTGGTGCTGCAAGGGGCTCCGCCGCCGCATCATCGGCCTCTTTGCCGAGCCACTCCAAGAGACCGGCCAACTGCTGATCCATCCCATGGTTGTGCTGGCTCAGATACCGCGCCCGATCATAAGAGGCGCGCAGGTACTGGTTGTGGCGCAGATCGATCTGGTAGAAGACATCGTCCAAACCCCGATAGGCTTCCTCGATAAAGAGCAACGCCCCCCGCAGGCGCTGTTCCCCCTCTTCCCGTTCCGTGAAAAACTCGTTGCGCAGACCCTCTTCGATGGCCCGCTCAAACCAATCCTTGTTCCAAAGGGATTGCTGCACTGTCTCCAAAATCCGTTGCCGGTAACGGGAGACGTGATCGGACGTCTTCAACCGGTGATAACTACGGTCCACAATCTTGGCCTTGTACTCATCGAAGTGGTGATTCAACACATCGCTGATGGAGGACTTCTGGGCCACCTGCTCCATGTGATGTTTCATATTGTTAACGAGGATGTTCAACTCGTCCTGAAACTGCTGGGTGATTTTCTCCGCTTCCAAGACGGCCAGGCCCGGTCGGAGCTTGATCTCCTCTCCGGTCAGCAGTTGATAGGTGAGAAATGTGAAGCGCTGGTACTCGACAACCCGCTCCTCACAGAGGTCTTTCAGCACAGCCAGGACACGGCTTGTATAGAAGGGCAAGACCACGTACTGGCGGAAATTCTCCCGCGTCTCGATCTGGATCCATCCCAGCCGATCCAATCGCCGGAGGATGGCGTTGGCCTTCATCCGGAACATATCGTCATCCAAGGAGGCTTGCCCGCTCGGCGCTTCCTGCTCCTCCTCCACATCGAAGACAACCCCTTCCTCCTCCTGACTCTCCACCAACTCCTGCATCAAGTCGCGGAGCACATCCAAGGCGATGCCGAAGCGGGTGAGTTGATATTGTTGATAAATGAGGAACACCGCTTCGGCAAAGATCTGCCGGTTCTTGCCGGAGAACAATTGAAAGAACTTGTCTGGCAGGATGTCAAAGAGTTTCATGGAGGACCTCCGTGTTGGTAAGGCTAATCGGGTCAGTTAGGGGTTGCTGGGGGTTGCTTAATTTTGTCTAATCGATTCATACCATAGGAAGCGATAGCAGTACCCATAACATTATAGACTATTTCGTGTTCTTTCGAGACTAACATTCAAAAAATTACTTTTTTACATAAATATAGCGAAAAAAGGCCGGACTCTTCCAGCGGCGAGTCCGGCCCTCTCGATATAACGACTAATTCACGCACCGTCTGCAACAATGTTTTCCGTCGTGATTTTCTGCTTTACCTTTTTTCTCAGCGTTTGCGTCGTAAACACCTTTCCCTGCGTGGCCAACAACAACTTTTTCATATCTTCTCTTCGCTGGTCATCGGATTAATTATCAGAACCGCTCACTATGCACCCCACGCGGTTCGCTTCTAAAACAGGTGTCCCACTGCCCATTAAAGGATCGGCGATGGTGATGCCTGACAGATTGTTAGCCTGATGAAAGTTATCCTTCAGTTCGCCTTTTCCGAATTCGGACAGCAACAGACCCCGAAACAACGTTCCGGGACGCCGCTCAAACCATTTATGAACGCCGATGATCGGCCGGGTAATTTTGCTGGTTCCAGGGAGTCTATCCATTTTTGCTTTACTTCCCCCATTTTGCCGCCGCTATTGAACACGACTCCGTCCCTGCGACACCGGCGCCCAGTTTGCTTTTTCGCAAAACCAGCCGCAATCCGCCCAGCATGAACAGATATCGGCTATCCACCATCGCTTTGACCATCGCCGCCATCCTGCCGCGCAGCGGGATCCCCATGATCAGGCCGACGCCGTCGTGGGAACCGAGAGAAGCGATTGCACCTTTCAGATTTGGCGCAAAGGTTTCCAATTCTTTTCCGCCCCTCACCAGGATTTTCAGATTCTGAGCACAGGTCACTGCCTGCAGCACAGCGAGTTGCGCCGTCGGTGGAAAGGGGCGGTCTGACCCGGGAGCGGTGAAGGCCGAGCAGTCGCCGATGACGAAGATCCGGTCGTGACCAGCCACACGCAGATCCGGTGTCACGGGAATCCGTCCCCTCGGCGCTTCGAAGACCGTTCCACAGACCAGGCGGTTTCCCTGGACTCCGCCGGTCCAAAGGACCGTCGCCGGTTCGATCCGCTGCTCGCCCTCTGGGCCTTCAATCCAGACACCTTCCGCGTCGACCGACCGGATGCGTGTGTTGAAATGGAACTCCACCCCTCGCGCTTCAAGAGACTGCCGGGCATAGGTCGATAAAGCGGGAGCAAATCCTGGCAGCAACCCGGGGCCGGCTTCTACACTGATCAACCGGATGCGCTGGCGGAGAACGCCGTATTTGGCGCACCAGCGAGGGAGTTGTTCCGCCAATTCACCCATGAGTTCGATGCCAGTAAAGCCAGCGCCGCCGACAACGATCGTAAGTGTTGCTCCCGACACTCCCAATGTGGCGTGCTCGGCAATTCGTGCCTCGATCTGCTTGCGGATCTGTTTCGCCGAGTTGAGACTTCGAATGGCCAAGGCGTGCTCGGCGATTCCCGGAATCCCGAAGGTGGCCGGTTCAAAACCGAGGGCGACCACGAGAAAATCGTAATGTAGCGGTTTGCCGTGGCAGAGGATCACCTGCTGCTCTTTATCCCGGATCTCCAGCACCGTGTCTTTGATCAACCGGATTTGCCGGGTATCGATGACATCTTGAATAGGAAGGCAAATCTGACCGTCATCACTGCTACCGGCAGCGATTTCATGGAGCAATGTTGTCTGGTAGTGATAGTGATGTTTGTTAACAAGTGTAATCTCTGCTTCTCCCCGGCGGAGTAACTTTTGCAGCCGAACGGCTGTCATCAGCCCGCCATAGCCTGCTCCCAGAATTATTATTCTTGGTTTTTTCGATGACATCATCAAACACCCCGCTAAAAAAATAAAAAGACATCAAAAGTTCTATCCCTCTGATGTCTTCAAATGCTATCTGCTGAACGCTCTATCCACCGTTCCACATTTCCATTCGCTTACAATGAGTATTCTATTATTTTTCGTCTCGTCCGTCAATGAAGTCCCCCTAAAAATCGCTAATCACGCGACAGGCAACCGATGAAGCTTAGCAGTAGCGGCATTTCGCCTTGAACGCCTTGGTTTAAAGACGTTAAAATCAAAAAGAGGTCTATCGCAATTAAAGCGATAGACCTCTTTTTACTCCATCAAAACTACACAGAGTTAATTTTGCAAAGCAGCAAGTGAAGGTCAAGTCCTCGACCGATTCGTACCCGTCGACTGGCAGGGACCTGTGTTTTTGCTAAACAGTCGCCTGGGCCTCTTCACTGCGACTCCCTCGATGCCATTGATTAAATAGCTCGCTGGAGTACCCCTTCTCCCGAAGTTACGGGGTCATTTTGCCGAGTTCCTTAACGAGGGTTTGCTCGCGCGCCTGAGGATTCTCTCCTCGCCTACCTGTGTCGGTTTGCGGTACGGGCACGTTACATCTCCCTAGAGGCTTTTCTTGGCAGTTTGGAATCAGTGACTTCGCTACTGAAGTTCGCTCCCCATCAGACCTTCGCGTATTGTGTCCCGGATTTGCCTAAGACACCGCTACCGTCCTTGGCCATGCTCGACCAGCGGCATGGTTCACTTATCCTCCTGCGTCCCCCCAAGCGGAGCTTAATAATATCATGTCGTTTCGCGATTGTCAACGGTTTTTTTAATCAATCCATTGTAATCGCTTTTTTTCGCGGACACCGTTGTCTTGCTGTCCGCGACACAAGGAGTATCTTATCACCAACTTGGCGATATTGCAACGGGGAAATTCCGGAAGATCCGTTTCCCACGTTGGTTTGCCCATCGTTAAGATAGGTTTGGCAGGGGAGACAGGACTTGAACCCGCAGCCTACGGTTTTGGAGACCGCCGCTCTACCGATTGAGCTACTCCCCTATGTATGGTGCGCCCGGCAAGAATCGAACTTGCGCACCTGGTTCCGGAGACCAGTGCTCTATCCACTGAGCTACGGGCGCGTCATGGTCTGCTTTAACAGGCGTAACAGAACAGGATTGCATCTTATCATGCTTATCGGCAAAAGTCAAATGGAAACAGGCGTTATTGCCGGCCCAGTTGGGGACAGCGCCAATCCAGGATAAAAGAAAAAGGCCGGACGATGCCGGCCCAAGCGCATGTGAGGAACCAGATTTTTAAAAAGTCCTTTGCAGCCCATTACTTTTCTTTCTTAACAACCGGCGCCTCTACGGTGTATGTGGTCGATGCGGCTTCGATATGACCCGCAGCCCAATATTCCGGTAGCACGTCGGTCCAAGTGGTTTTCTTTAATCCCGTCAACGGCTTCCGACCAATCACTTCGTTCATGATCACCACGATCTCGGCACGTGTCACTGCTTGGTCGGGTCGGAAGAGCCCGTCGGGATAACCGTTGATCATGTTTGCTCCAACCATAGCGGCAACGGCATGTTCCGACCAGTGCCCCTTTACATCGCTAAAGGTCTTTTGCCCTTTATCGGTCAAGTTTTTCCACTTGGTCACCAGTGTGGCCAATTCCCCCCGCGTTACATGCTGGTCGGGTCGGAACGAGCCGTCGGGATATCCCTGGATCAACTTCATCCCATTGAGCTTTCTGATTGACTCAATGGCCCAGTAGTCGGGAGGAACATCTGTAAAATTCCCTGCGCTGATATCTTCTTGACCGCTTATCTGCCGGGCAAAGATGACTGCCAGTTCTCCCCTGGTGATCGGTTGTGCCGGTTTGAAGGTACGGTCGGGGTAGCCGAACACGTAGGGCTTAATAACCACATGGGTGTCCGGAGCCGGTTTAGGCGGCGTGGGACCCCCACCTCCTCCGCCTCCGCTTTGACCACGCCTATCAGCCCGGACTATGGTAAATACGCTGAACTGGTCGATTTCAATGGTGATGCCGACCGGGTTGTTCTGGTTGTCATACTGGATGGTTCCCGATTTTACTTCTTCCGTTCCATCGGAGTGTTGCACCCAGACCCTCAGCGCAGCCAGATACGCATTGCGTTCACTCGGTGACGCCGGCAGATTCGCATTGTGCAGGGGGAATGTGACAAGTGTTCGCCGGCTGTTCAGGTTCGTCTCAATAGTCATAGGCCTGCCAACCACTTGAATCTGTGAGCCCGAACCACCTATCACCTGGATGACAGCTGCGCTGCTCCTGGCAGCCTCTGTCTGCCGGACCACTTCAGGCTCGCGCTTGATGGGAACAACACGGAAGTACAGATCAATGCCATCATTGGTCAAGGATTGAACGCTATCCTGCGGGATCGTGACTTTGACATCGGGACTGGCGATTTGCAGGTTCATCTGGTTAGCGCCCAATCTGGTGATGGCGTCCCTGGCAACCTGCACATTGAAGACATCGGCTTCCCGTGCCTGGACATCAGAAGCAAGATCGATGTGCACTGTCCTTTGATTTTGCTGAACCGCCTCTTGAACACTTTCAGCGGCTTTTTCCTCGCTGAGCAAAACGGTGTCGACCTTGTTTGTTCCTTCCACCGTGCGGGAAACAGCAACTTCTGCCGCTGTGACGCCATTCTCTCCAGCCTTGACATCGACCGTGCGCACCTGAGGCGTCCCGCTAATCGTTTGGTCCAATGGTTTCACGACGAGGAAAAATGTTTTCTGGACTGTTCTCCCGCCCAGCGTGAGCGTAGCCGTCATTGTAACGGAAACATCGCTGCTACCCTGGGCCGGACGCAGTACAGTTCCGTTGGGAGATATAGTCGCGGGCTTGCTTGACGACCAGGTAACCACGACGCCGTTCGTCCCTCCCGGCAACGTGATGTCTCGAGTAACATTGTTCCACGCATCAGCCGCCTGGGTTGCATCGCCTAGCCAAAAGCCGATTGCAAGGCCTCTTCTGACTGCTTCCAAGGGGTCGTCTTCCGTTCGCACAACCGTCACTGTATAGGTTTTCGTGGTGTTGTTTGGGGCCGTGACGACGACCCTGATGGTGTTGTTTCCAACGGTCAGCGGGATGGATGCGCTGGGCTGACCGCTTGCCACACTTACGCCGTTTACTTTTATCGTGGCGCTCTGTTGAGCGGCAGTCGGGGTGACCGTGATTGCATACACAGCATTCGCTACTGTCGCCTCATAGCCGGTTACACTGTTGCTAAAAACAGGCGACAAAGCGCCGCTGCTCAGAATTAATCCGCTTAAGTCAGCATTGCCGCTCAGGGTCGGTGTGACAGTGACCGTCGCCTGGGCCGACCTCCCTCCGTAAGACGCTGTAATTGTCGCCGTTGCCGGTCCAGTTCCGACTGCCGTCACCAGACCGCCTGGGCTCACCGTCGCCGCCAGCGCGTCCGACGTGGCAAACTGAGCAAGACTTGTAACATTGTACTGCGTGTTTCCGGGGGAGTACACGGCCGTTACCACCGTCTGATGGGTTTCTCCCATCGCAAGGCTATAAGAGGTAGAATCCAGCAGCAAGCTACTAAATACTGGCGGCGCAGCAGTGACCTCTACTGTAGCCTGGGCCTGTCGACCACCATACGAGGCGGTGATTGTGGCTGTACCGGATCCTGTTGCCGTCACCAGACCACTTGGACTCACCATCGCCACCTGCGTGTTCGTTGTGGCAAACTGGGCAAGGCTTGTGACATTATACTGGGTGTTTCCGGGCGAGTACACCGCGGTTACCACCGTCTGATGGGTTTCTCCGATCCCAAGGCCGTAGGAGTAGGAATCTAACAGCAAGCCACTCAATGTCGGCTGCGCGGCCCCGACCACCTGGGTCACGGTGAAGGTCACCGGCGTCATGTTCGTCGCCGTCACGGTCACCGTCGCGCTGTAGGTCCCTGCCGCCAGCCCGTCATTCGCCTTCACCGTGAAGGTTGTCGTGGGGGTTCCGCCGCTCAGCGTCGTTGCCGCCGGCTGGGTGATCGTAAAATTGCCAGCCTGCGCCCCGCTCAGGGCCACCGCCAGGCTCGCCAGGTCGCCTGTGCCGCTTCGCGTGATCGTCACGCTCTTCGTTTCCTGGCTCCCGCCTGTGTAGCCTGCCGTCAGCACCGTCAGCGTCTGGTTTGCGATGGCGTCAATGGTGTAGGTCGGCGCCGCGTCAACCACCTGCGTCACGGTGAAAGTCACCGGCGTCATGTTCGTCGCCGTCACGGTCACCGTCGCGCTGTAGGTCCCTGCCGTCAGCCCGTCATTCGCCTTCACCGTGAAGGTTGTCGAGGGGGTTCCGCCGCTCAGCGTCGTTGCCGCCGGCTGGGTGATCGTAAAATTGCCAGCCTGCGCCCCGCTCAGGGCCACCGCCAGGCTCGCCAGGTCGCCTGTGCCGCTTCGCGTGATCGTCACAGCCGCTCAGGGCCACCGCCAGGTTCGCCAGGTCGCCTGTGCCGCTTCTCGTGATCGTCACGCTCTTCGTTTGCTGACTCCCGCCTGTGTAGCCTGCCGTCAGCGCCGTCAGCGTCTGGTTTGCGATGGCGTCAATGGTGTAGGTCGGCGCCGCCGTATAACCGTCATCGACAGGACCCGTCTTGCCCCACCGGGTGACCTTATTCGAGCCGTTTACTTCCACCACTTCAACATACTGCCCGTCGGTGGCGGTGATCTCGAAGGCAGACGTCCCGTTGGTGTTCGCCGTCCAGCCAGACGAGACAAAAGCGGTGCCTGCGACCAGCGGCGTCGGAGCAGAGTTCACCGTCCTGTAATAGAACGTGTGGCTCACCTGTGCAGGCGTGCTGATGGTCAGCATCACCTTGTTCGCTTGGGCTTCTGGCGTTTTGGCAGCCGTGCTGGCTATTAACACGTCCGCTGAGTTTGCATTCGGGCTTACAGCAACGGACCCGTTGCCCGTTACTGTAAAAGCTACTTCTCCCGTGATCGTTTTTGCAAAACTGCTAACTACCATGACATAGGTACGGTCTGCGGTTAAAGACACGCCACTAATGGTCGACCACGGATTTCCATCCGTATCATCGTTGCCACACATCAAGTTCTCAAGTGGCTGATTGGGATTAAATGATGTGTCGTATAAAAGCATGACTGTGTCATTTGCCGGAGTAGGAGTTGATGGCGGTAAATGTGAGTTGGCGGCATCCACTGCGATCGTGTACGCACCGTCAACACTGGGCACCAAATTGCGTGTAAAGTAACTATAATCATCTGTCATCAACCAGTCTGCACCAACCGGATCTGTCCAAAGATAATTATACCCATTATAGTCTATTGTATCGCCGGGCTTCCAAATGGTGTTATAATCGGACATCCATATGTCGCTACCTAGCGCAGGTCGATGAAACGTATTGGCGCTTGTCAAAATCCCACCAAAACTTGTGGTGGCCGCTTGAGCCACATAACCAATAGAATTTACAAAAAGCATCGGTGTGAATACCAACAGTAGCGAGAGCAACACCGTGAACCCGAAGTGCTCCTTCTTCTTCAAACTGGCTCTGTTCAACTTTTCATCCCTCTTTCCCCCGCTTTATTCAACTGATGCAGGAGCCCCTTAAGCTGAATCTCTATATTAAGACAGAAGAATTCCGTTGGCAAACGCAATTATCTGTACTTTATTTCACTCGATTTTCAATGAACGACACGCGAGATTTCGGTTTTGAAATAACAAAAAGCAAAATTCTCAGAAGCGCGTACAGTCGATGTGCGCGAAGACGCAATGAAAAACGCGATGTCCCGAAGAATACCGATACCTAAAAAGGATCTGAACCGCGTTCAGATCCTTTTTAGGTCGATTACAAAAACGGGCAATTCGCCGCGCTCTTTCAGCAAGACATCAATCTCGATCGGGCCAGAGGCCTTGGAGGCAGATGATGTATTTGACAACCTGGTACGGCGGCATGTTGCTAAAAGATGCGGGGGCAGTCGCAGTGTTGGAGCCGGTGCTGCCGGTTACTTGATTGGCGGTAAAGTTGACTGTGCCGCCTTGTAAACTGGCAGACTTCGTCGTATCGAGGTTGCTTGCGTACAAACCCGAGCCTTTCCCTGCGGTAAGGGGGCCAAGAAAACCGTTGCTGGGAGGTGTCGTAGCGCCTACAGTCGTCGTGTCTGTCGAGGCCTGAATCTGCACACTGGCAGAACCTTGAACCGTGATCGTCGGACTTTGCGGCGTCGAGGTCATGCTGTGTATATGGGCAGGCAGGTTGCCCATCTGAAGCGTGGTGGTTGTCGTCCCGGAATAGGCCCCCTGCGTGTAGCGGATGGGTTCGGTTGACAACTGGCCATCGCCGATGGCCAACCGCCCGCACAGGTTCGGCAGATTGAAGTAGTTCTTCCCGTCTCCGCCGTATGTAACGCCGAGCACCGCAAACAAGGCTTGGTTTTGCGCGATAGGAAGTTGCCTCCCGTCACAAAGCGCCCAACCCCGCGGGACCCATACGCCCGCTCAAGGAAGAATTGTTCCGATGAAACAATCCATTTCTACCCTCTCCCTTTCTACTGTTTTTTCGCTGCGAGCTTACTGAGGCGACCGTCCCCATTCGGCGTTGCCGATTGGGAATACACTCTCCCCCCTTTCAACTCGAAACTTCATCCACCCTACTCCTCGTCTCGGCTATGGGGGGACCGGGAATCCCATTCCATTTCAACGCAAACCCCGCTGTCGTTGATCACCCGAAAGGCGAATCGCTCATAGAGTGAGCGGGCTGGGCCGTTAAACCACATCACGCGCAGACGGACCGTTTTCCCCGATTCAGCGGCGCTTTTTTGCACCGCCCCCAGCAACTGACTCCCAATTCCCCTACTACGGTATTCCGGCAGCAAGGCAATCGCAAGAATATGTATTAAAGTCTCTTTCTCGCGGAGATACAGTCTGCCGATCGGCTTGTCGTCGTTCAGAACGATACGGCGGTCCGCACCGGCATTCCCTTGCTCTTCCGCAAAAAACTGCTGGATGAGGATTTGACGCTTGACCTCATCATCCGCGACGGCTATCCAATCCAGATCAGGGCGACTGCTGGCAAACAACCGGCACAGAAAGGGTTCATCGCTTTTTTGAACAGGGCGCAGGGATATATTCACAGTTTCCCTTCTCCTGATCCATGGAAGATATTAGCCCTCTTGGGCACGCTTCCAATCCTAATAGCACTAACAATGGAAAAATTACCTTGGGGCAAATATACCCTGCCTGCCAACTCTTTGTCAATTCATTAATCATTAGGTCTTGTTTAAAAAATATTAAATTTTACTGTTCTCCGTTATTGCCAGCTCTTTCACTGCAATCATCGTCAAGGCGCTTGTATAGGCGCGACGGTGGATGTGACTTTGCTACATAAATAAAAGAAAGGGGTCTGAAAACTCGAGTTTCGTCAACTTCAGACCCCTTTATCCATTCGCGTGTTCATGTATCGCCTGCGGTAAAATGCGCCGGCCTTACGTATCGGGGCGCACACGACTCGTCGGAATCGCCGATGCCGGATCTTCCGGCCAGTAATGCTTTGGATAGCGTCCCTTTAAATCTTTTCTCACCTCAAAGTAAGCGTCGCGCCAGAAACTGGCCAGATCCTGGGTGACCTGCACCGGTCGCTGCGCCGGCGAGAGCAGGTGTATCGTCAAAGGCGCCCGGCCGCGGCAGACGCTCGGCGTAGTCGCCTGACCGAACATCTCTTGAATTTTTACGGAAACTACAGGTGATTCCGGCGAACGGTAATCGATGGGGAGAGATCGTCCGCTAGGGACACGGATGTGTGTCGGCGCGCACTCGTCTAATTCTCGAACTTTTTCCCAAGGAAGCATCGCTTGAAGTATTGCTGTCAAGTTGAGCCGCTGCAGATCGTCCCGGCTTTTTTCGCCATACAGGTGTGGTCCAAGCCATTCCTCCAGCTTCGCCAAGAGCGCCGTGTCGGAGACATCCGGCCAATCCGGTTCCCAGCGCGCCATAAAGAGAAGCCGTTCCCGCAACTGCAGGGAGGCCTTCGTCCAGGGCAGGATGGACAGCCCTTCCTCACGGATTCCGGAGAGCAAGGCCGACCTGATCGCCGTGGGATCGGCGTCAGCAAAGGGCCACTCGCGCAAGACCAGCGCGCCCAACCGATCTCGCCGGCGCACCCGCACAGCCTGGGCCACACGATCCCAGACGACCAGATCCTCCCTCTCGATCTGGCTTTCAAAATGACGGTCCAACTCCCCTAATTCAACCGGGGCCGCCAGAAAGATACGGCTCTCGGCCCCCTGATCATCCAGTTCCGCCGCCACCAGGTAAGGCGACTTGCCTAGGGGCTGGGCCTCGGCAAAAGCGGCCCCCCGTCCGTTGCGTAAGAGAAAGCGGCCGTCAGGCCGCCGTTGACCGATCCTGTCGGGATAGGCGAAGGCGAGCAGGAGCCCGCAAGCGTCAACATTGTCGGGGGCATAGGCGCGAGAGCGGCTCTCCTGCGCCGCAGACTGTCCGAACTCCCTTTTCAAGGCGCTCGCCTCAGCGAGAATGCGCCGCCGGGCCGCCCGATCGACGGTAAATCCGAAAGCAGAACTCCCGGCATCTCCAGTGCCCGGCGAGGCAAGCGCCTCCAGTCGCAAGCGCAGGTCGGCGTCCGGCGCCGTCCGCTCGGCGTGCAAAAAATCCCGCTCGCTCAGTATCGCCGCCAGTTCACAGGCGATTCCTCCGAATCCCAGCGGGATCGCCTGAAGGATCATGTGCGCCAACCGGGGATGCAACCCCGCCTCGGCCATGCGCCGCCCTTGCGCGGTGATGGCGCCGCGCGCGCCGTCTGGCGCGAGCGCCCCGAGTTGAACCAGTAGCTCCCGCGCTTGCCCAAAGGCGGCTTCCGGCGGCGCGTCAAGCCAATGCAGTTCCGCCGGATCCGCAACTCCCCAGGCGGCCAGTTCCAGCGCGAGGGGCGCCAGGTCTGCCTCCAAAATCTCCGGCCTACCACGTGGAACAAGTCTCAGATCCTCCGATTGGGTCCATAAGCGGTAGCAGACCCCCGGCCCCAAACGGCCTGCCCGTCCCCGTCGTTGATCAGCCGACGCCCGTGAGACGGGAATCGTCTCCAGCCGCGTCATCCCTGTGCGCGGAGAAAAGCGAGAAACACGCATGAGACCGCTGTCGATGACGATCCGGACCCCTTCCACAGTAAGGCTCGTCTCAGCGATTGACGTCGCCAGGACAACCTTGCGGACCCCGGGTGGACTCGGCGCAATGGCCCGGTCCTGGGCTTCAAGAGGCAGGCTGCCGTGCAACGGGCAGATCAGCAGCCTTTCTGATCCCAGGCCCATTTCGGCCAGCCGCGCCTCAACCCGCCGGATTTCCTTGGCCCCCGGCAAAAAGACTAGAATATCGCCCTCATCGCTCGCCAACGCCTCCCGGACCATCCGCGCCACCAGCGCCTCGATGGCTCCTTCGGCTCGCCGCTCCAAGTAGCGCGTTTCCACCGGGTGTGGACGGCCTTCGCTGACAATCACGGGCGCATCGCCTAGAAGGGCCGCCACCGGTTCGGCGTCCAGCGTGGCCGACATGACCAGGATGCGCAGGTCCTCCCGCAAGAGCGCCTGCGACTGAAGGCACAGCGCCAGTCCCAAATCGGCTGTCAGGCTCCGCTCATGAAACTCGTCAAAGATGACCAGTCCCACATCCTCCAGAGCCGGATCCGCCTGCAAGAACCGCGTGAGCACCCCTTCGGTGATCACCTCGATGCGCGTTTGGGGGCCCACCCGTGTCTCCTGCCGGACGCGGAAGCCCACCGTCTGCCCGACCGCTTCGCCGAGGCTGGCCGCCATATGCCGCGCCGCAGAGCGGGCGGCCAGCCGGCGGGGCTCCAGCATGACGATCCGCCGCCCCGCCAGCCAGGGTTCATCAAGCATCGCCAACGGTGCTCTTGTCGTCTTGCCCGCGCCGGGCGGGGCCACCAGCACCGCCTTCGTTTGCGTGTGAAGCGCCTCTTTCAATGCCGGCAAGCTTGCCTCGATTGGCAGCGAAGTCATCGGTGATCCCTTCCTCTTTTCTCGATCAACTTCTTTATATATCCGCCTCGTCAGCAGACAACAATCACTCAATCACTTCCTGCACCCGTCCAACGATCCCATTTTCCAATCGCACCTTGATCCCATGGGGGTGAGTGGGGCTCTTGGTCAGGATGTCCTTGACGACGCCCTCTGTCCGTTCCCCTGTCCGCTGGTGCTGCTTCTGCACGATCTTCACCCGGCATCCTGGCCGGATGTTTTTGCGCTCCCTGCCATTCACAGGCGAATCCCCCTTCCACCGGCTTTTTTTACCCGGGAAGCCAGTTGCCCGAGCAGGTGATAGGCCTGCTCCGCTTCGGCCACCGTCCGCAACCCATAGCCGCAGGCCGGCGTGAGGACCAACTGCCGCCGCATTGCCTCGCCGGAGACGCCGCAGCCTTCCATCACGGCCATTTGCCCGGCCAGCTTTTGCAAAAGTCCTTCTGCCGTGGCCGCCGCCAATTCTTCCGGGTCGGTCGGCACGATCCCCCAGGCCAGCAGGCCGCCGCGCGACAAAAAGCGATCCACCGCTCCGGCATGGCGGACCATCGCTTCGAAATGCTTACAAGCGTCAAAGCTGACGATATGGACGCCGCTGTCAAAGATCAGTGCCCAGTCCGCATCACCACAGCAGTGCAGCCCTGCCAGCGCCCCCGTCTGGCCGATGGCCTGGGCCATCGTCTGGACAAACCGGCGGATCAGATCCTCGTCGAGGGCATTACCGGCATTAGCGGCATTAGCGGCATTAGCGGCATTAGCGGTATTACCGGCTTTATCGGCGCTCCCGGCGGCAACGGTATGCCCGTTGGGGCCCGACGCATCACCCCGGTCAATTCCAGAGGCGCTTCCCAGCCCGGTCAACCCCGGCTCGTCAACAAAGATCATCACCGGCCAGGGAAGCCGACGCAGGTCGCTGGCCATCCATGCCGCCTGCAGCGCCGCCGAGGCGAGGACCAGTTCCCGCAGTTCCGGATCCTCCAGCAGGGAACGCCCCTGCTCATCGGTCACATAGCGCGCCGTTGTCAGCGGACCGGCCAACTGCGCCTTCACCCAGTTCGGCGTCACCGGCCAGGCCCGGTCCAGCAACTCCTGGCGAAAGCGGAGGTAGTTGGGGCTTCGCTGGGCGAAGAGCGACTCATCATTGCTGTACCATTCGATGGGCTCATCGACGCCGCACTCCCCGACGCCACAAGTCCGGGAAAACCGGGCCAACGCCTCGGCGAACCCGTCGGCGGAGCGGTCGACGATCGGCCTTCCATCGGGAAGACGCCGGATCAACCCGGCCCGTTCCCACGGCGCGATCCCCTGTTCCAACAGCAGGTCTTCTTTACAAACACGGGGAAGTTGGGGGCAGTGGGGCGCCTGGGGACACCCAGCCGCCACCAACGCCTTGGCCGCTTCATAACTGTCGACAGGCAAACTGCCCATGGCGGTAACAATCGGAAACAACGGTGACACCCTCCTTACAACCTTCATCCATCACGAAACCTTCATCCATTCACAAAAACCTTCGTCCATTCACAAAAACCTTCGTCCATTCTTAATAAACTTCCGTCCCTGTCATAGCGGATCGCCAACGGAGTCACCCTATACCCAGCATGTATCATTGGAGGGTGAACCATTGGATAAATTCATCAGCCTGCGGATCAGCGACGGGATCATCGCCGCCTTAGACAAAATGGGCTTCGAGGAGCCCACCCCGATCCAGGAACAGACCATCCCGCCCGCCCTGGCCGGCGCCGACCTGATCGGACAGGCCCAGACGGGGACGGGAAAGACAGCCGCCTTCGGCATCCCCCTCATCGAAAAAGTCAAAGCCGAACCAGAACGGTTGCAGGCGGTCGTCTTGACGCCGACGCGCGAACTCTGCATCCAGGTCGCCGAGGAACTGAACCGGCTCGGCAACCAAGCCGGCGTCACCGCCCTGCCCATCTACGGCGGCCAGGACATGGTCCGCCAGATCCGGGCTTTGAAAAAAGGGCCGCCCATCATCGTCGCCACGCCGGGTCGCCTGATGGATCACATGCGCCGCAAGACGGTCCGCCTCGGCGACATCGCCATGGTCGTTCTCGACGAAGCTGATGAGATGCTCGACATGGGATTCATGGAGGACATCGAAACCATCCTGAAGGACACGCCGGAGACGCGGCAGACCCTGCTCTTCTCCGCCACCATGCCCAAGCCGATCCAATCTCTGGCCGAACGGTATCTGAAAAACCCGCAAGTCATCCGCACCCAGGCCAAAGAAGTCACCGTCCCGCTCATCGAACAGTCCTACATCGAACTACATGAGAGGCAGAAGTTCGATGTCTTAAGCCGCCTGCTGGACATCCAGTCGCCTGAACTGGCCATCATCTTCGGGCGCACGAAACGGCGCGTCGACGAACTGACCGAGGCCCTGAAAAAACGCGGCTACCCCGCCGAAGGGATCCATGGAGACCTGACCCAGGGCAAGCGGGAAAGCGTCCTGCGCCAGTTCCGCTCCGGCGTCGTCGACATTCTCGTCGCCACCGGCGTCGCCGCCCGCGGGCTCGATATCAGCGGCGTCACCCATGTCTATAACTTCGATATCCCCCAGGATCCGGAGGGCTATGTCCACCGCATCGACCGCACCGGACGGGCCGGGAACGCCGGCCTGGCCATCACCTTCGTCACCCCGCGCGAGATGGACCACCTGCGGACGATCGAGTCGGTGACCAAACGCAAGATGATCCGCATGGCCATCCCCACCGTCACCGAAGCCACCGCCGGCTTGCAGAGCATTGCCGTGGACAAACTGCTGCGGGTCGTTGAGGAGGGCAAGATCGACGCCTATAGAAGCCGCGCCGAGGAGTTGCTCGCCGGTGAGGATTCGGTGACACTGCTCGCCGCCGCTCTGAAATTGTTGACGAAGACGACGAAGGACGTGGAGATCCGGCTCACCCCGGAAGCGCCCCTTCGCGTCCGCAAAGGCTTCAAACAGCCTTTCAAGCATAAACAAGGCAACGGCTTTCCTCGCCAGAGACAACGCTTCGGCGGAGGGGGCGGCGGTCGCTTCGCAGGTGGCAGCAACCGCAGTCGCGGACCGAAAGCTTTCGGGAAACCGAGCTTCACCCCGCCGAGCCCTCCTACCCATTAATCCAACCCGTTAACGATTTCGGACCATCTTCTCCAGGCCATCCATGACAGAAAACTTCGAGCCCGCTCGCCTTCATCCAGCGTGTCACAAACCATCCTAGCGCACCGCCTCATTGAGCACCCCACAAAGACTCTCCAGCGCCCTCGGCAATTCTCCATCAGCCAGGTTTGTCCAGCAGACCCGGAGGTGGTTCGACTCGGGCTCTCCCGGATAAAAAATCGACCCCGGCAAAAAGTGAATCCCGCGCCGGTGCGCCTCCGGAAGCAGGGTGTCGGCATCCAAAAAAGGGGGCAAGGTCAGCCACAAGTGCATGCCCCCTTGGGGCTGCCGCCAGCGAATCGCCGGATTCAAGCGCTGTGACAGCCTATCGGCCACCTGCCGGCTCCGCCGCAGCAGGACGCCGTTCAGTTGGTCGATGTACCGGGGGAGTTTCGGATCCCGGAAAAAAGGCACCAGCGCCTTTTGCAGCCATAAGGGAGATCCCAGGTCGACGATCGACTTAGCCGCTAAGAGCCGCCGGTACAAGGTGCCGTCGGCGGCCAGCACGCCGAGGCGAAGGCCGGGAAAGAGAAACTTGCTGAATCCCTTCAGGTAGACCACCCGACCGTCAGGATCGAGGGCTTTCAAGGGCGGCGGCAGCTTGCCCGTTCCATTGTCCGCCAGGGTCAGTTCCCGGTGGGGCTCATCTTCGAGAATCAGCACACCCGCTTCGACAGCGAAGTCAATCAACGCCCGGCGCCGCTTGAGGGACATGACGCTGCCTGTGGGGTTTTGATAGGTCGGGACCACATAGATGGCTTTGATTCGCATCCGCGTTGACAGATCTTCCAGGATCTCCACCCGGATCCCTTCGTGATCGACGGGAACGGGGACGATATGGGGGTGGCTCAACCGGAAGGCGTCGATGGCGCCGGAAAAAGCGGGGACCTCCATGGCGAGCACATCCTCTGGCCCCAGGAAGGTCCGCGCGAAGAGGTCGATCCCCTGCTGCGTGCCGTTGGTGATGATCAACTGGTGAGGCGAGAGGGTGAGCCCCTGGTTGCGCAGGTAGGCGGCCACCCCTTCCAAAAACTCCGGATCACCCTGAAAGGGCGCATACCGCCCCAGCGATTGAGGCGCTTTTTTCAGCGCGCTTTGTATCGAAGCCTCCAGCAACGGCAGCGGCAGCAAGGTGTGGTGAATGGAGGCCGTCGCCAGGTCAAGAATCTCCGGCGGCAGGCGCACGGCGCTCTGACTCCAAAAGCTCGCCCGGGGCAGGTAATCCTCGATCGCCATCTGCCAACTGAAGGGGTCTCCAGGCGCATCCACCGACGCCGCCCGCTCCCGGACGAAGGTCCCCTTCCCCTGGATCGAATCGGTCAGCCCCCGCTTTTCCAGCAGTTCATAAGCCTGCACCGTCGTCATCAGGCTCACGCCCAGGTCCCGGGCCAACTGGCGGACGGAAGGCAGCTTCTCCCCTGGGCGCAACAGCCCCGAACGGATGCGCTCTCCCAGGCCGGCGCAGATTTGTTCTCGCAATGGCGTCGCCTGGCTGCGGTCCAGATCGATTTTCATAGACACGCCCCCAACTGTTCTACTCATCCGTTGACTGTTATACGATAACAGTGGTTTTATAGGGCTATCTTACCGAAGTGTTATCAAAACAGCAAGGGATGTGGAGGTCATGATCGGGGCCTACGCGTTGATGTGCGCCATCTTCGGGACCACTTTTCTGGCCATCAAAATCGGTTTGGAGGCCGGCGTTCAACCCTTTTTCTTCGCCGGGACGCGCTTTTTCCTGGCCGGCGTCCTGGTCTACGGCTTTTTCCGCTGGCGAGGGACGGGCGGAGCGCTCACCCGCCAGCAGTGGCAGGACGCCATCGTTGTGGGCGTCACCATGACGGGATTGCTCTTCGCCTCCCTGTACTGGGGAGAACAGCACATCACTTCCGGCCTGGCCGCCTTGCTGGCTGCCACCGCCCCCTTGAAGGTCAGCCTGGTTGAGCACTTTCAACGGAAAGACCGCTCCCGCAGCCGCCCTATCGGGGCTTCCCTCCTTCCCAGCGATTCCCCCGACGGTCCACCCAGCGGTTCACCCGGAGGTTTGCCCGGAGGTTTGCCCAGCAGCGCTCATCCTGCTGTTGGCACTGCCAACACAGGCAGCTCTGGCAGCCCTGGCGGCATCGCCATCCCCCGCAGAATCGGCAACCTCTTCACCCCATTGAAGTTCGCCGGCCTCTGCCTGGGCCTCGCCGGTGTCGGCATCGCCGTCTTCCCGACGCTCCAGGGGGGCAGCGCTGGCGTCATGGCCTCGCTCTCCGTCGCCGCCATCCTGCTGGCCCAGATGACCTACGCCTTCGGCGCCGTCCGTTCCAAAGGCGCCCTCCATTCCGGCGGCGTCAATCCCTACCTGTTCAACGCCGCCCAGATGATGGCTGGCGGCCTGCTGTTGCTCCTGCTTTCGGCGTTTTTCGAGAGCGGACAGGGGAAGCCTTGGAACAGCGAGATCCTGGCAGCTTGGGCCTACCTCACCGTCTTCGGCTCCATCGTCGGCCATGGCACCTACTACTGGCTCGTCCGGGCGACGAACCCCCTCTTTCCCTCCACCTGGACCTACATCTCGCCGATCATCGCCCAGTTCGTCGGGTTCTGGTGGGCCGGCGAGAGCCTGACAGCCTACACCTTCATCGGCCTTCTCTCGGTGCTGTCCGGCGTGCTGCTCGTCAACTGGAACGTCCTCAAGTCGCTCGTGCCCGCGATACCTGCGCAGGAAGCTACGCAATTGCAGCGTCAGGAGTAAAGAAAGCAGCCCGTTGCAAAAAACAGTAACGAGACGAACTACTCCTTACTTCTAACTCCTAATAAAACTTCCATAACCCGTCGGGTCACAGGCCATGCTGAAAATAACTTTTCATAAAAAAAGCCGCCGACATCGCCGGCAGCCGCTGGATCCATCTAAAAGCGCTATCGCATAAAAACAACTCGATCGGGTCTCTTTCTACAGTAACGTCCCTTTCATTCGGGCGGCCCTTATCCGTTGACCACGCGCCCCTGCACCATCGGCGCAAGGCCCGGAAGGACCTGATGGGCCTGGGGACCAACGAGGCCGACCTCATGGAGCGTCACCAGCACCGATGAGAGAAGACCCGCTTGTTGGCTAACCTCCCGGCAGATCTCCGCCCAACCACCTTGAACGACAGCCATGCTCTGCTGAGCTTGCCGGATATGGGTCTGGACCTGAGGGAGTTGTTGACTGAATCGTTGACTGCGTTCGCTCAGCAAACGCATCCGTTCCGCGAGTTCTCCCCAGTCCTTCGCCGGAGAGGCAGAAAAGTCGGTGGTACTCATCGCAATCCCCCCTTATGATCCATCCTATGATGCTTGCTTATCATCAAGTATAGCCTACGCTAACCTTCTGCCGCAGGCTTTGCGTAGGAAAAAGCAAAGTCTTAACACAGTTGAAAAAAACATAACAACCAACCCTTTTGCTGCAATGGAAACGCGCGCCCAGCGAGTGAGTCGACAAGGCGCGCTTCGCTATTTTTAACGAAAAGGCAAGCCGTCCATCATGAATCCCGGCTGCGGCGCAAAAACTTCTCTCCTACAAAGGCTGAACAGCAGGATTCGGCGGATGGACATGGAATAAGTTTTTCCAACCGATCAGCCCACCGTTACCTCCATTTCTCATCCCATTACTCTCCCCCGCAGAGCCAACCCGCCCCATTCTAATCAAACAGGTGATGCTTCATGATCATCGATAAAAAGAGCGACTTCGACGCCATCGAACTCTCCTTCGAGGAGATCGACAAGGGCTTCACGCCGCGCCAAGCGATCGCCGAGGCCAAGCGTTGCCTCGACTGCGCCAAACCCCCGTGCCGTTCCGGCTGTCCCGTCGGAAACGAGATTCCTCAATTCATCAAAGCCTTATCCAACGGCAATATCGGCGAAGCCAGCGCCATCATCGCCCGCCGCAGCAACCTCCCTGCCGTCTGCGGCCGTGTCTGCCCTCATGAGCAGCAGTGCGAGAGCCGCTGCATCCTCACCAAAAAGGGCGAGGGCATCAAGATCGGCAAGCTGGAGCGGTTCATCGCCGACTTTGATGCGGAAATGGAGATCAGCCAGCCAGAAGCCTGCCCAGCCAAGAACCCGCCCAAGGGCCGCGTGGCTGTCATCGGCGCTGGCCCCGCCGGCCTGACGGTCGCTGGCGATCTAGCCAAGCAGTGCTTCGATGTGACCGTCTTCGACGCCCAAGAAGAGCCGGGCGGCGTTCTCATCTACGGCATCCCCGACTTCCGCCTGAACAAAGAGGTTGTTCGCCGGGAAATCGGCAAGATGGAACGGCTGGGCGTCACCTTCCGCAACCAGGTGCTTGTCGGCCAGGACATCACCGTCGACCAACTGATTGAAGAAGGCTATGACGCTGTCTTCATCGGAACAGGCACCGCCATGCCCAAACGGCTCGAGATCCCCGGCAACGACCTGGCTGGCGTCGTGCAAGCCTCCTACTTCCTGCGCATCGTCGCCCTGGCCCACAGCGGCAAGATCAGCCCCCGCGAGATCCCTGTCTCCATCGGCGACAAAGTCTTTATCGTCGGCGCTGGCAACGTGGCCATGGACGCCGCGCGAACGGCCCTGCGGCTCGGTGCTTCCGCTGTGACCGTCGTCCACCGCCGCGGTGAGTCGGAGATTACAGCGTTGCGCAGCGAGTTCGAGCACGCCCGAGCCGAAGGCGTCACCTTCCGCTGGATGTCCTCGCCGGCCCGTTTTATCGGAGAGGAAAAGGTGACCGCCATCGAACTGGAGACGATGACCGTCGACGATGCGAACCACCTCGTCTCGACCGGCGAGAAGGAAACGCTGGCGGCAGACAAGATCATCCTGGCCATCGGCCAGCGTCCGGCGGCGCGGATCATCTCTTCCGCCGGCGGCATCGAGGTCGATCCCAACGGCTACGTGATCACCCGGGAGCGCCCCTACGGCATGACGACCCGGCGAGGCGTCTTCGCCGGCGGCGACGTGGTCCATGAACCGGCCACCGTCGTCCTGGCCATGAAGGAAGCGAAAAAAGTAGCCGCCGGCATCGCCATGTATGTGGAGGCGAAGAAGCTGATCGAAGAATGCGGCATGTGACCGACTCAAGGCGGGACACAAGCCGCAATAGGAGCAAACAACCCCTGCGCGCTTCGACATGCACAGGGGTTGTTTGTTACTGTTTTTTTATCATGTTCCTTATTTCAATAAGTTTTCAGCGGCTTGGCGCATTCGCTGGTGCAAGTGCCTCCAGCCAGCTCTTTTACCGGTTTTCCAACCCGCCTACTCCAGCCCCAGTTCTTGCAGCTTCTCCTTCGTCGGCACACCCTCGGCGTCCCAACCACGGACTTCATAATAGAGGGGCAGCAGTTCATCCAGCTTATGCACCCAGCCCTTCGATGGGCCTTCCGGCAGCGGCTCTTCCAACAGTCGTTTCGGCAACGTGTCGTCGGCCTTGGTCAAGCCGGCCTGCAGGTTGAAAAGACGCTCCAGGTTGTAGATGCGATCGCCGGCGGTCAGGACCTCGTCAGCCGTCCACTCGACGCCCATGGCCGCGCTGAGCAGATCGGCATAGTCGCCAGCGCCCAGGGCAAAGGAGGTGAAGAGGCACATACCGGAGGCGTCGATGGATGCAGTCAGATCCTGGAAGATCTTCGCCCAAAGAGGCTTGCCTTCCAGAGAGAAGCGGTCCAGTTTCTCCGGCAAGCCCAAGATCTCCGGCGAGATCAGGTAACCGCGGACGTGGCAGCCGCCCCGGTTCGATGTGGCGTACTGGACGCCATGGCCTTGAATGCCGCGCGGATCATAGGCCGGCAGTTCTTGCTTCTTGACGGTCATCGAGTACTCGGGGACGCCGTAGGAGTCAGCCAGGCGGTAAGAGCCCATAGCCAGCTTGGCCCCGAAACCTTCCGCAGCGCCCATCTTCTTCGTCCATTCGACGATCGCCTCTGCATTGCCCCAGGCCAGTTCCGGTCCATCCACTTCCTCCGCCTTGATGTAGCCCTTTTCATAGAGCTCCATGGCGCAAGCGATGGTGGCGCCGGCCGAGATCGTGTCCAGGCCGTATTCATTGCAGAGGTGGTTGGCCTTGATGATCGCCTTCATGTCATTGATGCCGCAGTCGGAGCCGTAGCACCAGATGGTCTCATACTCCGGTCCGCCGCCTTCCATCTCATCGGCCTTGGTGTAACGGCCACAGGCGATGGGGCAGCGGTAGCAAGGATCCTTTTTAAGCAGGTACTTTTCGGCCAGCGTCTCACCGGAGATCGCTTCCGCATCATCAAAAACGCCCGTCTGGAAGTTGCGCGTCGGGAAGACACCGCTTTCATTGATGATGTTGACGAGAACGGCTGTGCCGTAGGTAGGCAGGCCCTGTCCAGTGACACCGTTCTCACGGATCTTCGCCATAACACCCTTCAGGATGCCTTTCATCCGCTCCGCATCGGCCAACTGCACCTTGCCGGAGCCGCGGACGACGATGGCCTTCACGTTTTTGGAACCGACGACAGCACCAACGCCGGAGCGGCCGGCGGCACGGAAACGATCATTCATCACCGCCGCCATGGGTGAGAGGTTTTCCCCGGCCGGACCGATGCAGAGGACGCGGGCTTTCGGATCGCCCGCCTCTTCCAGCAGCGTATCTGTCGCCTCGTTGACCTTCATCCCCCAGAGGTGACCAGCGTCGCGAATCTCCACCTTGTCATCGTTGATGCTGATATAGACCGGCTTTTCCGCCTTGCCTTCCAGGACGACGATATCATAGCCGGCATTCTTCAGTTCCGGTCCCCAGAAGCCGCCCGAGTTGGAGCAGGCGATCGTGCCGGTCAGGGGCGACTTGGTGATGACCATATACCGCCCGCCAGTCGGCGCGTTCGTGCCGGTCAAGGGGCCCGTGGTGATGAAGACCTTGTTCTCGGGGCTCAGCGCGTCGATCGTGGGGTCAATCTCTTGTGACAGCAGATAGCTTCCCAGTCCACGACCTCCGATAAACTTCTTGGCTACATCGACGTTGAGAGGTTCGCACTTGACCGTCTGTTCCGACAAATTGATGCGGAGCACCGTGCCCACGTAGGCATTCATGAAAAGCCCTCCTTTTATATCGTAAGTGCAATCCGTACCGCAATCATGGCGCTTGGCCTTCATCGTCGGTTACCCTTGTTTGTTACTTGGCTCTTGTCACTCGTTCGCGCGAAAATAAACTTGACATCCCTATCACTTGATTCAAATAATTTGACAAGTTCACGCAAATCCCTGCCTGCGATGTGAAAAAAATTAAAATATTTTGGAAATATGCTTATAAATGCATATTTTGATTTGCAGAAATATCTTCAAAAGAAAGGCAAGATCGCATTTCATGTTGGAAAAAAAATCTCGATTGCTATTGAACTCACGTCTATGTTACTTCCGCGTCGCTCGAAAATGATCGCCCCGAATGGTCCGCGTATCCAAGACGGTGATGAAAGCGTTGACGTCCCACTGGTGAATCAACTGTTCCAATTCCTTCAACCGTTTGCGCTCAACGTCAATATTGAGGGTGTGATAGCAGCCGTACCGGCCTTGAAGCTGCCACATCTTTACGAACAATTAACAATTCCTTTATATACGACGCCGCTTGCCGCAAAATAGATCGTCTATACTGTTCATACTCGTGACCGCAGAGACCTAAGGTGGTATCGCCCCATGTTTCAAAAGCTGACGAAAATGTGGATACGCAACAGTTACATCCGTTTCGGCTCTTCGATCATCGCCATTTTTGCCGGTTTTCTCCTCACCCTTTTTCTCCTCTTCACTTCCTTTGAAAAAGACATCACTCAAGTCCGTCAGGAAGAGGTGAGGAACATCGTCACCCTCGCCCAACAGACGATCGAGCCCATCCTGGCGAAGAAACGCAGCGGCGAGATCAGCCTGGGCGAGGCGCGGTGGCAAGCGACGGAAATACTAGAACGCTTCGTCTACTACGATCAGGCCGGCCCCAACTGTGTCTTTTTCGGCACCTATGAAGGGTATCCCCTCGTCGAACTCTCCCACCCCGAGACCGTCGGCACTTACCAAATGCAGCAGCGCGACAGCGCCGGCGTCTCTGTGACCAAGGAATTGGTGCGTATCGCCCAATCGGGCGGCGGCTTCCTGTCTTATCACCAGTCGCGGGGACCCTCGGAACGAGACCAGGAAAAACTGTCCTACATCATCGGCCTGCCGGATATCGAATGCTACCTCGGCACCGGCATCTACCTGGCCGATGTGAAGCAGGGCACCCAGGAACTGCTCGACAAGCTACTGCTGTTAGGCTTGGCTGTCTTGGGAAGCAGCCTCACCGCCCAGTACTTCCTCCTGCGCCCGCTCGTCTTCGGCTTCAGCGCCCTGTCCAGGGCCTTCGAGGAATTTGGTGAAAATCCCGATGCCCTTCCATCGCTGTGGCCGGCACGATGCCTCCACAGCCGGGAGGTGCAGGGGTTGTTCGATAAGTTTCAGGAGATGGTCTCTCAGATCCTAAGCCACCGCAAGGCACTTCAGGACAGCGAGGCGCGCTTCCGCCTGGCTGCGCAAGCGTCCAACGATGTGATCTGGGACTGGAACGCTGAAACGGGCGTCTGCGTCTGGTCCAGCCGGATCAGCGACCTCATCGGCCATCCTCAATCACCGTCCGCCGCTGACCATGAAGTGCTTCCCGATTGGATCCATCCCGATGACGCCGGGCAACGGAAGCAAGCCCTCGACGCTCACCTCTCGGGAATGAGTCCCACCTATGCCTGCGAATACCGGATCTGCCGCCCCTCCGGAAGTTGCCGCTGGGTTTCCGCGAAGGGACAAGCCGTTTTTACCGAAACAAGAGAGCCCCTGCGCATGGTCGGCTCGCTGACAGACATTACAGAACAGAAGCTGCATGACGAACAGAAACACCAGTTGGCCTACTTCGACGCCTTGACGAACATCCCCAACCGGGCTTTTTTGTACAAACAGGTAACGCCTTCGCTGGCGCAACCCGGCACCAGGGGAGCGCTCATGTTCCTCGATTTGAACAACTTCAAACGGGTGAACGACCTCCATGGCCACGCCTCAGGTGATCAGGTGCTGGCGGCCATCGCCAACCGCCTCGGCGAGATCCTGGGCGCCAAAGGGTCGACGTACCGCCTGGGCGGCGATGAGTTTGTCATCCATGCGCCAGGGATCTGCGGTACGGCGGCGACAGAACTGGCCGAGCAGTTGATCCGGGACAGCGCCTACGCCGTGACGTACCGTGATGAATCCTTTCCGGTGACTGTGAGCATCGGCATCGTCTGCTATCCCGACCACGGCGACGACCTTGACGTGCTGATCAACCGGGCGGACACGGCCATGTTCTATGCCAAAAGGGCGGCATTCCCCGGCTATGCCGTCTTCGAGCCAGCGATGCATGAGTCGCAAGTGAAGCAGATCCTGCTGGAAGGCCTGCTGAACAAGGCGTTGCAGCGGGGAGAGTTGATGGTTCACTATCAACCACAGATCAGGACCACAGACAACCGCCCCCAGTGTTTCGAGGCCTTGCTGCGCTGGAAGCGTCCGGAAGAGGGATTCATTCCACCTGCTGAGTTCATCCCCGTCGCCGAGGAAAGCGGTCTCATCGTTCCCATTGGCCGCTGGGTCCTCGATCAGGCCTGCCAATTCTGCCGGCGGCTCCATGACGCCGGTTGGACCGACTGCCGCGTCAGTGTCAACGTGTCAGCCATCCAACTGGAGGACCCCGGCTTCGTGGAGGATGTGACGACGATCCTCGCGGAAAGGGAACTCTCGCCGGCCCATCTGGAACTGGAGATCACCGAATCCCATTTCATCCATTCCTTTGACCAGGCCCTGCAAAAGCTGAATCAACTGCGGGACGTTGGCGTCAGCCTGGCATTGGACGACTTCGGCACCGGCTACTCCTCATTGAATTACCTCCGGCAACTGCCCATCAATGTGCTGAAGATGGACAAGGGCTTCATCGATGACCTGAACGGGAACAACGCCGCTATCGTCAAAACAATCGTCAAGCTCGCCCATGCGCTTGGGATTCAGGCAGTTGCTGAAGGAGTCGAACATATGGAACAGGCCGACTTCCTGACCGCCTGCAAATGCGATCGGATCCAGGGGTATTATTTCAGCCGCCCTCTGGAAGAGGATGCCCTTCTCCTTTCCTTACAAACGGCTTCGGCGATCTCCCAGAAAAAAGGGGCCTAATTCATTGATCCTTTTCATACGGGAAAATCAATAGGCTGACCTGATGTCTCAGGTCAGCCCATCTCATCTACTGATACGCCTGCAGGTCCAAGCGGAGCAACTTCGCCGTCTGCCGGATGATATCATAGTCACGGTCTTCCACAGGTGTAAAACTGCGCACTTCGTCTCTGCCGTAACTACCGAGGGCCTCCGGCGCTTCTTGATCCACTGCGCTCATTGCTTGCCTGAACTTATCCACCAATGGTTTGGCGACACCCTCCCGGTAGGCCCAGAGCGAACTGGGAATGGGATCTGACGTATACACAATTCGTATATCCTTGTCACCAACAATCCCCTTTTCGCGGAGGCTGCGGACAACGCTGCTGGACACTGCTGCCGCGTCGACCACCTGTCTTTTGACCGCCAACAGGGCCGCATCGTGGGAGCCCGCAAAAACAACCTCAGAAAAATCTTTATCGGCGTCAATGCCTTTTTGCTTCAACGCGGCCTTTGGTATCAAACAGCCGGAAGTAGACGCATGATCGACGAAGGCCATCTTTTTGCCGACCAACTGGTCCAGATTTGTAATGTTGCTCTGGGGATGGACCACAATCAAGCTGTGGTAAACGCTCCCCGTCCCAATCTTATTCTCTGCAAGCAACGCGCGCGCGCCCGCTTTCTCCGCAGCCAGGATGTAGGAGAATGGGCCAAAGAGCGCAATGTCCAATTCCCCGGCGGCCATCTTGTCGATGATCCCCTGATAGCTATGGGCGACATAAAAATCAATCTTGCCGTCCACTTTCTTTTCCAGATAGTTCATGAGCGGCTGGAATTGATCGCGAGTTTTCTCCGGCCCTTCTTTGGGGATAGCGCCTACACGGAGAAGCGGGGCGCTTGCCGTCGGGGAAATTGCCGGTTCCGGCGCTGTCGACAGTTTGGACGAGCATCCCGTCAAGCAAGCGGCGAGCAGAAGAAGGAAGGATAGAATGAGGGGGACCGACAAGCCTCGGCCCTTGTGAAAAAGCCGAAAAAAAGGCGCCATATGTATCCTCTCACCCGACATGTCACGCTATCATTTTGCAAAAACAATCATATCATCAAGCGGTGTATAAGAAGCTTTAAATTGTTGTAAAGTTGCAGATTTTGCGTATTAGCAACGCAAATCCTGTTTCCGCCATCCTAAAATGTCCAAAACTGCTGGGATTTCCTAAGCGAGAGTTGCTGATTATAATCGCCGAAGCCCTTGTGATAAACGAAAGGAAAAAGACGCCCCTGTAAGGCACTACCGGCAAGTAGCACCAAGGGCGTCCACACAAAAAAGCATAATTATTGTAACAGACTTTACGTTAGTTGACACCCCGAAAAGGGTGTTTTTTGTAAGGAGCGCGGTGCAGATTCCCTGTCCCTGTCCACCAATCTGGGCGGGCGGTAACACCTGTGGCTTATCCAAGCCGCTTCCTAGACCACATGGTCTCATATGTACGCTTACCCCTTATTTTTTATAGCACAATCTAAAATCGTTAAGCTCTCTGCAATGTCTCATTATTGTAATAAATGAATATTTTGGATTTTTACTAGTAATAATTTTTCTCACAAGCAGTTTTTGTTAATAAAGATCTTGCAAAAACAATGTTTTAATCCTATAATGAGATCAGTAATTTCCATGTATTCCCGTTACAAAATAGGTTTATATAAGGGATGATGCCTAAAACACTTTTTTGACACAATCACTAACGGCTGAACACAAGGAGAGATGCCAGTGAAGCACCCTGATCCCACTTTCACTTGCATATTCGAAAAAGTCATCTCCGCGGACGAGTTCAATGGCGTCGAAATCGTTTTTTCCCTGACAGAGGAGGCCGAGATAGGACAGGGCGACCGTACTATGGCTGATTTCCGGATTCAAACAGGTGGGCACCGTGGTTTTATCTAACCGTAACTTCAAGGAAGACTTTTTCAATAACGCGCCCACGAGGGCTAATCCAGATACAGGCGTTAATTCTTCGTTCGATTGCTCGATAATAAACTTCTTCATGCCATTCACCCCGTTGGTGAGTTTATCTTATCTCGATTAAACTCAATTTTGTCTATTATACGGGGATTTGCGTCGAATTTCGAGCTTATTCTGGTTATCGCTTCACGGATTCAGGACTTCAATGGCACAACACACTCATTCTGCTTCAGATACAATCGTTCCAATGAGCGATCCTCTTACCGATGTCTATACGTTGTCCTACATCTTACAGTTGGGTCAAGCGCTATTATCAGATCACATTGCTTTGGCTGCTTTTGTCATCGATATCGATGATTTTAAGCGAGTAAACAATATTTACGGCCATAAAACAGGAGATAAGCTCCTCACCCAGGTAGCCACGTTTTTACGGCATGAGGTGAAAAAATGGGACGGTCTTATTGGACGATTAGGCGGTGATGAATTTGTCGTTATCCTCCATGAAAGAGCGGATCTCAATGTAACATTTAAACAAGATCTCCTGAAACGGCTGTATCAGCTTCGGCTGTTTGCGGACTCTTATCTTGAACCGATTCGATTAGACTTCTCTATAGGAGAGTTCCGATCTTCAGCAGCTGACGGCATTACAATGGAAGAGTTACTGCAGCGCGCCGACAAACAAATGTACCTGCATAAAATGTGCAAGCCCCAAGAGATACCGGAAGAAATTCATACGGCCAATGCTCTGACACCACGGTACGAAAGTCTGCTGCGCGTTCTCTTTGAAAGAGACATCTATACCTTTATTCACAGCAGAAGCGTAGGCCATTATGCGGTGCTTTTGGCGATGCATGTCGGGTATCCAAGACCGGAACGATTACGAATCGCCGGTTGGCTTCATGATATTGGGAAAGTCCTGATCAGTTCACACATTTTGCGAAAGAGGGGGCCTTTGAGCATTAGCGAGTATGCCATTGTAAAACGTCATGTGATCGACGGTGTGCATATTATCGACGGCGAAGCGCTGCATCAAGAAGTGATCGACGCGATCAAGCACCATCATGAACGATGGGACGGACGTGGTTATCCCTTCGGCCTCAAAGGAGAAGAGACACCCATCGAGGGGCGGATCATCCAAGTAACAGACGCTTTCTCCGCGATGACGAGCCGAAGACTGTATCGGAAACCCTTGACGATCGAGGCGGCTGCCCAAGAGTTACAAAAAAATAGGGAAACACAATTTGATCCAACGATCGTTTCTACTTTTATCGAGCTATTACATTCTGCCCAGCATAAAATCAGTTACGACCAGAACAGTTATTTGTCTATAAATAATAATTATAACTTTACAACTGAATAATTTGTAACTCCGCGCTTGTCAATGGACATTAGAGAAGGCACTGTTAAACAATAAATCAGTACCAAAAAGAAGACAACAAGGTCGAATATATCACTAATATGGTATGTTTTTCATCCAGGTGAACGCGAATGAGGGTGGTCAATAAAATGCGTTTGTTTCACAGTGTAAAATTAAAAATCATTAGTCTTGTTGGGGCGATCCTGCTGGTCCTTTGTTTAAGCATCTCAGTGATCTTATTTTATAACTTTGCTTCAACACTTACATCTGAAACTTCTGATTCACTGATGGATATGGCCACCCTATCGGCCAGTATTGTAGAAAAGGAAATACAGAGTAATTTCATCTCTCTCGAAACGATTGCGGCGTTGGACACCATGAAAAATGAACAGGCGCCTCTTGAGAGCAAAATGGCTATCCTGGAGGCAGAAACGAGACGGCGCGGTTATAAGATGATGGCTTTCAGCGACCCGAATGGAAAGTCGCTTTCCACCAATGGGAAAGAGAGCAATATCGGAGAAAGAGAATACTTTAAGAAAGCCCTCGCTGGGTCCAATGCCGTTTCGGATCCGCTGATCAGCCAGGAAGACCGTTCCCTGGTCGTTCCCATTGCCGTACCGGTGAAGGACAACAACCGTGTCGTCGGCGTCCTCATCGCCCTTTACGACGGCAATAAGCTCTCCGAGATCACAAATTCGATTCATTCCAGCGATACAACCCAGGCTTTTATGATCAATGGAAAAGGCGTCACGATTGCCCATCCAAATAAAGACCTCGTCCTCACCATGGATAATGACCTGGAGAACTTCAAAGCGGATCCCCATCTGGCCTCCCTGGTCGCCCTTGAAGAGGAAATGATCGCGGGAAAAACAGGCACAGGCAGATACGAATACCAAGGCCTGTCGAAATTCATGGGCTACGCCCCTGTGAACTCAACAGGTTGGTCACTGGCCATAACAGCGCCGGAGGCCGAAGTTTTCGACGGATTGAATAAGCTGAAAGTCATCGTTTTTTTCGTTTCCGCTATTCTGCTCCTCGTCGGGATGGCGCTCGTATTCTTTGCCATATCTACCGTGGTAAAACCGATTCACCTAGCCGTGAATCATTTAGGAATTGTCGCCAAAGGCGACTTTACACAGCCTGTTCCTGCTGATTTTCTGAAGCGAACCGACGAGCTCGGACAGTTGGCGCAGTCCATCGATGGGATGCAACGCTCCGTCAAAAGAATCATCAACAGTATCATGGGAGAATCGAATACATCGACGACCATGGTGAATTCGGCAAAGCTACACATGACTTCCCTAAACGGAGATATTGCCGATATCTCCGCAGCGACGGAAGAATTGTCTGCCAGCATGGAGGAGACGGCTGCATCAACAGAAGAACTGAACGCCACTTCGACCGAGATTGAAAAGGCGGCTTTATCAATTGCCCAGAAAGCGCAAACCGGCGCGGAGACGGTACTCGCCATCAGCAGGCGGGCCGAACAATTAAAGGCAACGGCGATCCAGTCCCAGCAGGTTGCCCATTCCACTCACGCCGAAGTGGAGTCGCGATTGCGTGAGGCCATCGCCCAATCGAAGGCCATTGAGCAAATCGGTGTCTTGTCTGACGCCATCTTGCAGATCACCGCGCAGACCCACCTGCTGGCCTTGAATGCCGCTATTGAAGCCGCCCGAGCTGGTGAAGCCGGTCGAGGTTTTTCGGTTGTCGCCGAAGAGATCCGGAAGCTAGCCGATGATTCCAAAAACTCGGTAACGCAGATTCAAGATGTGGCACATCAACTCATCGCATCGGTCAACAACCTCTGTTTAAGTTCCCAACAGGTCCTAGACTTCATCCAGACTCAGGTGATTAAAGATTACACATCCTTAGTATCCTTAGTGGAAACGGGTGAGCAATACTACAAGGATGCTGAATACGTCAATGCCCTTGTCTCTGATTTCAGCACAACCGCCGAAGTCCTAGCAGAATCCATCCAAAACATGATGAAAGCGATTGAGGAGATTTCCTGCGCCAACAACGAGTCTGCCAGCGGAACCCAGCATATCGCTGAAAAGGCAACCGATGTATTGGAAAAGGCCAATGCCGTCGTCGATATCGTTTCCTCTACGAAAGACAGTTTCGAAAAAATGGCCCATGTGGTTGGAGAATTTAAAGTATAAACGACATCAGAGCGAGCCTTCAATAGTGAGAGCCGCCTTTGCATTTTTACTGCAAAGGCGGCTCCCTACATTCTTCTGCTCCTTTTTCTAACTTACTACGTTCACAGGCGCCCCTTTTAGATACGCCTCAATATTGCCGGCCATCAGCTTGAACAGCCGTTGCCGTGACTCCAGGCGCTGCCAGCCGATGTGGGGTGTAAGGACCACATTGTCCAGTGTAAACAAGGGGCTGTCCGGGGACAGGGGTTCCACTTCGTGCACATCCAGGGCGGCGCCGGCGATTTTGCCCTGCTGCAAGGCCTCGACCAAGTCGATCTCCTTGACAAGGGGACCGCGGGAGGTGTTGACGAGATAGGCCGTGGGCTTCATCAGGTTCAGGCGCTCTTTGTTGATCAAGTGCCGCGTTTCCGGCGTCAGGGGGCAATGGAGGGTAACGAAATCGCTCTGCCGGAGCAGATCCTCCAGGCTGGCCGATTGGATGCTGGCGTTCCCCCAGTCCCTCGGCATGGGGTCATAGACGAGGACATGCATCCCCAGCGCGACGGCGACCTTCATCGCTTCCCGGCCGATGGCGCCACCGCCGATGACACCGAGGGTCTTGCCATTGACCTCGAAGTGGGGGACCGTCAAGTAGTCCGTAAAGTTGACGTAATTTTTCTGGCTGAGCATGATCTGCTGGCGTGACAGGGAGGAACTGTGGTTGAGGATAAAGGTGATCGCCAAGTGGGCGACGCCTTCCGTGCTGTAGCCAGGAACGTTGCAGACGGTGATACCCTTTTCCCGAGCGGCGGCGAGGTCGATGTTGTTAAAACCGGTGCCAGCTTCACAGATCAGTTTGACCGACGGGGGGAACTGTTCAATGAGATCCCTTCCCACGGGCAGTTCTTTGGTGATGGCGATGTCCTGGCCTTGCAGCCGCTCGATGATCTCGGCCGGCGTGCTGCTATCATAGGTGGTGACGGTGGTCAGCGCAGCGATGGGGGACAGGTCGATCTTGTGGTCATAGTTCAGTTTCGCCAGGTTGAGGATGACGGTCTTTTTCATAGTAACCTCCCTGATGAAATTGTGAATGCTATTTTTAGTATAAAACCGGCGAAAGGGGCTGTCAATTTTTCCGGCAGCCCGCTGCTGGTGATAATCTTCCCTTCGGCAACTCGATTATCCCCTGGCGGGGGAAGAACCGTCGCTGTGCCATTGGCGTAGCATCCGGGCGTCCGGGCGGCTCATGGACGACAGGGGCGCAGTTGCTGGGCGCGCACCGTTGCTGTAGCCAAGATCCTTGACTGCCGAATAAGGACAATTTTATGGATACATCTCAGTCGTGTTGTATTCCAGTTCAGTGATCTCGTTCTGAAACCACTCAAAATCGCCATTGTTCAGCTTCCACGTCACCACTGACTTGTTCGGGATCCGGACCCCTAGCCACAAAAGAGGGTGTCCCATCAACACAACAGGAGACTCTCCGAATCATGCGTAACGAAAACGATCTTTTTGACCTTAGAGGCGGCCTTGTCGGAGATGACCGTGGCCGACGTTGTCAGGGCATCGACCAACAGGTCGAGCTAGGGAGATGCACTGTTTTGCTACGGATTATGTTACTATGACATATGATAGCATCAATTCGACGAAGGCGGCGATAAGATGAAACGCCCTTGCTGGTTTGTCTTTTGCAACAATACGCTTCTCATCAAAGAGGCGGAAGATAACGTCAAATTCCCTACACAGGCGGATATTCACGCCATGCAGGGGAAACTGACTGGTGTCACTCCGATCGGTTTGGTCAACCGGGATGATTGTTACGTAGCCACACTCGGCGCTGCCGAGCCGCCGGCTGGCTTTTCCTTGATCGACCTGCGGCGGCTCTATGGGCGTGTTGTGGACAAGCTTTTCTGGCTGGCCATACGGGCGCTCCATATCTCGACGTGGTTGAAGAAAAATCAGTTTTGCAGCTGTTGCGGACGTCGCCTGCAGATGGCCGCCCATGAACTGGCCTTGCAGTGCGAGAACTGCGGTCATCTCGTCTATCCCCGGATCTCGCCGGCCATCATCGTCGCTGTCACCCGGGGCGATCAACTCCTGCTGGCGCGCCCCAAGCGGATTCCCGCCGTCAGTTGGCACACGGTGATCGCCGGGTTCGTCGAGCCGGGGGAGACGCTGGAGGACTGTGTCCGGCGGGAGGTCAAAGAAGAGGTCGGCGTCGATGTCGACCATATCCGATACTTCGGCAGCCAGCCCTGGCCCTTTCCCGATTCGCTCATGATCGGCTTTACAGCGCGGTACGTCTCCGGTGAGATCACCATCGACCCGGATGAGATCATGGAGGCCGGCTGGTTCTCCGTCGACGACCTGCCGCCGCTGCCAGCGAGTTTTAGCATCGCCAAGCGGTTGATCGACTGGTTTGTGGCGACGCAACGTGGGCTTCATTGATTCAAAACGGAAAAAGCGACAAGAGGATGCCTCAGCGTCCCCCTGTCGCTTTCTGTCTTTTCTATGGTTGATTGTTTGACTCATGCTGTCGCAGATGAATATCCCTAACGTCCGAACCAGTTTACATTTAAACGCGCGGCTTATATCCGGGCGTGGGTTTATATCCGGGCGTTGACTTACATCCTCGTCCGGATCCGCTCCAGCGCCTTGATGGTGTTTTCCCGGGTGCCGAAGGCGGTCAATCGGAAGTAGCCTTCGCCGCTGGCGCCGAAGCCGGCGCCGGGCGTGCCGACCACGTTGGCCACGCTGATCAGCTTGTCGAAGAAGTCCCAGGAACTCATGTTGTCGGGGGTCTTCAGCCAGATGTAGGGGGCGTTGACGCCGCCGAAGACCTTGTAGCCGGCCTCGATCAGGCCTTCGCGGATGAGCCGGGCGTTTTCCATGTAGTACTGGATGCTCTCCTTGACCTGCTGTTTGCCGGCTTCCGTATAGACGGCCGCCGCCGCCGCCTGGACGGGATAGGAGACGCCATTGAACTTGGTCGACTGCCGGCGCAGCCAGAGGCCGTTGAGGCTGTACGCTTTCCCTGTGCTGTCATAGGCCATGACCTCTTTGGGCACGACGGTGAAGGCGCAGCGGTTGCCGGTGAAGCCGGCCGTTTTGGAGAAGCTGCGGAACTCGACGGCCACCTCGCGGGCGCCTTCGATCTCATAGATGCTGCGGGGGACGTTCTCTTCCTGGATGAAGGCCTCATAGGCGGCGTCATAGAGGATGATCGACTTGTTTTCCCGGGCGTAGTCGACCCACTGCTTCAGTTCCTCTTTCGTCATGGTCATGCCGGTAGGGTTGTTGGGGAAGCAGAGGTAGATCATGTCCACCCGCGTCTTCGGCAGCTCGGGCTTCATGCCGTTCGCTTCCGTGCAGGGCAGGTAGACGATGTCGTCGAACTGGCCCTTTTCGTTGTAGACGCCGGAGCGGCCGGCCATGACATTGCTGTCCACATAGACAGGATAGACGGGGTCGGTGACGGCGATGATGTTGCCGAGGCCCAGGATCTCCTGGAAGTTGGCTGTGTCACACTTGGAACCGTCGCTGACAAAAACCTCGTCCATGCCGATGTTAACGCCGCGGGGTTTGTAGTCGTTCTCGATGATCTGTTGAATCAGGAAATCATAGCCCTGCTCCGGGCCGTAGCCCCGGAAGGTTTCGGCGCGGCCCATCTCGTCAACCGCTTTTTTCATGGCCTCGACGACAGCCGGCACAAGGGGACGCGTCACATCGCCGATGCCCAGACGGATGATGTCGGCCTCGGGGTTGTCCTTTTTGAACTGATTGACCCTCCGGCCGATTTCGGAAAACAGATAGCTTCCGGGAAGCTTAAGATAATTCTCATTCACCAACGCCATGGTTATGTTCAATCCTTTCTTATACGTACGTTTTCTGTTTATTATATCGTTGCCAGATCTTATTTTTCAACCCTGCCTCGGGTTGACTTGCCATCTCCTTCGTTATTATGCGCCTTAGCCATGAGACGATTCTCTGGCCTCAATGATGCAGATGCTTTTTGATAAAGCCAATAATCTCATCCATGGCTTGCCGCGCTTCCGGGATAAAGGAAGGCAAGAAGGGATAGCAATGGACCATTCCCTCCCCCACCCGCAAGGAAACATCGACGCCGGCCGTTTCCGCCTTTTTCGCGAAGGCGACAGCATCGTCGAACAGTTCATCGTCTTCCCCGGCGTTGAGGAACAGGGGCGGGAGCCCCCGCAGGTCCCCATAGAGCGGCGATATCCAGGGCAGGCGCGGGTCCTTGTCGCCGACATAATATTTGCTGAAGACCGTCCACGAGTTCAACGGGGCCAAGGAAACCTCGTTTTTCGTCCGGTAGGAATCGCCGGTGCAGGCCAAATCGGCCCAAGGAGAGATGGCCACGGCTGCTGCGGGAAGGGGCACCCTCAGGTCGCGGAGGGCGAGCAACAGAGCCAAGGTTAAACCGCCGCCGGCTGATTCGCCGGAGACGACGATGTTGGAGGGTGAGAATCCCTGGGCCAACAGCCAACGATAGACCTCCACCGAGTCGTCAATGGCAGCGGGATAGGGATGTTCAGGCGCTAACCGGTACTCATAGAGCAATGCCGTCACCCCGCTGCTCTGGGCAACCTTGGCGACAATGGCTCGGTGATCGCTGCAAGAGCCGGACACGTAACCGCCGCCGTGGACGTAGAGGATGAGCTTCTCATCTGCCATGTTTGTCGTGGCATTTCCATTTACATTTTCCGGTTTACTCCACTGTCCGATTACCTGTCCGAAAGCCGATCCGTTGACAGAGCCTTTGGCCGCTTCCTTGGCCGATCCCTTGGTCAGTCCGAAGGCCGATTCAGTGGCCAAGCCGGTGGCTGGCCGAATCCATTCTGCCGGTATGCCCTTGATGTCAAAAGGCGTTACCTCGACCCCGTCAGGAAGCTTTCCGAGCAACCGGGCGCCCTTTTCGCAGTCTTCGCGAAACTGGGCGATCGAGGTGTTGAAGTCAAAGGCAGCTCTCCGCTTGCGTTGAAACCGCAAGAGATGACGGTGCTGCAATACAAAACGAAACAGGCGGGCCTGGACGCTTGGCATCTGATGATCCTCCACTTTTGTTTGGACTCGTTCTTCTTTGACGCGTTGGTGTGAGAGGTTTTCTTACCCCAACAGCCACCGTTGTCGTTACACTACGGTATGGCTGATGACGTTTTTCTAGGCTCTTACTCCCTTGATGAACAGATCGACGCACCGCGCGATGCCCTTATCGGCGGAAAAGTTCTCCGGCTCCAGGTAGCACTGTTTCACGACTTCGACAAAGGCAAACTCCAGGAGATCGCCGAGCACGTATAGAGGCAGGTCGTCCCGGATCTCGCCCTCCCGCTGTCCCAATTGAATGATCTCCATAGCCACCAGGAAAAAGCCGCTTTTCTCACTGTCGTTCTGCTTGAAGGAGACCATGTTCCGCATCCGGTAGACGATGTACTTTTCGAAAAACTCTTTGTTCGCCGACACGCCTTCGATCAGTTCATGAAAGATCACGGTCATGCGGGTTCGCGTGTCGGGCAGTTCCCGCAAGCGCTGCACCCGCTCGTCGTTTTTATCGCGAAAAGTCCGCTTGATGTGTTCGTCGATGATCGCTTCCTTTACCGGGAAGTAATTATAGAGGGTGCCTTTGGCGATATCGACCTCTCGGGCGATCTGCTCCATTGTCGTCCCGTCATAGCCCTGCTGCTTGATCAGCCGCAGGGTTACGGCGATGATCTTCTTTTTCGTCTCTTCCTTTTTTCGTTCCATCCGCCCTGGGGTGACTGACTCGTTGGGGGTCAAGTTCATCACATCCTTGAACTCGCAATTGAACAATTTGCCTTTCGCACATATTCGAACATCGTCTATTTTTATTCGTCGTTCAAATATTAGCACGACCATTTCGGTTATACAACTCAAAATCACCTGAAAACCAAAAACCCATCAAATGTCGCGAAAGTGACACTTGATGGGCTGGGTTTATGCCATCATGTTTCTTTCCTGTTAGCGCCTCCTTTGACGGCGGATATTCTCCACAATTCTCAGGAAGTCAAGGTTATCGGTCTCTTGCTGCCACTCCGTCCAGAAGTCGATCGTTGCGCTTCGTGGTTTTTCTTCCGGTATGTTAATTCTGATCCGGCTCGGCAACAACACAGCGTCTCCGACGACAAGAGCCTCACCGGTGTCCAAAATGGGGAGGACATCAAGTAAACTTTCCAGGCTTTCCGGCATCAGTTTTTTCACCGTCATCTGGTCCTCGGCATTGGTAAGACGCAAGGAAATGACATTATTGCACTGGCTCAACACGGTAGGACTCACGTCAGAAGGCCGCTGGCTGACGATGAGCAAGGCGACGCCGTACTTCCGGCCTTCCTTGGCGATTCTTTCGAATGTCTCGATGGCCCGTCGTTCCACTGGGTTTTGCCCATCTTTTCTCGGGAGATAGAGATGGGCTTCATCACAGACCAAAGCCAACGGACGCCTATGCGCATAGTCTGTCCAGAACTGAACCTGATAGATGATCCGGGCGACAAGACCGATGATCACCGGTAAAATGTCGGAAGGCACATCGGAAAAGTCGATCACCTTCACCGGGGAGCCCGGTGGTTTATGGGACATCAACTTTTCCATCGTCCGTGCCATTGCCTCGTACTCGTTCTCTGATTCAGGTGCCTGGAACAAGAAGCCGTACCGCTTATCGCTTCGCTTACTCCGAATCCTTGTCAACAACCGGCTAAACTGCCCAAAAAACGTTCCTTGTTTCAGGCCACGGGCGCCTTGTTCCATTTTCTCATTCTCATCTCTCAGTTGAGCGACAACCTGATCGAGGGAAAAAGGGATCGGACTATCCAAAGTAAACGCTGCTAACACTTCCTGCTTATCGAGGGCAGCCAACGTAGCCTTTTTCTGGTCTATCACCGCATCTTGGAACGCCATCACTTGATTGTGGGCGCTAAATTCCGATCGATCCACAAACATGGCTTGCATCTCTTCCGCATTGAGCAGCCAGTACGGCAAATAGAGCAATTCATCGGAGACTTGGCCAAGATCCTCCGGTCCAGGTATCCGCAGATGACTCGCATAACTCAACTCACGATACTCACCGTGCAGATCAAAGACAATCAGATTAGCCGACGGTAGTCTTGCCGCCTGTTCCATCAGCGCGGCCGCGCTCCAGGACTTTCCCGAACCGGTGCTTCCCAGCAGCGCAGCATGCCGTTGAAACAGCTTATTGCCATCCACATAGGCGGTTGCCCTTTCATCGAGCGTATACTTGCCAAAAGCCAATGAATGCTCCTGCTCCCCTGCTGCGGAAAGCAATCGCATAAAGTTCTCTAACTGCCTGTCCGCTAGCACATTACACTCGGCGTCGATCTCCGGGACTTTTGTCAATGAGCGAGAGAAGGTATGCCGGCCCTGTTCGGGCGCCCATCTCACAGTGCCAACCAAGACAACGCGGACGGTATTTTCCACCATCTCTTCCCGTTCGTCAGCATAATCGCCAGCGCCCTCCGTCGCCTTATCCTTGGAGGGTTCCAGTCGGGCAATCGACTTTACGACCCTGTCAATCATTCCGATCAACCACGTCTCGGCCGCGCCTGCCAGACGCAAGGCAGCCAACTGGCCTACATGGGCTTTTCGCAGGTCCTCTTCATTGTTGACATGGACGATCACCTTGCGGGTATCCACTTCACGAACCCTGCCAAGCAGGTGGGACAGATCAAAGGTGAACACGTCCCATCACCCTCCTAAAATTTCTTTCGTAAAACAGCTTGCATCCCACAGCGGTGTATCATCAATCAACAGGTCCCGTTCGTAACGCCGGTTGGAGATGCGTGCGCCTTGGTTCGTCTCGTCAGGATGCTTGCATACCAGCCAGAGGTTTTCGCACTCATTCAAAAGGTCTTCTATCCGGTCATTACTGCCACGCGTGATGATGACACCGGCGCTTTGTTGCGCTTTTAACTTCCGTTGGAGCTCCGCGTTCGTCAGTTGGTTGTCATTAAATCCAAACCCAATAAAGAGAAAGGCATTGTGATTTTCAACGGCCCTGTCATATTCGCCGAGCAGCGTATTGCGCAGTTGGTGCAATTCCTCGTATTTTTCTGAGCCTGGCGTGATCATGACCCGATCGAAGGGCGGAGAAGTCTCATAGGTCCAGGCGTTATTTTGGACGATTGCATCATCGATGTTGAAGGTGTTTAAGGAGCCATGCACCTTGTACAGCCGGATATGCTTTTTATCCATCCACGTCGTTCTGTAGCTTCGACCGATTTTTCTACGTTCCGGATACTTCATGCACTGCTCCGCCTGCTTCCAGTCCAATTGCGGGCAGAGCCCCCCGCAAAAACCGGCGGTATAAGGGATGGCTTCTTTTGTCAAGGCGCATTCCGCGAGCAAGTCATAATTCGTAGTCGCCACATGCAAAACTGGATCCGCACCCGGCAGACCGTTCACCATGCGTTTTATCAACCGGGCAGCCGGCCACTCTTTTTCTCCGGAGAGTATCTTGGGGCCGAACTCCCGGTCCAAACGCCCGACAAAACAGGCGGTGCTGTCGGTTATCCAGCGACGTAATTGTTTGTCCTGTATCTTGTTCATCGCAGATTCCAGGTCAGAATTTGCCTTTAATTGCGCCTGCACGGCATCCCATTGCGCCTTCTGTTCATCATTTAATGGCAGTTTGGGGATCTCAAGGGAAAGATGCTTATTTAACGCCCCCATACCGAAATCAAGATGAATCGCGCAAGACGTTCCCGTTCCGAACAGCACCAAGGGCTTTTTTTGTTGAAAAAAGTCATGTAACGCCTTGTAGGCGATCTCTCGCGTCAATATCTGACTCACGTTCACAGCCTCCGTTAGATGTTTGATGCCGGTTATTCAAGCACTTCCGAGGCCTTGCAGGTAACGACCTGTCCGCTGATGTCGGCCGAGTGGGCGAGCTCGTCTCGGACGAAGTGATAAAGCGCACGAATGCGTTCAATTTCAAAGGGACTCCCAGATATAACGTGTTTAGCCGTCTCTTGGACAGTTGCATTATTATAATCGATTATTTCAGAAGGAGCCAGGAAGGCTTCTAAATCTAAAGTCTCTAAAATCAATCCCGTCGCTCACCTCCGAAGCCACTTGCGCAACAACCAGTTTATTGTATATTTATTATACTTCGTTTTTGATAAAACAACAAAACATGTTCTACATAAAAAAGGAGACCGCCTGAACAAGGCGCCCCCTTTCGTTGATACAAAAGAAAATCCATTGATAACCGATACGCTATATGACATTACTAGAAAACTCAGTGATAAAGCCTCTAAAATTTTGAAGTCGTGCTTGACGAGCTGCGGGTGATAAATTTCCGCAAAATATAAATCCATGTTGCCTAATCATCGTTGGAACCGAACCTCTATCCGCTAGGTTTGTAGCCATAAGTCTCATTGACTTTATGGGATTTCGTAAATCCTTAACAAGACCCAAAAACTGCCTGCCGATATTTTTTCCGAGTAAACTGTTATAACATTTACACTCTATGATGAGTGGAGCTTTAGCCGAATTAACATTACTGCCCTGCGGCTTTCTTCTTACTCTTTCCGCTTCTTCTTGTTCAACCAGCGTTACATCTGCTTCATGATTTACACCGGATACTCCGACGACTTCAATTCCAACATGAAGCTCATATTTTCTTTCTTCATAAGCAAACAGTAAATAACTGTAATCTCGATGCGTTGACCATATTTTGCCGGGAGAACATCTAAATACAAACCGAGGTGGGTTTACCTGCCCCCTTATATTCTTATGAGTAACTGTCCAGCCATCTGTGATCAGCGCATCCGCAACAAGTGTAAAAATATATGCTTCGTATAAATTATCCTCACTTTCATTCGCAAACCATCTATTCGGAGAGTTCGGAATGCAATTAAGTAAGTTAACAACTTCCCTCCTCAAATCATTTATCACTGACTACACCCCTTAACAAGCTTTCTTCTACTAACAAACCATTTTCTTTAGCTATAAAATAAATTTTTTCAAGTACTTTCCTGACCTGTTCACTGAATGAATAGGCGTTTCGAAAGTCCTGTAAACTCATCTCTTCCACATCAATATAGGTCTCTTGTCCTGAGAAAACTATTCTTTGTTCTGAAATCCCCATATTGCGGTTAAAAAAGTTGCTGACTTCAATAGCCATTTTAAATGGCTCCACAAAACCATAATATAATATAACTAACGTATCAGTAACCAACCGTTTTATCGGATTACTAAAGTCCTCACCAATACCTTTCATATTAAAGCGCAATTTAATATCACGTGAATTTACATTTTCCATTTCCGCTATGCTATCTTTGTATTGCCTAATGCAGCGGTTCATACTATTCGATATTGTGTCGTAACCCTTTTCTTGAAGTCCCTCAACAACTACTCTAATAATGTCTACTAGTTCTTCTTCGACATGCCTATGCAACATAATGCCTCCCGTAATTTTAACGCCCTTAAGAAGTTTCTTATGAGAATAGCGTAATAGCTAACATCTTAAAATAGGATATTTTACGTTTATATTTTAGCAAATCTGTTTTCTAATGACAACAATCCAAATCTCCCAAATCTCCAATACTTTTTCTGTTTTATTCCGTCAAAATTGGTATGATCTTCAAAGATATTGCTTAATATAATTCTAAAGCCTCAACCTAAATACAAGGTTGAGGCCCTTATAAGCACTATAAAAAAGAGACTACCGAGAATGTTTCGTTTATCCGGCAACGAACACCCGGTTGCGCCCGCTCTGTTTCCCCCTGTACAGCGCCTGATCGGCCCTGTGCAGGACATCATCGATGCTGTCAGCGTGACCAGCGAAGGAGACGCCAAAGGTAATGCTCATGGAGACGGGACAGCCGCTCCAGCGAAATTCATGGTCCGCCACGGCGGCGCGCATGCGTTCGGCCACCGCCATCGCACCCGCGAGATCCGTCTCGGGCAACAGGCACAAAAACTCTTCGCCGCCCCACCGGGCGACAGTGTCATCGGGCCGCACCACGTGGCGGAGTTGTTCGGCCACGGCGCGCAACAACATGTCGCCGGCGTTGTGGCCGTATCCGTCGTTGATCTGCTTAAAATGGTCGATGTCGCCGATGATCAGGGAGAAACCTCGGCCTGTCCGGCGGTACTTGTCCAGTTCCACATGCATCTTTTCGGTCATATCGCGCCGGTTGACCAGGCCGGTGAGCATATCGGTTCGCGCATTGCGGTCCAGTTCTTCGTTCATCTTGCGGAGAATGCCGTTGAGCATCTCCTGGGCGTCTTTGGCAAAGCGCAACTCCCGATTGGCCCGTTCCAGATCGCGAGTCCGTTCAGCCACTCTGGCTTCCAACTCGGCGTTCATCCGGAGCATGTCGGCTTCCGCCTGTCTTCGCTGCATCTGGTTGGAGAGCAGGGTTTGCAGGGCAACGATGATGACGGCTGCGATGACCTGCCAGCGATGGGGCGATTCTGGATGCAATGTTGGGGGGGATGCTGCCGCCGGGGCACAAGCAGGCATGAGCAAACTAAGGACGCATGCGATTACGATCGCCAGCAGTGCGATCATATATACGCCAAATTGCGACCGTTGTTGCTGCCAAACTCCGGATGCTTCCGCTGCTTTTCTCATGCTTGCTCCCGCACAGAGCGCCTGTGCTTGCTGTCTACATCGTGTTGCGCATGAACCGGCTGCACCAGCCTTATGGCATCACTATTTCTCTTTTGCGGTCGCAAAACCCTGTTTATCGGGTTCTTGTTTGACTTCAATTTGCAGTAATTTGAACAATTAACAAACATGTCATTTGCTTCACGTGTGCTAGTTGTATCACGGTGTGATTGTTTTGCCCGGGGTGATGGCCTTCGGGAAGGTACTGTGCCTGCTTCTGTATCTGGAGCTTCGAAATTTACGGCTTTACTTTCGTCCTGCAAATCATCTCGCAGCAGTCATCGCCATCGAGCGTATTTTTCAGATGGACGTAATCGCTGTTCTCGTGAAAGGCGCTGTATTTGGCCTGATCGACCGAACAATAGATCCGGCCGAGCTTCTCGGCGCCCTTGCGCTTCCAATGGGCGGCGAAGGGACAGTAGTTCACCCGGATGTGGGACGGATCGGTTTGCGATAACTTTTCTACTGCCCAGCCGAAAGCGGGCAGATCAGGCGCTTTGGTGTAACTAGCCGGTTCATCGGCAACGCCGAGGGCCAACACTGTTTCCCGGTGCTGCCTGCCCCGCTCCTGTCCGTAATTCATACGGCCCGGCGAAGGATCTCCTCGCCCTGCTCTTCTCCGACCGCCGCGATAATCTCCTTGCCTATATGCAGGTAGAGCGCCGCCATCATGTCGGCCATTTTTCGCACCTGGGTTTGCGCCTCTTCCAGGGAGACGACCTTTTCCTCCATGATGCAATCACCTCGAAACAGTATGAATGATGTCGCGGATAAGAAGCTGAACGCCGCTTCTGCCAATCAGGAAAGTTTACCGAATTACCCCAGATGATCGCTTATCCTTCATGCGTATAGAAGGTAACATCCAAGGGGTCTCGGTCTACGAGCCTGTGATAGCGGTATTTCGGATACCCTGCCATCACCGCGCCGGTGATCTTCTTGCCTTTCGGAATACGGAACAACTCCAACAGCGGAGAATCATCGCTGAGCGCGCAGGACTCGAAGACACCGGCCCAACAGGTCCCTAAGCCGAGCGTGGGCGCGTAGAGTTCGAGATAGGCCAGGGAAAAAAGCGAATTCTCCCGGCCCCTCGGATGATCGCTGTTCGCGGTCGTCAGAATCAAAACCGGCGCGCCGCGCAGGATCGCATCGATGCCTGCTTCGCGATAGGATTTGATATATCCGGCGGCTCTTTGGCGCAGCGACGCATCGGCTTCCAACCATTTGACGACGCATTCCACCGCCTCTTGCAGGATCTCCCTATCGTCGACAATCACATAGGATAGGCCTTGCCGGTTCATGGCGGTGGGCGCAAAGCGAGCGATGTCGACCAGCTTGATGAGATCTTCACGCGGCACCGGCTTTTGGAGATAATTGCGGATCGAACGGCGTGACCGGAGAAAACGCTCCGCTTCCGCTGCGCTGATCTTCGAAAAAGGGGTGGCGTCTATCTGGCCGGCGAGGGGTGTCTTCGCATGGTCCAGGGCTTCGTTCGGACAGACGGCCACACAGTGGCCACAACGAATGCACGCTTGCGGCGCCACGGCTTCCGGGCCTGTTTGTCCCATAGAGAGAACAAATGTGGGACACTCTTTGGCGCAAATGCCACAGTTCGTACATCTTTCTGGTTGGACCGTGATCAACACCATCGGGAATCCCCCCTGCGTGAAGCGCTTTCGCGCTTTATCGAGATCGTCACGATAGGCCTTTCTTCTTCCGATGAAACACGCAGACCGTTCCCCCGCGACGGAAGCATTTGTTGCAAGAAATGCATTGTGGGCTTGTCACATCACCGCTCTGCCAACGGTTCACCAGGTTGTTTTCCCGGATCAGCGGCCGGCAAAGGGATATGTATTCGATGGCGGTTTGATTGATCAGATCCGTCAGCGCGGCAGCATTTCGGTTGCCTCCCACCAGAATCACCGGAACATCGACTTCTTGGGCGACTTGCGCCGCGTAGTGCCGAAAGTATGATTCTTGTTCTGCCGTGATCGTCCTCACGGCCCCCTCATTCGGCCGCGATGAACCCAGACCTCCGCTGATTTCGATGGCGTCGATCCCCAATTCGGCCAGCCTGTTGCAGACATACCGGCATTCCGAAAAGGTCATCCCTTGGTCCATAAAATCGTCACAGTTGATTTTGATGAGAATCGGGTACTCGGGGCCAACCTTCTTTCGAATGGCCTGATACGTCTCAATGAGCATCCTGGCCCTGTTCTCGATGTCGCCGCCGTAGCCGTCGGTCCTGCGGTTGTAATAGGGCGTCAGGAATTTACTGAGCAGATAGCCGTGGGCGCCATGGAGTTGGACGCCGTCAAAACCCGCCTGTTTTGCCCGGAGCGCCGCATCGGCAAAGGCTGTTTGGGCGAGTCGAATGTCTTCGATGCTCATCTCCTGTGGAGTCGTCTTATAGAACAGATCTTCCACAGCGCTCGGCCCCCACATGACCTTGCCTTGGGCAGGCAAAGTCTGAGACCCCATGCAAGCGATTTGCAGGATGATCTTCGCATCGTACCGGTGGACCGTTTCCGTAAGCGGTTGATAGTCATCGATAAATGAATCGTCATAGATGCCCATTTGTCCCGACATCGGCTGTTCCAGGTCGCTGACATAGGCAAGCCCCGTGATCATGGCGCCGACCCCGCCTTTCGCCAGATTTTCATAAATCTGAAGGAGCGCGTCGGTCATGTGCCCGCTTTCGCCGGCGACGCCATCGTACGTGGCCGACCGGATGAAGCGATTTTTCAGTTGCATGCCCGCCAGTGTCGTTGGATCAAACAATGATTTCATGGTGATCCTCTCCTTTTTTCTTCACGGAGCAAGGGCCTCTAACTTTGACAGCAGTTCTGTCAGCGTAGCAAGCTCCTCTTCCCCCATGTATTCTTTGATCGACGCTTGCGCCTCCTCCCATAGCGCCCACGCCTTCCCGAGCGCCTCCTTCCCTGTTGCGGTGAGCGTGACCACTCGGGTGCGCGAGTCTTTGCCGGGGTTGACGGAGATGAGTCCGGCATCCGCCAACGGTTTCATATTGCGGTTTAAAGTGGTGCGGTCAATCCGCATCGTTTTGGCCAGTTCGCTCATGGTCACCGGTTTTTGTTGATCCAGATTTCGCAGAAGCGCCATCTGAGCCACCGTGAGATCGCTCGGCTTTAAAACCTCATCATAGAACTGGGTGACTGCCCGAGCAGCCCGGCGGACGTTCATGCAGTTACACAGGCTCGGGGGGTGAGGATAGATGTTTCGAATCGGCGTCATGATGAGTATCGCCCTTCCGGCTTGGCATATTTGTGTATATACACTTATTAGTGTGCCATCCGCCCTCCCCATTCGTCAACGCCTATGCCGCGTGTTGTTGGTGAGGAAACCCTCAAAGAACGGCACTACTCGGACGACGAACTTTTTATTCACAAGATTTTGCTTCCTCGAAAATCATATGAACAAACCGATTTAGCCTATCTATGGCCGATGCTTTTGACAGGATCAGGGTTTTTCGGCGTTAGTTGATAACACACCCTCGGCGGCGGCGGATCGGAAAGCCTCTGAACGACAAATACATCCTTCTGAGCACATGCGTTTGCGATCGTTCTGGGAACAATCGCCCATTGGCGCGCATCCCACATCAGCGAAAAGATCAGCGCGGCTGCATCGACTTGTATGCAAGACGGGCTGCTGGCATCCCACCACCGGTCGTGCCACATTTGGTAGGATGGCCCCCAGTCGAAATAAATCTGCTGTTGGCCGTTTAATTCGAGCGGTGAAACAATATCCGCCGATGTTCTTTCTTCTCCTCGGAGCCGAACGACCACCATCTCGTCCAAATATAAGGGCTCAACGACGATGCCGGGTGCCACCCTCTCAATCTTTACAAAGGCCACATCAATTTCTTTGCGCTCCATACTTTCGTAGGATTCCATCGTATGTTGCGTACAAATCAACGAATGGAGGGGCATTGTTGGCTGAAGATCTGATAAAGCGGTGGCAATACATACACATTCAAACTGTCTGCTGCGCCGATCGTAAGGCGAATCTGCGGGCCTGTGGACTGTAACAGGGTAATTTCTCTTTTTAGCAGATTCCACCGTTCGGCTAAGGAAACAAAGCTTTCTCCAAAAGGGGTCAAGCTGATCGTCGGTACGCCTTTCCTACGTTCGATCAGCGTTGCGCTCAATTCTCGCTCTAAACCCTACAAAAGATAACTTACCGTCGATTGTGACAGATGAAGCAGTTCCGCTGCCTTGGTCAGGCTTCGCGTTCGGATAATCGCCAGGAATGCCTCGATGCCCAATGCGTCCATGTGTTGCCCCTTCAAATATAGAACTTTTCGATATTGTATCACGAAGTTATGCGTTTTACATGGCGCGATTCGATAGATTACGCTTGGCGGGAAAGGAGCGGATGGCCTATCCACCTCGTTGATTCCGAAATGAAACCGATCATCGTCATCGCCCTGCTGACCGCCGTTTGCCTGATCGGCAACTCATGTTATACATTGTCCTCCCGACCCATTGGCAAGAGGCTGGGCTTAGCTCCTTATGGGAAGTCGGCGTTCTCTTATCCGTCAATCGCTTGAGCCGATTGCCCTTGAATCCATTTGTCGGTTGGCTATACAAAAAAATCAGCACCCGACAAGGGGTGCTTCTCGCCGCTGCGTTGGCGTTTGCTACGAAATTATCCTATGGGCTTGTAAAAGGCTTTCTCCCTTTGCTTCTGATCCGGTGCGTCTGGGGCTTCGCATGGACCTTCCTACGATTGGGCCCCTATGTAGTCATTGTCGATTGTTCCACGGATTCGAACCAAGGCCATTGCATGGGGATGTTCAACGGATTATATCGCTTGGGCAGTCTCGTCGGCATGCTCGCTGGCGGGTTTGTTGCCGACTGTTTCGGTTTATCCTTGACAGCCTTACTCTTTGGCGCGATCACGTTATTGTCCATTCCGGCCGCTCTGCTCTGGGTTCCCACTTCCACGGAAAAGCAAACAAGCAGAGAGGAAAAGACTACGAACAAATCGGTGCTGTGGAAAAATCGAATCATCCTTCGGGCCTTACTCACTGGAATGCTGGTGGCCATGATCTTTCAAGGCATGTTCACGGCAACCCTGAGTTATCTGGTGCAAGTGCGTAATTCCGCCATCATCAATATTGCTGGTTTTACCCTTGGGCTGCATCCCTCACAGGAATTCTACAAGCCATACGGTGGGGCTGGGAGCCCTGGTTAGCTCCGTGGGTTGGGAAAATATCGGATGGGCGTTATGGCCGAAGAATGGTGCTCATCGTATCACTGTTGCTAACGAGTTGTATATTTGCCCTACTCCCTCTTGATGTCCCGATCATACCGTGGCTGCTGATTGTCATCGGTATCCAACTGGCAGCGACCGCACTAACCACGATTACGGATGCGATCGCTTCAGACGCAGCCTCAACTTCCTCGAAACTCCTCGTGCTGACCGCTTATTCGATTGCCATTGATTTCGGCGCAGCAACCGGGCCGTTTCTCGGTTATCTGCTTAATACATTTGTACAAGCTTATGCGGCTTATTGCGGAGCGGTATTCGTGTTGATGCTGCTGACATTAGCTTGGATTGGGCCGGGTAAAGCCATAAATATAGTTTATCTGAAAACATAATGTGGACTGTATTACTTGTTGCAAAAAATAACATATTCACGCTCAGAGATGCAGTTCTAAATATTGGTTTTATTCACTATTAAGGAGACTGAAAGAATATGGGCGTACGCCCGGAGAAAAAGCACTCGGACGAATTTGGCAGGCATGCCTTATACCCGTTTTCAAAGTCCCCTAAAGTTTCACCAATGAATTTATACGTACCTATGGCTAAGCAATGCAAATTTGAGCTTTTTGCTTGAGCATAACCGCGAAAAGTAAACCACTGCCAAAACGCCTACTCCTCGAAGATCGGGACTTTTTCGCCCAGTATTTTTTTAATCGGCCGTTTTCAGACTCAAGTTGAATAAATTCTTCTTGGGAAGGAACATAGGCGGATATTCTTTTAGCATCTTTTGGGGCTTCTTGCCATGATTTATGTTTTGACTGCTGCATCCAACGATAGAGCATGTTCACATGAATTTCATGGCGACGGGCACCATGAACAATATTTCCGCATTCCTACGCTTCTCGCACAGCCTGTTCTTTGAACTCTTCTGAATACCGCTTCCTTGTTATTTCCTATACCCACCGCAGTTATTAGTTTAACTTATTATGGGATGGGACTTAAATGCTTTAACACGGCTAAGTAGTGCGAACGCCATGATTTCATTAATGCCATCGACTCCGATGCGCAGTCTCTAAACTTTTCGAAGGTCTCTTTCTGCGCTTCTGTCAGTGTTGTAATCAGGTTGTCCCTGTTCTGATTGAGTAGCTTCAGTAGTTGTACGTATTCACTGCCTCTCCTAATGCTGCGATCACTGGGATTGATGTTGCCGTAGTATAGCTCCTCGACTGTACTTAACATATCTGACACTGGGGCACAGCACCAGAATACGTCGCGGATATCCAGCTAGAGGCGAAGTTTTAGCAATTAAGTAACAAAGTCCCGACAGACGGATCTATACCACCTGTCGGGACCTTGTTACATGAAGAATTCGTAAGCATCGAAAATCTGATCCAGTTCATCGTTGGAGATAGCATGCAGCACTTTTTCACGGACAAGCCCTTTGGAAAGATCCAGTCTCTTGAATCTGGTTTTGCCTGTGAGATCCTTGCCGGTACGAATCAACTGAATTCTGCCGATTCTTGGCTCCGCTTCTGCATACTTTGCAAATCCCTTAGCCTTACCTAGATTATCTTTGAAATCAGGATTATGGGGCTCAAGAATGTCGATCACATAATTCAATGCCGGATCTGCTCTGACAATCAGAAAGTCGGGATAGGTCGCTTTGATTTCGCCACCAATCTCGTAGGGAATACACAACGACCATTTTTCTCTGGGTGGGTTACGTAGCCAACACACAAAATCCGCTTGCTGCGTTTCCTCAGCCAGGACGCCTTCTTCCCAGCCGTTCAGCTTGATTGTGGCAATGCCGTCTTTATCTGCAAACAAATGGTTTTCATATTCTTTGCCTCCGCTTTCCATTCGGACACTGATGGTCTCTGGGAGGGCAAAATTGTGCTTACTGACCACATCGCCATCCGCAATAATATCGCTGTACTGCTTTTTGCACTTTTCGGACTTGTTGACTACATATTTGCGATACTGGTCGTTCAGGCTGTGGAACTTCTTTTCAGCATATCGGTTCAAGGTTGCGATACAGTCATCGTCCGCTGCAAACAATATGCAATCCACCTTAAAAGCGGCAGGGTCGTTAGGGTCAAAATACTTCCGTCCATAAATATTCGGGAAACCATAATTGCCTAGCTTCGCATCTGCTACCCGTAGCTGCCGGTCAAGGTCACCTTCAGATGCGTTAAACAAGTCGTGTACAATCCCGTTGTCCAGCGCCTCTCCGAACACATCGAAGATGCGGACAGACAATTTGAATGAAAGTACCTGTTCGGCAAGCTCGTCATATTTTCCCGTGTTGCGCAGCTGTTCAACATAGTTGCGAATCATATCCGACACGTCGTTTTTGATTTCGTCATTGGCTCCGGCATGGATGTTGGTCTGCGTAAGCAGCGCGGTCAGACTTAACAGGGATTTCAGATAGCTGTTGATTTTAACAGAGCGCACCTGATAGGTCAGCAATCCCTGTTCATTGATGAATTTAGTGATTGCCTCCCTGTCCAAATAGAAGCCGGGAATCGTAATCTGAACAACGGGGTTCGGGACAGGCTCCGTTGCCGTTGGACTTTCTGGCACCGAGAGCGTTGGCTCTGCCTGTAGCTGCATCGGCCATGAGACAGCCTGCGGTCCTGCAGTTGTTTCGGCTGTATTCTGGGCCGGTTGTTCCGTCGATGCTGCCTCGTGCGATATGGCAATCTCCATCTGCCCAGGTATTGGCGTTTCCTCCCTTCTCCTGATAGTACGCACCGTCCACGGTACATAAATTGGCTGCTCCAGGGATTCGCCCTCGACATCGATGGGAATGTCGCCGCCTTCGGCATCACGGAAATCCTTAATGACCTTTTCAACGGTATCCTTGTTGAAGTACGGCAGAAACAGCCGCACATCATTCAAATAATCATCCACAAGGATATGACACTGCAGCGGAGTTCGCACCATTCTGCCGAGAAGCTGTGCGATATAAGTCTCGTCATTTGCAGGGCGGAAAGATATCATAGCCTCCGCACGGGGACAATCCCAGCCAGTAGAAAGATTCTCCTTAAATAGTACGATTCGAATGCGCTTGTCATCTGTAATCTCTGATGGGTCCACATGATGCACCAGCAGGCCGTTGACCGAAATTGTAGAGGTAGAGCCGAAGGTATGTACCACCTCGTGCTCTTTGAGCCGTGTGCCGAGCCGTTCTTCGATTTTTGCCAGCACGTCATCCAGGTTTGTATCGGAAATTTTTTTGCCACTACCTGCGCGAACCTGGATCACAAAGATCGGATTTACCTGTGCGTAATGCTGCTCATAGGAATACTGATACCAATGATCACATTTCTTTTTCCATTCGTCTGTGGCGGCCTGTAGTACGGCCATTTCGCTGTTCTTTTCCGGGTCGTCTGGGTATGTGATGACGATTCTGTCCTTCAACAGACCGGATGCGCGGACTTCATTGGATGTTACAATGCATTTCTGTAGGGTCGATGTTGTGTTCCCCACCAGCGTATTGAACCGAGCTGCCGTGGCGCTGATGCCGATGACCACAGGCATGGGGGACAGGCCGTGAGGTTTGCTGCCCTTTAGAAACCGCTGCATGATGGACGTCGCTTTGCCAGCTTCTCGTCCCTGCATACCACGGTGGGCTTCGTCGATGATGAAATAAAGCCTGTCGGATTTCTCCCGGACTGTATTCTCAAGGGTTTCCCATATGGTGTACTGCCGAGAATCGGAATGTTTACCAAGATTTCCTGTGGCGCTGAGCTTCTGTGTGTTTAGGAAAAAGATATGCCCATCCTCCAGCATCTCCATATCAAAGGACTCGTCCTCAATGGTGACGCACTGGTTGAAACGAATCTTGTCGGACTTCAGATCAAACTTCTGCTTTGACTGGTCATTCAGGGCAGGGGAGTCCGACAACCAGACAAAGATGGCCTCTGGCTGCTCCGCATACTGGTCCGTGCCGTAATAGATATCCTCCACCAGCGCAGCCATAATGATGGTCTTACCGGCGCCGGTGGGTGCCTGAAGCGAGACCACCTGTGACGTATGGGTGCGATGATAACTGCCCAGCGCCTCCGCCACTTTCTTACGCAGGTCGGCAACTGCCTTTTTCTGAAACGAAAATAATTCGACTTTCATGGTCAATTCCTCCCCGTGTTGATTCTGAAGTTATCTAGATAGTCCCGATAAAGCTGGTATATATTTGATGCCCGCAGATTCTTTGCCATGGCACAGTAGCCTGCCTCATAGTCGGTGACGATATAAACGGTCTCGATCTCTGGTCGGGCATTGACGGCTGCTTCAAACTCCGGGAAAGCGGCTTCCTCTGTCAGGATGGCAAATTTGTTTTCCGGCATCACCAGCATGATGGGAACGATTTCGTCGTCTGCGCTGGGGCAGGGGCCATGTGCGCCGGCCTTCATCCATAGCGCAGGTAGCATCTCCTTGAATTGTCTACCGAGGGCAACAGAGGTTTTGTCCAGGAAACCAAGTTTGAAGAAAACGGCGTTTGTTTTAAAACCACTGGCCTTTTGGATTTCAGCCAGTTTCGGAACTTTTTGCACTTTCTTCTTAACGTAGATTTTTTTGGAAGTAGGCTTTCCAGTTGATTTTGATACAACAGTGTCTTCCTCGTTCAAGACATAATCTTCGATAAGTACTCCATAGTCGCCCTCAAGAGGTGCACCGGTTATGTCACGCCCCTTGATACTACAAACTGTACGTGGCCATGTAACATAGCGAGCTATTCCAAGGTTGTCCCACTCCGGATCTCCGGGCTTAAAGCCTTGTTCAGAAAGAGTAGTTGCTTCATCCGCAGAGACCTCATTGTTTGTGACCATGATACAACGTCTTCGTCCTCCATCTTCTGCGTTAAGCAAATTAACCGCATGAAGTGTTGTCCCAGACCCTGCAAAAAAGTCAACAATGAGTGCCTCCTTTTTATTGGCGACAAAATATCTAAGTGTATCCCGAACCGCATACAAGGATTTGGGGAAACTAAACTTTCCAGTCCCTATGAAAGATCCAAGGAGAGCAGTTCCATATTGACCAGCATCATGAAGTTTATTTTGCCAAACAGTTGTGGCACGGGTAACTTTCCCCTCCACCTCAACCACAATTTTAGTCCCATCTGGACGCAATCCACGTAAAGCCCAACGACCCTCATGGATTTTGTCTTTATAATTCGCGCTCAAATAACGAAAGACGTATGGTTGGTTTTCGCTCCCCTCAGTTACTCTTACCACACCATCATCAATTAAAGTTTTAAGTGAATCACCAGTCAAACCCCAGTTCATCTCAACGCCATCTTCACGAATTGGAAAAACTGCAGTCGTCCCTTTTATCGAAGGAGCGCTTTTAATGGATTGTTCCGGCGTTAATGGCGATCCGATTTTTACGATTTTCTTTGTGGTGTCATCAACGTATATCGGGTAAAATTGCGCAGATCCACCTTTGACGGTTCCTCTCCTGGAAGAAAAGTCCGTTCTTCTTAGATACCACCAACGAACCTCTTGCTCATCACCTACGCCCTTCGGATGAATCACATGCGCATCGCCAATCAAAACGAAGTAGGCATATTCATCTGCTCTAGAAAAAAGGTTATCCCTCTTCGCACCCGAAGGATTAACGGTGATACTTACCATTTGTATTTTGGCATATGGAAATAATTCTTCAAGCAAGCATCCAAGGTGTAAGTATTCCTTTTCGTCAATCGTAACAATCAGCACCGATTCTTTCGGATTCAGCGGATTCAGTAGTTTTTTCGCAATCTTTAGTCGCTTTTGCATCATAGATAGCCATTTGCTATGTCGGTATGCATCCGTGCTGTCCACATAATCGTTATTGTATTTCCAATCTTTCGCGCCAGTGTTATAAGGCGGATCTATATAAATGCAATCTACTCTCCCGACATAAAGATATTCCAATAACTGCAAGGCATGGTAGTTGTCTGCCTCAATCAGCGTATGCCACAGGTCGCTGTCAGGGGCATTGCAGACCGTGTCTAGAGGTTTAAGATAGGGATAAATCGGCTCGCCGAATTCTGCCACTGTGACTAACTCGGCAACAGGGAGTTCCACTGCGTCACCGTCACCCTTCGGCAAGCAGGTCGCAGTTTCGCCATTGATTTTCAGCACTATATAGGTTTCGCTCACTTTGCCGGTTTTAATGGCAACCGTGCCGCCTTTTTGAACGGGCACATCGTAAAGGGGCGTACATTCCGGCAGATGCTCCTCAAATACTAGTCCGAATTTCTTCTGCTTGCTTAGCTTCTCAACCTCCTGCTCGATTTTGGCGCGGAGAGTAGGGTCCTGAATCTGCATAATCAAATCGTGAATCGCGGCCATAGTAACATCTCCTTAGCTTTGCGCTGCGAGCAGTTGGTTTAGCACCGTACGAACATAGTCCCACTTGTCCGGATTGGATTTAATTAATTCGCCAATGTCCACAGGAATCTCACTTCTTCCTTGCGCTGCTAAATCATAAAGTTTGCTTCGCCGGGAAGGATCAATATCTGTCTTTTCCTCTAGCACCGCAAGCATCCGGTTTTGGAGATCAAGCGGAGGCGGAGCAGCAGTGAGAATGTCATAAAAGTAAGGCTTCTTGATTCCAACCGAATTATAGAATTCTGCCTGCGACATTTGTGCCAGCTTAATCTCGCTTACCAAGTATTCACCAAATGCGGTTTTTTGCCTCTTTTTCACTTGCTCCCACCCCCATAAAGTATGTTTGTATACATACTAACATACTTTATTCTAAAAATTAAGCGTTTTGGTCAAATTCCTCTCAAAAGTTTAAGATGACGCAAAAAAAGACCAGTCATGCAAGCTTTCACTTAGTCGTACCGCACCCCGTCAAGTAGACATTAGTAAAAATAGCTGAACGGCCTTGTTCTTAAATTCTACTGGACTAAGGCCGTTTAAATTTACTTGTAACCCATTTTCGACGCCCCCAAAGTGCTCCGCTAACGAATTTAATTTAAGTTCAATCGCTGCTATAGTTTAGAAATGCAATGTTGAGCTTCCGGCGGAAGCGTAAAACGGGCAAATTCAATCCCGGCTAGAGCGGCTGCGCGTCGCAGTTCCGGAGTGTCAAATCGTCGAGGCATGACACGACGAACGGTGCCATCCGTTTGCTGGTTGATCAGGATAACTACATCGGAGAACAACTGCATAAACGATGCCGCTGTGGGTGATTTGGATAAGCGGTTTCCGGGTAGGCGAATCGGCTTCGTCTCCCGGGCCATGTTTTGGCGAAGCCTGCGTTCTAGTAAGCTGTAGATCAACAAGCCAATGAGAAACACATAGCCGAGGGCCATGATGCGATTCGGTGTTTTCAGCCAGATCTGATCCACCACGGCGGGATCTTTGAGCCAGCGGAATCGGTTTTCGACAGTGATTTGCCCTTTATACCGGCGAAGGATCTCCACGGCATCTTCCGTTGTGTCATTGGTCATAAGGATAAAGGTCTCTTCTCTTCGCTGCGCGGCGTCCAGTCGCGCCTTGTCAATGTCACCTACACTGACACAGACCTGCCACTTGGTCTCATATTCCGGCACGAATCCGGCCGGACGGCGGCCACGTCCACGGGTTGTTTTTTCTTGCTGAATCGCCACCACCTCCGCCGAGAGCGAATGCAATGCCGCGGCATAGGCAGACAGGAACTCAGCCCGCGCGGCCTGCGCGTCCGCTTCACAGGCGTAGAAGTGTTTTTGCAGCTTTGCCGCCGCTTTTGCCAGCGCTTCTTTTTCTCGCTTCGCCTGACGCTCCAGCATGCCCGCCTTTTGGCCAGCGAGAGAACTGGAATGGATGACAAAGAAGCGATAGGTCCGGCCATCCAGTTCGTCGGTCGTTTCCCATAAACGATACGTGGCGGCATCGGGCTTGTCGGAGATGGCGCCGACATTCGTCCAATCGTTTGCCTGCTCTGCCGCATGCTTCAAGGCTTTGGTCAGTTGATACGTTCCCGGAAGGCGCGTGACAAAGAGCATCTGAACATCATGCAGACGCTTCAGGTTCTCCAAGGTCACCAGCGCAGAATCGGCGATATACATGACCTTTTGGCTCACATGGTGCGCGACGAGGCCGGCCAATTCGTCAATCACATCACGGTTCCAGGTCTTGTCGGATTGGTTCCCGTTCATCATTTCCCCGCCACGGGTACTCCTTCTGCGACGACCAGCCCATAGAGGAACTGCTTGAGATCGGGTCGCCCATCTTTGCTGTAGCCATAGGTAATCGACAATTCCCCTTCGCCCTCATAGGCCCCGTACACGCTTTGGGACGTTGTATCAGAGTGGAGATGGCGCAGATCAATGCCGTGGCGGACCACGGAGACAGAGGACACCATATCAAAAACATGCTGCGGATTCGCCTCGTACATCCGATCCAGCAAGAGACCAAAGTGCCGATCATGCAAGGCGTCCAGCGAAAGCGCGCCCGGCCCGAAGATCAAATCCAAATCCGTGTTTTCGTAAAACTTGCGAATCAAGTACAGGGGCGTCCGGGACGCCATCAGATTGACCAGCATGGCCACCATCAAGTCCCCTGGCGTGGCGGACCACTGCTCTTTGTCCCACCGGAGCATATCGTTAACGATTTCGCGGATCCCGAGTTCTCGACAGTACTCCGCGAAGATCGGCATTCCTCCTACCTAAAGCACATCCACGGTATCCGAAGTGGTGACGTGATCCATCGGACATCCCCCTACATTCCTTTTGAGGAAGATGATTCGACAAAAAATCATCTACTCCTTTAAATGGATCCTATTTTCACTAAAAAAGTTAAAACACCCCGGGGAGGGGTGTTGAAACCGAGTTCAACCAGCTTGAATAGGTTGAAGCAAAGTCAAAGACACTGTATTCAAGTGTACAAACTCCGTCTTTCGCGGGTTAATATGATTTGAAAATCTAGAATCCATAACCTAAAGAGACAAGAACCGCCTGTACGGTGGGAGCTATAGACTGGGATGACCTACTTCCCTGATACTTTGCAGCTTCCCTTTCATCTTTGTGGTTGGTAGTGCTTCCAAAACCAGTTTCCCCTTCCCCCCGAGAATCTCAACATATGAACAAGTGTCCTGGACATCGATAATCCCCACATCCCCTGCACCTACACCGCTAATACTGGTTAGTGCACCCATGATATCTCCCGGTCTCATTTTCGTCTTTTTTCCGGCATTGATCCGGACTCTTGTGATCTCTTTATTGAGATATTCACTTACATCCTGTTTCCGTTTTGGTTTTACATTCCTGCTTTTCTCAAAAATCCGCTTCCCGCTTTCCACTTCTTCCATGGTCGGCAGTTCCCGCTTCGGTATCTTATACTGTACATATTCTTCTATCTCCGATAATAACCTATGCTCGCGGGGCGTTACGAAAGTGAGGGCGGTGCCTTCATTCCCTGCCCGGCCTGTCCTACCTATACGATGAATATAGCTTTCACATTCCATCGGAACATCATAATTGATGATGAGGGCAATATCGTCAATGTGAATACCTCGTGCCACCACGTCGGTAGCAATAAGGAATCTGAATTCGCCTCTTTTGAACTTTTGAATGGTCATCAATCGCTCTCTCTGTTCCATCCCTCCATGCAGGCTACTGCAGAGATAGCCTTCATGCTTCATTTTTCTAAGTACTGCATCTACCTGCTCCCGGGTATTACAAAAAACAATACAACTTTCCGGTCTTTGGGTGTAGATAATCTTATTCAAAAGACTACCCTTGTTTTCTTCGTCTACTTCATAATAATACTGCGCGATTTTATCGGTAGTGGGATTGTCCGATTTTACCTCGATTTTTTCAGGGTTGCGCATGTATTGATCACATATGGCAACGATTTTTTCCGGCATTGTAGCGGAGAATAACAGAGTCACCCGATTTGGGGGCAACATTTTTATAATGGCTTCAATTTGTTCGATAAATCCCATATCCAGCATCTTATCCGCTTCATCAATCACCAGATACCGGATCTCATCCAGAATAAAATTTTTTCTTTCGATATGATCATAGGTTCTGCCGGGTGTACCTACGATGGCGTGGACCCGCTGTTTTAACTCTCTTTTTTGAAATTCTATGGGATGCTTGCCATATACGGCTGCGCACCGGATCTTTTTGAATCTCCCTATATTGGCGATATCCTGCTTGATCTGAACGGCCAATTCTCTGGTGGGCGTCAAAACCAACACCTGGGGGTTTTTTTGCTCTATCTCCATCTTTTCGCAAAGAGGAATTGCAAACGCTGCTGTCTTTCCACTGCCTGTCTGGGATTTCACGATAATATCCTTATCGTTAAGAATCAAAGGAATCGCCTGTTGCTGTACTTCTGTCAGGGTCTCAAATCCAATGCTTTTCAAGGCTTTTACGATTTCTTCGCCAAGACCGTAGGATGCAACGCTTCTATTGTCCATGACATGAACCTCATTCTGTACTTAGTTTATTCTTCATGAATAGCATACCTGATTTTCAGTTTATCATGCGGGAATAGTTTTAGTCACGAGAATGGCTCATCAACCGGATACCACATTATTGGAATTATGACTTTTTGTGATTTATCCCCCTGGTTTAATGTGACTACACTATGCAAAAAGAAGAAGCCTCAACCCTGCATTACGCTAAGGTTGAGGCCCTATGGCAGCTTAGCGGTGGTAGGTTAACCCTTCGCTTGAGACAAAGTGCAGCAAAGCTCCTTTATATCTTCTTAACAAATTCAGATTTTAACTTCATAGCTCCAAAACCATCAATGTTGCAATCAATATTGTGATCACCCTCAACTAACCGTATGTTCTTAACCTTCGTGCCCATCTTCAGAGCAGAAGAACTTCCCTTTACTTTAAGATCTTTAACTACACTAACCGAATCACCATCCTGCAGTACATTCCCATTCGCATCTTTGACAACTTTTTCTTGGATTAGTTCAGTTTCCGATTCTATCATCCACTCATGGGAGCATTCCGGGCAGATCAAGAGATCTCCGTCTTCGTAAGTGTATTGGGACTTACATTTTGGGCAGTTAGGCAAAGCACTCATAATTTTACTTTCTCCATTCTTATTGTTGTTGATCATCATAAAAACTAATTTTTTCGCCGTTAGCGATGATACGTTTCCCCCCGATTCACCTTAAACCCCCGATAAACCTGCTCCAACAAAATCAACCGCACCAACTGATGGGGAAAGGTCAACCGTGACAAGGACCACTTCGCCTTACAAGCGGCATGTACTTCCTTGGAAAGCCCCAACGTCCCCCCAATAAAGAACACCACCAGGTTCGGCCCATACAACTCCCATCCCCGCATCTGTTCAGCCAGGTCCTCTGTCGACCACATCTCCCCGCGGGGATCGAGGGCAATACCAATAAAGTCCTTATCTCCGGCGGCCGCCAGCAGGCGGTCACCTTCTTTTCTCTTGATCAATTCTGCTTCCGTATCGGAAGGCTTGTCCGGCACTTTCTCGTCGGGTACTTCGATGATCTCCAAACGGGAATAGGCCCCCAGGCGTTTTGTATACTCCTGGAGGCCTTCTTTCAAGTACTTCTCTTTTAGTTTCCCGACGGCGACAATGCGGATATGAAGCATCGTCTAACCCTCTTCCATTTGCTTCAACGTATATCGCTTCAACGTATATCGCTTCAGCATGTATCGCTCCGACTATCGTTTCAGTTTTTTATCGACTATCCGGTTAAGTCAGCCAGTTAGCTCTTTTCTGCTTATCTGCCTTACTGCTATCTTACCTTGCTTTACTGCGCAAAGTATTCCTTCTCCGTCACCATTCCATACACTTTCCACTTATCCGACGCCATGACGCCCTTGCCTTCAGGGATTTTGGCCATGATCAGGACGTACTTCTGCTGCGTTTCGTTGTTCTGGATCATGACGCGGGCCCAGTTGGCTTCTTCCGAGAAGGCGACAGACTGCATGGTCATCAGGTCGCCGAGAGTGACGTTGGTGACTTCCCAACTGCCGCCTTTGCCGGCCAGGGCCTTAATGTTCTTGGCGGTGACCTTGTTCAAGGGATCGGTGGCCTCATCCCAGGGGCCGCGCAGGGCTTGGGTGTGGTTGAATTTCAGATCGGTGAGGAAGGCCTTGGCCTCTTTGACGACTTTGCCGGTGGCCGGGCTGTCGATGAAGGCGCTGTTGCCGACGACTTTCCAGCCTTCTTTCGTTTTCGCCAGGTCCCAGATGCGGGCGGACATGATCGGCTGCTCCTTGCCGATCGTCACCATGTAGCGGAAGAGGACGTGGGCTTTGCTGCCGTCCACATCGATCTTGTAGGGGGCCACTTCCACACTGATGTCGCCTGTGAGCTTGGCGTCTTTGAACTGCTTGACAGCCTCATTGAAGACCATCTTTTCGTCCTGGAGGGCGTCCGCCACGCCTTCTTTGCCGAAGGACTTTTCCAGCAACTTGGCGTCGCCGGTCATGAAGGCCTTGAACCGGTTGGTCAGGGCATCCTTGACGGCGGTCATGACTTCCTGTTCCGCAACGGTCTGGGCTTGGACCGGCTGCAGTTGCTGCTTGGCCGACACGGGAACGCCCTGATAGGCCACCACCGGCGTCAGGACGAAGGTGAGCAGGCCTGAGATGATCAGCGAAAAAGGCACCCAGCCCCAGGAGGACGGTTTCGATTTTTCCGCCGCAGCACCATGACCATGGGCGTCATGGCCGTGGGAATCATGGCCATGCGCATCGTGACCATGCCCATCATGGCCGTGGGCGTCCTGTCCATGGCTATCGGCGTGGCCGTGACCATGGGCCCCATGACCGTTTGCATCGTAACCTTGAGCGTGACAAGCGGCGCCATGACCGTGATTGTCCTGGGGAGCTTGTCCATGTCCCTGTTCGTGGTCTTGTTCATTGCCATGCGTGTTCCGGTTGCCGTTTTCCTGTGCCATATCTTGCATCCACCTTTCATCATCGTTGTGTTTCCAAGAAGAACTCCGGACCGGACTTCCGCAAGGGCGGGATCCGGCCGGAGTTCCTTTTTCGCTTCTACACTTCTTACTGCGGCGGCAGTTCGCCCAGGGTGATGGAGAGGGTCGGCTTCTGGTCTTCCCGGACGACAGTCACATTGACCGTGTCGCCCACCTTGTAGCCGTACAGTTCCTTCTGCAGTTCCATGCGGTTGCGGACCGGCTTGTCGTTGATGGCGATGATGATGTCGTTGTTCTGCATGCCCGCCTTGGCGGCCGGGCCGCCGGCGGACGGTTTCACCACGACGCCGTAGTCCACGATCAAATTGTACTTCTGGGCCAGCTCTTTGTCGACATCCATGATCAGGGTCACACCGAGGGCGGCCCGGGAGACCTTGCCTTTGGAGCGCAGTTCGTTGACGATCTGCATGACCTGGTTCGAGGGGATGGCAAAGCCCATGCCTTCAAAGCCGGTGACGGCGATCTTGATCGAGTTGATGCCGATGACCTCGCCGTTGGCGTTCAAGAGAGCGCCGCCCGAGTTGCCGGGGTTGATGGCGGCGTCCGTCTGGATCAGGTTGAAGGCGTAGCCTTCCGGCGTGTTGAGCTGGCGGTTGAGGCCCGAGACGACGCCCTGGGTCACCGAACCGGCAAACTCCTTGCCGCCGGGGTTGCCGATGGCGATGGCCATTTCGCCGACCTGCACTTTCGACGAGTCGCCGAACTTGGCGACGGGCAGGTTTTCCAGGTTGATTTTGATGACGGCCATGTCGGTCTTCGGGTCTGAACCAACCAGCGTGGCGGGCGCGGTCCGGCCGTCGGTGAGGGTGACGACCAGTTCGGCGGCGCCGGCGACGACATGGTGGTTGGTGACGATGTAGCCGGCGTTGTCAAAGATGACGCCGGAGCCGCTGCCCTGCTCCTCGACGCGATTGCCCCGGAAGAATTGGGTGACCCGCACCCGGTTGGAGATGCCGACGACAGCCGGACCGACGGCGCGGGCGACCTGGACGATGCGGCTGCCGTCCATGCTCACCTGGGCCGGATCGGCCACCTGCGGCGGCAAGGCGTAGCCCGAGGGGGGCGGGGTGCTCGGCGCGGGCGCCTGCCGATGAGGGGCAAAATACTGGGACAGGTAGCCGCCCAGGACGGCGGCGGCCAAGGCCACCACAAAGTAAGAGAGCAGTCCGGGCCGGCGTTTGGGCGGTTTGCCATAAGGGCCGGAGGGGTAGCCGCCGCCTCCGCCGTAGTAGCCTTGACCGTAGGGGTTGGCACTGCCGGGGTTGTTGCTTTGATTCGAGGGGTTCTCCCGGTAAGGACCCTTTTCGTCGAAGTAACTCATCCAGTCGTTCCTCCGTTTCGAAAGTCCGTTCCTTTTCGAACCTTTTACCTTAACAAGCGGTGTTCTCCGCAGCTGCTATCGTTCGCTTCTCTCGCCGTTTCCTGCGCCGCTACATGATCGGCTCACGTCGCCCGAAGAAAAAGCAGGCGGAACAGGCGAAAGATGCCTTCTTGGTAGAGATGCCTTCTTGCTAGATTTCCTCCAGGGGATGGGGCTCATACCGGGGCGCCACCGAGAGGCGGACCGTTTCGGACCGGCTACCGCCGGCGCTGACCCGACTGCGGGCGTCGCTGCCTTGGCAGGCCTCGCTGCCTAGGACGGCGCCGTTGCTGTCGCTACGCCCGTCCCGGCCAGAGCCCCCTTCGGGGCCGTAGCCCGGCCAACAGAGGGTGCGCTGTTCCGCGACGGCCAGGACACTATCCAGGCCCACCACGGCGGCGGGAGGGGCGTAATCGCCAGCCACGATGACGCTATGATCATGCTCCGCCAGGATGGACTTGACCGTGTGAACAGCCAGGTCCGGGCGGTTGTTTTCATTGCTCAAATGGGACAACAACACCTGACGGACGCCGCCGTCGCAGAGTTTGACCAAGGCCTCGCCGGCATCAGGGTTGGAGAGGTGGCCCTTGTCCGAGGCGATGCGCCGCTTTAAGTGGGCCGGGTAGGGACCTGTTTGCAGCATCTTCGGGTCATGGTTGGCTTCAAAGATCAGCCCCTGGCAGTCCATGAGGCGGCGGCCCATGCCCCGCGTCACGTAGCCGATGTCGGTGGCGATGCCGAGGCGGCTGTCGCCGTCGTCGATGGTCATGCCGATGGGCTCACGGGCGTCATGAGGGGTGGAGAAGGCTTCGATCTCCAAGTCTTTCAGGGTCACTTTTTTGTTCGGGTCGATGACGCAGACCTGAGACTCCGGCACATCGCCGATGCTGTTCTCCATGCCCTTCCAGCAGCCTTCGCTGGCATAGACGGGCAGCTTGAAGCGGCGCGCCAGGACGCCGACGCCGCGGATGTGATCGATATGCTCGTGGGTGACCACGATGGCGTCGATCGTCCGGGGATCGACGCCGACGGCTGTCAATCCCTTTTCCACCGTCTTGCCCGCCAGACCGGCGTCCACCAGCAGCCGTGTCTGCTTGCCTTCCACGAAGGCGCAGTTGCCGCTGGAGCCGCTAGCAATCGTCGTATACCGCATGCTGCCTCCGTTGCCACCGGTGGATCCGGATGGCGTATTCTTTCTGGTCCAGTTGGACCGGGATGGTCGTCAGATCGCGCCGCCAGGCGTCGGCGTCGAGGCGGTCAAAGAACTGGGCCGCCCACTCGCGCCCCGGATCGGCGACAATGAACTCGCCGCCCAGCGCCAGGTGGCTCGTCAGGATGCGCTCTAGGTCGCCGTGCAGCGTCCGCTCGTAGAGGATGTCGGAGCCGATGATCAGCGAAAAATCGCCCATAGTGGGGAAGCGCCGCCAGTCGGCCCAGACCCGCTCCGTGTCCACGCCATTCTGGGCGGCGTTTTCTCCGGCCAGTTCCAGGGCCGCCGGGATGAAGTCCGTCTGGACCACTTCAGCGCCTTTTAAGGCGGCCACGATGCCCGAGAGGCCGAGGCCGCAGCCCAGTTCCAGCACCGGGCGGTCCTGCATGTCCACCTGGCGCCAGAGGTAGGAGGCCAGGCCGAGCGACGATGGCCAGAGTTCCGCCCAGAAGGGCAGTTCATCTTCCTCCTGGGCGGCGGAGATCAGATCGTCTACGTTGCCGATCCGGGTAAAATTCAGCACAGGGCCGCCCGGTACGGCGATCGGTTCAGTGACCCGCTGCAACGGCTGTTTCCTTCTTTCTGTGATCGGTGGTGTGAATCGGGTGCAGGCAGTGGTTCAAACAAGGTAGCGATGCAGGTGTAGCGAAATCGGTAATATCGGTTCATTCGGTACAGAAATGGCAGTGTAATTGAAGGAGGCGTGTAAAAGTGGTTCGATGGGAGCGCGTTATGGGTCCTATTCACAGTACGAAACAGTTGTTCGTCGTTGACAGTGAAAAAGGGGTTAATAGGAAAAGGAGCATCAGAAGGAATAGCGAAGTAAGCCGAATACGAGGGATACGCGGCATGAGAGGGTTAAGCGGCATAAGTGGATATGCAGCATTAGTGGGCAAGCAGATAGTGAAGCGTTACGAAATCCGCCGCACCCGCGCCCCAAGCGCCAGCAGCTTCTCATCAAGGTGCTCATAGCCGCGCAGGACATGGTGCAGGCAGGAGACCTCCGTCTCGCCGTCGGCCACAAGACCGGCAATGATCAACGCCGCGCCGGCCCGCAGGTCTGAGGCTTTGACCTGGGCGCTCGACAGCCGCTCCACACCGTCAATGACGGCGGTCCGGCCCTCGATCTTGATCTGGGCGCCCATGCGCTGTAACTCGTCGACGACGCGCAAACGGTTTTCATATACGTTTTCGACGATCATGCTGATGCCGTTGACCGTCGACAAGAGCGCCATTAACTGGGATTGCATGTCAGTGGGAAAGCCGGGATAGGGCAGTGTCTTTACATCGACCGGCCGGAACGGCCCGGTGCCGTCAATAAAGATCTGGTCGTCGCCCTCTTCGACGCGAACGCCGACCTCGCGCAGCTTCGATGTGATGGCGTGCAGGTGGGTGGGGATCACGTTTTCCACGAGCACCCGGCCTCGGGTGGCTGCAGCGGCGATCATGTAGGTGCCCGCCTCAATGCGGTCGGGGATGACGGTGTAGCGGGTGCCCCGCAGCTCGCTCACGCCGTCGATGCGGATCAGGTCGGTGCCGGCGCCGCGGATGCGGGCGCCCATGGCGTTGAGGAAGTTGGCCAGGTCGACGATCTCCGGCTCCTTGGCGCAGTTTTCGATGATCGTCTGCCCCTGGGCGGTAGCGGCAGCCATCATGATATTTTCCGTCGCGCCCACCGAGGGGAAGTCGAGGTAAATCTTGCCGCCTTTTAATCGCTTGCCACCATCGGCCACGCCGCCACGAATGTAGCCGTGTTCGATCTTCAGTTCCGCGCCGAGGACGGAGAGGCCTTTGATATGTAAATCCATGGGCCGGGTGCCGATGTTGTCGCCGCCCGGCAGGGCCACCTCGGCCCAGCCGAAGCGCCCCAACAGGGACCCCAGCAGGAGGTTCGATGCCCGTAGTTTTTTGGCCAGTGTATAGGATGTCTTGCAGGAGATCGTATCGGGAACGTTCAAGCGGATGACGCCCCGCTCCAGCCATTCTCCTTCGCCGCCCATTTCACGGCAGATCTCCATCAACACGTCCACGTCGGTGATCTCCGGGATATTCTCTAAAATCGTCTCGCCATGGGCCAGGAAGCAGGCGGCCATGACGGGGAGTGTCGCGTTCTTGGCGCCGCTGATGGGTACGCGCCCTTCCAGGGGAAATCCCCCCTGAATCAACAGTTTGCCCAACGAGCATCGTTCCCCTTTCTACTGTGGCAAAGGCGTCGGCGTGTGGGGTCGATTAGCCAATGCTTCTTCTTTTTATTCTCTTAGCCAGGCCGGATTCCTGCTTGCTGCTTTCGCAGGCAGGCTTTTTCTTTCCCCCATGAAACCATTGACGCAAGAGACCATATCATGTATTATCTGAATATTCAGTAAAATAGTTTTGCCGTGAAGGAGGGGATCGGTGTGTCTTCCCAGGATGACCTTTGTCAAATCTGCCGACGGACCAATGTGGTCGAATTAATTTGCACAATGGTTTTCCAGGTATGGGGTTCTGCGTCGAAAGAACTGGCTTGCTGGCATGTCTGCGCCGACTGCTATCCCCATTTCGAGGAGACGGTCCTCTCCTTCTACCGCGACACCTGATGCTGCAGGAAGACCCCGCCCTCCCATCTCGGAGCGGCGGGGTCTTCCTTTCATGGCTTTTTGCGACTGGGCTCTCTTGTTCAGAGCGGCCGGCTTTCCTTCTCGGCTGCGGCGTGAACCTTTTCAACAAAGGCCTCCCATGTCCACCCCGTCGCTGCGGTGATCGACGCCTCGATGGCTTTTCCGGCGGCCAAACCGTCGATCGTCCTGGTTAGCGCCTCCGGCCCGGCATCCTGGATCACGTCGACCGCCAGCAGGGACTGCCGGTAGGCCAGGCGCTGGTCCTCCAGGTTGTCGAAGTCGGCGTCCATCGAGCCAAAGGGATAGAGCCGCTCCGCCCAGTCGCCTTTCGGCTGGGACAGGGTAAAGCCGCTCAAGCGGCGTTCCGCCTCCTGGGCCACGCCCTCCGTAAACCAGCGCGGGATGTTGCCTCCCGTCTGATAGTCGAGGACCATATGGGCCAACTCATGGGCCATGGGGCCGGCCATGTCGGCGCCGTCATGGCTCCACACCCGCGGCGACAGCACCCGGACGACGCCGGCGTAGTAGACGCCCATGGCCGACTGGTCCTTCCAGCCGAAGACGCCGTTGAAGGAGTCCCGGTCCGGATAGAGCAGGACGAGCGGCTTTGTCGACGGCTGGTAGCCGATCATCGCCGTCACCTGCGGGTAGATCCGCTCTGTGTCCCGGAGCACCGCCGGGGCGATCGGGGCGTCTTCGTCACAGTAGCGGAGGGTGACCCCTTTCCCCTCCAGGGTGCGCCATTGCCGCGTGTCCCCTTCGGCTTCCCGCCGGTTGAACTCCCGATACCAGCCAAAGCCCTCCGCTTTCATCACCGGCCAGGTGGCGGCGAAGGCCCGACCGGCCAGAGCGAGCACAAAAAACAAGCACAACCCGGCAGCCCACCACAGGCGCGGGTCGATTCTCCATTCCCCCATGTTTCTCCCCCGGTCCTTTCCATTATATATGCAATAGTTCTTGCAAGATCGGAAAGCCCGTCCATTATACCAACCTTAGTTGGTTTTTTGGGTAGGAGGTTGCTGGGGGAGCGTATATTCCTTTCCACTTTTTTTCGGATAGAGATGAAAAAGACGCCGCCCGGATGGCGACGTCGGTGGCGTTATCCTTCAGTTCTAGGGTTGCTGCTTCCCAACCCCGCTCAAATCGGGCGCTTCCAGGCCGCCGGGGGCGGCCGAGTTCCCCGGCGCGTTGCCGGATGGCGCGGGAGTCTGTCCATTTTGAGCCGGCGCTGGTTGGAGCATCGCGTCGGCCATCTGAATCATCTGTTTGAGCGTTTCGGCTTCCTGGGCCGGCGGGTTGGTGTCCAACGCCTTCTGCCAGTAGACCTTGGCCGTGGCCGGGTCTTTTCTCGCCTGGATGAGGAAGATGCCGTAGTTGAAGTTGGCGTTCAGGTGGCGAGGGTCTTTTTGAACGGCCAGTTTGAAGTTCTTTTCCGCCTCATCGAGCTGGTCGCTGTAAAAGGCCGCAGTGGCGGCGTCGACGCGGGCATTCACATCTTCGGGCTGAAGGGCCAGGGACTTTTGATAATCCTCATAAGCCCGGCGAAAGGTGTTTTGGGACGCTTCCATGTCTTTGGTCGACCGGTAGAGGGAGGCCAGGTTGTAGCGGGTGTTGGCCAGTTCAAGCCAGAGGGCGGCATTTTTCGGATCGGCCGCCGCCTTCTCTTCGAGGGCTTGAATGTCGGCCTGCCAGGTCTGTTTCAGGTTTTCCGTATAGGCGCTGTCATCCTGCCCAGGCGCTGGGGTCGGCGAATCGCGTAACGCAGTCAGGGAATAGACGATCGTGCTGCCCATCAGGCCGGCGATGACGAGCAGGGCCACGATGGCGTAGACCCGGCGCTGCTTGTTGTACAGGGAAGATTCAGCGGCCAAAGTGGTCTCATCCTTTCTTTCGGGCGAACTCGGAGTAAAATATGTCCATCCTGTTTCGGTGCGCTTAGCCGTATTATAAAAGGGATGTGACGCAGAGTAAAGTTTTTGTAAATCGATTCCTGCTTCGGAAGCGATTCTTTTTCTCTACCCCGCCGCCTCTCGTTTCGCTTCGCGCATGCCCTTCAGGTGAGACAGGGAATAGACGATCAGTGCCGACCAGATCAGGGTGAAGCTGATGGCATGGACCGCCGTGAAGGGCTCGTGATAGAGGAAGATCCCCAGCAGCAGGCTCATCGTCGGCGACAGGTACTGGATGAATCCGATCGTGGACAAGGGGATCCGGCGCGCGCCCTGGGCAAACCAGAGCAAGGGCATGGCGGTGGCCACACCGGCCCCCATCAGTAGCGCCATCGCCAGGGGCGTTCCGCCGGTAAAAGCGTCGTTGCCTCCTGCATGGAGAAAGAGCAGGTAGAGGAACGCCAACGGCGTCACCATGGCTGTTTCAACAGCCAGCCCGATCACCGGTTCGAAGCTGACCTTCTTCTTCGCCAGCCCGTACAGGGTGAAACTGACCGCCAGTGACAGGGCGATCCAGGGCACCTGCCCAAACTGGACGGTCAGAAAAAGCACCCCTGATGCGGCGAGAGCGATGGCTGCGATCTGCCCCTTATTGAGCCGCTCCTGCAAAACCAACACGCCGACGGCCACATTCAACAGGGGGTTGATGTAGTAGCCGAGGCTGGTTTCCACCATGTGTCCGTTGTTCACGGCCCATATGTAGATGAACCAGTTGGCACTGATCAAGAGCGATCCCGTGATCAGGGTCAGCCAGTTTTCCTTCTTCCCGATGGCGCTTTTCATGCTCTGCCACTGATCGGTCGCAAAAATAATTATCATCACAAACAGAAAAGACCAGACGATCCGGTGGGCCAGGATCTCCATTCCCGAGATCCCCTCGAGGGACTTCCAGTAGAGGGGAAGCAATCCCCAGGCCAGGTACGCCGCCAGGGCGTAGTAGACGCCCGTCAGCGTGTTTCGTTGCGCTGTTTTGTCATGTGACTGTGTCATTGCTGCCTCATCTCTTTTCTTTTGACTAAAAAAGTGTTACCCGTTGGAGCCGGTCGCCTTTAGCCCGATAATTCCGATCAGGATCAGGGCTAGGAAAAACAGACGGAGCGTATCCTTCGGCTCCTGAAAGAGCACCATACCCAGGATAACAGCGCCGGCGGCGCCAATTCCCGTCCATACCGCATAAGCAGTGCCGATAGGCAACGTTTTTGAGGCTACATTTAGAAAATAAAAGCTGACAATCATCGCTGCGACAGTGATCAGTGATGGATAGAGCCGGCTAAAGCCATCGGAGTATTTCATTCCGATCGCCCAGACGATCTCAAAAACACCAGCAATGCACAGATAGATCCAGGCCAACTTGTTTCGTTCTCCTTTCAGTGCGGCAAATATTCCAATTTTCATGTCGCAAGCAAAAAGCAGAGCCCGAGAAGATATTTGTTTCGAAATATCTTCTCGGGCCTATATCCTCTTGTACCAGGGGGCTACTCGCATGTTCCTATTCGTGTACCCCTTTTTGTCAGACACTGCAACCCTCGTGGGCAAATACCGAGGCTTTACCAGGGGCACTGGCGGCGACTGGGGGGCATGGGGCCTCACTGGGTCCACCGGGACCCCTAGCCTTACAAAAGCCACCGGGTTTTACTGGAGACCGGTCCTGAAGGGACTTCGCGGGCTCTCTTGTCTCAATGGTTTCCGGACAGGTACCGCTCCGCCGAAATGGCCGCCACGGCGCCGTCGCCGACAGCGGTGGCCACCTGGCGAAGGACCGTGTTGCGCACATCGCCGCAGGCGAAGACGCCGGGGATGCTCGTCGCCAGGTGGGCGTCGACGGCGATGTAGCCCTCTTCCGTCCGGTCCAGCGGCTCAAGGAGGAACTCGGCCGCCGGTGAGTGACCGACGAAGACGAACACGCCGTCACAGGCGATTTCGCCCGTCTCCCCTGTCTTACGGTTGCGGGTAAGCACCTTTTCCACAGCGGCGCCGCCGGCGATCTCCTCGATGACCGTATCCCAGACGAAGCGGATCTTGGGGTTCTGGAAGGCGCGGTCTTGGAGGACTTTCGTCGCCCGCAACTGGTCGCGGCGGTGGACAATGATCACCTCAGTGGCGAATTTGGTCAAGAACAGGGCCTCCTCGACGGCCGAGTTGCCGCCGCCGGCGACGATCACCTTGCGGTCCCGGAAGAAAGCGCCGTCACAGGTGGCGCAGTAGGAGACGCCCCGCCCGTGAAACTCGGCTTCCCCCTTGACGCCGAGGCGGCGTGGCTGGGCGCCGGTGGCGATGATGACAGCGCGGGCGTAACGGATGCCGCTGGCTGTCTCGACGCGCTTCAGGTGGCCCTTTAAGCCGGTCCGGGTGACTTCCTCCGAGATGAGCTCTGCGCCGAAGCGCTGGGCCTGGGCCATGAAACGCATCATCAGTTCCGGGCCGGAGATGGGCTCGTCAAAGCCGGGGTAGTTTTCGATCAGCTCTGTCGTCGCCGCCTGGCCGCCCGGCATGACCGATTCAAAGACGCCCGTGCGCAGTCCCGCCCGGGAGGCGTAGAGGCCCGCCGTCAGCCCGGCCGGGCCGGCGCCGATGATCAGCACATCGTAGATGTCTTTCGGATCTTTTTTCCGCCAGGCCTGGTCTTCTTTGAGCATGCAGTGGTCCATGACGACGGTGAGGCCGGCGCTTTCCGCCAGTTTCGCCGCTTCTTCATGGATGACGCCTTCTTGCAACCATAGGATTTTGGCCCCCCGGGCGATGGCTTCCTGGGCGATGGGCAGGACCTCCTCGGAACGACGGAAGACGTCCACCACGTCGATCTCGATCTCCGCCGGGATGGAGGCGAGATCCGGATAGCTTTTCTCCCCGAGGATCTCCGTCGCCGTCGGGTTGACGGGAATGATCCGGTAACCTTGTTCCTTCAGGTATTCGGCCACATGGCGACTCGCCCGGCCCGGTTTGTCTGACAAGCCCACGATGGCGATGGTTTGCACCGACGGAAAGTCGATCATTGCGCTCACTCCCGAACGTATAATACCCATTAGGGGTATATTCTTGGACTCTATTATAGGCCGATCGTGAAGAAGGTGTCAAGCGAGCGTAATATCCACCGCTTTTTTTCGTATCCTGTGATCGGCAAGGCGGTCATGGCAACCCCCTGGTCTTGACTCCGCAAGCGGCAACAGACCTTCACACCCCCAGCGCTATCTCTCAGCAACGTTGAGAAAAAGGGAACCTTTTCGCCGTTTCCATCGTCTAAAGAATAAAGTAAAAAAGAAGAAGACCCGCTGCGAGGTCTTCCAGTACATCTTCTTTGTTACTTCAGGTAAGCCATGGGGTTTTTCACGCCTCCATCGATAACCTCGAAGTGCAGGTGGCTGCCATAGGAGCGTCCCGTCGAACCAACCGCGCCGATGTTGGCGCCCCGGCTGATTGTCTGGCCTTCGCCGACGTACAGTTGGGAAAGGTGGGCGTAGCGGGTGGTGACGCCGCCGTGGTCGACGAGGAGACACTTGCCATAGCCGCCGGCCCAGCCAGCAAAGGTGACGACGCCGTCCGCCGCAGCGTAGACGGGATCGCCCGTATTGCCGTCAATATCCATTCCGGTGTGGAACTCGCGGCCCCGGTAGCCAAAAGGAGAGGTGATCCGCCGACTGCCAACGGGCCAGGACAGGGTGCCGCTGCCGCCGCCGCTGTAGCTGCCGCCGGCGCCGCGACCACGAGAAGCCACCATAATCCGGTCACCGCGGACCTCAACCCGTTGGACGGGGTTTTTCAGCGTCTTTTCTTCTTTCAGTTCTTCTTCAAACTGGTAGTTGTTCTCTTTGCTGACGATGTAGGTAGCGATTTTTTTGCCGTTTTCGCCTTCCTGTTTGACCTTGACGGCGCCCGGCTTCATGTTGGCGTCTTTTTCGACTTTCGTCGGGTAGGGCACATTCTCTTCTTTGACAACCTTGTATGTACTGACCACGTTCAGGTAGTGGACCGGCCGGGTGAGGTTGATCTCTTGGCCGATTTTCAGCTTGTTCTCGTTGACCAGTTGGGCATTCGCCTTGCGCAGTTCATTCCAACTCATGCCGTTCTTCGTGGCGACGCTCCAGAGGGTATCGCCTTTTTGGACGACATATCGAATCTTCTCGCCCTTGCCTTCGGCGAGCATCTTTTTCGCTTGATCGCTCGGGATGATCTGATCGGGCGCTACTTCTATGTCTTCGTATGTGATCTGTTGCTTCACTTTTACATCGAGCAACTCGACGCCTTCACCGATCTGCCCGTAAGAGAAGAAGTTGATCGTGTCCTTGATCAGTTGTTCCGCTTGTTCGCGGCTGGCGACCACCATTTCCGGCTTGCCATCGATCACGATCCGGCAGGCGTCGACCATGCCGTTGGCCTTGACCACCATGGCCGATGCAGTCGTGAGTTGGTTTGTTGCCGGCGCGGAGGTTCCGCTGAAAGCGGCCACTGTGATGGCGCCGACCAGCAGGAGCACCCCGGTTCCCTGGGCGATGTAGACAAGTCCTTTGCTTTGCCGCCAGTTTTGGAGATCGATGGAGCGGATCTCCAGCTTCACCTCGTCTAATTTCACACGAAGCGCGTTCAGCCTGTTGTCAATTCCTTGAGTCTTTCCTTCGCCGACTGACTTGGTGCGGAATTCGGTCCATTTTTCTTGGAACCAGGCGAGTTTGTCCACTAAGAAATCCTTCTTGGACATTTGCGCCCCCTTTCCCACCCCTGACAAGCTGCCGAGGCTAAATGTTAATGGGTTCGCCGGGAGGGCGAACCGATGAATCCCGATTTGGCGCTCGGGTTTGTATGGCAGTCGCTGCTATTATCTTCCGTCTTACAAACCCGCCAACATTATAACATGGAAAAGGTTGTCGAGGAAACCCTGAAATTTGCCTATCGATCATTCTATCAGGGATTTCACTCATCCAGGTTAACGGATCCGTTCGGCCAGGGCGATCTTGCGCAGGCGGCAAAAGGTCTCATTGACCACAGCACTTCGGATGTCGGCGTGCATGAGCGCACATGTTGCGCCAGAGACGTTGGTCAGCAAGTTGACGCCACCGCCGTCGACAACGGGCTTGCCGCCTGAAAGGAGGGCGCACCGGCGAGGCGCGGCCTCATCGGCGCGCACGGACAGGGTCACGCTCCCCCACTCTGTTTCGGCGACGACGTCGTCACCCGGGCGCAGGTTCAACTCTTTTAGGTCTTCCGGGTGAAGCGAGAGGTCGGCCGCCCCTTCGTCGCTATCGTCCATCTCCCAGAGTTGAGAATTGTGGCGACCCGGGCGGTGGACAAAGATGAGCCGGAAGCGGTCGTCCTCCCCTGTCTCATGGCTGTGACGAACAGGGATCACCTTGCAACGGTCGAGGAGCCCTTTGAAGTCGACCTCGCCCGCCAATTCCACTTTGCCGGAAGAGGTCGCAAAAGCGCCTTCCCGGAAGGGGATGACTTGCAATCGCGGGTTGGGACGCGGCCCGCCGCCAGCCCAATCGGCGAGGGTGACGCCGAAGGGCTGCAGGAGGTCTTCGAGCCATGCTTCGGGCCCCTTCACCCAAAAAGCGGCGTCTTCACAAAGCCTGGCGCGCCAGTCCGGTGAGGGGGCGGTCTGGTGCTTCTCCGCTAGAACATACTGAGGTGGGGCATCGAGAGGGCCTTCCTGTTGCGCCTTCGATGTGTTCGCCGCTATGGCGCACATCCGCCGGGCCAGTTCGCTCCAGATGCGGTGTTCCGGCCAGACCTGCCAGCGCGGGGCGACAAGAGCCGGTTGGTAGTGGATGTAATCGTTAAATGGCGATACGAAGAGATCGCTCTCTTCAAAACTGCTGGCCGCCGGGAGCAGGATGTCGGCGAGCCGGCTCGTGTCGGTCAGTTGAAAATCGATGGCCACCTTGAAGGGGATGGTGTGAAAGGCCTCCATCATCCGCTGTGTGTTCGGCCCCTGGCTGATCGGGTTGGCGCCGTGGATGAGGGACACCTCGATGGGTGGCTCTGTAGAACCGCTTGCCGATCTTCGCCGGAGGATCTCCTCGGCCAGGCTGTCGGCGGCGATAGAAACGGCGCGGTCCTCGCCAGCGATGGAACGGCCGATTTCATGGCGATCGCTGGCCAGGTGGATGCCCCCGCCGGCGATGCCCAGTTGGCCGGTGATGGCGGCCAGGGCGTCGATGGCGCGCACGGCGTGGTATCCCTCTTGGTAACGCAACACCCCGGCGCCGAGGACGATTGCCGCCGGCCTCGCCTTCGCATAGAGGCCGGCAAGGTGGCGGATGGTGTCGGCATCGATCCCGATTTCCTCTGCCGTCTTTTCCGGCGCAAAGCAAGAGACCGCCTCCGCGTAGGAGGCAAAACCGTTCACATGGGCTGACACGAAGTCGCCTTGCCAGCGCCGCTCTTCCAGGATGACATGGGCCATGCTCAAGGCGAGCAAGACATCTGTGCCCGGCCGAATGGTCGCTTGCTCATCTACGAAGTTCCCTACCGCCAGGCGCACAGGGTTGATGGCTACGACGGTGGCTCCCTTTTCCCGAGCCTCCTGCAGGTAGGGAATCAGGTGCAGGTTCGTCGCCGCCGGGTTGCGCCCCCAGAGGAGGATGGTCTTGGCGCGGGTGAGATCGCTCCAGGCCGGCGACGCCGCCTCGCCAAAGTCGGCCCGCATGGCGGCGCGGCCCCGGTCGCGAACAGTAAACCCCTGTGGCCGGGTGATGCCGCCGAGGGCGTTGAAAAAGCGGCGGCCCAGTCCCTTGAGGGCGCCGATGGAACCGGCGCCGTCCATATGCAGGACCGATGCAGGACCGCCTCTTTCAAGCGCGTCGGCCAGCCGCCGGGCGATCACATCGAGCGCCTCTTCCCAGGTGATCCGCCGCCACTGCTTGCCCTGGCGCATCATGGGCGAGAGGATCCGGTCGGGGCTGTGATGGCGTTCGACCAGCCCTTGCGCCCGGGAGCAGACAAAGCCCTTTGTCACGGGATGTTCCGCATTTCCGGTGATATGGGTGATCCGGTCCCCTTCCAGATGGACGCGAAAAGCGCAAAGGTCGTAACAGTTTAAGGGACAGGCAGACAGGGCGGTGCGTCTCATGGTCCGTTCTTCCTCTCTTTACGCTCCCGTCTCAGCCGTCAGCGCCTGAGCGTAAAGAGCCCACTTGAGGCGCATCTTGGCCAGGTGGCAACTCATCGCCGCCGGGATATGCAGGCTGCCTGTGGCCGCCTCGTTGTTGGCATGGCAGCCGCCGGAGCAAAGGAAGCGCGCCCAGCAGTCGGGGCAGCCTTCCTTGTGATAGACATGGGCGTCGGCAAAGGAGCGGGCGATGTCTTGGCCGGTCAAGCCGGTCGCCACATTGCCGAGGCGGTAATTTTCCCGCCCCACAAACTGGTGGCAAGGATAGAGGTCGCCGTTGGGGGCGACAGCCATGTACTCGAAGCCGGCGCCGCAGCCGGAGAGCCGTTTGGCCAGGCAGGGGCCATGGGCAAGATCGAGTTGGAAGTGGAAAAAGTTAATCGGCTGGCCCGCTTGCCCGCGTCGGACGATCTCTTCGGCCAGGATGCGGTACTGCTCGTCCAGGCGCTCAATATGCGCTTCCTGCAGGGCGTACTCCCTGTCCGGCGCCGCGACGACGGGCTCCACCGAGATGTGGCGAAAGCCGAGATCGTGGATGTGGAGGGCGTCTGCGGCGAAGTCAGGGTTATAACCAGTGAAGGTCCCCCGCACATAGTAGTCCTCACCGCCTCGCGATTGGACAAAGGCCAGCAGGTTGGCGGCCACCTCGTCGTAGGAACCAGAGCCGTCCACATAGGGCCGCATGCGGTCATGGATGTCACGGCGGCCATCGAGGGAGAGGACGACCGACAGTCCCTCTTCGTTCAGATAGCGGCCTGTTTCTTCGTCGAGGAGCAGGCCGTTTGTCGTCAAGGTGAGCTTCAGGATTTTGTGCTCTTCGGCAGCCCGTTCTTTGGCGTAAGCCACCAGATCCTTGACGACGTCAAAATTGAGCAGCGGCTCGCCGCCGAAAAAGTCGATCTCCACATGCTGGCGTCCCTGCGAGTGAGCGAGCAGGAAGTCGATGGCTTGCTTACCCGTTTCAAGGGACATGAGGCTGCGGTCGCCGCCGAAGGGGCCCGTGCCGGCAAAGCAGTAGCCGCAGCGCAGGTTGCAGTCATGGGCTACATGCAGGCAGAGGGCTTTGACGATGGGGTCGGCGGGAATTGCCGTTATGGCGGCGGTTGCAGCACCGGCAGCGGAGCCTTCCGCAGCATCCGCAGCGATAGCGACGGTTTCAGCAGCAGCCGTCTCCCGCTCACCCATAAAACCTTCCGCTAGCGGATCGCCCGTGAAGAGCATCCCTGCCGCCTTCAGTTCGCCCAGTTCCGCCAGCACCTCATCGACGGCGGAGGCGTCCATATGTTCTTCACGAACGAGCGCCTCCCGGGCTGCCGCGCCGTCTCCTTGCGCCGCCACAAGGGCTTCGATCACCTGCAGCGCCGTCCCATCGAGGCGGTGCAGTGAATTGGAGTTTACATCATAACAAAAGGCCACGTCGCCGTGGGCAAAGGTAAACAGGTGGGCTTTGAAGTTGTAACCAACAAGGTCGGACCACCAGGGGGAAGCGGCTTGGTTTGCCATGATTTCATCATCAACCTTTACTATTATCGTCGTTCATTTCGGCATCTACCATTTTGAAAAACATAAAAGAAGAAAAAACCCTCTATCCGGTTCAGGTCGCGAATAGAGGGTTTTTCGGTCTTTTATGGCGATTCGACCTTAGCCTTTCTGGCAAACCTGGTTCCCTACGGTACAGGAGGTCTTGCAGGCCGATTGGCAGGAGGTCTGGCATTCACCGCAGCCGCCCGTTTGGACCGTCGCTTGCAGCGCGCCTTTCTGCACAGTGATGATGTGCTTGCTCACCGATTATTCCCCCCTTGTCCTTCCATTGCCAAAAATCCGTTGGTATTATAGCACTTTCCTCCGCCAGGGTAAAGCCTCCGGCAGGACCGGCAAGCCAAGGAGGATGCTTTTTTCCTTTTTCGCCCCTTGGTCAGCCCCGATGAGCATCGAGGGCCGCCCGCTCCGGCGTCGCCGGCTCGTCGGCATAGCCTTTTTTGCGCCGGTAGTAGAAGGCGCCCACGGCAAAAGCCATCCAGGCCAGAGCCAAGAGTTGGGGCAGGCGGAAGTCGCCTAGCATCTCCGAATCCATGCGCAACCCCTCGATCCAGAAGCGACCGAAGGAGTAATAGGCGAGGTAGAAGAGAAAGACCTCCCCCCGGCGCACCGAGGGACGGCGGCGCAGGATGAGCAACAAAAAGAAGCCGATGATGTCCCAGATCGACTCGTAGAGGAAAGTGGGGTGGCGCATCTCCCCAGCGATCATCATCGCCCAGGGAACGTCCGTCGGGTAGCCGTAGGCCTCCTGGTTGAAAAAGTTGCCCCAACGGCCGATGGCTTGGCCGAGGATGAGCGACGGCGCGGCGATGTCGGCCATCTGCCAAAAAGATAGGCCATGTTTGCCCGTGTAATACCAGGCAAAGAGGAAGGCCACGATCAGGGCGCCAAAGATCCCGAGGCCGCCGTGCCAGATGGCGAACACCTCGCTGGGATCGTTGGCGTAGAACTTCCAGTTGAAGATGACGTAATAGGCGCGGGCGCCGATCAGCGCCAGCGGCGTGGCCCACAGGATCAGGTTATAGAGAAAATCGGGGTCGATCCCGTGCCTCACCGTTTCCCGCTGGGCCAGCAGCGTACCGATGAGGAGGGCGCTGCTGATCAGGATCCCGTACCAGCGAATCGGGTGGTCGCCGATATAAAAAGCGATCGGATCGGGCAAGTGGACAGCCTCCTTAACGAGTGATGCCGTCGATGAAAGGATCGGACGGAGATTTTTCTTCCATCTTCTTCTATAGGATACCCCGTTCGCGGCAAAAGTCAAGGAAGAGGATACATAAGAAAAAGAACCCGCCCCCAGTAAAAAACTGAAAACGAGCCCTTTGAAAGCATATGAGAATGGCGGAGCAGACGGGATTCGAACCCGCGATCTCCAGCGTGACAGGCTGGCATGTTAGGCCTCTACACCACTGCTCCCAATTCTGCCTGGAAGCGCCTCATGCCAAACCTGAAGCGATCCCACCTGCAAAGAAAAAAATGGTGACCCGTAGGGGATTCGAACCCCTGTTACCGCCGTGAAAGGGCGGTGTCTTAGACCGCTTGACCAACGGGCCATTCCTTGGCGCGTCCCGCTAATCGCTGCTTGGTGGCGACCAGACATTGCGTAAAGGACGCTTACCAAGTATGAAGTATACTGATGACGATATAGCCTGTCAATACCTTGCGAGCAAGTTATGAATAGTTCTTTTGTGTGATTATTCCGACAGAGGGAGAGCAGCAAATAACCGTGATTTTTTACGTCAAAAGGCGCTTTAGATTTGAATTACCTGCTTCGCTCTAGCAATCACAATAATAAGCCCGATGACAACAGAAAAGAAGGCCCCCCCTTCATCCGTGGGGAGAGCCCTCTTTTTCAATCAGAGTACTTGCTCATTCACTCAAAAATCCCGCTCACCCTCTCCTTGGTGAACGGGGGTAAGGGACTCGCTAAAACCTAAAATGCGTCTTCCAGTTCGATCGTCTGCTCCCGATCAGGACCGACAGCCAGGATCGAAGCCGGGCAGCCGCAGAGCTCTTCCAAACGCTTCACATAGAGACGCGCCTTCTCCGGTAGCTCCTCCAAGGTGCGGCAACCGGTCGTATCGCTCATCCAGCCGGCCATCTCTTCATAGACCGGTTCACACTGGGCCAGCTTTTTCAGGCTTTCGGGGAAGTGCTGGATCACCTCGCCTTGATAGCGGTAGCCGACACAGATTTTGATCACCGGCAGCTGATCGAGCACGTCCAACTTCGTTACGGCCATACAGGTCAAGCCGCTGACACGGACGGAGTAGCGCATGATGACGGCGTCAAACCAACCGCAGCGACGGGGACGGCCGGTGGTGGTGCCGAACTCGTGACCGGCCTTGCGGATCTGATCGCCCGTCTCATCGTTCAGTTCCGTCGGGAAGGGGCCTTCGCCGACACGGGTCGTATATGCTTTGACCACGCCGAGCACCTTGTTGATCGTCGTCGGTCCGACGCCGGAGCCGACGGTGGCGCCGCCACCAATGGGATGGGACGACGTGACAAAGGGATAGGTGCCATGGTCGATGTCGAGCAAGGTCCCTTGGGCGCCTTCAAAGAGGATGTTCTTGCCCTCTTTGCGGGCGTCGTCCAGCAGGACCGATGTATCGGTGATGTAGGCTTGCAGCCGTTCGGCATAGGCCCGGTATTCGTCAAAGATCGCCTGGACGTCAAAACCTTCGACGCCATAGATCTTCTCGAAGAGCTCATTTTTGGTGGCTACATTCAGTTCCAGCTTGGTCCGGAACTCCTCCGGATCGAGCAGGTCGGCCATGCGGATGCCCACTCGGGCGATTTTGTCGACGTAGCAAGGACCGATGCCCCGCTTGGTCGTGCCGATCTTATTGGCGCCGCGGCGCTCTTCCTCCACCTCGTCGAGGCGGCGGTGGTAGGGCATGATCACATGGGCGCGTCCGGAGATGCGCAGGTTGTCGGCGGAGATGCCCTCGCCTTCCAGGTACTTCAGTTCCTCAATCAGCACGCCGGGGTCGATGACGACGCCGTTGCCGATGATGCAGGTTTTATCGGGGTAGAGGATACCCGAAGGGATCAGGTGGAGCTTGAACTCCTTCCCCTTGACCACCACCGTATGTCCCGCGTTGTTACCCCCTTGGTAGCGCGCGACAAGGTCCGCTTTTTGGGCCAGAAAGTCGGTGATCTTGCCTTTCCCTTCGTCGCCCCACTGGGCGCCGACGACTACGACCGATGACATACCCGGTACCCCCATCTCTTATCGATTTATCAAAAGTCCTCCGAGCGGTTGCCCGATAGGGGACTTTGTGAACCTCCCTGATGCGCTGGACGCAGGAAGACTACACCACTACACCATACTATAAAGCGCGATTCGAGTAAACCCTGTGTACGTTTCGACTAAACAAACCATGGCTTGTCTGTTATGATTGAGCAAATCCTCGATGGAACCTAATGAGGCAACAAACAGCGCAGCCTTGACGCTAGTATTCCCAAGCAATAAAAAACTGTGGCCAGGCCACAGTTTTTTATCAAAATCCCCTTGCGCGCGCAAGGGGTTAGCCCTATCTATGTTACCAAAATTCACCGCTGCAAGTCAAGGCGCACCCGTGCGGCATCGCTCGTTGGAAAGGGGGGAGCGAGCGATTTCCGCAAGACAGGAGCAGGATTATCTCTCCAAAAGGCGAATGATAAGATTTTTACAGGCTGTAAGTTGGATGATATTCTAAATCGGAACAGCGATCCCAGGGTAACGGAACAGGAAAGGAGTTTCGCTATGAGCCTACTCGATCAGATTCTCGCCGCCAACAGCGAATTCATGCGCCGCCTGCCGGAAGAGTTTGTCCATTCTAACTGTGCTCCTGTCGCGAAGACACCCAGCCGAGGATTGGCCATTTTCACCTGCATGGACACGCGGCTTGTCGATTTTCTTGAACCTGCCATGGGCATCCGTCGCGGTGATGCCAAGGTGATCAAGAACGCCGGCAATTCTGTGACAGGGCCCTTTGAGGCGACAATCCGCAGCCTTGTCGTGGCTATCTTCGAACTGGGCGTCGAAGAGGTGATGGTCATCGGCCACAAGGACTGCGGCCTTGCCAACACCACGGCTGACGGGTTGAAAGAAAAGATGCTTGCCCGGGGTATCTCACCGGATGCGCTCTACATGGTCGAGCATGAGCTGAAGTCTTGGGTGGACCGTTTCCACCATCCCTGCGAAAATGTGCGTGAGGTGGTCGCCCGCATCCGCACCAATCCCTTGATTCCCAATGATGTCCCCATTCACGGCCTCATGTTTGACCCCCATACGGGGGAGATCGAGATCCTCGTCAACGGTTACGAGGCGATCGAAAAATAATTGAATGCCGGACAGGGCACCGGATAAAGAAAAAACGTGGTGCTACTGCCCGGCTGACTGGCTTTGATTGCATACCAAAACAAAAGTGAAAGGGGCTAACCGCCAAGGTCGGCCCCTTTTTTCTTACCGGTAGTCCCGGTTGACGAACTTGGTAAATTCCTTCAAGAAGCCCAACTCCACCGAACCGACGGGGCCGTTCCGGTGCTTGGCGATGATGATCTCGGCGATGCCCTTTTTCTCCGTATCCGGTATGTAATACTCCTCGCGGTAGATGAACATGACCATGTCGGCGTCTTGTTCGAGGGCGCCTGATTCGCGCAGGTGGCTCAGGTTCGGCTTCTTGTCTGTCGTCTGCTCCACCGAACGGGAGAGCTGGGAAAGGGCCACGACGGGCACGTTCAACTCGCGGGCCAGGGCTTTTAGGGAGCGGGAGATCTCGGAGATCTCCTGCTGGCGGTTCTCTGAGCGCCGGCTGCCGCCGCCCTGCATCAGCTGCAGGTAGTCGATGACGATGAGGCCCAGGTTTTTTTCCGTCTTCAGCCGCCGGCACTTGGCCCGCATCTCCATGACGGTGATGCCGGCCGTGTCATCGATGTAGATGGGTGCGTCCGACAGGGGGGTGATGGCGTTGGTCAGCGTGTCCCAGTCCTGTTCGGTCAGCCCGCCGGTGCGCAGCCGCTGCTGGTCGATGAGCGCCTCCGAGGCGAGCATCCGTTGGACGAGTTGTTCCCGCGACATCTCCAGGCTGAAGACGGCCACGGGCACCTTGTCCCGAACGGCGGCGTTCTGGGCGATGTTCAGGCAGAAGGCGGTTTTCCCCATGGCGGGGCGGGCGGCGACGATGATCAGGTCCGAGGGCTGCAAGCCTGAGGTCATCCGGTCCAGTTCCCGGAAGTGGGTCGCCACGCCTGTCACATCGCCCTTGCGGTTGTAAAGGTGCTCGATGTGGTCGAGGGTAGCCACCAGCACGTCCCGCAAGGGGACCATGCCGTCGCGAGCCTGGCGCTGGGCGATATCGAGAAAGGCTTGCTCCGCTTCGTCGAGCAGTTGGTCCACTTCTTCGGCGGCTTCATAGCCCTTCTGGGTGATCTTGGTAGCGGCGCCGATGATCTGGCGGAGCAGCGATTTTTCGGCGACGATTTTGGCGTAATGCTCCACGTTGGCCGCCGTCGGCACCACGTTCCCCAGTTCGATCAGGTAGGGGATGCTGCCGACCCGCTCCAGGTTGCCGGTCTGGCGGAGTTCCTCCGTCAAGGTGACCAGGTCGACGGCCTCCCCCCGCTGGGAGAGGGTCTGCAGCGTCCGGAAGACGGTCTGGTGGGCTTCTTTGTAGAAGTCCTCCGGTTTCAGCAGTTCTGTCGCCTTGTACACGGCGTCGGCGTCGAGGAGCATGGCGCCCAGCACTGATTGTTCGGCTTCGATGTTTTGAGGGGGCAGGCGGTCAAAAAGGCTGCTCATGGCGTTTCTATGTACTCCCTCCGTAGACGCGGACAATGGGCGAATGGATCGGTGAAGACAACGAAACAATGGTCGCAGGCGAGGCAAAATGACGTTGCACAGGCGACAAAAAAAATAGCAGGCAAAACCCGGGTCGTTTCCGCCCGGGTTTTGCAATGGCTAAAAACTATTTCTATTGTGCAATGGCTGTCCGGAACAGTCAACATGCAGCTTCTGCAAAGAACCGGATCGTCCCATTTTGCCTATGATTGCAGCCTTTTCTATCGTTACGACGCTTCTCCGGCGGTTAGGACCGAAGGACCGGCTTGGATCAGGGCCAAGGCTTCATCGACGGTCTCGACGGGAATGACTTCGATGCCCGTCAGGCCTGAGGGGACATCCTTTTCATTTTCCTTCGGGATGAGGACGCGGCGGATGCCAGCCTGGCGGGCGCCGTAGATCTTTTCAAAAATCCCGCCGACGGCCTTCACGCCGCCGCGCAGGGAGATCTCGCCGGTAACGGCGACATCCTGCCAGAGGGGGATCTCCTGGATGGCCGAGTAGACGGAGAGAAAGATGGCCAAACCGGCTGAGGGGCCGTCGATGTTGCCGCCGCCGACGACGTTGACATGCAGGTCAAAGTCGGCCAGTTCCCTGCCGGCCAGGCGACGGAAGACGGAGGCGGCGTTGAAGACCGAGTCCTTGGCCATGCTGCCGGCCGTGTCGTTGAAGCGGATGTGGCCTTTGCCCTCGCCGCTGGCAGGGAAGGCGACGGCTTCGATCTCCAGCACGGAGCCGACGAAGCCGGCCACGCCGAGGCCGAAGACGCGGCCGATCTCTGCCTTGTGCTCGCCCTTGCGGGTCACATAAGGGCTGAGGCGGGCCGTGCGCAGGACTTCGAGGACATCGTCGCAGGTGACGCCGATCATGGAAGCCTTCCCGTCGCCGGTCACAGCGCCGGCCGTGGATTTTTCCGCAGCGCCTGCCTTGGCGCCACCCCTTTTTTCCGGCCTCCCCGCCTCCTCGCGGCGAAAGAGGGCCAAGCCGTAGGCGTCGGCCAGGAGGTTGACGGCCTTGCGGCCTTCGATGGTGTATTCGGCGATCAGGTCGGCCACGCCCGCTTCAAGGACGACGTCTAGGCGCTGGCCGGCGTTTTCGATGATGTCTTTGATGTCTGCTGGAGTGAGCGGTTCAAAAAAGATCTCGGCGCAACGAGAACGCAGGGCCGGGTTGATCTCGCCGGGGCCGCGGGTGGTGGCACCGACGAGGATGAAGTCGGCCGGTGCGCCCTCGTCAAAGATCTTTTTGATCCATTGGGGCACGTTCGGGTCAAGGGGGTCGTAGTAGGCCGAGTCAAAGCTGACACGTTTGTCTTCAAGGACCTTGAGCAACTTGTTGAGCAGCATGGGGTCCATCTCGCCGATCTCGTCGATGAAAAGGACGCCGCTGTGGGCTTCGCTGACGAGGCCCAGTTTCGGCTCGGGGATGCCCGTGTCGGCCAAGTCGCGGCGGGCGCCCTGGTAGATGGGGTCGTGGACGGAGCCCAAGAGCGGGTTGGTCACCTCGCGGGGGTCCCAGCGCAGGGTGGTGCCGTCCACCTCGACGAAGGGCGCCTCGTCCGGGAAAGGGGTGACGCTCCGGTGCTTGGCGGCCTGGAAGGCCAGTCGGGCTGCCGTTGTCTTGCCGACGCCGGGCGGTCCATAGCAGAGGATGTGCTGGGGATAGGGGGAGGCCAGCTTGGAGAGGATGGCTTGGACGGCTCGCTCCTGGCCCACCACCTCGTTCAACTGCTGGGGCCGCAGCATCTCCATGGCCGAACGGGCCAGGTTGACGTTGTTCATCTTCTCCAACTGGGCCAGGCGCTTGAGCGTCTGGGCGTTCTCGGGCCCGCCGGTCTCCTTCAGCACCTGCATCTTGATCTCGCGCATGTACTCCTCGTGGCGCTCCTGCATCTTGTCAGCCACGAGCTTTTCCAGTTTGTCCTCGACGGAACGGCGGGCGATGATGCCAGCGATCTCGTCTTCGATCTCGTTGAGGATTTCAGGGATCTCCTTCGACGACGGCGGCTTCTGCGGCGCCGGACCGTGCAGGACGAGTCGCTGCAAGGCCCAGACGCGCTCCTCCAGTTGGTTTGAGCGCATCAGCGGCAGGATCTCGAGCTTGCTTGCCCGCAAGACCAGTTTGTCGGCGCCGTAGATGTCGGAGAGGGTGCCAAAGAGCGCGTCCACCTGGCGAGCCAGCAAATCCTCATCAGAACGGCGGCTGATCAGTTGGCTCAGCCGCGTCCGGTTCAATGTCTCCAACATTTTTTTCATGAATGATGTCGTTGCTCCTTCCTGCGGAAAAAACCTCCCTGTTCGCCAGTGCTGCAAAAGGCAGGGTGACGACGGCGCAGGGAAAAGGGGTTGAGACCACAGGATAGTTATTCGCTGACGACCTCAACTTTGAGTTCCACCGAGACGGCCGGGTGAATTTTAACGGTGATAGGATAAACCCCCAGCGTCTTGATGGGCTGCTTCAACTCGTACTTGCGCTTGTCCACCTTGAGGCCGAACTGTTTTTCCACCGTCTCGGCGATCTCCTTGTTCGTCACGGCGCCGAAGAGGCGTCCGCCGTCACCGGCTTTCGTGCGGACCTTGACGGTGATCCCGGACAGTTTGGCGCCCACTTCCTTAGCATCGAGCAGTTCCTGCTCTTTTTTCTTTGCTTCGTTGGCTTTGAGCCGCTCCAGGTTTTTCAGGTTGGTCGGCGTCGCTTCAATGGCGAGCCCTCGCGGCAACACGTAGTTGCGGCCATATCCCTCGGCGACATCAACGATATCGCCCTTTTTGCCCAGGTTTTTCACATCTTGTTGCAAGATGACTTTCATCGTTTTTTCCTCCTCAAAAAAAGTCCTACCTAAAATGTATCGCATTTACACAAACATGGCTATAGATCGTTGACTTTTAGCGCCTGATCTCCCGCTTCCCGCTGACGACGCCGCCAGCCTCGCCGCTTTCTGCAGGGCGCTCGCGCTCCGCCAGCGCTTTTTTCTCTTTTTGCTGCTCCAGGTGTTCGCCGATGGCGGTCAGGAGCTTTTCCTTCGCCTCGGGCAGGCTGAGCCCGGCCAGTTGTGCGCCGGCAATGGTCAGGTGGCCGCCGCCGCCAAGACGTTCTAAGATGGCGTGGACGTTGACATCCCCTTGGGAGCGAGCGGAAACGGCGGTCCCCTTCGGATAGGGGCGCAGGACAAAGGAGGCCTGGATCCCCTCCACCTCCAGGAGTTCATCGGCCGCCTGGGCCGAGATGACCGTGGCCCGCGGCGCCGCTTCCGCCTGGATGCCGATGGCGATGTGGTCGAAGTGGACTTCGGCGCCGCCGATGATGGCCGCCCGGCGGACGACCGTCTCCATAGGGTCCCGCAGGATCGACTGGACAAGCTGCGGGTCGGCCCCGGATCGTCGCAGGTAGGAGGCGGCCTCATAGGTCCGCGCCCCCGTCATGAAGACGAAGTGCTTCGTGTCGACGGTGATGCCGGCCAGGAGGGCCGATGCGGCGATTTTGCCTAGTTCCAGGTCTTCTTTGAGGTATTGCAGGATTTCAGCCACCAGTTCACAGGTGGATGACGCGTACGCCTCCAGATAGACGAGGCTGTTTTTGTCGATGAACTCCTCGCCGCGCCGGTGATGGTCGATGATGACGATGTCTCCGGCCCGGTCGAGAAGGGTGCGATCCGGGAGCAAGGACGGCTTGTGGGTGTCCACGACGATCAACAGCGTCCCGTCGTTGACATAAGCCGGCGACTCTTCGACAGGCACAAGGGTCTTCGCCAGCTCGGCATTGGCCTGCACATAGGGCATCAGCCGGTCAAGGGCGCCCCCGCGGGTGTCGAGGACGACGGAGACGGGCTTGCCGAGGGCGGAGACGGCGCGGGAAAGGCCGAGGGCGGCGCCGGCAGCGTCCAGGTCAGCGTGCTCATGGCCCAGGATGACCACATTGTCGGCACCGACGATCAGGGCGCGCAGCGATTTGGCGACGACGCGCGCGCGCACACGGGTGCGTTTTTCCACCGCTTCCGTGTTGCCGCCATAGAAGTAGACCCGATCAGCCGACTTGACGACCACCTGATCGCCGCCGCGCTCCATGGCCAGGTCGACGCCGGTGCGGGCTAGGCGGCCCAGGTCGGCCATGGAGTCCTCGCCGACGCCCAGGCCGATGCTGAGGGTGACGGCGAGGCGGTTTTCCAGCCGGACCGAGCGGATGCGGTCGAGGACTTCGAAGTTGTGGGCCTGGCAGAGACGCAAACCCGAGCCAGTCATGAGCAACACATAGCGATCCTCGGCGACCTTGCGGAGAAAGCCCTCAAAGCCCAAGGCCCACTCGTTGAGCAACTTGTCGATCTCGGCGGTGAGGGCGAACTTGTTCTCGTCCTCCAGCGGGGCCACCGCCTCATCAAAGTTATCGATGATGCAGAGGCCGATGACCGGGCCGTCCTCGCGGGCCGCCCGCTGTTCATAGTCGGTCACATCGTCAAAGGCGAGCAGTCGACGACCCTCCTCCGGTCCGACACGCAAGGAGACCTTGATCTGCCGGTCCCGGATGACAAGACGGCTGGCGACCAGTTCGGAAAAGCTGGAGTTTTTCTTAAAGTGCAATTCCGGCAGGTGGTTGCGCAGCTTCCCCTTGAAGCGATACCCCTCACGTCCAAGCATGCGGGCAAACTCGGGGTTATGCCACAAAAGGGCGCCGTTGCTGTCGATGTAGACGAGGCCCAGGGGCAAATGGGCCAGCAAGTTGGCGCCCGAAGATTCCAGTTGTTCCTGCAGGCGGTTCAGGCGTTCTTCCGCCTGCCAGCGCCAGCGATAGGCGGCCTCGATCGCGAAAAACAGCACACCGATCAGGAGCGCCGCCACCAACCCTGCGATCGCGCGGTGCACCGGAGCGAGGATAGCGACAAGCAGTCCGGTGCCGGCAACGGTCGGCAAGGCCAGCAGCCAGAAGGAAAGCCGTGTTTTCATACCGGGAAGCATCGCCTCTTCCCCCATCCGGCGCCTAGGCGCCCTGGATTTTGTCCATCTTGGCTCGGTAGTCAAAGACCAGATCGAAAAGACCCACCGTAGCGACAAAGGTGAGCGCCAACGTGGGATACAGGAAGATCAACACGGCCACGATAGAGAGGACGAAGGGCGACATGACGTATTTGTTGAGCAGGTAGGCTAAGACAGAAAAACCGAGAACGAGCAGCACCGGGTAGCAGATGTAGAGAATATTGATCCCGGCGCTCCCTAACAGGGGGACCTGCCAGTAATCGCCGGCCAAGGTGGCGGCGAGGCCGACGATGACCACCCAGACCGCCTCCCAAGGAAGGCGCCAGTCCCGAAAGGGGCGCTGGCCGGTGACGGGCTGCCCGATGCGCCGGAGCATCCAGCGGGAGAGGAGCAGGTTCGACGCGGCGGTCATCATGGCGTACATGACGAAGATGCTCGGAAACATCATGGAAAAGAGTTGGATGTACGAAGCAAACTGGGCGCGCATGCTCTCTTCGGTGATGCCCTGATCGGCATACTTTTCAAAAAGCCCGGCGCTCCGGTACATCTCGATGACGGCGTTGACCGTCCCATCCATCTGCTGGCGCAGTGTCTCCACCGTCAGACCGGTCAAGAGGAAGAACAGGGCTACAAAAGTGGCGAAGGACAGGGCCACCGTGAGCGAACCGGCCAGAAAGGCCCGGATTGTCGACCAACGGTAGCGAAAGGCGATGCCGTAGACGAGTCCGAGTCCGCCGAACTGAATCAGCAGGATCAGCGCCTTCGGAAACCCGGCCGCCAGGCCGATGACGATGCTCGCCGCCGCCAGGCTCAGCACCCCGACGGTCCAGCCGTTGCGGGCGATGGCGACGACGATGGGGATGGTCCAGATCAGGTTGGTCAACAGGCCTAAGGGGAAGATGAATACGCCCAAGAGGGCCAAAACGGCCGTCAAGGCGGCCAGCATGGCCCCTTCCATCATTCCTCGAATTGGCATTCTCTCACCTCACTATGGACAATTCGGGGATGGCATCGCGATTTCCTTCCCCATCCTGCGCAAAAAGGGGAGCCCTCGCTCCCCCTTGGTTTGATTGCTTATTTTACAGGTATTTTGCCACAGGAAGCCCCGGTTTACCCAAAAAATTACCGATTGAGACGTAGCACGTCAAGGAGCGTGTCGAGCGCCCTCGGAAGAAGCGAAGGCTTTGCGCTAACTATCATCGCCTGGGTAACGGTGTCATTGAAAAACGAACAAATATAAAAAACCCCGCGCCTTTCCAAAAAGGTTCTGCGCGAGGTTTTTGATCGATACCATTGATTAGAAGGGGAGATCGTCATCCCCAGGCGGATCGGGGAAGGAAATCTCGCTGCCAAAGGATCCGCCTCCGCTGGCAGGCGCGCCAAAGCCCGATGCGCCGCCGCCATAGCTGCTGCCGGACGAACCGCCGAAGCCCGAACCGACGCCAGCCGCCGCGCCGCCATAACCGGCGCCTGCACCCATGCCGGCTCCAGCGCTGGCGCCTGCGCCAGGCTGCCCTTCACCGCGTTCGAGGAAGCGGACGGATTCAGCGACGACTTCCACAACAGAGCGCTTCTGCCCGGACTGCTGATCCGTCCAGGAACGGGTTTGCAGGCGGCCGTCGATCGCCACGAGTCGACCCTTATGTAAGTACTGGGAACAGGTGACCGCTTGCTGGTTCCAGACGTTGATCGTAAACCAATCGGTCACCTTTTCAGCGCCGGCCTGGCGCTGGTTCGACGACTGGGGCCGATCGACGGCGATGCTGAAAGAGCAGACGGGAATGCCGCTGTTCGTATGACGCAGCTCCGGATCCCGGCCAAGACGGCCGATGAGGATCACCCGGTTCAACATGCTAATTTCTCCTTTTCCATCCATTTATTTGAAGTTTACCATGGAATTCGAGCCGGATCAACCAGCTTCCGCAAATTCCACTCTTATCATCGATTATACGTAAGTCCGATCATACGTTAAAGCGGAAATGGACGACATCGCCATCCTTCATGACATACTCCTTGCCTTCCAGGCGCTGCACACCCTTTTCACGGGCCGCCGTCTGGCTGCCGCAGGCCACCAAGTCATCATAAGCCGTCACCTCGGCCCGGATGAAGCCCCGCTCAAAATCGGTGTGGATGACGCCGGCCGCCTGGGGCGCCTTCGTCCCGCGCGTGATCGTCCAGGCCCGGACCTCCTGCACACCGGCGGTGAAGTAGGTGATCAGGCCGAGCAGGGTATAGGTCTCCCGGATCAGCCGGTCGAGGCCTGATTCCTCCAGCCCCAGATCCTCCAAAAAGACAGCCCGTTCCTCCGGATCGGTCAGTTCGGCGATCTCCGCTTCGATCTTGGCGCAGATGACGACAACGCCGGCGCCTTCCCGCTCCGCCCGGGCGCGGACCTCTTGGACGAGGGGGTTGTCGGCCTTGCCGATGTCCTCTTCCGAGACGTTCGCCACATAGAGGAGCGGCTTGCTCGTCAACAAAAACTGGTTGCGGACGATCTCGGCCTCTTCCGGCGTCCAGTCGATGGAACGAGCCGGCTTTTCCTCCTCGAAGGCAGTCCGCAGCTTCTGCAGGACGGCCATCTCTTCCTGGGCCTTTTTCTCGCCCGATTTGAGCATCTTTTGCACCCGATCCATGCGACGTTCGACCGTCTCCAGGTCGGAGAGGATCAGTTCAAGCTCAATCGTGTCGATGTCGCGCAGGGGCGACACCTTACCGTCGACATGGGTCACGTCAGGGTCTTCAAAGCAGCGGACCACATGGATCACCGCGTCCACCTCGCGGATGTGGGCCAGGAACTTGTTGCCGAGCCCTTCGCCTTTAGAAGCGCCCCGGACAAGGCCAGCAATATCGACAAACCGCACGACGGCGGGAACCACCCGGTTCGGTTTGACCATCTCGGTCAGCTTATCCAACCGGGGATCGGGAACCTCCACCACACCCACGTTCGGTTCGATGGTGCAGAAGGGATAATTGGCGGCTTCCGCGCCCGCCTTGGTGATGGCATTGAACAGGGTGGATTTGCCCACGTTGGGCAACCCGACGATACCCGCCTGGACCGGCACAACGATCAACTCCCGATGTAATTTACACTTTGCCACCGTTTAGTTTAGACCAAGGCCCGGGCGAATGCAAGGTGCCGGAACAACCCGATCGCGCCAAGCTGTCAGTGAATGGGGGCAGGCGGCGCCTGTTGCCACTTCCCCCCTCATGGCATAGGTTGTGCTGAGAACCCTTCGCGGGGAGGTGCAATCATGGCCAAGCGTGACAGTTCTGACTGGTTCAGCAAGCTGGATCGTTGGAAAGAGTACCTGGAAGATGACAAGGGTCAGGTCTTCCTAATCCTAGGGATCGTCGTGCTCTCTGTTATCTTCGGTTCCATCTTCAAGGATGATCAGAGAGATTTCTGACAATGGGGCGAAGACAAGGCATGTATTTAACATTTTTTTGTGAGAATTTAGACCCTCTGTCCCATCGATTATAGTAAAATAAAATCGACCCTATTTCTGTTCAATAAGGAGATATATACATGGCAGACGAACAGCAATCTCCTTTTGATGACGCTTTGAATATCGACAGCCTTTCTCTGGCGGATCTTGAAGCGGATCTGCAGCGCCTTCAAGAAGCGCCGGTCGAATCAGCGCCGTCAGTAGGGTCGCTTGACTATGCTGGCGAAGGCGACGCCTTCGGCGATCTCGGCAGCTTTTCTGCCAGTCCCGACGAACGCTTCAACCATCTGAACATGTCGAGTCCCTTGGATGGGCCTTCCGATGGTTTGGAGGCCCTTACTGGCGTTGGCAGCGTCGGTGACCTTGTCGCCACGCCAGCGCCAACTTCTGACATCGCGGAAAGCGCACGTTCCGGCGATGGGAAAAGCGCCGATACCGATGAGCCACCGAAGGGTCTGGCCAGTCGCGCCCTCGAACCTCCCGCAAAAAAGCCCAGCTTTTCCGCCAAACTTTCAGGCCTTTCAACTGGCTTTGCCGGCGCCGTCCGCCAACTGCCAGCGAAAATGCTCAAAAACCGCTGGTTCACCTATGGCCTCGCCTTCCTGCTGCTGATCCCCCTGGCGGTCGGCCTCGTCTGGGGGATCAACCTCGCCTGGGACCACTACATGACCCCGCCGGAAGCCTACCCGCCGGAACGGCTGGCCGAATACACGCAGGCCGACAAGGTGGTGCGCCTACATATGCAAGGCGGCTTTGAGCGTCTTGGACAAGCCATCACCCAAAACGACGATCGCCTCATTGAGGAGGCCCTCACCGAATCGTCTCCCCGCCGCCATGACGCCGAACAGGCGATCAGCGACTGGCACGGTTTCTTCTCCCGTTACGAACAGTTTGAAAAACCGAAGTTTGACATTCGCGTCTTTCTTGTGCGTGACGTGGAGATCGAGCCTGAACAGAACAGGGTGGAAGCTGTCGCCGATGTGAGCACCTTCAGTTCCTACCAGATCAACAATCGGCGCTTGGAGAAAAGCGTCGATTATGAGCTATGGGTGCGCCTGATCTACGTGGATGGCCACTGGCGGCTCGACGACTACCGGAACGTCGGGGAAGGGGCGACGGACTCCAGCCATGCCAGCGGTGATAACGGGAGCCACACCGCTGCCGTCACCCCTTCCGCCAGGAACAGCGATGCGGCTCCTTTGGATGGCGCCCTCCTGCCGGGCGGGTCCCGCAGCGGCGCCGCCAACCGCATCGCCGACGCCGCGCCGGCCGGCGCAACGAGCCGCCTCTTCGGCCCGCTCCCAGCGGATCTCCGCAGCCGTCTCCAGTAACAGCAAAGCCAGTTCTTTGCGACCAACCCCTCGTATGCCTCGGTCAATCCCCATGGGCGGATCACCTCCACCCGATAGTATTCCCTGGAGAATGGAAAAAAGCGCATCCCGCGCCATGCCGGCGGGGATGCGCCTTTATTTTTTCGGCGGCTCCGGTTCGCCCACACGGGCGATGACCGCTTTGACCGCCTTTTCAAACTTCACCCGAGGGATCAGCACCTGGTGGTCGCAACCGAGGCAGCGGATGCGAAAATCCATGCCGGTCCGCGTAATCTCCCAGTCCGTCGACCCGCAGGGATGGGTCTTGCGCAGGCGAACCTTGTCGCCGATGGAGTAGTGGGCCATATCGCTCACCTCATTTGCGTGGGACGTCGCCAGCCGAGGCCGCCTCGGCAACAGAACTCCGCCCATAAGGAACGAGCACCTGCCGCGGGTAGGGGATCTCGACGCCGGCGTAGTCCAAGGCCACCTTAAAACGCCGCCGCATCTCCCGTTCAACCCGCCACTGTTCCATGGGCACCGTTTTGGCGATGACCCGGATGACCACCTCCGAGGGGCCCAGGTTGGTGACGCCGAGCACCGACGGCCCTTCTATGATCAGGTCCGCCCATTCCTCGGCCAGTTCCTTCGCCGCAGCCTCCAGCACCACCAGCGCCCGGTCGATGTCCTCTTCATAAGCGACGCCGATATCGACGAGCGCCTGGATGGGACCACGGCTCCGGTTGCTCACCTCTTTGACCTGGCCGTTGGGAATGATGTGCAGTTCCCCCGTCAGGTCGCGGATCTTGGTCACCCGCAGGCCGATCTCCTCCACGATGCCCGAGTACTTGCCGATGGTGACAAACTCACCTACGGCATACTGGTTTTCAAAAATGATAAAAAAGCCCGTGAACACATCCCGGACGAGGCTCTGGGCGCCGAAACCGACGGCCAGGCCGACGACGCCGGCCCCAGCGAGCAGCGCCTGGGTCTGGACGCCAAAGACGGTGTTGAGCACCTCGATGGCGACGATAAAAAAGACGCTGTAAAAGAGCAGGCTCTTCAACAAAGTCGCCAGGGTGGCGCCCCGCTTTTCATCGATGATGCTGACGCCGAGGCGCCGGCGAAAGACCTGATCGATCGCCTTGTTCCCGAAGCGAAAAGCCAGCCAGGCCAACACCACCGCAAAGAGCAGATGGGCCGCTCCGGCGACAAAGGCGGCGATGGGCTGCGCCCATTCCCCCAACCCCATCGCGATCACTCGTTCCTTGACAAACTCCGTCAGCCAGGTCAGCATGTCCCACCTCACGCTTCAGCTATGTAATGGAGCGCCTGCCGCGCGCAGCCGCTGACCCGGTAATCCTCGTCGGCCAGGCAGTCGGTGAGGGCCTGGCGGACCGCTTCCCGGGCGTCCCTTTGGCTCGGTTCATCCGGCCGGTCCACCAGGTCCAGGGCCGCTAAGCGGCCTAAGGCGCGGGCCGCTTCCGCCCGCACCCGGGCGTCGACGTCGCGGGCCGCCTCGACCAGTTCGGGCACCAGACTCCCTCGAGCCAGCAATCCCGCCGTCTCGGCAGCACGGGCCCGCACCGCCGCTTCGGCGTCGCGCAACCCGGCGCGCAGGCACGGTTCCAGGCTCTCCACCACTTCCGCCTCTGCCGGGGGGCCGAAAGAGGCAAGCACCTCCCAAGCGCGCACACGCAACGATTCTTGATCATGGCCGGTCATCGCCAGGAGGCGACGCCAGATAGCCGGTCCATCCATCGCCCGGCGCGCCGCCAGTCCTCGGGCGGCCCGGTCGATCCAGGGACCGCCTTCGGGGCGGGTGAGCAAGTCGAAGAAAAAATCGGTCACCTGCTCCTCCGCCATTCGCGCGAGGTAGGCCGTCGCCGCCAGGCCGACCGCCGGCGACCGGTCCAGGACGGCCGCTTGCAGCAGGGGAAGCGCCTCAGGCAGGAGAAGCGGCCCTACTGCCTCGATGACCTGCTCCTTCGGTCCCGACTGGGGCGCTGCCATAACGGCTCGCCAGTGTTCCTCCAATTGAAGGACGCGCGCCAACCGCCAGGGGGGGCTCGACGGCGCGGCTGCCTTTGCGCTTGAGCCGATTGCCACCCCAACTCGCGCAACAGGTTTTTCGAGGTGGCGCGAACCTCTCGACGTAACAGGGGTCGCCTGAGCCGCCACGCTCTCTGCTTGGATGGCTTCCTGCCACCAGCGGCTGCGCTCCTCCGGGGGCGCGAGCAGCAACTGGCTTAGCCATTCCTGCTGCGGGACAATACCCTGGCGGAGCTGGCCAAGCATTTCTCGCACCTGTTCGGAGGGTTCTTTGGCGGCCTGTGTCTTCCCTCGCCGCCAGGGTTGCCAGCGCCGCCAGAAAGGTTCCTTCTCCTTGCTCATCGCCGCTTACAGGGTGACGACATGAGTCGAGCGGGTCAACATGTCGACAATAGCGTACATGTTGCTCACCTTGCCGGCCACAAGCTTCTCTTTCCGTTGAAAAAAGTCAAGACAGGTGCCGCAACTGAGGATCTCGGCGCCCCGCTCCTCCAGGGCTAGCAGGCTATGCAGCGTTTCCGAATCCTCACAGGGCAGCTTGACGCCGCTATTGAGAAAAATGATGGTCTTGGGGATCACGTCCGCCTGGGAAAGGGTGTACAGAAAAGACTTGACCAGCACCCTTCCCAGATCGTTGTCCCCCCGGCCCAGACGGTCGGCCGTCATCACCAGGACCGTGCTCTCCTGCATGGCGAAGCTGGTCGACAGGCCCGTTAAATCCTTTTCCATCACCGGCACTTCCGGCCCGGCTGCTGCGCCTGTTTCTTTGCTCATGATCTTTCCCTCCGGAACGATTCGATTTCCGGTCTGACCATTCGAATGCTGATCAAACCTCAAGAAAGGCCTTATAAGCCCGGTAGGCCATATAGATATCCGCCTTGTGGGCCACTTCAAAGGGCGCGTGCATGCTCAACAGGGGCACGCCGCAATCGAGGACATCCATCCCGTAGACGGCAAGAAACTGAGCGATCGTCCCGCCGCCGCCCTGGTCCACTTTGCCCAATTCGCCGCTCTGCCACGGGATCCCTGCCTGCTGGAAGATCCGGCGCACCTCGGCCATAAATTCGGCGTTCGCCTCCGATGTGCCATACTTGCCTCTGGTGCCAGTGTACCGGGCAATACCGACGCCGAAGCCCATCCGCACGGCGTTGCGCTCGTCGAGAACGCCGCCGTAGTTGGGATCGATGGCCGCCAGCACATCGGCAGAGAGGGCTTTCGTGTTAAAGAGGCAGCGCCGGGCGATCACCTCCGGCGATATCTGTTCCCCCGCCGTCTGGGCGGCGTAGACCAACTCCGTGATGGCGTATTCAAAAAAGCGCGAACGCATCCCCGTGTTGCTGTCAGAGCCCGTCTCTTCCTTATCGACCAGGAGGACGGCCGCTGTGCGCTCGCCGCCGGCCCGGTCAAAGAGCGCCTCCGCCGCCGTGTAGCAGCAGACGCGGTCATCTTGGCCGTAACCGCCGATAAAGGCGCGGTCAAAGCCGATGTCCCGGGCCGGTCCGGCCGGCACGGCCTGCCATTCAGAGGACAGGAAGTCCTCCTCGGTCATACCGAGCTCTTTGTGCAGGATCTCCAGCACCGCCTGCTTAAAGCGGTTGGCGTCTTTGTCCTTGGTCACACCGTTCTTGGCCGCCCCATCGGCGCTGCTGTCGCTGCCGGCGGGCAGTCCGCCGACGAGGATGTTCAAGCCTTCACCCTCGATCGCCTCGGAGAGCTTTTTCTCCATCTGATCCTTGGCCAGGTGAGGCAGCAGGTCGGTGATGGTGAAGACCGGATCTTCCGGCGCTTCGCCCAAGATGATCCGGCGGATGCTGCCGTCCGGGAAGATAGTGACACCGTGCAGCGCCAGCGGGAGAGCCAGCCACTGGTATTTCTTGATGCCCCCGTAGTAGTGGGTCTTAAAGAGCGCCATCTTCTCGTCCTGGTAGAGGGGATTCGGCTTTAAGTCGATCCGTGGCGCGTCAAGGTGGGCGCCGACGAGGGAGATGCCCTCGGCCAAGGGGCGAGCGCCCACATGCACGAGCAGGATGGCCTTGTTGCGATTGACAAAGTAAATTTTATCGCCCGGCTTGATCCCTTGGGCCGCCTTTTCCGCAAAAGGCACGTAGCCCTGGGCGCGGGCCCGTTGTTCCACAAAATCGACGGACTCCCGCTCCGTCTTGGCCGTCGACAGGTAGCGCCGATAGCCCTCCGCAAAGGCCATCATGGTTTGACGCTCTTCGGGACGTAAGCAGTCCCAGACCGGTTCTGTCTGCCGCGTCAAAGAACTCTTTCCGTTGTTGCCTGCAAGATGATCCATCACGTAAGCGCTCCTCTCTTTTCCCATGAGGCGGATAAAGAAATGGTCATTCACCGGAAAGTGTAGCCGGTAAAGCGCTCGCCAATCCACTGATTCGAATCAAAGGCGTAGGGCATCAGCCGCGACGATTCCAACAACGGCTGGGTCTCCACCCGCAACGGCGAAGCGCCGGCGACGGGACCGCCGAAAAACCAGGACAGGACAGCCGCTGTCACGATCCAGGCGGCCAGGGAGACGAGTACCCCGCCCAGCAGCTTATCGGCCGTGCCGAGCCAGCCGTCGCCGCGCAAGCGGATCCAGCCGGCGGCCGCCATCTTGACGGCGAAGGCGATCGCGAAAAAAATGAGCACGAAAACGAGGCTGTTCCAGACGGAGTGGGCCACATAGTTGGCCACCATCTCGGCGAGGTTCCGCACGCCGTCCGGGACGACCATGTTCAGGTCGGACAGTTGGCGGGCCATCTCCTGTTTGTAAAACTCGGGCAGTGGCAGGTCCTTGAGCACCCGCTCCAGGTTCAAGCTGGGCACCACATCGGGCTTCACCTGAGCCGCCGGAAGCACCGGCATGAACCGCTGCAGGAAAACGTCCTGCAAGGTCGCCACGGCCCTAAACTGCTGGTCCAGCAGTTGCGCCACCGGCTTGAAGAGGGACGAGGCCAGCAGAAAGGCGAAAAAAAAGGCGCCCACACCCAAAAGGGAGGCCAGCAGTCCCCGGCGGTACCCCCGGAAAAAGGTGAAGGCTATCAGGCTCACGATGAGGATGTCGAGGGCGTTCAAGGCGGGGCTCCCCCTTTGTTTCGCCGCAGGATCGGTTTCACTTCACAGTTTTTATGACTCTGGGATTCGCCATCAATTGGGCATTGCAAAGAATCCTTTATGTATGAAATACGCCAAAAATGCCTCTGCAACCACCATCCCGCGAAAAAAGCCAATTCGCCTACGGAAAATCCCCCGAGCGAGAAGAGCCAGAAAAGAGTAAGTTATCCCTGGGCAGACTGACCGGCCACCTTCATCAACTGACGGATGCTCTTCCCCTCGAAGAGGATGCAGTAGGATTGCATGATCAGGCGATCCGCCAGGCGATGGTTGTAAAAGGAGGCCAACTCACGCAATTCGATGTTTGTGGAGACCACCATCGGCTTGCCCATCCGCAACCGGTCGTTGACCAGTTCAAAGAGCTCGGTGACGACAAAGTCGGTCGGTTTCTCCGTCCCCAAGTCGTCGATGATGACCAGATCAACAGAGCGCAACGCCGTGAGCACCTCTGGCTGCCGACCGCTGTTTTGAAAATCGAATTTGGCTTCCATGATGCTGCCCATGATCTGGCTGATGGTGCGGTAGATCACCGTCTTCCCGGCCCCCAGCAAACGGTTGGCGATGGCGCTGGACAGGTGGGTCTTCCCCGTTCCGACGGTGCCGTAAAACAGCAGGTTGCCTTTGCCGTTGCCGGCGATGATGGCGTCGGAAAAATCACGGCAGCGCTCTAGGGCGATCCGCATCCGGCTCGCTAAGCCCGGGTACTGGTGTTCCTGCCGCTCATACCAGGCGAGGGAGAAGGTCTCAAAGGTCTGCTTTTTCATATCCCCCGACAACCCCGACTGAGTGAAGGCCTCATTGATCTCTTCCTGAATGAGACAGGGACATTTGACGCCGAAATCGGTCCAGCCCCGGTCCTCACAACGGGGACAATCCCATTGGATCTCAAAGAGGGAATCGTCGATGGGCAATCTTTTCAGCAGATCCTTGCGGGCCTCCAATAGCTCCTGCCGCTCGCGGTTGAGGTTCTCCAACGCCTCCGGCGTTAGCCGCCCGATCGCCCCCTGGACGAGGCGGATGCCCATCAGGCGCAACCGGCGATCCAGGGAGGCCAGTTCCGGATAAGCCTGATGCACTTTTTCGATACGCCGGTCGCGCTCGGCCTGCTTTTGTAGCCGTTTGTTGTCTCGATTGATCATCTTCGCCCCTCCTAGAGGTCTCGGAACTGTTCATAGGCCTTCGCTTCTTCCTCACTTTTGGGCACCACATTGACGCCGGCCTGGGGGCCCCGCTGGGATCCCGGTGAGGCATGGGGCGCCAACCCCGCTGGACGTCCCCCGGCGCCGCGCGAACGCTGCTGCCGGAAGCGCTCGATCTCCCGCTCGCCGTCTTCCACCGTACGCACGCCGGCCTCATGCCAGCGGGAAAGGACCTTGTCCACGTAGTTGATGCTCGGGTTGGACGCTCCCTTGTAGGCCTCCTGACAGGCGCGGATGATCACCTCGTGGGAAAAGCCCCAGCTTTGGGACCACTTCACATAGGTATCCCGGAAGATATCATTGATTTTATTGGGGCTGCCCAGTGTCAGCCACACCTCATAAACTTTTTCATCGAGGTAGGTCTTTTTGCCGAAAAACTCGGCCAGCTTGTCCCGGCCGGCGATCCCCCAGGCGGCGACCATCTCGGCCTGGCGGCGAAATTCCTGGATGGCGCGGATGCCGCCACGGGCCGCCGCTTCCAGGAATTCGATCAGAAACTGATCAGACCAGCGGTGGCGCATCTGGATCTTGCGGAGGTCGCGGGCCTCTTCCGGGTTCGCCGCCCCTCCCCGGAGTTGCTGCAGAAAATGCATGAGCGGGCCGTCATCCTCAACGGCGGAGGGGGGAAGATGGCTGCTTCGGGCTTGCTGTGTCGCTCCAACGGCGGCCCTAGGCGGATAGACGGTCTGCCGTTCCGTATGCAGTTTGATCGCGTCATCCAATTCCCGGCGCATGCTCTCCAGATCGGACCGCTCCTGATCCAACTGGCGCCGTCCCTCCTGAAGCTGCCGCTCTTCCTCGGCCAAGCGCATCTGCAACAGATGGAGCGACTGGTCCTTCTCCATCAGCGACAACTGCATCCGGCGAAGGTCGTCGTCACGGGCGGCCAGGCGCTCCTCCCGCTCCATGAGGGCCTTGCGCTCCTCGTCGATCTGCCGCCGTTCCAGCACCTGGCGGTTGCGCAGATCCTCCAGGCGGCGGATCTCCTCCTGGACCTCTTCCATGATCAACATGTACTGCCGGCTCACATCGATGTCCCCCAGCCGGCCTTTCAACAGCTTATCAAAAAGGGGTTCAAAAGACAGGAAGACGCGGTCCTCCTTGCATTGAACCTCCAGCAGTCCCATCTTCTTCAGCCGTGCGATCGAGTCGGCCACAGGGCGCGTCAGGCCGGAAGGGAGGATTCCCTCTGTGCCGGCCGACATGGCCCGCTCCTCGATAACGAGCAGTTCCTGGACCAAGTCGTTGCTCAGTTGCAGGTCCTCGCGCGAATGGTAGATCAGGTTATGTAAATGCAGCGCATTGTTCTCCCAGAGCTGGTGCATCCATCGGGCTAAGGTCACCGGCGCATTCCTCCTTATGGTATCCGGCGATATCATTGTAAACCGCATGCTGCTGGCTAGCAAAGGGTTTTCTTGGCCTGACGGGGTTGGTTATGAAGCCGGATCGAACATCGCCTCCCCCCATCCGGAGGCGCCGCCTGCCGACAATGCACCCGAATGGTCGCTCCATAGCGCATGAAAAAAGAGGAGCCATGCTCTCGGATTTGAGCATCGCTCCTCTCGTTTTTCCTGTTTACTATGCATATTTTAACATTTATTCCAGGCGCGGCGCGTGGCCGCCGGCGCCAGGCCCTGCCCCATCGATGCCGTTCTTTTCGCCGATGGCCCCTTTCGCCCTGACCAGGTCCGCAATCGTCGTGCCGGCGAGCACATCGAGCATAGCGCCCTGCGCCTTCGCCCAGACATGATGGAGAGGGCATCCCGCCTGGTTGGGGCAGGAGCCGACCCCTACCAGACAGCGATTGATGGCGATGGGACCCTCGACGACCTCGATCACCGCCTGCAAGGTGATCGTTTCCGCCGCTACAGCCAGGCGGACACCGCCGCCGGCGCCGCGCGTCGATTCGACCCAGCCGTGCCGGCTGAGGGCGGCCATGATCTGAGGCAGGAAATTCGTCGGAATCCCTTGCCGTTTGGCAATATCCCTGGATAGGGTGAACTCGCCGGGCGGCAACAGGGCCAGATCGAGCAGCGCGGCGATGGCATATTCGGCTTTGCGCGTGATTTCCACGGGAGCCCCCTAAAACATTAGCGTTATACTAATGTTATAGTACTCCCCGGCCGTCTACCCTGTCAACCGCCGAGGAATGAACAATACCACCTGGCGGGCGTCAACGCGCTACAATAAGGAAAGCAAAAGATATCCAAGCAAGGAGGGAACGGCTGTGATCCAACTGTTAAACGGTGACACCTTTGACAGGACTGTTGGCACTACCGATCATTGCCGCCGCCATTACAACCCGGCGACCACCTCCGGACGGGCCACCAGATCCTGAGCTCGTCCGACTTTTTTGCGCAACGCCTCGTCTTCCTCGACGGCCCGCGACAACTGGCGCAGCACATCCATGGTGCGGCGCGCCAAGGCGATGGCATCCCCTTCGGCCATATTGACGAGCGTCAGGTACTCCGTCCAGTTGGCCGTCTCGATGAGCGACTTAATCAGGTAGCAGCCCTCGGAACGGAAGTGGGGCTGGGGCAGTCCCGCCGGCACCAAGTCGCGAACGCGGAAAAAAACGTCCCGCGCTTTTTCCAGCCAGCCGCCCATGTTGCGGGAGGCGCCTGTCACATGGGGCTCAAAGCGGCTCTCCTCCTGGACGACGCCGCCGATCAGCGCCGCCAGTTGCGTTTCCGTTATATCATGGAAGAGGCCCTCAAAGAGCCACTCCGTCACCAGCAGTTCCTCCACATGGAGCTTGCCCAGCACGGCGCCGCGGGGCAGCAAAGACCCTTCTTCCGTCAGGTACTGCTTGTCCTTGAGGAAACGGACCATGCGTTCATACTCACGGCGGATCTTGTCGATCTGATCCTGAGCGCGGACCAACTGCGCCTCAGCGCTCTCCCAGGACTGATAAAAACCGGATGTTTCCCTGTTTCGCTTCTGGCAGCTCGCCTGGTCCTGACGGTGGCAGCGCATATGGGGCAATCCCGTCAGCCGCTGGCGCAACTCGCCATGACGCTGGGTCGCCTGTTCCAGGCGCGCCTTCAACCGATCGCTCTTCACCTTCTGCTGTTTCCAGGTCTTGATCCGTCGCTCCAGCGCCCGCATCTCCTTGTCGATGGTGTACCGCTGGGCGGGGCAAGCGTCCTTGCCGACGAGGTAGCAGCGGACCGACCCCAGGCTCGTCCGCAACCGCTCTAACCGCTTCTGGGCCTGGCGGATCTCGGCCGACTCCTGGTAAGCCTTGAAGTTGTTCGTCAGGATCTTGTCCACCTGTTCCTTCGAGTGGTGGGCGGCCAGGTTGACGACCGAATTGAAGGAGAGGGTGAAGCGCGACCGGATCGGCTCGGGCTGGCGCTCCGGCCAGTGAGGGAATCGCTCCCGCGAGTAGTTGTTGTAATCGACGCGGACGATGACAAGACCCTGCTCGTCCATGCCCCGGCGGCCGGCCCGCCCGGCCATCTGATGATACTCCGTCCCCGTCATGACGCGAAAGCTCTTCCCGTCAAACTTGGTCGTCGAGTCGATGCAGACAGTGCGCACGGGGTAGTTGATGCCAACGGCAAAGGTCTCCGTCGCGTAGAGCAGGCGGATGTGGCCGCGCCCAAACATCTCCTCAACGGCCTGTTTCACCACCGGCGGCAGGCCCGCATGGTGAAAGGCGATGCCCCGGCTGAGCATGTCCCGCATCGCTTCCCAGATCGTCGTCGCCGTCAGCCCCGGCAGGCGTTCCTCCACCTCGCGCAGGGAATTTTCGGCAGCCTCCCGCCCTTCTTCATCGAGGAAGGTGTGGCCATGCCAATCCCGGGCCGCTTGCTCGCAGCCGTTGCGACTGAAGAGAAAATAGAGCGCCGGCAGCAGTTCCATCGACGTGAGACAGCCCACGAGGCTGCGGTGGCTCGTCGCCGGCAACCCCCGATAAAAATTTTTAAAAGGCGAACGCCCTTCGCGCGCCTTCTGTTCCGCCAGATCCGCCGCCGGCTCGGAAAACGCCTCCCAGAGCCGAATGACCTCATTGGCCTCCAAAAGGCCCGTGTCGCGCTGGTAGTAGTTGTGCTCCAGCGGCACATGGCGGTGCAGGTAGCGCACGATGGGGACCGACCGGTCGTGGACATGGCTGAGCCAATCGGCGATCTCATGGATATTGGGCACCGTCGCCGAGAGCCCCAGCAGACGCACATGGGGCGGCAACAGGATCAGGCACTCCTCCCAGACGGCGCCCCGCTCGGGATCGTTCAGGTAATGGATCTCGTCGAAGACGACGTGGGACAGTTCGCCGGGGATGTCCTTCTCGATAAGCATGTTGCGGAAGATCTCTGTCGTCATGACCATGATGGGCGCATGGCGGTTGATCTGGTGATCGCCCGTCAGGAGGCCCACATTCCCCTCGCCATAGAGCCGGCAGTAGTCGCGAAACTTCTGATTGGATAGCGCCTTGATCGGCGCCGTGTAAAAGACGCGCCGCCCTTCCTGCATCGCCTTGTCGACGAGGTAGTCGGCGATCAGCGTCTTGCCATTGCCCGTATGGGCGGCCACCAGGCAGTCAAAACCGTCGTCGAGGGCGCGGATCGCCTCAACCTGAAAATCATCCAGCTTCAAGCCGCGCCAGATCGGATTCTCTGGATGAGACGCCGGCGGCTTGGGCAGTTTCTTCGGACGCAGGGTGCGTCGAAAGACGCGCAGATCCGCTGGTAGGGCATCCACAGGCAACAGTTCTCCCGTAGGAACGGTCATGCCTGGATCTTCCGCCCTTTTCTCGCGGACTCGCTCCGACGAAGCCGGAGCCGGGGGGCGGTTGCGTCGCTGCGATTGCTGCGATCGATTGGAAGGATGAAACCTTCGCAAATCTATGTCTCCTTTCGCCATGCCTTTCTGCCGGAATCTTTCGCCCCGGCGGCCTGTCTATCCTCTTTCTTCCTCCTTTTTCCCCTTATTCGGCATAAATATAGGGGTTGCGCGGCGGTGACTCGACGGTCATCCCTTTCAGCGAGACGGTCAGACCCCCCGGCGTGCCGGGACGGCGGGCTTTCTGCAACGCGCCAGTCCCTTTGACCCAGTCTCCCACCTTTATTTTGCCCTCTCCCTTCATCCATCTTTCCGTGTTCTCCACAGCCAGTCCCATGATCACCGTGTCAGCGACACAGCAGTTGACGACATAGCGCCCGATATACAACCCCTCCCCGCCGGCGGGGGAGTCGACGAGATAGCCGCTGATCTCGACGGGACGACCGACAAACTTGCCGGGATCCTGGTTGATCTCCAACAGGAGCGGCAGAAAATTTTTTTCATCAAAAACGACGGGCTCCGGCGTGGTCGGCGCGCTCCCCTCCCGGGACGCCGGCGCTTCATTCAGCTTCTCCGGCATTTCCTCCTCCGCGACCTGCCGTTGCCGCGCCCCGCCAAACCAACTTCGCTCGGAACTGTCAAAAGAGGCCAGCAGCTTGGAGAAAAAGCTGTCCGCTGCCGTCGCTTCCTCCGCCGGAGCATGGCGCAAGCTCTTATGAGCGGCGTAATCGCCGCCCAGCACCTGGGCGCCCGGCAACAGGGCGAAGAGCAAGGGCAACGTCAGCAGCCCGTAGCGCACCCCCGCGAACAGCGGCTGGGTGAGCCGGCGACGCGAAGGGAGGTCCCGCGCGGAAAAGAGGGCCTGACGTTCGCGGACGATGCGGCTAACCTGAAACAGGGCCAGCGCCGCCAGCGCCCAGCCGGACGCGGCAAGGGCGGGGACAAAGCGCGGGTGAATATACAGTTCCGCCCGTCCCGAGAAGACGATCCAGCCCGTCCAAAGGGCCAGCGCGACGAGGTATATCAGCTTTACGGCATTGACGCCCACGTCCATCCCCCTCTACATCGGTAAAAATCCCTGATTCGCCCCCCAGGCAAAGAGAAAGACCAGCGCCGGCAGCCAGATGAGCAGAAAGAGGACGAGGGCAGGCTTGAAGGTGCGGAAGAGCACCCAGGTGTTTTTCATGTCCAGCATCGGCCCGAGGACCATGAAGGCGAGGACCGAACCGCCGGTAAATCCCGGGGCCATGGCGCTAGCCAAAAAAGCGTCCGCATTGGAACAGACGGAGAGTCCGAAGGCGAGGGCCATCATGATCAGCGTCGACTGGCCGCTGTCTCTCGCCACCTCGGTCAGCCAATCGGGCTGCAACATCCCTTGCATGACGGCGGCGATCAGCGCGCCTGTCAAAAAGAAGGGACCCAGATCGAAAAACTCGTCCACCGCATGGTCAGCCGCTTCCCGCCACCGGCTCCACCCGAAGACGCCACCGGGTCGACGGGCAGCGCTGAACAAGTTGCCAAGGGCATGACCATGGCTGTGGCTGTGGTTATGGCTATGGCTGTGGCCGCAACTGGCCCCCACTGCCCCATGGCTGTGACACCCACACCCGCTACCGGAATCCTCTTCCCGTATCCCCTCGCCGCGCCAGAAGAGCAAGGCCATCCCCGTCAGCCAGGAGACCAACAGCACTCCGATCACCCGGCCGAAGAGCATCTCCTCATGGCCGCGAAAGGCCATGGCCGTCGAGGCGATGACGATCGGGTTGACGACAGGCGCCGCGAGCAGGAAGGCCATTCCGGCATAGAGGGGCATCCCCTTGCGCACCAGCCGCCGCACAACGGGGATGATGCCGCACTCGCAAAAGGGGAAGATGACGCCCATAAAAGAAGCCGCCAATATGGCTGCCCAGGGCTTCGACGGCAGCAGGCGCCGCAGTCCCTCGGGCGGGACAAAGACTTCCACCAGGGAAGAAACGATCACCCCCAACAGCAGAAAAGGCAACGCCTCCAGCAGGATCCCCAGGAAGAGGACAGGGACCGCGCCGCCTTCGGAACGGAAGGCCAGCCATGAGACCGCCACGATCAGCGCCAGCGCCGCCAATACCGCCCCCAGCCAAGCCTTTCCGACCGCCAGATGCCTCACCCGCATGACGAGAACCGTCATGCCCATCCCCCGCTTTCCTATAGTTTGTCCTTACATGGATACACAAAAAGCCCGGCAGCTAGACCAAAGGTCTGCCGCCGGGCCAAAGAAACGAATGTAGCTGCCTTACCGGTGACTCACATGCTCCAGCCCCTGGGCGAGCAAGCCCTTTACATGCTCGTCATCGAGGGAGTAGTAGACCATCTTGCCCTCTTTGCGATACTTAACGAGGCGCAAGCCCCGCAGCAACCGTAATTGGTGAGAAACCGCCGACTGGCTGATATCGAGCAGGCTGGCCAGATCGCAGACACAGAGCTCGCCAAAGGAAAGCGCGTGCAGCATGCGGCTGCGGCTCGGGTCGCCGAGGGCTTTGAACAGTTGCGCCAGATCCTGATAGGTGTCCATCGCCAGCAACCGCTCCCGCCGCCCCTCGACCCGATCGGCATGGACACAATACTCATCACAGCGATCAACCGCTGCGGCGACTCGCTCATCCACTGTCATTTCTCGTACACTCCATTTCGTCCCACCCGATCTGCTTCCCCGCTTCCGGTTTTTCGGTTTTTCAGAGATTGTCCAAACCTTCTTGATCCGGCGGTCCAATTCCTGCCGCCGCCCCTTGCGCTGGCAGGGTTTTCCCGTTGTGAATCGAATACACTAGCTACATCCATGCATGGTCAATTCAGCAAAAAAACCTTCAGAGGAGGGGCCGCCGTGACCACACCGGAAGCACTGTTGCTCGAAAACCACGAGCAAATCGTCGCTGAGATTGATACCCTCGACCAAAAATTGTCCAAAATCCACTGGGAGGAATCCACCCTCGAAACCCAAGAAACCTCCCTGTTGCAGCGGGTCATCGAAAACGTCCTGCCGGCACTGGAAAAAATCTACCGGAGCGGCATCAAGTTCCCCATCGCCGAAACGGGCCACATGTATCCGGAGATCGTCCTCATCTATGACGAAAAGAAGAAGGTCTTCTACACCCTGACCAAAAACGGCGAGATCATGGAGCGTGACTTCATCACCCCGTCGGACATCAACCTGCTGCCCACATGGGTCTTCGTCTCCAAGTATCCTCTAGAGCAGGTCATCGGCAACATCGCCGACGCCATCGACCGCTACCGGGCCTTCGTCATCGATGCAGAAGAGCGCCACGACCAGCGCAAGCAATTCCTAACGAAGATCCCGCAATTAAAAATCCCCAACTTATAAGGACTTCTTCCACAGCAAACGAAGGGGTTATCCACAATTATTGTGGATTTTTGCCACTTATCCACAGAGTTATCCACCGACTCCCCAATCTATCCCCATTGTTGACAGGAGTACAGACCGGACAACAACAACAGCACCCGGACAAACGCCGGGAAAAATCGGTGGCTTACATAAAAAAAGACTGTACGCCACCGATTTCTTTTGCTAAAATAAGTCCCATGAAAAATCTAAATTCTGAAAATTCCTAATTAACAGTCAATAGGAGGGTATGGCATGCACACCGAGCGTATCCCTGTCTTCCCCGGCGACCCGAACCTGAAATCCTATGAGGAGGCCCGCGCGACCTTTCGATGGGAAGACGTGGAGCGTGAGTTTTCCTGGCACAGCACCGGGAAAGTCAACATCGCCTATGAGGCGATCGACCGGAACGTGCTGGAGAAAGGCCTCGGCGAAAAAGTAGCGCTGTACTACTCCGACACCGTCCGCCAAGAAGCCGTCACCTACCGGCAAATGATGGAGCAATCGAACCGCTTCGCCAACGTGTTGCGCAAGCACGGCATCGGCAAAGGGGAACGGGTCTTTATCTTCATGCCCCGCAGCCCGGAACTGTACTGGTCTTTCCTGGGCATCATCAAGGTGGGCGGCATCGCCGGCCCCCTCTTTGAAGCCTTCATGGAAGGCGCCGTCCGTGACCGCCTGGCCGATGCCGAGGCCGTCGCCATCGTCACCACGCCAGCCTTGCGCAAGCGCATCCCTAAGGAGGAACTGCCCCACCTGAAGTACATCTTCATGGTCGACATCCCCGAAGGCGGGCTTGGCGAAGGCGAACTCGACTGGCACGCTGAGATGGCCGAAGCGTCGCCGGAAGGGGACATCGAATGGGGCGACCGGGAAGACCCCATGCTGCTGCTCTACACGTCGGGCTCGACAGGCAAGCCCAAAGGAGTGCTCCATGTCCACAACGGCATGATCCAGCACTACCAGACAGGCAAATGGATCCTGGACCTCCGTCCCGACGACATCTACTGGTGCACGGCCGACCCCGGCTGGGTCACTGGCATCTCCTACGGCGTTTGGGCGCCCTATTTGAACGGTGTCAGTTGCGTCGTCCGCGGCGGACGCTTCCGCCCTGACGACTGGTATAAAACCATCCAGGACTACAAGGTCAATGTCTGGTACAGCGCTCCCACGGCTTTCCGGATGCTTATGGGCGCCGGTGACGACATCGTCAAGCAATTCGACCTATCCTGCCTCCGACACGTCCTCTCCGTGGGCGAACCGCTCAACCCCGAAGTCGTCCGCTGGGGCCTCAAGGTCTTCGAGCGCCGCATCCACGACAACTGGTGGATGACGGAAACAGGCGGCCAGATCATCTCCAACTACCCCTGCATGGAGATCAAGCCCGGCTCCATGGGCAAGCCATTCCCCGGCATTCACGCTGCTATCATCGACGACAAGGGCAACGAACTGCCGCCCTTGCAGATGGGCAACCTGGCCGTGAAGGCGCCTTGGCCTTCGATGATGCGCAAGATTTGGAAAAACCCGGCCAAGTACAACGAGTACTTCAAGATCGAAGGCTGGTACCTCTCGGGCGACTCAGCCTACATGGACGAAGATGGCTACTTCTGGTTCCAGGGCCGCATCGACGACGTGATCAACACCTCTGGCGAACGGGTCGGTCCCTTCGAAGTCGAGTCCAAGCTGGTTGAGCACCCGGCGGTCGCCGAGGCCGGCGTCATCGGCAAGCCCGATCCAGTGCGCGGCGAGATCATCAAGGCCTTCATCGCCCTGCGAGAAGGCTACCAATGGACGGAGGAACTCAAAACCGAGATCATCGATTTCGTCAAAAAAGGCTTGGCCGCCCACGCGGCGCCCCGCGAGATCGAGGTCCGCGACAAACTGCCCAAGACCCGCTCCGGTAAAATCATGCGCCGCGTCCTCAAGGCCTGGGAACTGGGCCTGCCGACGGGCGATCTTTCCACCATGGAAGACTGATTCCCCCCCGATATTACCTCATCCTTGCTCCATTCCCCTTTGCGTCCCTCGGCTATTCGCGCCGGTGCGGGCGCATTTTTTTTTTTGCCAGCAATCCCCGTTCAACGGCCTCCCTCCGTCGGGAAACAATGAGACAAGAACGGGAACGTCCCGCGACAGGAGGACCATCTGATCATGGATAACCACCGTCATCAGACCCACTTCGAACCTGTGTCGACGAAAAAGGCTAAACAGAGCGGTGAATGGGCCGGCGTCATCGATCAACCAGCGCCTTCGGAGACGAACATCGCCGAATTTGCCGGAACCGAGTTCGCCAGCGAGTGGGCCGGCGCCCTCAATCCCGCCATTCCGGTGCTGCGAAAAGACGGGAAGACGATTGCCACCGGCGCGGCCAAAGCGAACAACTGGGTCCTCGCTGCCCTCGCCGGCGTCCCCCTGATCATGGTGCTCGGCAACTCCATGCTCATCCCCGCCTTTCCCCAGATCCGCGACGCCATGGGCATCAGCCAGTTTCAAGTCGGCCTCTTGATCACCTTCTTCTCCATACCGGCCGGTCTGGCCATCCCCTTCCTCGGTTTCTTGTCCGACCGCATCGGGCGAAAAAAGATCATGGTCCCCGCCCTGCTCCTCTACGGCCTCGGCGGCCTCATCTCCGGCCTTTCCCCCGTCCTGTTTCAGAACTCCTACGCCGTGATGCTGACGGGACGGATCGTCCAGGGCCTTGCCGCCGCTGGAACAGCGCCGATCGCCATGGCCCTGATCGGCGACCTCTACCAGAGCCAGTCGCGCAACAAGGCCCTGGGGGTGCTCGAGTCGACGAACGGTCTCGGCAAGGTGATCAGCCCGATTCTGGGCTCCCTGCTTGTCCTGCTCATCTGGTGGTCCCTCTTTTTCGTCTACGCCGCCCTCGCCGTTCCTGTCGCCCTGGCCATCGCCTTCCTGGTCAAAGAGAAACCGGTATCGGCCAACCAGGCTGGCAAGAGCTTTTCCGCCTACTTCTCCGGCGTCTCCGAACTGTTCCAGAAAAAGGCCGCCACCTTGCTGATCGCCTTTTTCGGCGGCATGCTCGCTCTCTTCACCCTCTTCGGCGTCCTCTCCTATCTCTCCGACGCCCTGGAAGCCACCTACGGCTTGACGGGCGTCCGCAAAGGGCTTGTCCTCGCCATCCCTGTCCTGGCCTCGGCGAGCACCGCCCTCGGCACCGGCTTCTTCCTGCAAAAACGGCCCCAGTACCTGAAGACGACCCTCTTGACCGGACTCGGGCTCTTCTCGGTATCGCTGATCTTATCGGCCTTGTTCAAGACGATCCCCGCCGTCCTCGCTCTCCTGGCCGTGCTCGGCCTGGGCACCGGCTTGACGCTCCCCAGCTTGAACACCATCGTCACCTCATCCGCCTCCGAAGAAAAGCGGGGCGCCATCACCGCCTTTTACGGCGGCGTCCGCTTCATCGGCGTCGCCCTCGGCCCACCAGTCTTCAGCCTGCTGGAAAAAGGCGGCCCCTGGGCGCTCTACGGCCCCTGGGCCGTTGCCGGGGCAGCCACGTTGCTGCTCGCCTGGTTTTTCCTGAAAACGCCGAAAAGCGCGGCAACAGGCACGGCGAGTTAACCGGCAGGACTTCGCCTCCATGGCTTGCGAAGAGCCTTCCTTCAAATCAAGTTTGACGCCAACAGAGGAGGTACACCCATGCACTACCGCTATCGCCGCACTCCCGCCAGCCAACGCCGCTGGATGAAAGTCATGCCCTACATGATCGCCGGATGGCTGGGTCTCGTCATCTGGTACATCAATCAAGTCAACCAGATGACGGAAGCTGTCACCGATATCCGCGACGCCTTGCGGCTCCGCCGTCGCTAGAGGGGAGGAACAGCCTTGCCATACATGATGGGACCTGGGATGAACATGATGATGATCGCCGGACTCATTCACATCGCCTTGCTTGTCTGGTTTGTCTTCACCCTGACCTCCATCCGCCAGGACCTGCGCGAGCTTGTCAACCTGAACAAGTACCGCCATCACCAGCCTTTAAACGTATACCACGCCCCGCCGTCGCCTCCCGCTTCTCCGGTGTCCCCTAGTCCCCACCCGGCCCTCCGGCCCGACGACAGGATCAACCAAAGAGACGAGTAATCGCTGACAGCCGCTTGTGGATAACCCCGCAAGCGGCTGCCGCACTTCTGGCCCTCGCATTGCCCGGCCGCCGTGCTGCCTGGCTGCTACATGGCCTGGTCGCCCCGCATGGCCAGGTTGCCGCCCCCGGTCATTTGCTCAACCACCAGTAGATCTGCAAAAAGAGCGCCGTCAATCCGCCGGCCATCAAGGGCCCCACAGGGACGCCGCCGAAGAGCACAATCCCCACCAGCGACCCCACGATCATGCCCACAATAATCTGGGGCTCCCCGGACAAGAGGTGAATCCCCTGTTTGTTCAGGTGAGTGGCCAGAACGCCGCCGACCAGGGCGATGATCCCCGGCAAGGAGGCGAAGGAAAAGAAGACCTCCCGCATCCCCACTTTGCCTGTGGCGAAAGGCGCCAGCATGGCCAGAGTGAGCATGATGAGGCCCATGTCCACGCCGTTCTGCTCAATCCATTCCAGCAGACCGCCCCAGCCCAGATAGCTCAGCACCAGGATGGTAGCGGCGGCCATGACGGTCATGGGGGAACGGGCGATAACACCCAAAGCCAATATGATGATCAGCAGCACAGTCCCGCCACGCAAGGGCAACTCCTCCTGCGGGTAATCTGCTACTGATCTTATGCTCTCCCTTGGGTTCCATGCCATGAACTGCCACGACTGCCGTTGTTCTCCTGAGCCTGCGCCCGTTCCGGCGGCGGTAGCAAGCAGACGCGGGCTGCCGCCTGATGAGCCAGAACAGGAAACCGATCTTCCTGTAAGCAGTAGAAAAGATCCTCTTCGTCACCCATCTCGGCCAGCCGACGGCCATGGGCGGTCTGGGCCATGAGCGGCCTCAACTGGTGCTGATTCGTTTGGAACAACTGAAAGGCGGCGATGGCCAGTTCATTGACGACTGCCGGACAGCTCTCCCAGATGTGGCCGACGATCTTTCCGGCCGTGATGATATCTTCCAGCGCAAAGTGGCCTTGCGTCCCCGCACAGAGAATGACCAAGTCATCCGGTTCGTCCTGGATGATCCGGTTGGCCACCGTCTCGCCGTTCAGCAGGGAACCCACAAGGACCTGGGCGGCCTTTTGCGCTTTTTGCAGGGCCACCGTGCCGTTCGTAGTGACCAGAAAGAGCGACTTTCCGGCCACCACCTCCGTCGTATATTCCCGGGGCGAGTTGCCCAGGAAGACCCCGGGGAGCGGTCGCCCCTGCCCTTCTCCCCCCAGCAACACCTTGTCGGGGTCCCAACTGGACGACAGCACCCTCGCTTCATTGACGTTGGCCACCGGGAAGACCTGCTTGCAGCCGTTGGCCAGGGCGGTGACGATGGTGGAGGTGGCCCGCAAGGTGTCAATGACCACAACATACCGTCCTTCCAAGTCGTCACGGGTGACGTTCTGATGGGTGGCGATCACCTCGACATACAAGCAGCTTCCCCTCCGGTTCCCCCGTCCCGTTCCAAAGGTGCTGGTCAATCCGCTTTTGCTTCCCTTGCCCGGCGCTCACCGTACACTCCGCATATCAACTGCTCGTGCTGTCCGCACTCACTTCCTGCCGCACTCGCTCCTCGATGGCGATCGAGAGCGTGTCAGAGCGCAGGCCGCGCCGCAGCGACTCGAGGGCGATCACCTCGTTGACAGGGATATTGCCCAGGTTCACATTGACGCCGAAGCGCCCAATCAAGGCCTGCTGCTGGTCCTTCAGCGGCGCTTCCCACATCAGCGCATCCACATTGACCACAGCGTCCACCATCGTCTCCAGATCGTCATCCTTGATCTCGCCCTTGTTGTCGTAGAAGTTGACTCCTTTGCCCGATTCGCGCCCCTCCACGATGACATAAGAGGCCCCTTCGGCCAGATCCTCCCCGATTTGGCGGATGATCGCCGGCAAGGGGAGCCTTTTGCAGGGATCTTTTTTGCCGACCTCCGTCAACACACGGAAGCCCATGGCCATCGATTTCCGGATCAGGGCGCGCCGTTCCTGGGGGGTTATGTTGATGGTCCCGTCGGAAATCTCAACCCAGCGGATATCGATGTCCTTCAGTCCGGCCAGCAACTCGTCATAGCCCCCCTGCCAGTAGGCGATTTCGCCGAGCGTCCCTCCCACATAGACCTCCACGCCGTAACGCCGGGCCAGGTTCACCTTCTGTTCTAAAATCTCCGGGCGGTAGAGGGCGGCTGACCCGAAACCGAGCTTGATAAAATCGATATGATCGGCGGCCATTTCGAGCAGGTCATGAAAGGAAACCAGCCCGATCCCCTTGTCAAAGACCATGGTCATGCCCTGGGTGCGTGGCTTTTCATTCCGGAAGCCGGACGGCCATGATACAGGCGGAAACCAGAGCCGCTTGTTGGTCATATGCTCACCTTCCATGAGTTCTATCTCACCATAGCGTATGATCATCTCCCAGGAAGGTTTGTGCCGAACTTCAGATTTGCGTAAAAAAAACGAAGCCGACGCGCCAGCTTCGAAAAGGTCACTAATCACCCTTTTTTACAAAAGCATGTTTACGATATCATCACCGTCATTGGTCACAAAAACTGGACGGCGAAGGCGCTCTTGCTCAATCCATCAAAGGCCTGTTCCTGAAAAACTTCGTGTTCGGCCAGGCTCTCCTCGTATGGTGTCTTTTAGATGAAGCCTCATTTGTCCTTTCAGTGGAGCGGAAACAAGAACGCCTTGAACCTCGGGTTGTAAAGGAGGCGAATGGTCGAATCCTGCCTGTAGCCCTCGTGAAAGACCGAGGTAACGAACTTGGTCTTTCCCGCCGTCAAGGACAAGTTCAGATCGATGAAGGCATGAATCAACTCGCCCATGCACAGTTCTGGATCGTCTTCCTCATCCAGTTCCTCCACCTGAACGATGATCCCCGGTGTTTCGGACCGGATGTTCCCTAAGGCGTCGCGAAGCACCTGCTGATCCTCTTCAGACAGGGCCTTGATGGCTTCGAGTACCTGCCGCAACCGCAACTGATCCGGCATTTCTCCCACGATCCGTCTCCCCTTTCTGTTGTTGGCATCAAGATGCAAAACGCCACAGCACATGGTTACATGATACTGTGGCGTTTTATTCGCAAGGCGGTGATTCGGATGTCAACCCCCACCGACAGGAGGAAAGAGGGACAGGGTATCTCCGTCAGAAAGGACATGATCGATCTCTTTGGAATGACCATTGACCATGCAGATGGCCACTTCTTTCTCCGGAATGGCCAGCGCGCGCAGAGCGTCGCGGACCGCCGATCCGGCGGGAAACGCCACATGGCGTGTAGGAAAGCGGTTCACCCGGAAGGTGGCGAACAGTTTGACAAAGACGGTGATGGTGTTTGTTGCTTCCGCCTGATGTTCGCTCATATCCACACTCCTGGTTCAATCAGACTGTCCCTCACGTTTTTCAACAGGCAATCCCTACTCAAAGTCTATCGGCTCACCCAACAAAGCGCAACATGTAAAAACCATTGACAAAACATTCACAGAAATCCCAATTCCCTGCCTATGGCGTTGACAGGCTTTCCACCAGGTACGTATCTCGAAACTTCCCATTTCCCCTGCGAAAAGCCCGATTTACCCCGCGGGATACCGACGTTACCCTGCACAGTAAATGCGGTTCAATCGCTCGGCCAAGCCCGCGCTGATCCCTTGGGCCGAGTGGGCCAATTCCCGCTTGGCCATGACCACATCGAGGTTGAGGCCGTGAAGGTCGTCGTTGCGTTGCTGCAAATCCTCCAGCAACAACTTGACGGCCGGTTTGTCGATGGGCCCTTCCCGAAAGGGCGTCAACGCCTGGATGGCTTGACGCTGCCGACGGTTGGTCCATTCCAGATAGGCCACCCGTGCCGACAAGCCGAAGACAAGGGTACCCTCGATTAAACTCCACCCGTACTGATCCAGGCCGAGCACTGCTTCTCCCTGCAAAGACAGGACCAGGGGAACGAGTACGATTGCGACGCCAATCATCGCCCCAGCGATGATCCCATTGGCCCAACGCTTGTTCATGCCGCCGATTTCCCTTCCTGTATTTCCTCTATCACTAATCCAAAAACGTATTTTGCCCGACTATCCTCATTGTAACGAAAGGAAAGGGATCGCGCCAGTCGTTCCACTCATCCCGTTTTTGCTTCGTCTCCCTTAACCTCTGAGCGCGCCTTGATTTCGGCGACAATCCAAATCAAGAGTGGAAGAATTACCTGGAAGGGAAAGGCGTAGTAAGGATAGATCTCGTCGGCCCAGCGGGCCATCTGCTTCGTGCTGCTGTATATGTTCGACGCGAACAGGAGCGACAAAAAGCCGATGGGCGTCACCAAAAACCGGTATTCCGTGAACCCAAAGACATGACTAAGGCCTCGGCAGGCCGCCAGCAGACATAGGGAGATTTTAACAAAGCCGGCAAAAATATTGATCACAAAGATCACGACTTCCAACCGTTGCAAGAAATCGCCGATGCTGATTTCTTGCACCGCCAGATAACCGGGAAAGTAGTAGGATGCGTACCGTTCCGGCCCGATGACGGCCATCACGGCGGTGATGCTGGTAATGACTGCGAAGAAACCCAACAGCAGCCCCACCATATACTGCCTCATGGCGGGCGACTGCTTAGTAGACGGCATCAGCAACAGAAACAGCACGATTTCCGCAAAGGGAAAGCTGAACAGATCAATCGCCGCTTGGAGGATTTTTTCGAAATTTTTATACAGGATGGGATACATGCGTAGAACTTCGAACTGCGGCGACAGAAAAAAGAAGGTAAACATTGCAGCCATGATAATCCAAGGCAGGTAGATTTCCCCGGCGCGCGCAATGACCTCAATGCCTTCTTTGACGGCCCAGATGGCAAGCAAGGCGATAAAGAGCATGATGGCTAGCTTTGGTGTCTCCGGGATCGCCACCACATTGATGAATTCTCCAAAATTAATGAGCACCAGACCGGACAGGGTAAAGGCGTAGAAGGCATAAACAAGGATGAGCGCCTTGCCGACGATATTTCCAAACAGGCGCGTAGTGATTTCGATGAGGTCCATCCCAGGGTTGAGCGATAAGATACGCCCATAGACGGCGACCATGGGGGCGGCGAATAAGAGGGCCAGCAAGGCGGCCATCCACACATCCTGCTTGGCTTTCGCCCCAATCGGCAAAATCAAGCTGCTGCCGATGATGAATAGGGCGATCAGGTAGATGCCTTGCTTGTACGAAACTCGCTCCTTGCCCTTCCCCCTGCTCTGTCCATTCCCCTGGCCATTACCCCGGCCCGTCATTGATACCCCACCAGCGGTGTCAGCCCAAACCAGTATTCCAGATAATCAGCGATGCTGGGCGATGACTCCTGAAGGCCCATCAGCGCCATCACCATAAGGCCAGGGAATAGGAAAGCCAGGTAGACAGCCAGTTCCTTCCCCCGTTTTGACCGGTAGAGGTACACGCCGTCCATCACCCCCAAGAGGAGGAAGACGGCCAGGACAAACAAACGCAATTTACTCACCGACTTTTGTAGGTTCTGACGAGAGCGCGCTGCCTTTGATCTTGAAGTTGACGACCGTCCGGACTTCCAGGTCCGGGAAGACATGCTCCCACCCTATCTGCTCGATCGCTTCCCAAAGATCCGGTCGTTGATGATAGATCATCTGTCCAAAGCCGAAAACATCGGTTTGATATTTTTCCTGAACCTCACGGATCGTCTTTCGAAGCTGGGCAGCCAGTTGTTGGTTCGCTCTTTCCGTCAACTCTTCTTTTTTTTCTAAGTCGATCACATCTTTTTCCGTCGAAATCTCGGCGATATCAGCCAAGGGTTCCACGACGAGTTCAATCACGGGGCGACTGCCTTCCCTATACAATGTTCGCTTCGTGTGACTCCGGTAGATTTCTAGGCTGACCTGTGTTTTCGGTTTTTCCGTACTGACGGCAATCAAACTTCCCTTATGCATCCGGTCTCGAATAAAGAGCAGGCTTCGCGTCGCTTCACCGTCTAGGTACCCGACCAGACGCTCTCCCTGAAACAAGGCCGTTCCCCGGATCTCGGGAATCCTTTCACCAGCATTCTCCTCTGTTTGCACGTAAGGGACGGTCGCCCCGATTCCCGGCGATTCCATGTCTTCCACAAAATCACCAACGGTGGTGGATAACAGCTTTCCTGAGTCGCCATATCTCCGGAAGGTCTCGTCAAGTTGCATGGACACCGTGTCAAAGAGTTTTGATTTGGTCTTCAATATGTCGCTTGCTTTTTCACCCTGAGTGACAAGCATCCATGTCTGCGAACGAACCTCGGCGTCGCGGTTGATCCAGTCGACGATCTGGACCATGCCCTCTCTCGCCATCTCCTCGCTGACGATGAATGCCTTGGCATGACTCCAATACAGTCTTTTCCCTGTCATGGCGATCATATTTCTGACCGCTTCAAAAAGGGTCCTTCCCGAGCTTTCATAGCGTTGCGGACGGATCCCCAGACTGCCGCCGCTTTCGTCTTTTTCCCCGCTTTTTGTGCTCATCAGTTCCACCGTCAACTGAACGCGGTCATCTTGTTTATCGAAAGCGGCGCCGACAACGACGGCCAGATCGCGGATCTCCCGGTAGTTCCAGCACCCGGGCAGCGGCAGGATGGATAAAAAACAAGCGCCGAGAAAAAAGATGCGTAGACACGATCTCATGGCTTCGGTCTCCCCGGCTCGGCCAGACGCCGGTCATTGCCGGTCAAAAGCCGCGGGCGGTAAGTCATCCACCACCAGGGCGCGCGAATGGCCGTGTCTTTCAGATCTTGCAAGCGGATGGAGGTGATGCTGGCCAAGTAGTTGACGCCGAAACTGCGCATGCCGGCGAGGTGAATGGTCACGGCGATGACGGCGAAGATGTAACCGAAGAAGCCCAGGATGGATGAAGCGATCAAGAAAAACAGGCTGAGCAAAAAGGCGACGCCAGGCATCTCGGGGACCATAAAGCTCGTGATCCCCGTCAGCGCCGCGACAATGACCATGGGGGCGCTGATGATCTTGGCAGTGACGGCCGCCTCACCCAGGATTAAGGCCCCGACGATGCTGACAGCCTGTCCGATCGGCGAGGGCAACCGGACCCCCGCCTCCCGCAAGATCTGAAAGGCGGTGATCATCAACAGCGCCTCGACCACCGTCGGAAAGGGCACACCTTCCTTGGCGGCGGAGATGCTGAACAACAACCGGGTCGGGATCATCTCCTGGTGAAAGTTGACCAAGGCCACAAATATGGCCGGCGTGCTCGTCGTCAAGAAAAAGCTCAGGTAGCGCAGCAACCGGTTGACGGTGCTGTAAAAATAATTGTCGTAGTAATCTTTGTTCGCCTGAAAGTATTCCAAAAAGAGGTAGGGAAGGGTGATGACGAAGGGGGAACCGTCGACGACGATGAGAATTCTGCCTTCCAGCAGTTTTCCCACCGCCGTGTCAGGGCGTTCGGTGGTACCGATTGTCTCAAAAGGGGAGAGCGGGGAATCACGGATCAACTCGATGATGTACTCCGGCTCCAAGATGCCGTCCAGTTGCACCTGATCGAGGCGGCGTAGGAGTTCTTCCAAGAATTCCTTTCGGCTCACACCCTCCAGATAGACGATGCAGATCTTCGTCTTCGTGCGCCTTCCGATCTCGCGGTAGACCATCTTCAAGTCTGGGTTGGTCACTTTGCGGCGAATCATGGTCAGATTGGTCACGATGTTTTCGATGAACCCTTCCCGGGGCCCCCTAACGACCCGTTCGGTTTCGGGTTCGCTGATGGCGCGCTTCTCCCACCCCTTGGCCTCGATCAGGATGACGGCGTCTGCGCCGTCGACGATTAGAAGCACATTGCCATACAACAGCGCCTGGACGGCTGGGTTCACCTTCGTCTCGGTGGTCACATTGCCGGCGCTGACGATTCTTTTCACGAACAGGGACAGCAGTTCATCCTCCGGCGCCTGGGGCCATCGAAAATCCTGCAAGCGCGCCAGCACATTCTCATGGAGCAGGTCGCTGTCCACCATCCCGTCCACATAGACGACACAGCCGCGATGATCATCTTGCGCGCCAAAGGTCAGTTGGCGGTAGATGATCAAGTCATCGTTGGCGAGAATTTGTTTTACCGTCTGGAGGTTGTCATCATAGGAGCGGCTGAATGCGTCCGGTACAGGCGCTCGACCGGTGGTTTGACCATCGGGATGTTTGCCCAAAGACCGTCTTAGTCTCACCTTTCCCCTGTTGCCCACCAGACGCCCCCCTTTCCCCCGCTAGTGTGCCCCCTAGGAGTGACTTTACTACCGCGCACCTAAGCACGATAGAACCGGCACTGTCGATTCTATAAGAAGACCTCCAATCCACAGGGCAGCGTCAAAAAAAGAAAGCATGGTCTTGCCTTTCGAGCAAAACTATGCTTTCCGTCACATGCGTCCATTCATGACAACGAGGTCAATTTATTGGCGGGAGTGGGTAGGAATCGAACCTACCGCGCCCGGGTTGGCCGCGCGCCACGTGGGTTTGAAGCCCAGGGAGGACACCAGTCCCCATTCACCCCCGAAAATAAAGGGGTAACTGCTTGTTGTACTTGTTTACCCAACCTTGACTAATATCCCCTCTTTGCCTTGGAAAATGCCTAGTCCAGTGAGTTTTACCATCCTAACCATAACCCAAAATCAAAAGAAATACAATCCTTTCAACCTAGAGGATAACCTCAATCATAAAGACGGAAACAAGGCAAGCAATGAAACAACCATCAACATTAAAGGAATTCATCGAACCTATCGCCTCCACGGTGATTCTTTATTATATTGAGATTTCCATCGACATCCTAGTGACAATCGTCGCCCTTTTGGGTAGAATACAATTTGCCGGAACGGTTCCGGCGACACCTGCTGGGTGCGTTGCCGATTAATGTTTTCAATCGATAAGTTTTACATTACGGGAGCTGGTCATGTCAGTCGCTGTCAAGCCCGCTGAGACGGGAAGGCAAACGCTGGCGGCGAGGCGCCCACTTGCGAGTGCAAGGTTGGAAAACGTGTCGGTGACGGCTTTGGTGGGTCTACATATTAATCGAATGTTCACATGATGACCAACGGAATCACATTAAAAGTGTGATTAACGGTCAAAAGAAAACCCTGAAGCGATTTTGTTCGCTTCAGGGTTTTTCTATGCCTGTGACCATATCCCAGAGTTTGGAGCGGACTTCGACGGCAGGTTCTCCTCCTTCTGTCTGAACCTGGGTGTTGAGCGATTCCAGCGAAGTGAAGGCCGGTGCAGTCGAAGCTGTGTTCTCTGTGGCGACAGCGCCGGTGCGGTCGCTCAGGCAAAGGGGCGGATAGAGGACACACCACCAGTTGGCGCCTTCCCCTTTGCCGATGACCACCCGGAGGGCCTCATACTCCCCGGCGGGGGCTTTCAGATGACCGTACACCTTCGCCGGGAAATGGAAGCGGCCTACTGCGGGTTGGACGGAGTAGTCATAGCCGGCTTGCCCGATGACCGATTCGGCGCGGCTGCGGATCTCGTCCAGGTGTTCCTCGACCCGTTCTCGCGATTCTTCAATAGAGTGGCAATCTGCTAACAGGGGGTCCACATAGGCCAAGATCTCGTCACGGACTTTCAGTTTGAGCGCCTGGTCTGCCGGGTCGTCTGAAGGGGCGACCACGTGCAGGCGCAACAGCGGCAGCGGCGAAGCTTCACGGGCCTCCAAGTGCGGTAGATAGAAGGCCACTCCGCCACAACATGCCAACAGAAGGGTGAAAAGGGTCAGGAGCCGGAAGGCAGGAGAAAAGGGCCTTCGAGCCAAGCGGTTCTCCTCCTTCATGGAATGGTTCCATCCAGGAGGTAGTCTTGCCGGTTCGCGCCCTCCGGTAAACATCAACATTTACTTTTTCAATCGCAGAGTCTTCTTCGACGAATTCCTTCTAGCCCTTTTCTTCATTGACCTTGTCTCTTCACTGCCCCGCCGGGATCACTTCGACGAGCCGCAATTCCGGTTCTGTCTCCATGATCGCCATGGGCCGCAAGGCGTGGCGGTCTTTGTTGATCTGCATCCGGCCGCCGGCGACCGGCCATCCGGCGCCGGCCATCTGCTGGACCAGCGCATCCGGGTTGGCGCGGACCTCGGGGGCGCGCAAGCAGTTCAGGATCCCCTGCGTGGCCTCATAGGCCCAGAGCGCCATCGGCTGGGGCAGTTCGCCGTAGCGGCTCTGGTAGGCCTGGACAAAGTCCGCCGCTTCACCGGTCGGAATGAAGTTGGGCGTTGTATAGTAGAGACGCCATTGCCGGGCTTCTTTTTCTTTGTCGGCATTTTCTCTGCCAGCATTCTCTTTGCCGGCGATCTCCTTGGCCACCGACTCCATGCCGTCGCCGCCGATGATCGGCGTCTTCAGGCCTTTTTGACGGGCCTGCTGCAAAAAGGCCTTCCCTTCCTTCGCATAGCCCGGCAGGTAGATCACCTCGGGGGCGGCCTGGGACAACTGGTTCAAGAGGGCGCTGAAATCCTGCTGTCCCCGCTGATAGGTCAAGCTTTTGACGATCTTGCCCCCTTTGGCTTCATAGGTCTCCCGGAAGGCCTTGCCAAGGTACTGGGCGTAGGCGCTCTTTTCCTCCACCACAAGGGCCGCCTGTTTGCTCCAGACGCGCGATGCGTACTGGGCCGCTGCTGCTCCTTGCTGGCGGTCGTCATAGCTCCCCTGGAGCACCTTGTCACCCAGGCTGGGCACTGAAGGGGCTGTAGCCAGGCTGATCAGGGGCACTGGCAAGCCCGCTTTGACGAGCGCCTCCACCTTGGAGGGCGTCACCGGTCCGATGACCGCGGCGACACCGTTTTTTTGCGCCTGCTCAGAAAGGCCCGTCAAGCCGGTTGCGTCGCTGGCATCCGCGGAAATGGTCTGGACAGGATGCCCTTCGATGCCCCCCTGGCGGTTCGCCTCATCGACGGCCATCTGAATCCCTTTGAAGGCTGCCTGTCCCCAAGGGCCGACGGGACCAGACAGTTCAACCGCCACCGCCAGGACAATCGGCGATGACCCTGTTTTCGCCGTGGCCAGGGCGGTCATCGTTTTGAGCCAACCGACATAGACAAGGCCGGGGATGAGGAAGAGGAGTCCAAAGATGGTGATGAGCGACCGGCGCGATAAAAAAAGCACGGGACAACCCTCCTTCTATCAATGAGGGTATGTCCCATTTCCTTGTGATATTACAGGATTTTCCATTTATTTAGCATAGGGAGCGTTTATCGCCCTTGCGCTTCGTGACCCCTTCCCGATCCAGCCACTCCAGCAGCGGCACCATATAGCGCCGGGAACTCTGAGCCAGATCGCGTGCCTCGGCGACGGTCAGCTCCTTGCCGCCTTGCAGGGCGTCCATGATCAGACGGCGGAAATCGTCGAGGGCTTGTACGTGAAAGAGGAGGTCTTCGCCGATCTTTTGCAGTCGTCCCCGGTCCAGGAGGTAGTTTAGGCACTCTTCCGCGTTGTCCGCGCTCATTCCCTGGCGGACCAGCCAATCTCTCGCCTCCGCCGGGAGCGGCGGCTGCAACCGAGCCTGAAGAAAACGATCTTCCACGGCCGTCAGCAGGCGGAGCGTCTCGGCCGGCGGCTTGTCCTTTCGCTCAGCGAGGGCAACCGTCCTGGCGTCGACGATGAGGACGCCCCACCTCTCCCAAGTCTGGAGTAAGGCGCCGTAAGCTTTCGCGGCCCAGGCGGGAACGAGGCGGCTCTTCACTTCCTCCTTCGGCATCCCCCGGCGCAGCGGGTAGCGGCGGTGATAGGCATCCAATTCGCGGCGCAGGTTCTTTTCGAGGGTGGCGACCTGGTTCGCGTTGGCAAAGTATTCGACGCCGTCGCCGATTAAACGAACGAGGCTGGGCGCAACAGCAGGATCCATAGAAGCAGTCGCAGCCTTGGATTCAGGCGCAGCCTCAGGAAGAGCACCATTCGCAGACGACAAGATGGCTGCAATATCGTTACGGTCAAACCCCGGCAGACTGCCCGCTTCCTCCACCGTCACCGGCTGGCCGGTTTGGGCCAGGCGCTGGGCCAGGCGTTCCGCGGGGCTCCCTTGCTCTAGCACGGCGAGGTTGGCGATTACATCAGGCCGGTTTTTTTTCAGCTTTCCCGCCAACCCTTCGATCACCTGACCGCCGCCCACCGTCCGGGCGGGCGAATAGGTGCGGATGACGAAGGGATCGCCTTTGGCGACGACGACCGGCTCTTCCAGGACGATCTGGGCGAGAGCGGATTCGCCTGGTTCGATCCGGTCCCCCTCAAGCAGGGATAGCCGTCCCAGCGTTTCCTTCGTGCCGGCGTGGAAGCGGATGCGTTCCCGATCGACGAGAGGCTTGTCCTCTCGCGAGAGCGCCTGCATGCGGACGCTGATCCGGTAGCTGGACTGGAGTGCGCCTGGGCTGGCAAGGACCTCGCCGCGCCCCGCCTGGCTGACCTCAAGGCCAACCAGATTGACAGCCACCCTTTGGCCGGCCCAGGCGGTGTCCACCTTCTCGCCATGGACCTGCATGCCTCGAATCCGGACCGGACGTTCAGAGGGGTAGAGCTGCAGGCTGTCGCCGGTCCGGAGCATCCCTGATGCCAGCGTGCCGGTGACAACAACGCCAAATCCCTTCACCGTAAAGACCCGATCGATGGGCAAACGGGCTGGACCGGCGAAAGGCCGGCGGGGCGCCGCCTCCACCAGGGAAGCGAGCGCTTTTTTTAATTCGGTGATCCCCGTCCCCGTAACGGCCGAAACGGGCAGGAGCGGCGCTTGGGCCAGCCTTGTTCCGGCCAGAAACTGGCCGACATCGTCGCAGATCATCTCTAGCCATTCCGTATCGACAAGGTCCGTCTTCGTCAACACGGTGATGCCCCGGGGAACCTGGAGCAGTTCAATCACATCCAGGTGTTCCCTAGTCTGCGGCATCACCCCTTCGTCGGCGGCGATGACGAGGATGGCCACATCCATCCCGGTCACACCGGCCACCATATGCCGAATAAACCGCTCATGGCCGGGCACGTCGACGATGCCGACCTGACGGCCATCTGGCAGCTGTAAAGGAGCAAATCCCAATTCGATCGAGATGCCCCGCATTTTTTCTTCTTTTAGACGGTCCGTGTCGACGCCAGTCAGGGCTTCCACCAGACGTGTTTTTCCGTGATCAATGTGGCCAGCCGTGCCGATGATGGCATGGACTTGCCCGGGCGTTGCCATTTCTATTCCTCCATCGCTTCGCCAGAAGGCCGTCGTATTCCCATGACTATTATTCTATTTTCTGCGCGCCCTTCTATCAACAAAACGATCGCTCATGCACGTGCATAGGATAAATCATCGGTTCATGGTAAAAAATGGCTACGACAAGGTCAACCGTCGGCGCAACTCCCTGAGCGTCACCCAAGCCACAGCCAGCACGAGTGGCAGACCGACATAACCGAAAAAGGGATACAAGGTGGCCACCAGATCGGCGAAAGGGAGCATGGCAAAGGGAGAGACGACGAGCACCGATTTGATCAGCATCTTGCGAAAAGCCGGTCCCTGATCGGTTTTTGCCAGACGAAGGGCGGCGCCGAAGGCGCTCCCCAAGGCGGCGGTGAACATGGCCAGCCAGAGCAGGAAGGCATAAATCTGTCCGGTCCAGGGGTGCAATGCGCCCGCCAAGAAGAGCATGGGCACAGGGTACGCGGCGATCTCTGGCACGTAGCGCAGCATGGCCGTCGTCAGCAAAAAGGCAAATAAGCCAAGCAACAGTCCGCCCGCTGCCGCCCCGGTATAGCCGCCCCGCTGTCGCACCTGCGGCGCCAGGGCGACAAGGACCACCAGGGACATGGTGAGATTGAAGGAGACATACAAAAAGGCGCTTAGGCCCGGTGAATCGGGCAGCATGGCGTTAGGCTCGGCGCCCGTCGCTTGCAGGTTGGACCACCCGGCCAGGCACGTCACGGCCAAGGTTTCTACCGGTGTCGCCTCCTGTATGGACGGTGACCAAATGACAATGGCCGAGGCGACGGCGAGGCAGATGATCGATTTTACGGGAACCAGAAAGGTGTTCACCCAGATCAACGAGTCGATCCCCCACCAGAGGGAATACAGGATCAGCGCCGTCGTGCCGACCACGCCGGTCCAGTAGGGCCATCCCCACTGCTGAGACATGAGCGCGCCGGCGCCGGACAACATGACCATCACCCCGACGAAGAGGGAAAAGGTGATGACGCCATCCATCACTCTGCCGATGGTGGATCCGAAGAGCCCGTCAAGGAGTTCATGATAAGAGTTGAACCCGCGGCTCCGGCAGACGAAAAAGATCGCCGGACCCAACAAGCCGAAGAGCACGCCGGATAACGCTACCGCTTGCAGCCCCGCCGGGCCGTAGCGGACGAAGAACTGAAAGATCTCCTGGCCCGAGGCAAATCCGGCGCCCAGGACAGCGCCGATATAGACCGATGCCACCTGCACCTGCCATAGAGCGCCCATAGTCATCCCCCATTCCATAGGTAGAATGGTTTATTTTCCCTCATCAAGGGAATGCTGTTACTAAACAGTGCGCAAAGGAGTTTGGACATGGCAGAACAACGTGACTGGCAGCGCCTGCTGGCCGGAGAAAAAGAATATTTTTCGTCGAACAGCCGGCAATGCGCCCATACGCTCGGTGATGCCCTGGCTGAACTCATCCTCTACCTTGATCCCACCTTGAGTCGCCCGCGCGTCGTCTTCTGCATCGGCACCGACCGTTCGACTGGCGATTGCCTAGGTCCGTTGGTGGGAACTCAGTTGGCGCCCTTGGCTTCGAATTACTATCATATTTACGGCACCCTCGATGATCCCATTCACGCCACCAACCTTGTGGAGAAGAAAAAAGCGATTGAAGGCATCCATCCTGGCGCCCTGATCATCGCCATTGACGCCTCCCTCGGACGGGTCGATCAGGTGGGTCAGGTGACCCTTTCTCTCGGCGGTTTGCGACCGGGCGCAGGCGTAAAAAAAGATCTCCCGGAAATCGGAGATCTGCATATCACCGGCATTGTCAATGTCGGCGGCTTTATGGAGTTTATGGTGTTGCAAAACACGCGCCTGTCGGAGGTCATGAAGCTCTCCAACCAGATCAGCCGCGGCTTGCTGTACGGTTACTACCGGGCCGCCCGCCGCAAGCCGGTGGCTTCGCTGACTTTCAATTCCTCTGCTCCGGCGCTAGAGGCGCAGCAGGTGGAGCCCCTTTGGCCTTGATCCAGCGTTCGGCTCTCAAAGCACAAGCCCTGGATTACAGCGCGCTCTCCAGGGCTTCCTCCTCAGCGACATCAGCGGCGTGATTCGTGCGCGTTTCTGTCCGGGAACTGCCATGGAAGACGGCGCCTTCATCGATGATCAGGCTGGTGGCCATCAAGTCTCCATACAGCCTGCCTGTGGAGGCGATTTCCAGGCGTCCGGCGGCGTCAATGTTCCCATGCACCGTTCCGGCGATGATCACATTGCGTCCTTCCACAGTGGCTTCGACACGACCGGTTTCTCCGATGATAATATCGCCTTTGCCGACGATTTCGCCACTGAACTGTCCGTCGATGCGGACCGTGCCGGTGGCTTTTAATGTGCCGTTGATCAGGGATTCCTTGCCGATGACCGTATCTATGCGATCAACGGTGGTTTGGTTTGATTCCTTTTTCCGCCCGAACATGGGCTATTCGCCTCCTTCGCCCTGCCTCGCACAGGATTGATGACTTTACATAACCTAAGCTGGCCTTTTGCTTGATCAGTGCAAAAGGTAGCGTTCCGGATCCTGCAATTTACCCTGCTGGTAGACCATAAAGTGCAGATGCGGTCCCGTGCTGCGCCCGCTGTTGCCCACGTTGCCCAGCACATCACCCCGCTCCAGTTCTTGATTGACTTTCACCTTGATGGCAGAGAGGTGGCAATAGGCGGTCTGAAATCCATGACCATGGCTGATCTCCACAACGCGGCCCAAACCCGGCTTCCACCCGGCGAAGACAACCTTCCCTTTGGCGGCGGCGCGCACCGCCGTTCCGTAGGAGGCAGCTAGATCGAGACCGGAGTGAAACTCTGTCTTGGTTCCGAAGGGGGAGCGGCGGTTCCCGAAGGGGGAAGTGACGCTTCCTCTGACCGGATAGGTCGAAGGGACAGCTGCCAGGTAGTCGAGCCGGTCTTTTACCTCTTTATTGAGTTGCTGCAGTTGTTTTTCTTGATCGTCCAGTTCCGAATCGAGTTGACGCATGGAGAAGGACAGGCGGCTCAGGGGCTCCCCTTCGCTTTGAAAGATTTGCCGTACCGTGGCGGTCATGCCAGTTCGTTCCGGCGCGGCGTTGCCCGAACGGGAAGGCACGTTCTGAAACGCTTGCAGGTCTCTTTTTCCCAGTTCCGTGGCGGCGGAACTTTGGTTCGGGAGTTTGGAAGGAGTAACCGCTTGTTCATCGTCGCCGCCCTCGTCACCTTCGCTGCCTTCAACACTGTCAATGCCATCGCCGCCGTCGATGCCAACCATCTGCCGGATCTGCTTGTCCAACGCTTTAACTCTGACCAACTTATCTTGCACGGTAAGTGAAAAGTCCTTCAATTCCTCGATTTGACGCGCCTGCTCCTGGTTGATCGTCTTTAACCTCTGCAGTTCGCTCAACTGAAACAGGGCGTACACTGAAAGAAGAAGGATGAAGAACAAAAAACCACTGGCGATAGCGCCGCCGATCAGCATCTGCCGGACCCGTTCCGGTGATAGATCGATGCTCCACGTTTTTTGACCGGAACCAGGAGCCAAGATGATCGTATAGGGTTGTCGACGGGCACGACGCGGTGATTCCTCTTTGGGGATGGTATTCACCCGCTTTTTGACATCATGATTGCTCTTATAATAATTCGGCTGATGTGCAAATTTTTCCTGCTACAGTATAGGAAAATGTCGGAAATTATTATTTCTCGATTCCTGATAAGGCTTTTGCAATGGCCTCTTCTTCCTCATCGGACAATAAGTACGTCGATTTTCCATCTTGGATCGGTTTGGCATAGACTTGGGACAGTTCCCGCCCATAGAGGCTGCTGATCACCACGCCGTTTCGCTGGTCATTGAGCATGGCAACGGCAAAACTTTGATCAGACCCAACATTTTCAAAGGCGTTGAAGCGGACGATGCCCATGTGGCGCACGGTCTCTTTGCTGATCGCATCCAGTTGGGCGATGGAGCGCTCCATCTTTTCGATCCGCTGCACCAGTTCTCTCGATAGAGCCATGTTTTCGTGAAGCAGCATCTCCAGGTTTTGTCCCTCTTGGCCTCTCATCAAGGTCTGATACATACGGCTGATCTTTTGTGCTTTTACCACAGCGATCAGTCCGATTACAAGCATCGAAATCGTCAGTCCCAAACAGAGAAGCACCAAACCGGCCAGATTGTCATTCGCCCATGTGATTAATCCCGGCATTTCCAAATTACCCTCCTTTGTCCGTCCTGTTAATTTCCACGTTTCCGCCCCATTTCCTCTACCTGAACGACATTTTTCCGCATTTCACGAGTGTGGGCGTTCATTTATGGGACGGATGGGAGGTTTGGATTGCCGAGATGCTTGCACAAGTATTCCCAAGATCGATAAATCTTACGCTAAGAGATGATTTCATCCTTAATCGTAAAAAATCATACCCTCCCCTGCTTTCCGGGAGGGTCTTCTTTCTACTCGCCTGCGCTCGGTTACGACGGTCAGCGACTACTTACAAATGGTGCTAACGGCTGCAGCCGCGAGCGTTCACGGTCCAATACTCCTCGATGTTGCCCTCTTTGTCGACAACCGCCACCTCGTCGGCGAGGTTGACGACCGGGCAGGCGTGGTTAGGAATGATCGATATCCTTGTCCCTAGCGTTAGTTCAGGCCCGTCATCGTCTATACGTTCCAGCACGCCATGCTCCTCGGAGAGGCGGGTAAGCTTCCAACCGGGAACTGACAGCATCCCATAGCCGACATCGGCCGTGTTTCCGTGGGCACCCTGGTCTAGGGCCAGCACCTTGGCACCGGTGTCGATGATCCGCCGGTTGGCTTCCGGGTGAGAGACGACTGTCGCCTCCACATGGAGGGCGCAGGCTTCCGCTGTGACAACGCCCAGCCGGATTTGGGTGGCGTCATAAAATACATAATTGCCGGGTCGCACTTCGGTCACGCCAGGCGTTTCCAGGTTGAATTCGACTGAAGGCGTAGAACCGAGGGAGATCTCGGGAATGTCAATCCCTTCCCGTTGCATCTCTTGCGCCACCTTCAGCAGCGAAGCGCCCTCTTCCCTGCCGATCGCTTCCCTTTGGGACGGTGATGTGGCACCGTAAACATGACCGGCATGGGTCAAGAGCCCGCGAAAGCGTACCTGAGAGCAGGCCGCGACCGTTCGGATCAATCGCTTTAACCGATCTCCCGGCGGATAGCCGACACGGCGCAAGCCGCTGTCCACTTTCACATAGAGATCAACCTCTTGTCCCCGGCGAAGCGCCTGGCTGCGCCAAGCGTCCAGCAGATCTTCCGTATCAACAATGGTCGCCATCGGTGTCCGTTCCGCCAACTTGAAAAATGCGTCCCACTTGTCTTCCCCCCAAAGGGGAAAGGCGACGACGATATCCTTTAATCCCCCATCGACCAGCACCTGCGCTTCTGAGAGTTTCGCTACGGTGAACCCGTCGGCACCCTTTTCCTGTTGCAGTCGGGCGATAGGAAGCAACTTGTGCGCTTTGAAGTGGGGTCGCAGTTTTACACCCTTTTCCTGGCATTTTTTAGCCATTCCTTCGATATTGGCGATTAATGCTTCTCGCCGGATCATTACCTGAGGGGTCCAGCCATCAGTGATTCGGTCCATGTCGTTCCTCCCAGGCCATCAACCGGACGGAAACAGTCCTGCTCCGATGATGGCAAAGAGAATCCCTGGCAATAGGTTGCCCACTCTCAGTTGGGTCACACCGAGTATGTTCGTGCCGATTCCCGTGATCAAAAGGCCGCCAACGGCGGTCATCTCGGCGATCATCCCTTGTTGGAGAAAGGGTTGGATGAAGGACGCAGCCAAGGTAATGGCGCCTTGATAGATGAAAAGTGGCAACGACGACAGGGCGACGCCGATGCCCAAGGTGGAAGCAAGGATGATGGAGGTGATCCCGTCTAACATCGATTTGACGAAGAGGACCGACGAATCGCCGGTCAAGCCATCTTGCAGGGATCCCATGATGGCCATCGCGCCGACACAGTAGATCAGGCTGGCGGTGACGAACGCCTTTGCCACATCGCCGTGGTTGGAACCCACCTTCGTCTCCAACCACTGGCCAAACCGTTCCAGCTTGGCTTCGATAGCCACCGCTTCGCCGAGGATTCCGCCGAGAACAAGCGAAGCGACTACAATCAGTGGATTTTTCGTTTGCAAGGCCATTTGAAGTCCGATCAGACAGACGGACAGGCTGATTCCTTGCATGACAGTCACTTTGAATCGTTCCGAAATCGCTTTTTGAAATACAGCGCCGATGATCGCTCCACCGATGACAGCTACCGTATTGACAATTGTTCCTATCATATCGTTTTTGCTTCATTCACCAGTTGGGTGACTGCAGCCAATACCTCCTTAATTTCTGCTTCTGTTGTAAATATCCCTGGACTCAAGCGCACTGTGCCTGTCGTAAAGGTGCCGCTTTTCCGGTGGGCAACAGGTGCGCAGTGCAGACCTGTCCGAACAGCGATATTGAAGGCCTTATCCAGCAAAAATCCAACTTCTGTCGCTTCCATGCCATCGATGGTGAAGGACAGGACAGCAGCCCGCTTCTCTGTGGCAGGCGGACCGATTAACTGTACGCCTTTTAATTCAGATAAGCCCTCCATCAACTGGTTGATGAGCCGGGTCTCGTGGGCTTCAATCTTCTCTCGCCCGAGCTGGTGGATGTACTCCACCCCGGCAGCCAATCCGGCGATCCCTGGTGTATTCGGCGTGCCGCTTTCAAAACGATCAGGGAGACGGAGAGGCTGTTCCTCTGACTCGCTTTGGCTTCCCGTTCCACCATACCGCAGTGGCATCAGGTCAACGCCGGGGGTGATGCAGAGACCGCCTGTTCCTTGGGGACCAAATAGACCCTTGTGTCCAGGGAAGGCCAGCAGGTCAATGCCCCAGGATTCCATGTGAATCGGAAATACGCCGGCTGTCTGGGCCGCATCGACGATGACGAGCAGATCGAGCGCCTTCGCCGCCTTCGCGACGGCCTCCAGATCCTGCAGCGCCCCTGTCACATTGGAGGCATGGTTCACGATCAAGGCTTTCGTATTGGCCTTCCGGTGTTGTTTCAACGTGTCCGGATCGATCCGGCCGAATTCATCCCCTTCGAGGTAGGTCACTTCGACTCCGCGCCCCTGGAGGATCCATAAGGGACGCACGACGGCATTATGTTCTAACTTGGTTGTCAGCACATGGTCCCCCGGCTGAATCAGACCGAAGATCGCCAGGTTGAGGGCGTCCGTTGCATTTAAGGTAAAAACGACCCGCAACGGGTCAGTCAATTGAAACAGACGGGCAATGGCCACACGCGCATTGTAGATGGCTCTGCCCGCATCGATGGCCATCTGGTGACCGGCCCGTCCTGGATTGGCGCCGATGGCTTTTCCGACACGCAACACCGCCTCCCAGACCGAATCTGGCTTTGGCCAGGAGGTGGCTGCATTGTCCATATAGATCAAGAAAGTTTCATCCTCTCTCGAATGATTCCCTAAAATGTTTCACGTGGAACATTCGGCTAAAATGATCGCTATGTTTCACGTGGAACATTCGTATTGGCTCAGCCATATTGTTTCACGTGAAACAAACAAATGACCTTATGATTCTTCGCTACCCAACAAGTAATCGCAAAGTCGCTGCAGTTCGTCAGGGCTGAAGAAACTGAGTTCAATACAACCGGTTGAACCATTGGAACGGATGCGAACCTGTGTCTGCAGGATGGAACGCAAACGTTCCTCCATCGTGGATATTTCGGGATTCGGAGTTAGAGGCACTGTTTTCACTTTTGGCTTTTCAACATCGGGTGACGAGGTGTTCCGCATGCCCGGCTTGTCGAGAATATTATTCTCCTCACGAGGAGGAATCGCATTCAAACCCTGATCAGGGGTTTGAGTACGCAAGCGAACCTCTTCCTCCATCCTGCGCACTGACCAGTTCTCTTCAGTCACTTTCTGAGCCAGTTGTTCTTGAGCTCTTTCATCTGTGATGCCAGCGATCACCTTAGCATGTCCCGCTGAAAGGCGACCCGAGGAGACCATTTCTTGTACAGGAGTAGGCAGGGCAAGCAGGCGAAGCGAATTGGCAATATAGGAACGGCTTTTTCCAACCCGCTTGGCCATCTGTTCCTGTGTCATTTGATGATCATTCATTAACGTCCGGAAGGCGAGGGCTTCCTCGATGGGATTAAGATTCTCCCGTTGGATGTTTTCGATCAAGGCGACTTCTGCTACCGTCTTTTCATCCCAGTCGCGGATTATGACTGGGACCTTGGCTAACCCCAATTGACGGCAGGCGCGCCAGCGTCGTTCTCCCACGATCAACTGATATTGATCATTCCCCAATGGCCGAACGACAAGGGGTTGGATGACACCATGTTCAGCAATCGAGCGAGCCAGTTCATCCAAGGACGCAAGATCGAAGTGCTTTCTCGGTTGATCCTGGTTCGGTACTATGTGGCTTAATTCAATCTCAGTCGCGCCCTGTACGTCTTTTTCCGTCTCTGCAGCAGTAATTCCCGGGATTAACGCTTCCAGCCCTTTACCGAGGCCTCTTCCCATCCCTTTTTTAACCACGCTCTACCACTTCCTTCGCTAACTCCCGATAGACCTCGGCGCCGCGAGAACGCGCATCATATACGATGATCGGCTGACCATGGCTGGGAGCCTCACTCAGGCGAACGTTTCTCGGGATGATTGTTTTGAACACCTTATCGTGAAAATGATTTTTGACTTCATCAACGACTTGAATGGCCAAGTTTGTACGCGCATCAAACATAGTCAGCAAAACTCCCAGAATGGAGAGAGCGCTGTTAAGGTGTTTCTGCACAAGCTTGATCGTGCTCATCAGTTGCCCAAGTCCCTCTAATGCATAGTACTCACACTGAATAGGGATCAACAGTTGATCGGCAGCCGTAAGTGAGTTAAGTGTGAGCAAGCCGAGTGAAGGAGGACAATCGATGATGATATAGTCAAATTGATCCCGGAGCGGGTCAAGGGCGCGCTTTAATTTCACTTCACGAGAGATCGCAGAAACCAGTTCTATTTCTGCTCCAGCCAATTGGATGGTTGCCGGCAAAACAAAAAATCGTTCCCAATCGGTTTTCGTCAATATGGACTCAGAAGGTGCGCCGTTAATCAGCACATCATAGATACAATGGCGGACACGCAATTTATCGATCCCGGCGCCGCTTGTGGCATTGCCTTGCGGATCCATATCGACGAGCAACACCTGTTTACCCAACTCAGCCAAACAAGCGCTCAGGTTGACCGCTGTTGTCGTTTTGGCAACGCCACCCTTCTGATTGGCTATGGCGATAATGTGAGCCAACTGTTCCACCACCTTTATCATTCGCCTTATCAACTCTATTCATTTCAACATCAGAAACGGCAAGTCCTTCACAACGAGGAGGATAAAAGCTGGTTCCAGACACGAAAATATCGAACCCTGTGAGAAAAGAAAAAAGAGGGTGACAAGCCACTCACCCCCTCTCCAAAGGGAATCACCTTATTTGCGTCGTTTCAACGCCTTACAAAGGAAAATAGATAGGGAACATTTATTCGTGTTTCACGTGGAACATCTCATATTGATGAGAGCATGACCCCGCACAGCATGCTGAACGGCATCATTTTGTTCCACGTGAAACACTTTTCGAAAGCATGGTTTGTTCCACGTGAAACAATTCTTGTAACCATGGTTTTGTTTCACGTGGAACAATACTAAACCAGAGGCTTTCGATTAGGTATGCCAGCCTTCCGGGGATACGCCCTCGGCGTGGGCTTCTGCTTTTGAATAACAATCAGCGTGCGCCGGTCACCTGAAATCGGCAGGGTGATCGACGTAACCTCAGCAAATTCCCCACCTAGCATTCGCAGCGCCGTTTTGGCCTCTTCCACCTCAGTCGGTCCGTCGGGGCCTTTCAGAGCGATAAACCTTCCCCCCACTGCGAGAAAAGGCAAACATAATTCCAAAAGCACCGGTAGTCGAGCGACGGCCCGACTGAACACGAGCGAATGCTTTTCCCTCAACTGAGATTGTCGAGCGCTATCCTCAGCCCGGCCGTGGATGACATGCACATTCGTCAATCCTAGCTTTTGCGACGTCTCCGTCAAAAAACGGCAACGCTTTTGCAGCGAATCTAGGAGCACAACGCGCCATTGCGGACAAACCATAGCAAGAGGCAAACCGGGAAATCCCGCCCCGGTGCCCACATCGATCACCGAAATATCTCCATCAGGCATATCCAGCAGCAGGGGACTTAACGAATCAATGAAATGTTTTTCCGCCACACCATCAGGATCAGTGATGGCTGTCAGGTTCAAATGGGCGTTCGTCGCCAACATCAATTCCGCATAGACCGTATAGCGATCAATCAAAGTGGGCCTCGTTTTGATCCCCCACAGTTCCAGTCCCCTTTGAACCTGTTGGCGAAACTGAAAAACTTGTTCGGCATCCCACTGGGTATACTTCACCGTTTCTTTGGCATCACTCAATCGCTCGCACCTCCATCAACCGGCACGAGACGGCGCCGTTGCTCCAGATAGACCAACAAAATGGAAATATCGGCAGGGCTCACCCCAGAGATCCGAGACGCCTGCCCAATGGAAACAGGTTTTCTCGCAATCAGCTTTTGCCGCCCCTCATTAGAAAGACCATGAACAAGCTGATAATCCAAATCTACAGGCAGGCGCTTATTCTCCAACTTATTAAACCGCTCCACCTGTGCCTGCTGTTTGAGCAAATACCCTTCAAACTTGGCTGATATCTCTACCTGTTCAGCTATTTCGGGATCGACCGACGAAATTTCGTCGCCGTCGTTCAGTAACGGCATCAGATCATCATACGACAGTTCCGGACGGCGTAAGAGGTCATAGAGGGAAACGCCTTTTGACAGGGGAGCACTCTCTTTCTCATCCAGGATCACCTGCAGTTGCTCATTGCCCGGCGTCACAAAGGCAGATTTCCATCGAGATACTTCATTTTCGAGACCCTTCATTTTATTGCAAAAACGGCGATAACGCCGGTCGTCGACAAGGCCGATAGAGCGCCCAATCTCCGTTAACCGCTGATCTGCGTTGTCCTGGCGCAGCAACAGGCGGTATTCGGCGCGCGATGTGAGCATCCGGTAGGGCTCATTCGTTCCCTTCGTCACCAGATCATCAATGAGCACCCCGATATAGGCATCCGACCGCTTCAAGACGACGGGATCTTTCCCTTTCACCAAACATGCGGCGTTGATCCCGGCCATCAACCCTTGGGCTGCCGCCTCCTCGTAACCGGAGGTGCCGTTAATCTGCCCGGCGGTGAACAATCCACCGATCTCCTGGTGTTCTAAGGAAAGCTTCAACTGTGTCGGATCGACGTAATCATACTCAATGGCATAGCCAGGGCGGATGATCTTTACATCCTTCATGCCGACGAGAGAGCGCAGCATCTTCACCTGGACATCCTCGGGGAGGCTAGTCGACATCCCTTGGACATACATCTCATGGGTGCCGTCCCCTTCCGGCTCGATAAAAACTTGATGACCTTTCTTATCGGCGAACCGAACGACCTTATCCTCAATAGAGGGACAATAGCGCGGACCGGTGCCTTCAATCACCCCGGCATAGAGAGGAGAACGGTGCAAATTATCGCGGATGATCTGATGGGTTTCTTCCGTCGTATAGGTCAACCAACAGGAGATCTGCTTTCGCTCCATCCGTGGGGATAGGAAGGAAAAATTCAGTGGTTCCCGGTCGCCTGGCTGTTCCACCATCTGACGATAGTCTACGGTGCGACCATCAACCCGAGCCGGCGTGCCCGTTTTGAAGCGACCAAGGCGGACACCCAGTTCACGAAGTGATGCAGCTAAACCGACAGAAGGAAAATAGCCATTCGGACCGCCGGGATAGTGGAGGTCGCCGATGATGATCCGTCCCCGCAGGTATGTACCCGTCGTGATAACCACAGTCGGCGCGGCAAAGAAAGCGCCCGTATCGGTACGAATCCCGCGAACGCGCCCCTCCTCCACGACGACAGCCTCAACCATCGCCTGCCGCACATCGAGGTTCTCCTGGTGTTCAAGAACACGGATCATCTCGCGCTGATAACGTTTTTTATCAGCCTGAGCCCGCAAGGCGTGGACAGCCGGCCCCTTACCTGTGTTCAACAAGCGAATCTGAATGCAGGTCTCGTCGATAGACAATCCCATCTGTCCACCCAGGGCATCGATCTCCCTCACGAGATGACCTTTCGCCGGACCGCCGATCGCCGGATTGCAGGGCATCAGGGCCACATTGTCCCAACTGATTGTCAGGATCAAGGTTTTGACCCCCATGCGAGCGGACGCCAGAGCCGCCTCACAGCCGGCATGACCCGCGCCGATAACAATCACATCATATTTTCCAGCCAAATATTCCATCGTCTCTCCACCCTCACTCATCGAAAACCTAACCATTCGTCAACCAAAACCACAAATGAACTTACTTGCCAATGCAAAAGGATGAAAAGATTTTATCGAGAATATCTTCGCCCACCGTATCGCCAGTGATTTCTCCCAACGCCTCCCAAGCCGCCTTCAGATCGATCGTCAAAAAATCAGGACTAGCGCCGTCATCGACTGCATCCAAGGCTTGTCGCACATGAGCGTCTGATCGTTCCAAGGCCTCGCGGTGTCGCGCCTGCGTGACCAAGGCCAATCGGCCCCCGTCAGGAGAAAAGGAGCTGTCATTTGCGCCTGCTTCCCCAAAAACCATGCGACGGATCAGATCGGACAGTTCCTTCAATCCCCATCCCTCTTTGGCCGACACCGACAGGACGGGCATCTCCCCCACAATGGAGCGTAAACGATCCTCATCAAGTCGGCGCAGAGGCAAATCGTTCTTATTGACGAGCACCACCGCTGGCCGACCAGCGAGCGAGCACAACAATGTCTCATCCTCATCGGTCAGCGCATCAGATCCGTCAAGGACAACCAGGGCTAGATCGGACTTTTCCAGATACTCGCGCGTCTTCTCCACGCCGATACGCTCGACCACATCTTCTGTCTCCCGGATGCCCGCAGTATCGACAATCCGCAGGGGAATCCCCCCCAGATCGATATACTCCTCAATGGCATCTCGGGTTGTCCCCGGGATCTCAGTGACGATCGCCCGTTGCTCATCGAGCAGTGCGTTCATCAAACTTGATTTGCCCACATTGGGACGACCAACGATGACCGTTCGCCAGCCCTCCCGAAGAACACGCCCGGTCCGGGAGCGTTCCAACAGGCCGCCGATCTGATTCTGAATCTGTGCCAGATCACTCCGAATCCGCTCGTTGCCAAGCTCCGGCAGGTCTTCTTCCGGAAAATCGATCATGGCCTCCAGATGCGCCAAAAGGGCCAGTATATCATCGCGGACCTTACTGATCCGTCGAGACAACTGCCCTTCCAGTTGGGATAGCGCCGCACCGAGGCCATCGCTGGTCTTGGCGCGGATCACCTCAATGATCGCCTCCGCCTGGGCCAGGTCAAGCCGACCGCCCAGAAAAGCGCGCCGCGAAAACTCGCCTGGTTCAGCTAAACGAGCGCCCGCCCGGAGGACAGCACCCAAAGTCTCTCTGACCGGCACAGATCCGCCATGACAGTGAAACTCGGCCACATCCTCCGTTGTAAACGTGCGCGGCCCCGCCATCCAAGCGACCAGGGCTTCATCAATTTTCCGCTGATCATCGGGGTGGACAATCGTGCCCAGGTGCAGCGTATGGGTAGCCCAATCGTCGACACCACGACCGTAGCGAGGGCGGAAGACCGCCTTGATCACATCCCGGGCGCCGGAACCGCTGACCCGCACTATCCCGATCCCGCCTTCACCCGGCGGGGTAGCCACTGCCGCAATCGTGTCGCCGACCATCGAAACATCCTCTCCCAATACAGGAAAAAAAGCGCCTAAGCGCTTTTTTATTCTCTCCTGTGATTTTCCTAATCATACCCCGCAAGAGCTATTCCATCTGCGGAACAACTATCATAATGATGCCTTCGGGACAATTAATCCTTCAGGGTATCGTCACCGACCGAGTAGAGGCGCGGACGTGGCTTGCCTCCCCGTTGTTCCGCCACATCACGGAGGTCGCGAGGCTCGGAACGATGTTCCGTTCGGTTCAATGCGCCGCTTTCCCGTGTCTCACGACCGTCGCGGTTATCCGACCGGACAGCGCGGGGGCGACGGTTGTCCCCCCAGCGTGAAGCGCCTACCCCCTCTGTTCGGGTCCGCTTGGCGTCGATCTTGGGACCGATCACCACTTTTCGGAAGGGCTCTTCCCCTTCGGAATAGGTGACCACACGGGGATCGCCTTGCAGAGTCGTGTGGATGATCCGTCGCTCCTGCGGGCTCATCGGCTCAAGGACGACCTTGACGCCGGTTCGTTTCACTTTTTCCGAAAGTCGTTTAGCCAGGCGAACGAGCGTCTCTTCCCGCCGTTGCCGGTAATTCTCCACATCCAACAGGATCCGGACCCGTTCCGGGCCCTGGCGGTTGACGGCTAAGTTGACCAAGTACTGCAGCGAATCGAGGGTATCGCCGCGGCGACCGATCAGGATGCCCAGATCGTCGCCGGAAAAACCGATAAACAGGGTGGAATCACGCCATTCTGGCATGATTTCCGCTTGAATCCCCATGACACGAAAGATGTCCTGAATAAAACGGATGGCATCGCGCATCGGATCCGGCTTCACCGTGATCCGGACGCGGGCGGGACGGGTACCGATCAGACCTAAGAAACCCTTCGATGGTTCCTCAAGGACGAGGACCTCCACATCCTTCTCTTCCAGTTTCAATTCCGTAAGGGCGGCGCGGAGGGCCTCCTCCACCGTTTTCGCGGTCTTTTCCAATACTATCGGTTCGGACATTACGCGGTACCTTCCTTCCGAACATTCAGACTGCGGTTCATATAGAGCTGCTGAAGGATACCGACCGTGTTGAAGGTCACCCAGTAGAGAGACAAGCCGGCAGCAAAGCTATGGGCCATCCAACCGATCAACAACGGCATGGAGTACATCATGATTTTCTGTGTCTGTTCGGCTTGCGGGTTGCCGCCGGAAGAGGAAGGCGTCACCTTCATCTGAAGAAAGGTCGTGGCGGCGGCCAACAAGGGGAGAACATAGGGATCCGGCATCGACAGGTTGGATACCCAAAGAAACGTGGCATGCGCCTCGTTCAGATAAGGAAAAGCCATCAAGCCGTTGTAAAAAGCGATCAGGATCGGAAACTGAATCAACAAGGGAAGGCAACCACTCAACGGATTGACACCATGATCCTTATAGAGCTGCATCATCGCTTCCTGGGCTTTTTGGGGATCTTTTTTATATTTCTCCTGGAGCGCCTTCTGTTTCGGCGCCAATTCCGCCATGGCCTTCATCGACTTCATCTGTTTGGCAGACAGCGGATACAGGAGCATTTTAATCACGATCGTAATCAGGATGATCGCCAGGCCGTAACTCGGTAGACCGATCTGTTGAGTGATGGTGTAGAAAAAGTTGATCATCGAGGAAAATGCGTCAACTAGCATTTGCCACAAGGCAAGCACTCCTCCTTACTTATGTACCGACTAATGGCGATCAGGGGGGATCATATCCCCCGGGGTGAAAAGGATGACAGCGCAACAACCGTCCGACGGCTTTCCATAGCCCTCGGATCGCCCCATACTTCTCCAGTGCCAGAATGGCGTACTCGGAGCAGGTGGGCGCAAACCGGCAGGTGGGTCCCCTAAGCGGTGAAAGGTAGAGGCGATACCACCGAATCGGGACGATGAAGACATCCACAATCCGCATATCATCCCCCCGGCCTCAGTTTGGCCCGTTTGAAGAGTTTGATTACATCTTGTTCGACTAGACGAAAAGGAATTCCTTTTATTTTTGACCGGGCAATCAAAATTATGTCACTGCCGTCATCGGACCGCAGGCCATGACGGCGGCAGATCTCCCGCAGCATTCGTTTCACCCGGTTGCGCACATTTGCCTTGCCCACCTTGCTCGATACGGAAAAACCAAAGCGCCGACGGGAAGGAGCTTCCGGGAGGCGAGGCTGAAACCGGTACAACACCACATACTGGCCGCCGTAGGATTTTCCTCGCTTATAAACCTTTTGAAAATCCTCATTGCGACGCAAGCGGTAGTGTCGCGCCAGCATCAGCGTTCACCCCCCGGAAAACAAAAGAAGGCCCCCGAAGCGGCCTTAAGCACTGAGTTTTTTCCTTCCTTTTGCACGACGCCGCTTCAGGACATTGCGTCCGTTCGGCGTGCTCATCCGGCTCAAGAAACCGTGAACGCGTTTATGTTTCCGATTTTTCGGCTGATAGGTGCGCTTCATGTACTACACCTCCTTATAGTTGCCAAGATTTGCTGAATCTATCCGCGAAGTCAAAAGCCACGTATCCTGGCGGCTCGCGAGAACAAACAACTACAATTATAGGGACCATCGCAAGGAAAGTCAAGAAAAAGAACTTACTCGGGACTGGGGTCATTTTTTCCGGTTATCCCCTTGTGGATAACTTCGACGCAGGTTACAATTGTGGATGAATATTATCCACAGGTGGATAACTCGGAAAGTTTGACTTTTATCCCAAGAGTGATCCACAGATTGTGGATAATTTGTGCAACAAGCGGCTTTTCATCAACACCTTCGACGGCGGCGAAGGCTTTTTTTCGCTCTGCGCCGCTTTTTCCCCAGAAAAACTCGTCCACATCTGGCGAACCTGTGGACAATCGCGGGCGGTGCTCGCGTTTCTACATATATAGTGGTTCATCCACAATGCGTGAATATCCGGTCGAAAGTCGGGGATAACCGTATCCTCGATTGTGAAAATGTTCAAACTGGGGGTAGCCTGTGATGACTTCACAGTTTGCCGGTCTATGGCAACAATCATTGGAGATATTAAAGCAAGAACTGAAACCGGCCAGTTTTGACACTTGGTTAAAAAATACCCAACTGGTGACGATGCAGAACGGCGAGGCCCATATCGGCGTTCCCAACGATCTGGCCCGCGACTGGCTGGAAAACCGGTATGCCACCCTCGTGAAAAACGCCCTCTCCGTCGTCCTCGGCGAATCGGTGGAAGTCCGCTTTTTTACACCTGGCGCCGATTCGCGCCGTTCGGAGCCGTCCCGCCGCCCGACGGCGGTCGAAGAGAGCAGCCCGCCCCTTCTAAATCCGAAATACACCTTTGACACCTTTGTGGTGGGCAACTCGAACCGCTTCGCCCATGCGGCCGCTTTAGCCGTCGCCGAGGCGCCGGCCAAAGCCTACAACCCGCTTTTCGTCTATGGCGGCGTCGGCTTGGGGAAAACCCACCTGATGCAGGCCATCGGCCACTTCGTCATTGACCAGCGGCCCCAGTCGCGGGTTGTCTACGTCTCATCCGAAAAATTCACCAATGAGCTGATCAACGCCATCCGCGACGACAAGACGGTGGACTTTCGCAACCGCTACCGCAACATCGACGTGCTGTTGATCGATGATATTCAGTTTCTGGCCGGCAAAGAACGGACACAAGAAGAGTTTTTCCACACCTTCAACGCCCTCCATGAGTCGAGCAAGCAGATCATCATCTCCTCCGACCGGCCGCCGAAGGAAATCCCCACCCTGGAAGACCGCCTGCGCAGCCGTTTCGAATGGGGTCTGATCACCGACATCAACCCGCCCGACCTGGAGACGCGGATCGCCATCCTGCGCAAAAAGGCGATCCTGGAGAACCTGGATGTGCCCAACGAGGTGATGGTCTTCATCGCCAACATCATTCAGTCCAACATTCGCGAGTTGGAGGGCGCGCTAAACCGGGTCATCGCCTTCGCCAGCTTAAGCGGCAAATCCCTCACGACTGATGTGGCCGAAGAAGCCTTAAAAAGCATCATCCCCTCCCACCGGACAAAGGTGATCACCATCGCCCTCATCCAGGAGATCGTGGCTGAGCACTACAACATGAAGGTGGAAGATTTCAAAGCCAAAAAGCGCACCCGCGATGTGGCCTTCCCGCGGCAGATCGCCATGTACCTCTCCCGGGAGATGATCGACGTGTCCCTCCCGAAGATTGGCGAGGAGTTTGGCGGCCGGGACCACACCACCGTCATTCATGCCCATGAAAAAATTTCCAAAGATATTGAAAAAGATCCTCAACTGGAAATGACGATTCAACTTTTAAAAGAAAAAATCCAGCGAGCTTAAAAGTTATCCCCTGACTTACCCACTTATCCCCAGAGTTATCCACACCCTGTTTTGAGCAAAACCGTGGTGATCAGCCACTTTTCCACATATCCCGCCTGATTACTAAGACTACGGTATATAAAAAGGGTAAAAAGGCGCCAACCTAAGGAGGTTTCCACAGCCATGGAGTTTTCCTGTTCCCGAGCGGAACTGCTGGAAGCGGTCAACGCGGTCTCGCGCGCTGTTTCTTCCAAAGCGACGACGCCAGTCTTGAGCGGCATTTACTTGGAGGCCCATGATGAGGCGTTGCGTCTTGTCGCGACTGATTCGGAATTGGGCATCGAATACACCATCCCCGTTCGCACGATCCGGACCGGCAGCACTGTCGTCAACGCGCGCATCTTTAACGAAATGGCCCGCCGGTTGCCGGAAGGCCCGATCACCTTTTTTGTGAATCATGATAATCCAGCCCTGAAAGTCCGCTATCATGGCTCGGAATTGACCTTAAATACGATGAATCCCCAAGAGTTTCCGCTGCTGCCGGCGATCCTCGACGGCGATCGAGTGACCGTCAATCAGGGTCAGTTCAAAGAGATGACCCGCCTTGTCGCCTTCGCCGCCTCTAGCGACGAATCGCGACCCTGGTTTACGGGCGTGCTCTGGGACATCCAGCCGGAGGAGATCCGCTGGGTGGCCACCGACACCCACCGCCTGGCCATGCTCTCTGGACAAGCTGTGGATATGAGCATCAGTCAGCCGCGCCAGGTGATCCTCCACGGCAAGACCCTCTCCGATGTAGCCCGCCTGCTGCCCGATGAGGAAGGGCCCTTGCAGATCACCCTCACCCGCTCCCAGGCGCTCTTGGAGACAGAACGCCTGCGCGTCATTTTGCGCATCATCGAGGGTCAGTACCCCAAATATCAGCAGGTGATCCCGCGGGAGCATAAAACCCGTCTGACGATCCCCGTCAAAGCCCTCGCTGAAGCGGTGGACCGGGCCTCCCTGGCCTCCATCGGCAAAGAGGGTTCGAACATCATCAAATTGTCAGCTGAGGGATCCCTGTTGACGATCCGGTCCAACTCGCCCGAGGTGGGTCATATCTATGAAGAGGTCTTTGTGGATAGTAACGGCGATCCGATTCCCATCGCCTTCAACTTCCGCTACCTTCAGGATGTGCTCAAGGTGATCGACACGGACCAGGTTCGGCTCGACCTTTTGGGGACGCTGGCGCCTGGCCTCTTGCGGCCGGTCGGCGATGATCGTTACCTCTACCTGATCGTGCCTGTCCGGACCATATAATCTCCCTGTAAGATATATGCAATGTATTCAGTTATTTCATCGCTGTCTTGGGTGGATATCGTGAGGACTGAACTGAATCTTTGAAGTTTGATATGAATCAGGGCGTGACGCATGGAAATCCAAGCGATCGAGTTGGCCCATTTTCGTAATTACCGGGGGCTGCAAATTGACTTTACGCCTGGCGTGAACATCTTCGTCGGTGCCAATGGTCAGGGTAAAACCAACCTCCTTGAGTCGATCGCCCTCTTGAGCGGCGGCGGGTCCCATCGTGACGCCCGCGACGCAGAGATGGTCCAATGGCAGGAAGAATACTACCGGATCAAGGCGGTCGGCCGGATTGATGACCAGCCGGTCGTCCTGGAACTCGCCTTTGGCGGTGAACGGCGAAAACTGGCCAAAGTCAACGGCCGGAAGCTGCGCCGAATCGCCGATCTGTCGGAAACACTGAATACGGTCGTCTTTTCGCCGGAAGACCTGTCGTTGGTCAAGGGCTCCCCTGCCCAGCGTCGGCGTTTTCTGGATCGCGAATTATCCCAGGCATCGCCCGCCTATGGCGACTTCCTGTCCCGCTATGCCCGGGTGGTCACGCAGCGCAACAACCTGTTGCGGCGCCTCCGAGAGGGGACGGCAACAGCCGCCGAGTTGGAATTGTGGGATGACCAGTTGGCGCCCCTGGCCGTGGAGACTTTGGCCCGCCGTCTCGACGGCTTGGCCCGCATCGCCCCTTATGCCCGGCAGATCTACCGCGGCCTCAGCCGCGACAAGGAACAACTGGAGCTGACCTACCGTTCCTCTTTTCCCTTGTCAGAAGACCGTTCCCGGTGGCTGGAGACCTACCGCGCCGCCTTGCGGGAACGGCGTGCCGAGGAAATCGCCCGGCAGGCGACACTGACAGGGCCGCACCGGGACGATCTGCAACTCTTCCTCAACGGGCGCGACGCCCGGACCTACGGCTCCCAGGGACAGCAGCGATCGATCGCCCTGTCCTTGAAACTGGCGGAGATTGCCTTTATTCACCAGATCAAGGGCGACTATCCCCTGGTTCTGCTTGACGATGTGATGAGCGAGCTCGATCCTGACCGGCGGCAACAGTTGCTGACCGAATTGGAGAGCAAACATATCCAGGTATTTATCACCACCACCCATCTGCACGCCTTTTCGCCGGAGCAGTTGGGCCGGGCCGGCATCTACCGCATTCAGGCGGGACAGCTTTCACGAAGCGATGAATAGGAGGGCGTCCATGTTCCTGCATCTTGGCGGGGAGGTCATCGTCCCCAAAGAGGAGATCGTAGCCATCATCGATCTGGAGTCGTCCAGCCAGGCGGCGACGACGAAGGAGTTTTTGAGCACCGTCCACGACGAGGGCTTCGTCAAGCGCATCGCCGAAGAGGGGAAGGAAAAGTCCTTCATCGTCACGACCAAGTACATCTACCTGTCGCCCATCTCATCGACGACCTTGATGAAACGGGGCAACAATATTAAGGCGATGCTCAAAGCCTGGGAAGAGAACCAGCGATAACCGGTTTGTGCGATTCGATAGAATATGGTAAAATGTTCTTTATGGAAGCACTAATACGGGGAAATAAGCCCCCGGAAATGGTGGATTTCCTGAATGGAGGTTTTTCGGGTGGCTGAACAGGATACCTGGACGGTCAGTGGTGCGTCGAATTATGACGCCAGTCAGATACAAGTGCTCGAAGGTCTGGAGGCCGTTCGCCGTCGACCGGGGATGTACATCGGTTCGACCAGTGCCCGAGGCCTGCATCACCTGGTCTATGAGATCGTCGACAACTCGATCGACGAGGCCCTGGCCGGCTACTGCGACACCATCGACGTGATCATCCATGAGGACAACAGCGTCGAGGTCAGCGACAACGGCCGCGGCATCCCCGTCGACATTCACCCCAAAATGGGTAAACCGGCCGTCGAGGTGGCCTTGACGGTGCTTCACGCCGGCGGCAAATTTGGCGGCGAAGGCTATAAGGTCTCCGGCGGCCTGCACGGCGTTGGTCTCTCCGTCGTCAACGCTTTGTCAGAAAAGCTGCGGGTGACGGTTCGCCGAAACGGCAAGATCCATGAGCAACACTATGAACGAGGCGTTGCAACGTCTGATCTTCGCGTCGTCGGCCAGTCGAAGGAGACGGGCACCACCATCTATTTCAAGCCCGATCCGCAGATTTTTGAGGAACTGGAATACAGCTACGACACCCTCTCCCACCGCCTGCGGGAGCTCTCTTTCCTCAACCGGGGCGTGAAAATCACCCTGGCCGATAAGCGTTCCGGCCAGGAGAGCGTCTTCGCCCACAGCGGCGGCATCATCGATTTCGTCAAATTCCTCAACCGCAACAAGGACGCCGTCCACAACGAGGTCATCTACTTCCAGACGGAAAAAGATGGCGTTCATGTGGAAGTGGCCTTGCAGTACAACGACGGCTATGCGGAGAACGTTTTTTCCTACGCCAACAATATCAACACCCAAGAGGGCGGCACCCATGAGACCGGCTTCAAGACAGCCCTCACCCGGGTGATGAACGAGTACGCCCGTCGCCTGAACCAACTCAAAGACAACGAAAACAACCTCTCCGGCGAGGACATCCGCGAAGGGATCACCGCTGTCATCTCCGTCAAGGTCCGGGAACCCCAGTTTGAAGGCCAGACAAAGACGAAGCTGGGCAACTCAGAGGTGCGGGGCATCACCGATTCCTGTGTCAGTGAAGGCGTCGGCACCTACCTGGAGGAACACCCCTCCGTCGCCAAGAAGATCATCGAGAAGTCCATCGTCGCCATGCGGGCCCGCGAAGCGGCGCGCAAGGCCCGGGAAATGACCCGCCGCAAGACCGCCCTCGAATCGACCTCTCTTCCGGGCAAACTGGCCGACTGCTCCTTCAAGGACCCTGCCCTTTGCGAAATCTATATTGTCGAGGGCGATTCCGCCGGCGGCAGCGCCAAACAGGGACGGGACCGGCGCTTTCAGGCCATCCTGCCTTTGCGTGGCAAGATCCTGAACGTGGAGAAGGCCCGACTCGACAAGGTGCTCTCCAACGAGGAGATCCGGGCGCTGATCACCGCCATGGGCACGGGCATCGGCGAGGACTTCGATCTGGGCAAGGCGCGTTACCACCGCATCTGCCTGATGACCGATGCCGACGTGGACGGCAGTCACATCCGGACACTGCTGCTCACCTTTTTCTACCGCCACATGAAGCCGCTCATCGAAAACGGCTATGTCTACATCGCCCAACCGCCCCTCTACCAGGTGAAAAAGAACCGCGATGTGCGTTACTTCTACCATGACAATGAGCTCAACCGCCACCTGGAGAAGACAGGCCGCGACGGCATCACCATCCAGCGCTACAAAGGTCTCGGCGAGATGAACCCGGAACAGCTCTGGGAGACGACGATGGATCCAGAGAACCGGACTATTCTGCAAGTCTCCCTGGAGGACGCTGCTGAGGCAGAGTTGATCTTTACCACCCTCATGGGCGACCGGGTCGAGCCGAGGCGGGAGTTTATCCAGACCCATGCGAAAGATGTGCGAAATCTGGATATCTAAACGCACGCAAAGAGGACACCGTAAGAATCGCCATAGCGAGAAAAGAAAAAAAGAAACTGCATCGGTCGATGGATAAGTCGACCGATTTTTATCTATTATTAATATTCAGAATTTTTAAAAACATTAGCAGGATTTTTGCCTTTCCCCCTCGAAAAAAAACCTAACCTTCCCGTAAGGAAAAAACTTGTAACAAACAGATCGAAAACAACGTGATTTGTGAAGGAGGGGTGTTTTCTATTTCGGAATGCAACCAAAGGGCGATGCCCGCCGGTCCGCTGCATGGGGTGAAGATCCTCGATCTGTCCCGGTTGGCGCCAGGTCCTTTTTGCTCACTCTTACTGGCAGACCTTGGGGCTGAGGTGCTGAAAATCGAGGCGCCAGATACAGGCGATTATTTACGGACCCTCTTTCCGCCCGTCCGGGAACAGAGCGATTTTTTTCTGAGTTTGAACCGGAACAAACGGAGCATGGTCGTCAATGTGAAGACAGAAGAAGGCCGGGCGATCATGAAAAAGCTGGTCGCTGGCAGTGATGTGCTACTGGAAGGTTTTCGCCCAGGCGTCATGGAGCGCTTAGGCCTGGATTATGCTTCGCTGAAAGAGGAGAATGGGAGACTCATCTACTGCGCCATCTCCGGCTATGGCCAAGATGGGCCCTATCGTAACCGGGCCGGTCATGATCTGAATTACCTCGCCTTGGGCGGGATGCTGGACCTGATCGGCCTGAAAGAAGGTCCGCCGGCGATACCGGCTGTCCCCCTGTCCGATCTGATCAGCGGCATGTTGGCAGCCATCTCCATCCTGGCTGCCTTGGAAAACCGTAACCGGACCGGCACGGGACAGTATGTGGACATGGCCATGCTGGATGCAGTGGTGGCCATGATGGGCCATTATGTGACCCGTTTCGGGGCGACGGGAGAACTCCCGAAGCGGGGAAAGGAACCGATCGCCGGAAGGTTGCCACGTTATCACGTCTATGAGACGGCCGATGGCCGTTATATGGCATTGGCCGCTTTGGAGGAACATTTTTGGCAGCGCTTTTGTGCCGCCATCGATCGCAAGGATTTGGCCGAGCTGAGCGATAGCGAGGAAGACTGCCAGAGGGGCATCGTGGCATTGACTGCGCTCTTTCAGACAAAGACACAGGCCGAGTGGACGGCCTTTTTTCAAGGCCTCGATGTCTGTTGCACGCCTGTTCAGGACGTGGAGCAGTTGATCGCCGATCCCCAGGTGAGGAGCCGAGGCATGATCTTTCATTCGGCCCATCCTACAGAAGGGCTCCTCACCGAGACGGGAATCCCCTTCAAGTTCTCCGATACGCCTTGCCGACACCGCCGTGGTTCGCCTTCACTGGGGGAACATACCGAAGAGGTGCTGCAGGAATTGGGGTATGGGGAAAGAGAGATTGCCGAACTTCGCCGCAAGGGCGTCGTTCAGCAGTATGAAAAACAGTGAAGCTGAAGAAACAGGCTAAAAAAAGGTGCTTTTCGACCATAAAATGAATGAGGAGGCTTCGACATGATTTTTCGTCTTTCCGAGGAACAAGAGATGCTGCGCCAGACGGTGCGTGATTTTGCCGAGTCGGAGATCGCCCCGAAGGCGGCCGAAATGGATGAGAAAGAGGATTATGACCGCTCTTTATGGGATCGCATGGCCGAATTGGGGTTGACGGGGATCCCCTTTTCGGACAGCTATGGCGGCGCAGGGATGGACAACCTGAGTTATGCTATTGCTGTTGAGGAATTGAGCCGTGTCTGCGCTTCTTCCGGCGTGCTCCTTTCGGCCCACACATCCCTCTGTGCCTGGCCGATCAATGCTTTTGGCACAGAAGAGCAGAAACAAAAATACCTGACCCCTCTGGCGGAGGGCCAGTCGGTGGGCGCTTTTGGCCTTACAGAACCGGGCGCCGGTTCGGATGCCGGATCGCTTAAGACGACAGCCCGGCGCGATGGGGACGACTACATCCTCGATGGCGCCAAGATCTTCATCACCAATGGCGAGTGGGCCGATATCTATGTGGTGATTGCCGCTACAGATCCGGCGAAAAAACACCGCGGCACGACGGCCTTTATCGTGGAAAAAGGAACGCCAGGTTTCAGCTTCGGCAAGAAGGAACATAAGTTGGGGATCCGCGCCTCTTACACCTATGAATTGATCTTTGAAAACTGCCGCATCCCTGCTGAAAACCGGTTGGGCGAAGAAGGACAGGGGTTCAAGATCGCTATGATGACCTTGGATGGCGGCCGCATCGGCATCGCCGCCCAGGCGCTGGGGATTGCCCAGGGCGCTTTCGATCAGGCCCTTGCCTACAGCAAGACACGGGAACAGTTCGGCAAACCGATCAGCGCCAACCAGGGACTCCAGTGGATGCTGGCCGATATGGCTACCGCCATTGAAGCGGCTCGGCTGCTCGTCTACCAGGCGGCTTACTTAAAAGACGCCGGACTGCCTTACAGCAAGCAGTCTGCGATGGCAAAGCTCTATGCCTCAGAGGTGGCCATGTCGGTGACGACCAAAGCGGTGCAGATCCATGGCGGATACGGTTATACACGGGAGTATCCTGTCGAGCGGATGATGCGGGACGCCAAGATCACCGAGATCTACGAAGGCACCAGTGAGATTCAGCGCACCGTCATCGCTGCAGCGCTGCTGAAATAAGGGAAGGGGACGGAGAGAAGAGCATGACAGAACCGTACCGGCCGCGTCATGCCGTGCGCATCGTGACGGCGACGAGCCTCTTTGACGGCCATGACGCGTCGATCAATATCATGCGGCGTTTGATGCAGGCCAGCGGCGTCGAGGTGATCCACCTCGGTCACAACCGTTCTGTGGCGGAGATCGTCGATGCGGCGATTCAAGAGGATGCCCAGGCCATCGCCGTCACCTCTTACCAAGGCGGCCATTTGGAGTTCTTCAAGTACATCATTGACATGCTCCGCGAGCGGGGAGTCGACCATATTCGCGTCTTCGGCGGCGGTGGCGGGGTGATTGTGCCTGCAGAGATTAGAGAACTGGAAGCTTATGGCGTCTGCAAGATCTTTTCTCCTGAAGATGGGCGGCAGATGGGCTTGCAGGGCATGATCGACTACCTGGTCCGTCAGGCGGATTTTGATCCGGCTGAGGAAGAACCCGAGGACATGGAGCGGCTATCGACGGAGCAACGCGATTGGCCTCAAGTAGCCCGTTGGATCACCTTGGCTGAAAGAAATGTGCAGGCGAACCGACCTGCCTTGTCATCGCTTTTTGAAGGCATGCGCCAAAGGGGCGTAAAGACGCCTATCATCGGGGTGACAGGGACAGGCGGCGCCGGTAAAAGCTCGCTGATCGATGAGATGGTGCGTTGCTTTTTAGAGGCCTATGAGGACAAGCGGCTGGCCTTGCTCTCAGTCGACCCGTCCAAATGGAAGACAGGCGGCGCCTTATTGGGCGATCGCATCCGCATGAATGGGATCCACCATCCCCGTGTTTTCATGCGTTCATTGGCGACGCGCAATTCGCGGAGCGAACTGAGTCGCGCCATTGACGATGCCATCGCCGTCGTCAAGGCGGCTGGCTATGACCTTGTCATCGTGGAAACTTCCGGCATCGGCCAAGGGGACCATCAGATCATCGATGTTTGCGATGTTTCCGTCTATGTGATGACCAGCGAATTCGGCGCCGCCACCCAGTTGGAGAAGATCGACATGATCGATTTTGCCGACGCCGTTGTCATCAACAAGTATGATCGGCGAGGCGCCGAAGATGCGCTGCGGGCCGTTCGCAAACAATGGCGGCGAAGCCGCAACAACTTCGAGATCGCCGATGACGAGACGCCTGTCTTCGGCACCGTGGCCAGCCAGTTTGACGACCCGGGCATCCAAGTTTTTTTTCACCGCCTGATGGCGATGGTGAAGGAGAAGACAGCAGGGCGCTGGCCCTTGCCTGTGGCGGCGCAAGGCGCTTTGCCAGGCCCTTCCCCTTCGATGGCATCGCCGTCAACGATGGCTTCGGCGAAAAGGGTTCGGACTTCCGCTAGCGTCATCCCTGCTGAACGGGTCAATTACCTGGCCGAGATCGTTCATGTTGCCCGCGATTACCGCGCCTTTGTGGATGAACAGGTTCAGGTGGCCCGACGGCTCTATCAGTTGCAGGGCACACGGCAGTTGCTGGCAGAACAACAGGATGATTCGGCCGAAGGGGATGGCGCCGTCTGCGAGTCTGCCCTGGCTGCGCTGGATGAAAAGATTCAGACTTGGCAGGCAAGGCTTCATCCCGAGTGCCGGCAGATCCTTGACAACTGGGAGTGCTTCTGTGACGCCTACCGCCAGGAAAAATGGGTCACCCAGGTGCGTGATCGGGAAATCGTCACCTCCCTCTTTACGACCACCCTGTCGGGGACAGCCATCCCGAAGGTGGCCCTACCCCGCTTTGAAGATTGGGGGGAGATCCTGCGTTGGGCGCTAAGAGAAAATGTGCCGGGCCAGTTCCCCTTTACGGCAGGCGTTTTTCCCTTTAAGCGGGAAGGGGAGGATCCGCGGCGCCAGTTTGCTGGAGAAGGCACACCAGAGCGAACGAACCGGCGTTTTCACTATCTCTGCAAAGATGATCCGGCAGTGCGCTTGAGCACGGCTTTTGACAGTGTCACCCTCTATGGCGAGGATCCGGCGGAACGACCGGATATCTACGGCAAGATCGGCAACAGCGGCGTCAATGTGTGCACACTGGACGACATGAAGCGCCTCTACGCTGGTTTCGACCTATGTGCGCCCAATACATCCGTTTCCATGACGATCAACGGCCCGGCGCCGATCCTGCTGGCCATGTTTTTGAACACAGCCATCGATCAGCAGATCGACGCCTTTACCGAGCGAATGGGACGCCAGCCGAATCCGGAGGAATGGGCTTGCATCCGGGCAGAGACGCTGCAGCGGGTGCGCGGCACTGTGCAGGCAGATATCCTTAAGGAGGATCAGGGGCAGAACACCTGCATCTACTCCACCGATTTTGCCCTCAAGATGATGGGCGACATTCAGGAGTATTTCATCCAAGAGAAGGTGCGCAACTACTACTCGGTCAGCATCTCTGGCTACCACATCGCCGAAGCGGGCGCCAACCCGATCACCCAGTTGGCCTTCACCCTGGCCAATGGCTTCACCTATGTGGAATACTACCTGAGCCGGGGGATGAAGATCGATGATTTCGCCCCCAACCTGTCGTTCTTCTTCAGCAATGGCCTTGATCCGGAATATTCGGTGCTGGGCCGGGTGGCCCGGCGCATCTGGGCGGTGGTGATGAGACAAAAGTATCATGGCAATGAGCGCAGCCAGAAGCTCAAGTATCACATCCAGACATCGGGGCGGTCTCTCCATGCCCAGGAGATGGACTTCAACGACATACGGACAACACTGCAGGCCTTGTCGGCCATTTATGATAATTGCAACTCTTTGCACACCAACGCCTATGATGAAGCGGTAACGACGCCGACAGAGGCGTCTGTACGGCGAGCCATGGCCATCCAGTTGATCATCGGCAAAGAGTTTGGGCTGGCCAAAAATGAGAATCCTTTACAAGGCGCCTTTATCATCGAGGAATTGACCGATCTGGTGGAAGAGGCAGTCCTCTCCGAGTTCCTTCGCCTCAATGAGCGCGGTGGTGTTCTTGGCGCGATGGAAACGCAGTACCAGCGGAACAAGATCCAAGAGGAGTCGCTGCTTTACGAGATGCGCAAGCATACGGGAGAACTGCCGATCATTGGCGTCAATACCTTCCTCAATCCCCAAAGTACAGAGATGGCCAATGAGATTGAATTGAGTCGCGCCACAGAGGCGGAAAAAAGACAGCAGATCGATCACCTGCGCCAATTCCACAGCAAACATCAAGCAGCGGCGACGCAGGCGCTGGCGCGCCTGAAAGAGGTCGTTCGCAGTGGCGGCAATATCTTTGCGGAAATGATGGAAACAGTCCGGGTGGCCAGCCTGGGACAGATCACGGCAGCCCTCTATGAGGTGGGCGGCAAGTACCGGCGGAATATGTGAACAAGCGAAAGACCCCTGGCAGACGCCACTTGAGATGAGGTGGCACTGCTCAGGGGTCTTCTTATCGGGATGTCCTTTTTGGGGTTTTTGATCAGGCCTTGCGGTGATCCTGCCATTCGCGGTTGCGCAGTTCGACACGGCGGATCTTGCCGGAGACGGTCTTGGGCAGGGAAGGTGTGAATTCAATCAGGCGAGGATACTTGTAGGGAGCCGTCACTTTTTTGACATGCTCCTTCAACTCATCGGCCAACTCATCGGAAGGCATGAATCCGGGGCGGAGCACGACAAAGGCCTTGACCACCTCGCCTCGGACCTCATCCGGGCTGGAGACGACTGCCGACTCGGCGACCGCCTCATGCTCTAAGAGGGCGCTCTCCACCTCAAAAGGACCGATCCGGTAGCCAGCCGAGAGGATCACGTCGTCAGCCCGGCCGACAAACCAGAAATAGCCATCATCGTCGCGGTACGCCCGGTCGCCTGTGAGGTACCAGTCGCCGCGAAAAACGGAAGCGGTCTTTTCCGGATCGCGCCAGTATTCTTTGAAAAGCCCTACGGGACGTTTGGGCTTGACACGGACGGCAATGTCGCCTTCTTTGTTCGGCGGCAGGATGTTGCCCTCATCGTCGATGACCTGCACGTCAAAGCCAGGCGTTGGCTTGCCCATGGAACCGATGCGCGGCTCCAGGCAGGGGAAGCTGCCGACGAGGAGAACCGATTCGGTCTGGCCGTAGCCGTCACGAATGGTGAGGCCGGTGGCCTCCTTCCAGATGTCGATAACCTCGGGATTGAGCGGTTCTCCGGCGCCGACACAGTGGCGTAGGCGGGAGAAGCGATACTGTTTCAGATCTTCCAACACCAGCATGCGGTAGATAGTGGGCGCGCCGCAGAAGGTGGTGATAGGGTACTGATCGAGAATTTCCAGCGTTTTTTTCGGATCGAAACGGTCGCTGTGATGGACAAAAATGGCAGAACCGCAAATCCAGGGCCCAAAAAAGCTGCTCCAGGCGGCTTTTGCCCAGCCCGTATCGCTCAGATTCCAGTGCAAGTCTTCTGAACGCAGGTCAAGCCAGTAGCGGCCCGTCACCGTGTGGCCGATGGGGTAGCTTGTATGGGTGTGGAGGGTCATCTTAGGATAGCCTGTCGTGCCAGAGGTGAAGTAGAGGATGGCGCTGTCATCGGCAGCTGTGTCAACTGTCGGAAAGCTGTCCGATGCCGTTTGCGTGGCTTCATGATAACGAAGCCAGCCCGCTCGTTCACCGCCGATGAGAATGCGGCTTTTCAAGGTCGGGCACTCGCCATAAATCTCATCGACCCGCTCGGCAATGGCGTCGGTGGTGATGATACAACGAGCGTCTGCCGTCTGCAGGCGGAATCGGATATCTTTGGCTGTCAATTGCATTGTTCCCGGACTGATCACAGCGCCCATGCGCAGGCAAGCGATGTTGATGACCCACCATTCGACAAGGCGTGGAAGGATAACGACGACCACATCGCCTTTGCCGATTCCTTGATCACGGAGAACGTTGCAAAGGCGTTGCGAAGCATCGCTCAATTCACGGAAGGTTTTCTTGTCTTCATTCCCGTGGTCGTCGACCCACCACAGGGCGAGCCGGTCCGGGTCTACGGCCCAACGGTCAATGACATCACGGGCAAAGTTGTACGATTCGGGGACTTCCCACTGAAACTCGGCAAAGGTCTGTTCGTAGTTGGTCATGTTGAACGAGTCGGGCAATGCAGATTCCTCCTCCTGCGCGAAATGGTTGCCCGAGTGCTCTAAGCCCCCTGTTTTGTCTGACGATTGGAGATTTACAACTCGGGCAGGAATATCCTTTCTCCACAAAGAACCATCTTCCTGCAAGAATAATCCGAATAATAGAAAAATTCTTAAATTATAAAAAGAAAATTAACCGATATTGAGAAAAAGAACGCAAAGTACAATCGAAAAATCAATTTACTATTATTACAATAATTTAATTTTTCTAAATAAAAAGATTTTTTAGAATAATCAAGCAGGATTTTTGCTTTTTTTTGCGTAGCTATTACGTAACTGCGCGGTGCCTTCGTCGGTGACCGTAGAGAATGAGGGGTGGATTTGTTGCGTGAAGTGGTCTTTGTTAGCGCAGTCCGGACGCCTTTTGGCAAGTTCGGCGGCGCCCTGGCTTCCTTGAAAGCCGTCGATCTGGGTGCTGCTGCCATTCAGGGTGCCTTGCGGCAAGGCGGTGTCGAATCGGAGATAGTGGAGTATGTCACTATGGGACAGGTGCTCCAAGGTGGCGCTGGTCAGATCCCATCCCGCCAGGCGGCCCGCTTGGCAGGCATTCCTTGGGAGACGCCTTCTTTGACAGTCAATAAGGTCTGCGCCAGCGGCATGATCTCTGTCGCCCTGGCTGCGCGGATGATTGCCGCAGGCGAGATCGACGCAGCAGTCGCCGGCGGTATGGAGAGCATGAGCCAAGCGCCCTATTTCCTCCCGGCGGTACGTTGGGGACAGCGTATGTTCAACTTCGAGGCTGTCGACTTGATGGTCCATGATGGGCTCTGGTGTCCCTTTTACAACCGTCATATGGCCCTGCACGGCGCTGATATGGCCCGTGAGTATGGCGTCAGCCGCGAAGAGCAGGATGAATGGGCCTTGCGCAGCCAAGAACGGGCGGCGGCCGCGATCGCCAGCGGCTACATGGCAGAGGAGATCGTGCCGGTGACGGTACCCCAGAAAAAAGGTGCGCCGACGGTGGTCAGCCAGGATGAGCAGCCTCGTCCCACCACACGGGAAGGATTGGCGAAATTGGCGCCCATCTTCGATCCCCAGGGGACGGTCACAGCCGGCAACGCGCCTAGCGTCAACGACGGCGCCGGCGCGCTCATCTTGATGAGCCGGGAAAAAGCGGAGTCACTAGGAATTCGTCCCCTGGCCTCTTTACTCGGCCATACAGAAGTGGCCCTCGAAGCGAGAGCGCTTGCCGCCGCGCCGGGTCACGCCATCAACCGTCTGCTGGCCAAGACGGGAAAAAGCCTGGACCAGATGGACCTCTTTGAGGTCAATGAGGCCTTTGCCGCCGTTGTTCTCGTCAGCCAGAAAGTGGCCGGCTTTGACCTTGAAAAAGTCAATATCAACGGCGGCGCTGTCGCCTTCGGCCACCCCATCGGCGCCAGCGGCGCCCGCATCATCGCCACCCTCATTCACGGCTTGCGCCGGAAAGGCGGCGGCATCGGCATTGCGGCGATCTGCAGCGGCGCTGCTCAAGGGGATGCGCTCATGGTGCGTGTCGACTGATTCTGACTTCAGAAAGGATGAAGTAAATGGAAATAAAAACCATTATGGTCATTGGCGCCGGACAGATGGGCAGCGGCATTGCCCAAGTGGCTGCCCAATCCGGCTTCACCACCATGCTCCATGACGTCAACAAAGAAGCGGTCCAAAGAGGGCTGCAAGGGATCCAAAAAAGCCTAGCCAAGTTTGTCGAAAAAGGTAAGCTTTCTGCCGAAGAGATGGAGGCCACGCTGGGACGCTTGCAGCCTTGCGACGATATGGCTGTTGCGGCCGGTTGTCAAATCGTTATCGAAGCGGTCGTAGAGAACATGAACGTGAAGGCCAACATCTTCCGGGAACTGGACCGCCTTGCTCCTGCCAATGCCATCCTCGCTTCCAACACGTCTTCACTGCCGATCACCGAGATCGCTGCCGTCACCAGCCGTCCAGAACAGGTGATCGGCATGCACTTCATGAATCCGGTGCCGCTGATGAAACTGGTGGAGATCATTCGCGGCTTAGCCACATCGGACGAAACCTACGAGACCATCGAGGCGCTGAGTCGCCATCTTGGCAAGACGCCCGCCACCTGCCGTGATGTGCCAGGCTTCATCTCCAACCGGGTGCTGCAGGTGATGATCAATGAGGCCATCTGGTGCCTCTACGAAGGGGTAGCCACGACTGAAGACATTGACACGATCATGAAGCTGGGCATGAATCATCCCATGGGCCCCCTGGCGCTGGCCGACCTGATCGGACTTGATACGGTGCTGGCCATTTTGGAAGTCCTCCAAGAGGGCTATGGCGATCCCAAGTACCGCCCTTGCCCGCTGCTACGCCAGTATGTCAAAGCCGGTTGGCTCGGACGCAAATCGGGACGCGGTTTCTACCGTTACGCCTGATCACAGAAAAGGCGGCGCGAGGCCGATCCGGTTGCCGATTGTAGCAACATCGGCACGTCAGAAAGAAAGGGTGACGGAGCGACCTTATGGATTTTACGCTGAATGAGGAACAAGAACTGTTTTTGGAGATGGTACGTAAGTTTGCCCGCAACGAGGTGGCTGTCGCCGCAGAGGGGGTCGATCGGGAACACCGCTTTCCTCGACAAACGATCGACAAGATGGGTGAACTGGGGCTGCTGGGCCTGGCCATTCCCGAAGAATACGGCGGCTCTGGCGGCGATTACCTGTCCTATGTGCTAATGATCGAAGAACTGGCCAAAGTCTGCGCCTCGACAGCGGTGGTCGTGGCCGTCCATACAGGCCTCGCCTGCACCAGCATCGCCCGCTTCGGCACCGAAGCCCAGCGGGAAAAGTACCTGGCCCCCCTGGCGGCTGGCGAGAGAATCGGCGCCTATGCGCTGACAGAGCCGAATGCCGGCTCTGACGCAGCCAGCCTCACCTTGATGGCCTCTGATGAAGGCGAATATTGGCGGTTGAACGGCAGCAAAGTCTTCATCACCAACGCCAGCGAAGCAGGCCTTTTCGTCACCTTCGTGCGCACCGATCCGGCCAGCCGCGGCGCAGAAGGAATCACCTGCCTGATCGTCGAGAGAGATACGCCGGGCATGACGGTGTCACGACCTGTCGAGAAGATGGGGCTCAACGGATCGGTCACCTGTGAACTCCACTTCGATAACGCTCTGGTGCCAAAAGAGAACGTCCTCGGCGATGTGGGACAAGGCTTTAAAGTGGCGATGCAACTCCTTGACGGTGGCCGGATCGCCATTGCCGCCCAAGGTCTGGGCATCGCCGAGGGGGCCCTCGAGTATGCCCTTCGCTACATTCAGCAGCGTGAACAGTTTGGGCGCCCCATTGCAGCAAACCAGGGCATCCAATGGATGGTCGCCGATTTGGCAACAGAGGTCGATGCTGCCCGCCTGCTCGTCTACCGGGCGGCCTGGCTGAAGACCATGGGCAAGCCCCATGGCAAAGAAGCAGCGATGGCCAAAAAATTTGCCACCGACACGGCCATGCGGGTGACCTCTGATTGTGTTCAATTGCTGGGCGGATATGGCTACACCCGGGAATACCCGGTGGAACGGTATATGCGCGATGCCAAGGTGACCCAGATATACGAGGGAACCAATCAGGTCCAACAGATGGTCATCGCCCGGCACCTGCTTCGCTGATGCTTTGGCACTCAAAAGGCCTACTGAAAGAAGATCAGCAGATAAAATACGCGGAAAAAGGAGGGTGCTGATGGAATTTCAGAACCTGATTTACGAATCTTCTGGCGCTATCGCCATCGTGACGATCAACCGACCCAAAGTGCTCAACGCGCTGAACAAGGCAGTGTTGCAGGAATTGGACCAAGCCTTTGCCGCCCTGGCCGAAAAGCGGGAGATCGCCGTCGTCATCGTCACAGGCGCTGGAGAGAAAAGTTTTGTCGCTGGCGCCGATATCGCTGAGATGAGCGCCTATGGCGTCGCTGAGGCGAGGGCCTTCTCCCGATTGGGCCAGCAGGTCTTCAACCGGATCGAGGAACTGCCCCAGCCGGTCATCGCAGCGGTCAATGGCTATGCACTGGGAGGCGGCTGTGAATTGGCCATGGCCTGTGATTTTCGCATCGCCGCTGCCAATGCCCGCTTCGGCCAGCCAGAGGTTTCCCTTGGCGTCATCGCCGGCTTTGGCGGCACCCAGCGTCTGCCTCGCCTTGTCGGCCGCGGTATGGCCGCTCAGTTGCTGTACAGCGGCGACATGATCGGCAGCGATGAAGCGTTGCGCATTGGCTTGGTCAACAAGGTGGTCGCCGCCGAAGCGCTGATGGACGAGGCGAAAGCCATCGCCAGGCGCATCGCCGCCGCTGGCCCCCTCTCCGTCATCGCCTCCAAAGCGGCCTTGCGGGAAGGCAGCAACATGGATCTGAAGCGGGCCCTCGCCTATGAGGCGGAAATGTTTGCCGCAGGATTCGCCACGGCAGACCAAAAAGAAGGCATGGCCGCCTTCTTGCAAAAACGCAAAGCTGATTTTCAAGGCAAATAGAGGAGGTCAAAAAGGTGAAAATTGCCGTTTTGCTCAAACAGACCTTTGATACGGAAGACCGGATTATTGTCAAAGATGGAGCTGTCGTTCCAGAAGGGGTCACCTACATCATCAACCCCTATGATGAGTTGGCTGTGGAAGAAGCCCTGCAGATCAAGGAAAAGGCTGGCCAGGGCGAAGTGGTCGTCATTTCCGCTGGCGATGGAAAGGTACAGGAAGCGCTGCGCAAGGCGCTGGCCATGGGGGCCGATCGGGCAGTGCGCGTCGATACGGAAGGCCTTGCTGTCGATGAAGGCATCGTGGCCATCGCCTTGGCGGAAGTCATCCAAGAAGGGGGCTTTGATCTGGTGATCGGCGGCTGGCGGGCGATCGATGACGGTTCAGCCCAGGTCGCTGTCCGCGTAGCCGAACAGTTGAACCTGCCGCAACTCAATGTGGTGACGAAGCTCCAAATCGAAGGCGGCAAAGCGGTCGCATGGCGGGAGATCGACGGCGGCAGCGAGGTCATCGAAGCGCCCCTGCCGGCGCTGGTTACCGCCCAGCGTGGACTCAATGATCCTCGTTACCCCAACATGAAAGGGATCATGCAAGCGAAGAAAAAAGAACTGAAAACGGTTTCGGCCAGCAGCCTGCTGCCGGCGGGCGCGACGGCAAAGGTGAAGGTTCTGGAGACCTTCCTTCCCCAAGCCAAGGCGGCCGGCAAGATCTACAAAGACGATCCCGCTTCGGCTGTGCAAGCTCTGGTGGGCGCCTTGCGGGAAGAAGCTAAGGTGATTTGACGACGCTCCGCAGGGCAAAAGGCAGAAAAAAAGATCAAAAATAAGGGAGGAACCTTGGGCATGGCAAAGGTCTGGGTCGTACCGGAAATACAAGACCAAAAATTGAAAAAAATCAGTCTTGAAATGATCAACCTGGCCCGCCGGTTAGGCGATGTAGAAGCCTTCTTAATCGGAGATGGCGTCTCAGCCTTGGCAGCGGAACTGGGCAACTATGGCGTAAGCAAGGTGATTGTGGCCGAACAGGCCGATTTGAAGACCTATACAGCCGCCAAGTACGCCCGTGTGCTGGCCGAAGGGATCCAGCGGGAACAACCGGAAATCGTCCTGATCGGCAACACAGCCACTGGTTTGGATCTGGCGCCTCGCGTGGCCCAGCGCGTCGGCGCTGGCCAGATCAGCGACGTCATCGACTATGTAGAAGGGAACTTCATCCGCCCCATCTATGCCGGCAAGGCTTTTCAAAAAGTCAGCCCTGTCGCCTACCCGCTGATGGTGACGGTGCGGCCCAATGTCTTCCCGGTCGCTGAAGTGACAGGGGGCACGGCTGTTGTGGAGAAGGCGGAAGTATCACTCACCTCGGATGACTTGCGGGTCCTTGTTCGCGAAGTGGTCCGTCAGGTTTCCAGCCGTCCTGAACTGACAGAAGCCGACATTATCGTCTCGGGCGGGCGGGCGATGAAGAGTGGAGAAAACTTCCGCATTCTTGAAGAACTGGCCGATGTGTTGGGCGCTGCCGTCGGCGCATCTCGTGCCGCCGTCGACGCCGGTTGGCGCCCCCATCAAGACCAGGTGGGGCAGACAGGGAAGACCGTCTCTCCGACGCTCTACATCGCTGCCGGCATCTCAGGAGCGATCCAACACCTAGCTGGGATGAGCGGATCCAAAGTGATCGTCGCCATCAACAAAGACCCAGAGGCTAACATCTTCAAAGTGGCCGACTATGGCATCGTAGGCGACCTCTTTGAGGTGATTCCCTTGCTGACAGCGGAGTTCAAGCGTCTTCGAGACGTGGAGCAGGCAGGATGAACGGAATCAACGCAGCGGCTTTTTGCGGCCTCCTCGCAGTCGTCGGCGGTTACACCTACTATGAGATCAGCCGCCGCTATCGCTACACCCAGTTTGGCAAGGCGGAAGACCGCTTGGATCGTTCCAATGAGCGGTTACATGCGGTGTTCACCCATGTATTGGGGCAAAAAAAGGTGCTGCACGATCCGATTTCCGGTGGTCTGCACCTGTTGATCATGTGGGGATTTCTCATCCTCGGCCTCGGCGTGGTCAATATGGTAGTCGAAGGGTTTTTCTCCCACCCCCTTCCCGGGGTGGGAGACAATCCCGCCTATCTGTGGATCAAAGATCTCTTTCTTGTGCTCGTCGCTGTCGGTGTCATCGGCAGCCTTCTGCGCCGAACCGTCTTTAAGCCGGAACGATTGGAAAACAGCGGCGAGGCATTTTTGATCCTGGCCTTTATCCTGATCATCGTCACCAGTGAAGCCCTATCGCATGGCGCTCAGTTTGTGGCAGGTGAAGGCGTCGAATGGATGGCCTATGCGCCGGTGGCCGCTTTGGCGTCAAAACTCTTTGCCGGCTATGGGCCGGAGCAGGCGGAAAAGGCCCTTTGGTTCTTCTGGTGGCTGCACTTTATCACCATGTTCGCCTTTGCCGTCCTGATTCCCCGATCCAAACACCTGCATCTCGTTTTTGCGCCCTTGAATGCCTACTGGAAGTCCTTGGAGCCCAAAGGGGCTTTGCGCAAGGTCGACTTTGAAGACGAGTCGGTTGAATCCTATGGCGCGGTCAAAATGGAGGACTTTACTTGGAAAGAGCTTTTTGACGCCTACACCTGTGTCCAGTGCGGCCGATGCACCGATCAGTGTCCTGCCTATCAGACAGGGAAACCGCTCAACCCGAAGGGGCTCCATGTGACGTTGCGCAATCATATCGACGAAAAAGGCCCCTTGTTGGACAAGATTCACAAGCAAAGGTCGGCCGCCAAGGGCATTGCGCAAGGAACGGCAGGCGCTGAAGAGGTTGCAGCGGCAGCCGAGGGCGTCCTCACTGAGGACGAACAGGCGATTATGGAAAAAAAAGTGACCGGTGAGATCTTCAGCGAAGATTTCTTTTGGAGCTGCACCACCTGCCGAGGCTGTATGGAGGCTTGCCCGGTCAGCAATGAGCATATCCCCAAACTGGTGGAGATGCGCCGCTACATGGTCCTGACGGAGAGCGATTTTCCTGAGGATGTGCAACGTACCTTTAACAACATGGAAAAACAAGGCAACCCTTGGGGCCTACCCAAGGGACGACGTGGCGAATGGGCAGAGGATCTGGAAGTGCCCACCTTGGATGAAGCGCCGGAGGCGGAATACCTCCTCTATGTGGGTTGTGCCGGCTCTTTTGACGATCGCGCCCGCAAAGTGACCTTGTCCCTCGCCCGACTGCTGCAACGGGCTGGCCTTTCCTTCGCCATTTTAGGCGGCGATGAGTGGTGCTGTGGCGAAACGGCTCGCCGGATGGGCAACGAGTATCTCTACCAGGAGATGGCCATGACCAATGTGGAGACCTGGAAAGAGTTGAAGGTCAGCAAGATCATCACCGCCTGCCCGCACTGCTACAACACCATCAAAAATGAATACCCCCAATTTGGCGGAAACTTTGACGTGATCCATCATACGGTGTTGCTGGAGCAACTGGTTCGGGATGGAAAACTGAAACCGGCCAAGCCCGTCGATATGACAGTCACCTTCCATGACTCCTGTTACTTGGGCCGTTACAATGAGATCTATGCGCCGCCTCGCAACGTCCTTGCCGCCATCGGCGGGATCAAGGTGGCGGAGATGCCGCGCAGCCTGGAAAAGTCCTTCTGCTGCGGCGCTGGTGGCGGACGCATGTGGATGGAAGAACACCTGGGTAGCCGCATCAATGAAAACCGCACTGACGAAGCCCTGCAAACAGGGGCGGATGCGATCTGCTCGGCTTGCCCCTACTGCCTGACCATGCTGACAGACGGCTGCAAAGCCCGGGAGGCGGAAGAACGGGTGCAGACGCTCGACCTGGTGGAGCTGCTGGAACGAAGCCTCTAGGGGTTATCCTACCGGGATGAAGAATTCAAAAAGAAAGCGGAAGGCTATGCAAACCATCGCATAGCCTTCCGCTTTGATCTGTGATCTTAAGCTTATGCTTTCTCGGGTTCACGGACGTCAAAACCGAGCCATTCTACCCGTCCCGGTTTGCGTGGCGGCTTCGGCGGCGACTGATCAGGATAACCGAGGGTGATCACGGCGACCAGTTCCTTGCCAAATATGCCGAGGCGTTCATTCACCTCCTGGGCCACATGGAGGGGACCGGTCATCCAGCAGGTGCCCAGGCCTTCTGCATGGGCAACAAGCAGCATGTTCTGAATCGCCGCCGATACGCTCTGCAGGTTGGTGGCGTACTCAAAGTTGGCCACACGCCGTTCTGACAGGGTCAGATCGCCTGACGGCGGCGCACAGGCTTCTGGACCGTAGCAGAAGATGAGAATCGGCGCTTTGCCCAGATCTTGAAAAAAGTCCAGCGTAAACTTGATCACCTTGGGTTTATCGGCAAAGATCCGTTCTAACTTGGGCAGGATCGCCTGACCGGAGCGGCGGATCACCTCCAGCAGTTCCGCCCGCTTTTCTCCACGGACGACGACGAAATGCCAAGGCTGAACGTTCATGTTCGACGGCGCCCAAAGCCCTGCCTCGATGACCTTTTGCAGCACCGCTAAAGAAGGCTCTTCCGGCTTATATTTACGGATGCTTCTTCTTTCTTCAATGGCTGACCACAGTTCCATCGGTAGACTCCCTTCTGCCTTTTTCTTTCTCTTTCCCTTGCCTTCTCTGGTTCCTGCTCCCTCCTTGATGGAGCGCCTTCATCCTCCCTTACCGGCTGCAAAGGGATTTCCCTGAACCGTTTAAGCCAGGTGTTTCCGTTCACCCAAGTAAGCCTTGAGGACTTCCTCGCTGTGGAGCAGATTGGCGCCTGTATCGGCGTGGGTGATCCGACCATTCTCCAGCACATAGCCGCGATCGGCAACCTTAAGGGCCTGTTTGGCATTTTGCTCCACCAGCAGTACGGTGATCCCCCGCTCACGAAGGGAGCGGATGATCGAGAAAATCTCGCCGATGACGATGGGCGCCAGTCCTAGAGAGGGTTCGTCCAGCATCATCACCTTCGGCCGGGCCATCAGGCCGCGTCCGATGGCCAGCATCTGCTGCTGACCGCCGGAAAGGGTCCGGGCTGGCAAGCGGGCATGCTCTCGGAGAATCGGGAAGAGGTTGTAGATATTCTCCAGATCGGAATGAATTTCCTTTTCATCTTCCCGACAGTAGGCGCCCATGAGCAGGTTGTCTTCGATGGACATGCGCCCCAGGATGGCCCTGCCCTCGGGGACGTGGATCAGCCCCCTCTTCACCCGCTCATGGGGGGCTTTTCGTCCAATATCCTCGCCAAAAAGGGTGATCGTCCCTTCCTTGGGCTTCAAAAGGCCTGATATGGACCGCAACAGCGTCGTCTTTCCCGCTCCGTTGGCGCCGATCAGGGTCACCGTTTCCCCCTGGCGGACTTCTATGTCGATTCCTCGCAGCGCCTGGATAGGACCGTAAGACACAGACAGGTTTGACACCTTGATGATCGTCTCCATCATTCGTCATCCTTTCCCAGGTAGGCTTCGAGGACAAGGGGGTTTTGCTGCACCTCTGCCGGTGTCCCTTCAGCGATCTTTTCGCCGAAGTTGATCACGGCGACCAGGTCGGAGATCTCCATGACGACAGACATGTCATGTTCGATGAGCAGGATGGTATGCCCCTCGTCGCGGATTTTCAGGATGATCCGGTTCAGTTCCTGGCTTTCTTCAGGGTTTAGACCTGCTGCTGGTTCATCGAGTAACAGCAATTTGGCGCCTGTCGCCATCGCCCGGGCGATCTCCAAGCGCCTCTGGTCGCCGTAGGAGAGTTCGGCGGCATAGCGGTGCTTTTTGTCTTCCAGATGGAGCAGTTCGAGCAGCCGTTCTGCTTCTGTCAGCAAGGCTCTTTCTTGTTCACGTTGATAGCCGGGGAGCAGGCTGCGTATCCCTGTCCCGATCAAGGGGCTTTGGCCGATGCGCACATTTTCCAAAACGGTCATATGCGGAAAGAGACGGATGTTTTGAAAGGTGCGGGCGATGCCCAGGCGGGTGATGGCATGGGGGCTCAGTTCATTGATCATCGTTCCCTGGTAGGCGATGTGGCCGCGATCGATGGGGTAGATGCCGGTGATCATGTTAAACATGGTTGTTTTTCCAGCGCCATTGGGACCGATGAGGCTGAAGATCACCCCGTCCGGCACCTGAAAGGTAACTTCGTGAATGACGTTCAATCCGCCAAAGCTCTTATGCACTTCATCAATGACCAGCATGGCCGCATCCTCCCTCGGGTTTGTTGGGCACCGTTTTTGACGTTTCGGAAGACACAGGATGGGATGCTGAGGCAGAGGCGGTTTGGGACAGGACCAGTGAAGCGCCATTGGTGTTGTCGGAACGGGAAAAGCCGTTTTTTAACCAATTGATTGTCTCCGGAGAGATCAGGCCCTGGGGACGGATCGCCATCATGGCCATGATCAGCAGGCCGTAGACGGTAAAGCGCCATTCTTCCAGTTCCCGGATGAACGTGGGGAGTACCGTCAGGATTAAAGCGCCCAGCGCAGCGCCCAAAAAGGTCTCAGCGCCGCCGAAGATGACGTAGAAGAGGATCAACAGAGAGGTGTGGTAGCCGAAGGCGGCGGGATCGATGAAAAAGATATAGTGGGCATAGAGGGCGCCGCCGAGGCCAGCCATGGCGGCGCTCATGCCGAAAGCGGACACCTTCAGGTAGGTGATGTTGAGACCCATCGTCTGGGCAGCCACTTCGTCTTCCTTGATAGCTTTGAAGGCCCAGCCCATGCGGGAACGGCTGAGTTGCCAGCAAAAGAGGATACAGAGCGCCGCGACGGCCCAGACGAGGGGAATGGTGGTGCCGCTCATGCCGCTGAAACCGGAAGCCGCGCCGGTGTATTCAAACTTGTGAAAAAAGACTTCTACGACTTCACAAAGGCCTAATGTGCCGATGGCCAGATAGATGCCTTTCACCCGCAGAGCAGGGAAACCGACGGCAATACCAACGAGGCCGCTGGCTATGGCGGCGCCCATCATGGCGATATAGAGGTGCACTCCAAAATTGACGGTCATGACAGAGGCGAGGTAAGCGCCGATGGCCATGAAGGCGCCATGGCCGAGGGAGATCTGACCGGTGGAAAGGGTGATATAAAGGCTGACGGCCAGAATGACATTGACGCCGGCAAAGATAAGTACAGATTCTTCCATCCGATCACACCCTTTCTGTCTGGACCCGTGTGCCCAAGAGTCCCGTCGGCTTAAAGAGCAGGATAAAGACGAGGAATCCCCAGATGACGGCATCCACATAGGGAGAAAGACCAGGGATGACAACAGTGGCCGCTTCCAAGACACCCAGGAGGATGCCGGCCAGCATGGCGCCGTAAATGTTGCCAAGACCGCCGATGACCATGACGGCCAGCGCCTTCAGGCCGATGGTGGCGCCGATGAAGGGGCTCAGCTTGCCGAAGCGCAGCCCCACCAAGATGCCGGCAATGCCGGCTAGCGCGGCGGAGATGAAGAAGGTGATCATGACCGTCTTGCGCACATCGACACCGAGGATCTGGGCAGCTTTTTCATTTTCTGCCATCGCCCGGATTCCCCGGCCGAGTTTCGTTTTTTCTACGATGTAGGAAAGGAAGACCATCAAGGCGGCAGCGATGACGAAACTGAGCATTTGAGATCCGCTGATCAGCAGGTCGCCGATAGCGATGTCAGGGATGTCAATGTGGGAAGGGAAGACCTGCGGTTCTGAACCGACCAGGTTGACCATGCTGTTGACCATCACCGAGCCGAAAGCGATGGTGCTGACGATGGGCGCCAGGTGGTACTCTTTTTTGATGGGGCGAAAACAAAGCGCCTCAACACCGATGCCGATAGCACCGGCAGACAGCATCGTCAGGGGGAGCGAGAGCCATAAGGGAAGGTCAAAGTAGGTCATCAGGAAGAGCCCGATAAAACCGGACAGCATGAACAACTCCCCATGGGCCAGGTTGAGCAGGTTCAACAGGCCGAAGACCAGGGAGTAACCGATAGCGACGAGGGCATAGATGCTGCCCTGCATAACGCCATTAACGATCTGTTGGAGCAGAAGCACGCGCTATTCCCCCGTTTCAAATCATGAAATGGAAAGGGGAACGCCGAACCCTGCCGGGTGGCGACGTTCCCCTTTTGCAGCTAACAGTCAACCTCCGGTTACTTCAACACTTCATATTTGCCGTTTTTGACGACCATGGGGTAGCTGGCCTTGATCCCGTCGCCTTTGTCGTCGATGCTGGTTTTGCCGGTAAGGCCGTCAAAGTCTTTCAGGCTGGCCAGGCCATCTTTGATGGCGTTGCGCAGATCGGCTACAGGGGTGCTGCCGTTTTTGTTCGCTTTTTTGAGGACATCGCTGATCATGGTGAAAGTCTCATAGAACTGGGCTTCAAAGCTGCCGGGCAGGTCATCGGCAGGGGTGATTTTGGCGGCCTCCGGCTTGAACTTATCGACGAAAGACTTCACCCGAGGATTATCGGTATAGACGTTAAAACAGGAGGTGGCGACAAAGTCCTCGACAGCCTTGCCGCCTTGCTGGATCAGCGCCGCCGAATACATGCCCACGCCGCCAAGGAGCGGTTTTTTAAGGCCCTGGCGCTCCATCTCCTTGGCGAAGCTGGCTGCTTCATTGTAGAGACCGCCGAAGGCGATGGCGTCGGGATTCATCGTCTTGATCTGGGTGACGATGGCGGCGAAATTGGTCTCACCGGTCTTGTAGGTCAGGTAGTTGCCCTCGTTGACGATGTTCACGCCAGCAGCCTTGAACTCCCGGGGGAGATCGGTCGTGCCGACTGCCTTGGACCAGGCGTCCTTCTCGTCATGGATCACGGCCACCGTCTTGACGTTATAGGCTTTGACAAAGCGGGGCGTGGCGTCATGGAGCAATTTGTCGTCGGTCATGCTGTTGCGGAAAGCCCAGGGGCGGTTCTTCTCGGAGACGCCGGCTTTTGCCGAGGAGGGGGAGATGATGGGGACACTCAGTTTATTGGCCTGGGGAAAGGCCACCTCGCATTCGCCGCTGAAAAAGGGTCCCACGATGGCGGCCACGCCTTCATCGGCGAGGGTGCGCGTCAGGTTGACCGCTTCCTCGTTTTTCCCGCCAGTGTCTTTGACGACCAGTTCGATCTTGGCGCCGTTGATGCCACCGGCCGCGTTGATCTCGTCGACAGCGATTTTGGCGGCGATCTCATTCTTCTTTCCCCAGTCGGCGCCTTTCCCCGACTTGTCGACGAGGGCGCCGATCTTGATCACATTGCCGGAACTACTGCCGGCCGAACCGCCACCGGTTTTCGCCGTTGGGCTACTCCCCCCACCGCAACCAGCAAGCATCGTTGCCGTCAAAAGGGACAGGATGGACATTCCGCCGATCATGCGGGCGACAGGGCGATTGCTCAACGAAATCATTGACGCGACCTTCCTTTCCAGACTGTTTTTTTGTTTTTGCGGGTCAAGCTGTGTGTATAGAGAAAATGGCCAACCCCCTTTTCATAATTTTATGAATTATCAGTAAATTCAGAAAAACTATATTCGCCCCCGTCCCAATAATTCCTTCCGGCAACGTAAAAAAATTTAAAAGGACTGACCTCCATCAAAAGTCCGGTGTTGCAGGCAACCTTTGAAAGAGGCGGCAAGATTGGTTATAATAGTAAAGATAAACACCGTATAAGCGGACTTGGTACGGAATATGACATGAGGTGAACACTCCGATGTCGGATATGGTCGGAAAAGTCGTCCCCATCAAACTCGAAGATGAGATGAAAAAATCCTTCCTCGATTACTCGATGAGCGTCATCGTTTCCCGGGCGCTGCCCGATGTGCGGGACGGGCTGAAGCCCGTTCACCGCCGGATTCTCTATACCCTCTACGAAACGGGCCGAACGCCGGACAAGCCCTACAGCAAGTCGGCCGGTCTCGTCGGCGATGTCATGGGCCGTTACCACCCCCACGGCGACTCGGCCATCTACGACGCCACCGTCCGTTTGGCCCAGGATTTTTCCACACGCTACATGCTGGTCGATGGTCATGGCAACTTTGGCTCCATCGACGGCGACCCGGCGGCGGCCATGCGGTACACGGAATTGCGCATGGCCAAGATCACGAGCCACATCCTGGCCGACATCGACAAGAACACTGTCGATTTCAAACCCAGCTATGATGACAAGCGGGAGGAGCCGATCGTCCTGCCGTCGCGGGTGCCGAACCTGCTCTTAAACGGCTCTTCTGGCATCGCCGTCGGCATGGCTACCAACATCCCGCCCCACAACCTGACGGAAATCATCGATGCCGTCATCATGATGATTGAAAACCCGATGACGACCGTGGAAGATCTGATGCAGGTCGTCAAAGGGCCCGACTTCCCCACCGGCGCCCTGATTATGGGACGCGACGGCATCCGCCAGGCCTACACGACGGGCCGCGGCTCCATCATCATGCGCGCCAAGGCTCGCATCGAAAAGATGAACGGCAACAAGATGCGCATCCTCGTCCATGAGATCCCCTACCAGGTGAATAAATCGAAACTCCTGGAGCGCATCGCCGAACTGGTCCGGGACAAGCGGGTCGATGGCATCACCGACTTACGCGACGAATCGGACCGGCGGGGCATGCAGATCGTGATTGAACTGCGTCGCGACGTCAACCCCCAGATCATCCTCAACCAGCTCTTCAAGTATACCCAGATGCAGGACACCTTCGGCGTCATCATGCTGGCCCTCGTCGACGGCGTGCCCAAAGTGCTCAACCTAAGGGACATGCTCCACTACTACCTGGAGCACCAGAAAGACGTCATCGTCCGCCGGACCCGCTACGAACTGGAGAAGACCGAGGCCCGCGCCCACATCCTCGAAGGCTTGCGCATCGCCATCGACAACATCGACCGCATCATTGAGATCATCCGCACCTCCCAGGACGAGGATGAAGCCCGTCCCACCCTGATGGAGGAATTCAGACTCAGCGAAAAGCAGGCCCAGGCCATCCTGGACATGCGCCTCAAGCGCCTGGCCGGCTTGGAGCGGGAAAAAATCGAGAAAGAGTACCAGGAGTTGCTATCGAGCATCGCCTATTATCGCGCTGTCCTCAATTCGGAGAAGATGGTCCTGGACATCATCAAAAAAGAGATCACCGACATCAAAGAAAAATTCGCCGATCCTCGCCGCACCGAGATCACCGGCGGTGGCGCTGACATCGACGTGGAAGACCTGATTGCCGAAGAAGACGCCGTCATCACCATCACCCACAACGGCTACATCAAGCGCTTGCCGGTCAATACATACAAGGCCCAGCGCCGGGGCGGCCGGGGGGTCACCGGGATGGGGACCAAAGAGGACGACTTTGTGGAACACCTCTTTGTCACTACGACCCACCACACCCTGCTCTTCTTCACCGACCGGGGCAAGGTCTACCGATTGAAGACCCACGAGATCCCCGAGGCGTCGCGGACGGCCAAGGGGACGGCCATCGTCAACCTGCTGGCGATCACCGGCGACGAAAAGGTCAACGCCGTCATCCCTGTCAAGGAGTTTGCCGCCGACCAGTACCTCTTCACGGCGACCCGCAGCGGCATCGTCAAAAAGACCTCCCTCCAGCACTACGACACGTCGCGCAAAGAAGGGTTGATCGCCCTCACCCTCGATGAAGGCGACGAATTGATCGGCGTCAAGCTCACCGATGGCAAGAGCGACATCCTCCTCGCCACCCGCAGCGGCATGGCCGTTCGCTTCAATGAGACCGACGTGCGCGAGATGGGCCGGACGGCCCGCGGCGTCAAAGGGATCGAACTGGCTCAAGGCGACTTTGTCGTCGCTCTTGACGCGGTTAAAGATGACGATGAGTTGCTGATGATCACCGAACTCGGCATGGGCAAACGCACCCCCCTCTCGGAATACCGCAAGCAAAACCGGGGCGGCAAGGGCATCCTGGCCATGCGTCTCACCAACAAGACGGGCTTGATGGCCGGCATCAAGGTGGTCCGTCCCGGCGACGAACTCATGGTCATCTCTGCCGAGGGCGTCATCATCCGCTTAAACGTCGATGAGATCAGCGTCCTCAGCCGCGTCACCCAGGGCGTGAACATTATGCGGATGAGCGCCAACGACAAGGTGGTCGCTCTCGCCCGGGTGGCCATGCGGGAAGAGGATGACGAGTAAAGCGGTCGTTAGCATGCAATGAGCAGGTTAGGCGTCGAAGTCGATTGGCGTCAGAGTCTGGCAGACCGGGGAGGAAAAGGCCATGGGCAAGGTGGAGCAGATTTTTCAGGGGGCTGTGGATATCTTTGCCGAAAAAGGATTTGATCGCGCCACGATGGATGAGGTGGCCGAGCGGTCCGGCGTGGCCAAAGGCACCTTGTACTATCATTTCGACGGCAAGGAGGATCTGATCGCCTTTTTGATGGAGGAAGGGCTAGAACGCCTCTCAAAGTACGTCCATGAGGCGGTCGCCGGCTGTGACGACCCGGAAGAACAATTGCGCCGGGCGATCCATGGACTGGTTAGCTTTTTCGACCAGAATCGCGATTTTTGCCAAATGCTGCTGATGGGCGTCTGGTTCAACCGGGAACGGCAAGCCCAGTTCCGCCAATTCCTCCACAAGTTCTACAGTCAGCTGGCCGCCATCATCCAGGCCGGGATAAAAAAAGGCCAATTGCGCCCCATGCCGGCGGAACTCTCTGCCACTGGGCTCTTTGGGCTCATCTCTGTCATCTCCCTGCGCGTCATTCTCGACGGCGACGCCATGGACTGTGAACAACTTGGGGATTTTCTCTATCAACAGTACCTGAATGGCGCAAAGATCTGTGGAGAAAAAGAAACGAGCCTTTAATCTGCTCAATAGGTTAGTCAGTGAAGAGACCGTCTGGACATAAAGCCAGCCGGTCTCTTTGTTTCCTATTCGTTCAACCTAGGAACGTCCTTTTTCTGTTGACGCCCTGAAGAGGAAAGTTCTATAATCAAATCAGAAGATTAAACTGACTGGTCAGTACATAATGGGGTGAGAGTCGATGAATAAGAAGCTGACAGCTGCCATTGCCATCGGCGCAGTGCTGCTCACGGCCATCGGTTTTACCGCCTTTCCCTGGGCGTCTCGGTCAAAGGTTAGAGCGGGACAACCCTTGACCGGCTATGTGGAAGGCGTCGAGTTTAGCGTCGCCTCTAAGGTCGCCGGACGGGTACAAGAGGTCCTTGTCAAGGAGGGCGATCGCGTCGAGGCCGGTCAGATCATCGCCCGCCTGGAGAGCCGCGAACTGGTGGAACAGTTGAATCAGGCCAAGGCGGCCCTCGCCCAGGCCCAGATCGGCCATACCCTTACCGCCGACACCGTCGACGGCCAGGTGGCCCAGGCCAAGGCCACCATGGACGCTGCCCAGGCCAAATTGGATGCGCTGAAAAACGGCGCCCGCCCCCAGGAGATCGAACAGGCGCGGGCTGCCGTCGACCAAGCCCAGGTCGCCTATGACAATGCCAAGCTGAATGCCGAACGGACAGAGAAGCTTTTTGCCAGCGGCGCCGCATCGGCGAAACTGCGCGACGACGCCCAGTCGGCCGCTGACGCCGCCTTGGCCACGTTGAAGATGGCCAAAGAAAAACTGTCCCTCATTGAGGCAGGCGCCCGGCCGGAGGAGATCGATGGCGCGAAGGCCCAGGTCGATCAGGCGGCGGCGGCGCTGCAACTGGCTATCGCTTCCCGCAGCCAGGTATCCTTGAAGGCGGCGGCGACAGACCAGGCCCAGGCCGCCGTAGAGGCCGCCCAGGCGATGGTGGACAATACGGTGATCCGGGCGCCGCAAAAGGGTGCTGTTACAGCGAAGCTAGTCCAGGCCGGCGAGATGGTCGCCGCTGGCTTGCCCATCGTCACCGTAGTGGATATCGATACGGTCTGGGTGAAGGCCAACGTGCCGGAAGACCAGGTAGCCCAATTACAATTGGGTCAGGAGATTGAGGTCTCTGTAGGGGGCATCGAAAACCGTCTGATCGGCAAGCTCACCTGGGTCAGCGCCAGTGCTGACTTTGCCACGAAAAAAGCCAGCCATGACATGGGCGATTTCGAACGCAAGACCTTCGGCATCAAGGTGGAACTGCCTAATCCCGATGGCGCGCTCAAGCAGGGGATGACGGCCAAGGTCTATCTCCCGGCGGGAACGACCGGTTCGATCCGGTGAAGGCGGTGGAACAGCCGATGGCAACGACATTGCTCGAACTGAAAAACGTGGCGATCGGGCGTCCTGACCGCCTCCTGTTGCAGGACATCTCCATCACCATTGAAGGTGACGGCTTGACCGGCATCTACCTTCCGGACGGCGATGTCCGCTGGTCTCTCTTTCAGGTTATGACGGGACTTACCCGACCGCTCTCCGGTGAGGTGCGCCTCCATTGCCGGCGAGTCGGCTTTGTGCCGGAACGTTTTTTCCTTTACGGCGATCTGACGGTAGAGGAGAATATCCGCTTTGTCGCGGGCGCATTTTCCATCTCCGATCAGGAGATCGAGGGGCGCATCGGCGATCTGTTGACTTTTTGTCATCTCGAAGCAACCCGCCGAACGCGCGCAGCCGCTCTCTCTTTTACGGAAAAGATGTTTTTGCAGCTCGCCGCCTTTTTGTCTGTCGATCCGGAACTGATCATCCTCGATGAGGCGACGAGGGAGATGCCCTCTTATGACCGGGCGCGCTTTTGGCAGGTCCTCGCCGAGAGTTGCGCCTCCCAGGTCCATCCGGTGCGGTCCATCGCCTTTCTCAGTCATAACCGGGACGAGGTGGGCCGCTGTCACCGACAGATCGACCTTGGGAAAGCGAAGGAGGACTTCGAATGCAACCGATGCAGTTGAGGCAATGGGCACAATCGCTCCTGCTGATGGCGGCAAAGGAATTCACCCATATCGTCCGGGACCGGCGGACCCTCTTTCTGATCCTGCTGGCGCCCTTGGTCACCTTCAGTCTTTTCGCCTATCTTTACGACGGCCAGCGGGTCACCGAGATGAACCTTGTCATCGTCGACGAGGACCACAGCCCCTTAAGCCGGGAAATCATCAACATGTACGGCCAATCGGAACTCTTTCGCTACCAGGGACTCGTCGACACGGTCGAAGAGGCGGAGCAGCGCATTCAGGATGGGGAGAGCGATGTAGCCGTCATCATCCCGGAAAACCTGAACCGTGATGTCAAGGACGGGCGGTCCACCCAGGTGCTCACCCTGATCGACGGCACCAACATGCTCATCTCCAACGCGGCCACCAAAGGGACCACGACGGTTCTCCAGACTGTGTCAGCCGGCGTGACGTTGCGTATGATGGAAGCAAATGGGATCGTTCCTGCGAAGGCAAAGGCGATGCTCCAGCCGATCAATGCCACCATCCGCGTCGGCTACAACCCTGCCTACAACTACCGCGTCTTTCTGATCTTCGGTCTGGTGGCGACCGTTTTGCAACAGGTGATGCTGATGACCATGTCGGGCGCTTTCTGCCGGGAAAAAGCGCGGGGAACGAACATGATCCTCGTCGCCGCCCGGATGCCGGTCACAGCGGTCGTCCTGGGCAAGGCCGTGCCCTACTTTGCGATTTGCCTGTTCAACACCTTTCTCATGCTCCTCTTGTCCAACCAACTGACCGACATCAGCATCCTTGGTTCTGGATTCGACCTCTTCATCGTCTCTCTCGCCTTTACCTTATCCTTGATCGGGATTGCTTTGCCCATCTCCATCCTTGTGCCTGATGAGCTGCGCGCCAGCCAGATTATTCTCCTGATTGCCACCCCCTCCTTCCTCGTCTCCGGTTTCACCTGGCCCCTGAGTAAGATGCCTGGTCCCATCGTCGCTTTCGCCAACTGTCTACCCCTGACCCACTACCTCGCCGCCTTTCGCATTGTCGGCATGAAGGGGGCGCCTCTGTCGGCTGTGGGGTTGGAACTACTCATCCTTTTTACTGTCGGCATCGCCGGCATCGCCGGCAGCGTGGTCCTCTGGCAGCGCCAGCGGGAGGCGGGAAGGCTGGTCACACTTGACTGATGGAACGAAAGAGCGATACCGGTTCGTCTCCATTGCAGCTGATGCGTCGAACATAGGAGATGTTCGGCAAGACGAAAAAAGTTTGGATTTACCGATTGACATTGTTACCGTGGAATGATAAGATATATCCCATGCCGCAAGACAGGGTTTTGAAAATTGTATGATAAAAAATGCAGAAAAAAAACCTCTTGCAATTGTGGCGAATCGGTGATAATATTAATAACTATCGCTGGCAAAACAGTGACGCGCTGGTCCTTGAAAATCGAACAGTTGCGAATCAAAAGCGTGCGAAACCAATCAATTCCGGTTGATTGATAAATGTAAGAGCTTGACTCAAGCTTATCTACAAATTTTTGTGGAGAGTTTGATCCTGGCTCAGGACGAAACGATGTGTGAAACTGAAGCGGGTCATAATGGGGCTATAGCTCAGCTGGGAGAGCGCTTGAATGGCATTCAAGAGGTCAGCGGTTCGATCCCGCTTAGCTCCACCATATTTGCAGTAATCTTGCCGAAAGGCGAGTTTGCTATGATACATTTGCTCCTTGAAAACTGCACAGAGGAAAAGTAAAGCGCAAGCGATTACGGTCGAAGCGAAGACGCGACAGGTGTCGCCCAAGCGGCAACGCAACAGGTAACCACCCAAACGGCAACGCGACGACAATAATCGAAAATAAGGTCAAGTTAGTAAGGGCATACGGCGGATGCCTAGGCGCTGAGAGGCGAAGAATAAGCTGATAGGAATTGCCGTCGCCTTTGAGCCGAATGGATTCGATGGAAAAGATGAACAATATGTGAACAAAACCTTTCATGATCAGACGGGGCGTTTTATACCCTACGTGGCGCAACTGGATGGAAAAATCTCGATTACGCCCATTGTCGGCTATGACCAAGCGAATGCACATTGGTATAAAAAACCCAAAAACAGCGGCAAAGTATCCTTGACCGATCCCTATGTCTATGAAGTGAACGGCAAGCGCATCGCCATGGTAACCGTCTCCTCTCCCCTTACCGATGTTTCAGGGAATTTTATCGGTGTTGTCGCGGTAGATGTAGACGTAAAGGCGTTTCAGGACGTCGTAGAAAAGGTTACTCCGATGGGGGGATATGGGAAGATCACCTCATACGATGGTCACGTGGTCGCTCATGGGAAACGTCCTGATTGGATTATGAAAAATATCACAGACACTGAACGGAATGGAACAGAGACGCTGGAAAAGATCAAAGAAAGACAGGAATGGTTTGGATGGACCGATTCTGAACAACCAGGGATGAGGCAGCTCGAGTTTCACGCGCCCATACACCTGGACGGCGCACAAGAACACTGGACGTTTTCCGTCGTAATCCCCGAATCGATGATCCTTGCCCCCTATCATCTGATGCGCAACATATGTATCGCCGCGTCCTTGTTGGCCCTTGTGGTGTTGATGGCGGGTGTTTTGGCGACTGTTCGCCGGATGACGAAGGGAATCAGTGATATTGACGTCCAACTGCAGAAAATTGCCGACGGTGATTTTACATCGTCACTGCCCGAAAAAATGATGCAGCAAAAGGATGAAATTGGCCGGATCGCCCGGTCCTTGATGCAGATGCAGTCATCGCTACGACAATTGATTGGACAAACATTGACGACTGCGACACATGTAGCGGAAAGCAATGCTGAAATCAAAGACTATGTGAGCCAGTTGAATGCACAGACAAGCGAGGCATCAGCGGTAGTGCAGCAGATATCGGCGACAATACAACAATCAGCCGCTGCTGCCCAAGAGATGAGCGCCACCTCTCATCAGATTGAATCTATGATGATTACGGTGTCATCAAAATCTCAAACAGGCGTCCTTCAGGCGGAAGCCATTCGTCAGCGAGCAGCGACCGGGCAAGAGAGTTTTCTGTTGGCTCAGGCAGAAACAAAAGGATTGATCTTGCAGTCAAAAGAAACGTTGCAAAAAGCCTTGGCAGAAGCTCAAGAAGCGAAAGCGATCGCGCACTTTGCCGACGCCATCTTGGAAATTGCGGCGCAGACGAACCTATTGGCCTTAAACGCGGCGATTGAAGCGGCTCGTGCAGGAGAAGCCGGGCGTGGTTTTGCTGTTGTGGCCGATGAGATTCGTCAACTGGCCGATAACGCCACCAGTGCAGTTACTTCGATCCAAACGACGACAGCCTCCGTTCTTACCGCCGTTGCACGGCTTGGTGAAAGCGCACAGGAGTTGATGGACTTCGTAGAAGACCGGATCATCCGGGATTACCAGTCCATGTTGAAGATGACTGGCCAATACGCCCAGGATGGCGAAGCGATTGATGGGCTTGCCCATGATTTTCAAAAAATGGCCAATGAGGCTCATCAAGCGTTGGCTTCATTGATCAAAGCGATCAATGAAGTGACGAAGGCTGTTTCTGAAGGCGCCATAGGTGTGCAGTTGATTGCTGAGAAGACCTCTCATATCGTGATGAACGTCGTCGAGGTAGATAAAGAAGCGGTTTCTGCCCAAGAACAGGTCAAGGGACTCAATCAGATGCTTTCACGGTTTCAGGTCTGAATACATTGAGGCGCACAAGGTCACCCCTTCATCTCCTGCCGATAGGGGACAGCCAAAATCAAACAGTTATATGTAATCGTTCAAAAAATGGAGATACCGGAAGATATAAATGGTACATAAGGTTATTTAACGGTTTTCCCCGGTTTTCACCGGGTGACAGAAAGTGAAAACCAGTTTATGTTTATATCATCACTCAACGGACTCCCCAGCACAGTGGCATCGACGCCATTTTGAAGTGAGAACTTCAAAATGGCGTTTTTCATTTTATCCTTGTCTTTGTAAGAACGCGAAAAGGGGGACTTAAGAGATGAAGGCAACTGCCCAGGAGGGCAAACCCTCTTTAGAGCGCGCCGCCATGATGCTTGCCATGAGTGAGACGAGAGAGAAAGAATACCGTCTTCGCCAGTACTATGGGGAAGAGATGGGACTGGCTTGCGTCGTCACCGAAGTGGGAGGCACCGTAAGCGCCTTGCAGAGCACCGGCAAACTGACGAATTCCGTCATCGCCGCTGCCATCAACGCGAAAGTTATCGAAGGGAAACCGGAATCGGTCCACGCCGTGCTGCACGCCACCGTCGACGCCATGAAGGGAATCTTCCTCGAAACGGCCAACAACGCCAGCCTCGCCCTCAAAATCAGCGTCATCTCCGATAGCCGGTGGGTGGCTGTCGGCATCTTCGGAAAGTCTTCCGTCCATCCCCTGACGGAGCACAGCCGGGTTGGATTGGGATACATGCACTTGTAAGAGAACTTTTCAACTTTTTCGAGAAAACAGTGAGAATGATCCGAGCGAGTCGATTCCAGCGGACGTAGCGGTTAAAGCAGAGCGAGAGAAAAGCCAGAGAAGAGTCAGAGCAGCGGTGGCACAACTTCATAAGGAAAACGGGCGCCACCCCTTCTGCGGGGCTGGAGTGTTTACAGCGGATGAGAGAGCCTTTGGTCAATAAAAACCAAGGGCTCTTTCTGTTTCTCCGGCGGGAGAGTTTTTTCCCGACCACGTAAGGAGGTGATGCCCTCGGTTTCCTTCCCTGAGGGTTCCCCAAGCCATTCACTATCCCCAATAAGAAAGAGGAGGCGTTGATTCCATGAAAATGATCCGTGCCATCATTCGGCCGGAAAAAGCCGAAGTCATCGCGGAAGCCCTGGCCACGGAGGGTTTGACCTCCCTCACGAAAATGCACGTCTTCGGTCGCGGCAAAACCAAAGGGATGCGCATCGGCGACGTCGTCTATGATGAGTTCCCCAAAACGATGATCCTGATGGTCGTCGAAGACGAAAGCGTCGAAAAAGCCGTCGAAATCATCATCGAAGCCGGCAAAACCGGTTCCATGGGTGATGGCAAGATCTTTGTGACTCCAGTGGAAGAAGCCTACACCGTACGTACGGGGGCAAGGGGGTTGTAATTTTATGAAGGAAATCGTCGCCTTCATCCGACGCCACCAACTGCCGGCAACGAAAACGGCCCTGGAAGAAGCCGGTTTCCCGGCGCTGACTATCCAGAGCGTTGAAGGCCGGGGCAAACAAAAAGGCATCGGCGGTTGGGCCGCCGAGGTCGACCCGGAACTGAACAAATTCACCTCTGCGGCCCTGCAGAGTATGGAGCCGGAGATCAAGTGGATCCCCAAACGCATGCTCACCATCATCGTCCAAGACGATCAGGTGTCGGCAGCAGTCGACGCCATCATCACGGCCAACAAGACCGGTCACATCGGCGACGGCAAAATCTTCGTCTGTCCCCTGGAAGAAGTCGTTCGTGTGCGGACCCAAGAGCGGGGTTCCGAAGCCGTCATCTAAAAACATCTATGGAGACTGAAGGAGGAATTCCCCATGCGGCAGATCGCCATTTACGGAAAAGGTGGCATCGGTAAGTCCACCACCACGCAAAACACCGTTTCCGCTTTGGCGGAGATGGGCAAAAAGGTCATGATCGTCGGCTGCGACCCCAAAGCGGACTCGACCCGTCTGATCCTGCACTCCAAAGCCCAGGCCACCGTCATGGACCTGGCCCGTGAAAAAGGCACCGTCGAAGACCTCGAACTGGAAGACGTGCTCCTCACCGGCTTTGCCGACATCCGCTGCGCCGAGTCGGGCGGTCCGGAACCTGGCGTCGGCTGCGCCGGCCGGGGCGTCATCACCGCCATCAACTTCCTCGAAGAAAACGGCGCCTACACCCCTGACCTCGACTATGTCTTCTATGACGTTCTCGGCGACGTCGTCTGCGGCGGCTTCGCTATGCCGATTCGCGAAAACAAAGCCCAGGAGATCTACATCGTCACCTCCGGCGAAATGATGGCCATGTACGCCGCCAACAACATCGCCCGCGGCATCCTCAAGTACGCCTCCTCCGGCAAAGTCCGTCTCGGCGGCCTGATCTGCAACAGCCGGAAGGTTGACAAGGAATACGAACTGATCGACGAGCTGGCCAGACGCCTCAACACCCAGATGATCCACTTCCTGCCCCGTGACAACCAAGTCCAACGGGCCGAGCTGCGCCGGATGACCGTCATCGAGTACTCCCCCGATCATCCCCAAGCCGACGAATACCGCGCCCTGGCCAAGAAGATCGACGAAAACAAAAAACTCGTCATCCCCACGCCACTCACCATGGACGAACTGGAAGACCTGCTCATCCAGTACGGCATCCTGGAAGACGAAGAAACGGCAGCCGCCAAGCTTGGCTAAGCGATAACACCCAATTTTAGAAAGGAAAGAGGTGTAGCTTCATGGCTGAACAGCAAGATTCGAAGGGTTATGCCAGCAGAGAGATGGTCGACGAGGTCCTCTCTGTCTATCCCGAAAAAGCTCAGAAGATGCGTGCCAAGCACATCACCGTCAAGGAAGAGGGCTGCGCCTCCTGCTCGATTCGCTCCAACTCCAAGACAGTCCCCGGCCTGATGACTGCCCGCGGTTGCGCCTACGCCGGCGCCAAAGGTGTTGTCTTCGGACCGGTGAAAGATATGGTGCACATCTCCCACGGACCTGTTGGCTGCGGCTATTACTCCTGGGGCAACCGCCGGAACCTGGCGGAAGGCAACCTGGGCGTCGATAACTTCGTCCCCTTCCAGTTCACCTCCGACTTCACCGAAGGCGACATCGTCTACGGCGGCGACAAGAAGCTGGAGCAACTTTGCCGGGAAGTCAAAGAACTCTTCCCGACCGTCAAAGGCATCTCTGTTATGTCCGAGTGCCCCGTCGGCCTCATCGGCGACGACATTGAGAGCGTCTCCAAGCGGATGAGCAAGGAACTGGGCATTCCCATCGTCCCGGTCCGCTGCGAAGGTTTCCGCGGCATCAGCCAGTCCCTCGGCCACCACATCGCCAACGACGCTGTGCGCGACCACCTGCTGGCGAAAAAAGAACGTCCCGATCCCGGACCCTATGACGTCTCCCTTATCGGCGACTACAACATCGGCGGCGACGCCTGGGCCTCCATCAAGATCCTCGAAGAGATGGGCCTCAAAGTACGCAACACCTGGACCGGCGACTCCACCATCGAGATGCTGCAAACAGCCCACCAGGTGAAGCTGAACCTCATCCACTGCTACCGCAGCATGAACTACATCTGCAAGCACATGGAAGAGGAATACGGGATTCCCTGGATGGAGTTCAACTTCTTCGGCCCCACCAAGATCAAAGAATCGATCCGCAAAATCGCCGCTTTCTTCGACGAGACCATCCAGGAAAAAGCGGAAGCGGTCATCGCCAAATACGACCCCCTCATGCAAGCCGTCATCGACAAGTACCGCCCGCGCCTGGAAGGCAAGAAGGTCATGCTCTACGTCGGCGGCCTCCGTCCCCGCCACGTCATCGGCGCCTACGAAGACCTTGGCATGGAAGTCGTCGGCACCGGTTACGAGTTCGCCCACAAAGACGACTATGATCGCACCTTCCCCATAATGGGTGACAACACCATCATCTATGACGACGTGACCGCCTACGAATTCGAAGAGTTCGTCAACCGCATGCGTCCCGACCTGATCGGCTCCGGTATCAAGGAAAAGTACGTCTTTGAAAAGATGGGCTACCCCTTCCGCCAGATGCACTCTTGGGATTACTCCGGTCCCTACCACGCCTATGACGGTTTCCCCATCTTCGCCCGTGACATGGACATCGCCCTGAGCAGCCCCACCTGGGGACTGGCCAAGGCGCCCTGGAAAAAAGACGCGAAGGAGGTGCGCAAATGAGTGAGAACACCTGCGCCTGTACGAAGTCCAAAGAAGAAGTGGCAGAATGGCTGAATTCGCCCGAATACCGGGAGATGAACTTCAACCGCAAAGCCCTGTCCATCAACCCCTCCAAAGCCTGCCAGCCCCTGGGCGCCCTCCTTTGCGCCCTCGGCATCGACGGCTGCCTTCCCTTCGTCCACGGTTCGCAAGGCTGCGCCGCATACTTCCGCAACACCCTGAACCGTCACCTGCGCGAGCCTGTTCCCGCCGTCTCTGACTCGATGACAGAAGACTCGGCCGTCTTTGGCGGTCAAGCCAACCTGATCGAAGGCCTGAAAAACGCCTACCAGGTCTATAAGCCCCAGATGATCGGCGTCTTCACCTCCTGCATGGCCGAGGTTATCGGCGACGACCTGAACGCCTTCATCGCCAACGCCCGCAACGCCGGCTCGGTGCCCCAGGATTTTCCCATCGCTTTTGCCCAGACGCCTTCCTTCGTGGGCTCCCACATCACCGGCTGGGACAACATGTTCAAAGCCCTGCTCCAGTCCCTGGCCGACCCGCGCCATGGCAGATGGACCAACGGCCGCCTCTATGTCGTCCCCGGCTTTGACGCCTACCCTGGCAACCTGCGCGAATACAAGCGCCTCGTGTCGGCCATGGGCATCCCCATGACGATGCTGCCTGACGCCACGGAAGCCATGGATTCGCCCCATACCGGCGAGTATCAGATCTATCCCGGCGGCACGCCTATGGCGGAACTGGCGGACGCGCTGAACGCCTCCGGCTTCATCTTTATGCAGCGCTACTCCACCATCGGCAGTTACAAGTTTGTCAAAAACGTCCAGAAGATCAACACCGAAGTGGTCACCATGCCCATCGGTATCAACAATACCGACAAGTTCCTCATGGCCCTTCAGGAGATGACCGGCAAGCCGATCCCGGCGGAACTGGAAAAAGAGCGCGGCCGCGCCGTCGACTCGGCCACCGACGCCCACCAGTACATCCATGGCAAGCGTTTCGCCATGTTCGGCGACCCCGACCTGCTCCTGGGCCTCACCGGCTTCCTCCTCGAAATGGGCGGCATCCCGGCCCACATCGTCTGTACCAACGGCAGCGAGCAGTTCCGCAAGGACATCCAAGCGGTGCTCGATGCCAGCCCCTTCGGCAAGGACTGCGGCGTCCACGTCGGCCGCGACCTCTGGCACCTGCGCTCGTTGCTGATGACGGAGCCCGTCGACATGCTGCTCGGCGACTCCCACGGCAAGTTCGACGCCAAGGACGCCAACATCCCCTTGGTCCGCATCGGCTTCCCGATCATGGACCGCGTCAACCTGCACCGCAGCCCCATCGTCGGCTACCAGGGCGCCATCAACCTGGTCACCATGATCGCCAACACCTTCATGGACCAAGTCGACCGGACCTGCCCAGACCGTCTCTTCGAACTGATGCGCTAATCCGACGTTACGCCGCAAGTGGATGGGTGCTAGAAAAACTCCGGTGGTGGGAAGCCGCCGCCGGAGGCGCTCCCCTTGACGTCACAACTGAAAAACTGTGGCAGTGGGGCCAAGAAAAAGGCAACGAAAATTCAGCGAAAAGTATACTGCCTTACCACCTGAAGCCTACGCAAAAGAGCCTTCGACGGATAAGAACCGGCAAAAAGCAATTGCTTTGACTGAGAAAAAGTGGAATAGGGGGTGCCGCCGGTGTTTGTCAATCTGTCCAAGTTAAACCTGCGCGAGGAATGCCCTTTGACCGACAAAGGCGCGCCCAAACTCTGCATGAAAGCGCTGCCGGGGGAAGGCGCCGAGCGATCCTGCGCTTTTGACGGCGCCCGGGTCGTGCTCATGCCGATCACCGACGCCGCCCATGTCGTCCACGGGCCCATTGCCTGCGCCGGCAACTCCTGGGATAACCGGGGCGCTCGCTCCTCGGGGGCGCAGCTCTACCGCCGGGGGTTGACGACCGACCTGATGGAGATGGATGTCGTCTACGGAGGAGAGAAAAAGCTCGTCCAGGCCATCATCGAAATCGCCGCGAAGCACCGGCCGAAGGCCGTCTTTGTCTATGCCACCTGCGTGTCCGCCCTGATCGGCGACGACCTGGAAGCCGCCTGTCGGCAAGCCCAGGCGCAGGTCCCCGTTCCTGTCATCCCCGTCAACGCCCCCGGTTTCCTCGGTGACAAAAACATCGGCAACCGGGTCTCCGGCGAAGTCCTCTTCCAGCATGTCATCGGCACGGCCGAGCCGGAAGCGACCCACCCCTTCGCCATCAACTTCATCGGCGAGTACAACATCGCCGGCGACCTCTGGGGCGTCCAGCCTTCGCTTGAAGCCATCGGCGTCAAACTGCAATCCTGCATCAGCGGCGACGCCCGCTTCGACGACCTGCGCACCGCCCACCGGGCCAAGCTGAACATCCTCGTCTGCTCGAAGAGCCTGACCAACCTGGTCAAGCAGATGGAGAAAAAATACGGCATCCCCTACATCGAAGGCTCCTTCTACGGCATCGACGACACGAGCAACACCCTGCGGGCCATCGCCGAAGCCTTCGGCGACGCCGAACTGATCGCCCGGACAGAAGCCCACATCCAGCTAAAAGAGGCCGAAACGCGGGCCCTCATCGCGCCCTATAAGCAAGGGCTCGAAGGCAAACGGGCCGTCCTCTTCACCGGCGGCGTCAAGACCTGGTCCATGGTCACCACCTTGAAGGAACTGGGCATCGAGGTCCTCGCCGGCGGCACCCAGAACTCGACACCGGAAGACTTCCTGCGCATGAAAGCCCTCATGGATCCGGAAGCCCACATCATCGAAGACACCAGCGCCGCCGGATTCCTGACCCTGATCAAAGAAAAAGCGCCCGACCTGATCGTGGCGGGCGGCAAAACGAAGTACCTAGCCCACAAGACGCGAACCCCCTTTCTCGACATCAACCACGGACGCAGCCTGCCCTACGCCGGCTATGACGGCATGATCACCTTCGCCAAGGCCGTCGCCCGCACCGTCTTCAGCCCCGTCTGGGAAAAAATGCGGCAACCCTTTCCGGCAGGAGGTGACGCGCAATGACCGCCACAGCCTTCGCCCCTCGAAGCTATACCGGCAACCCCCAGAAAAATAGCCCCGCTTTGGGCGCCACCCTGGCCTACATGGGCGTCGACGGGCTTTTAGCCCTCCTGCACGGCTCCCAGGGATGCTCCACCTTCATCCGGCTCCAGTTGTCGCGCCACTTCAAAGAACCGGTGCCCCTCAACTCAACAGCCCTCTTGGAGGACACGGCCATCTTCGGCGGCTGGGAACACCTGAAAAAGGGCATCGCCAAAGCGGCCGACAAGTTCAAGCCACGCATCATCGGCGTCATGAGTTCGGGCCTGACGGAAACCTTCGGCGATGACATGGAAAGCGCTTGGTCCACCCTGCGCCAGGAGCGGCCCGACTTGAGCGATCTGCCCGTCGTCCTGGCCAAGACGCCCGACTACGTCGGTTCATTGCAAGAAGGCTACCAACGCACCGCCCTGGCCCTCGTACAGACGCTGGCCAAGGACCCCGCGCCGCAGGAAGCAAAGACCGTCGCCCTTTTTCCCGGCGTCCATCTCACCCCGGCCGACGTAGAAGAATTGAAAGACATGGTGCGCCTCTTCGGACTGACACCGCTTGTTCTGCCGGACATCTCCACATCCCTGGACGGCCACTCCGAGCTCGACCCGGCGCCAGTCGTACAGGGCGGCATCACCTTAGAGGAAATCCGCCGCATCCCCGGCGCTGTCGCCGCCTTCTCCTTCGGCCACAGCATGGCCGTCGTCGGCGAGGCGCTCCAGCGGATGCACGGCGTGCCCCATATGGCCGTCCACTCCTTGACGGGGTTGGAAGCCGTCGACATCTTCGTCCTCAAACTGTGCCAAATCTCGGGACGGCCCATCCCGGAGCGACTGCTCCGGCAGCGGAGCCGCCTGTTGGATACACTGGCCGACTACCACGACCAGATCGGCCAGAAAAAAATCGCCCTAGCCCTCGAATCAGACCTCCTGTTGAGCCTCTCGGGCTGTCTCGCCGAATTCGGCGCCATCATCCAGACCGCCCTGGCCGCCACCGCCCCTGACCCAAGCGCGGTCCCCTCCGGTATCCCCGTCACCGTCGGCGACTTAGAACACCTGGAAGAGACGGCCGCCGGCAGCCACCTGATCATCGCCAACTCCAACGCCCGCCAAGCGGCCCTGCCCCTAAACATCCCCCACCTGCGCGCCGGCCTTCCCGTCTTTGACCGGGCCGGCACGCCCCAGACGGTCTGGATCGGCTACCGGGGAACCCAGCGATTCCTCATCGACTGCCTAAACGCCATGGCTGTGTAAGGAGGCGCCTATCATGCTCGTCGCTTTTGCCACCGAGAGCCAGACCCGCATCGACGCCCACTTCGGGCTCGCTCCCGCCTTTGCCCTCTATGACGTCACCCCTGAAGCGATCACATCAAAGGGGATCGTCTACTGCCCCCAGGAGTTCGCCCCAGACGCCGACAAAGAGGATAAAGTCGAAAACCGCATGCAGATCCTGCACGGCTGCGCCGTCGCCTACTGCACCAGCATCGGCGGCCCGGCAGCAGCCCGCCTGGTCCAGAGCGGAATCCACCCGCTGAAAGTGCCCGAAGGCACGGCCATTGAGGAGGAACTGAGGCGCCTGCAAACCCTGCTGGCCGGTTCCCCGCCGCCGTGGCTGCGCAAACGGCTCCAACAAGAAAAAATGACGAAGGAGGACTAACCATATGGCTACCTTCACCGGATTGACCTACGGCGGTCAAGAATGGATCCCCAAATTCGTCGAAGCGATCGACCCCATGAAATGCATGGGCTGTGGCCGCTGCATCAAGGTTTGCTCCCAGGGCGCTCTCGGCCTTGACACCTTCATGGATGAAGACGACATGCAGCGCATGATCGCCATCATCGCCGACAAGGACCGCTGCATCGGCTGCCAGGCTTGCGGCCGGACCTGCGCCAAGCGCTGCTTCACCTTCGCGCCGAAAGAGGTCTAAAAACAAGGGAACGCCAAACCGATCGCGATGCTAGAGAGATGAAAATATCTAGCAATCGCCACATAGAAGAATGAATCAGAAGGAGGTGTGAAAACATGGGCTGTCTCGGATCTTGCGATGGAAACCAAACAGAGTCGACCCTTCGCCACCCCTGTTTTTCACCTCAGGGTCACGGCAAAGCCGGACGCATTCACCTGCCGGTCGCGCCGAGTTGCAACATCGGCTGTGGATACTGTGTGCGCAAGTTTGACTGTGCCAACGAATCCCGCCCCGGCGTCACCAGCCGGGTGATCACGCCGGAACAGGCCCTCTGGCGCGTCGAACAGGCTCTGGCTTCCGATATCGGCCCCTACCTCAACGTGGTCGGCATCGCCGGCCCCGGCGAGCCGCTGGCCAACGAAAACACCTTCAAGACCTTCTCGTTGCTTCAAGAGCATCATCGGCACTTGATCAACTGTGTCAGTTCCAACGGTCTGTTGCTCGCCGATCGCCTCGACGATCTGGTGAAGCTGAATGTCTCCCACATCACGGTGACCATGAACACACTCGATCCGGCCATCGGCGCGCGCATCTACCGCCACGTGCGCTATCAGGGACAACGGCTGACTGGGGAAGCGGGCGCTGCCCTGCTGATCGAGCGGCAACTGCTCGGCATCGAAAGGGCTGTCGCCGCCGGACGAACCGTCAAAGTCAACACGGTCGTCATCCCGGGCCTGAACGACGACAAGGTCGAAACGCTCGCCCGGGAAGTGAAGCGCCGCGGTGCCGCGCTGCTCAATCTCATGCCCCTGATCAACCAGGGCGACTTTGCCGATTGGGCGCCGCCGACACCGGCCTTGATACAAAAGCTCCAACAAAAGGCAGCTGCCATCCTGCCCCAACTGGCCCACTGCCGCCAGTGCCGCGCTGACGCCATCGGAATGATATAAGGGTAAGGGGGCGTTATCATGCGCCAACGGGTTTGGTTGATGGATACGACGTTGCGCGACGGCGAGCAAACGCCGGGCGTGGCGTTTACCCCACAGGAAAAAGAACTGCTCGCCCGGCGTCTCGCCGAAGTGGGCGTTCATGAACTTGAAACGGGCGTGCCCGCCATGGGAGAAGACGAGCAAGAGGCCATCGCTCGCATCGTCAAGTTGAACCTGCCGGCGCGAGTGACGACCTGGAACCGAGCTGTCATTTCCGATCTGGAAGCGAGCCTCAAGTGCGGCGTCCATAGCGTCTCCATCTGCCTGCCCTCGTCGGACCAGCAGATCACCCAAAAGCTCCGCCAGAACCGCCAATGGGTTATCGACCAGATGGGCGAGTGTGTTCGCCGGGCCAAGGCGGAAGGGCTCTACGTGGTGATCGGCCTGGAAGACGCCAGCCGCGCGGACCCGCAGTTTTTAATTCAACTGGGCTTGGAAGCGGAACGCCTGAAAGTGAACCGCTTGCGCATCTCCGATACGCTGGGCATCCTTGACCCGATCCGCACCTTCACCCTCTTTGACCGCCTCGCGTCCTCCCTCTCGATTCCGCTGGAGATCCATGCCCACAATGACCTGGGCATGGCGACCGCTAACACGGTGGCCGCCATCCAGGCCGGCGCCAAGGCGGCCAGCGTCACTGTCTGCGGCCTCGGCGAGCGGGCCGGCAACGCCCCGCTGGAAGAGGTGGCCTTGGCATTGCGCCAGTGCTGCGCCGCCGATACGCGCATCCACTTGGAACTGCTGCCCTCGCTCTGCCGGCTCGTCAGTTGGTCGACGCGCCGGCCCATCCCCTTTTCCAAGCCCGTCGTCGGCCGCGACGCCTTCACGCACGCCTCGTCCATCCATGTGGACGGACTGAATAAAGACCGTTCCAACTACGAAGCCTACCCGCCCGAGTACGTGGGGCGCCGCCACCGCATCGCCCTTGGCAAGTACAGCGGGCGAAAACCCCTCGACGAACTCCTCCGGGATCACGGCCTCGACCTCGACGGCGAGGGTATGACCCAACTGCTGCAAAACGTTCGCCAACTCAGCCAGGTCTTGAAACGTCCCTTGCGCCGCCACGACATCTTGGACCTCGTAGCCGGTGAGACGTCTTCCCAAAGCTAAGTTTATTGCCTTTTGTCCCCTGCGAAGCCAACCAGCTTCCGCGAACGTCAGTGATGGTTCGCTAACACCGGCGAGCCTTACTGATTTACCCTCACCCAAACCCATAGGGCTTGTTCACAGGCCACGCCCGGAACAGATAGTTCCAGGGCGTTATTTTTTGCTCGCAACTCGCAATAGGAAGCTGCGCGACACCCCGAGGAAAAGGGTGTATAATCTAACTTTAGACGAAGCCAGGTCGGTGAAGTCCGATTATCCGCACTAAGGGGATGGGACAGTGACCTATCTGAAATTGATCTTGACGACCTGTTTTTGGGGGGGCACCTTCGTCGCCGCCAAGCTGGCGGTCCAGGAGGCGCCGCCTTTTTATTCGGCGGCCAGCCGATTTACGGTGGCGACGCTGGTCCTTTTTGCCCTCGTCGCCTGGGAAGCCTACAAGCCGGGAGGATCTGGCGCCATCCCGCGCCCCCGTGGATGGCGCCAGATCCTCGGCCTGTTCAGCCTGGGGCTGACAGGGATTTTCTTTTACAACGCCTTTTTCTTTACCGGCCTAAAGTGGACGACAGCCGCCAACGGCTCCCTCGTTATCGCCATCAACCCCCTGGTCACGGCGCTGTTCTCGGCGTTTTTGCTGAGAGAACGCATCCGACCGATTCAGGCCGTTGGTTTTCTCGTCTCCTTCATCGGCGTCATCACGGTCATCTCGCGCGGTTCCCTGGAGGTACTAAGCGGCCTTTCTTTCAACCCCGGCGACGTGATTCTGCTGGGCGCGCCCCTTTCCTGGGCCCTATACTCGATCTTGGGAAAAAAATGCTTGGCCAGTTTTCGCCGCTGGTGGCGACAGCCTATGCGACCCTCTTCGGCACATTGCTGCTGTTGCCGGCTGCCGTCATCGAGGCGGCCCTGACCCAGAGGACCGCCGGCTTTTCCTGGATCGGCTGGCTGGCCATTTTACAGTTGGCCCTGCTGGGGACGGTGCTCGGCTTTGTCTGGTGGTATGAGGGCGTCAAGGCCATCGGTCCCGGCCCCTCCGCCCTCTTCATCAATCTCGTGCCTCTCTTCGGGTGCATCTTCGGCGTCCTCTTTCTCCATGAAGAAGTGACCTGGCCCCAAATCGCTGGCGGTGTTCTGGTCATCACCGGCGTACTGACAGGGACGCTGGGCGCGAGCAGGGGAGCGGGGCGGGCGGAAGCAGCGGCGCGTCGGGAGACGGCGGCGTTGCAAGAAGCGGCAAAGCAGGGAGGGGCAGCCCGTTAGAGCAACAGCACGAAAGGAAAGGGCAGCCCGTTAGGGAAGTGGCAGCGCAAAGAGGAGTGAGGACAAAAAAGCCTTCAGTTAAATCAACGAAACAGCACTTGAAATCATGTGTAACTTTTTCTATAGTTCGATTGTGTTCGCAACCGGAGGGATTCCAAATGGGTCTTTTTCTCGTGATCATCTCCGCACTGGGCTTCGGCTCCATGGCCATCTTTGCCGCTATCGCCTATGACTACGGCGTTTCGGTGCCCACCGTGCTGGCGATCCGATTTTGCATAGCGGCGGCGCTGCTCTGGGCAGCCGTGTTTGTGCGAAAGGAAAAATATCGCGTCGACCGAACGACCTTGGGCAGCTTGGCCCTGCTGGGCGCAGTCGGTTACGGCACCATGTCCTTTTGCTTTTTTACGGCGGTGCAGCGGCTGACGCCGGGCCTGGCGGCGCTGTTGCTTTACACCTACCCGGTTATTGTCTATGGGCTCTCGCTGATAATGGGGCGGGAACGGGCCAACTGGGCCAACATGACGGCCCTCGCCGCCGCTGCTGCGGGGACAGTCCTCGTCCTCGGCGCCTCCTTGGATACGGTCGCTTTTGACAGCGTCGGCGCGGCCTTCGGTCTGGGCGCCGCCGTCATGTACTCCGTCTACCTGCTGCTCGGCGCCCGCATCGTCCAGGGCGTGTCCCCTCTGGTGACGACGGCCTACATCTGTACCTTCGCCGCCATTCTCTTCGCCCTGCGCGGCTTGCTTTCGGGTGACCTCAATCTTGCCCTTCCCTTGGGGGCCTATGGGGCCATCCTCGGCATCGCCGTCATCTGCACGGCCGTCGCTATCCTGGCCTTGATGGCCGGCATCGAGCGGGTCGGTCCGGCGCAAGCCTCCATCATCAGCACCGTCGAACCGGTTTGGACCGTCTTTTTGTCCTACCTGATCTTCGGCGAGCGCTTCAACCTCTCCCAGATGGGCGGCGGCCTGTTGATCCTGCTCGGCGTCGTGATCTTGCAAGCCTTTCCGTCCAGACAATAAAACATAGAAATTCTATCGGGTTCTGGGGATTTGCCAGCGACAGTCCTTGTTCGCACCCGATGGATCATGTAAAATAAAGGGGTAGTCACGGAGCGACTACCTTTTTTGCATCGTTTTGGGAAGCAATCATTCGGGGCGACCCCCGGCGCGGGAGGCTAAAAGGGTGCCCAAATACGCGCAGGAGGTTATGTACGAATGACGACAGAAAAAGGAACCTGGACAGTGAAAAAAGGCCTGGCCGAGATGCTCAAGGGCGGCGTGATCATGGATGTCACCACGCCGGAGCAGGCCAAGATTGCTGAAGAAGCTGGCGCTTGCGCCGTCATGGCCCTAGAGCGCGTGCCGGCTGACATCCGCGCCGCCGGCGGGGTGGCCCGCATGGCCGATCCGACGGTGGTCCTGCGGATCATGGACGCGGTCACCATCCCTGTCATGGCAAAAGCCCGCATCGGCCACTTTGTCGAGGCCCAAGTGCTGGAGTCGCTGGGCGTCGACTACATCGACGAGTCAGAGGTACTGACACCGGCCGATGACCTGTTTCATATCAACAAAAACGACTTCAAGGTGCCCTTCGTCTGCGGCGCCCGCAACCTGGGAGAGGCCCTGCGGCGCATCGGCGAAGGGGCAGCCATGATCCGGACCAAAGGCGAGCCCGGCACCGGCAACGTGGTCGAAGCCGTGCGCCATGCCCGTCAGGTCATGAGTGAGATCCGCAAACTGACGACCCTGCCCAAGGAAGAGCGCATGTCCTTCGCCAAGGAGATCGGCGCCCCCTACGAACTCGTCTGCCTGGTCGCCGAAACGGGCCGCCTGCCTGTGGTCAACTTCGCCGCCGGCGGCATCGCCACCCCCGCCGACGCCGCCTTGATGATGCAACTCGGCGTCGACGGCGTCTTCGTCGGGTCGGGCATCTTCAAATCGGGCGACCCCGTCCGCCGGGCCAAGGCTATCGTGGCCGCCACGACCCACTACAACGACCCGAAGGTCATTGCCGAGGTGTCTAAAGACCTGGGCGAACCGATGGTGGGCATCGAAATCCCGACCATCCCGGCGCAACAGCGCATGCAAGAGCGCGGCTGGTAGCCGGGGGGCGGTTTTTCATGACCGGAGAGAACGTCACGAACGGAAAAACAGTCATGGCAGAAAACAAAGCGTTTGCGATCGGCGTCCTGGCGATGCAGGGCGCCTTTCGTGAGCACGAACAGATGCTGCAATCGCTGGGCTGCACGGTGGTGCAGGTGCGAAAGCCCGCGCAGCTCGCTGAACTGGACGGATTGATCCTGCCCGGCGGCGAGAGCACCACCATCGGCAAGCTGATGGCCGATTTCGGCCTCGACGCGGCCATCCGGGAGCGGGCGGCCCAAGGGATGCCCCTTTGGGGCACCTGCGCCGGCCTGATCCTGCTTGCCCAGCGGATCGAGCGGTCGGAGCAGAAGCGCCTTGGCTTGATGGACATCACGGCCGTGCGCAACGCCTTCGGCCGCCAAGTCGACTCCTTCGAGATCAACCTCGACATCCCGGCCCTCAGCGACCTCAAAGGCTTCGATGCCATCGATGGAAACTGCGGGGCGGCTTTCCCGGCCGTCTTCATCCGCGCCCCCTACATCGCCGAAGCGGGTCCGAAGGTAGAGATCCTGGCCCAGCATGAGGGCAAAACGGTGCTGGCCCGCCAGGGACACCTCCTGGCGGCAGCCTTCCATCCGGAGTTGACGAAGGACAGCCGGATGCACCGTTATTTCTTGAAGATGGTGGCGGAGCGGGCGTAACCCCTACGCGAGCGGCCGGCCATTGAGCGATCGCCCTCGCAGCCGTCATGATTTTGTGAGAAGGCAACACCTCACAGGCGTCGGTTCCCCAGGTTTCCGTGATCGAAAGGAGAAGCAATGGCTACCGCAATCGCCAACGGTGTTCGCCTGAACTATGAGGTCTACGGCCCGGAAGGAGCGCCGGCCCTGCTCTTCACCCATGGCGCCGGTTGGGATCACCGGCAATGGCTGCCCCAAGTGGAGCCCTTCCGCCAGAAGTACCGCGTCATCCTCTGGGATGTCCGCTTTCACGGCCGATCCGGCTGCTGCGATCTCACCGACCTGGACGACTTCAGCCGCGACCAGGTGGCGCTGCTGGACCACCTTGGCGTCGAGCGGGCCGTCCTCGTCGGCTGTTCCATGGGGGGGCACATCTCCTTGCGGACGGCCATCTTGCACCCCGAGCGGGTGGCCGCCCTTATCCTCATGGGCACGCCGGTGACGAGCGCCTACAACTGGCGAAATCGCCTGGCCATGACCTTGCAGGAGGGCTCCCTGAAGAAGTTTTTCAGCGAGTTGATTGACATCTCCCTGCAGGGCTTCTCCTTCTTCTTTTACGGACTCACCCTGCGCTTTGCCACCATGGAAAAGATCGCGAGCATGCACGCCAAGGGGCTTAGCCTCTTTCACCCGGAACTGGAGGAGTACTTCTACCGTGTGACGGTGCAGCATCCCAAGGAGCGCTGGAACCAGATCTGGGAGATCGCCTGCCGCATGGAGACGCTGGCCGAACTCCCCAAGGTCGCCTGCCCGACGATGGTCCTCGAAGGCGACGCCGAGTGGATGATGCGGCGTCAGCACCGCTTCATCTGTGAGGCCATCCCCCAGGCCTGCCACCGGCTGATCTCCGGCGCCGGTCATGCCACCAACCTGGACAACCCCGACGAGGTCAACGCCTGCATCGAGACTTTTTTGAAGCAGGTGCTGCCACAGGCGCTGCCTGCTTCGGCAGGTTCAGTTGCTGACGGCGACAGCCTTTCGGCGGCCATGAGCAACTGAGCATTCACTTTTTTAACATGAAATGTCTTGTCAATCCTCGACGCCTGTGCTACACTCCATGATAACGTCAAACCTTGATAAAAGCGACGACGGGGAACAGTAATCGGAAGAGCGGTCCAGAAAGTTGGCGGTCGATGCGAGCCAACCCGAGCGTCCGGTGAATTTCCACCCCTGAGCTGGCGGCGATGAGCCGGCCCGGTCATGTCCGTTACACATGTTGAGCGGGCCTTTCTGTAGGGAATTCCATTGGAATTCACGGGAAAGGTCAAGCAGGGTGGCAACACGGGGTATAACCTCTCGTCCCTGACCATGACAGTCAGGCGCGAGAGGTTTTTCTATTTTCACCCCGATGGCAACCCAGGGGTCTGACGCGAACACCACCGATCGGCCCAAAGGGGGGATGGCTTCTTCGTGCATGAAAAGGAATACCTGCCCCATCACGGACCGACACCGGTTCCGCCCCGGGTCGTCAAAGCGCTCACCGAGCCGCTGAACAACCTCCGGGGGCCGAGCTTCAAAAGCCTCATCGACGATGTAACCGACGGCGTCAAGTATGCCTACCAGACGAAGAACGACGTCCTCATCCTGCCCTCCTCCGGAACGGGCGGTATGGAAGCGGCCATCGTCAACTTCCTGTCCCCTGGCGACAAAGTCCTCGCCCTATCCATCGGCGCCTTCGGCGATCGCTTCGCCACCATCGCCCAGACCTACGGCTGCATCGTCGACAAGGTAGACTTCGAATGGGGCACCGCCGTCGACCTCACCGTCGTCCGGGAGAAACTAGCGGCCGATGTGCATAAGGAATACAAGGCGATCCTCATCACCCACAACGAAACGGCGACCGGCGTCTGCAACGACCTCAAGGGCCTCGGCGCGATCCGCGGCGACCATCCCGCCCTGATCCTCGTCGACTCCGTCTCCGCCCTCGGCGTCATGGAAGTGAAGACCGACGAATGGGGCCTTGACGTCATCGTCACGGCCGCCCAGAAAGGCTTCATGATCCCGCCGGGCGTCTGCTTCGTCATCGTCAGCCCCCGGGCCTGGGCCGCCTACGAAACGTCGACGGCGCCCAAGTTCTACTGGGACCTCGGTTCCGCCAAGCGGTTTCTCGAAAAAGGCCAGACCCCTGTCACTCCCGCCATCCCTCAACTGGCCGGCCTTAGAGAAGCGCTCCTGCACTTCCGCGAAAAAGGCAGGGACACCATCTTCGCCAAGCAGCTCTACCTGCGGGACATTACCCGCGCTGGCGTGAAAGCTCTCGGGCTGAAACCGCTGGCCGATGACGCCATCGCCTCGGCCGCCGTCACCGCCGTCTGGGCGCCGGAAGGCATCGAGGCCCGGGCGATCAACCGGAAGATGCGCGAAGAGTACAATGTCGTCCTCGCTGGCGGCCAGAAGAAGCTGGAGAACAAGATCTTCCGCATCGGCCACCTCGGGTATGTACAGCACCTCGATCTCTTGGCCACTATCGGCGCCCTGGAGATGACCCTCCACGAACTGGGCCTGCCGATTGAACTGGGTACCGGCGTTAAAGCCGCACAAAAAGTGATCATGTCAAGAAAGGGGTTACTCTAAACCATGCGTGTGCTTGTATGCGACCCGATTTCGCAAAAAGGGATTGACGTCCTCACCTCGGCCGGCGATGTCGCCGTCGACGTCAAACTGAAACTGACGGAAGACCAGATCGTCGAGATCATCGCCAACTACGACGCCGTCGTCGTCCGTTCCGAAACGAAGATCACCAAGCGGATCATCGAAGCCGCTGACCGGCTGAAGGCCATCGGCCGGGCCGGCGTCGGCGTCGACAACATCGATGTGGAAGCCGCCACCTCGAAAGGCGTCGTCGTCGTCAACGCCCCCGAAGGCAACACCATCGCCGCCGCCGAACTGACAGTCGCCCACATCCTCGCCATCGCCCGCAACGTGGGCTCGGCCAACCTGTCCTTAAAGGGAGGCAAGTGGGACCGCAGCAAGTATACGGGCATTGAATTAAAAGGCAAGACACTGGGCATCCTGGGATTGGGCAAAATTGGATCGGAAGTGGCCAAGCGCGCCCGCGCCTTCGACATGACCGTCATCGCCTACGACCCCTACGCCTCCGTCGAAAAGGCGAAGAGCCTCGGCGTCACCGTGACTGACCTGGAAACGGTCTTCCGTCAGTCCGACTTCATCACCGTCCACATGCCCAAGACGAAAGACACCTACCGCATGATCAGCACCGACCAGTTCGCCATCATGAAAGAGGGCGTCCGTATCGTCAACTGCGCTCGCGGCGGCATCATCGATGAAGCGGCCCTCTGCGAAGCCATCCAGTCGGGCAAAGTGGCCGCCGCCGGCATCGACGTCTTTGAAAAAGAGCCCTGCACCGACAGCCCCCTCTTCGCCCTCGACCAGGTCACCGTCACGCCCCACCTGGGCGCCTCCACCAAAGAAGCCCAAGTCAACGTCGCCATCGACGTGGCCTACGACATCCTGCGGGTGCTGCGCGGCGAAGCCGTCAGCGCCGCCGTCAACATCCCTGCCGTCAAGCAAGAGATGATGGCCATCTTCCAGCCCTACCTCAACCTGGTGGAGAAGATGGGCGGCTACCTCGGCCAAAACATCGGCAACCGCATTGAGAAGGTGGCCATCACCTTCAAGGGCGACGTCGCCAAATACGATGTGACGCCCCTGACGACGACGCTGCTCAAAGGCCTGCTCAAGCACGCCCTCGAAGAGTCCGTCAACTATGTCAACGCCCGCCATGTGGCCAAGTCGCGCGGCATCCAAGTCATCGAAGCGAAGACGCCCGATGTGCAGGACTACACCGTTCAGATCTGCGTCGTCGTCGAGACCGACCAGGGCAAGCGCCAGGTGAGCGGCACGCTGCTTCGCAACAAGCCCCGCTTCGTCAGCATCGACGGCTATGACATGGACATGGCCCCCGAAGGCCACATGCTCGTCGTCCCCCATACGGACAAACCGCGGATCATCGGCCAACTCGGCACCATCATCGGCGAACATAACGTCAACATCGCCGGCATGCACCTGGGCCGCAAAGACTTCGGCGGTATCGCCATCGCCATTCTCACCATCGACGGCCCTGTGCCCGACGTCGTCCTGACCGACCTGGCCAAGATCGACGGCGTCGCCGACGTAAAGTACGTCAACCTGGGTTAAATAGGGGGGATACCCTTTGCTGGACACTAAATTCGTACGCGCCAACCCTGAGGTGGTGCAGGAAGCCCTGCAAAAACGGGGCGCCAACATCTCCTTAGACGATTTTCTCGAACTGGACCGCCGCCGCCGTGCCCTGGTGGTGGAGGTGGAAAACTTAAAAGCCAAGCGCAACGCCGTTTCCGCCGAGATCGCCCGCAAGAAAAAGGCCAAAGAAGACGCCGCCGACATGATCGTGGAGATGCGCCAGGTGGGTGACCAGATCAAAGCCCTCGACGAGGAACTGGCCCAGATCGAACTGGACATGGACAACCGGATGCTCTACATCCCCAACATCCCCCACGCCTCCGTGCCGGTCGGCAAGTCCGAAGAGGACAACGTGGAGATGCGCCGCTGGGGAACACCGCGTACCTTTGACTTCCCCGTCAAAGCCCACTGGGAGCTCGGCGAAGACCTAAACATCCTCGACTTCCAGCGCGGCGCCAAGATCTCCGGCGCCCGCTTCACCGTCTACAAGGGCCTTGGCGCCCGCCTGGAGCGGGCCGTCATCAACCTGATGATGGATACCCATGCCCAGCGCGGCTACACGGAAGTGCTGCCGCCCTACCTGGTCAACCGGCAGTCCATGATCGGCACGGGTCAACTGCCCAAGTTTGCCGAAGACATGTTCGCCGTCAACGGGACGGAGTACTACCTCATCCCCACGGCCGAGGTGCCTGTCACCAACCTCTACACGAACGAGATCATGGAGGCCGACAAACTGCCCATCCACCACTGCGCCTACTCGGCCTGCTTCCGGGCCGAAGCCGGCGCCGCCGGACGGGACACGCGCGGCCTGATTCGCCAGCACCAGTTCAACAAGGTCGAGCTCGTCAAGTTCGCCCGGCCGGAAGATTCCTACGAAGAGCTGGAGAAGCTGACGAACGACGCCGAGCACATCCTGCAATTGCTCGGCCTGCCCTACCGGGTGATCACCCTCTGCACCGGCGACATGGGCTTCTCGTCGGCCAAAACCTATGACATCGAGGTCTGGCTGCCCAGCTTCGAAACGTACCGGGAGATCTCCTCCTGCTCAAACTTCGAGGACTTCCAGGCGCGGCGGGCCAACATCCGCTTCCGGCCGAGCCCGAAAGCGAAGCCCGAGTTCGTCCACACCTTGAACGGATCCGGCCTCGCCGTCGGACGCACCGTCGCCGCCATCTTAGAGAACTACCAGCAGGCCGACGGCAGCATCGTCATTCCCGAGGCGCTCCGCCCCTACATGGGCGTTGATGTGATCGGCGCCTGAGAGAGGTTACCCTAGAGATTTCTGCCAACGAGCCTTCAGCACAGGCAAATGCGTTGCCACTATCATCGATACACAGACTCGCCATTTCAAAGAGTCTCCTCAACTGGGAGACTCTTTCTTTTTTTAATAGCAGGATTTAAACGCTTCTTGCCGAAAAAATAGTAGTTATCCACTTAACGTATTGTACTTTATTGCGCATCATTTTATAGAAATAGAACCTAACACAGTACGCGAAAAGGGACTCTGGTTGTCACGGAAACGGAGGGGGCTTTATTGCATACGTTGGCGTCCCTCGCGAGCAGGGAACTGGCTACGTTGCAGAGGGAAGCGCTGCTGATCGACGCCGTCACGCTGATGAGCGACAAAAACATCAGCAGCGTGCTGGTGACGCGTGGTTCCGCCGTCGTCGGCATCATCACCGAACGAGACCTTGTCCGGCTGGTTGCGACTGGCGTCGACCCGCTGAAAACAGCGGTCGAGGCGGTCATGACCGGTCAGCTTGTCCATTTGCCCGAAACCGTGCTGATCGACGAAGCTCTCTATGTCATGGAAAAGGAAAAGGTCCGCCACCTGGTCGTCACCAGCGTCGACGCCATCTGCGCCGCCGATGAACCGGGCGTCGAACTATACCGTAAGCACCAGCTCCGCGCCGACGACGACGGGATCCTCTCGGCCAAAGGCATCATCACCTACACCGATGTGGTTCGCAAGCTCGAAGAAGAGTTTTTCAAAAAACCGCTGACCGTGGCCGACTGCATGTCTACGGTGCTGCACCGCGTCGACGCAAAGACGGACATGAAGGCGGCCTTCGCCATGATGAACGCCCAATGCCTCAGCTCCCTGCTCATCGACCGGCAGGGCAAGACCGTCGGCATCTTGACCGAGCGGGATGTGGTGCGCCTTGTGCGCAGCGGTCGCAGCCTCGACAGCAGCGTCACCGAGATCATGAGCCCCTCGCCGATGACCGTCTCCCAGGACGTGTCCCTCTTCGAGGCGGCCCGCATCATGGAACAGCACCGCATCCGCCGGCTGCTGGTGCGCGACGTGGACGGGCGCATCTGCGGCATGCTCAGCCACTCCGACATCGTCAAGGCCGTGCGCAAAAACTATCGCAACGTCTTGCAGGGTGAGTCCGCCCGCAGCCGCAAAGCCCTCAGTCTGATCGGCGAAGGCGTGGCCGAACTGGACGGAAAAAGCTTCCGTGTGACCTGGATCAACCCGGCCGGCGCCGAGATGCTGGGGCTGAAAAACTGCGCGGAAGCCCTCGGCTGGGAGTTTACCGGCTTTTTGGACGCCAAAATCGCTGACCTGATCCAGCGGGATTTCATTCAGCGGACCGCCAGGGACGCCTTAATCTGCACGACGGCGCTGCCGAAGCCGGGCGAGCGCCACCTCTGGCTCTCCTATGAGATGACCCGCGATTTTCGCGGCGAGCCCTGCATCCGCGCCGTCTTCCGGGACGTCACCTACCTGGCCGTCGCCCAGGAGACCTTGCAGGAGGAAAAGACGAGGTTGCAGATGAGCTTCCAGGCGTCCCGGGAGGGGATCCTCCTGCTCACCGAAGAGGGACGCCTGATCGAGATGAACCGGCGCGCCCGCGAACTGTTGCGCCTGCCCGAACGGACGGACAGGGCGCTCACCGTCCAGGAGTGGAGCAAGGCGGTCCGGATCGCCGATGAAGCGGGACGTCCCGTCAATGTCAGCGAAGACCTGCTCCGGGGCTTTGTGGAGACGGGACAAGCGCTCCATGATCATCTCCTGCGCCTGCATTTTCACGGCGGTGACGCGCACGGTCACAGCGACGGCAAGGGCCTTTGGCTGATGGTCTCGGCGTCGCCGATCCCCAATCGCCGCTGCATCGTCGTCACCCTCTACGACGTGACGGCCAGCAAGCAAAAAGAACTGGAGATCCAGCGCTCTGAAAAGAAGTACCGGACCCTGATTCACAACCTGACCGAAGCGGTCCTCCTCCTGTCGCCTGCCGGCGATGTGATCGACTTGAACCCGGCGGCGCGAGAGATCTTGCAGGTGACCGAAGACCAGCCCTTGCCCCATCCCCTGGCCGAATTCTACTGCACCTTTGTCGACCGGGATGGGCGGTCCATCGCGACGGAGGAGATCGCCCGCTGGGAGGGCACGCGGCGCAAGGCGCCTTTTAAGGACCGCGAGATCGGCATCATCACCGGCGGCGATCAGACCTACTGGGGCGTCCTCACCCAGACGCCCACCTTCGGCGACGACGGCGCCGTCGAATCGGTGATCGTCACCTTCAACGACCTGACGGAGTATATGGAAAGCAAACGCCAGGAGGAACTGCTCCTGACCTGCTCCATCGACTTCGCCCGGGCGACGACGGAGGAAGAGGTCTACACCATCCTGGCCCACTACCTGCGTCGCCTCGACCGCACCAACGGCAAGATCGACGCCATCTTGCTGCGGGGCGTGACCAGTTCGACCGCCCCGGTCACACTCGTCAACTCAGCTACGCCAGCCACTTTGGCCACCCTGGCCTCGCCGGCTCAGGGTCTGGCTCTGATCCAGTGGTCGGACACACGCTTCTCCTTGACGGGCGAATTTCAACCCGAGCGCTGCAAGGCCTACGCTTCTGGCGTGGATCTTATCGTCAAAGACGCCCGGATCGAGTACGGCTGCCCCTGCCATGAGGTCAACGTGGACTATGGCAGCTACTTCTGCACCAACCTCAGCGTCGGTGGCCAGGTCGTGGGCGTGCTGCACCTCTACAGCAGCACCGCCGGCTTTTTCGATGACCAGACGGCGCGGGTCGTGCGCAGCCTCCTGGCCCTGGCGGCACCGACGATCAGCAACATGCGCCTCATCGACCACAACCGCCGCCTCTCCTTCATCGACCCCTTGACAGGTCTCCACAACCGGCGCTACCTGGAGCAGACCCTGGAAAACATGGTCGTGCAGGCGCGCGAACTTGACCGGCGTTTCTGCCTGCTCATGGCTGATATCGACCAGTTCAAAAAATTCAACGATACCTTCGGCCACGACGCTGGCGACAAGGCCTTGCGGATGGTGGCCGCCAACGTGCGCAACTGCCTGCGCGAAGAAGACATCGCCATTCGCTTCGGCGGCGAAGAGATCACCATCATCCTCATGGGCGTCACCAAGGAGATGGGCGTTACGATTGCCGACCGGATCCGCAAGCGGATCGAACAGACCCCCATCGAGATCGGTGACGACGAACTCCAATACGTCACCCTCAGCATGGGCGTCTCCGCTTTCCCCGAAGACGGCAAGACGCTGGAGAAGCTGATCCAGTGCGCCGACGTGGCCCTTTACGAGGCGAAGCGGCGCGGAAAGAACCGGGTGGCGGCCTTTGAGAAGGCGCAGTGAGGAAAAAACCACAATTCGCGGATAAGAACGGCGAGAATTACGCCGTGATTACGAGGGAAAAGCGCAACACCAGCGAATTTGTTTGGGGAAGCGCGTCGCAGGCTAACGATTCTCCTGCGCTGCGGAAGGCGTAGTGACAAAAAAGAGAGAAGGGTGATGCGGTTATGCTGACGGTCATTCCGAAGGAAGAAGACACCCTTATCCCGTCAGTGGAAGAGAGGCTTCAGGAAATGGGCCTCGAACTCCCGGAGGTCATCCCCCCAGTGGCGGCCTATGTTCCAGCTGTCTGGACGGGCAACCTCGTCTTTACGGCCGGCCAACTGCCCTTTGCCAAAGGCGCGCTGCTCTACACCGGCAAGGTCGGCGCCGACCTGACTGCGGAAGAAGCCGCCCAAGCCGCCCGCCTCTGCGCCTTAAACTGCCTGGCCGCCGTCAAATCGGTCACCGGCAGCCTCGACCGGATCGTCCGCATCGTCAAAGTCACCGGTTTCGTCAACGGCGCTCCCGGCTTCACTAGCCAGCCCGCCGTCCTCAACGGCGCCTCGGAATTCTTCAAGCAGATCTTCGGCACTGCGGGCGAACACGCCCGTTCGGCTGTCGGCGTGGCGGAACTGCCGATGAACGCGCCGGTTGAGGTGGAGATCATTGTTGAGGTGGAGGCGTAAGCGGGCCTTCGCGGAAGCCTTGGTTAAAGCCTTGCTGTAGGTCAAGCCACGTGGGCTTGAGGAAACTGCGCGGAGGCGTTACCCCCCTTAACTGGAAAGGGTTTCCCCATTGCTTTTTCCCGGTGACTGTGGTACTATAACTCACGTCTTTCAACCGGAGCTTTGACGCTCCGGTTGAATGCGGAGGGATGGCCGAGCGGTTGAAGGCGGCGGTCTTGAAAACCGTTGTAGGGGTGACTCTACCGTGGGTTCGAATCCCACTCCCTCCGCCATCGCTTTCAAAGCCCGTCAGTCCGCGGTTTTTAACGGTCGCGAGGACGGGAAAAGGGCGCAGAAACCACGTTAAAAATGCAATAGTTAAGGCGTTAAACCGTTGCTATCAAATTGAAGGCGACGGTTTTTTATTTATCCTTAAACCGTCGTCAAAAGAAGGGGCGACGATAACGATGGTGAAGATGAAGCCGAAAGCGAAGAAAAAAATCTATGACTCGTGGCAAGAAGCGATGGAAGCCTTCCTGTTTCGTAAGGAAGCTGAGCAGGTTAGACCGAGGACAATCTCTGATTATCGCGAACATATTACCCGCTTTTTTAACCGATACCCTGACGTATGGGGTGACAGGGAAGCGGTTGAGCGGGGAGTTATCGAATACCTGAAAGACAGCCGGAGTAATAACTACTTCAACCGGAAGATCACAACGCTTCGGCTCGCCTCCTAGCGTTGTGATCGGTCAAGTGTTTTGGTCAAAAATCGGCCATTAATTTTGGACTTTTGCTCAAGAATAAACTTCATTTTGATCACCCCGTAGGTGAATTTAGTGGATGATGATTATCTCCACGTAGCTCTATTATACGGGGTTTTTCGTCCATTTTCGACCGGTTACTTTGCGAGGGATCACGGATACAGGATCCATTTAAGCACTTTTCTTTCGTCTCACCTTGAATTCTTCTGTCAAAAATAATAAGAGAGTTAAGGAACCGAGATAAACGGCCCCATCACCCGCGCAACCGCACCCAACACATTCCAGCGGGTTGCAAACAGCCAATCCCCCACAGACCCGTCAAGAAGCCAGAGCAACCGATCGAAGCCACGGTTGGAGACACGCTCCATGGCCCGGCGGATGACGAGCGACTCTTCGTAACATTTCAGATACTTGGCCGTTTTTTGTGCATAGTCGCCCATCCCCAACAGGTCATAGGCCGCATGAACACCTGTCAACAGGGCGTAGTACTGGCCGAAACCGAGAAAGGGCATGACAGAGCCGAAGCAGTTGCCTACGAAATAGGTGTTGCCGATGCGGGGATAGTAGCAGCGGCCGATGGGGTAGCCGGAGATCTCCCAGACGCGGTGGATGTGACGGGGCTGTCCAATGTCTCGCTCGTAGCGCGCCAGGAAATGGTTCCACAAAGCGTCTGTCCATGGGGATGGACCTCCGCTTCGAGGGGCGGATGTGCTTGCAGTTGTGTCTGCGGGGGAATCGGTCGTGAGATTTCCGGGAAGATCCGTTGCTATGTTTGCCGGCGGGCTTTTCGATAGGTCAGCGGGCAGGTCAACTGACCGGTTAGCAGGCAGGTTCATTGGCAGATCCGCCAGCGGGTTCACGGGCGGCTCGGGGTAGGCGATGGCGCAGCAGGCTTCCTCCTCGGAATAGGGGATGAGGTAGGCGTAGCCTCTGGGGGCGATCCGGTTATCGAGCCAGGCGCAGACGATGTTCGGGTCGAAGCGGCCCCGGATGGTGGCGCCTTTCATGGAGACCCGAAAGTCGGTGCGAAAGTTTTTCAGCTTTGCGGCGTAGGCGCTGTCGCCGGTGGCCAGGACGACATGAGTGAACTCCTGCAGCAGATCCTGGTAGGTGCGCTTCGAGTTACACTGAATGGGCGCGCGGATCTGGCGGGCCAGTTGGGCGTCCCAGCTATGGGGGTGACGGCCACGGGTGTTGGAAAAGCCGATATGGCCTGTGAAATCGCAACGCCGGTTCTCCGAAAAGACGACCAGCTTGGCCAAGTTGGCCACCGGCTGCAAGAAGATGCCCTGTTCCTTTGAAAAGAAGTGTAACGTGTCCATGACAGGACGGTGGAGGATCTCCATGTCGATCTCACCGGTGATAAAGCGGTCGCCCACTTGGCTGCGATCCTCGAAGATGGCCGGTTCGATCCCGTAACGCTCCAGCACAATGGCGCAGGCCAATCCGGAGAGGCCGGCCCCCATGATGGCTACTCTCATTTCTTCACCCGTTGTTTACTATGGCCCTGCAACGAGTGGGCTATCCGAATAAAACCCTATAAACAGCGGCGAAAAAACCGCAGCGAAAAACCCCCGTGAACCGGCTCTGCGCTGGTTCACGGGGGTTTCGCGCCTTGCGATAACCATCCTCCATCGGAAACGAACCTTAGATATTAAACCCTTTCACCAGTTCATTCAGCTTCTCCACGTTCTCGTTCGTCTCGTCCGACTTCTCCTTGATCGACCCGACCTGCTGTTGCATGTCAGAGGTCTGGATGGCCACCTGGGAGATGCTATCGGCGCTTTCATTGACGGCAGCGGTCATCTGCTGGATGGCCTTGGCGATGGAATCCATCGTCTCGTCCATGCGTTCGCAGGTGGTCTTGAACCCTTCCATGAAGGTTTCAAAGCGCTTGGCGTCACCGCTGTACTGTTCGGCGGCGCCTTGGAGCTTGGTGGCGCTGGTGGCGACGCCCTCGTCCATAAAGTCGACGGCTTTGCCGGAGGTCTCGGCCAGCAGGGTCACCGAGGCGCGGGCCGTTGTGACGATGCTTTGGATATCTTCGACGGTTCGAGCCGATTCCTCGGCCAGTTTACGGATCTCGCCGGCGACGACGGCGAAGCCCCGTCCCACTTCTCCCGCCCGGGCGGCTTCGATGGCGGCGTTTAAGGCGAGCAGGTTCGTCTGTTCGGTGATGCGCAAAATGGCGTTGGCCAGTTCGTCGATCTTTTCCACTTCCCGCGACCCTTCGATGGCCGCCGTCAGTTGGCGCTTCATCTCAGTGAACACGGCTTGGGCCTGCTGGGTGGAGATGATCGCTTCTTCTTTGAGGCTGTTGGCGCGCCGGTCAATGTCGCGGGAGAGGGTAAGGCCTTCGCCGGCGTTTTCGTTCATCGAGCGGGTCTGCTCGCGCACGTCTTCGATGGTGGCGTTGATCTCTTCGATCGTGGCCGCCGACTCTTCCATGGCGGCGCTGATTTCCTGGGTGATGGCCGATGTCTCCATGGACCGGCGGCCGAGTTGTTCGCAAGACTGGTCCACATCGCGGGCGTTTTCGGTGATCCGGCCCGACGATTCGATCACCTGCCGCACAAACTGCCGGACCTGGCCGGTCAGTTCGTTGAGCGCCCTGCCGAGATCGCCGATCTCGTCCTGGCCCTCGACGGCGATGTCGCGGATGGTGATTTTGCCTTCGGCGTCTTTTTCGATGCCGGCCATCATCGCCTTCAAGGGGTTGGTGATCTTTCGGCTGAGGAAGATGGCGACGGCGCCGGAGATGAGCAGGGAGAGGACCAAGAAAAAGACTTCAAAGATGATCTCTTTCTTGGTTTTTTCCCATTGTTCCTGACGGACCATGTCGACGGCGGCTTCGATCTCGTCGACATAGTTGCCGGTGCTGATCACCCAGCCCCATTCTTTGAACAGCTTGGAATAGGCCCGCTTGGGCGTCAGCTTGCCCGAGCCTACATCCTGCGGCTTTTCCCAGAGGTATTCCGAGTAGCCCTTGTTCTTGCCTTGGGCGGCGGCGACGACTTCTTGGATGATGTAGACGCCTTTGGGATCCTGGCTGTATTTCCGGTTGGTCCCTTCCTGATTGGTCAGCATGGGGTGGGCGATCAGGGTGAAGTCGAGGGCGTCGATCCAGAAGTAGCCCTCCTGTTTGTCGCCATAGCGGAAGGCCTTGATCAGGTCAGTGGCGAGCTTTTTCGCCTGGGCCTCCGTCAACTCCCCCGTTTGTTGCTTGTTATAGGCGTAGTTCAGCACACCGATGGCCTGGTCGACCTGACTTTTGATCATGCTGTCATACTGCGCGTACAGATAAGCGCGCTTCTCGGTCACTGCCACCTGGGCGCCCTTGTAGATCCCCATCAGGATCGTGCCGCCGAGGATGGCCGTGAGCAAGAAGGTGGTGAGCATAATGGCCGCCATGATCTTGTATTTGATCTGTCTCACTTGTGCCTGCCTCCTAAAACTGCCATTTTGCCGGCTGCTTGCGCCGGCTGTGCGTTTATGTAAAAGGATTTCTTAACTTTACCATTTCTTCGCCGGGGGCGGGAAGTCCTTTGCGCCATTTTGAAAATAACGGCTAGTGGCTTTATTTATAATATTGTGAATATTGTCCATGTAACTTTTTTGCTGGATGGGGCGTAGCGGCGGTCGAAGGCCTCCGATCGCGCCATGGACGGTTTCCGTTCCGGTGAGTGGGAGGGTATTGCAGAAAGGATTTGTCAGAAAAAAGGCGAAAAAGAAAGCAATAATATACGCAATTCCTGTCGCCCAAGGGAGGATGAACATCCTTGGCAACATCCTGGCGCACGTCATCCCACGAGAAAAAAGCGTTCAACGAGACAAAAGCGATCATCCGCCACGAAAAAGGACTGCACGCCCGCGTGGCCGCCATGATCGTGCAAAAAGCCAGCGAACTGCAAGCGCGGTACCCGGTGACGCTTTTCTTGCGCCACCGGGACCGCCCGCCGATCCCGGCCACCACGCTGCTGCAACTGATCGCCCTCGCCGTTCAGCCCGGTGAGGCGGTCTATGTATCGGCGAAAGCGCAGGGGGCGGCAAAGCCAGAGCCAGCGTCAGAACCGGCGCCCGCGTTAGACCCGGAGCGGAATGAGCCTTCGGCTGGCGCAACCGGCAAGAGCGCGTCCCCCAGCGATACGGCCCCGGTCGATCTCGCCGTGCTCGAACTGGTCCGCTTCCTTGAAAGCGACTTCGACCTCTCCGATGATCAGATCCAGCGCCAGGTCGACAACCTGCTGCAAGACAGCGCCTTGACAGCTGGCCAGGTCTTCGCCAGTATGGCCGACGGCCTGATCGTCACTGACGCCCAGGATATCGTCACCGTCTTCAATCCGGCGGCTGAGCGGATCATGGGCTTGCGGGCCGGCGACGTGATCGGAAGGAAGGCGGCTGACGCCATCCCCGGCTCGCGCATGCACATTGTGACCGGCACCGGTCAGCCGGAACTGGGGCGGCGTCAGATGATCGGCGGCGCCGTCATCCTCACCAACCGGACGCCCATCCTCGTCGAGGGCCAAGTCAAAGGCGCCGTCGCCGTCTTCGAAGACATCTCGATCCTGGAGAAAGTGACCCACGAGTTGCATGAGGTAAAAGAGCTGAAAGAACGGTTGCAATTGGTCCTCGAATCGGTCCAGGACGGCATCTGTGTCGTCGACCGCGAGGGCCGCGTCACCTATGTCAACCCCGCCTACGCCCGCATCGTCAACGGCCGCCGGGACGATCTCATCGGTCAGGAAGTGCGGCTGATCTCGCCGGAGGGCGCGCGGCGACGGGCGCTGGATACGGGCCAGCCGGTTCTTGGACATGTGGCTCATAAAAAGGGCGAACTGACCGTCGTTGCCGACGCCTATCCCATCATCGTCGACGGCGAGGTGACCGGCGTCGTCTCGATCGTCAAGACCCTGTCCGATGTGCAGACGATGGCGGAAAAACTGAACCGCATGGCCGCCCGCGCCGAGTACCTGGAACAGGAACTGCGGCGGACGAAAAAACCGGGCGGGGCTTTTGCGCGCTTCATCGGCCAGAGCGGGAAGGTGCGCGACGCCCTAGCCATGGCGGAGAAAGCGGCTGAGGGGCCGTCGACGGTGCTGATTCGCGGCGAGAGCGGCACCGGAAAGGAACTGGTCGCCGAAGGCATCCACGAGTCAGGGCCGCGGGCGAAAGGATCCTACATCCGCGTCAACTGCGCCGCCATCCCGGAAACGCTTTTGGAGAGCGAACTCTTCGGCCACGAAAAGGGCGCCTTCACCGGCGCCATCAAACGCAAGCTGGGCAAGTTCGAACTGGCCCACAAGGGCACCCTCTTTCTCGATGAGATCGGCGAGATGGACAAAGGCATGCAGGCGAAACTGCTCCGCGTGCTCCAGCAAAAAGAAGTCAGCCGCGTCGGCGGCGAGGAGACCTTCAAGGTCGATGTGAAGATCATCGCCGCCACCAACCAGGATCTTGAAAAGCTGGTGGCTGAAGGTCGTTTCCGCGAAGACCTCTACTACCGGCTGAACGTCATCCCCATCCTTCTGCCGCCGCTGCGCGAACGCCGGGAAGACATCCCTCCGTTGGTAGAACATTTTCTCCAGCAGGCCGGCCGGGAACAGGGAAAAGCGATCCGGGGCATCCGCAGCGACGCCCTGGAGGCGTTGATGGGCTACGGCTGGCCGGGCAACGTGCGGGAATTGGCCAACCTGATCGAGCGGGTGGTCACACTGAGCGATGGCCCCTGGATCACCCGCCTGGACCTGCCGACGTATCTGCGGGAGCGCGTCAGCGGGGGACCGATCAAAACGGGACTGGCCGAGTCAGGACGCAACGAACCGGGAAGCGGGCAAGTTCGGGACATCATCGGCGATACCGTCATGGAGAATACCGTTGGGGCGCCAAAGGACGCGCCATTGTTGACCTGGGAAGAGTACGAAATGCAGATCATCGCCCTCGCCCTGAAGCGCCACGGCAGCTTCAACGCCGCCGCCAAGGCCTTGGGCCTGACCCACAAAACTGTGGCGGCAAAAGCCCGCAAGTATGGCATCGAAAAAGCGATTGGAGATAGGAGCCCTGGGGAAAAAGAAGAGGGGGTGGGAAAAAGTATCGACATCTGATCGCAGGGTTGATACTTCTTCCCAATGGAAGCGGTTAGATTGAGCGTAAATCCCCAAGCAGGCCGATTCAGGCAAATCTTCCCGAAATCTTCTCGAAGTTTTTTCGGCGTCTTTTCGGATTCCCTTGTGCGTTAGGCGGAGCCTGCCACCGTCTGCCCAAGGCTCCCCAAGGCTCCCTGAGGCTCCCTGAGGCCCCCGAGAGCCCCGAGCCCCCCCCGCAACAGGCTGTTTTTTCTCGACAACGCTGCCAGCGCGCGTTTTTTTCAACCAATTTTTCAATCTTGCTCAAAGGTCCCCTCGTCATTGGCATCGTTCTTGCAATAACAAATAGCAAGTTGTATCGGGCGGCTATGTTGCTCAAAGGGACAAGCGATCCCCCCACGCCCTGCGACAAAAAAATTTACGGAGGCGGATGACAGTGAAGAAGGTCATCAACAAGGCGGAACAAGTCGTGGAAGAAATGCTGCAAGGCGTCGTCCTCGCCCATCCCCAGTATGTCAAGCGGGTGGAAGGCTTCGACGTCATCGTTCGCGCCAACGCGCCGGTGGCCGGTAAGGTCGCCCTGGTCAGCGGTGGCGGCAGCGGTCATGAACCATCCCATGGCGGCTTCGTCGGTCGGGGCATGCTTGACGGGGCTGTGGCCGGCGCCGTTTTCACCTCGCCCACGCCGGACCAGGTCTATGAAGCCGTCAAAGCCGTCGACAGCGGCAAAGGCGTCCTGCTGGTGATCAAAAACTACACCGGCGACGTCATGAACTTCGATATGGCCGCCGAGATGGCCGAGGCTGACAACATCCAGGTCGCCAAGGTCGTCGTCGACGACGACGTGGCCGTGGAAAACAGCACCTGGACCACGGGCCGCCGCGGCATCGCCGGCACCGTCTTTGTCCATAAGATCGCCGGCGCCAAGGCCGAAACGGGCGCCAGCCTCGAAGAAGTGAAAGCCGTCGCCGAAAAGGTCATCGCCAACGTGCGCTCCATGGGCATGGCCCTGTCTCCCTGCACCGTGCCGGCTGCGGGCAAGCCGAGCTTCACCCTGGCGGAAAACGAAGTGGAGATCGGCATGGGCATCCATGGCGAACCGGGCACCCACCGCGAAGCCATCCGCAGCGCCGACGAAACGACGGCCCACCTGCTTGACAAGATCCTTGCCGACATCGCCTTCGCTGCCGGTGACGAAGTGGCTGTCCTGGTCAACGGCCTCGGCGCCACTCCCTTGATGGAGCTTTACGTGGTCAACCGCAAGGTGGCCGAAATCCTGAGCGCCAAGGGCATCAAGACGGCCAAGACCTATGTGGGCAACTACATGACTTCTCTCGAAATGGCCGGCTTCTCCATCACCCTGCTGAAACTCGACGCTGAACTGAAGGAACTGCTGCTGGCCCCCGCCGATACCCCGGCCTTCGTTCAGTTCTAACCGTTTCGCGTTCACGCAACCGGCATGAACCTTTCCCGGCAGTTGGCGCAAGCTGCATGTATGCCCGCTTGCGCCAGCCCCTCTTTTCCCTTCCTACTCAGCCGGCGATAACGCCGGCGATACACGGAGGTGACCCTCATTGAGCAACCCAGCGATTGCGGCCATCGAGGCGGTGGCCGCCGCCATCGTCGAAAATAAAGAGTTTCTGACCTCCCTCGACGCCGCCATCGGCGACGCCGACCATGGCATCAACATGGCTCGCGGCCTTGAAGCGGTGCGGGCGAAGGTGGCGACCACGCCCGGCGCCGATATTGGCGCGCTGCTCAAGATGATCGGCATGACCCTCATTTCCACCGTCGGCGGCGCCTCCGGCCCCCTCTACGGCACCGCTTTCATGCGGGCGGCCGCGCCCGCCCAGGGGAAGGCGGAACTGGACGGCGAGACAATCAAGCAGATGCTGGCCGCCGCCATTCAGGGGATCAAGGACCGGGGCAAAGCCACCCGGGGCGAAAAGACCATGCTCGACGCGCTGGAGCCGGCCTTTGAGGCCTTTGTCCAGGGCCTTGAGGCGCAAAAGCCGCTGGTCGAATGCCTGGAAGCAGCCACCGAGGCGGCCCGGCAGGGCGTCGAGTACACGAAGACGATCATCGCCACCAAAGGGCGCGCCAGCTACCTCGGCGAGCGCAGCCTGGGCCACCAGGATCCGGGGGCCACGTCCTCGACGATCATGCTGGCGGCCATCACCGATTTTTGCCGCAAGGCGCAATAAAGGAGGCAAGCCATGGTCGGCATCGTCATTGTCTCCCATAGCGCCAAAGTGGCCGAGGGCATCTGCGATCTGGCACGGCAAATGGCCGCAGCCGATCAAAAAATCATCGCCGCCGGCGGCATGGCCGACGGCTCCATCGGCACCGACGCCGTCAAAGTGAGTGAAGCCATTCAGGCCGCCTGGAGCGACGACGGCGTGCTCGTCCTCGTCGACTTAGGCAGCGCCGTTCTCAGCGCCGACATGGCCTTAGAACTTCTCGACGATTCCTTCCGGGCGCGGGTCCGCGTCGCTGACGCGCCGGTCTTGGAAGGCGCCATCGGCGCCGTCGTCGAGGCGTCTGTCGGCAGCCCTTTGGAGCAGGTGATGGCCACAGCCGAAGGCGCCCGGGAGATGCGCAAAATTCTCTAGACTCGCTTTTGGAAGCTGCATTGTCGAGAATCAGCACGATCTACGTAAGCCCGAGGGGGTGTTTCCGTTGACAGAGATTCAACTGGTCCTGACGAATCCTACGGGCCTGCATGCGCGTCCGGCTTCCCAGTTTGTCCAGACGGCCGCCCGTTTCAAAAGCAAAGTCCGGATCATCGCCGGCAGCAAGACAGCCGATGCAAAGAGCATTTTGAATGTCATGACCCTGGGACTGAAAAACGGCGCCGCCTTTACGGTGTCCGCCGACGGAGAAGACGAAGCCGAATGCCTGGCCGCGCTCAAAGCGCTGGTTGAGAGCCAATTCGGCGAAGGGTAGGGAGCGGCGGTGACGACCTTGATTGGCAGAGGTGTGGTGGCCGGTGTCGCCCTGGGGCGGATCAAGCGTCCAACCCAGGACCTGACGGCTTGGCTGGACCGCTACGTTCCCGGTTCCATGGATGAAGAAGCGACCCGGCTACAACGGGCGCTCTCCGGCGCGAAGAGCCAGTTGGAGGCGATCCGGTCCGGCGCGGCCGTCGACAACACCCTGGCCGCCATCATGGAAGCCCATTTGATGATGCTCGACGACCCGGGCCTCATTGATAGCATGAACGAAAAAATTCGGGAGGGTCTCAGCGCCCCCCGCGCTGTTTTGGAAGCCTGTGAAGTTTACGCCGCCATGTTTGCGGCCCTTGACGACCCCTACCTGCGGGAGCGGGCGGCGGACATCCGGGACATCGGACGGCGGGTAGCCGGATTATTGCTGGGGGTCGATGGCGAGGGAGCGGAGGCGCAGGGCGGTGTTGGTGCTGCTCGCGAACAGGATGCTGCCGACGCGCAGGCGATTGTCGACGCGCAGGCGGTTGCTGACGCGCAGAATGATGCGGCTGGCGCTTTAGGCGTCATCCTCTGCGCCCCTGACATCGAGCCCTCCGTTGTGGCCGCCTACCCGCCGGGCCGACTCCAAGCCCTGCTCCTGGGCCAAGGGAGCACCACGTCCCATGCCGTCATCATCGCCAAAGCCCGGGGGATCGTCACCGTCGTCGGTCTCGGCGATGCCCTGGAGCAGATCGCAGACGGCGTCGAGGCGATCGTCGACGGCGCCTCCGGCGAGGTGCGCCTGTCGCCCGATAAGGATGAGCGCCAGGCCGCCCTGATGCGGATCGAAGCGCAGGCGGCGCAGCGGCGGCAGGATCTGGCCGAGGCGTCTCTGCCCGCCATCACCCGAGACGGGGTGACGGTGCAGTTGGCGGCCAATATCGGCGCACCGGGCGAAGTCGAGAATGCCCGCGCCCTGGGGGCCGAAGGGGTCGGTCTCTTCCGCAGCGAGTTTTTGTTTATGGGACGGGACACCTTTCCGAGCGAAGAGGAGCAGTTTGCCGCCTATCGCCAGGCGGCGGAAGGCTGCGGCGGCCACATCTGCGTCATCCGCACCCTTGACATCGGCGGCGACAAGCCCTTGCCCCACCTGGCCATCGCCAAGGAGGACAACCCCTTCCTGGGGTGGCGGGCCATCCGCATCAGCCTGGAACGGACCGATCTGTTCCGCACCCAGCTAAAAGCCATCCTCCGGGCCGGCTGCTACGGCAAGGTGGCCATCATGCTCCCCATGGTGATCAGCGCCAGCGAGATCCGCCAGGCCCGCGCCATTTTGGCCGAGGCGGCGGAGGAACTGGCGCGGGAGGGGCGGCCCTTCGCCGCCGATGTCCCCGTCGGCATCATGGTGGAGACGCCGGCGGCAGCGGCCACCGCGCCTCTGTTGGCGCCGGAGTGCGACTTTTTCAGCATCGGCACGAACGACCTCGTCCAGTACACCCTGGCGGTGGACCGGGGCAATCCCAAGGTGGCGCCCCTTTACAGCCACTTTCATCCCGCCGTCCTCCGGCTCATCGACGCCACCATCCAGGCGGCGCACCAGAAGGGGATCTGGGTGGGCATGTGCGGCGAGATGGCTGGCGATCCCGTAGCGGCGCCCCTGCTCGTCGGCATGGGCATCGACGAGTTGAGCATGAGCGCCCCGTCGATCCCCCGGGTCAAGGCAGTCATCCGCAGCCTTTCGGCCGGGGAGGCCCGAGCGATGCGGGACGCGGCGCTGGCCTTGGATGACGCGGCGGCTGTCCGGGCGTATCTGGAAAATAAGCTGCGCTAGACGATGCCGCTCAGCGGACGCAACCCGTAGACGCCATTAGTCCCTAGACGGAACGACGAAAAACAAGGACCGTTACCTTCTGGAGAAACACCGGAGGCTGACGGTCCTTGTTTTTTTGCTACGATCCGTGACTTCCTTCATATAAGAGGGCGCGTAAAGGGTCAGGGCTGCGACGTAGGGAGAGCTAGGCGAAAAGGAGATGAACGCGCAGGATACAAAATCATCCATCGGTGGAATTGACTTTTTAAATCAGTAGTGATATTATGTCACTAGATACAGGGAAACACTACTTGTGTAGGGAAACGAGTGTCGGAGGCGATTCAGGTGTCTGAACGTTGAGGCCCATTGCAACAAACGACCATAGCCCGTCGAGCCGGGTCTAAGGGAGATCGCCCGCCGGATCCGAGAAGCCTGCGGGGAGTCGGCATAAAAGCACAGTGGATTGACAGTGTATTCGTAGAAGAAAAGGGGGTATCCCATGATGGTTGAAGGTGGTCAAGGCCAGGGTTTTGGCCCAGGTCCCGGTCGTGGACGCGGTCGCTGCGGCTGCGGCGGGATGGGCGGGGGCGGAGGGGCAGGCGGCTTTGGCGGCGGGCGCTCCGATTCGCTCGCTTTCCCCAGCGTGCTGCTCAGCCTGCGGCAGAGCCCGTCACACGGCTATGAACTGATGGAAAAACTGGAGCAGTTACCCTTTGTCGCGGCCTTGCCCGACCCGGCCGTCATCTACCGCTACCTGCGGCGTTTGGAAGAGGAAGGCATGGTCGAATCCCGTTTGGAACCTGGCCAAGGGGGACCGGCGCGCAAGGTCTACTCCCTGACGGCGGAAGGCGAAAGCTTCCTTCAAGCCTGGGTGATCCGCATTCGCAAGCAAAAAAAGGATCTGGAGGCGTTTCTTCAGTCGGCCGATAGCGCCGCCGGCGACGATGCGGCCCAGGGGTCTTGCCGTGGCGAATCGGCCGGTGAGAGCCCATGAAACCAACCATTGCTATCGCTTCGGGAAAAGGCGGGACCGGGAAAACGACCGTCGCCTTGAACCTGGCCGCTGTCTCGGAAGAACCGATCCTATTGGCCGACTGTGACGTTGAAGAGCCCAACTGTCATCTCTTCATTCATCCCGAAAACAAAGAGGTCCATCCCTTTGGCGTGCTCATGCCGGAGTTCAATCTGGAAAAATGCGTCGGCTGCGGCCGCTGCCGCGATGTCTGCCGCTTTCAGGCGTTGATCATGGTCAAAGGCAAACCGATGCTCTTTGCGGAAAACTGCCACGCCTGCGGCGGTTGCCGGCGCCATTGCCCGGCCCGGGCCATCACCGAGGTGGAGCGGCCCGCTGGGACGATCCATCAGGGCGACGAGGGTAGGATTCGTCTCGTCTACGGCCTCCTGGATATCGGCGAGGCCAAGAGCCCGCCCCTCATCCGCCAGGTGCGCCGCCGCTTGGCCGAAGAGACGAAGGCCGCTGAGCGCACGGTGCTCATCGACGCGCCGCCCGGCACGTCCTGCCCCGTCGTCAGCGCCATCGACGGCGTCGACTACCTCGTCCTCGTCACAGAGGCGACGCCCTTCGGGCTCCATGACCTGCAACTGGCCGTGCAAATGGCCCGCACCATGGGCCTGCCCTTTGGCGTGATCATCAACCGCGCCGACCTCGGCGACAGCCGTGTTCGCGACTACTGCCAGGGAGAAGCGATTCCGGTGCTGGCTGAGCTGCCTTTTGACCGGCAAGTGGCCCAGGTCTACGCCGACGGGAAACTGCCCGCGCGGGAACTGCCGGCGATGGGCGAGACCTTTCAGCGTCTCTGGCAACGGCTGCGGGAGGAGGTGAGCCGATGAAGCAGATCGCCGTACTGTCCGGCAAAGGTGGCACCGGCAAAACGTCTCTCGTCGCCGCCTTCGCCGCTTTGGCGGGAAAGTCTGTCTTCGCCGACTGTGACGTCGACGCCGCCGACCTGCACCTGCTCCTCCAGCCGGAGATCGAGGCGAAAGAGCCCTTTGAAAGCGGAAGGACGCTCACCTGGAACAAGGACGCCTGCATCTTCTGCGGCCGTTGCCTCCGTGTCTGCCGCTTTGACGCCCTCCGCTTCGACCGGTCCGGGCCGACGATCGCCATCTCGCCCTTTGCCTGTGAAGGCTGCGGCTGTTGTGTCGATATCTGCCCCGGCGAATCCTTCACCTTGACGCCGAAACAGGCGGGCGAACTCTATGTGTCCGCCACCCGCTTCGGTCCCTTCGTCCACGCCCAACTGGGTGTCGCCGAGGAGGCCAGCGGCCAACTGGTCACCAAGGTCCGCAAACGCGCCCAAGCGATCGCCGAAGAGCAGGGGATGGCCTTTGTCCTCATCGATGGCTGTCCCGGCACGGGCTGCCCGGTCATCGCCTCGATCACCGGAACCGACCTCGTCGTCCTGGTGACCGAACCGACCGTATCGGGCCTCCATGACCTGCGTCGCGTCGTCGAGGTGGTCCGCCACTTCCGCCGTCCCTGCGGCGTCGTGATCAACAAGGCGGACTTAAACCAGGCCATGACCGCCCGCATCAAAGCCTTTTGCCAGGATGAGGCGCTCCCCTTTTTCGGCGAGATTCCCTTTGACGCTCAGGTGGTGGCCGCCCAGTTGGACGGACGCGCCATCGTCGAGCAGGCGCCTTCGCCGGCCGGAGACGCCATCCGAGGGATCTGGGAGACCGTCGCCCAAGCGGTGGCGAAGACTTGTAGCAGTTAGCAGGTTTCGCATGACGCGGACAGCCCAGCGGTATCACTCGTCGTCGACAAAGCGAACTGCCAGGACAATCCCTGCGGGATACCCAAGCATCTGCGTGAACAGGGGAACGCTTGCCCTCGTAGTGATTCGATACAGCTACAGACTGAGGGCATATAGATAAACGGAGCGTGAGCATCCCCGCAAATACAATAAGGAGGTCATTCAACATGCCTGGTATGGATGGAAGAGGTCCTTTCGGAAAGGGTGCCATGTCCGGACAGGGACGCGGTCGTTGCATTCTGCCTCTCGATGAAGCGCCCGCCTTGAATAACGCCGGTGTTGGTCGGGGCGGCGGCCAAGGCGTAGGTTCATTTGCGGGGCGAGGCGGCGGCCAAGGCAGTGGCCAAGGCACGGATCAAGGCAGGGGCCAAGGCGGCGGGCTTCGCCGGATGCTGCGCAACTGCGCGGACGCCGTTTGCCGCTTCGGCGGTCTGGGAAGAGGCCGGGGAAACGGAGGCCAAGGCCAGGGTCAGGGGCGCCGGGGCGGCCTATTTCAGGGCAGCGGTTCCCAGGGCGGTGGACCCCAAGGCAACGGACGCCGTGGTAACGGAAAAAACGCCGGTTTCTAAGGAGGAATCGACCATTGGAGCTTAAAGCGGCTGGCAGTCACCCTGGCCGACGGCGGCGACATCATCGTGCAGGAGAAAGGCGACTCTGCCTAAGAACAGCAAAGTTGCCCAAGTGAGCGCCCGGAGTCTCGCCCCGAAGAAAACGCTCCAGATGGGTCGTAAGCAAATACCTAAAAACCATATCTAAGGGGGTGATTGCGCTGAAAGTGCTGATCACGAGCACCGGTCCTTCCCTGGACGACGCCGCAGACGAACGCTTCGGCCGCGCGCGCTGGCTGCTGCTGGTCGATACGGCCACGAAAATGGTGCTGGAAGCCCTGGACAATCACGCACAGGTGAACGCCATGCAGGGGTCTGGGATAAAAGTGGCCGAGATTGCCGGTGAAAAAGGGGCTGAATGGGTGCTGTCCGGGTATGTGGGCCCGAAAGCCTTTACCGCCCTGCAAGCTATGGACATCCACATCGGCCAAGGCGTCAAGGGCACCGTCCGTCAGGTGGTGGAAGCCTTCCTGCGCGGCGAATTCGCAGCGGCCAACGCGCCGAATGCCGAAAGCCACTGGTAGAAAAGGACGAAAAAACGAGCGCCCTTGCATGCGAATGCCCATGAACCGAAATACCACCGCAAAAGGAAATCGCGACAATCGGAGACCGCAAAACGGGAATTAAATCATCAGAAAGGGATGCTGCATATGTCTAACGTGCGTCTGGCCATTCCCTCCGTCCGCCCCGGCGGGCTCACCGCCGACTGTTCCGGCCACTTCGGCCGCTGCGACTGCTTTACCATCGTTGAAATCAACGACGGCAAGCTGGTCAAAGACACCATCATCGACAACCCGCCCCATTACGAAGGCGGCTGCCTGCGGCCGGTGAACCTGCTGTCCGACCACCAGGTGAACGCCCTGGTCGTGCAGGGCATCGGCGCGCGACCGCTCTCCGGCTTCCGCCACGCCGGCATCGAGGTCTACCAGGCCAATGAACCGACGGTGCAGAAAGTCGTCGACGCCTTTTGCGCCGGGAAAATCCCGCCCATCGACGACCGGCAGGTCTGCCAGCATCACTAGGATGGCTGTCTAAACACGAGAATAACGGCGTCACCCTATGGTCCGGCGAAAGATTCCAGGTGAACCCCGCAAGCTTTTTTGGAAAGCTGCGGGGTTTTTCTATGAGAAAATTGAGCGTTGCTTTCTGCACCCAAGTATCCGAAAATATTTACATGAAGAGGAAACCCATGGCAGGCCCTGTGCGTCTGATGTAGAGACGACAGCGATCTGTCGAGTGATTCAATGCATGACGCCGAAGGAGCAAAAACCGAGAAGGGGGTTCTCTCTTGAAACACCGAGAAAACGGCGATGCCAAAAAGGGGACGTTCCGGCCCGCCCAGGCGGCCGTGGCCAGTGTCCTGTTGACAGGCCTGCTGGCCGGCGCATTTCCTTCAGCCGCCCTGGCGGCGGGAACCGATACAGCGCAAACAAAAGAGGTGACCACCGTCGCGACAGAAGCGGCAATCAAGGCCTCTTCGGAAGCGCTCCATCAAGGTCTGGTTCTCGAACCGGTCCCTGAAGCGCAACCGATCGAAACCGCCTCGCCGCAAGTGGAAGCCCGCATCCAGCAAACGATCGACCTGTTCCGGTCCTTGTACCCCGAGTTCCAGTCCTTGAATCTACATACGAAGTCGCCAGGGAAACACGTCCAGATGAAGGACGGGAAGCGGATTGAGCGAGACGAGTGGACCCTTTTCTTTGACGAACGGAAACCGCAGGAGAAGAAGACCGAGACGGAAGAGCGGGTATACAATCAGATCCATCTGAATTTTGACGAAACTGGCGCCCTGCAATCGTACAGTTGGCAAAACCCGAACTGGGCGGGGACCCCCATGCCGGACAAAGGGATGGCCGAGAAAAAGGCGACGGAATTCATGGAAAAACTGCTCGGTGACGAATTCGCCCAGTACAGATCGGCGAACGCCAACAGCACCGGGACACGGGAGACGACCAGTCAGGACGGAAAACAAGTCGTTTGGGTGAATCGCACCGTCCAGTTTGACCGGTTGATCAACGGCGTTCCGCTGATGGGCGGCGACAATTGGACCGTGGACGTCGACGGAGATGGCCGGATCATCGGGTTGCACCACTGGAACAACGAAGCGCCTGATGCCGCCTTGTTCCCGGATCCAGCCAAGGCCATCACCCCGGAAGCGGCGAAAAAAGCCATTTCTGAACGCCTGCAAATGGTCCTCTCCTACCATCCACAAGAATACCTGAACCAGAGCCCAGAGGAGGCGCCCTCCAGGGTGCTGCCTGGACGAAAGCCGATGGTCCTGACCTACCGTCCAGAGGGATACGCAGGCTATATTGACGCGCTGACGGGGAAACGGCCGCCGGAGTATGAAGCGGCCATGCACATGTTCCAGCCTGCGGAGAAAGTCCTGCGCATCACCGGTCGGGGGAAGGCGCTCTATGCGAAGAGTCCCGAGGAGGGCCGGAAGGTCATCGAAAAGGAACTCGGTGTCGATATGACCGGCATGTCCTTTTTCGAGCGCCCCGATGAGAAGGACGCGCCGATTCCTTCAGTCAAACGATACATGTGGGATGACCAGGAGCGCATGAACAGCCTGATGGCAAAAATCCGGCCAGACAAGGTCCACATCCGTCACGCCGCCTTGGAAACAGAATCCGATACGGGGCGGGTGTGCGGCTTTACGGTCGGCAGCTACTTTTTCGATGAGGACCAGCGCTCGAAGGTGGTGAAGGAGAACAGCAACATCTCCGCCGACGAGGCGCAGAAGAAGGCCGTCAGCTTCCTTCAGCAGTTCCTGCCGGCGCGAACCGTTGAGATGAGCCTCATTGAACCGGGCAACCTCAAGCCCCAGTACCCGGACTGGGTCGATCTCTCCAAGCTCCCTAAAGACTACCAAGAAAGCCCCACCTACGACTATATTTTTATTCCGTTACAGAACGGCGTTCCTCTGGATGGGAACCAATGTCAAGTTTCCATCGACAAAGCGACGGGCAAGGTGTGGTCTTTCTCCTATCATCCGATTGATTTTGACAAACTGCCGGCAAAGAGCGGCCTGATCTCTCCGGAACGGGCCAAAGAGATTTTCCTGAAAAACATGAATATCAAGCAGGTTTACTTCTGGCCTGAGTATTTCGATCAACGGGCGCCCAAGCCTGAGCTTGTCTACATCCTCGAAATGAGAAAAGAGGGTGTCATCGACGCCAAAACCGGAGAAATCATCCCCTTCATCAAAGACTAAAAAGGTTAAGGAGGAGAGCCCTTTTCCGATGCGCTTTCGATGTGAGACGGATGCAAGCAAGTCATCCTGCCGACCCTTACAGGCGCTCCGGGCCCGGCTGATGTTCCAGGCCTGGCCGATGTTCCGCCCCTGGCAGGCGGTGGTGACGGGTATCGCCCTGACTGGCATGCTGGCGGGGACCTTTCCTGCGTACGCCCAAGCCGAAACGGGAAGCCCCGCAGATGTAGAGGCGGCGACGGCGACGGTCTCCGTTGATATCGGTATGGGGATACCCGTGAACGGAGCGCCTTCCGAAGCGGCGCCGCCGGCAGAAACGGTAACGCCGGAAAGCCCATTGCCGGAAAGACCGTCGCCCGAAGTGGAAGCCCGCATTCAACGGGTCGTCGACCTGCTTCGCGCCGAGTCCCCCGAGTTTCGCTCGCTGCACCTGCAGATGAAAACCGCCGGAAAGAGCATCAACATGCGAAACGGTCAGCGATCCGTGCGGGTCACCTGGAACCTGACCTTCGACGAGCGAAAGCCTGGCGACGCAACGCCTGATGATCAGGTATCTAACCGGGTGCACATGCAGTTCGATGAGCAGGGGTTCTTGGAAAACTACACTTGGCTGAACATGGACTGGGCAGGAGAGAAGGCTCCCGATGAGCAAACCGCATTGACCAAGGCGACCGCGTTCATGCAAGAACTCCTCGGCGCAGACGTTGCCCAATACGCGCCGGGCATCGTCAACGGCGAAGGGCGCGGCAGCACAATCAAAGACGGAAAGACCATCACCTGGGAAGACCGCAGCGTCCAGTTTGACCGGCAGTTCAACGGCATCCCCCTGCTGAGCGGCGCCGATATGTGGACCGTAAGGGTGGACGGCGGCGGCCGGATTACCGGACTCAACCGCTGGGCGGACGAGGACCGGCCCGACCCGGCGCTATTTCCCGATCCGTCCCAGGCGCTACCCCTAGAACAGGCAAAAAAAGCCCTGGAAGCGCAGTTGCAAATGAAGCTCATCTACATGCCGCAGGAATACCTGAACCCTTCGCCGGACGGCGTCATGCCTTTTCCCGGGCGGTTGCCGCTGCGATTGGTGTACAGCCCGGAAGGGTACCCGGACCACATGGACGCCATCACCGGAAAACTGCCCAAGGAGTTTGCCGCGGCCAGATCCCGTAACGCGGCTGAGACGATCTTGCGCGTTACCGGAGAAGGCAAAGCGCTTTACGTCAAAAATGCCGAAGAAGGGCGGAAGCTGATCGAGAGAGAACTGGGCGTCGATATGACCGGCATGAACTTCTCAGCGCCATCGGAGCAGGAAGCGAAAACGACGCCCCATATCCAATTTTGGACATGGGACGACCATGAGCGCATGGGCAGCCCCCTCTCCTTCCTCCATCCTGAAGCCGTTCGTCCCCGTACCGCTGTCTTGGAAACCGAATCAGACACAGGGCGTGTGTGCGGCTTTTCCTTCGCCCGCGCAGACGTCATCGTTCCCAGAAGTCCGGGAAAGCCGGATGGTGGGAACACCACCGATAGCATGAACGGAACCGATAGCGGGAATAGCCAGGGGGTTTCCGTTGAGGAAGCAAAACAAAAGGCCGTTGCCTTGTTGAAAAAGTTTCTGCCAAAGCGAACGGTAGAGATGAAAGTAATTGAGCATCAACGAGTGAAGCCCGAGTACCCTGACTGGGTCGACCTCTCCAGGCTCCCCGATTACGTTCAAGAAAGCCCCCATTACACATTTGCCTTTGTACCGTTGCATCAGGGAGTCCCCGTCGAGGGATTCAACTGGAACGTATCCATCGAAAAAGCGACCGGCAAGGTATCTTCTTTGAACCTCCGGCCGATAGACTTTGACAAGCTGCCGGCGAAACAGGGTGTCGTCTCTCCCGAAAGGGCAAAGGCTGCCTTCATCCAGTCCGTGAACATGAAGCTCCGGTACACCTGGCCGCAATACTTTGACCAGCGGGCGCCGCGACCGTCCCTCATCTATGTCCAGGAGTATCACCATGCGGGCGTCGTCGACGCCAAAACGGGGACGGTCATACACCGTCCGTAACGAATAGGGCAGCCGTTTCCCTGTGAAAAGTGAACTGCACAGGGAGACGGTTGCTGTTTCTTTTTTAGCGTAGTTGGCAAGAATGAGAAGGGACCTCATTTAATAGCTGGGCCATTTAAGGAGGTGGGCAGGGGCAAGAATAACCAAGTGGCAAGCAGGGGCGGGAACAAAGCAAGAAAAAAGGGGAGACTGGTTTCGTTTCCCTATTGCCAAAGTGGGCAAAGAGGTCTATAATAGCGTTTGTCCCTCAGAGATGCGCCCGTAGCTCAGCTGGATAGAGTAATTGACTACGAATCAAGAGGTCGGAGGTTCGAATCCTCCCGGGCGCGCCATTTTGTACATCAACCCTGCGAATAGGCAGGGTTTTTGATTTTTTAGAAACAGAAATTACCATCCCTTGTGCCTTGACGCATCACCTGCCTTTTGTTATACTATCTCTTGCGGCGTGAGACAGCGCCGGTAAATATGCGCCCGTAGCTCAGCTGGATAGAGTAATTGACTACGAATCAAGAGGTCGGAGGTTCGAATCCTCCCGGGCGCGCCATTCCTTTTTTATTTTTCGGCGGAAAATGCCTCCGTAGCTCAGTGGATAGAGCGAGGGCGTCCTAAGCCCTGTCGTCGGGAGTTCGATTCTCTCCGGGGGCACCAGGAATGCACCGTCCTTTTCCCCGAACGGTGTGGAAAAGGCGTTTTATTCGTGAGCGATGAAGCGATCGCTCATCCAAGCGAGCGATGCAATCGACCGAAGAGCAGGGAACCGCAAGTGACAGTTGATGACGACAAGTTCATGGGGTTGGCCCTGGATGAAGGCCGGCAGGCCTTTGCCAAGGGCGAGGTGCCGATCGGCTGTGTCATTGTCAAAGATGGCGAGGTCATCGGGCGGGGACACAACCTCCGCGAGACGGACAAGAACCCCGTTGCCCATGCCGAAGTCCTGGCCATCCAGGATGCGGCCAACCGCACCGGCGGCTGGCGGCTGGCGGGAACAACCTTGTATGTGACCGTCGAACCTTGTCCCATGTGCGCTGGCGCCATCGTGCTGGCCCGGATCCCCCGCGTTGTCTTCGCCGTCATGGACCCGAAAGGCGGAGCGGCTGGAACCTGCTTCAACATCCTCGAAAGCCCCTGGACGAACCACCGCGTTTCGGTTCACTCGGGAGTGCGCGAGGAAGAGGCCAGAGCACTGATGCAGTCCTTTTTTCAGCGGCTGCGCAGGAAGTAGTAACGTAAACTTACAGCAAAGATGGAAGCTGCTGATATTACGAAAACCGCATAAACACGGAGAGGTGGCTGAGTTGGTCGAAGGCGCCCGACTCGAAATCGGGTAGGCGTTAACAGCGTCTCGTGGGTTCGAATCCCACCCTCTCCGCCATACATAAACCTGTTAAATCAACGTTTGAACGCATTCAGACGTTGATTTTTTTCGTTTTAAAATCCGGAGACTGAGAGTTTGCGACTAGTACGTTTTGAGGAAATCAAAGCAAGTCGTCGTATCGGTCATAATTGATTAGAGGGAAAGGCAGAATTCATCATCAGCTGTGACCGTAGGCATATGTTGTCATTGGGTCTTTTAAATAACATTCCGCTCGGGAGCCCTGAGGGTTTTTTCTCTTGGGTGATTAAAAAACATCCTTTGTAATGAAAAGTCTGCTGTCAGACCATAGTGGTAACCAAGTTAAAGACCATGAAGTTAAGACGAGACCCTACTTCGCCGTAAAATGTGAAGTAGGGTCTCATCTTTTAGGTAAAAGATTTTACAAAGTGATTTTGCCCATCCGCCCCTTCACCCTCGCCAACACCGTGTAAAAACAGGGCACGATCACCAAGGTCAGCATCGTCGAGAAGAACAACCCCGAGATGATCGTCACCGCCATAGGCTGGAAGAGTACGTCGCCCGAGATGGCCAGGGGCAGCAGGCCGGCGATGGCGGTGCCGGAGGTGAGCAGGATGGGCCGCAACCGCGCTTCGCCGGCGGAGATGACGGCGTCGATCAGTTCCTGGCCGCCGTGGCGGGCTTCTTCGATGAACTCGACGAGGATGATGCCGTTTCGCACAACGATGCCGGCCAGGCAGATGACGCCCATCATGGTCATGAAGCCGAGAGGCGTCCGTGTGATGAACAGGCCGATCAAGCTGCCGGCGAAGGCGAGGAAGATGGTGCTCAGGACGAGGAAGGGGATCGAGAGGGAATAGAACTGCATGGCGATCAGGATGACGATGAGGAAGACGACGACGATGGACAGCTTGCCCATATCGACGAAGACCTCCGTCTGGTCGGACGTCTCGCCGCCGATCTCGTAGCGGTAGCCGTCGGTCAGTTTCATGGCGTCGAGCTTCGGCTTCAGCTCCTTGATCGCTTCCGTTGCCGTCCGGTCTTTCAGGTCCGAAGAGACGGTCACGACACGGGAGAGGTTGCGGTGGGAGATCGAGGAGATGGAGAAGCCGGGCTGCACATCAGCCAATTGATAGAGGGGGATCTGTTCGCCCCTTGCGTTGGGGACGGTCAGGCGGTGGATGGCCGTCAGGGGATCGACGCCCTGGGCCTCGCTGTATAAGGTGATGTCGATCAGGTCGCGTCCCGTGTCATACTTGCTGACCGACAGGCCTTCGCTGACGAGGCGGATGGTGCGGGAGAGGTCGGCTTCGTTCACCTGGAGGGCGTCGAGCATGTCTTTGCGCACCTGAATGTTGAGGGAGTACTTGTCGACACCGAAGGAATCTTGGATATCAAAAGTCCCCGGCATATCCTTGATGAGGTCCTGCACCTGCTGAGAGAGTCCGCGCAGTTTCTCCACGTCGCTGCCGTAGAGACGGACGACGATCGGGCTGCCCACCGGCGGGCCGCCTTGCAGTTCTTTCGGGATGATCGTCGCCTGAGGGAAACGTTCGGCCAGCGCCTTTTCCCACAGCGCGACGGCTTTTTCCGTGGGCAGTTGCTCCTTATCGACCTTCACGACGATCTGGCCGATGTTGTCGGCCGTGCCTAAGCCGGTGTCGCCGCCGAACATCTTGGGGGCGAAGGTCCCTGCATAGCCGGCTGTCATCGTCACCCCCGGCTGTTCGTCGATCCAGCGGCAGATCTCATTGATGGTGCGCGCCGTTTCCTTGATGCCGGTGCCGACGGGGGTGCGCACGTTGACGAGCATTTCGGCGCGATCGGCCGTGGGGAACAGTTGGATCGGTGTGAAAGGGATGAGGGCGTAGCCGATGAGGGCGATGCCGACGCCGATCAGACCGGTGCGCAGCGGGTTGCGCAGCATCTTTGGCATCAGCGTCCCGGCGTAATAGGCCGTCAGCCGCTGGATCTGGGGGCCGAGCAGGCCGGCCGGTTTGCGATAGAAGTCTTCGGCTGACGCGCTCTCGGCAGCGCCGCTGTTTTGCCCATTACCCACCCCCTTGCCCTGCCGGCGCGTCTCCCGCCATTCCCGGAAGATGGGGATGACCGAGAGGGACATGATCATGGAAGCCACCATGGCGAGGGTGATGATGATGGGGATCGGTCGGATGAAGGAACCGACGTTGCCGTCGAGCAGGGCCAGCGGCGCGAAGGCGCAGATGGTGGCCAGCGTGGCCGTCAGGATGGAGATAGACACCTCTTTGCTTCCCCGGACGGCCGCTTCTGTCGGGCTTTCGCCGAGGACGGTGAGGCGGCGCTCGATATTGTCGTTGACGACGACGGCGTCGTCGACGAGGATGCCGAGGACGATGATCAAGGCGATGACGGAGATCTGGTTGAGGGTGACGCCGAAGCTGCTCAGGGGGATGAGGCCGACGGCCAGGGAGATGGGCAGGGCCATCATCACCACAAAGGACGTGGTCAGGTTGAGGCCGAGGGTGCAGACGAGCACGACGGCGGCGACGGCGATCAGCGTTTCCCGGGTGAGGTCAGAAAAGAGCTCGTCGATCCGCTCGTTTTGTTCATAGACGAGGTCCAGCTTCGCCCAGTTGGGCAGGCTCGTCTTCAGGTAGTCGAGGGTCTTGTCGATGTTTTTTTGCACCGAGGGGATGTCGCTGCCCGTCTCGGGGCTGACGCTGATGCTGATGGCCGGGCGGCCGTTGTGGTAGGCGTAGACCTCGACGGGCTTCGTCGTCAGTTCCACCGTACCGATGTCTTTCAGGTAAATAGGCGTTCCGTCGGCGGTCCGGGCGATCAGGGAGCGGCTGAATTCGCCCACGTCCTTGACCTCGCGCAAGGCGAGTTCGTAGGTGCGCTGGTCACCCTGGATATCGCCGAGGGGGGCCTTTTCGTTCAACTGCTTGACGGCGTTTAGCACCTGTCCCCAGGCGAGGCCGAAGTTGCGCAGTTTTTGGCTGTCCACGGTCACCCGCACTTCCTCGTCGGGCAATCCGGTGACGGTCACGTTAGAGACGTGGGGGATCGTCCGCAACTGGTCTTTCCAGTTTTGAATCATGTCGCGCAGGGAATAGAGGTCTTCGTGCCGGTCGGCGGAGATGTTGAAGGTCATGATGAAGGTGCGGTTGAGGTCATCGTTGATGATCGGCTGTTTGCAGTCGTCGGGGAGGTCTTTTTCGGCGTCTTTGACCTTTTTCCGCAACTCCTCCCAGCGGCCCTCGGGCTCGATGTCATCGTTGCATTCGACGATGATCGAAGAGACACCCAGGCTGGAGGTGGAGGTGATCGATTTCAGTCCATGGATCTCCTTGATCTTCTCCTCGATCTTGCGGGTGACTGCCTGCTCCACCTTGGAGGGCATCGCGCCGGGGTAGACCGTCGTGACGGAAGCGGTGCGGACGACGATGTCCGGCTGTTCCTGCTTGGGCAGGCCGAAAAAGCTGAAAAGCCCGAGCAGGGTGATCATGACGAAAAAGAGCAGGGTGATTTTGCGTTTTTTGACGATGTATTCGATCATGGTCACTGGCCTCCGCTTGTGGAGGAGGAGCCTGGGCTTATGGAGGCGTCGCTTTGCGCTGCTGGAGAGGCGCCATGTTGAGTTGCGGAGGCGGTAGCAGGACCTGGCGCCGGGGCAGCGAGCGGGGCGACGGCGTCGCCGTCGAAGAGTCGCTCGACGCTGCTGGTGATGATCGGATCGCCCGGCTGGATGCCCGACTTGATCTCCAGGTAGTTGTTGATCAGATCGCCGATGTCAACGAACCGCTTGACGGCGCGGCCCTCTTGCATCACGAAAACATAGGGTTTGTCCTGGCCGCGGCGGACGACCGATTGGACCGGCGCCCAGAGGCCTTCTTTCACCTTGCTGACATGGTGGACGCGGACGACCTGGCCGGCCAGCCAGTCATGGTTCGGGTTGTCGATCCAGATCTCCACGCCGACGGTCCCCGTGTTCTGGCTGGCGGCGGGGTAGATGTACTTGACTTTGCCTTCTCGCTTTTGGCCGTAAAGCTCGACGGTGACGGTCCCATCCTTCTGCCAGTCGCGGATCTCCCGGTCAGGCACGGGGATGACGACTTTCAATGTATCGATGGCGGCGATCTTGTAGATGGCCGTTCCGGCGCCGACGAGTTGACCGGCGTTGGTCAGTTTGGCGATGACCGTCCCGGAGAAGGGCGCTTTCAGCCGCGTCTTGTCCAGGGTCAGGGCCGCTTTTTTCTGCCGCGACAGGGACTGTTCATAGACCGCCTGAGTCTGGTCGCGCACCTCTTCGCGCGCGCCGTGGAGGACGTTCTGGTAGACCTGTTCGGCGTATGTAAAATCGTTCTCGGCGACGGTCAACTGGGTCTGGGCGCTCTCAAAATCCTTCTTCGACAGGGCGCCGCTCTCATAGAGCACCTTGTAGCGTTCATAGTCGGCCTTCGACCGGTCCAGGTTCGCCTTAGCTTTTTCCATGGTGGCCTGGGCCTGTTTGATCTCATAGGAGGTGGCGCCGTTTTCGACCTGGCGCAAGCTGGCGCCCGACTGGGCCGCCGCCGCTGCGGCTGCGTCCAGTTCCAGGGCGTAGTCGGAGGGATCAATCTGGGCCAGGACGCTGCCAGCGAGGATGTTGTCGCCTTCTTTGACGAGCGTCGCTGCGATGCGGCCGCCCACCTCAAAAGATAAAGTGGCTTCCTCGAGGCCTTGCAAGGTTCCTGAAAATTCGCTGTTCAGTTGCTGGCTGCTCGTGGCGGCTGTGATGACCTCGACGCTGCGGATCGTGCTTTCCGGCGTGTCGCTTTTCCCGCATCCGGTGAGCATGAGCGCGACGGATGCCAACAGAGCGGCTGTTCGGAGCATAGGACGATTTACCATGATGTCTCCCTTTCTGCATCAGAGTGTGCTTTATTGTCGTCTGTGGCTTGCAGTTCAGAAAGGATGTTCTCCAGTTCGGCGACACCGGCTTGTTGCAGAGCCAATCCGATTCGCAGTGCATAAGATTCACCTGTGCAAACACAAGGTTCTTGTTCTAGGTTTTTCAGTTTTGTCAGATCTTCTCTAAATTGTGCCAACTCTTGGGTGAGCCACAGAGTGACTTGTTCTTTTGACGCCTGTTTGCCGAAGATCAGGCGCATCATGAAGTCGTATTTGATGGTTTTCGGTTCGAGCGGGCTCTGTATGTAGGCATGGAAGGCTTCTTTTCCTTTTTCGGTGAGGTGGTAGACATTCTTGTTCGGCTTTCCATCCTGGACGATGATCTCCTTCTCGATATACCCTTCCTTCTCCATCCGGGTTAATGTGGGATAAATGGTGCCGAAGGAGGCGACAAACATGTCGGGCAGGTATTTTTCAAAATATTGTTTGATGTCATAGCCGGACATAGGCGATTCGTGGAGAACACCAAGGATCACGTCTTGACCTTTCAAGGTCCAATACTCCCTTCCTGGCAGAGATGCTCCCGAGAATTCGGATATTCTCAATGTTAATATTCACATTGTTAATATAGACCCGGGGGGGTTCGTCGTCAAGGGGGTGGCTGCCTACAACCTGAAAATGGCGGTATGCGTATGCGCGCGATCGCCTTGTTGCCGATTTGTCGTCACCGTTGTGAAATCTGGCAAGCAAAAAAGGGGGTGAAGGGAGTAAAAGATTTTTAAATGAAGATATTATTTCTGTTATGATTAAGAAGCAGTACCCAGCGAAAAGGAGGCGTGCCCGATGGAAGACCTGATAACGTCCATGCTGGAGCAGAAAGTCTGGGTGGTGGCCGGCTCATTCCGGAACGAAGAAAAATGGGCCTACAAGATTTACCGCAAGCTGAAGCAGAAGGGATACACCGTTTACGCCCTCAACAAAGCGGTCAAAGAGGTGGACGGCGATCCGACCTACCCGGAACTGAAAGACCTGCCCGAGACGCCGCAGGTGATCAACCTGGTGACGCCTCCGGAGGTGAGCCGGAAGCTGGTCGATGAGAGCAAAGCCCTTGGCATCGCCTATGTCTGGTTTCAACCGGGGGCCGATAGCCCGGAGGCCGTTGAGGCGGCGGAAAAAGCCGGCTTGAAGGTGCTCCATAATGCCTGTGTCTACGCGCTGCACAACTAAAACTGCGAAAGCACGAAATCTTCGTGAAAGACGAAAATTGAAAACAAGAGCAACTCCGGTGATGAAGGGTACTTCCTCCGACGGAGTGGGAAAAGTCATCGGCCGCAGCATGGTCGTTGACTCCTTTGTTGAAAAGCCCGGAAGGTGCTTTCTCTTTGCGGAAAGTCCTTCCGGGCTTCTTATCCTTGATCCTATTTACCTTGAGTGGTGGATTTTGCGACAGCGCTGCAGCACCTGCCACCGCCTTGTAACGAATTCGGCAGTTCACCTCCCGCCTGATAACGAGCCAACGCATAGGACAGATAGCCCCCAGACAGGTTCCTCGCCCGATAACCCCGTTGCTTCAATATCCGCTCCGCCAGGTATCCCCGGAAGCCCACTTTGCAGTAAATCCAGTATTCCTTGCTGGGGTCCAGTTCGCCCAGGCGAGGCCGCAGTTCGTCGAGAGGGATATGAATCGCGCCGTCGATGTGGCCGGTTTCGAACTCCAGGTCGGTGCGCACGTCGAGCAGCACGGCCTTCTCCCGGTCCATACCATCAATATCGCTGCTGGCGAAGAGGTCTGCCCGGCCGGCCAGCACGTTCTCGGCGAGGTAGCCCGCCATGTTGACAGGGTCTTTGGCCGACGAGTAGGGCGGCGCATAGGCGAGTTCCAGTTCCTTCAGGTCGTCGATGGTCCCGCCCATGCGGATGACCGTGGCGATGACATCGATGCGCTTGTCGACGCCGTCATAGCCGAAGGCCTGGGCGCCGAGCACCTTTCCCTGTTCATTGAAGATCACCTTCAGGGCGATCGGCGACGCGCCAGGGTAGTAAGAGGCGTGGGAGTTGGGATGGACGTGGACGACGCGGTAATCGACGCCGAGCCGGCGGAGGGTGCCCTCGTTGTTTCCCGTCACCGCGCCGGTCAAGCCGAAGATCTTGATGATCGACGTGCCCTGGGAGCCGCGGAAGCGGCTGTCGATGCCGCAGATGTTGTCGGCAGCGATGCGGCCTTGTTTGTTGGCGGGACCGGCCAGGGGGATGGCCGTCTCGCTGCCGTTGACGAAATCGACGACTTGGATGGCGTCGCCGACGGCATAGACGTTTTCCAGATGGGTCTGCATGCGCTCATTGACAATGATATGGCCGCGGGGGCCGAAGCGCAGTCCCGAGTCTTTCAGAAAATCGACATCGGGCTTGACGCCGATGGCGAGGATGACCATACCGGCGCATAGGCGGGCGCCGCTTTTCAGGGTGACTTCGATGCCGCTTCGGTCTGGGAACTCGGCAAAGCGCTCGACCCCGTCACCGACGATCACCCGCACGCCGTGATCGGCCAATTCCTTCTCGGCGAGGGTGACCATGTCGATGTCAAAGGGCGGCAGGATATGGGGCGCCGCCTCGACCAGCGTGACAGCGATCCCCCGATCCACCAGGTTTTCCGCCATCTCGACGCCGATAAAGCCGCCGCCGATGACAACGGCCGCCTTCACCGCTTGTTGATCGACGACAGCTTTGATCCGGTCGGCGTCGGGGATGTTCCGCACCGTGAAGATCTTGTCGCTCTGCACGCCGGCGATGGGCGGTACGAAGGGCTTCGCCCCCGGCGAGAGGACGAGCGTATCATAGGTCTCTTCATAGACGCCCCGGTCGGCGCTCTTGACGGTCACTTTTTTCTGCTCACTGTCGATGGACACGACCTCGTTGTGCAACCGTGCGTCAATATTGAACCGGTCGAGCATCATCTGCGGCGTTTGCAGGATCAACTGGGAACGTTCGACGATGGTCTCGCCGATATAATAGGGCAGGCCGCAGTTGGCAAAGGAAATGTAGCCGTCTCGTTCCAAGAGGATGATCTCCGCCTGCTCGTCAAGCCGGCGCAAACGGGCCGCTGTGGACGCCCCGCCGGCGACACCGCCAACGATGACGACTTTTCTGCTCATGCATACCGCTCCTTCGTCATGATTTTTGTTTGCTTTATTCAGTCTCTGTGACAAAGAGACAGGACAGCAACGCGCGGATCGGGTCACTGGCGATGCGGTAGTTCACTTCCTGGCCCTTTCGGTCTGCCTCTACGACACCAGCGGCGCGCAGCTTTTGCAGGTGCATGGAGATGGTCGACTGGGGTAAGTCCAAGCAGTGTTGCATATGGGACACGTTGCAATCGCCTTTCTGCATCAAACCGCGCAGGAGGCAGAGGCGGACTGGGTGGGCCAGCGCTTTGAGCAGTTCAGCTCGTTTGGCATACTGCCGGAAATCGTTTTGCATGGGGACCTCCCATGGGTGAAAAAATCAAAGAATCTAAAAGCTGATGCTTGGAAACGGCGAGATTTTCATACGTCTACATATCCGAATATTTGTATATTGTGATAACTTGATTTTATGCCTTGCGAGCACATCCGTCAATGGATGTGGACATGGTTACAAAAGTTAAAAAAGGACAGAAAGGGCTCCTTCAAGCCCCTTCGTCCTTGCGGTGGCAATGCGGCATTGCTTCTCTCAGCAGGTCATTTTGAGAAGCCGTGATGGCTCATGCTTTATCCCGGCCTTCGTTGTGATCATAATCTCCATCCACCAGCCTTCTCGACGGAACCAAAGCCGGGCTGAGCAGGGGCGAGGAGTTTTTAATACCCTCTGCTTTGAACTGGTATTGGATGATCAACTGGATGAGATAGCGGGATAAAACGCTCGCCACAAGGCCCATTAAAAAGTAGATGTAGAGCGGAAAATTGTAGTGGCGTTTGATATTAATAAACACCATGAACGGAAAGATCACTCCGTTCAAGAGCAACCCAGCCAGGCTGGATCCGAATAGGAAGGATTTCCACGTCTTTGTGTACTGATAGGCCAGCATATAGAGAATGGGGACGACGGTGTAGTCGATGGGGAAGGGGCCAGGGCTGAGTGGCAAAAGGCGTGTATAGTATATCCATAAGCCCAGACTGGTGCCCACATTGTCCATCAATGCGTTGGTAACGGCCATAAAGGAGCCAAAGAGCAGGATCTCCATGATCCGTTGTTTGTCCAGCAGTTTCCACCAGGTGAAGTAGAAGACGGTGAGCAAACCGATGATAAAGAACCAGCCAGCGGAAAAGATTTCGGCTTGCAGGTAGTGTTGCAGCGAGAGTTTGTTAAAAGTCAGCCTAGCTTCGAGAAGCATCGCATCTGTGACCATACGCAACAGTCCTTCATCTACAATATTGGCGATAGCTTTCCCTGACGATCGCATATCATGCAGTTTCAAGGGCTAGTGCAACCGTCTCTGCGTAGGCGGCTGTTGGCTTATCAATCGATTCACCTCGCTAGATTTTTGGAGCGTTCTGTATGATGCCCGTTCCGTCCAGGGGCTGAACCCAAATCTTGCTTACGCCCTTTTCAGATATAGTCGTGTAGGCGATTTGTCGACCGGAAGGGGACCAACGGATATTCCTGTTCAAGTGGGCTAAGCTGCGATCCGGTCCTGTCCCGTCTTCCAATCACTCTCCCTGGCGCCTTCTCGTGGCTGCCGCTCTGGGGCAAAGCTTGCGCGTCAGGCGGCGCCGTGGTAGGGTGTTATGTGAACATAACCGCCGCAGCGCGATGGGGGGACATTGATGAGGTTCCTTGCAGCATTAGTCTTCATCTTATTGTTGTATGGATTGATCCACTACTGGATCGGTCTTCGGGGATGGCAGGCCTTCGGTCATTGGGTGCCTGCGGGACAGGCATGGTACTACTGGGGGGTCTTCCTCTTTCTGGCAGTCGCCTATCCACTGGGACGGATGACAGAGGGGAGACTGCCTGCGCTGCTCACCGAAGCGATGATCCGACTTGGGGCGTACTGGCTGGGAGCGCTGATCTATATCGTCCTCTTGCTTGCAGCGATCGAACTGGTGCTCGGCTTGAACCGCCTCCTGCCCTTTTTGCCTCAGGGTTGGCTGACCGATCCCCAGATGGCAGCTCGGGTCGGCGTTGTCGCTGTCGGCTTGATCACGGCGATCGTCGCTTACGGCGTCTGGAACGCCCGCGATCCGCAGGTGGCGCGCTACGAGGTGACCATCGCCAAGGACGCCGGCGACATCAAGGAGATGAAGGTGGCCGTCGTCTCCGACCTGCACCTGGGCCTGCTCGTCAACAACGGGCGGCTTGCTCGGATGGTGGAACTGGTGCAGGCGATGGAACCGGACCTGGTGCTCATGCCAGGCGATGTGATCGATGAGGATCCCGGCGCTTTTGCCGAACAGGAGATGCAAAAGACCTTCAGCCGGTTGAAGCCGCCGCTGGGGATCTACGCCGTGCCCGGCAACCATGAGTACATCGGCGGCCAGTGGGACGAGATTTTCGCGCGTCTCGAAGAGGCAGGGGTGCATGTGCTCCGCGACGAGACGGTCCGGATCGCCGACGCCATCACCCTCGTCGGCCGCGACGACCTCTCGCGAGCGCGGTTTGTGGGTGAACCGCGCAAGGACCTGGGCGATCTGATGGACGGCGTCAACCGCGCCCAACCGGTGTTGCTCATGGACCACCAGCCTTTTCGTTTAGAAGAGGCCGAGGCCCAAGGTGTCGATGTGCAGGTCTCGGGCCACACCCACCGTGGCCAATTGTTCCCCGGCAGCCTGATCACTGGCCGACTCTATGAGAACGACGGGGGCCTTTCGACGAGGGGGGCGATGAGCGCCGTCGTATCATCCGGCTTCGGTACCTGGGGACCGCCCCTGCGTGTGGGTAGCCGCGCCGAGGTGGTGGAACTGACCATTCGCTTCACAGGCCCTGGAAAAGGGGCTCTTCCTCTGTCGGCAGATGGACCGTGAAGACCGAGCCCGAGCCAGGAACACTATCGCCGATGCGAGAAAAGGCGCTTCACTGCAGCGAAGCGCCATGTTTGTTTAATTTTTTTTCAAAAAAGGAATAACCAAAAATGCGTCGAATACGTTAAACTATATATAGCCGAGCTCTGATCAGGGGGAAACTCTTGACCGGGGTTTAGGAAAAATGTGGAAAAAAAGGAGGTGTACTTTTAATGGAAATGTACAGCCCGACTTTTAACGTCGCCCACATCCTGGCCTTTTTCTTCCTGTTCCTCCACATTCCTTTCTACTTTGTGTTGAAAGACTAGTTTTCCAATGCACTAATCCTCTTTGGCCGTTCGGCAAAGCCATAATCAAGGCAAGAAATGACATAAGTATCGACAAATCAGGGGGGCGACTCCCTGATTTGTTTTTTGGGTATATTCCTATTCAAAGGAGGAAAGGGAGGCGGATAGGTATAAAAGTAAAGAGTTAATGGCGCAGCCAAACTCTGAAGGGAGAAGTTATGGAGATTACGAACGTCATTGTATTGGCTATGTATCCTTATCCGTGGCATGAGAAAACGATCAGTGACACCATGCGGTCCATGACGAGGGCCTTCAGCGGTAAAAGAGTGATTTTTATCAATCCCAGTGTCGGCTTTCAGCGGGCTGTTCGTGAAAATCAGCCCCTTCATCTGGATTGGTCCTGTTGTGACGATGGCGGGATAACCGTCTGCACCCCGCCGCTGGAGAAGGTTCCATCCTCTTTCGGTCTCGGCAAGATGAAGCGTTCATGGATCCTTAAACGGTTGACCGCCTTGATTACGAGACTCTTGGGAGAGGGATGGCGACAAGAGACCCTCTTATACCTGTCATCGGGCGGCATCCGGCAATCTTATGAAACAATGGTCGCCCTGGCGCCGAAGTGGATGGCCTTTGACATATTGGATGACAACCTCGGTTTTCCCGGCATTGCTGCCGATGAAAAGGCGATGCTGGAAAGCTGTTTTCGAGCGCTCTTGGAGAAAGCGACTGTGGTCACTGCCGTCTCACCTTATCTGGTGGAGAAGTATTCGACGAATGCTCGAAAGGAGATCAGGCTGCTTCCCAACGGCCTTGATGTCGACCGATTTGCCTATCGGAGCGAGTATGCAACGCCAATCGCAGCGTTGCAGGGGTTGGAAAGGCCCATCATCGGCTTCGTCGGCGCTTTGACCAGTTGGATTGATTTTAAACTCATCTTGAAGATCGCCGACAGCCTGAGTTCCGGCGCTGTAGCGCTCGTCGGACCTGTTTTTCAGGAGGCGCTGTCAGCAGACACCTTGGCCCGGTTGCAGCAGCATCCCCGGATCCGGTTCATCGATTCTATCCCTTATGAGAGGGTGCCGCACTTTTTATATCAATTTGATATTTTGTTGTTGCCGAGGAATTATGAACCGCACTCCCTGGCGTCCGATCCCTTGAAGCTTTACGAGTATATGGCTACGGGGAAACCGGTTCTTTCGACGGCATTGCCGAGCGCCTTGCGCTTTAAGGATATCATTTTCGTAGGAGAGACCCATGAGGACATCCTTCAACTCCTGAAGCGGCTCCCCAGTGATTGGAGCCAGGAGAAATCTGCCGAGGAAGTAGAACAAGTGAAAGGGATGGCTTGGGACCAACGGGCCAAGCAGTTGATCCATTGGAGTGAGGAAAAAAGCCTTTAAGGAGTTGTCCGTGGGTTGGCATACGGTTCCTGTCTGGTGGGGGATTTGCTTGGGAGAGGTGAGATGTCCGTGGCAGGCATCAAAGGGACGGCCTTTCGCTTCTGGCTCGCCTTGACGACCTTGAGCCTCGCCGGGATTCTGGTGATGGCTGGGCACTTTACACGGACGGAAGAGGCGCAGTTGGAAGAGGCGTTGCGCAATGAGGCGCTGGCCGGCGCCAACCTGTTGGCGAGCGCCGTCGGTCCGGATATTGTCAAGGGCGATGTGGAGCGGATCAATTCCCTGGCCTGGGCGTTGTTGAACCAGCCGAATATCCAGTATGTGCGCGTCCTTGACGCCAACGGCCAGATCGTGACACAGCGGGAAAAGATTTTCTATGTGTCCGATGTGTTGATCGAACAGGTTCCTGTGTTGGAACTCGATAAAAACCTGGGTGCCGTCGAGATTGCCGTGCGGATGACTGATCTGCGGAAACAGCAGAAACAACGGTTCGGTTATTCAGTCGCTGTCGCCTGCCTGGTTTCGACTGCCGCTGTGGCCTTCGCCGCCTGGCTGAGCCGGCGGCTGACGCTCCCGCTGGTGCGGCTGCGCGAGGCGGCTCGCCGCATGGCGGACGGAGACCGGGCGGTCCGCGTCCCTGAGGCAGGGACGGAGGAAACGGCTGCCCTGGCGGTCGCCTTTAACCAGATGGCGGCGGCGGTGGCCGATCACCAGGCGTCACTTCAGGAGGAGATCCGCAAAGCCACGGCCAGTCTGGCCGAAAAGGTGGAGACGCTGGAGGCGCTGGACCAGATCTTTCGGAGCGTGATGGCGCAAAATGCGCGCCGCGACGAGGTGATCAAGACGATCATCTCTCACATCCAGGTCCGTGTGCCGGCCGATGCCGTTTCGATCGCTGTCTGGGAAGAGGGCAAGAAGTCGGCCGATTTATATATCTGGGAGTCGCAGGGAGCGGACGTCCTGTCTGATTCAGTTCCCCACGAACAGACGCGCTTGCTCGAGGTGGCGGCCGAGGGCCGGCCGCGGATCTGCGCTGATTTAAGCCGGCAGGACTTGACGCCGCAGGAAGAGGAACTGCTCGTCTTAGGGTATCATTCTGTCGTGTATGTTCCCCTGATGGCCGGCGAGAAGGCCGTAGGGGCGATTATCGTCAGCAGCCGGGAAGCCGGGTTTTATACGGACAAGACGTTGGGGCGGCTGATGGAGATGGCCCAGGCCGTCTCCGTATCCCTGAACAGCGCCAATGCTTATGCGTCGCTCGACAGCGCCTTCTGGCAGATGATCCGCACCCTTTCCCGCGCCATCGATATGCGCGATGCCTATACGGGCGGCCATTCCGAGCAGGTGATGCTGCTGGCGCGGGCGATTGCGCGACAGGCGGGGCTTCCTGAGGGGGACATCGAGACGATCGGCATCGCTGGGTTGCTCCATGACGTGGGCAAGATCGGCATCCGAGAAAGCATCCTGCAAAAACCCGGCCCGTTGAACGCCGCCGAATTCGAAGAGATGAAGAGCCACTCGGCGCTGGGGGCGGAGTTGCTGCGTCCGATCGGGATGTTCCGGAAGGTGGCCGATATCGTCCATTACCATCATGAACGCTACGATGGCAAGGGCTATCCCCTGGGGCTTCAGGGCGAAGAGATTCCCCTGGCCAGCCGGGTGATCGCCATTGCCGACGCTATCGAGGCCATGGCCAGCGATCGCCCCTACCGAAAGGGGTTGTTGCCTGGGCTCATCCAGGAGGAACTGCGCAGGCACGCCGGCACCCAGTTTGATCCTCGGCTGGTGGCCATCACCCTCGAACATTTTGATGAGCTGATCGCTCTGGTCTTCCGAACGGCCGACACGGCATAACAGACAAAAGCAGCGGGCTGCCTGCCAACAGCCCGCTGCTTTTGCTTTGTACGCCTGTATCCAATCGGAGAAGATGTGATTTTCCCTCAGGAGGCGCTGCAGTGTTGTTCCAACAGTTCTACCAACCGCTGTTTTTTGACCGGCTTTTCGAGCAGGAGGTCGCACCCGGCTTCGCGGCAGCGTTCGTGGTCCTCTGGAAACACGCTGGCCGTCAAGGCGATGATGGGGACCGGGGGGCTTCCCCGTTTCGCTTCGACGCGGCGGATTTCCCGGGTGGCTTGATAGCCGTCCATCACAGGCATGGAGATATCCATCAGCACAAGGAGGTAGGGCTTTTCGATAAACATGGCGACGGCCCTTTCCCCGTTTTCGGCCACATCGAGCCGGTAGGGGGATCCTTTGAGATAGAGTTGCACAAGCAGGACGTTGACCGGCGAGTCCTCGACGAGCAGGATATCGATGGTCTCGGTCATGAGTTGGTGAGGAACGCCCCATGGATCCCCGTGGGCAAGAGTTACTGCCGCTTCCATGCTTACCGCTACTTCCGAGACTGTGGCGGGTTTACTTCCTCCTGCCGGCTGGTTATAAGCCCCTTGCCCGGTACCAGCGGGGAACTGGTCACGGTGTGGTTGAGGGAGCAGCTTAGGGGGGAGAGGGAGAGCGATGAAGCGAGCGGTGAAGAGGAAGGCGCTGCCTTTCCCCGGTTCGCTCTCGACCCGGATCTGCCCGCCCAGCAGTTCGACGAGCCGTTTGCAGATGGCGAGGCCGAGACCGGTTCCGCCGAAGCGGCGCGTCAATGAAGCGTCACCTTGGGTAAAGCTTTCGAAGATATCGCCCTGCAATTCCAGGGGGATGCCGATGCCGGTATCGATGACGGAAAAGCGCAGGGTTACATCAGGTGCTTCTGCTCCGATTCGCTGACTCTCGCCGGGGTTATCGACGTCGACGGAGAGGGAGACAGCGCCTGTCTCGGTGAACTTGATGGCGTTGCCGAGGAGGTTGAAGAGCACCTGCCGGAGAACGCCTGGATCGCCTAGCAGGAAGCGGGGGACACCATCGGCCAGACACACCGTCAAGGCGAGATCCTTTTCCTGGGCAGGGGCAGTGAACAGGGTGAGCGTATCGTCGATCAGTGTATCGAGGTAGAATTCGACCGATTGCAGGACCTGTGTGCCGGATTCGATTTTGGAAAGGTCAAGGATGTCGTTGATCAGCGACAAGAGGTTGTTGCCGGCGTCGCGAAAGATGTGGACGAACTTTTTTTGCTCCTCGTTGAGCGGCGTCTCCCAGAGCAGGTCGGCCATGCCGATGATCGCATTCATCGGGGTGCGGATCTCATGGCTCATGTTGGCCAGAAAAGCGCTCTTGGCGCGGTTGGCCACGTCTGCCTCCTCTTTGGCCTGGACCAAAGCCGCCTGCATCTGCCGGCGCTCCTCTAGTTCTCTTTCCAACGCCATTGTTTTGCGCCGGATCTCGGTTTCCATTTCACTCGTCTGAACGATGATCTTGCCGGCCAAGGGGCGCAGGAGGAAGGACACGCCCAGGACGCCGAGGATGATCAAACTGAAAATGATACCTGCGAACAGGGTGATCTGCACCCGGATCGGCCCATAAAACTCATTGGAACTCATGCAGACCAGCATGGTCCAACAGGTGTCGGGGATAGGGCTGTAGGCGATGATCTCACGGGGCGCCCCAATCCAATGGGGATTGAAGACGCCGCTCTGCCCTTGGGCGGCTTTCGCAAGCGATGTTCCGATGGGATTCTTTACGTCGAGCGGGAAGGGTGGGGCGGCCAAGTCAGCGCTGCCGTGGAAAAGACCTGCCTGATGAGCCGCATCTCGGTGAGAGGAAAAAATCCACTTTCCCTGTCCCTCTTGAACGCAAGCGATCAGCACTTCTCCTGTCTCGCCGAGTCCAGATCTGTCTTCGATCAGCCGGTTCAACTCCCCCAACCGGAAGATGACTGTATCGCGTCCCAGCCTTTCGCCCGTCGTGTCGATGATGGGCGCGCTGACGAGCAAGGCAGGGGCGCCTTGGATGAGCTCAGGGCCATGGATGGCGGGAGTGCTGCTGTCGCTTTCCGCGACACAGGGGTAACCATCCGGCAATGGGACGCCCACCTTGACGACCGGTTCACCGTTCTTATCGAAACGGGTGATGCCAATGACGCCGGCCTCTGGGTTTAAGGCTTCTTTCAGCCGATCTCCCGTATACGTCGCCAATTCCTGGCGGCTGATCTCACCGCGGTTGTACGCGGCGAGACTTTTTTTGATCTGACTGCGGCTGGTCACCTGGAGAGCGATCTCGCGGCCGCGCGATAAAAACTGTTCCACCACCATGGTTCGAGAATGGACAGCCGCAGCCAATCGCTGCTCCGAGTCGCTCTGCAAGTGAAAGTAAAAAGGAAGGATACTGACCAGGGCGATCAGGATGCCAATGATCAGTATCCCGAAGGCGGCATGTCCGATGATGAGTTTTTTCAATTCTTCCGGCTTGTCCAGTTTGACCATGGCATTTATCCTCCCGGCAGATATCCCGGACAACAGGTGACAGGGGCTTTCCAACATGGAGGATAAGAGAAGCAGCCCTTTGTTGTCACAATTGTGTATTAATACTGATGATAGCAGTGAACAAGGGGAGAGGAAAAGGGGAAGCGTTGAATTTTGCTAAATTTTGACCAGAGTGTAACAAAAAATTGAGAATACTGCCGCAACCGGGAGGAAGTCATCGGCATCGTGGAATACTTCATGGGGGCCTTCGCGCTGTTCAATTGCCTCTTTACGGGAGCGTTGTATATCCAGGATCAGTTCATCGGCGATGGCAAGCTGGACGGGGGATTGATGCCCCGTCAGTCCCTGTTGCAGATCCCGGCGCTGGCTGTTGGGGGTGCTCCGCTTTCGGGGAACAGGGTCTCGATTCCGGTTACGTGCATGTTCCCGTCGGTGTCTGGCAGGTGGTTAGACTCAAGGAGGCGTAGAGGACACTTGGCAGGAAAACTTTTCAGATTGACATTGCGGGCACTTTGGGGTATTATATTAAAGCTTATTAAAGTGAACATGGCCCGGGCCTCTGGCAGGCATTGGGGAAGATGGCTGTTGAGACAGTCCCTGAAACCTGGTGTCAGATGGGTGGCTTCCCACCGGATTCCGCTTTACTTTTGTCTACCCCATCGATATACTATTTTTATGTAGACCTACGGAGAGATGGCCGAGTTGGTCGAAGGCGCACGATTGGAAATCGTGTAGGCGGGCAAAACCTGTCTCGAGGGTTCGAATCCCTCTCTCTCCGCCAGCAACCATCCGGTGACCGGTTCCTGATGTGACCACGGTTGCCTTTTCTATGTCAAGATTGGTCGTGCTACACGGGGCGTTAGCGGTGCCTTGTCACCCGCAATCCGCTATAGCGGGGTGGATGCCCGACTTGAGGGCCTGACTTGTGGGGTCTGGCTTCTGCAAGTGACGTTGAAGATTGGGTCCTGCGCAACGGAAACCTACGAACCCCGCCAGGTCCGGGAGGAAGCAACGGTAAGTAGGCCCTTTCGGGTGCCGCAGGGTAGCCTGGTCTGAGTTAACTACAGGGGTAACGCCCGGAAGCCAGCGTTCGAAGTCGGGTGCACGGCCATAATTATATTTTACAGTCCTATCGGTAAAAAAAGATGGTGTAAGCCATCTTTTTTCTGTATTTGAGCGTAATGCCAGCCGTGCGCTTCGGTGCTTCGGCGGAGATGTGGAGGGTGTCATGGCCTATCTGGCGCTGTACCGGGAGTGGCGACCCCAGAGTTTTCAGGAACTGGTCGGCCAGGAACATGTGAGCCGGACCTTGCAGAACGCCATCGCCTACCAGCGGATCGCCCATGCCTATCTCTTCTGCGGCCCCCGGGGAACGGGGAAGACGACAACGGCCAAGATCCTGGCCAAGGCGTTAAACTGCAGCAGCGATGGGCCGGTAAGACCTTGCAACGAATGTCCCAACTGCCGTGCCATCAACACGGGCGCTTCCCATGACGTGCTGGAGATCGACGCAGCGTCGAACCGGGGCGTCGACGAGATCCGGGAACTGCGGGAACAGGTCAAGTATGCGCCCCAGGAGGGGATCTACAAGGTCTACATCATCGACGAGGTGCACATGCTGACGACGGAGGCCTTCAACGCTTTGTTGAAGACGCTGGAGGAGCCGCCGACGAATGTGATCTTTGTGCTGGCCACGACCGAGGTGCACAAGATCCCGGCCACCATCCTCTCCCGGTGCCAGCGCTTCGACTTTCGCCGCCTTGGCATCCATGAGATCGTCGACCGACTGGAGCGGATCTGCCGTCATCACGGGATCGAGGCGTCCCGCGAGACGCTGTCTTTTATCGCCCGCAAGGCGGAGGGTGGCATGCGGGACGCCTTGGGCATCCTTGATCAGTGCGTCTCCTATGCCGGCAACGGGATCAACAGCGGCGATGTAACGGCCATCCTGGGCGCTGTCGCCGATGAACTGCTCTATGAGATGACTCAGGGGTTGGCGGAAAACAGGCTCTCCGATGTGCTGATGCAACTCAATGATCTGATCAACCGGGGCAAAGAGGTGCGACCGCTGACGCGCGATCTGATCGAGCATTACCGGGACCGGTTGATCCTGCGGACGGTGCCCGGCGCGGCCGATCTGGCGGCCATGCCGGAGGATATCGCCGCCCGGGTCAAGGAGACGGGCCATGTCTACAGCGCCGAGGAATTGCAGGCTTGCATCGGTCTATTGAGCCAAGCTGAAAATGACATGAAGTGGACGACCCATCCGCGCATCCTCCTGGAAGTCGCCTTTGTCCGCATCGCCCGCCGGGAGTGGGGGAATGGGGCTGCCGGTGCGGCGGCTGCGCCTTCTTCGGCGCCGCCGGCTGCTGGCGGTTCGACCGAAATGGAGATGCGCGCCCTCCGGCGGCGGGTGGAGAGCCTAGAAGCGAAGCTGCGGGAGTTTATCGAGAGCCGGGGAAGCGGCGCTGGGGATGGGCACGATGGACGGCCGGGGGAGCCTCAACCGCCTGAACGGTTCGGAATGGCGAGGGAGAGAAGAACCCCGCCTGGCATTGCCGAAGAACCGAAGGGAGAAGCGGCGAGGCCAGTTGGCCCGCCCCTGGATTTTGACCAGGTCAACGCCTGCTGGCCCGATGTGCTTGCGGCATCGCTGGAGCGCATCTCCCCCTTGAAGCGATCTATCTTGCGGGGACAGACGCGTCTGGCCGGCGTCGAACAGAACCGGATCATTCTCGTTCATAACAATAAGCTCTACAATCAACCGAACGATCCCAAGCTATCCGATGTGATCAACGCCCTCAAGGAGGAGTTCTCCAAGGTCTTGCACAGGACGGTGCTGATCCAGCTTTGTCTGGAAGGCCAGTGGACGGCCAAAGCGGAACCGCGGCAACGGCAAGGGGCACCTTTGCCGGAATCGCCGGTCAAGGCAGCAGGAACGACCCCCGAATATGCGAATCCAACCTTTATTAAAGATTTTTTCCAAAACCCTGAACTGACCGTGGAAGTGGTCGATGACGACACCCTCGATGGGCTCGAATAACGCTAGTGTTCATAGAAAAAGGCCGGGAGGCGAAATCGCCCCCGGCCTTTTTCTGTGGAGCCCGACGGAGTGGAGTTACCGGAACTGCAACCAGCGGCGGTTGCGCATGGTCCAGCGGATTCCCAGGCGGGCCAAGTTGTACATGATATACCCCCGGAACCCCATGGGAATCAAGCGAGCCAACAGGCGTCGCTGCATCACACCACCCCCGGCTTAGCATGCCCCATCAGGAGGGGGTTCTTTCTTCGCCTTTTTCGCCGACGATCATCTCGGGAGAGCCGGAAACGACCGGTCCCCGCGCCACATCGGGCGTTTCCTCGAAATCGTCGGGATTGAGGCCCTCCTTCAGTTCCAACGCCAACTTCTTATCGTCCGGGGTGATTTTTCCGTTTTCACGACCGCTCATCCGATCATTACCTCCATCATCTTCTTTGTTGTTGGTTGTAGTGGCTTGATTTGAGCGTCTTCTCGTATCATCTTTCCCAGGTCCCTCTAATGTGCGCGAAAAGGGGCGAAAATACGCAAGAAAAGGAGGAAAAAACCTCGGGGGAAAACATTGACAGGGGGGTATGAATCCACTATACTTCACATAATCTTAAAATGCTTAACAAAAAATTAACGCGAGCATATCCTGTAGTACCGGATGACACCAGGAGACGCGCCACCGAAAGCACCGGAATACCACAGGAAGGGAGGGAGTACCATGACCTCGTGGATTAACACGGACCTTGTCCTCCTGGCCGTTGCCATCACGGGGCTGCTGTTCGCGTTGATGCAACCTGCGCCGAGATAACAAGGGGAGGGGTATTTATTTTAGTACCCAGTCGGTAACACTGCCGCGAGACCGGGACCGGTTTGCGCGGCAGTGTTATTTTTTGCGGTCCGGCGCTTTATATTGCTGTTGAATTGTGGTAAACTACTGACGCCAAACGCTGGGAGGGGGATTTGCCGATGTTCGGAAAAATGGGCGACATGCAAAAGATGATGAAACAAGTGCAAAAGATGCAACAGGATATGGCCAAACTCCAGGAGGAACTGGCCGAACGCACCGTCGATGCCACCGGGGGCGGCGGGGCGATCAAGGTGGTCGCCAACGGGAAAAACGAGATCCTGTCCATCACCATTGCGCCGGAAGCTATCGATCCCGATGACGTGGAAATGCTCCAGGATCTGATCCTGACGGTTGTCAACGAGGCGCTGCGCAAGGCCCAAGAGATGGTCAGCCAGGAAATGTCCAAGGTCACAGGCGGTCTGAAGATTCCTGGAATGTTCTAACCGATGCTCTACTACGCGGAACCGGTCGGACGGCTGATCGAGGAACTGTCCAAACTGCCGGGCGTCGGGCCCAAAACGGCCCAGCGGCTCGCTTTTCACCTGCTCCATGTTCCGCGGAGCGAGGCTGTCGCCCTTGCCAAGGCGATCGTGGAGGCCCATGACAAGACCCTCTACTGCTCCGTCTGCACGAACCTGACCGATCGGGATCCCTGTCGCGTCTGCGGCGACGCGAACCGGGACCGCAGCGTCATCTGTGTCGTTGAAGAGCCTCGCGACGTGGTGGCCGTCGAAAAGACGCGGGAATACCGCGGTCATTACCATGTGCTCCACGGCGCATTGTCGCCCATCGAGGGCATCGGGCCGGAGCAACTCCGGATCAGCCAACTGATGGCGCGCCTCGCCGATCCCGTATTAAAGGAAGTGATTGTCGCCACCAACCCCACCGTCGAAGGGGAAGCGACAGCCGCTTACCTGGCCCGTTTGATCAAGCCCATGGGCGTCAAGGTGACGCGCATCGCTCACGGCCTGCCGGTAGGCGGCGACCTGGAGTACGCCGATCAGGTGACATTACTCCGGGCGATGGAAGGCCGTCGCGAGCTATAGTTTCCTAGAAACCGGTCTAAGGCGGAACGAGCGCCTGGGGCCGGTTTCTGTTTTTCCTTTTCTCTCCTGTTTGTTCTGAAATGGCGGGACAAGCGTAGATTGGGTAGTGGGAGAACCCTGCGTAGATACACCGGCGCGGGTTTACGCTACATCGGGAGAAAGGGGATGAAAAACGGTGAACCTGACGACAGAACAGATGGTCCTCATCGGCGTCAGCGTGCTGCTGCTCATGGTAGCCGGTCACTTCTTTTGGCGGCCCATGCGCTGGCTGTTTACGTTGGCCTTCAACTCCCTGCTGGGGGTGCTCATGCTGGGAGGCACGAACCTGCTGGGGGCGTCTTTTGGCCTGGCCTTGCCTTTGAATCCGGTCAGTGCGCTCATCGCTGGTTTCTTGGGCATTCCCGGCATGGTGCTCCTGATAATGTTGAAATATTTCATGATCTTGTGAACGCTTGCCATAATGCTACCCTTTCGTTATAATTTTTTTGGGAATCCCGGCGGGCGTCGGATAGATCCGGATTTTATTTGAACAAACCTCTCTTTTTTTGCGCAAAAAAGAAGGAGGAAAAAGTCGGGTGTCGAATAAATATCTCTCCTGAGTCGAATAGCGGGCAATTTAGAATTGCTCCAATATTCGATATATTCGAATATTCAATCTGAAAGGGGAGCGTTACGCTTGTCCAAGGTCATGCAAACGATGGACGGGAACAAGGCTGCCGCCTATGTCTCCTACGCGTTCACGGAGTGCGCCGCCATCTACCCCATCACACCCTCGTCCACCATGGCGGAGTATGTCGACGAGTGGAGCGCCCAAGGCAAAAAGAACATCTTCGGTCAGACGGTGACGGTTGCCGAACTGCAATCCGAAGGTGGCGCTGCTGGTGCTGTCCACGGCGCGCTGACGGCGGGTTCGCTGACGACTACATACACCGCCTCCCAAGGTCTGCTGCTCATGATCCCCAACATGTATAAAATCTCCGGCGAGCTCCTGCCGGGCGTCATGCACGTGTCGGCTCGCGCCCTTGCCGGACACGCCCTGAGCATTTTCGGCGACCACTCCGATGTGATGGCCTGCCGGCAGACCGGCTGGGCTATGCTGGCCTCCGGCGGCGTCCAAGAGGTCATGGACCTCGGCGGCATCGCCCACCTGGCGGCTATTAAGTCCCGCGTGCCCTTCCTGCACTTCTTCGATGGCTTCCGCACCTCCCATGAGATGCAGAAGATCGAGACCATCGATTACGCCGATTTCGCCAAGCTTGTCGACTACGAAGCCATCCGGGCCTTCCGCAAGCGCGGCCTCAACCCGGAACACCCGAGCGTCCGCGGCACCGCCCAGAACCCCGACATCTTCTTCCAGGCGAAAGAAGCCTGCAACCCCTACTATGAGGGCGTCGCGGACATCGTGGCCGCATATATGAAGGAGATCAGCAAACTTACCGGTCGTGAGTACCTGCCCTTCAACTACTACGGCGCACCTGATGCCGAGCGCGTCATCGTCGCCATGGGCTCCGCTTGCGAGACCATTGAAGAGACCATCGACTATCTCCTGGCCCGGGGCGAAAAGGTCGGCCTGATCAAGGTCCGTCTTTATAAGCCCTTCTCGGCCAAGTACTTCTTCGACGTCCTGCCTGAGACGGTCAAGAAGATCGCCGTCCTCGACCGCTGCAAGGAGCCGGGCTCCCTCGGCGAACCCCTCTACGAAGACGTGCGCACCCTCTTCTACGACGCCGCTTGCAAGCCCGTCATCGTCGGCGGCCGCTACGGCCTCGGCTCCAAAGAGGTGCTCCCCGCCGACATCAAGGCCGTCTTCGACAACCTCAAGGCCGATGAGCCGAAAAACGGCTTCACCATCGGCATCGTCGACGACGTCACCTTCCTGTCCCTGCCCACGGGCGGCTTCATCGACGCCTCCCCCGAAGGCACCATCCAGTGCAAATTCTGGGGTCTCGGCTCTGACGGCACCGTCGGCGCGAATAAGCAGGCTGTCGAGATCATCGGCGACCACACCGACATGTACGCCCAGGCCTACTTCGCCTATGACTCGAAGAAGTCCGGCGGCGTCACCGTCTCCCACCTGCGCTTCGGCCACAAGCCGATCAAGTCGCCCTATCTGATCCATAACGCCGACTTCATCTCCTGCTCCAACCAGTCCTACGTCTACAACTACGACCTGCTGGCAGGCCTCAAAGAAGGCGGCGCCTTCCTGCTCAACACCGTCTGGTCGCCGGAAGAATTGGAAGAGAAGCTGCCGGCCCGCATCAAGCGGACCATCGCGGAGAAGCAGATCCGCTTCTACATCATCGACGCCGTCCACATCGCCAAAAAGCTGGGTCTCGGCAACCGGACCAACATGGTTATGCAGTCGGCCTTCTTCAAGCTGGCCAACGTCATCCCCATTGAAGAAGCGGTCCAGTACCTGAAAGACGGGATCAAAAAGGCCTACGGCAAAAAAGGCGAGTCCATCGTCGCCATGAACGCCGCCGCTGTCGACCAGGGCATCGAAGCGCTCGTCAAGATCGACGTGCCTGCTTCCTGGGCGGAAGCCGCCGATGAAGCCGCCGCCGCCAAAGAAGTGCCGGCCTTCATCGAAAAAATCCTCCAGCCCATGAACGCCCTCCAGGGCGACAAGCTGCCGGTCAGCGCCTTTGCCGACGCGGCTGACGGCACCTTCCCCGTGGAAACGTCCCGCTACGAAAAGCGCGGCGTCGCCGCTTTCGTCCCTGAGTGGATCAAGGAAAACTGCATCCAGTGCAACCAGTGTTCCTTCGTCTGCCCCCACGCCGCCATCCGTCCCTTCCTGCTCGACGCCGAAGAACAGGCCAAAGCGCCGGCTGCCTTCGAAACCATCAAGGCCATCGGCGGCAAGCAGTTCGAAGGCCTGACCTACCGCTTGCAGGTCACTCCTCTCGACTGCCAAGGCTGCGGCGTCTGCGTCAACACCTGCCCGGCCAAGCAGAAGGCGCTGACCATGAAGGAACTGGACAGCCAGGTCGCCGTCCAGCAGCCTAACTGGGACTTCGCCACTACCCTCACCATCAAGGACAACCTCTTCAAGCTCGACTCCATCAAGGGCAGCCAGTTCGCCCAGCCCCTGCTCGAATTCTCTGGCGCCTGCGCCGGTTGCGGCGAAACGCCCTATGTCAAGCTGATCACCCAGCTCTTCGGCGACCGCATGATCATCGCCAACGCCACCGGCTGTTCCTCCATCTGGGGTGGTAGCGCGCCCTCGATGCCCTACTGCACCAACAAAGAAGGCAAAGGGCCGGCCTGGGCCAACTCCCTCTTTGAGGACAACGCCGAGTTCGGCTACGGCATGCACCTGGGCGTCAGCAAGATCCGCGCCAAACTGGCCGACCTGGTCCGCGAAGCCCTGACCCAGGACATCGACGCCGCTCTCAAGGCCGCCTTCAACGAGTGGCTCGTCGGCATGGACGACGCCGAAGCCTCCAAGCAGGCGACGGCCAAAATCCTGCCCCTGCTGGAAGGCCAGACGAACCCGCTGCTCGCTGAAATCGCTGACCGCAAGGACTACCTGATCAAGAAGTCCCAGTGGATCTTCGGCGGTGACGGCTGGGCTTATGACATCGGCTTCGGCGGCCTCGACCATGTGCTCGCCTCCGGCGAAGACGTGAACATCCTCGTCATGGATACGGAAGTCTACTCCAATACCGGCGGGCAGTCCTCGAAAGCGACGCCGCTCTCCGCCATCGCCAAGTTCGCTGCCGCCGGCAAGCGGACGAAGAAAAAAGACCTCGGTATGATGGCCATGTCCTACGGCTACGTCTATGTTGCCCAGATCGCCATGGGCGCCGACATGAACCAGACCATCAAGGCCATCAAGGAAGCGGAAGCCTATAAAGGGCCCTCCCTGATCATCGCTTATGCCTCTTGCATCAATCACGGTCTCAAGTCCGGCATGGCCAACAGCCAGATCGAGATGGCCCGCGCCGTCAAGTCCGGCTACTGGCACCTCTACCGCTTCAACCCCGAGCTCAAGGAAGAAGGCAAGAACCCCTTCCTCCTCGAATCGAAGGAGCCCTCCGAGCCCTTCCGCGACTTCATCATGAGCGAAGTCCGCTTCAACGCCCTCTGCCGTTCCTATCCCGAACAGGCGGAACTGCTCTTCGGCAAGATGGAGCAGGACGCTAAGGAACGGTACGAGATGTACAAGCGACTGGCGTCGTACTAAAAGGTTTCCCTGAGCGTGCTCCGGGAAGCAGCCTGAGTGAAAAGAACCGCCCCTTGCACGATCCAAACGGTGGATCGGCAAGGGGCGGTTTCTCTTATGACCTTTTCTTAGATTCTAGAGATGCCGTTGACAGGCGCGTTTATGGTCATTCTCCCCTTTCTGTCGCCTTTGTGGGAAAAGAATAGGCCTTTCTTTTCCCAGCTATCGTCCGTTAATTATGAATTCAATCCTTAAGCTTGCAACGGCCAGATCAAACTGATAATCTATCGTTGACTGGAATCCAATGTTTCACTACAATTGGATGATAAAGCCAGCATGATCCTACGATGTTTTTAACGAAGGGGCATTTGTCCCTGTTGTTTCGTGTCCGAAAAGGCTATAGAAAAGAGAAAGTCATCAGATTAACGGGCATGAATTGTCAATGGTCGGGAAAAATACACGCTAGCGGAGGTGGTGACCATTTCCGGCACAGAACGCCAGCGGGTCGTTGAGGCCTACGTGGGCGAGTATGCCAGCGGAAAGAGTGAAAACGCCGTCAACCGCGCCCTGGAACTGCTGGCGCAGGGCCGGCAGCCGGTGACGATCGTCGACCTGGACATCGTCGAACCCTTTTACACCCTCCGGCCGATCAAAAAGGAACTGGAGGAAAAGGGGTTGCAGGTGGTCGCCTGGGAGACGCGGGCCACCATGGGTCTCGGCGAGGCGGGGACCCTGATCCGGGGGGACATGCTCTGGTCCCTGCGCCGCGAAGGCGATCTGGTGCTGGATATCGGCTACGGCGTCGAGGGCTCTAAGACACTCAACCTGCTCCACGGCGCCCATGAAGACCAGGACCTGCGCATCATCGCCGTCATCAACGCCTCCCGGCCCATGACCTCCTCTGTCGAGGAGATCGTCGATCATGTGCGCGGCCTCGGACCTGTCCACGGCCTGCTTAACAACACCCATCTGGCGGAGGAGACGGATCTGGCGATCATCCGGGAAGGGGCGAGCCTTGTCGACGCCGCCGCCCGGGAACTGGGCCTCCCGGTGGTGGCCACCGCCGCCGACAAGCGGTTTCGGGGGAAGCTGAAGCCGGAGGACGTGCTGGGCCAGCCAGTGCGTTTTTTACAGCGCTTTATGCCCCGGTCTTTCTGGTAACATCAGTTTCAGAGGATGGGCCAAACGGGCCAATCGACGCCCGAAACATTCGTTCAACGACCAACATACACGTTTCAGGAGGTGTGCCTGACCCATGGCAGACAAGCCGATTCAAGGTGAAAAGCGGATGTTCATGACCGGCAACGAGGTCTGCGCCTACGCGGCGCTGGCGGCCGGCGTGGATATCATGTACGGCTACCCCATTACGCCGCAAAACGAGATCATGCACTACTGGACGCGCCTGGCGCCCAAGCACAACCGGAGTTTTTTGCAGACCGAGGACGAGATCTCAGCCGGCTTTACCACCTGCGGCGGCGTCCTCTCGGGCAAGCGGGCCTTTACGGCCACAGCCGGCCCCGGCAACACGCTCATGCAAGAGCCCATGTCCATGGCCGAGATGATGCGCATCCCCGCCGTCTTCATCATCCAGCAGCGGGGCGGCCCGTCGACGGCGACCGTCATCTACTCCCAGCAGGAAGTGACCATGACCTGCTACGGCGCCAACGGCGAGGGCCTGCGCGTCGTCTACTCGACGGCCAACCACCAGGAGCTCTACGATTACACGATCAAGGCCTTCAACACGGCCTGGAAATACCGTTTCCCCACCTTCGTCCTCGGCGACGGCTACCAGGCTAAGATGCGCGAGTCGCTGACCATGTATGACCCGGAACTGCGGGGCATCAAGATGGTTGACACCTACCCCCTTGTCGGCCTGCCTGGCAAAGCCGGCGCAGACCGCGACCCGGCCCACCTGCGCAACACCTACAACACGGAAGAAGAACTCTACGAAGTCGTCAAGGACCTGGTGGCGACGTATGAAAAATTTGCCCCCGAGATCGTCGAGCACACGACGATGGAATGCGATGACGCCGATGTGGTCATCCTCTGCCACGGCATCGTCTCCCGGGCCGCTGTCGAGGCCATCCGCGAACTGCGGGCCGAAGGCGTGAAGGCCGGCATGTTCCGTCCCATCACCTTGCGCCCCTTTCCGGCGGAGCCCTTGCGCAACGTCGTCCAGAAGGCGAAAAAGCTGCTCATCGTCGAATCGGCGGAAGGGCAATTCGCCCGCCTGGCGCTGCCGTCTCTCTACGGCCTCACCACACCGATGGAGACCATCTTCAAGCCGGGCCAGGGCATCACATCCGACGAAATCGTCAAGAAAATCAAGGCCATGGCCTAAGGGGAGGGTGACGCGATGACAACGGCGACTGTATTAGAACCGAAAATGCCCAAGTGCTGGCGGCAGGAGACAAAACCGCACAAGTTTTGTCCCGGCTGCGGCCACGGCGATATCTTAAAAGCCCTGGGGACCGCCATCGACGAGCTCGGCATCCAGGACCGCGTCGTCTTCGGCTGTGACATCGGCTGTTCCCTTTTGTCCTGGGACTTCTTCAACTGTGACGCCATCCAGACCCACCATGGCCGCACGACGCCCGTCATGACCGGCATCAAGCGCGCCCGTCCCGAACTGATCTGCATCGCCTACATGGGCGACGGCGGCGGCTACGCCATCGGCGCCCAGCACCTGGTCAACGCCGCCAGCCGCAACGAAAAACTCACCGTCATCCTGGCCAACAACGCCCAGTACGGCATGACCGGCGGCCAGATGGCGCCGACGACCTTGCCGGGGATGAAGACGGAGACGTCGCCCTACGGCCGCGATGTGGACGCCACAGGCAACCCGACCCTCGGCCCCGAGATGGTCGCCGCCATCACGCCCGCCTCGGCCTACGTGGCCCGGGGGACGATGGCCAACATCCCGCAACTCACACGGATGATGAAAAAGGCCCTGCAAAACCAGATCGACGGCAACGGATTCTCCTTTGTCGAGGCCCTCTCCGCCTGCCCGACCAACTGGCGGATGAACGCGGCCAAGACCTGGGAGTTCGTCGAGAAGGAAATGACCAAATACTTCAAAGTCGGCGAGCTGAAAGTCCCCGCCGCCAAGCAGGAGGGATAACCATGGCCAAAGTCGTCAAAATCGCCCTCGCCGGCGAAGGCGGCCAGGGCGTGCAGTCCGTCGCCGAGATCCTCACCGAGGCGGCCAACGAGGAAGGGAAGGAAGCCCTCTACATCCCCAACTTCGGCGTCGAACAGCGCGGCGGCGTCTCCATCGCCTTCGTCCAGATCTCGGACAAGGAGAAGGTGGGCTCGCCCAAGTTTGAGAAGGCCGACATCGTCATTGCCCTCTCCGACCGCGCCATCCGCCGCTGCGCCCAGTACGTCGACGGGAACACCGTCTTCGTCTATGACACCTTCATCGAAGGCGTCGAAGACGACCTGCCGAAAGGCGCCAAGAAGGTCATCGGCATCCCCGCCATCGACACGGCCAAGAACGAACTGCACCCCCGGGTATTCAACATCATCATCATGGGCGCCGTTGTCCGCGCCACCCACGTCGTCAGTGAAGAGCGTGCCAAACAGGCCCTGGAAGACAAACTGGGCTACAAATTCGAGCAGGACCCCAAACTGCGCGAGTTGAACTACCGCGCCTTGGAGCGGGGCATGCAACTGGTGGAGGGGCAACTGTAAGATTGCACCGCCATAAAGGGGACGGAAGCGACGAACGTTGTATCGTGAACCGTCACTGCAGGTGAATCCGACAGGGTGAGCCCATGGGATTACCCGTCAGGGTAGTGTGATTTGACTCCACCGAGAAGGAGGTACGTCTTCCGTGGCTGAATGGAAAGTTTATACGATTGAGAGCGGCAAAGGGCGCCACAGCGTGTTCCCCGGCCTCTGCAAAGGCTGCGGGCTCTGCATCGAGAAGTGCCCGACCGATACGATCACCTGGTCGAAGAAACTGGGCGTCTACGGCACCCCTGCCGTCGAGGTGCAGCAGGACCCCGCCTGCATCGCCTGCGGCATCTGCCAGCACGTCTGCCCCGACTGTGCGATTGTCGTCGAGAAGCTGAAGCCGGAGGAGCAGAAAAAGCCGAAGGCGTAGGGTTGGTGGATAAAAAAGGAGGCCCAATACCACTTGCATTGGGCCTCCTTTTGCGCTATAATACCTTTTGTCACGTGGGGGTGTAGCTCAGCTGGGAGAGCGCCTGCTTCGCATGCAGGAGGCCAGCGGTTCGATCCCGCTCATCTCCACCAACTTAAAATCCAGTCAGGGTGCGGGTTTGCGGTCTTTGGCGAGAAGCAAACGGCGCGCCTTTTTTCATGCCCCTACGTACATCGATACAGACCTCACGGATGATCATCCGGTGATCACCCTGACCGGTTCGTGGTCCTCAACACGGCACAGGTTCTGGTGCTTTGGACTATCCTTGTTTAATGACATCGACATCAAAGGTAATGATTAAGCCCTTCTTCACCATTTCCGAAATGAAAGGCAAAACCCTGTCAATGGTTTCGCTGGTATCAACCGCCTCAATAATCATCGGCAAATCTGCCGATAAATCTAGAATTCGAGTCGTTCGGATACGGTTCGCGGCTCCATAGCTTTCCACACCACGAGAAACCGTCACCCCAGCCAATCCATTTTCTTTGAGTTTCAAAAGGATCGCATGATATAAAGATTTATTCCCAAACTTCTCAGTTTCGCCTACATATATTTTCAGCATCTTCGCTTTTCCCGATGGTAACGTCATTTCGTCACTTCCTCGTCAAATGAATTTCAGGCTGATTCCCATCAAACAAGCAACCAATCCAGCGATTGTACTCCCTGCTGTGTATAGAAAAAAAATCATCCATTCCCCTTCTTCGATCAGTCGGATCGACTCATAGGTAAATGTCGAAAAGGTTGTATAGGCGCCTAAAAAGCCGACTTGAAACCCATACTTTTCAATAAGGCCACCTGTAGGATGCTGAACCATATTCATTGCCAACAATCCGAGAAAAAATGATCCGGTAACATTGATCAAGAACGTTGCCGTGGGAAATGAAAGGAAAGCGATCCTGGACAGGTACTTACCAATGGCATATCGGCTCAACGCCCCGGTAATCCCGCCAATTCCAATAATCAGTATCTCCATTTATGAACTCCTAACGACCTATGGTGTTTTCCGAGAGTTCTTCCTCTTCGCCAAATTTATTCCTTCGATATTCGGCAATGGCTCTTGCGGTGAACAGTCCAAAAGCAGACATGGCGATTCCAAGCAACACACTGGAGAAGATGTAGATTCCAAAATTCCAGTATTGTCCTTGTTGAAGCAGCTGAATGCTCTCCAATGCAAAGGTGGAAAAAGTGGTATATGCACCTAAAAACCCCGTAGATACGCCCAATCGAAGATTCGGGTTTATCGAAACAAAATCCAATGTGAGTGTTAAAAATAAAGACAACATAAAACATCCAGTAAGATTGATGATCAACGTACCCCAGGGGAATCCACTCTGTTGTACGAAAGACGAAAAAAAATGTCCGATTTCAAACCGTAATAGGGCTCCCACAAAACCGCCTAAAGCGACTGCCAGGTAACTCATCTTATCTGGTTATATCCTTTCCATGCAGTGCGGCATCGACCATGACAGCCAGCGCGACTGTTGCACCGACAATCGGATTATTCCCCATACCGATAAAACCCATCATGTCAACATGAGCCGGGACCGAAGACGATCCTGCAAATTGCGCATCGGAATGCATCCGGCCCATCGTATCCGTCAGCCCATAGGATGCTGGGCCTGCCGCCACATTATCCGGGTGAAGGGTCCTCCCAGTACCGCCGCCAGAAGCCACGGAAAAGAACGGTTTGCCCTTTTCGAAACACCATTTTTTGTATATGCCGACACAGGGATGCTGGAATCGAACCGGGTTTGTCGAGTTGCCGGTAATGGAGACATCGACCGATTCATGTTGGAGGATTGCGACGCCTTCATCAACCGAAAAAGTTCCATAAACCTTAACTGCAGCACGTTCCTGCTTTGAATATCTTTTTTCGCCGAGTATTTCAAGCGTAGCCGTTTTGAAGTCGTATGCTGTCTCGACAAAGGTGAAGCCCGTCATTCGGGCGATGATGTGGGCCGCGTCTTTCCCCAAGCCAACCAAAATGACCTTCAGGGGTGCTTTTCTTGCACGGTTTGCATATTTAACTACCCCCAAAGCCCCTTCCGCTGCCGCAAAGGATTCGTGACCCGCCACAAACGCAAAGGTTCGGGTTTCTTCTTTGAGCAGCATCGCGGCGAGGCGACCATGCCCGATCCCAACTTGTCGTTGATCTGCTACGGAACCTGGAATCGTAAAGGCCTGCAACCCCTCGCCGATTTTTATGGCGGCATCGATTGCATTCCTCACAGACCCTTTTAGGGCTAGCGCCACGCCTAATGTATATGCCCACAAGGCATTATCAAAGGCAATAGGTTGGATGTTTCGAACGGTTGCCTCCACATGAATACCCGCCTCATCACAGACCCTTTTCGCCTCTTGTAAATCGGCAAGAGAAGCGGCCGCTAATGCAGCTTGAATGCGAGATTCCCGCCGTTCATATCCCTCAAACAACCTCATATATCTTCCTCCCCCTATTCCTCGCGAGGATCAATAAAGGTCTTGCCTTCCGAATAGCGTCCGTATGTACCGGTAGCCTTTTTCAGGGCTTCCGTAGCCTCGGTGCCCTTCCGGATGAAATGCATCATGGCGCCAAGATTGACGTATTCGTATCCGATGATTTCGTCGTTTTCATCTAAGGCAAGTCGAGTCACATAGCCCTCTGTCATCTCCAGATAACGTGGCCCTTTGCTTTTAGAGCCGATATGGGTACCGACTTGAGAACGGATAAATTTTCCCAGTTCTTCCGCAGCAGAACCCTCCGGAAGTCCACCTTCTGAAAAAGCGGTTTGCGTGCGACCATAGGAAATTTGCAAAAACAACTCCCGCATGGCCACGTTAATAGCGTCACATACGAGGTCGGTATTTAGGGCTTCCAGCACCGTTTTACCAGGTAAAATCTCAGCAGCCATTGCTGCTGACTGTGTCATTCCGGAGCAACCGATTGTTTCTACCAAGGCATCCTCGATAATCCCATTTTTTACATTAAGCGTTAGTTTGCAAGTCCCTTGTTGCGGAGCACATGCGCCCACACCATGCGTTAAGCCGTTGATGTCTTCAATCCTTTTTAGCGAAACCCATTGGCCCTCTTGGGGAATAAGGGCTGGACCTCGTTGGGGACACCCCCGGATCACACTGTGTAACATCCTTAATTCCTCCGTTTCTTTTTATAAAAAACTAACCGGCGAACAGAAGTTGTAGCCCCGCGAGAACCAAGAGCAACGATACAACCTTTTTGAATACACTTTTGGGTAATTGCTCGATCACCTTTCTTCCTGCCCATGTTCCCGCGATCATCGAGATACCTATGCCAAACCCGATCGCGATAGCCGCAGGCCCAATATCAAGATATCGTTGGTATATGATGATCTTCGTAACATGCATCGCAACAGCAGTGACTGCTTCACTGGCAATATAAGATAGGGGAGGCAGATTAAGTGAAAAAAACAACATTGCCCCCAACGGCCCTGCGCTTCCGACCAAGCCCGATAACAAACCGACAATGCCGCCTCCGATCACCATTACCCGGGCATTATTTGGAATATCGATCATTTTGAAATGTTGTAAGATCACAAAGCCGATAACCGCCAAGCCAATCGCTTTTGTAATAAGCTCTTTGGGAACCGTGACAAAAGAAAACGCTCCGAGACAACTCATAGGAATTGCGCCCGTTATGAAAAAGCCAATAGGCTTCCAAGAAATTTCTTTGTATCCGAAATATACTCTTGAAAGATTCCCGATTAATTGAGCAATCGTTAAGACAGGGACTGCGACGGTAGCTCCAACTGAATGGGTCAATACGGGTAGCAATAATAATGCTCCCCCGAATCCGACCGCCCCCGATACGGCTGCGGCAATAAAACCACCGAGAGCGAATAAAAGGATGGTCAAACAGGAACAACCTCCTATAGAGAATGGCTACCTACATACAAAAGAATGGCCACTTTCATAAAAAGACAGACTCCCACCCGAAAAATCGAGTAGGAGTCATCATCCGCAAAACGGCTTTACCGCGAACTCCATCGCGTATTCCCTTTGGAGAGTCACTCTACATACAGTCTATTGCTCCTCCTGGATATCGTCAAGAGAAGATGAGAAAAAACTGTAAATGCGAAACATTACCGTTCTCTTTGTCTGCTCTGCCGGCGACAATGGCAAAGTGTTTGACGGAAGCCGGCGCTATCCGAGTGGCTTGAATCTGCCGAACATGATCACCGTGGGTAATGTGAGAAATGACGGCACCCGCGCCAAATCCAGCAATATGGCGGGCCCGAACTATGAGGTGACGATCGCGGCGCCTGGACAACAGGCTGTCCATGGGGTGAGCAAGGATGGCGTCATTGTCAACGACCATGGAGGAACAAGTATGGCTACACCGCATGTGGCTGCCGCGGCGGCGTTGCTTCGTTCGATCCATCCAAAACTCAGCGCCGGTGATATCGAAGCCATCTTGAAGAAAACTGCCTTGGAGGACGTGACCGTCGGTGATCGATCTAACCTGGCGCCACCGGAGTTAGGGGGGCGGGCTCTTGTCGATCGATCGGGCGGTGCTCTATGTGCTCAATGACCTGCGTAGGGAAAAGGGGCTAGCCCCGTTAAGTATGGATGCGGCACTGATGACGACGAGGATCGATCTGATTGCAGAAGGTGGGCCGAAAGAGTGGAAGGTCAGCGCAACGATCCCTGCTGTCGGCACGGACGGGACAGATGTCGACTTTGAACTGCAAGGAGAGGGCGCTGTTGGCGGCAACAGCAAGAAGCATCTGGACAATGACGGGACGCTGAAGTGGGATGTAACGCTGGCCAAGACGACAGGAACTGTTCACATCAAACGGATGGACTCAAACTCCTGCTGGAAGGTGGAACTGGCGCCCGATTTCTCCGGAACTTGGGAGGGGACCATCTTGGTTTGGCGATGGCCATGATGCGGCTGGGCTGTTTCTCTGCCGGCTGTTGTTTTGGACCCCCTTTTGGGGGATATTTTTAGTGCACCCGGCATGGGCCTTGCCATCACGGTGCAAGTCCCGAATAAAAATTGGAACGGCGGTCTCAAGGACATTTTCTCCTCGAATGAGCCTGTTCTTGTTATACTAGGAGTCTACCATATAGACAGGCTGGAGGAAATCGCCCATCGAGGCGGTGTCACATACGGCGGCTGGGAGTTCTTTGAATCGGAAAACATAATCGTCTCTTCAGCCGATTTCGTTGAGCATCTGATCTACATCAGCGGCTTGCTGGAGACGAATCCATTATTGGAAGTTTCGCTGGTATGCCGGGAAAACGCGGCGTTAAAAATGAAGGATTACGGCTACATTTTAAAAGAAGGCGACCAGGTGATCCTGACGCCTGGCCGCCGGCAAAGGTCGACATCCGTCTACATAGCATCGGATGAGCCGACGGTGATGCGTGCCGTCAGCCTTTGCCACCAGTACCTGCAGCAGAGCGTCTCTCCGGAAGACAGAGACGTGAAAACGATGCCCTCAACCTGGAGAGAGCCCAGCAGATGCTGGGGCTAGCGCTGACCATCGCAACCTTGGGCAGCATCGAGTCGCTCCTCTCCTGCGTCGTCGCCGATGGTATGACGGGCAAGCGCTACGACAGCAACCGCGAGCTGATCAGCCAAGGGATCGCCAACCTGGTCGTGTCCTTCTTCGGCGGTATCCCCGCCACGGGCGCTATCGCCCGTACGGCGACGAACATCCGCAGCGGCGGCGCCACGCCGGTGGTCGCCCTCGTCCATTCGTTGACCGTCTTCCTGCTCGTTCTGCTTTTCGCGCCTTTCGTCTCCCAGGTTCCTCTGGTCAGCATGTCGCCGATTTTGATGCGTGTCGCCTAGAACATGAGCGAGTCAATAACATGAGCCAGTCTTTGGCGGTCCAGAAGGTCCTTCCCGACCCTCAGCAGGGGGAGAAGCTGGCGCCCGAGGCTGTCACGCCGACGCTGAGTCCTGCCAGTAAAAAAACACCGCCAAGACTTTCATCAGCTTTGCGTTTTACCGATTAACGCTAACAACGGGACCACTCCTTACCATATGAGCAATCGATCAGCATGGCGAAGAACAACAGCAGCCACTGCCGTGATGACGTCCGTCATCACCTGCATAAGAAATCGCCCCAGAGGAACAGCGTTTCTGACAGCCACGGCAACCGTGAACACAACCGACAGGAAAAAGGCATTCCAGAGCATAAATAAAGCTAGCAAGATCAGCAGTCCTCCGGCGCCGCGTTCCAGCCGAGGTCCCCATGGGGCGATGTGGGGGATACTTGTCAATAGGCCGCCTAAAAAGACGAACAGCATGGCCAGCCAGTGTCCTTGCGTTACAACGGTCTCAATGAATGCTGTCAGGCCCTCGATCATGACGCACCGGCCAAGCGTTCCAGTTGGTTCCGCAGTTCCGCTTCTGCGATGGCGCCGACGCGGACCCAATGCTTTTCACCATGTCTGTCCAGCAGCACTGTTGTCGGGATCATGCGAACCTCAAAATTGCGAAGCAGGTACTTGTTGGCCGGGTCGTTCACATCGACGTCAACAAAGGCGATTTTTTGATTCAGTTCAGGCTCGATTTTGCGAAAGAGCTACTCCATTTCCACACAAGATTGGCATGTTTGTGAATGGAAGAGGATCCATACCGGCTTTTTGGCCTTTTTTGCGTTTTCAATAACGATGCTGGCATTGACGAACTCTGTTTTTTCTGACTAAAAAGGTGTCGAAGAAAGCAGACGATCACTGTCAGCGGTTTGATACTCCTTGTAGGCGAGGATACTCGCAACAGCAAAAAACACGAGTCCAAGAATGGCCCAACGGACGGTCTTGCTCATGGCATCCTCCCCTAAAACGATGATTCGGAAAGCGAGACAAAACAAGGTGCCTTTTGCACCTGCTGTACCGACAACTGGCCGACCATTGATGAACAAGGTCGGCCGGTTGCACGGACAAGTCAGTCGCAGGGTATCGGCAGCAGCGGGATCAGCCCAAAAAACTTTTTACTACGGCGGCGGAAGGAATCCGCCCCGAAACCTTCACCTTCCCGTCCACAACCAGGGCCGGCGTCGCCATGACGCCGAAGGACATGATCGTCGGGAAGTCCGTCACCTTTTCCACTTTCGCTTCCTTGCCCAGTTCCTGGAGCGTTTGCTTGACGAGCCCTTCCAACTGGTTGCATTTGGCGCAGCCGGCGCCCAAGACCTTGATTTCCATCAGATGTTCCTCCCGTTAATTTTTATAGGATGGCGTTAAAGAGATACCCCACAAAGGTAATCGTTACCGCCATGATCCCCACGAACACACCGATCAGCTTCGGTTTTAGCACCTGCTTCAAAATGATCATCTCCGGTAAGGAAAGGGCGGTGACGGCCATCATGAAGGCAAGCACCGTGCCCATGGCCATGCCCTTTTCCATCAACACATGGACAATCGGAATCGTTCCTGCCGCGTTGGAGTATAAAGGAATGCCGATGAGCACCGCCAGCGGCACGGCGAAGAAGTTGTCCGGACCGGCGTACCGAACCAGGAAGTCCTCCGGCGCGTACCCGTGAATCAAGCCGCCGATGGCGATGGCGACGATGACATAGATCCAGACCTTTTTGAGTATGTCCTTCGTGTATTGCAGGGCATAGTCATGACGCTGTTGCCATGTGAGCGATTCAATCTCTGTCTCCGGCAGTTTAATCTGATAGACATACTCGGCAACCTGATTCTCCATCTTGGCCCGGCCGATCATCATCCCGCCGACGACAGCGACGGTCAAGCCGGTGACCATGTAGATGGCGGCGATTTTCCAGCCGAACAACCCGAACAACATCACCAGGGCAACTTCGTTCACCATCGGGGAAGAGATCAGAAAGGAGAAGGTGACGCCCAGCGGCACGCCGGACTCGACGAGACCGATAAACATGGGAACGGCGGAGCAGGAGCAGAAAGGGGTGACCACGCCCAGCAGGGCGGCTACGATGTTGCCCACAAACTCGCGTTTATGGGACAGGATCTTTTTCGTCCGCTCGGGAGGGAAGAAGCTGCGGATAATCGAGACGGCGTAGATGATCACCGTCAACAGGAAGAGGATTTTCATGACATCATAAATGAAAAAGTGCAGCGCTTTTGTGAGGTGCTCTCCTTTGGTGAGGCCGATCCACTGGTATACAACGAGGTCGGCAATCCATTCAAACATGGTTTTCCATCTCCTAACCGTGTCGATTCATCAAGAATTTTTGATGCAATAGAGCAAAAAAAGGTCACAAATCAAACAATTGGCTCATTGTGTGGAGGTAGGCCTGCAAGGTGTCCCGGTTTACGTTATAGTAGTTCCACTTCCCTTGGGCGACTTCGGAAATTAAACCAGCCTCTCTCAGTTCTTTGATGTGGTAAGAAACCTTGGATTGAAGCAACCCCATGCCTTCGACCAAGTCGCAGACGCAGACGCCCGGTTTGTTTGTCTCGTGGAACGTCGCTTCCCGGTTGGCGATGCGCAAGAAGATCTGCCAACGCAACGGGTCCGAGAAGGCTTTAGCGATTTTGACAACGTCCATGTGATCAACTCCTGCCTCTACTATATCAAAAAAAGTTGATGCTATAACGCTGCGTATGGGGGGATCTTTCGTTAAAATAGTCCAAATGCAGGTTAAGGCTCGCTCAATCTCGCTTTTTCAAAGTATTTCTCTTTAAATCGCAATGCCAGGTTGACGAGGGCGATCATGACAGGCACTTCAATCAACGGACCGATCACCGCAGCAAAGGCGGCGCCTGATTCAATGCCGAAGACGCCGACAGCAACGGCGATGGCAAGTTCGAAGTTGTTGCTGGCAGCCGTAAAGGCCAGGGTCGTCGTTTTGGGGTAATCGGCGCCCGCTTTTTTCCCCATCGCAAAAGATATGAGGAACATGATGATGAAGTAGAGCAGGAGCGGAACGGCGATGTGAAGGACGTCCAGCGGCAGTTGCAGGATGACTTTTCCCTTGATGGAGAACATGACGATAATGGTGAACAACAGCGAAACCAACGTGAGCGGACTGATTCGGGGGATGAAATGGCTTTCATACCATTGACGTCCCTTGATTTTCAAGAATAGGGCACGCGTAGCCATGCCGGCGATGAAAGGAATTCCCAGGTAAATGAAAACACTTTCCGCGATTTGGCCGATCGTAATGGTCACCTCCAGGCCTTGCAGGCCAAACCAGCCCGGCATGACGGTGATGAAGGCGTAGGCGTAGAAAGAGTAAAACAACACCTGGAACAGGGAGTTGAAGGCCACTAAGCCGGCCGCATATTCGGCGTCTCCCTTGGCGAGGTCGTTCCAGACGATCACCATGGCGATGCATCGGGCCAACCCGATCAGGATGAGGCCGATCAGGTACTCCGGATAGTCCTTGAGAAAGATCAGCGCCAGAGCAAACATGAGAATCGGTCCGATCAGCCAGTTTTGGACTAAGGAGAGAGCCAGCACCTTGTAATTGCGAAAGACTTCCCCCATCTTCTCATAGCGCACTTTTGCCAGGGGCGGGTACATCATGAGAATCAAACCGATGGCGATGGGAATGGATGTGGTACCGACCTGATAGCGATGAATCGCGTCAACAACGCCTGGGACATAATTGCCCAGGGCTACCCCAACAAGCATCGCCAAAAAGATCAGGGGGGTGAGGTAGCGATCAAGGAGGGACAGTCTTTTTCCCACAGTTTCCGCCATGGACGGATCACTCCTTTTCTGATTCGGCGGGCCTTTTAGGTGAGCGCATGCTGATGCTATTATATGTCAAAAAAAGCAAATATCATAGCATTCGCATCAAAAGTTTTTGTTATGTTATTGTGAATGATGAGAAGCGGTGCGATGAAAAAGACAATGAGCCATCGCTTAGTCACGACAAGGGTGCTCGCCTCTTTCTTTGGGACTGCTGATGAGGATTGTATCCGACAATCTTCATAAGGATAGGCTGTTTTTTTTCAGACTTCCCTATGGCACTTTTTCCTTCCCTATGCTATAGTAAAACCAATCAACCTTTCCGAAGGCTGATACGGATCCAGGGGAGCCCTGGAGCCGGAGTTGAGATGAGAGAAGAGCACAATTTCATACGAGAGGAGTTGAGCCGAGTTGAGTTGAGCCGAGAAGCGCTTCGGAAGAGGAGTATTTCGCGGATCAAATCGGGAGCATTCATATTACCCACTCAAGCCAGGCCGAACTCGGTCTGGCTTTCTTGGTTTTCTCGGTAGTATCGGGCCTTCTGCCAATGAAGCCGGTCAAAGCGACAGGGAACAGTCATCCCGTAACGACATCAATCAAATGAATCAAAAACCAGGAGGGGTACGCAAATGAACGGAGACAATCTTCCCGTATCCGTAACTAGTGAAGCCGAATACGTCCAGACAGGCCGCAACGCCGGACGGACGAAACAACTGGCTGTCGTGGCCATGCTCATCGCCATCGGCGCCGTCCTGCGCATGGTTGCGCCGCCCATCTTCGGCATCACGCCCAACTTTGTCATCGCCATGTACTGCCTGTCCATTGTCCTGGTCCGACCCAAACTCGGTGAAGCCCTGGCCATTGGCATCGTCGGCGGCGCCCTCAGCATGGTCACTTCCAAGTCACCTATTCCTTACATCAACCTGATCACGGAACCGGCTGGCGCTCTGGCCTGCGCCATGATCGTCGCTACGCTCTCCGACCTGACCATCGGCCGTTTTTCCATCAAGCCCCTTGTCGCCACTGTCATCGGCACCCTGGTCAGCGGTTCCCTCTACGTGCTGATCAATAAAATGGCCCTGGGTCTTCCGGCAGAGGTTGCCAAGGGGGCGCTGATCGGCGTCGTTCTCCCGGTGACCGCTTTCAATGCGGTGATTGCCCAAGCCGTCTACCTGCCGGCGAAGAAGTTCCTGCGGCTGTAATCATTCCATGCCTGAGAAACGGAAGCATTACCGACTCCAGGTTTAGCAAAGCAGTAAATCATCGGGGAGGCGTCGCTAGTGCCGGCCATTAAAATTGAAAACTTATCCTTTCAATACCCTGAGGCCGCCTCTCCGTCGCTGTTTGAAGTGAACCTGTCGATCCAACCGGGCGAGTTTGTCGTCGTCACCGGTGCGACAGGGGCGGGGAAAAGCACCCTGCTCCGTTGCATCAACGGCGTCATCCCCCACTTTCAGCCGGGCAGCCAGCAGGGGCAGGTCTGCATCGAACCGGAAGGGAAGGGTCGCCTGCAAGTGGCCCGTATCGTGCCGGCCCACCTGGCCCGCCTGATCGGCAGCGTCTTTGACGACCCGGAAGGGCAGATCGTATCGCCTATTGTTGAGGAAGAGATCGCCTTCGCCCTTGAGAACACCGGCGTCGCTCCTGCGGAAATGGAAGGGCGCATCGTCAACGCCCTGTCCGCTTGCGGCATCACCGAACTGCGCCATCGGCCCACGAACGGTCTGTCCGGTGGGCAGAAACAACGGGTAGCCATCGCCGCCGCCCTGGCGCTGGCCCCGTCCATCCTCGTCCTGGATGAGCCCACGTCAGAATTGGACCCCGACGGGACGGAAGCGGTCTTGAAGGTCCTTGCCGAATTGAACCGTCGACAAGGGATCACGGTGATCATTGCTGAACAGAAGGTGAGCCAGCTAGCGCAGGTCTGCGACCGGCTCATCCTCCTCGACCGGGGGCGTGTCGTCCTGCAAGGATCACCCCGGGAGGCGCTGCTCCATGGTAGCGTCTTCGAGAAACTGGGCATCGAGAGCCCGGCGCCCGTTCGCCTAGGCCAGGCGCTCGTCCGGGAGGGGCTGATTCCGCCGTTCAATTCGCCCGGCGCGCCGCCTCTTCCTTTGACGATAGAGGAGGCTTTTCAACTGAGCCGACAATTGTTTGACCAGGAGTTATCGGAGTCGTAAGAAAAAGCCTGTCTTTTTTGCCGTTATTAAGGAATGGTGTTGAGCGGAGTTTTAGCAACCGGATGCCTGATGTGTAGACGATGAAAGCGATGACTGGGGAGGAAAAGCCGATGGATCTCATACGCGGCGGCAAAGGAAGCGGCGAGAAGGCCCATCACAATCAAGGGGCAGTGGGGAAGGACCTCGGAAAGGACCACGGTAAGGTTCTCATCGAGGCGCGGTCGCTTCGCCACGCCTATCGCTCCGGTCGGGAGGCATTGCAGGGCGTCGACGTGACCATCGGCGCCGGTGAGATGCTCGCCCTCATCGGGCGCAACGGCGCCGGGAAGACGACGCTGACAAAGCATTTCAACGGCCTCCTGAAGCCGACAACCGGGACGGTCCTCGTCGACGGCCAGGACACCCGCAAGGTCTCCGTCGCTCACCTGGCTCGGACGGTGGGCTATGTTTTTCAAAACCCCGATCATATGATCTTTCATGAGACCCTCTTCGACGAAGTGGCCTTCGGCCCCCGTAACCTCGGCCTGACCGGCGCTGATGTCAACGCCCGGGTGGAGACGGCCTTGTACGCCGTCGACTTGGAGGGGATGCGGGACAGTGACCCGGCCTCCTTGAGTCGGGGCCAGCGCAAGCGCGCAGCTCTTGCCGCTGTGCTGGCCATGGAGACGCCGGTGATCATCGTCGATGAACCGACTGGAGGGCAGGATTACCGGGAGGCCCGCCAGATCATGGCGATCTTGCGCGACTTGAACCGGCGCGGCCACGCCGTGCTCTTCATCACCCATGACATGGACCTGGTCCACGAGTACGCCCACCGGGTGCTCGTGCTGGACAATGGACAGATCGCCCTGGATGCCCCGCCGGCGGAGTTGTTTCGCCATGAGGCGGCCTTGCAATCGGCAGGATTGCGGTTGCCGCTGGCAGCGGAGTTGGCTCGCCGGTTGGCGCCCTTCGGCATCCCTGCCGGGGTCGACTCGGTGGATGCCCTTGCCGCCGCCGTGGCCGCCCTGGCGAAAGAACGCCGGAACGATCCGGAAACGATGATGGGGAGGGTGGCCGCATGTCAGTGACGATCGAGTATGTCCCGAGCTCATCGCCAGTGCACCGACTCCATGCCTTAACCAAGCTCTCCGCCGCCCTGGCGGTGCTCACGATCAGCCTGCTGCTTCGCGATCCCTTGTCCCTGTCGCTGCTCTTTCTCTCCCTGCTAGGCTTCTCCGCCGTCGCCGGCGTTGGCCGCGAAACGCTCGCCGCCGTCAAAGGGCTCTTCAAGGTGGCCCTCATCCTGATCCTCTTGCAGATCTTTTTCTTCACCGAAGGCGAAGTGCTCATCGGCCCCATCGCCGGCGTCTCCTGGCTGACGATCACCGACGCGGGGTTGCTCTTTGGAATATCGATGGCCCTGCGCATGGTCACCATCGTCACCAGCTTTCTGCTGTTCCTCTTGACAACACCCATGCGCAGCACCGTGCTCGCACTGGTGGAATACCTGAGGGTCCCTTATGACTACGCCTTTTTGTTCATCACCTCGCTGCGCTTTATCCCCACCTTCTTGGAAGAGGTGCGCCTGATCCGTGAGGCTCAGGAGGCGCGGGCCCACCACTTTGGCGTCGGTTCGCTGGCCCGGCTGAAGGCGATGTTCCCGCTGGCCCTGCCCTTGGTCAACCTGTCGCTTCAGCGAGCCGAACGGATGGCCATGGCCATGGAAACGCGCGGTTTCGGCCTGCCGGGCCGGACTTACTACCGTTCTGAAAAGCCGGGCGCCGTCGATATGGCTGTGATGGGGTCACTCCTGCTGGCGATCGTCGCTGTGGCGCTCCTGCAGCTAAAGTAACAGAACAGGCGTGTGAGAGAAGGTACCCCAGGAAGATTCAATGAAATCGACTCATGCAATAAGTCGCCCACCCATGTCTGCAAGGGAGGGGCGACTTTGCTGTTTCCGGGCGCTTTTTCCATGGTTGTTTTCCGTATCTTTCGAACAGAACCTGTTGCCGGATCACCCTTTCAATCTGCCCGGTTCAGCTTGTTCACCTCTTTTCTCTATGAAGGCGACCTTGGTTTCGTTACAATAAGTACAAGGCACCCCGAAAGAACAAACCATGGTATTTCATCCGAAAAAGGCATCAAACAGTCCCTAGAAAAAGGCATCGATATTAACAAGCATTTGAAGCAGGGGGACGTGGAAAGGGGAGGGACTTCTGTGCAGTGGATGCAGCCGATGACCGAGAACCGCCCATGGAGCGATGGCTTGGCCGTCTTTTTCGGGATGGCCCTGTTTCTCGGCGCCTATGGTCTCAGTAAAATCAGTTACCCGCTCTTTCACACCTTTGCGGAATTCGTCACGATTTGCATCAGCGCCGTCGTGCTGATCCTGGTCATCAACACCTTTGCTCTCGCGTCCAACAGCTTCTTTCTCTACCTGGGGATCGCCTGTTCTTCGGCGGCACTTTTCGACATGCTGCATACCCTGGCCTATCAGGGAATGGGGATCTTTCCGTCCTATGGCACCAACCTGGCGCCCCAGATGTGGCTGATCGCCCGTTACCTGGAGAGCACAGCCATGCTGCTCTCCATCTTCTTCCTTCACCGCAAACCGAAACCGGCGAGCATCTTTGTGATCTATGCCGGCCTTTCTGTTTTCTTCCTGCTCTCCGTCTTTGTCTGGAATAACTTCCCGGTCTGCTTCATCGACGGTCAGGGTCTGACGCCCTTTAAGAAGATCAGCGAATATGTGATCTCAGGGATCATGGTCGTCTCCATCTATCTGCTGCGGACGCAACGCGACGATTTTCATCCCAAGGTGTATCGCTACCTCACCGCCTTTTTCTCCCTCTCCGTCGGCACCGAACTCTGTTTCACCTCCTATACGGAGATGTACGCCTTCGCAAACTTTCTCGGCCACCTGTTCAAACTGGCCGCCTATTACAACCTCTACAAAGCCATCGTCGAGACGAGCCTGAAAGAACCCTATAATCTGCTTTTTTTTCGGTTGAACCAATCGAATGAAAAATTGAAGCGGATGGCCCATGACCTGTCCCGGACGAATCATCAGCTTGCCGAGGAGATCAAAGAGCGGGAACAGGCCCGGACCGAACTGATCCAGGCCAAGGAGGCGGCAGAGGCGGCTAACCGGGCCAAGAGCGAATTCCTCGCTTCCATGAGCCACGAGATCCGGACGCCCATGAACGGCGTCATCGGCATGACCGAACTGCTTCTTGACACGCGACTTGACGAAACCCAACGCGACTATGTGGCGACGGTCCAGTTCTCGGCCCAACTGCTCTTGAACGTCATCAATGACATCCTCGACTTTTCCAAGGCGGAGGCCGGCAAGCTGGAGTTGGAGCGCCGTCCCTTTGATCTGCCCCTTGCCGTCCGGCAAGTGGAGAAGACCCTTTCTCCTCGGGCCAGCGAAAAAGGCCTACTCCTCTGGGGGTCCCTGGCGCCGGAAATCCCTGTCGCTTTCTGGGGCGATCCGGTGCGGATCCAGCAGGTCCTCTTCAACCTGCTGGGGAATGCCATCAAGTTTACCGACAAAGGGGAGATTCACCTTCGTGTCTTTCCCGAGCGAAAAGAGGAGAAGCGCTGGACGCTGCGTTTTGAGGTGAAAGATACAGGCATCGGCATCGAACGAGCTGACCAAGGAAAACTGTTTCAGCCCTTCAGCCAGGCCGACGGTTCGAGCACCCGCAGCTATGAGGGCACGGGGTTGGGTTTGGCCATTTCGAAACGCCTTGTCGAACTGATGAACGGTAAGATCGGCCTTATCAGCGAACCGGGGAAAGGCTCCACCTTCTGGTTCGCTGTTCCTCTTGAACGCGCCGAGGCGTTGGTGGTGGACGATTGGAACGGGGAGGCAGCAGGTCGCAGCGATGCCGCCATCACAGGCGATAAGGCCCAGATGGTTTTCCCGGTCCAATTCGAGGGACCGGTCCTCCTGGTGGAGGACAACCCGATCAACCAGAAACTCGCCATCAATCTGCTGAAAAAGTTTGGGGTGACGACCGATGTGGCTGAAAACGGGTTGGAAGCGGTGGAAGCCGCCGCTGCAAGAGACTACCGGCTGATCCTGATGGACTGCCATATGCCGGTGATGGACGGTTATCAGGCCACCCGGGCGATCCGGGAAGAGGAGCGGAAGACCGGCGCCCATCGGCCCATCGTTGCCTTGACAGCCCGGGCCATGCTGGGTGACCGCGAGGAGTGCCTTGCCGCCGGAATGGATGACTACATCAGCAAGCCCTTTAAAAGAGATGACCTGTGGCGGATCCTCCGCCAGTGGTTGCCCCTTGAGACGGAACCGCTAACTGTTGCGGCGGCGGAAACTGCAGCAGCGGCAGATGCCACCACCGATGAAAGGCCAACCACGACGGTCACAGAGGCAAGGGCAGATGCGGAAGAGGCGGGAACGACCATCCCTTCCGAGGGGAATCGCATGGACGCCTCAGCGAACGACACTGCCCACCAGGGGGATGCCGCTTTCGCCAGGAGCACAGGAGACGCCCAGACCCTTGACATGGTCATGCTCGACGAGATCCGCACCGATTGGGTAGATCCGAGGGATCCTGGCGCATTGAGCCAGCTTTTTGAAATGTTCTTCCACAATATCGACGAGTTGTTTCGGAATCTAGAAGAAGGCTGGCAGAGGAGGGATAAGGAGAAGTTCGTCATCGCCGCCCACAGCTTAAAGTCGGTCGGCGCCAACTTCGGCGCCAAGCGGTTCTCGCTACTCAGCCTTGAACTGGAAAAAATGGGCCATGAGGGCCGTTTTGACGATGGGGACCGGAAGATCGAGCAGCTAAGAATGGAGTTTGACGAGTACCGGGAGGCGCTCTGGGCGGTGTTGCCCGAACTGCCGAAGTCAAATGGAATGAAGGGTTCTCTTTGAGGAAAATATCCCCTCCGATCAGGCGGTTAATTGAACGATAGGATTGGTCGGTTGAAGGAAAATGACGGCTTTTGCATGAAATAGAAGTAGATGAAGCAGCACATGATGAAACCGAGGTGATCGCCCTTGAAGATGGAGAAGGAAAAACCCTCCTTCCATGATCCCGATCTCGTGGCGCTCCGCCAATTGGCCGAAGGCGGCGACGCGGAAGCCCAGTACCAGTGGGCGCTCCGCTGTGAGGAAGGCCGGGGAGTCCCCCAGAGCGCCAAGGAGGCCGTAGCCTGGTTCGCCCGTGCCGCCGCGCAGGGGCACGGAGCGGCCCAACTCAGCCTGGGCGCCCTCTATGAGGAGGGAACCGGCGTCTCTCCCGATGAGGCGGAAGCGGCCCGCTGGTATGAAAAGGCAGCGACCCAGGGGATCGCGGAGGCTCAACTGTACCTGGCGCGGATGTTTGCTGAGGGACGCGGTGTCGAACGCGATGACAGCCAGGCGTTGGCGTGGTATCGCAAAGCCGCCGACCAGGAGGAGGCCGACGCCCAGTTCGAGTTGGGCCTCATCTACGCCCTCGGCCAGGGCGTGGAAAAGGACGACGCCGAGGCGGTGCGCTGGTATCGCCAGGCAGCCGAACAGGGCCATCTGGACGCCCAGTTTAACCTGGCTTTTATGTATGAGGAAGGACAAGGCGTCCGACAGGACCGGGCCGAAGCGTTAGCGTGGTATCGGAAAGCGGCTGCCCAGGGCGACGAGGAAGCCCAGAAAAAAGTGGTGGCCTTGGACAGGAAGAGACGGTAACGGCACAAAGGCCCCCGGAAAGACCATTCGGTTTTTCACGGGGGCAAGCTTGTTTTCGATAAAAAATGCAGGGGAATAGGGTGGGGGCGACGATGAACAGAGGGGCCATCAAAAATTTCGCTGTCCGCGCCCGGGCGGAGCTCGTCCGCCTGGTGGCGCAATCAGCTTTACGTTCCGGCGCAACCGAAGTCGATGGGGATGTCGTCGAAACCGTCGCTTACACCTGGTTTATTCGCCTCATCGCCTTGCGTTTTATGGAGGCGAAGGGGTATCTGGAAGGGGCGCCGATCGGACAAGGCATTCACCGGCAGCGCCTGATCGAGCACTGCCGGGAACTGCAATCGCTTACCGACCTCTTTGCAGATCCATGCCCGCCCTGGACGGAACAGTGGCTGCCGGTGGAAATCTTCGAAGCGGACGGTTTTGCCCGCCGCCTCGCTGACGAGATTCAGGAAGAAGATGTTCGTCATGTGGAGATCCTGGGGTGGCTGCACCAGTACTACTGGGCAGAAAAAAAAGACCAAGTCTTCACCCAGCCGGCGGTCCGGAAGATCGCTGAAGCCGATATCCCAGCAGCGACGCAGTTGTTTACGCCCCACTGGATCGTGCGGTTCATGGTCGAGAATTCGCTGGGGCGGATCGTGGCGCAAGGTTGGCCCCGCGGGGAGGCGGCAAGTCGTTGGCGCTATTATCTGCCTGGGGAGGACGAAGGGGCGTCTTTGCCGTCATCGGCGATGACGACGGCAAAGGGGGCTGCGGAGGGAGCCGCAGAGGGAACTGCGAGGGCGGGAACGCCGGGGTTCACCGATCTTGCGGCCATCCGGCTGCTCGATCCGGCCTGCGGTTCCGGTCACATCCTCGTCTACGCCTTTGATCTGCTGGCTGACGTCTATGAGAGCCGGGGCATCTCCCCGGAAATCTATGGGCCGCTCATTTTGGAGAAAAATCTGGTGGGCCTTGACGTAGATGAACGGGCCGCCCGGTTGGCCGCTTTCGCCTTGCTCATGAAAGCGAGAGAGCGAACGGAACAGGTTTTCCGCAAACCGCCCAATATGGGGATCTATGCGCTACAGGAAACGAGGAGGATGGATATCCCGGCTGTCGCCCGCTCCATCGCCAGAACAGAAGCAGACAGGGAGCGGCTGGCTTCGCTCCTTTCGCTCTTTGCAGAGGCCAGCCACTTCGGCTCGCTGTTGCGTCCAGCCAAGATCGATTTTGACGATTGGGAAGAACGGCTGAATGCGATTGGAACCACCGCATTGACTGCCGCAGACCTGCTCCGGGTGCGGAAGGTGTTGCGCCAGGCCCGTCTGCTCACGGAGACCTATGATGTGGTGATCACCAACCCGCCCTATATGGGCATCCGCAACATGAACCCCGAACTGCGCGATTTTGTCCGCCGCCATTATCCCCGGACAAAGGGCGACCTCTTCGCCGCCTTCATGGAACGGATGGAGTCCCTCGTCGCCGAGGGGGGCTATCATGTGACCGTCACTATGCAGTCCTGGATGTTCCTGACCACCTATGAGGAATACCGGCGACATCTGCTCCGGGAGTACGGCGTAGTGGCCATGGTCCACATGGCCAACATGGTCATGGGCATCGCCTTCGGCGCTGCAGCGACGGTGCTGCGCAAGGGAGATCACAGGTCGGCAGGGACCTTTGTCCATGTGGCGCCTGCCGACCTGGAAGGAGACAGGCCCAGGCCGTTTCCGCCTGCCGGTAAGCGCTATCTCCACCGGGGCGGCGACGCCTTTCTCGCCATCGCCGGCGCGCCTATCGCCTATTGGATCCCGGAGAGCGTGCGCCAGGTGTTTATCGATAACCCGCCCTTGCGCAGCCTCGCCGAGCCGCGGCAAGGGCTGGCCACCGCCGACAATGACCGCTTCCTCCGGCTCTGGCACGAGGTCTCCTTTGCTGACATCGGCTTTGACCTGGCGGGAGCGGCCGAGGCGCTAGCCTCAGGGTGTCGCTGGATCCCTTACAACAAGGGTGGCCGTTACCGTAAGTGGTACGGGAACCAGGAGTATGTCATCGACTGGGCTGACGACGGCCAGGCGGTGCGAGCGCATGGGCCGTCGGTGGTTCGCAACCGCGACGATTACTTTCGGGAAGGGATCACCTGGTCCTTCGTCAGTTCTTCCAAATTCGGCGTCCGCTACACACCGCAGGGATTCATCTTCGATGTGGGCGGATCGTCCCTCTTCCCAGAAGATGCCGACCGCCTCTTCCTGCTCGCCTTCTTGTGCAGCAAACTGTCCTTCTACCTGATGAAGGTCTTGAACCCGACCCTCAACTTCCAGGTCGGCAACATCGCCTCGCTCCCCGTCCCGGCCTGCTCGCCGAAGGAGCCACGGCGGCAGGCGATCGAGCGATTGGCCGGGGAAAATGTCCGGCTGGCCCGGGAGGACTGGGACGAGCGAGAGCACTCCTGGCGCTTTGCCAGCCATCCTTTTTTGCGTCACCGGCGGGGTGCTGCGACCCTCGACGCCGCCTATACCCGGTGGCGGGAGGTTTCGGAAGGGCGATTTCGCCGGATGCTCGCCAACGAGGAAAACATCAACGCTCTGTTCCTCCAACTGTACGGTCTGGAGGGGGAACTGTCCCCTCACATCGATGCGGTCGATATCACCCTCGCCAGGGCAGACCGTGAGCGGGACGCACGGTCTTTTCTGTCCTACGCGGTCGGCTGTATCCTCGGGCGCTACTCCCCTGACCGGCCCGGTCTGGTTTACGCCGGCGGCGTTTATGATGAGAGGGTCTATGGAACCTTCCGACCTGTGCCGGATGGCATCCTGCCGATCGACGACCCCTCGGGAGGCGGCAACGATGCCTTTGGCTGGCTGAGGTCTTTTCTCGCCCATGTCTTCGGAGAAGGGCAGGCTGAAGAAAACCTGACCTGGCTGGCCGACGCGCTACGCCGCAAAAACGGCGAGACGGCGGAGGCGCGCTTGCGGCGCTATTTCCGCAGCGAATTCTATGCCGATCACACCAAGGCGTATCGCAAGCGGCCCATCTACTGGCTCTTCGCCTCTTCGCCCCGAAAGGTCTTTCAGGCGTTGGTCTACCTGCAACGCTTTGGGGCGGATACGTTAGAGCGGCTCCGGTGCGATCATCTGGCAGGATGGCTGCCTGTCGTGGCGTCAGCCGACGCTGAGACAGCGGTTGAGGCGGAGACTGTGGAGGAAGCGGAGACTGTGGAGGAAGCCAAGACCGTAAAGGCGACCGGGGCCGATGTGAAGGCGCCGCCCGCAGGAGAAGAACTGCTCGCCTATGAAAAGTTGCTCACTGAATTCGGAAAAAAAGGAAGCGCCATCGTTCTCGATGACGGTGTTTACCGGAATTACGCCCGGCTGCGCCCCTTGGTGGCCGACTAAAAAAGCATCCACCCCTTGCGGAGTGGATGGCAGGTTACTTATTCTGCGGCAGGTTGCGCACCTGCGGCTCCCCCGGCGCTTGAAACTTGGTTTGCTCCGTGGGTTTGGGTTGTTGGTCATCTTTCGGCGACTTGTCTTTCGTCATCGCGATCACCTCCTGGGTTATTATGCCCTCTAGGAAGCAGGCAGCCCCATCCCCCGACCTGGTGAAAAAAATACCAGTTTCTCTCGAAAAGTCCCGTACTGGCAGCATAATCAGTATAATAGAAAGCAAAACAACCCATCACGACAAGACTCGATTCGACTCATGGGCGAAACAAGGCGGATCATTCGGCAGCATTTCATTGTTGGCTTGATTGAAAGGAGACGAGGCAGATGAAAGGGAAGTTCTACGGTGTCGGCGTCGGGCCGGGTGATCCGGAACTGCTGACCTTGAAGGCGGTTCGCTTGCTCGGCGCCGCTGATGCGATCATCGCCCCCTATTCGAAGAAAAAAGGGACCGGCTGCGCCGCTCTCGCTATCGTTCGCGACCGCTTGTCCCCTGGCGCCGAGGTCTTTGAACTCCCCATCCCTCGCGCCTATGATGAGGAAAAGGTAGACGCCGCCTGCCAGGCCATCATTGAACTGCTGGATTCAGGCAAGATCACCGTCTTTATCTCCCGGGGCGATCCGATGCTCTACAGCAAATACGTCCATATCGCCCGCCGGCTGGAAGAGCGGGACTACCCTGTCGAGACGGTGCCCGGCGTCGTCTCCTTTACGGCCGCTGCCGCCCGGGCCGGTTTTCCCCTGGCCGACGAAGAGGAGTCGATCACGATCATTCCCGTCGATGATGAGGCCTCCAACATTGAAGCGGCGCTCCGCAAGTCCGAATCGGTGGTGCTTTTGAAGGTGCATAAAAACCTGAACCGGATCATTGACCTCCTGGGCCAGTACGGCTTTAAGAACCAGGCCGTCTTGATCAGCCGTTGCGGCATGTCCGGGGAACTGATCGAGCCCGATCTGGAGAAGCTGCGCGGCCAGAAGCTGACCTACCTGTCGACCATCCTGGCGAAAAAACAAGTCCCTTCCGACGCCTGGCGCGGCGTGACGAAAGCGGACCGGCGGGGAGGGGCAACCTAGGGCCGGAGGTGAGAAGTCTTGCCTGAAAAAAAGGCGCCAGCCGATAAGGAAGTCCCCCTCGCCGGTCAGCCACGGCGGATAAAAGACAGCCATGACGCTGCCGGCGTGGCCACGGAGACCTTCGGCATCAACCCGGAGAAATCGCCCCGGATCGAGATCTGATCATGACGCCCAAGGCTGCCCATCACAGGGCGGCCCGTGACCCCTTTGCGCCCTTTTGGCGTCCGTTCAGCGGGCTTTTTCATGTCTGGTCGATCCGGCTCGACAAGTCTCTCCCGGGGCGGTATGATCATAGTGTTCGTTCTTCTTTGAACGCAGAAAGGAGCGCCTCCCGATGAACCCATCACTGCGCCCGAAAGTGCTCGTCACACGGGAGATCCCTCAGCCGGCCCTCGACCGGATCAAAGAGTTTGCCCGCCTCGACCTCTGGCCGGCCTTTCCGCCGCCGGAAAAAAGCGAACTCCTGCGGATGGTCGCCGACGCCGACGCCTTGCTCTGCATGCTCACCGACCGCATCGACGAGGATGTGCTCGAAGCCGGCAAAAAACTGCGCGTCATCGCCAACTACGCCGTCGGTTTCGACAACATCGACATCGCCGCTGCGACCCGGCGCCGGATCCCCGTCACCAATACGCCCGACGTGTTGACAGAAGCTACTGCTGACCTGGCGTTTGCCTTGCTGATGGCGACGGCCCGCAACCTGATCGCCGCTGACCGCTTCACCCGCGACGGCTTCTGGATCGCCTGGCATCCGCAACTCTTGCTGGGCCGCGATGTGTACGGTTCGACATTGGGCATCGTCGGCCTTGGCCGGATCGGCGAGGCGATGGCCCGCCGGGCGCGCGGCTTCAACATGCGCCTTCTCTACACCGCCCGCCGCCGCAACGAGAGAGCCGAGGCGGAACTGGGCATCGAGTACTGTTCCCTGGAAGAACTGCTGCGCCAGTCAGACTTTGTGTCCCTTCACACGCCACTGACGATGGAGACGCGCCACCTGATCGGCGCCAAGGAGCTGGCCATGATGAAACCGACGGCGATCCTGATCAACACGGCTCGCGGCGACGTCGTCGACCAAGAGGCGTTGACAGATGCCTTGCAGCAAGGCGTGATCGGCGGCGCCGGTTTGGATGTCTTCTCCGAAGAGCCCGTCTCTCCGGAAGAAGCGTTGCTGGAATTGCCCAACGTCGTCGTGGCCCCCCATATCGGCAGCGCCACCGTGGAAACACGGACACGGATGGGCTTGATGGCGGTGGAGAACATCCTGGCAGTTCTGGAGGGACGACGCCCGACCAACTTGGTCAACAAAGAACTCTTCTCGTAATTCGGCCGGTTTTTCCAGAAGTCGTCTCTTATCGAACCGTCAAGGGCGTACAGTCGTATTCAAAAGTCATATAGAGCTTTTCGGCAGCAAAAAGTGGTTGAGGCGCTTCGCTCAACCACTTTTATTTCATATCCAGCAAAATACGATGCTCATCCCAAGGTGTGCCATCGCAGCAGTATTTTCGTTTTTGATGCAAAGGAAAATCAACAGGAGTGGAAATTTGGTTTGGCTTTAGTATAATGAATGCAGAGGTGAGGCGATAAGTATGGCAGGATTTTTTAGCAAACTCTTTGGCGGATCCGATAAACCCGCCGCTTCAGAAGCGCCGCAGGCAGCAGCCGCAAAGGCCGCCCCGGCCGGTTCCCTTGTCGACGCTGTCCGGGCGAAGGAAGCGCAATGGAACCTGTTCAGTCTGACCCAGCCTGTTCCTTATTATCAGTTGGGCGATATCAATATCGTCGACGCAAACCGTGACTTCTTCGTCGACGTGCCGGAGGATCTAAAGGCAGACTTCCGCGCCAAAAACCCTGACATCGTCTTTCATCGAGACAAGTCCTTCGACGGTTTTCATTATTACTCCGATATCCCCATGCGCTCCGGCATCTATGACCTGGTGGAGCGGATCAACCATCACCGCCTGATCGCAGCGAAGGAATGGCTGGCATCCGGCGAGATCCCTGTCAACCGGCTCAAGCTGGGCGTCCTACATATCAACCCTTACGGCAAGACGGGCAGGGCCGGTGAAAACGCGTTGGAACTGCAGATTTTCCGCACCGACGAGTTCACCCACCGTGTCTTCCGGTCCGTCTACAAGGAAATGCTAGCCGCCAATCATGAGATGCTCAACGTCCGAACGGCCACCGAGGTCAACCGCTACAACGCCTTCTTGACAGAACTGAAGGTCCATGCCTGGGTGACTGTGGCCGACGGCGGCAGTGAGATGCTCGTCCCCGGCGGTCAGGAACCGGTGGGCGCCACCTTGTACAGCGAGATGTTGGAAGATGACCTGCAAGCAGGCACACCCAAGTTCAGCCTCGCCAAATGGCTTGCCCGCAGCCTTGCCGAGATGGCGGGAACGGATCCGGGCGCTTTCTCGGGACTGGAAAGCTCCATCCGCGGCTATGAACTCTTTGTGGACAAGGCCGACTACAGCGTCTGCCTGACCGCGTCGGTGGCCTTGAAGGATGCCCTGCCGCCGGCCCTCGCCGGCAAGGCTGTCCCCTTCACCCGTGATGGCGCGGCCCCGTTGGTCCAGCAGCCCATGAGCCCCGCCGGAGAGTACACGCTCCGCTTGGTGGCGGCGCGCAAGGGCTTCGACCTGGGCGGTTTGGGATAAACATATGGTCTGATTCTCGACTTGACGAGCCGGGCTTTTTGCCCGGTTTTTCATTTACCAAAGCTTTTCGAATATCGATACCTGGCAAGAGGAAATGGAGGAAGGGTGCAGATGTTTTTTTCCGAGCGCATGGAGCGCATGCAACAGGCCCTTCTGTTCGTGATTCAACGCAGGCAGGTGGGCGGTTTGCTGATGCTCGCATTGTCCGGATACCTGTTAAAGCTGTACTGGACGGGAAACTGCTCGTCTATATCAATCCCCGCTTTGTGTCTTTCACCATGGCGGCGATTCTGCTGACGGCGTTGCTCGTCGCAGCGCGAGGGACTTTTCTTGCGCAGCTCAGGGGGAAATTTTTTACTGATTATGGAAGTGTTGCATCTTGGAAAAACAAGTGCTAGGATAAAATAAGAATAATCTTATTTAGGGTTATTCTTGCATGTGAAAAGGTGAAAACGAAGAGAGGGGAGCCGTGGGGATGAAAAAAGTACATATGTTCGGGATGGGCCTGTTGACGCTAGCCCTGCTGGCAGGCTGCGCCGCGAAAGGCCCAGTCACATCGCCGAACGACACCGTTCCCAATTCGAACAAGCTCAAGGTTGTCGCCAGTTTCTACCCGATGTACGAATTTACCCGCCAGGTCGGCGGCGACAAGGTGGACGTGGTGAACCTCGTGCCGCCGGGGTCAGAGCCGCACGCCTGGGAGCCGACGCCGAAGGATATGGAGATGATGGCCAAAGCCAACCTGCTTGTGGTCAACGGCGGTATGGAAGGCTGGGTTGACAAGGTGATGAGCGCCGGCAGCCTGCAAAAGGTGACGGTCGTGGAAGCCGGCAAAGGGTTGGAACGGCTGCCGGCTGTCGCCCATGAGGGCGCTGCCGGGCAGGGAGATGCCCACGAGGGAGAATCTCATCAGTCTGATCCCCATAAGGAAGATCCCCATCAGGCGGCAGGCCACGAGGCGACCGGTAATGAGGCAAAACAGGCAGGCCATGACCACGACCATGAGTACGACCCCCATTTCTGGGTGTCACCCAAGCAGGCCAAGGCCGAGGTAGAGAATATCAAAAAGGGCCTCATCGCCGCCGATCCGGCCAACAGTGATGTTTACGAAAACAATGCCAAGGCCTACCTGGCGAAGCTCGATGCCTTGGATCAGGAGTTTCGCGAAGCCCTGGCTAATGCGCAAGGCAAAGAGATCATCGTCACCCACCGCGCCTTTGGCTACCTGGCCCGCGACTATGGTCTCAAACAGATCGGCATCATGGGCGTCAACCCAGAGGCGGAGCCGACGCCGAAGACGATGGCCGCCATCAGCGACTTCGCCAAAGGGCACAAGGTCAAATACATTTTCTTTGAAGCGCTGATCAGCCCCAAACTGGCCGAAGCCATCGCTCAGGAGGCGGGCGCCCAGACGCTTGTCCTGAACCCGGTCGGCGGCCTTACCGAGGAGGACATAAAAGCAGGCAAAGATTACATCGCCATCCAACGGGAAAACCTGGCGAACCTGAAAAAAGCGCTCAGCGTGGAGTGACCTGCGCCGATGAGCAGCAGCCAAGGAGAGTATAGGGTGTTCTCCTGAAAGGAGTAGCCTTGGTCGCTCATCGGCACCGCCTCCTATCGATCGTGAGTTCTGTTATTCGGCAATTCTCTACACAAGAATGTGAAAAAGCCTTTCGACGTATCCCTCGGGGTCTGTCGAAAGGCTTTTTGCTTGCGTGATCTCCAGGGAGATCGAATGGGGATGTTTGAGGACTTCCGAAACCAGAAGTTGATGGTTAGCGGACTTTCACTTTGACGGGACCGAGGATGCGGGCCTTGCAGGCGAGGCGTACGCCCTCATCGATGCGGTCGAACAACTCGTCCACCTCGTCGATGTCCGGCTCGCTCAGATTCGCTTCTCCCTCCAGGACGGTGACCTGGCAGACGCCGCAACGGCCGTCCTTGCAACTGTATTCGATGTCGACGCCGTTCGCGTGGCCGACCTCCAGCAGGGTGGCCCCTTCCGCCGCCTCGACGGTCACATCGCCCTGGGGGGTGACAAAAACAACTGGGATCATCCCGATTCCTTCCCTCTGTTCGCATTTATGTTCCATGGTGTGTAAATCCCTGAGGATCTAATCGTAAATGGGAATGGCGACTGCGTCAACTGCCGGAAAAAGGCGGGTCTCCGGGCGAGGTTCGATAACACCTATAACACGTAGGGCGGCCTGGAAGGTCGGCATGTCCTTGCGCTCAGGGATCATCAAAAATGCCGTGCTGCACCGTGAACTCCCGGAAGATCTGGCGCTTTTTCAGGTGGCAGCGCTCCTCAGAGCAGAGCAGTTTCGACAGCGTCTTCACTGCCTCCAGGATGTGGGCGCCCTTGTTCAGCATGACACAGTCGGCACGGTGGCCCATGGCGGCGTCGGTGATCTCCGCTCTCGCCGGCAGGCCTGTCTTGGCCAGCGTCTCCAACACCTGGGTGGCCCAGATGACCGGCGTGTGGGCCGCTTCGCACATGCAGAGGATGTCCTCCTGGACGAGAGCCAGGTTCTCGAAACCGACTTCGACGGCCAGGTCGCCCCGGGCGATCATGACGCCGAAGCTCGGGAAGGTGAGACCGGTGATCAGCAGTTGTGCCAACCGGTGAATGGCCTCGCTCGTTTCGATCTTGGCGATGACGCCGATATCGGAACGCCCCAGCTCCATTAAGGATGTCTGGAGATCGAGCAGGTCTTTCGGGCTGTGGACGAAGGAGAGGCCGACAGCGTCGGCATGGGCGGCCACAAAAGTCAGGTCTTTCCGGTCTTGGTCGGTCAAGGCGGGCAGTTCAAGGAGAGAATCGGGGAAGTTGAGCCCTTTTTCCGGTTTAATTCGCGCCGCCGGTCCTGCCGTGGACAGGACCTCCAGTTCCAGGTATTCATCGGTGATCCTGCGCGCGATCGTGCCGATCTTGCCGTCATCGATATAAACCCGATGGTCCGGCTTGACGAAATCAAGCGCTTCCGGAAGGGTGCAACTGATCCCGGCTGGTCCGCCGGCGGAGGCGGGATGGCCCATCCGGAGCGGATCCCGGTACAGGAGCAAGGTGTCCCCCGGCTGCACCTCCATCTTCACCGGTTGAGGGAGGATGGGGCCCACGGTGAAGGTGGCGTTCTTCTCTCCGAGCAAGATGATCCCTTCTTGCAGGTAGGCGGTGCGATCTAGCCCGACGCGCACCCGCGTCGGGCTGACCCGTTCCAGCACATGCAGTGTCCGCAGACGCTCTCGCGTGTCCTGAAACTGCAGTTCGCTGCCGACACGCAGGCGGTCGAGGCCGCTCTGATGAGGGACGGCGATGACGAAGCGCGTCCGTCCCTCTGGGTCGCTGATGCGCCGGGTGAAGGGGGCCTCAGCGTCCAAGCACCCCTCCAGAAGTCGGTAAGGGGAACCGAAGGGATCGCGCGGCGCTGCCAGTTTGAGGGGCCTTGTCTCCTTGGCCAGCGGGCCGGTCCGGATCTTGGGTCCGCCCAAATCCATCAGGATGCGGCAGCGCCGTCCAGCGCCTTCGCCGCGCTGTTCCAGGCTGTCTTCCGCCTTGCGGATGGCGGCGATCAACTGTTTCCATTCCTGGGGACCGTCATGGGCGCAATTGATGCGGGCCAGGTCCATCCCGTTCATTAGGAGTTCTTCTAGGAGTTCCTGCCGGTGGATGCTGGCAGCGTCGAGGGTGACCATGATCCGAGTGCCGCGCTTGTCTCGCGGGCGACCGAGCAGGCGACGGGAGCGCATCTCCGTCAAAAAACGGGCCAGTTCCGAGTCGGGTCGTTGCAGCGCCGTCGGCGCCGCCTCGACGCCGAGGTGGCTCAGGACACGCTCGATCCCCAGGAGCACCGAACCCTCCAGGCGGCCCAGGGAGGAAAGACCGTATTCCGCAAGGGCGATCTGCAAGTCGACGATATCGTGCCGGCGCATGGCAAGATAGGCCAGCAGGTTGTCGCGGCTGACGCGGCCTTCGGGCTCATCGATCGGAAAGACGGCAGCGACCGAATGGGCATGATCAGTGATCACGGCGTGAAAGGCGGCGAGTTGGTCCGCCAGCCAGTCCCGGCGATGGGACATCGACGGTGGCGTCATGGTTGCCATCGGACGCTCCCCCTCAAAAATGTAAAAATGCCTACAAAAAGCAAGAACATTGGCGTTTTCAGTGTACCTTGTTCTGAACAGAACAGGCAAGTTAAGGAATGTTGAACTTTTTTGCGGTTTCCCCATATCCTGAAAATGAGACGCTTTAACGTTGTTAAAAGGAGGGGTTGATATCCGATGATCACACTGCGCTTGTGCTCGTCCAGTTGCTGTCCCACTGTCCATGTCTCCCAGGGGATGGTCGTCATCACCGACGATGACGGGGGCCGGGTGACACTGACGAAAGAGCAGTTGAAGATGCTCGTCGATCGCTATGACGATATCGAGGCGATGAAGTGATGGCCGCCGAGTTGCTGGCCGCTCTGAGCATACGCTTTTTTCTCTTCGACTTTATTCTCTTCAAGCCGGTGCGAGAGCGGCTCAAAAAAGTCCATTACTTCTTTCGCAAGCTCCTTGGCTGCCCCTTCTGCCAGGGTTTCTGGTGCGGATTGTTCATCTACCTGCTCAACCACCCTGTTGAGTCCTGGATCGCCTTTTTGCAGTTCGGCTTCATCTCGGCAATCCTGGCCCTGTCCTGGAGCATCGCCGCCTATCCCTTGCTGAAACGGTATGAGGAGAACCACGACATCCCGTTGACCTAAACCGCAAAAGATAAAACCGGTCCTTACGGCCGGTTTTTGCTTGTGCAGAGGCATGCCCCAGTATTACACTGAAAATGGCAAAGAATAGGAACGATTTGGGCATCGGAATAGGGGGAAGCGAAGGATGAATACATGGGCGCTGGCGGCGGTAGAACTGGAATCCCGTCTCCATCTGCCGGCGGCGGCGTTGGAGGCCATGGCCGACCAGTTTCAGCAAGCCATGGAACAGGGGCTGGCGAAAAAAGGCGGCTCCTTAAAAATGTTGCCCTCTTATCTGGCCGGTCCGACGGGGAAGGAGTGTGGAACCTTCCTGGCGCTCGACTTCGGCGGGACGAATGTGCGCGTGGCCCTGATAGAACTTGCCGGCGGACAGTGCCGCGTCCTGGAACGCCTGAGCCGGCCGGTCAGGGCTATCGACGGAAGCTATGACTATACTCGCAATTCGGCGACAGCGGAGGAACTCTTCGATTTTCTGGCCGCCCTGATCGGGGAAACGATCAGCAACCACCGGGGGCATTTTCACCTCGGCCACACCTTTTCCTTTCCCGCCCGACAACGGAACATCGGTCATGCCGAACTGATCCAATGGGTGAAGGAGTTTCACACCGCTGGCGTCGAGGGGAACGACGTAGGGCAACTTCTGAACGACGCCTTGGCCCGCCGGGGCCTCAAGGACCGGGTGAAGCAGGCGGCCATCATCAACGATACGGTGGGAACGCTGCTGACCGCCACCTACAGTGATCCCCACACCCGCATCGGCTCCATCCTCGGTACCGGCCACAACAGTTGCTACCTGGACCGTTTCGTACCTTCTGTTGCGTCACCCATGGTGATCAACATGGAATCAGGCAACTTCGACGGCGCGCCCGCCACCGCCTATGATCTGCAACTCGACCGGCAGAGCGTTCAGCCGGGGGCGCAGCGCCTCGAGAAGATGGTCTCCGGCCTCTACCTCGGCGAGCTGATGCGCTTGATGATGCTGGACCTGATGCAAAGCAAGGGTCTTTTCGGGGGACAAGCGGCGACCAGGATCGAACAGCCCTACTTGCTGTCTGCCGCAGACCTGTCGGCGCTTTTATCGGATCATACCGCCGATCGGCGCGGAGTTGGTGAATGGCTCCGGGCGCGGGCCGGCATCGAGAGGACCGGCCTGGAGGAGCGTCGGCTGATCCAGCAGATGGCGGCAGCGGCGGCTCGCCGTTCGGCCCGTCTGGTGGCCGCGACCTATCTGGGGGCGTTGCGCCATGAGGATCCCGGCATGACGTCCCGGCACACCATCGCCGTCGACGGCTCTCTCTATGAGAAGATGCCCGGTTACGCCGGCGACCTGGACAGTGCCCTGGCCGAATTGCTGGGAGAAAAAGCGGGACAGGTCTCCGTCCGGCTAATAAAAAACGGCTCCGAGATGGGCGCAGCTATCGCTGCCGCCATCGTCGCTGCCGCATAAAATCAGTTGACCTTCCCGTTGGCCGGAGTCATCCGCTCGGAGAAGTATTTGAAGTCCTGTGTCAAACCATGGGATTCAATGTAGGCTAAGAACAGATTGTTCAACGAAATCGCTTCATCAAGGCGCAGAACCAGGTCCTGCATCCGTTTTTGCAGGTCCTCCGTTCGCGACTCCATTTCCTGCAACCGCCGGTTGAGCGCCTCTTGTTCCTCTTCTAACCGCTTGGACCGCTCTTCCTGCGTCAAGAGGAGTTGGAAAAGCTCTCGCATCGCTGCGCCGGGGGTCGCTTGTGCCGCCTCTTCCTCTCGAACCCCATCTGGTGAGAGGTGTGGCGGATTGTCCAATGTTGACGTGGACATCGACGATTCCCGCCCTTTCCATATCGGCTGATGAATATGGTTTGTCCATGCTTTACAGAACATTGTACGCCCGTTGCGTCGAATTGTCGATATGTCTCGCGGGCCGGGCAAGGAAAAAGCCGTCGCATTGCGCGGCGACGGCGGATCAACCGGCTGCTTGGCCAAGAGAGGCCAGGCTTTCCTGCTGGTAGCGGAGCACTCGGGGCACATAGGCTTGTGTTTCCGCATAGGGTGGGATGCCATTGTGCTTTTCCACGCTGCCGGGACCGGCGTTGTAGGCGGCGACAGCCAGGTCGACGCGACCGCCGAAACGGTCCAGCATCTGCCGGAGGTAACGGACGCCGCCGTCGATGTTCTGGGCCGGGTCAAAGGCGTCTTGGACGCCGAGGGAACGGGCGGTGCCTGGCATCAACTGCATCAAACCCATCGCGCCGGCTGGGGAGATGACGCGGGGGTTGAAATTCGATTCCGCTTTGATGACGCCCCAGATCAGAGAGGCGGGGACGTTGTATTTCTGGGCCGCCTGGTTGATCAGGTCGGCGTATTTGCCGGCGGTGATGCTGGTCTGAGCCGAGTAAGCCTGTCCCGCCTGGGGGCGCGCCTGAGTCGCCTGGCTGTTCGGCTGGCCGCCGATCATCCCGAACGGGTTGAGCAGCGCCGATGTGACCGCCGACATGCCCGCGTTGGCGACAGCAGAAGGCGGGAGCGCCGGCAGCGGAGGCAGGCTGATCTTTTCACCGAGGGCTTGCGCCTTGATGGTGGCCTCCAGGGTTTCGGCAAAGTCGGCGAAGGTTTCCCCCTTGGGACACTGTGCCTGGATCTGCTGGCGGATGGAATCAATCCCGGCGATGGTTGTCATGCCCTACACCTCCCCGTTTCAATATACCTGAGAGTCAGCCAACCTGTAAAGGGTGGAACATCCGCAATCGTGTCAGAATATGGAACGGTTGCGGAAAAACTCTTCCGGCACATCGGATTCGACCGGCACATACGATAAAGCCCGGCTGTTTCTCGGAGGAACAATCTTGTCCATACTAGGAAAAGAAACACTTTTTTGAGGTGAGCGGGATGAGGGAAACCACCTTGTTGCCTCGCTGTTCCACCTGCCAGCAGGTCCCGCCGGAAGGAATCGCCGGCGGACTCTGGATCTGCGGCGTTTTTCTCTGTGACTGTTGTCTGGCCGACTTGTCCTCCTGGACGACGGAAGACGAGGCCTACCGGACATTGAAAAGCAACATGGACCGGCTCTGGCGGCGGTCCGATTGGCGGCGCCATTTGGCCTCGGGAGGTCGCCCGTGATACAATAGAAGGAAATGTTTGCGCGGAGGTTCATGATGAGGGAGCGACCGTTGTGGCAGGCGCTGCACACCCTTTTTGGGGAAAACGCCGCCGGCTTTCACACCCCCGGCCACGGTCAGGGGCGGGCGCTGGCAGGTTTGGGGATTCATCTCGACACGACGGAAATACCTGGTCTCGATGACCTCCACGCGCCGGAAGGCGCCATCGCCGAAGCCCAGCGCCTGGCGGCCCAAGCCTTCGGGGCCGGGGCCACTTTTTTTTTGGTTCAGGGGGCGACCGTCGGCATCCATGCCCTCTGCCTGGCCGGGTTGCGGCCTGGGGAGCGCCTGGTGCTGCCTCGGCACAGCCATCGCTCTGTTTTTGGCGGGTTGGTGCTGAGTGGCGCCGTTCCCCGTTACCTGCCGCCGCTCTGTGAAGAAGAAACAGGACTTCCCTTGGCTGCCGACACCTCCGGCCTCAATGGAGCGGCCGAGGGGGCGGCGGCCTTGCTGGCCCTGCGGCCGAGCTACTGGGGAACGGCAGAGGACCTGACGCCTTGGCGCCAGGCAGCCGAGTGGCACGGGGCGCCTCTCTGGGTCGATGAGGCTCATGGCGCCGCATACGCCTTTTCGTCGAAGTTGCCTGACTCGGCCCTGTGCCTCGGCGCGCAGGCGGTTGTTCACGGCAGCCACAAGACGCTGCCGGCCCTCACCCAGGCGGCCATGCTGCACCTGGGCCATGCTCCGGCGCTCTCCGGCGTTCAGGCCGTCGCCCGCGCCCTCTCGCTGCTCCAGACGACCAGCCCTTCTTACCTGCTGATGGCCTCCCTCGATGAGGCCCGCCGACGGATGGAGGAGGAGGGAGCGGCGCTCTGGGACGCCACGGTCGAGCGGGCGCAAAGACTGCGCAAAGACATCAACCGTTTCAAAGGAATTTTTTGTTGGGGCGAAGAAATAATGAAGCATCCCGCCATCGAGAGCTGGGATCCGACGCGCCTGCTCGTGGTCCTGCGCGATGCGATGCCGACAGGCTACGCGGCTCGCCAGTGGCTGCGGCGGGAAAAGGGGATCGAAGCCGAACTGGCTGGACCGAATTACCTACTCTTTTTGCTCTCTCCTTTTGATCGCCCCGACGCCGACGACCGCTTGCGGCGGGCCTTGCGAGACCTCTCCCAGGAAACGGGCCGAACGGCTGGACGAGGGAGAGGTCAATGGGCCGAACAACGGGCCGGTCAAGGGCGAAGCGATACAAGCGGCGATCCGGCGGGACCGCTGCTCCGGCAAGCCTACCGTTTGCAGCCGGAGATGGTCTTGTCGCCGCGGGAGGCCTTCCATGCCCCCCGTCGCCGGGTGAGGTGGCCTGAAGCGAGAGGTCGCCTGGCGGCCGAATTTATCTGTCCATACCCTCCCGGCATCCCCCTCGTCGCGCCTGGGGAGCGCATTACCGCCGAGACTGTCGAGACGGTCGAAGCCTTGCGGCGCGCTGGCGCCCACTGGCAGGGCGCTCATGATCCGGGATTGGACGAGTTGTTGATCATTGACGAATAGGTCTCCGGGAACCGGACTTTCACAACAACGTTTTTTCGTTCTCATGATGATGTCATTGATGCAATACGATGTGAAGCAGGTGCGCTATGCCGGGACTCTTTATCACGCTGGAAGGGGCCGACGGGGCCGGAAAAACGACGCAAAGCGCCCTGCTTGCCCAAGCGTTTCGCAAGCTCGGTCATCCTGTTGTGGAGACGCGGGAGCCTGGCGGTACCCTTGTCAGCGAGGCGGCCCGCCGGGTCTTGCTTGATCCCTCCTTAAAAGGCATGGCGCCAATGGCCGAGGTGTTCCTCTACGCCGCCGCCCGGGCGCAACTGGTCAGCGAGGTCATCCGGCCGGCCCTCGCCTCGGGGACTGTGGTGATCTGTGACCGCTTCACCGACTCCACCCTGGCCTATCAGGGCTTCGGTCGCGGTCTGAGCCTGGAGCGCCTGGAGGCGATCAACCGGATGGCCACCGAGGGGTTGACGCCCGATTTGACGATCCTGCTCGATATCGACACGGGAGAAGGCCTTTGCCGGGCCCGGCAAAGGCGACCGGAACGGACAGAGTGGCAGGGCGCCGATCGAATGGAACTGGAAGAGGCGACTTTTCACGAACGTGTCCGCCGGGGCTTTCTCCAACTGGCCGAGGACGACGGGGGGCGCATCTGCCGCATCCCAGCCCTTGGCGCCATTGCCGAGGTTCACTGCCGGATCATCGACGCCGCCCGCGCGCTAGTCGCCAACCTGCCCTACTGTCAGGAGGAATAATTCATGGCCGATGGGCTCAGAATTCAAGGCTTTTTCACCGGGGTTGGCGACCCGCGCTTGGTCCATGAAGGGGAAGGGACGGCTGGTGCTGAGGGCAAAAAGGAAGCCTTTTTGTCCGAACTGCACAAGGCCCGGGCCGGACGGGAACGATCAGACCTACAGGAGATGCTGGCCCGCATCGATGAATCGTCCAATGCGCTGGCCCGGAACCAGACCGTGGGCAACTTCAAAAAGTACCGGGAGTTGGTGAAAAAGTTCCTGGCCCAGGTCGTCGGAGGCATGTACCAATTGCGTGAGGAGACCGGCTGGGACCGCCGCAGTCGCCACAAATCGCTGATCACCGTCGAAAAGGTGGACCGCCACCTCGAGGAGATCGCCACCCAGTTCTTATCCCAGCAGGCCGAACCGATCGACATCCTGACGAAGATCGGTGAAATACGTGGTCTCTTGTTGGATATCATTACCTAGGGGAGATGGCAGTGCGACTATCGCAAATCGCGGGCCAGGAACGGGCCGTCCGGCAGTTGTCGCGCGGGCTTGCGGGAAACCGGGTGGCCCACGCCTACCTGTTTTCCGGACCCCAGGGCGTCGGCAAGAAGACGACTGCTCGCGCCTTCGCCCAGTCCATCCTCTGCCTGGAGCGGATAGAAGGAGATGCCTGTGAGCGATGCTCCTCGTGCCTGCAGGTCCAAGGTGGCAGCCACCCCGATCGCTTCGTCCTGTCACCGGAGGGGACAACCCTGAAGATCGAACAGATCCGGAACCTGCAAAAACGCATCCGCTACCGGCCCTACCTGGCGTCCCATCAGGTCGTTCTGATCGAGCAGGCCGAGACGATGCAAGGGCCATCGGCCAACGCCTTGCTGAAGATCCTTGAGGAGCCGCCGGGGCCGACAGTCTTTATTCTGATCACTGACCGCGGCCACGGCCTCCTGCCGACGATCCGCTCACGTTGCCTGCCCGTCACCTTTCAACCGGTTCCCAGCGGAGAGATCGCTCGCTTTCTGCAAGAAAAGGGCGTCGCATCCGGCTACGTGCCGCTGTTGACGCTGCTGGCCGACGGTCGCTGGGACCGGGCGGCCCGGCTGGCTGCCGAGGGATTGCCGGCGGGACGGGAAAAGGCCCGCCAAATCCTGGACGGGCTCATTCAAACCGGCGACAGCCGAATTTTTCAGCTTGCCGAGGAATGGGACAAGGATAAGGAAGCCATCGCCGAGTTTTTCGATTATCTGGCACTCCTGCTGCGCGACCGGCTGATGATCGCCGGCAGCGGCGGGGAAGAGGTTCCTGTCATCAACGGCGACATCGCCGGCGATGCCAGCGGATGGCCCTTGCCGACTCTGCTGGGCGCTCTAGATATGGTCATGGCGGCGCGCCGCCTCTTGGATACGAACGCCAGCGCGCGCCTGCTGGTGGAGGATACACTGCTGAAGCTGCGCGATCTGGCCCGGGGCGAGTCCCTGACGCCCTCGACTGCAGCCAGAAGATAGAGAATAGAAGTCAAAAAGCCGGCAGGCGCCGGCCCAAAACCTTGAGGAGGAAGGGTCCTTGGTCAAAATTGTCGGAGTCCGATTTAAAAAGACCGGGAAAGTATACTACTTTGACCCGGGCGACCTGAATCTCCCGCTGCAGGAAAAGGTGATCGTCGAGACAGCCCGTGGCATCGAGTTCGGCGAGATCGTCATCTCCCCTCGGGAGGTTCCCGAAGAGAGCCTCGTCAACCCCTTGAAACGGGTCTTGCGCGTTGCGACCTCGGAAGATGTGAAGCAGGTCGAGGAAAACCGCGCCAAAGAGACCTCGGCCTACGAGATCTGCCAGAAAAAGATCGCTGTCCACCAACTGCCGATGAAGCTTGTCGATGTGGAATACACCTTCGATTCTTCGAAGATCATCTTCTACTTCACTGCCGACGGACGTGTCGATTTCCGGGAACTCGTCAAGGACCTGGCCTCCGTCTTCCGCACTCGCATCGAATTGCGTCAGATCGGTGTCCGTGACGAGGCGAAGATGATCGGCGGCATCGGTTGCTGCGGCCGCGTCCTCTGCTGCGCCTCCTTCCTGGGCGACTTTGAGCCCGTATCGATCCGGATGGCCAAGGACCAGAACCTGTCCTTGAATCCGACGAAGATCTCGGGCATCTGCGGGCGGCTGATGTGCTGCCTCAAATTCGAAAACGACTGCTACGAGCGCAAAGAGATGGGAAGACGCAGGGAAAAACCGCCGGAAGCGCCGGGGCCGGAAGCCCAGTAAATCATCGAGGCGCCGGCCCCTCTTGAAGCGGAGGTGGATCAGATGAACAAACGACTGACGGCCAGGGTGATTGCCTTGGAAGAACAACTGCGGGAGATGCTGGCCGAGATCGAAGCCCTGAAGATGGAGATCTATACCCTCGAAGAAGAGAACGACCGCCTGCGGGCGGAACGGGCCAATATGACGCCCGAAGCGGTCGGCCGGATCAATGACAACGTGCGCCAACTGCAGGGCGAGGGCTATGAAAACCTGAGCCGCCTCTACCAGGAGGGCTTTCATATCTGCCACGTCAACTTCGGCCAGCCCCGCAGGGGTGATGACTGTCTCTTCTGTGTGAACTTTCTCCATAAGGAATGAGGCCCGCTCTGATGAATGACCATAACGATGACGCCCGGGACAAGCGGGAAAACCTGCCAGAAAAGTCGCCAGGTTCGGGAAAACTCCTCATCTGCGCCACCCCGATCGGCAATCTGGACGACATCACCTTGCGGGCGCTCAAAGCCTTGCGGGAAGCCGACCTGATCGCCGCCGAGGACACCCGCCATACGCGCAAGCTGCTGAGCGCCTTTGACATCCACGTCCCCCTCACGTCCTACCACGAGCATAACCGCCACCACAAAGGCACGACCATCCTCGACCGGGTGGCCGAGGGCGCCACAGTGGTCCTCGTCTCGGACGCCGGCTTGCCCGGCATCTCCGACCCGGGCGAAGACATTGTCCGGGAGTGCGTCGAGCGCCGCCTCCCCTTGGAGGTGCTGCCGGGACCATCGGCTTCGTTGACGGCGCTGGTGCTCTCCGGGTTGCCCACAGGCCGCTTCGTCTTTGAGGGGTTTTTGCCCCGACCGAAAAAAGAGCTCCGTGAGCGTCTCCGCCGCCTTGCTGTCGAAGACCGGACGATGATCCTCTACGAGTCGCCTCACCGCCTGCGGGAGACGATGGAGAGCCTCTGCGACTACCTCGGTGCGGACCGGCCCGCCGCCCTTGTGCGGGAACTGACGAAAAAGTTCGAAGAGGTCCGTCGCGGCGCCCTGGCGGAGCTGGCCGAGTCGGTCCGGGAAGGCGTCCGCGGAGAATGCACCGTCGTCATCGCCGGTCGCGCAACCGCTTTGAATGCAGGGGGCGCGAGGACCCTAGCGATAGGCGCCCACGCCGACGCTTGGAACGAGGTCGGCAGTGACGGCCGATTCGGTTTTCCGGCACTGCCGGACAGCGAGAGCGAGCGGGCAGCGTTGCTCCGCCAACGGCTCGACTGGCTGGAAGATCAGGGCATGGACGGCAAGGCGGCGCTCAAGACAGCGGCGCAGGAACTGGGCATACCCCGGCGCGAGGCCTACCGCCTGCGGTTGCTCGGCCTAGACGAAGAAGCCGCTCCAGAAAACGAATAAACGGGATGGGCGTAAACCCATCCCGTCCTGCTGCAACGGAGAAACATGACCTTTTGATTGGCTGGAAATAATGGTATTATGTAGCCAATCAGCCAGCCGCGTTTTGAGCCATTGAAACGGCGCACTCCCGGCAGACAATCTTGCCGCGGAAGTTCTGAACCTCAACGGCGCTGCCACAGAAGACACAGGCAGGCTCATACTTTTTGAGAATGATCTTCTCCGAGTCAACGTAGATTTCCAGCGCGTCCTTCTCATCGATGCCCAGGGTTCTGCGCAGTTCGATGGGGATAACGACGCGGCCCAGTTCGTCAACCTTCCGTACAATGCCCGTAGATTTCATCGAAAATGTCCTCCCTTCTGATTAAATAACAAAATTCGACAACAATCTTCACCCTAATGGTACCAGTGATTCCAGGAACAGTCAACCCCTAATTTTTTTAAAAATCAACAAATATCGTATATTTTTTCTTTTTTCCTGGATATAAAAAGAATTCGCTCAAAGTCAGATTTTTTTGCCCAAAAAAGGAGTCCAACCAAAGTTTTTTGCGCGAGGAGGTCCCCATGGTGAATCAGCCCCGGCCAACGTTCTACATCACTACACCTATCTACTACCCCAGCGGCAACCCCCACATCGGTCACGCCTACACGACGGTGGCCACCGATACGATGGCCCGCTACAAGCGCATGCGCGGCGAAGACGTCTGGTTTTTGACAGGCTTGGATGAGCATGGACAGAAGATCGAGCGGGCGGCCCAAGCCAAAGGCATGGCCCCCATCGACTACCTCGATCCCGTGGCCGACACCTTCAAAAGCCTCTGGAAGCGGCTGGAGATCACCTATGACGACTTCATCCGCACCACCGAGGACCGCCATAAAAAAGCTGTGCAGGGCATCTTTCAGAAGATCTGGGACAAGGGCGACATCTACAAGTCCGAGTATGAGGGCTGGTACTGCACGCCCTGTGAGGCCTTCTGGCCGGAGCGGCAGCTTAAGACCGGCGAAAACGGCGAAAAGATCTGCCCCGACTGTGAGCGTGCCGTCGAAAAGACGAAGGAAGAGAGCTACTTCTTCCGCATGTCCAAGTATGCCGACCGGCTGCTCCAACATATCGAGGAGAACCCCGAATTCATCCAGCCTGTCAGCCGGCGCAACGAGATGGTCAGTTTCATCAAACAGGGCTTGGAGGATCTCTGCGTCTCCCGGACGACCTTCAAGTGGGGCATCCCTGTGCCGATCAACGCCAACCATGTCATCTATGTCTGGTTTGACGCCCTGTCCAACTACATCACCGCCCTCGGCTACGGCAGCGACAATGACGAAAAGTACCGCCGCTACTGGCCGGCCGACATCCACCTCGTCGGCAAGGACATCGTCCGCTTCCACACCATCATCTGGCCCATCATCCTGATGGCCCTCGGCGAACCGCTGCCAAAGCAGGTCTTCAGCCACGGCTGGTTCCTGCTCGAATCGGGGAAGATGTCGAAATCGAAAGGCAACGTCGTCGACCCCTTCATGCTCGCCGACCGCTACGGCGTCGACGCCTTTCGCTACTTTCTCATCCGCGAGATGATCGGCGGTCAGGACGCCGTCTACTCCGAGGAGACCCTGATCGGCCGGATCAACACAGACCTGGCCAACGACCTGGGCAACCTGCTGCACCGCTCTTTGTCTATGGTCGAGCGCTTCACCGGCGGTGTCGTGAAAGCGCCGGAGGCCGGCGCCGAGGGCCCCCTGGAGAAGGAGATCCAGGAACTGGCCGCCAAAACCGTCGCCGACTTCGGCGCCCTGATGGACCGCTTTGAACTGGCCAACGCCCACAGCGCCCTCTGGAAGCTGATCGGCCGCATGAACAAATACATCGACGAGCGGGCGCCTTGGGCACTGGCGAAAAAAGCGGAGGCGAGGCCCGAACTGGAGGCCGTCCTTTATACGATGGTCGAGAGCCTGCGCATCGCCGCGATCCTCTTGCAGGCCGCTATGCCCACGGTCCCTGGCAAGATCTTCGCCCAACTGGGCCTGTCAGGACCGGACTCATTGGAACTTGGTCTGCCCGATTACAGCGGCCTGATGACCTGGGACGCCGCCCGCTGGGGCCTCTTCCCCGACGGTGTAAAAGTCGCAAAAGGTGACCCCATCTTCCCACGCATCGACTTGGCGGCGATCCTGGCGGAGAGCGCCGAGCCGGCCCCAGCAAAAGCGGGAACAGCCCTTCCCGAAAAGACATCAAAATCTGTGAAAGAGGCGACTTCTGTGACGACTATTGAGAATCCTGTCCTGAACGAAACGGCTGATACCCCAGCGGAAAACGTGACCGAAGTCGCCCTAGAAGCCCCCGCCATGGAACCCCTCCTGCCGGAGATCTCCATCGAAGACTTCGCCAAGATCGACCTGCGGGTGATCGAGGTATTGGCGGCGGAAAAAGTGCCCAAGACGGACAAACTGCTCAAACTGGAGGTCAAGCTGGGCGACGAGACGCGCACCGTCGTCTCCGGCATCGCCCAATACTACGCGCCGGAGGAACTGGTCGGCAAAAAGCTCGTCCTGGTGGCCAACCTGAAACCGGCCAAACTGCGGGGCATCCTCTCGCAGGGCATGATCCTGGCAGCCTCCAAGGACGGCGTGCTCGAAGCGCTCACCGTCACCGCCGACATCCCCGCCGGCAGCCGGGTGAAGTAGATGCGGCTCTTTGACACCCATGCCCACATGGATGACAAGTCCTTCCGCGATGACCGCGACGCCATGCTGAAGCAGGCCCAGGCGGCGGGCGTGGAGCGGATCGTCAACGTGGGCTATGACATCCCTTCCTCAGAGCGATCCGTCCGGCTGGCCGATGACTACCCCTTCATCTACGCCGCCGTCGGCATCCACCCCCACGATGCGGACGGGGTCGACGAGAACACCTGTCTGAGGCTGGAACAGTTGGCCGCTCACCCCAAGGTGGTCGCCATCGGCGAGATCGGCCTCGACTACTACCGCGACTTGTCGCCCCGGGACCGCCAGCGGGAGGTCTTTGTGGACCAACTGGCCCTGGCCCGGCGGCTTGATAAACCGGTGATCATCCATGACCGGGACGCCCATGGCGACATCATGGCGATCCTGGGCCAGGAGGGCAGGGGCCTTTCCGGTGTCCTGCACTGCTTTTCCGGCAGTTGGGAGATGGCCCAGTTCTGCCTCGATCTCGGCTTCTACATCTCCTTGGCCGGCCCGGTGACCTATACGAACGCCCGGGGCCTCCTCGACATCGCCAAAAAGGTTCCGCGCGACCGGTTGCTCGTCGAGACCGATGCGCCCTATCTGTCGCCCCATCCACTGCGGGGGACGCGCAACCACTCGGGCAATGTGGCCCTGGTGGCGCAAAAAGTCGCCGAACTGCGCGGCGAGGACCCGGAAGAACTGGCGGAACAGATGCTGCGAAACGGTTGCGCCCTTTTTCGAATGCCGGTTCCGGGATAAGTAGAATCTATCGTGCATCATCGTTGCCGCTGGCTGGCCCCCCCCGGGGGGTTCTTTTTTTTTCCGCCTCTTCATATTCTTGACCATCGCCGCCTTGTCCGAAAGACAATCCTGCGCGGCGAGGGAGGGGCTGGAAGATGTCAATAGGAGGCATGAAGACAAAAGAAAAAGGGCTGAAAAGCCGCGCTGCGCGTCCGGCCATCGCTGTAGGGATTTCCCTTTTGCTGGCTGCCGCGCTTTTTTTTACCTCGTTGCTTGACATCGTCCGGGGGAAACCGGTCACATTGGAAGTGGACGGCGAGTCCCGATCCATTCTCGCCTACAGCCGAACCGTTGGCGAAATGCTGAAAAGTGTAGGGATCGCCTATGAGCCAGGCGACTGGGTTGATCCCGATGTCAACGCGCCGCTTCAACGGGGGATGACGGTGCAGTTTCGCAAGTCCCACTGGGTGGAACTGCTCGTCGACAACCGAATCATCACCTTCCGCCAGATTGGCGATCTATCGAAAGAGCGTATCGCCGATCTGGGCATACCCGTGGGAGAAGAAGACCGTCTCGACCGGAGCAACGGCGCCGGCGGTGATGCAACTGACCGCTGGCACCTCGTCCGCTTGACTCGGAACACCCGCGAGCGGAGCGAACCTGTCCCGTTTACCCAGCAGGTGATCTATGACAGCACCCTCCCGGAGGGGGTGGAGCGGGTCGCCATGACTGGCGCCGACGGGGTCGCCGTCGTCCGTGAACTCGTCACCTTTGAAGATGGTCGCGAGGTGTCTGCCGAAGCAGTGGAACGGCAGGTGACGACAAGACCTCGTCCCGAGGTGGTTGTCCGGGGGAGTGCCGGATCATCGGGCCGCTTGCTGATTGCGTCGCGGGGTGGCAGGCCCAGCGCCGCGTCAATTTCTCGAAATGCTAGAGAGGAGACAGCTGCGACCGAGGGCGCTTCCGCCGATGAGGGCAGCATCAGAGGAGCCATGCGCATGGTGGCGACCGCCTATACCCATACAGGCAACCGCACGGCCACAGGCATCTGGCCCCGTGTGGGCATCGTCGCCGTCGATCCCCGCGTGATCCCCCTGGGCACGACGCTGTACATAGAAGGATACGGTGTGGCCAAGGCGGCAGATACGGGTGGCGCCATCCGTGGCTCCCTCATCGATGTTTTTTTTGACAGCAATGAGGAGTGTTTTCAATGGGGAAGGCGGCAAGTTACCGTACATATACTTGAGTAACCTCGGCAAGGCTTAAATAACCAACGTGCGTTCACAAGCGCAAGTAAAAAAATGATTAAAAACGTCGAATAAAATATGGGTAAGTTACTATAATTCTACATTCTTGGCTTTGACAAGCCCTCTTTCGTTCAGTAAAATGAGAACACACTACAGGTAAGCACTTGGTCGAAAGGGGAATCTGTCATGCTGGATGACACCACTGATCTGACCGAGCGACTTCACCCGGGTCCGCTCAAGCGGGCCAAACGGCTATCGGATCCACCGCCTTCGGGCGACTGGCGGCGGTGGGGAACAGCGCTGGGCCTCTTCGCCGGCATCGCGCTCATCCTCTTCGGTATCTACAGCTTTCTTCAAAAAGATATCGTGCTCGACGTGGACGGTGAACAAAAAGCCATCGGGACTTTCAAAACGACTGTCGGGGAAGCCCTGGCGGAAGCCGGCGTAATCCTCGCAGAAAAGGACAAGGTGGAACCGCCTGCCCCAACCTTGCTGAAAGACGATCTGACCGTACATATCATCCGTGCTTTTCCCGTAACCGTCTTTGCCGATGGCAAGAATCAGGAACTCGTCACCCCGCCGGCCTCTGTCCGGGAGATTTTGGCGCAGACGGCCATCCAACTGGGTGCCCTTGACCGCGTCGAGCCGGCCCTTGACGCAACGGTGGACAAGCCCTCCACCGTCCGTGTCGTGCGCGTCACTCAGGATGAGGTCATTGAGGAGCAGTCTGTTCCTTACCGGACGGAGCAGAAATCGGACAACACCTTGGAAAAGGGGTTGCGCAAGATCGTCTCCCGTGGCCGCAACGGCCTGGAGCGAAACAAAATGCTCGTCACCTATGAAGACGGCCAGCCGGTGAAAAAAGACCTGATCGCCCAGCAGATCGTCCGCTCCCCTGTCAACCAGGTGGTGGCGATGGGCACCATTGATCATGTCTCGCGGGGCGGACTCAACTTTCGCATCCGGGAGGCGAAATACATGACGGCGACCGCCTATTCTCACACAGGCAGGAACACCGCTTCCGGCGCCTATCCCGAAGTGGGGATGGTGGCCGTCGACACGACCGTCATTCCGATGGGCTCTCGCCTTTATGTGGAGGGCTATGGCTTCGCTCGGGCGGCTGACCGCGGTTCTGCCATCGTCGGCGATCGCATCGACCTCTTCATGGAGTCGTCAGAAGAGGCGAGGCGCTGGGGGAAACGGACGACAAAGGTTTACGTCCTCGAATAAAGATAAGCTCGGTTATCCATCCCGCTCAGTCTCGGAGATCGCTGCCCCCAGAGGCGCTAACGGTCTGTCTTTTTGGCCCGCCCCGAACCGGGGCGGGTTTGGTTTGTTTGCAAACGGGGAAAACCGACAATGAGGTGAAAACGCTGTTCAGGGAGAAGATTCAGGAAGTCATCGTCGTCGAGGGCCGCGACGACCTGCTGGCGGTGCGGCGGGCCGTCGACGCCCAGGTGATCGTCACGCAGGGGCTGGGCATCAGCCCAGAAACGATGGCGGTCATCCGTAGGGCCCAGGAGCGCTGCGGCGTCATCGTCTTCACCGATCCCGACGGACCGGGCGAACGGATCCGCCGCTGGGTGACCGAGGCTGTGCCTGGCGCTAAGCACGCCTTTTTGCCGGCTGCGCTGGCCAAGAAGGACGGCAAGGTCGGTATCGAGCACGCCTCGCCGCAAGCCATCCGCGACGCCCTCAGCCAGGTGCGCTCGCCAGGGACACAGCAGGAACTCTATAACCGTGACGACCTGCGCCTGTGGGGTGTCGATGGCGTGCCAGGAGCGGGGCAGAGAAGAGAGGCCCTCGGTGAGCGCCTCGGCATCGGTCGGACCAATGCCAAGCAGTTTTTGCAGCGCCTCAACCATTTCGGCCTCAGCCGGAACGAGATTGAAAGAGCCCTCGCAGGGATCGATCTAAGACAGAAATAGCGACGACTAAAGGAATAGTGACCAAAGACCAGAAATAGCGACTAGACACAGAAATTGACCAAAGGCAGAAAAGGCGACGCAGAGATAGGAGACATATAATGGGCGGAGAACTCCGACAAAACCTCAGCCGATACGGCATTCGCGCCAAAAAGAGACTGGGCCAGAATTTCTTGTCCGACCCCGTTTATGTGGGGCGCATCATCGACGCCGCCGCACTGTCCCCCGGCGATGTGGTCGTCGAGATCGGCCCAGGTCCTGCCACATTGACCCGTGACCTGGCCCAGGCCGTCGGCCCCGACGGCAAGGTGGTCGCCGTGGAAGTCGATGAGAGCCTGCGCCCGCTGCTGAACGATTTATGCTGCGAATACTCGCAGGTGGACATCCTTTGGCAGGACGCCTTGAAGGTGGACTACGACACCGTCACCCAACCTTGGCGAGGGGACAAACCCTTTGTCCTCGTTGCAAACCTTCCTTATTACATCACCACCCCCATCCTGATGCACCTCCTCGAAGGTCGCTTTGCCGTCTCCCGGCTGGTGGTCATGGTGCAGAAAGAGGTCGCCGACCGGATGCTCGCGCCAGCCGGTCATAGCGATTATGGCGCCCTCTCTGTCGCCATCCAGTATCACTGCCAGCCAACGCTGGTGACGAAGGTTCCGCCGGGCGCCTTCATCCCGCCGCCGAAGGTGAGTTCCGCTGTCCTGCGCCTCGACCGCCGCACTTCGCCGCCAGTGGCGGTCGCCGATGAGGCCGCCTTTTTCCGCGTCGTCCGGGCCGCTTTCAACCAACGGCGCAAGACCCTTTTAAACGCTCTCGGCGTCCTTGGACTGGCCTATAATAAGGAAGAGATGGCGCGCAGGCTGAGCGCCGCCGGTGTTGATCCAGGCCGGAGAGGGGAGACCTTGAACCTGGAGGAGTTTGCCAAGGTGGCAGATGTGCTGTATAGGGAAGGGTAGGACGAAGGAAGCACGTTGGAACCGGCAGGACGTCAGTGAGAGGCGTTCGCCGGTTTTTGTTTTCAGAAGGATGGGCAATGCCCATGAAATAAAGCCGCAAGCAGGAGGAAGGACCATCGAGGTGTAAATAAGATAATTGAATTTGCGCCGATGAGAACAGGGGAGAGACCGAGGAGAAAAACCACAGAAAAGATGGATGCCGAGAACATTGACGCCGATAGAGAAAACCATAGTGAAACGCCGATAACACCGATCCTACGCGCTGAAACACAAAGGGGATGTAACGATTATGCTCGTCCTGCCGTCTGTCTGCCCCCTCGACTGTCCTGACGCCTGCGGCCTCCTGCTGGGCGTCAAAGGGAACAGGGTCGTCTCCTGTCAGGGCGACCCGGATCACCCTTTTACGCAAGGGTTCCTCTGCGGCAAGATGGGCCGCTATCCGGCTCATCTCAACTCTCCAGAACGGTTGACCCAGCCGCTGCGCCGTATCGGGCCGAAAGGGACGGCGGCCTTCGAACCCATCTCCTGGGAGGAGGCCGTCGAGACCATCGTGGACCGCTTCCGGGCCATCATCGACGAAAGCGGCGCCGAGGCGATCCTGCCTTACTCCTATGCCGGCACGATGGGCCTCGTCCAACGCAACAGCGGTCACGCCTTCTTCCACCGCCTCGGGGCGAGCCGGCTCAAGCGGACCATCTGCGCCACCACGGCCGATGTGGGCTGGACGATGGCTCTGGGGAACACGATGGGCAGCGACATCGAAGGGATGGTCGACGCCGACCTGATCCTCATCTGGGGCATGAACATCGCCTCCACCCACATCCACCTGCTGCCCTTTTTAAAGGAGGCTCGGAAAAAAGGCGCCCAGGTGATTCAGGTGGACTGCTACAAAAATCGCACCTCCGCCCTCGTCGACCGCGTCGTCCTCATCCCGCCGGGAACGGACACGGCGCTGGCCCTCGGCATGATGCATGTCCTGATCCAAGAAGACAGCCTTGACCACGCTTTCATCGCCGAACACACAGAGGGCTTTGAATCACTCAAAGAAAAGGTGCTCCGCCAGTACGCCCCGGAACAGGTGGAGGCCATGACTGGCATCGACGCTTCGATGATTATCGAGTTGGCCCGGGCCTACGGCGCTGCCAAAGCGCCCTTCATCCGCATCGGCAACGGCCCCAACCGCCAGCGGGACGGGGCGATGATCTATCGCACCCTGGCCTGCCTCCCCGGCCTCGTCGGCGCCTTCACCAAAAAGGGCGGCGGCATCCACGCCTCCTCCAACACCGGTCAGGCGCTTCCGTCGGGCCTTGTCACGAGAGAGGATTTGCAGCCCTCTCCTGCGCGGGAGATCAACATGATCGAACTGGGCCAGGCGCTGCTGGAACAGCAAGACCCGCCCATCCGGGCGCTCTATGTCTATCACGCCAACCCGGCGGCGGTGGCTCCCGAATCGGAAAAAGTGCTGCGTGGGTTGCTCCGAGAAGACCTGTTCACCGTCGTTCATGAACAGGTGCTCACCGACACGGCCCGCTACGCCGACATCGTCCTGCCGGCGACAGCCGCCCCGGAGCACGCCGATATCTACCGCTCCTACGGTCACTTCTACATCCAGCGCGCTCGTCCGGTCGTTCCACCGCCCGGCGATGCCAAAAGCAACCTGGAGGTCTTCTCCCTGCTGGCCAAAGCCTTCGGCTTCACAGAGCCCCATTTTCAAAAGAGGGCCGACGACCTGATCGACGAGCTGCTGGCGCAACCGACGCCGCTGCTGGAAGGGATCGACCGGGCGGCTTTGGCGGCTGGACGAGCGGTCCGGCTCAATGTGGGCGACAACCCGCCCTTGCGCTTTGGCCGCTTCCAGACCCCTTCCGGCCGGCTCATATTCGAGAATCCCGCCCTGGCCGCGCAGGGCTATCCGACCCTCCCCGAATACCGCCCCCGGGTCAAAGAGGCAGCAGAGCAGCCCTATCCCTTGCGCCTGCTCGCCAATCCCGGCCATCACCTGCTCAACAGCACCTTCGGCGGTGCGGCCGAGACGGAGCGCCGTGAAGGACCGCAGCGGATCCGGATTGCTGCTGTGGACGCGACCGCCCGCAACATCGTCAACGGCCAGAGGGTGCGCGCCTTCAACGCACTCGGCGAGGCTTTTTTCGAGGCCGATGTCAGCGACGATGTGCCAGCCGGCGTCGTCGTCGTCGAAGGGGTGCGCTGGCATTCGCGCGTGCCTGGCGGCAAGAACGTCAACCACCTTACCGCCGGGAAGGGAACCTTGCTGGCGGGCGGCTCCTCCTTTAACGACAATTATGTGGAAGTTGCGCCGGAGGAGGCAAAAAAAGTTTATTTGGGGGATTGCCAACTCCGCACAGAGTCGCTACAATAATAACCAAGACAGAGACGTCCCGTATCCTTGCGGATGGTCTCTGTCTTTTTGTTTTCCTCCCTTTTGTTATCGCTAAGCGGGAAGGAGTGGTGTTTACGGAAAGCTTGGTTTCGCCGCCCTCACCGTGCACCACTGGTTCCGGAAGCAGCAGAGCGGTCCCGAGGTGCAGCCTCCGGCAAACCACCAAAGTGCGCCGACAAACAGAGAGAGTAAGGAGAGTGAAGGTTCAATGAAAAAGATCGAAGCGATCATCCGCCCAACCAAACTGGATGAAGTGAAAGAGGCCCTGAACCGGATCGGGGTGCGCGGCATGACGGTCACCCAGGTAGCCGGTTGCGGGCTGCAGAAAGGGAAAAAAGGCTTCTACCGCGGTTCTGAGTACACCATCGACCTGCTCCCCAAGGTGAAAATTGAAATCGTCGTCGCCGATGGACTCGTCGACGAAATCCTCAAAGTGATTGCCGACTCGGTCCGCTCCGGAGAGATTGGCGACGGCAAAATTTTCGTATCGCCGATTGAAAACGTCGTCCGCATTCGCACCGGTGAAACGGGAGATGTGGCGCTCTAAGGATATCCGGGCGAGACGCCCACATCGGTCCCGAGGGGCCGAACGGTTGCCTAGGGGAGCATAGGGGCTCCCGAGGGAAGAGGCGAAACTTCCTTCGGGAGCCCTATGTGTTTCTCCAGACAAAATAACAAGCCAAAAGAAAACGAGTGGTATAGAAGAGGAGGACTTTTCATGAAGCGCATTGCCTTATTTGCCATCTTAATGTTGCTTGCGGTCACCTGCCTGGGCCTAGCTCCTGCCTTCGCCGATGAGGCCCCTACCGCCGCCGCTCCCGCTGCCTCCACCGAGGCCGCCGCGACGACGGCCGAAGCCCCCGCTGCTGATGCTGCGGCTGCCACAGAAGCCCCGACTGCTGACACCGGCGACACCGCCTTTATCATCATCTCCGCCGCCCTGGTCATGCTGATGACCCCCGGTCTTGCCCTCTTTTACGGCGGCATGGTCCGCAAGAAGAACGTGCTCAGCACCATGATGCACAGCTTCATCATCATCTGCCTCGTCTCCGTCATCTGGGTCCTCTACGGCTACTCGTTGGCCTTCGGCCCCGACATCAACGGCATGATCGGTTCTCTCGACTTCGTCATGTTCAACAACGTCGGTCCCGACCCGAACCCCGATTACTCGGCCACCATCCCCCACTCCATCTTCTCCATGTTCCAACTGATGTTCGCCATCATCACCGCCGCCCTGATCAGCGGCGCCTTCGCCGAACGGATGAAGTTCTCCGCCTTCCTGCTCTTCACTGCCATCTGGATCTCCGTCATCTACTTCCCGCTGGCCCACTGGGTCTGGGGTCTCGGCGGCTGGCTGCGCGACCTGGGCGCTCTTGACTTTGCCGGCGGCACCGTTGTCCACATCAGTTCTGGCGTCTCCGGTCTCGTTCTGGCTATCCTGCTTGGCAAGCGCCGAGGTCTGGGCACCACCCCGATGCCTCCCCACCAACTGCCCCTGACCGTCCTCGGCGCCGGCCTGCTCTGGTTCGGATGGTTCGGTTTCAACGCCGGCAGCGCCCTCGGCGCTAACGGTCTCGCTGGCAGCGCCTTCGTCACCACCAACACCGCCGCTGCCGCTGCCGCCCTGAGCTGGATTTTCGCGGAATGGATCCGCCAAGGCAAGCCGACCGTCCTGGGCGCCGCCTCCGGCGCAGTCGCCGGCCTGGTCGCCATCACCCCGGCCGCCGGTTTCGTCACCGCCGGTTCCTCCATCATCATCGGTCTCCTGTCCGGCGTCATCTGCTACTTTGCCGTCATCCTCAAACCCCGTCTCGGCTATGACGACGCCCTTGATGCCTTCGGCATCCATGGTGTCGGCGGCACCTTCGGCGCTATCGCCACTGGTATCTTCGCCACCACCACCGTCAACTCGGCCGGCGCAGACGGCCTCCTCTACGGCAACTCCGAACTGCTGGTGAAACAGCTCATCGCCGTCGGCGCCAGCTACGCCTTCGCCGCCATCGGCACCTTCATCATCTACATGATCGTCAACGCCATCTTCAAGGCTCGCGTCACTGTCGAAGACGAAGAAACCGGCCTCGATATCACCCAACACGGCGAAGAAGGCTACCCCGACTTCGCAGTCCAAGCAGGCGGCCTCTCCAGCGTCAGCTACTCCAGCAGCACCAGCTCCAGTGTGGTGCACAGCCACTAAGGTTGGTTGAAAAACTCGATATTCGCAAGAAGAACACAGCCCTGTGGCAACAGCGGCTGTGTTCTTCTTGCGCTTCAGAAAGAATAGGTTTTTTCGAAAAACAAAAGGGAAAGTCGCATCTTTCACGAAATAATTGTCGTAATATTTGTATTTCGGTGGTGACGAACGGATGAGTATTGCTAGTAAAGCCCTAGCAGGCGATCCACCGGTCTCTGTCAACGATATCTGCATAAATGGAAAGGCGTCAGTCTCTGACGGTGTTGTTCATGTGCAAAACCCGGTTGGAGCCTGCAATTACGCCGTGCTCGTTCCTGGCGACTATATGCAAGTTTGGGTGGATGAACAAGAAATTAAGGAATCAATAGTAATCTTTCAGGAATCGCGAATCCGAATCAAACTGTTCTCAACGCAACCAAAGGCGGATATGGCGATACACCTATCGCACGATGGGTTGGAGGCTTCCGTTACCCTCGACTTTTCCCCGGGCTTTCTGTTCCATCTCGTCGATCAGCCGCCCCAGGAAAAGTTAGAACTGAAGGCAGAAGTGAAAAAAGTCATCCCTCCGCCCGATGTGGAGGAGTGGAAACTGGTTCAGGAGGTCCGAAAAGCTGGAATCACGGTGCCGCTCGATTTAAATGAGGTTGCTCTGGCGCTGAAAGAAAAGCGGAATGGGACCTTCGTTGTGGCCCGAGGGCAAGCGCCGGTGCACGGGGAAGATGAGATGCTGCGCTTATTGGCGCTGCCGACGAAGCGAGAGATGAAGGAAACCGACCGGGTTGATTTCCGTGAACGAAATGCGGTAACCGGCGTTGATGTGGGCAGTTTGATCGCCGTAAAGACGGGGGGGACAGAAGGGCGACCGGGATGGACCGTTCGCCGGGAAGAGATCCCGGCGAGGGTAGGCGTTCCTCTAGTGGTACGCTCGGGGCCAGGCATTCAGGAGATGGGGAAGCGCTATGTAGCGACTGCGCCCGGACGTCCCTATTGGGACCCAGTGACGAAAGTATTGGAGATCCTTCCCCTCTGCGATGTGGGGACAGTCGATTACCGGAGCGGGAACGTCCACTTTCCTGGTGATGTCCATGTTGCCGGTGACGTGCTTGACGGATTTGTGGTCGAGGCGTCAGGCATGGTGTCTGTGGAGGGTTTTGTCTATAGCGCGCGGATCGAAGCAGGAGGACATGTCATCATCCGTGGGAACCTGATCGGGGGCGTGGTGGTGGCCGGCAAGGACAAAGGGCCGCTACGAGCGCTGTTAGTTCATTTGACGCCGCTGGCGGGAAGATTGAAAGAATGCGTCCAGGCGATTGCAGAGTTGAAGCAAAACAGCAAATTTTCGCTGAAGGACCTGCGGTTGTCAGGCGATGGGCCGCTGATCAAGCTGATGCTCGATAACCGGTATAAAGATATCCCGGAGTATGTGGAAGCCCTGGTCGCCTTTGAGATAAAGCCTATGGCGGAACTTACCGGTAAGCTCAAGGCTGCCTTGACCGGGTTGGGGCCATTGAAGATGGAAAAGGTGGAGGAGTTGGCGCTTCTTCTCGACGAAGTGGAACGAGTCGAAGCGGACATTATGAAGTCTGTTGCGGCGGAAGCAGACGTGACCGTCGCAAACGTACAGAACGGTCAGATCACGGCTGCGGGAAGCGTGCAGATCACAGGACAAGGCGCCGTGAATGCGCAGGTGCGCGCCGGTGTGGACGTAACGGTCAACGGCGCCTTTCGAGGCGGTCTTGTCAGCGCTGGACGGAGAGTGGTTTGCGGAGAATTAGGTTCGACCGGCAATGTGGAGACACGGGCGGAAGTTGGGGACGGCGATGGCAAGGATAGCGGCTTTCTTGCGGCCAGGGTGCTTTACCCGAATGTGTCGGTGCGGGTCGGCCGGTACGGCATGAAAAACATGCGGGTGGAATTGCAAGCCTTTTGCCGGGCAGACAGCGAACGTGAGGCGGTTGTGGTTGAAAAGGCCAAGGGAAAAGGAAATGAAAAGGGCAAGTAAACGAGTTGATGACTCAGAACCGGAAAGAGGGTAACTAAAACGGGTGAGTGAAAAGGGGAGAGTGGCGACAGATGGAAATGACGTTTTACCGGCAAGACGAGACGGGTACGTGCAGGCTTGATGAGGACCTGGATATGCAATCCGCGGAAGACTTTGTCCGGGACAATAAGCAGTTTCTGTTGGAAAACCAAGGCCTCAAAGATCTTATTTTTGACCTTACCCACGTCGAGTTTATGGATTCCACCGGTGTGGGGGCGCTCATGCAGGTGATCCGGTTGGCAAGGCAACAGGGCGTAACATGTCGGCTGGTGGGATACAGTCTGGAAATACGGGATGCCCTGGAACTGATCGGCGTTTTCGGGGTGGTGGAGGAGTAACGGTCATGGCTCTTCGTCGCCGGTACGATCCGAAAAAGCGTTCGCTCGTCTACGCCATGTCCCGGTGCTATCCCTATCCGATCATCCTCTTTTTTTCTGACGCCCGTTTGCCCTGGCTAAACGAGGCGGCCGAGCGCTTTTTGGCTTATTTTGAGGGGGATACCCGGAAATCTAGACTGGTTACCGTCGCCACCTGGCTTGAGCTTGATGTAGAAAGCCATAGCGACAAGACAAGCGCGACGGTCCTGTTGAAGGAACTCCCCGTCAATACGACTTGGGTTGAGGTGACATTAGCCCCCTTACGGGGAGAGCACGGCTATGAAGGCGTCATCGCCTCACTGCGGGAAGTCGCCGCTCAGGAGTCAGTGAACCGTGAAAAGGACGACCGCCTCGCTGCAAATCTGTTGCATCTTATGCGTCCTGCCGACTGGAGCCTCCCGGGAAAGTGGCAGATCGCCGGAAGGAGTGTAGCCGCCCGGGCGCTGGGCGGCGATTACTATGACATCATTCCCATCCATGGCGATAGCAAGGTTGTGCTGGTCATGGCCGATGTGATGGGCAAAGGCGCCCGGGCCGCTTTGCAGATGGTGATGGTTCGACAGGTGGTCCGGCAGGCGACAGCAAGGTACAAGGATACCGGTGGTGCGGTAGAGGCGATTCACCGCGGTCTATACCGGGATTTGGCGCAGACCAATACCTTTGTGACCCTCCTTTACCTGGTTCTCGATGTGGCCAGCGGGCGCTTTACCTATGTGAATGCAGGTCACCACCCGCCATTGCGGCTCCGCGGCGGCAAAGGGGAGTTTTTATCCGGGAAAGGACCTGCCCTGGGGCTTCATGAGCATCCTCGCTATCCCGTGTGGATGGAGTCGCTTCTGCCTGGCGAGGGGCTGTTGTTGTTTACAGACGGTCTCGTGGATACAAGAATGGCAGAAGGACGAAGGCTCGGGAAGGATGGGTTGCTCCATGTGGTCGAGGCGGTTTGCGGCGAGATCGGCTTCGACCTGATAGCGCCTGACCAGGTATCGAGAGGGAAGATATTGTCCCGCTCCCACCCGGGTCGGGCGAAGTTTTTGCTGGACCGGGTTTTCGAAACAGCCAGGGCCTTTCCGGAAAATGCGTCTCAGTGGGATGATATGACGGCTATCGGGCTATGGAAAGAGGGATAAGGATGAATGCCTGGCTCGATTTGATCGACGGAGGAAACCTGCGGCGATTGCTGGAAAAGCCGCTGACGATTGAGCTGATTGACATCCGGGCCGATCAGCGCTTTACCGGCGAGGTGGTCGTCATCAGCCCGACGGGACTTGGCATCCGTACAGATGCGCCCTGGAAACAGGGTTACCGTGTGCGGCTGTCGGCCAATCTCGATGTGATCGTCCGGGGGATTTATGGCCGGGAACTGGACGGCGTCCACGGTTATGATATCGTAGAGGTATTGCGAGACGGCATCGCCGGACAACGGTTGTCGAACGAAGAATACCTGCTCCTTGTCGGAGCGCCGGAGCAGTTCATCGATATGATCTGTCAGCACATGCCGGAACATGTGCAGGGGGTCGTGCGCGGCCGCTTGCTGGAACGGTTGGAGAAACTGCAACTGATCGACGAACTGTCGGTGGGTCAGATTTGGGCCTATGGTGAGAGCGGACTCCGGCCGCTAGGGAGAGGGCGGTTACAACTGCCTCAAGATTTTTTGGTATGTGGAATGCAAGCGGCCCTTGCCGATGGAACGGCCAAACGGGATTTCCTCGCCCAGGAGGAGCGCTACTATGACTTGCACTTTTTGCCGCTGTCGCCCCGGCGGGGCGGCGTGGTGGCGCTGGATATTACCGAGGTGGTGCGCAAAGAGCGTTTCGGTCATGATTATGAGCGGAAGGTATATCGCGACGTGATCCTGGCTGCCACACAGGGACGGCTGGTGTTGTTGGAAGAGCCGGAGATATGCCAGTTGAAGGCGGAAGGAGACGTGTTGGCCGAAGGGGAGGTTTGCAATCCTGCCGATGTTAGAGATGCCAGGAAAATGATCAAGAGATCACTCTGTGAGACCTTTGCAGGAATGTTTGCCCAGTTAGAGTCCGAAGATGAGACTGGCGTCATTGCCGATTCCTACCGTTCTGCCGGTGTTGCAGGGAGGCCCATGCTATGGTCGGATAGGAAAGTCAACATGTTCCTCTTGTGTTGCACGGAGGCCCTTACGAATGCAGTGAAGCATGCCGGTCACGGGCGGTTTGCATTGCGATGGGTGCAGGAAGCTGGAGTGATGCGATTTTGGGTCGGTGATCAGGGGAGTGGAATTCCCTTAGAAGAGATACCGAAAGTGACCTTGCTCGATCGGTATTCGACAAAAGAGTCACTGGGCTCGGGCTCGGGATTTTTTATTATGTTGCAAGGAATAGGCGTATACAACAGGTCAGATGACGGCGAAAAACATCTAGACAGAGAATTCGGCAGATCGTTAATCAAGGGAGTAGAGTGGGGCCATCATGTCACCAGGGGTAAGTTCGGAGGCAGGGTGTTGTTACACACTGGAATCAGTGGAACCACAGTAGGACAGGAATGGCAAGTACATTTCGCCCCTAGCAATTAGTCCCTCTATTCGATTGTTCTGCACCTTCCCCGATAACCCTCATACTCATATTACTGACGTAGAGTATGAGCGTTCGCAAATGGGGGAGATGCAGCGAATGGAGGATTTGCGCGTCGGGACCATCGTGACCCGTCATTCATATGGGAACGACATCTTTTTTCGCATCGCCGAGATCTGGCCGGGGGAGGAGGAGCCGGAGGCCCGGTTACTAGGATTGGATATGCGGCTTGAGGCGGACGCGCCTGCGAGCGATCTCGACACACCGCCGCTGTTGGAGATATTCAGATACAAACAGCGGGTGCTACTGCAAAACTACAAGCGGGTCGCCCGGCTGGTGGACCGGCGACAGGTGTCTACGCTCCCGCTTAACGATGATCCGGCGCGGGATCAGCAGCGGAAGCTTTCCTATCAGATGCCAGGGTCGGTGCTGCACATCGATGGAAACGAGGAGTACCTGGAACTCTGCCTGGATACGTACAAACAGTTGAACATCCGCGCGCGCGGCTTTTGTTACCCGGAAGGGAACTTTCCCGAAGTCGTTGTCCGTCACCTGGAGCGATACAAACCTGATATCCTGATCATCACCGGTCACGACAGTCTGCTAAAGGGGTCGAGCGACTCGGGGGAGTCGGAAGCGTACCGCAACTCGCCTTTTTTTGTCGAGGCCGTCCAGGCGGCGCGCAGGATCGTAGAAGACCCAGACGAATTGATCATCTTCGCCGGCGGTTGCCAGTCCAACTTTGAAGCCCTCCTGAAAGCGGGCGCCAACTACGCCTCATCGCCCGACCGCGTCATGATCCATGCCCTCGATCCGGTGTTGATCGCCGAAAAGCTGGCCTACACGCCGGTCCATGAGTATGTGGAACTCCAGGATGTCTTGGCCAACACCATCAGCGGTCCCGAAGGGATCGGCGGGATCAAGACGCGGGGCTGTTTCCGCTGGGGGAACGCGAGACGGATTTATTAAATCGTTCATATTATCTATTCGTATCATGCCTGCTGCCGTCCAACAGCAGGTTTTTCATTTGAGTTGCAGAGGGCGATAAATACCCGCATTCCGCGAGAGTCTACCTTTATCCAGAGTTACGATATCCGCAATCCGATGAGCCCCGCCGAGATCTTGACGGAATACAAGCACCAGAACACGATTGAGATGAAGTTTCGCTTCTTGAAAAACCCAGTCATGCTGGGGGCGGTGCACTTGAAGAGCAAGCGTCGAATTGAGGCGCTGGGCTATGTCTTTGTGTTACGAAAATGTTTGATGCTTTTCGTACTAGCCATAAGGAAGGCCCTCCTATGGTAGTGTTTAAGTTCTACCACAGAACAGTAGGTTTTTTGTGTCTATCACTTGTGGCTATTCCGGTTAATCTTTGACGTATTCTTTAACTAAATTAGTCAAATTATTTTCTTTTTGTAATCCCGAAACTTCTTTTTTTCCTTGGGAATCATCAACGAAAAAGTATGGTATACCCGGAAAAGTAGGCTTACAGCTATTGTGTTAAACGGTGCGGTTGAAATTGTGTTTTCTATACTTCGGTTAATGACAAATGTTTCCATGGTTTTAGATGTCCTGGTCAGCCTAATTCTTAGTTTTGTATTCTTATATATACCGATACATTTTAAAAAAATTATCCAGTAAGATACAGCGGTGTTATTAAAAGTTACGGAGATTGGTTGGGAGAGCCGTAGTTGTAGAATTGAACAAATTGGTGGTAATACTTGAGTATTCTTTGAAGTAGCGGAAGCTATCCTACCAGATGCCTGTGGTGCTGATCGCCGAAAAGCCGGCCTATATGCCGGTCCATGAGTATGTGAAAAACCAGGATGTCTCGACCACACCATCAGCGGGCCTGAAGGGAGCGGCAGGATCAAGACGCGGAACGAGTCCCTGGAAGGCTCCACCGCCGCAGTGGGATTTGAATACTGCAAACAGATCTTTTCCCTTGAGAGAGTTGGAATCGCTCTCTCCGGAGGAACGGAAGATTCAGCGTCAGGAACGGTCCAAACCCGTACTTGAGGCCTACTGGTCATGGCTGGAAAGCGTCAACGCGCTCAAATAACCGAGCCGAGAATGCGATTCGGCCATTTGTCATCGGTCGAAAAGGATGGCTCTTTGTTAGTGCAGGATTTCTTAGGGACACGTAGAATAAAACCCCCAAATAGTAGTGGGGACCATTTTTCTGCTGATGGGGGTCGAGATATGAATATCCATACCTCGAATGCGCCTGCGCCTTTTTCGTCCACAACACCATATGCGGCCCCTGTTGTTCAAAACGGTGCGGAGTCCCCAACGACGCCGGTTATGGAGGACGACGCCGAAAAAGCAGGTCTCATCACTCAGGCCCAAGCAGCCCCGATGTCAAAGGATGCTTTGACGGAGAAGATGGAAGAGACGAATGCCTTTTTACAGTCGATCAACACAGATATCCGGTTCCGCTGGCATGAAAAGGCCGAGCAGTTGATGGTGGAGGACCGGAACGAAAAGGTGCTGAAAACATTTCCGCCCAAAGAGTTCTTGGATACGCTGGCTAAGATACGAGATTACGTGGGATCGCTCATCGATACAAAAGTGTAATCAATAAGTGAAACAGAAAACCCGCTGTCGCCAATGCGATCCAGCGGGTTTTTTGTTTTCATTCTCTTTTTTATGGCTACCCCTCGCTTCTCACCGGGGAAACCGCTCGTCGACCTCCCAGGACTCCACGATCTGGCGGGCGGTTCGGGCATCATAGCCCCGGCCCATCAGATGGGTGATGGCGGCCACTTCCCGCATGGCGTGAGGGACCGATGTATACCGGGCCTCCCGCAAGCCATACTGGACGACCGGTTCAATGGCAGCCAGCGTTTGGTCCCGCAACTGAGCGCCTGTGTAGCCCGGTCCGGGGGCAGGGTAGCCGGGCATCGCGCAGCCGGTCCCGTGCCCCGGCATACAGCCGGGCGACGGAGTATAGGCGTATCCGCCGGAATAGGGATACCTGTACCCGTAAGGTTCCTGATAGGTCATCGAAAACCGCACCCCTTCAAGCTATGAATTGCCTAGGTGCTAGAAATATATGAAAAATTTGGTGCATAGGGAACGGGGCGCGCCTGTTTTTTATCCTTCCGGTTGCCCATGGGTCGTAACTGCCGATCCTTCTTTCACGGGGGCAGCCGCCAGAACTGCCGCCGGAGTTTCCACCGGGGGGGCAGGTGCCCATTTTGCCCGATCTAGCCAGTTCCGAAGTCGCTCTCCTTGCTCTTTCCCGCTTAGGTACGCCGTGACGATGGCGCCGATCCGTTCTACAACAGCGTTATCGTCCAGCCGGTGGCCGACCGGTGCGGCCAACCGAGGGATGCGTCCCAGTTTGCCGCCGGCCAGCAGGGTCCAGCCGGGTGTGCCCGAGCGCAGCGTACCGGAGGGGCAGGCCTTGACACAGCGGCCGCAGCCCAGGCAGTCGGCAGAGAGATGCGGACCGGTGGCGGTCAATTGGATAAACCGTTCCGGGCAGGCGTCGACACAAGCGGCGCAGAAGAGGCAGGGGCTTTCCGTAATCGCTACGGGTGATCGGGCCTGGAGGCCGAAGTCCCGGATCTGGGGCTGGGAACAACTATTGGGGCAGCCGGCCAGGGCCACGCGCAGGATGTCGTGGGCCGACTGCGCCTGGCGGGAACCGAAAGACTGGCAAAGCATGGCTGTGACCCGCTCGGCCAGACCGCCGGGATCCAAAATCAGGTTGGGGCAGCAGCACTCGCTTTGGTTCGCAGCGCAGCCCCGGTTGGAAGCGTTGCTGCGGCGAGGCGCGCCGCCACGACAGGGAACGACATCATAAGGGGGGCGAAGAGCTCCTGGCGAGTGACGAGGACGATTTGACATGGCGCGCACCTCCGTTTGTCATCCCGTTGTTGCTTGACTCATTATACGCGCAATCGAATGACAAAAAAGTGACAGCGATCATCCCTAAGGGCATAGCCACCGCTTGTGATTCATGTTACAATATAAATGGAAGCAACCCATCAATGCCCCCATCCATCGCCAATTTCTATTTATAGATCGAGGTTGACGCCGTTCCGAGCGGCGTCGTTTTCATGTTTTCATACTTTATGATCAGGCTGCATAACTTTGTAGGGCGGGGCGGGTTCACTCATCTGCGAAGGCCAAGCGGATGCGGCGCGAAAACCGCCCTGCGGAAACGCAGACTTCCCTTTGCTCCATCAACCTTGCCCCATCACCCATCGCGAGCCGCACAGTTCACACGAGCTTCACCGCCCCGGACGGGAGACTGGGCGGTGAGGCTTATTGCCGTTGCGCTGTATAAGGGCGTAACCGAGAGGTCACGCTGAAAATGCTGTCGAGTCTACGACCGAGGAAGTTGTCGAAATAAAGGGAAATCGTGGTCCTTTGCGGAATAAAGAGGGAAATCAGACCTGGGAAAGGGGAGGTTCCCGATCTTGCGCTTGCTGGCTCCAGCCAAAATCAACTTAGCTCTCGATGTGCTCGGCCGTCGTGCCGATGGCTATCATCAAGTGGTCATGGTCATGCAGACGATCGCCCTCGCCGACACGGTGACAGTCGCCGTCAACGAAGGCCACGCTGCGATCCGCCTGGCCGGCGGGACGGAAGAGGCGCCGCCCGATGTGGACAACCTTGTGCACCGGGCCGCCCGCCTCGTCCGAGAGACAGCGGGCCTTTCCTGCGGCGTCGACATCGACCTGGAAAAAGTGATCCCCGTGGCGGCCGGCCTGGCGGGCGGCAGTTCTGACGCCGCAGCGACGGTCAAGGCCTTAAACCGCCTCTTTCGCCTCGGGTGGAGTGATAGAGAGTTGGAAACCCTCTTGGCGCGCCTGGGTTCGGACATCCCCTTTCTGGTGCGCGGGGGGACCGCCCTGGCGACAGGGCGCGGTGAAGTCGTACATAGGTTGCCCTCGGCGCCGGCCTTTTGGGTCGTCCTGGTCAAGCCTCCCTTCGGCGCTTCGACACCTCAGGTGTACAAAGCCCTGGGGGCGCCGGCCCTGCCTGATCCGCTGCCCTGGCCGGAGGCGATGACGCCGGAGACGACGCCAACCGGCACGGCCTCCTACCGCATGATGGAGGCCTTACAAACCGGCAGTTATGGCAACTTGTTGGAGGCCCTCGGCAACGACCTGGAACAGGTGACCCTGGAGTGGCATCCGGTCCTGAAAGCGATCAAAGAGCAACTGGTGCGTCTCGGCTGTGACCGATCGCTCATGTCGGGGAGCGGACCGACCATCCTCGGATTTACCGCATCGGAAGCGACGGCCTGTTCGGTGGCCGCAGCGATGGAAGAACAGTGGGGACCGCAACAATACCGGGTGCTCACCGCCCGGACGCTGGAACGAGAGGAGGCCGACGAATGGAGCGTCGACTGCTGCCGATAAAACTGGACAACTACCGCCCCCTGCGCGATATCGTCTTCGAAAACCTGCGCGAGGCCATTATCACGGGGGTGTTGCGTCCGGGGGAACGGCTGATGGAGATTCAACTGGCCGAGGAGATGGGCGTCAGCCGCACGCCGGTCCGCGAAGCCATCCGCAAACTGGAACTGGAAGGCTTTGTCGTCATGGTTCCGCGCAAGGGTGCTTATGTTTCCAACATTTCGGTCAAAGATATAACAGATGTCTTTGAACTGCGGGCGGCCCTGGAATCCCTAGCGGCTGGCATGGCTGCCCAGCGGATCACCGAAGACGAGACGGAGCAGATGGAACGGCTCCTCGTCAAGACGATGGCCTATTTTGAAGAGGACAACTTGAATGATCTCATCGAGACGGACATCGATTTTCACGACATGATCTACCGGGCCAGCCGGAACCAGCGGCTTGTCCAGATCATCAACAACCTGCGCGAACAGTTGCGCCGGTTCCGCACCACGTCCCTCAGCCATCCCGGTCGCATGCGCGAGGCCTGGGAGGAGCACCGCAAGCTCGTCGAGGCCATCGCCGACCGCAACGTCACCCTGGCCCAGTCGCTGGCCTGGGAGCACATCGAAAACGCCGAGAACAGCATGCTCGAAGCGATGGGCGTGGTCAAACAGAAACTGCAACCCTAACGGAAAGGGCAACGGTAATCTACATTTCAATCGTTACCGCCGGGAGGTGGGAGCGGCATGGATGCCTTGGTCCTAGCGGCGGGTCCGAACAATGGGCGGCTCCGTTCTTGCCATACAGCGTCCATGGAGGCCCTCATCCCCATCGGGCGGCGCCCCATGGTCGATTATGTCGTCCAGGCGCTCCGCCACTGCCGGGAGATCGACCGCATCGTTGTCGTCGGACCGCCAAAACTGCGCAGCTACTATCAGGAGGACTGCCGGGTGACGGTCGTCGCAGGCGGGAAAGACCCCTTGGACAGCCTGCAATGCGGGCTGACGGCTCTTGCTGTTTCAGCCGGTCAGGCGACTGCTCCAGCGCCGAAACCTGACTGTCGATACCCCTGCGCTGACGTTCCGGCGAGGGGACCGGAAGCCGACCGGCTCCTGATCGTCACCGGCGACCTGCCGCTGCTCACAACCCAGGTCGTGGAGGCTTTTCTCGACGCTTGCCGGATGCGCGAAGGCGATTTCTTTTATCCCGTCGTCCGGCGTGAGGACTGTGAACGGCGCTACCCCGATGTCCGCCGCACCTATGTGCGCCTTCAGGAGGGTTGGGTCACGGGGGGGAATTTGTTTCTCGTCCGCCCGGCCGTCATCCCCGGCGCTTTGTCGCAAGCCCGCCGCTTTGTCCGCCTGCGCAAGAGCCCCCTCGCCTTGAGCCGCCTTTTGGGCTGGACTTTTGTCATCCGTTTTCTCCTTCGACGCCTGACCATTTCCCAGGTGGAAGCCAGGGTGTCCGAACTGTTTCGCCTGCGGGGCGTCGCCATCTTGTCCGGCAGCCCGGAACTCGGCATCGATGTGGACAAACCGTCCGACCTTGAGTTGGTCCGGCGGCGCCTCGCCGAGTCGACCAATGAGATGGCGACAAGTTAACTTCAAGAAATTTTTCACCGTATCGGAGATTTGTCTCAGGGACCTTCGCCCCTGCCGGTTCATATATTACGGTAGAACCGGACAGGGCAGGTGAATAGAATATGGAAGCAAAAGGGGGAACCAGGGTGATCCCGGCGCGTTTGCAGGTCCTGTCAGGACGGTATGACGCCCCGGAAGAGCCGCTGGTTTTTTCTGTTTTCGGTGAAAAGAGAGAACCGGCACTCATCCGGCTTCCGCTGGCGGAGGAAACAACCCCAGAAGAGCCGACCGACGCATCTCAACCCTACATCCCAACCGTGACAGCCGAGTATCGCGGGGCCGCCTGGACCTTCGAACGGGAACAGGTCCGGGTCGATCTGAACATTCTTCTTTCCATCGTCCTGCGGCCAAAGCGGGGCCGCTACTCCCTTATCCCGGTCCATCACCGCTGCCGCTGGGAACGCCCCTGGCGTGAGCTGCTGGCCGACCGGGAGGCGGTGGCCGATCCGGCCTTGTGGAATGGGCAGGCCCATGTCGGGGAGATCCGTTGCCACCTTCAGGACTGGCAGCGCCGGGAGGGGAACGTGGAAATCCGCCTCTTCGCCGTGGGATCCTTGAGCCTCAAACTGTATGAGTGGCGCGATGTCGGCCTGGGCGCTTCTATGGTGATGGCGCCGCCATCCTCACCAAAAGGGCGCCTGCTTCATACAATGGGGTAGAAAAAAACACCATGCCCGGCAAAAAAGAGCGGCAGCGGTTCACCCATTTCCTGGCTCCAACATACTATGTGGCGAGCCGGCTTGGGCCGGGAAAGGACTCCCAGGAGGCGAACAAGAAAAAGGAGGATGCTTAATGGACTCCAAAAACGGCACCATCGAACTGTTTGCGCAAGTCGTGGTGGCGAAAAATGTTCAGCGCGATGAGCCGATCTTTTTCGCGACCGATCCCGCCAATCCCAGCCGGATTATTCCCTTTCGCATCTGTCTTGAAAACATCGACTGCGACCCCATCGTGGCCATCGAAAACATCATCTTCGACTTCAATCGCAAAGAAGATGTGACGGTCAACCTGACGGGCAACGTGACGATCACCCTCAAATTCGACCTGGTCTTCCTGGTCAAGGACGCTTCCGGCAACCGGGCCGTCCGCGTCGTTCCCGGCACCTTTACGAAGATCATCCAGCTTCATGAGTTCTGCCCGTCCTTGACGCCGGCTGAACTGGCGGAAGAGGTGGAAGACGCTGAGGTGCTCGTCCGCAACGTCCGCTTCGATGTCATCCTGCACCGCAATGACGAGTGCATCATCAACGGACGCAAAGGCACCCCCGCCGATGTGCTCGTCTTTGCCGACCTAATCGTCAAGTTGACCCGCTTCACCGATGTCATTGTGGTCGGGGAACTCGATCTCCTGGAAAAAGAATGCTAAAGGACGGCAGTGCCGATTTTGTCCGGCCCCGACCGGCGCTGAGGGCAGGGAACATACCCTGCTTTTTCGTTTAGGGGGCTCAGATTCGAAACGGGAGGTGGCCTCATTCCCCTGACAAGGAGGCGATCGTCGCGGTGCGCACGAAGGAAAACATCCTGAAAGCCCTCGTCTACGAACAGGCGGCCTACTACAACTACCGCAAATTTGCCGACGAAGCGAAGAAGGACGGCTTGGACGACGCGGCCGAGTTGTTTCATGACCTGGCCGGGCAGGAGATGGACCACAAGAATCGACTGTTGGGCCAGTTGAAAAATCTGGTGCCCAAGGACTTGACGCGGGGAAAACGCAAGTTTGCCGTCCTGTCCAAACCAACAGCCCCTTCCGGTCCGCCGGAAGAATAAAGCGAGGCCTCGATCGCCGGGAAAGCGGCGGTGGGGGCCTTGTTTTTTTGTCGGCCTTGCCGGCAGGAGATGCATATCTTGTGGACAATACTGGAAAGTATAGCGTAGGATAGAGCACCGTCACATAGGCGCTGTGAAGAACAGAAAAAGGGGGACGGACGATGACCTCGCCGAAAGAGGGCCGACTGTGGAGCCAACTGTCGCTGGAAGACATCCGCACCGCCGCCAAGCGTCTGGAAGGCAAGCTGCACCGCACCCCCTTTGAGCGGTCGGCCACCTTCAGCCGCCTCAGCGGGCGCGATATCTGGCTGAAGTGTGAGAACCTGCAGCGGACGGGCTCTTTTAAGATCCGAGGCGCGATGAACAAGATCCTCAGCTTGACGGAAACGGAACGGGTGCGCGGGGTCATCGCCGCGTCAGCCGGTAACCATGCGCAGGGGGTAGCTCTTGGGGCCTCGCTGATCGGCGTTCCGGCGACGATTGTCATGCCCAAGGGGGCGCCCCTCGCCAAGGTGGAGGCCACTCGCGACTACGGCGCCCAGGTCATCCTCCACGGCGATTTTTACGATGAAGCCTATAACCACGCCCAAGAGTTGAAGGAACAGACCGGCGCCGTCTTCGTCCACGCCTTCGATGATCCCCAGGTCATCGCCGGTCAGGGGACATTGGGGATCGAGATGCTCGAACAGATGCAACTGGCCGGCCGCTTTGACGGCATCGTGCTCCCCATCGGTGGCGGCGGCCTCGCCGGTGGCCTGGCCCTGGCCGTCAAGAGCCTGGCGCCTCAGGTTCGCATCGTCGGCGTTCAGGCCGAGTCGGCGCCGGCCATGGCCTTATCGAAGGAACGCCATTCCCACACCGTCGTCGCCTGCAAGGCCACCATCGCCGACGGCATCGCCGTCTCCTGCCCAGGCAACCTGACCTTCGACCTGATTGAACGGTTGGTCGACGAGATCGTCACCGTCAACGATGAATCCATCGCTAAGGCCGTGACCCTCATGCTGGAACGATCGAAACTGGTCGTCGAGGGTTCCGGCGTTGTCGGTCTGGCCGCCCTCCTGGAGGGGCGCGTCGGCCGGCGTGGGGAGCGCTGGGCGGCGCTGCTCTCCGGCGGCAACATCGACATCTCGGCCATCGCCCGCATCATCGAACACGGCCTTGTGGAGAGCGGTCGCCGCTGGGAGTTTCGAACCACCCTGCCCGACCGGCCCGGCGCGTTGCAAAGCCTCCTGGCCGAGGTGGCCCGCGGCGGCGCCAACATTATCACCGTCGTTCATGACCGCTTGCGTCCCGGCTTGTCTCTCAGCCAAGCGGAGGTGGTCGTCGCCCTGGAGACGAGGGATCAGGACCATATCGGCCAGTTGAAGGCGCAACTGGAGGAGCGGGGGTTCGGCATCCGCGATGTCTAACCGGATAGACGTACGCTTGTTAAAGGATTGAACAAAAGAGAAACAAAATATTAAAAAAAGTTTTCCATGAGCAGAAGGTATTAACTGTCAGAGGTCGAATATAGAATGAGAATAGCCATGGTTATGCTAGGGAAGGTGGTGAGAGCATGACTATCACCGATGTCCGCGTCAGAAAAGTGAACTTGGAAGGTAAAATGAAAGCGATTGTCTCCGTCACCTTCGACAACGCCTTTGTCGTCCATGACGTAAAAGTGGTTGAAGGACAAAAGGGGCTCTTCGTCGCCATGCCGAGCCGGCGGACGCCGGAAGGGGAATACCGCGACATTGCCCACCCGATCTCGGCGAAAGCGCGCGAGCAGATTTCCGTTGCCGTGCTAAACGCCTATCAGGACGCCGTTGCCAGTGCGATTGCATAATTTTTTTGCTTGAATATAGACGCATGGCCACATAAGCAAAAGAGATGCCAAGTGCATCTCTTTTTTCATGCCTGGATTCCCCGCGCCGATGGGGGTCATGCAGCTTGCCTTTCTGTTTTTGATGCATCGAATGGGAAACTGTGCCTTTACAATTCGATCTGCCAGACCTGACGCAGGTCCGTCTCGTCGTCCCATTCCCGGCCTTCGTCGATCATTCGCCACAGCGGCTGGATGTCGGCGGCTACGGCAGCGTAAGCCGGGAGGGATTCCAGGTCCTGACGCAGCCAGGCGACGCGGTGGCGGAAGTAGTCCTTGTCGCCGTCATAGAAGGCTCGGATGGCAGCGCGGTCAGAGAAGAGGTCTCGCCGCAAGTGTAGGGATTGTTCGACGATCAGCTTTGCGAGGCTCAGTGTGGCCAGGGTGATCGCCGGCGAGACGAGCCAACTGGAAGGGGAGCGGTACTCGAAACGGCCCGGCCCCTTGAGACGCACGTCGCCGATATAACCGTAATACTTGCGCCGCCGGATCGCCGCATCACCCCGTTCGACGAGAAAGAGCGGGATCAGCAGGTAATTGTCCAGGGCGCGCAGGATGGGAAAGGTGAGCGAAATCCCGCCGAAATGGATGTGACCGCCGATGGGGAACTGGGAAAAGGGCATCGCCCCCGCCAGCATGCGCACCGGCTTTTTGCGCACCTTATTGGCCACTCCGGCGAGGAGGGCGCCGATGGCCTGGGTCAGGTCGCGGGCATGGGTCTTCGGATCGGGCCGGATCTCGGCGATGGCTTTGCGCCGGTCACAGCCGATCGGTCCCTCGGTTTGGAAAAACCGGTTGGCTGGAACGAGCTTGCCGGACTGGGTGTGTTTGAACATGAATTCGGGATCGGCGCCAAGCATGACGGGGGCGGGCGCTTCTATGGAATGGCCAGCCCCCCTTGCCTGGTTGCCATCATCTCCACCGGAAAAGCCTGTTGCGGGTGCCATCACCCGGGCCGCCCATTCCCCCGACGCTGCCGACTCTGACGATGGCCTGGCTCGCTTCCGCTCGATCAACGGCATGATCGCCCGGGCGTAGGTGGCGGCCAACTCCGACGTGAGCAGCGGCGCCGTCGTCACCTTGGTCACCCGCGGTTGGCCGCGCACCGGCACGGCCAGATCGACGGCGCCGAAGTCGGCGCCCGACAGGTAGAGCGCCCGCAACGCCATGCCTAGGCATTTTTGCCGCTCCAGCTTCGAAAAGGTGTCCCGGGACTGAAGGGCGATCACCTGGCCGTCGACGACGTGCAGGGTCAGCGATCGCCCGATCCCTTTCTTGCTCCCGTAGGGGAGGCGATGGAGCCGAAAGAGCGCTGCCGGTTCGCGCAACGCGATGATGGCGGCGCGCGGGTTGACGGTGAACCGGCGCCCCTCCACCCCCTTGGCGGCGCCAAAGCGGATCAAGCCTTCTGGCGGCGGAGCAGGGCAGTCGACGGAATGCCGGCAGCCCAGCGCGTCGGCCAGCCGCCGTGCCGACAACCGGTTGGGGTGGAGGACGAGCAGGTCCACGTTGTTCACCTCGTCGACAAGATTTTTAAGTGACATGAGAGGAAACGGCCCCTCGATGTGGAATAGTAGACGGGGACTTTCGGCTTTTGCATATTCTTGTGAGAGCATGGAATGGTAGAGACGCAAGCCATAACAGGAGGCGCAATCAATGCATAAGCGGACGGCTGTCGTCCTGGCTGCGGGGAAAGGGACCCGCATGAAATCCCGCCAGCCGAAAGTGCTTCATGAGGTTGCCGGCCAGCCGATGATTTGTCATGTCCTCGATGCCCTCGCTGACTGCGGTGTTTCGCAGCCAGTCGTCGTCATCGGTCATGGCGGAGAGGCGGTGCAGCAGCGCCTGGGGGACCAGGTGCGCTACGCCTGGCAACAGGAGCAGTTGGGGACCGGTCACGCCGTCATGATGGCCCGGCCCGAGGTTTCCGATGAGGTGGAGACGGTGATGGTTCTCTGCGGCGACACGCCGCTGCTGACTGGCGCCACGCTGTCGGCCCTCTGGGAAGCCCACGAACAGGCGGGCGCCATGGGTACAGTGCTCACGGCCTGGATCAGCGACCCCAAGGGGTATGGACGGATACTGCGGGATGACGCTGGACATGTGACGGCCATCGTCGAGGAAAAAGACGCCGACGAGACACAAAAAGCGATCCGGGAGATCAACGCAGGAACCTATTGCTTTGACCGGGCGGCCCTCTTCGCCGCCCTTGATGCGATCACCCCGGCCAATGCCCAGGGTGAATACTACCTGACCGATGTGCTGGCCATCTTCCGCCAACGGGGTGGTGTTGTGGCCGCCTACACCCTTCAGGATGAAAGGGAGATCCTTGGGATCAACTCGCGGGTGCAGCTTGCCGAAGCGGAGGCGGTCTTACAGGACCGGTTGCGCCGCAAGTGGATGGACGCCGGCGTGACTTTGATCGATCCCCCGTCCGTCTTTTTCAACGCCAAGGCGGTCATTGGAGCTGACACCATCATCCATCCCCAGGTGATGATTGAAGGGGGGACGGTCATCGGCGAAGGTTGCCGGTTGGGACCGGCGACTCGGATATGTGACAGCCAGATCGGGAACAATGTAGTGATCCAAAACTCGGTGGTGCTCGAATGCCGGGTCGGCGATGACTGCGCTGTTGGACCCTTCGCCTACTTGCGCCCGGGAACATGCCTGGCCGACGAGGTCAAGGTGGGTGACTTCGTGGAGATCAAGAAGTCGATTATCGGCAAGGGTTCCAAGGTGCCCCATCTCAGCTACGTCGGCGACGCCACTGTCGGCGAAGGCGTCAACATCGGCGCCGGCACGATCACCTGCAACTATGACGGAAAACATAAGCATGCCACCACCATTGAGGATGGGGCTTTTATCGGTTCCAACACCAACCTGGTGGCGCCGGTTACCGTCGGCGCCCAGGCGCTGATCGGGGCGGGCTCGACCATCACCAAGGATGTGCCCGCCGGCGCGCTGGCGGTGGAACGTTCCCCCATGAAGATCAAAGAGAACTTTCACGGCCGCAAGCATACGTCATCGCAGTGACGCTTACTGCACGGAGAACGGCAAACTCATCAGGAGGTGCGACATGTCATTTTTCAATAAAAAGTTAAAAATCTTCACGGGAAACGCTAACCCAGCACTGGCCGAAGAGATCGCCGAGTATCTGGGCGTCCAGGTGGGGGCGGCCAAGGTCAAGAGCTTCAGTGACGGCGAGATCCAGATGGAAATTGATGAAAGCGTCCGCGGCGCTGATGTCTTCGTCGTCCAGCCGACCTGCTATCCCGTCAACGAAAACATCATGGAACTGCTGATCATGGTTGACGCGCTGCGCCGCGCCTCTGCCCGGCGGATCACCGCCGTCCTACCTTATTATGGGTACGCCCGGCAGGACCGGAAGGTGCGTGCCCGGGCGCCGATTTCAGCGAAACTGGTGGCCAATATCCTGACGGCGGCCGGCGCCCGCCGCGTCGTCACGATGGACCTCCATGCCGGTCAGATCCAGGGTTTCTTCGATATCCCTGTCGACCACCTGCCCGGTGTGCCGATCCTGGCCGAGTACTTCCTCAACAAAGGGTTGCAGGACATCGTCGTCGTTTCGCCGGACCTGGGCGGCGTCACCCGGGCGCGCGATCTGGCCGAGCGCATCGGCGCCTCCCTGGCGATCATCGACAAGCGCCGCCCTGAGCCGAACGTGTCGGAGGTCATGAACGTCATCGGCGATATCGAAGGCAAGACTGTCGTCATCACCGACGATATCATCGACACCGCCGGCACCATCGTCAACGGCGCCAAGGCCCTCTTGGAGCGGGGCGCCCGCGAGGTCTACACCTGCGCCACCCATGGCGTCCTGTCGGGACCGGCCATCGAGCGCATCCAGAACTCGCCCATCAAAGAGATGATCCTGACGAACACGATCCCACTTCCCCCCGAAAAGCAGATCGACAAGATCCAGGTGCTGTCTGTCGCGCCGCTGCTCGGTGAGGCGATCATCCGCATCCACGAGGACCTGTCGGTCAGCAAGCTCTTCGACTGAGGCGGGACGGAAGATTAATCATTCGCGATAAAGATAAGATCGATGAAGGACACTGCTTCGCTTGGGCAAGCAGTGTCCTTTTTTCTTGGATTTGGTGGACAATATGGTATAATTTGCAACATCCAAATAGTGCATCGACGGAGGTTTTTTATGAGAAGAAGGGGCGCCTTTTCTGTTCTATCGCTGATGATGGGAATTTCGCTGTTGTTGGCCGGATGCGGACTCTCGACGGCCAAAGGGGCGCAGGGGGATCATTCCGGCGCGGGTGTTGATGGGAATCGACAAGGGCAGCCGGCGACGGTCATGGGGGAGCAAGGAAAGCACCCTGTCGTCGAGATTGATTTTGCCAGAGAGTCGACCGATTATATCTTCCTTGCCGAATGGATGAGCGAGGAGAGACTGGCCCTTGGTATCCAGGAAGCGGACAGCGATATCGTCAAGGTCTTTGCCTTTGACCTAAGCAGCAATAAACGATGGCTCCTGTTCGAAGGAAAGACGTCGAGGGATGACCTTCGCGTTAAGAGGCTCAATGAAAAACGGACGGCTCTATTCACCGCAGAAAAAATACTCCTGATCAATACAGAGGACCCCTCGATTCATCAGGAGATCCCCCTTCCCAAGGGGGTCACTCAACCAGACATCTCATACAACGAAGACCAGGTCTGTTATATCGGAAAAGAGGGCCTCTACGTTTCGGATGTGAAGTTTCAGCAGCCGCGATTGCTGTTGGAACGCAAGGAATGGGCAGAAGACGAACGGGGCCAATGGCGGCGTGTGCCAAACCGGGGGCCGGGGATGCGGCTGGAAGCGCCCGTATATCCCAGGTGGTCTTACGACGATCAAAAAATCCTCTACTGGATGGCTGAATACGAAGGCAATGGCGGTGTCGGAATCATCAAGCCTGACGGATCCGGGGCGCAGTTTTTTGAGGTAAACGACCTCTCCTACGCCTATTGGCTGAAGGACAGTGTAGGAATCCTTTGTGGAAGGCATGTGGTCGGCGAGCCGGTCGCCTATTTGGTCGACACGGTGAAGCAGCAGCTCAAAACGGTCGATGACAAGGGCGATAAGCGGGAGCCCCGGTTGGGCAAAAATGACGAGCAACTCATCTATTCAGGGATTTTACAGCCGGGCGAGCCTGGAAACTACTTGCCCCAACTGGCCCTGATGGACCTGAAAACAGGCGCAACGAAGCCGATCAGCCCTGTATTCCGCATGATTGATTCCTTTGCCCTATCCCCCTCCGGTGATAAGGTCATTGTTGTGGAGAACAGTAGCCTTCCCCAGGGCGGCGTTGAGCAGAAACTGTACTGTGTTGGAACGGAAGGCCTGCAGGCGCTAGAGGGGATAAAGTGGGCAGAAGCAGGGAGAAAGGTCACCCAACAGGATATCGAGGAAGGAAAAAGGGTGATTGAGCGGCTCTTTCACGCGCGGCAGGACGGCGACATCACTGCTGCCAACGAAACGCTTGGCAAATACAAAAAAGGGCTGTTTAATGCAGGCAACATAGACAAATGGACGCCAGAACTCCTGTCTATCAAGTATCCGGGCAGATTTACCTTCAACGACTTGCCTCCCGGCAGCTACCGGGACGTTTACGGAAAAGATCCCTATCAGACGATGTGCCTCTATGTGCGCTTCCAAGAAGGGAACCAGGAAAACGCTTGGGACTATATTCTGGCCAAAGAGACAAAGGATAGCCCCTGGCTGATTCATGACTGGGGGTATTAGCGAAGCGAAACATAGAGAAAAAGCGAGCGAAGCCACTTCCCGGCTCGCTCGCTTTTTTCACGGGTTAACCGTTCTTTTTGATCTCGTCGTTCGATCGAATCGACATTGCCAGATCCGCATCCGAGGCGGGTGACGGGGGAGCGGTGAAGTCGGAGGCTGCGGCCGCTTCCCGGGCTGCCGGCGAATCGTATGGCTGCTCATGGGCCGGAGCAGCGAGCTCCGGTGGAGCCTCCGAGGGGTTGATGCTGGAAGCCGCGGTCCGATCAGCCGCCTGGCTAAGGGGAGTGGTCTCTACGGAAGTTGGAGTCAGGTCTAGGTCAATCGGCGTATCCCTATGAATCGGAAAGACGGCATGAGTAGTCTCTGTCGCCGAGGCGGACGGCGCCGGCTCATCTGGTGATGGAAGGGAGACCATTTTGGAGGCTTGCTCCGCTTGCGCCGTAGCGACCAGCGCGGCTGGAGCAGCGAGCATGGCGGGGGATATTGGCGATGTGGGGGAGCTTGCGGCGGCGGCAGTTTCGGGTGCAGAGGCAACAGCCGGAGCATCAGTCGTAACGGTTGCATCAGCGACCGGGGCGGATGAAGCCGGGGAAGCGGGCTGCGCCGGGCCGGCATAGTCTGGCGCTTTCCAGGGACTCAGTTCAGGTTCATCGTCGACTTGCCCCTTTTTCCGGTCATCGAGGCCGATGGCCCGCCCGATGGCGTTTCCCCACTCCTTGCTCAGGCTGACGGTGGAAGTCCAGAGCCGTTCCGTCTGCTCGCCCACCTTTTTGACGGTCCCCTCAAAGGCGCTTTCCACAGGGGTCAACTGGTCGAGGGCGTCTTCGTAGACGAGGACCATGACGGGGCTGATGGTGCGGATGGCCGTGGCCGGCAGGAGCGCCCGGTTGTTGAACCAGCCTTCGCCGAAATGGCCGCGGATCTCGATGGTCAAGAGTTTCCCTGTGCGGCGATCGAAGTAGTACTCCTCGACGGCGCCGATCTTTTGGCCGAAGGTGGTGAGGACCTTGCTGCCGATGATCACCGTTTTTGATTTGATCAGTTCGAACAGGTGAGGCAGGTTGGTGGCCCGCTGGACTTGGCTGGAGCGGTCGATGACGATGGCGTCGTCGCCGATGGAATGCACCTTCGTATAGGGGATGATCTTCTGTTCGCGGAAGAGGCCCTTCTGGTCCACCTGCAATGCGACCACTTCCAAGGCCTCGGGGTCGACGACCAATCCGCGAACGGTTCCCAGTTTTTGACCCTCGTCAAGGCTGACGATGGGCCGGGTCAATAAGCTCTTGCTGGCAAGCATGCGGTGGGAGCCCCCTTTTCATAGTATTCTCTGCATCAATGTATGCTTGTCTCGGTAGGGGCATGACTGGCGTGGATTTTATGCCTGTCTCCTGGTCATACTTTAGATGGAAGCATTTTGAAATAGAAACCAGGAGGGCCAAACATGCCATTGGGAGAATTGCGAGCGATCCGGCGGGAGAAAGGTTCGCGGGGGTATATCAATGAACTGCGCAAGCGCGGATTGTTGCCAGCCGTCGTCTACGGAAAAGACAAGGCAGACATGCTCATTTCGGTCAACGCCAAGGAACTGTCCGGCCTCTTGAAGGCGATGGGAAGTGCCAGCGCCATCCTCGATCTGCAGGTCGAGGGGACCGACGACCGGCACAAGGTGATGCTGAAGGAGATGCAGCGCGATCCGGTGGCCCAGACGCCCAACCATGTCGACTTCCAGCTTGTGGACATGAACAAGCCGGTCCACGCCGAGATCCCCATCCATCTCATGGGGACCCCGGCGGGCGTCAAGGCCGGCGGCATCATCCAGCACGGCTTGCGCACCGTAGCGGTGGAGGGGTTGCCGTCGAAGCTGCCGCCCCGCTTCGACCTCGATATTTCCCATCTGGAACTGCATGACAAGATGACCGTCGCCGACATCGTCGCGCCTGACGGGATCGAGATCATCTCCGAAGGGGATCAGGTCATCCTTTCCATCATCGTTCCCCGGGCTGTGCTGGAACCGGCTGAGTCGGCGCCTGTGCAGGAGGAGAACGGCGACAAGGGCGCCAACGGCAAGGCCAATGGCAATGGACATGGGAAGACGAACGGCAATGGCAATGGGGAAAAAGCCGAGGCATAGTCTTTTCCCGGTCAAACGCGATGGCCAAAGAAGAGAAGCCACCTGACAACAGCAGGTGGCTTCTCTATGCGAAGGGGTATGAATCAAGGTTAGCAAGGCCGCAAATCGCTTCCGAAAAAGGGATACTCCCCCGCAACCGCGAAGAATAGGAGGGAAAGGGGAGATTGACAGGTGAAAGCGATTGTCGGTTTGGGCAACCCCGGCCTGCAATACGCACGAACGCGCCACAACATCGGCTTTATGGTCGTAGACCGGCTGGCCGAAGCGTGGGGCGCCGACGGATTCCGGGACAAGTTTCAGGGGCTGTGCAGCGAGGCTCGCGTCAACGGAGAGAAGGTGCTCCTGCTCAAACCGCAGACCTACATGAATTTGAGCGGCCAGTCCGTTGCGGCCATGGCCGTCTTCTATAAACTGCAGCCTGAGGACATCCTGGTGATCTATGACGACATGGACCTGAATTTCGGCAAGCTGCGCGCCCGCGCGAAGGGCAGCAGCGGCGGCCACAACGGGATGAAATCGATCATCGGCCTGCTGGGAACGGAGGACTTTCCACGGCTGAAGATGGGCATCGGCCGTCCGTCCGGCCCTCGTCCCGCTGCCGCCCATGTGCTGGAGAGCTTTACCGAGGAGGAGCGCGAGACCGTCCTCGCGATGCTCGACCAGGGACGGGAGGCGGCCGCCCTCTGGGTGAACAAGGGCATCATCGAGGTGATGAACCGCTTCAACGCTGGTGAGAAAGGGCAGAAAGGCGCTGGCAGAAAACAGGGCGAGTCGCCGGTGGGGTAGCACCATCGCCAGCTCAGGGGGAGAGCGGCATTGACAGCCGGTTCAAAGGCCGGACGGTGTTCCATCTCCCTGTTAGCTGCGCAGTTCTTCCGCTAAGGCCAGGCGAACTTCCCGTCGGACAGCCTGTTCCAACCAGTCGGCTGCCTCGGTGTCTAAAGGGGCCTCATGGTAGCAGGAAGCGAGCGCTTCGGTTTCTCGGAATTTTTCCGCCAGCACCGCTTCGATCCGGTGGTTATCGACGCCGCCTCCTTTGATCGCCAGCATCTGTTGGCGCGATTCGCCGTCATACCATAGGGCGGCGGCGAAATCCCAACCGGAGCCGGCGTAGCGCTTCAGCAGGTCGAGGAGCCGGAAGGCGTGCAGCGCTTCTTTCGTGTCATAGCCGAACTGTTGCACCAGCGGCAAGGTCGTTTCGGTGCCTTTGCGGAGGGTGCGCATCTTTTCTTTCGCCGTTCCAAGGCAATGCCGATAAAGCCCTGTCCGGTTCATCGCCGCCAGGCGGTCGCGGCGGGCGGCGAGCGCCTGGCCGAAGGCGGCATGGCGGTCATGGCACCGCCATTGCCGGCTGAAGAGGATTTCCAAGAAATAAGGGTTGCCTTTTCGGACCAGCTCGGCAAAACGGCGCAGGTCGTGCGCGGTGTAGTCGCAGGCGGGCGATGTTTCGGCCGCCGCGAAGGCGCTTTTGCTGTAGAGGTCGTCGAAGTTCGGCAGGACGAGGTGCTTCCAATCCTCGTCAGAGCCAGCGTCATCAAGGTTGTAGTTGTGGGCGCCGACACGGGCGGAGAGGATGACATCCCGTCCGGCGAGGCGGGCAATCTCCATTTTTGACGGTTCTCCCCTAGGCAAAGTCGCGTGTTCTGGGAGGGGCTTTTTTGTTACAGGCCTTTTTTCACGGCTTCGTTCTTGCCCTGGGCTTGATCCTTCCCCTGGGCGTTCAGAATGTCTTCATATTTAATCAGGGGATCTACCACCGAACCTTGACTGGCGCCCTTCCCGCAGTAATCACGGCCGCCCTTTGCGACACGCTGATGATCCTGCTCGCCGTAGGGGGCGTGTCGCTGCTTCTGTTTGAGGCGGAGGAGTTGAAACGGGTGTTGATCCTGGGTGGGATCCTGTTTTTGATTTACATGGCCTGGCAGACCTGGCGGAGCGAGCCTTCTGGAACTGCCGACCATGCGGGCAGGAGCGCTGGCGATGGGGACGGCGCCGACCAAGGCAACGACGCCAATCGGACGAGTGACGCCGGCCAGTGGACGCCAGGCCGCCAAGTCCTCTTCGCCATGTCCGTGTCGCTGCTCAACCCCCATGCCATCATGGACACGATCGGTGTCATTGGAACGGGATCGGTCGCTTATGTTGATCAAGCCGAAAAAATGGCTTTTACCCTTTCCTGCATCGTCATCTCCTGGATCTGGTTCTTCTTTCTTATGCTGGCCGGTCGCCGTGTCGGCGCATCGCCGAAGGGGATCGCCTTGCAGCGAGCCATCAACCGCCTGTCAGCGTTGTTCATGGTCTTCAGCGCGCTGCTGCTGGCCCGGAACCTGTAGCTGCGAGACCTGCAGTATAGGCCATAAAAGCGTTGAGAATCGCAGGGTCGAACCACCGCTCCCGGCTTTTCACATAATCGGTCGCCTCAGCGAAGGTGCGCCCCTTCTGGGTGACCCGGTCCTCCTGGGCCATGGCGAAGGTGTCACAGATCCCGATGATGCGGGCGCCATAGAGGATCGTCTCCCCCTTGAGGCCGACTGGGTAGCCGGAGCCGTCAAAGTGCTCATGGTGCTGGCCGATCATTTTGGCCACCTCGGGCGGGAAGAGGCCTGTCTCCCGGACGATCGACTCGCCGTGGGCGCTGTGGACCTGGATCAGGATCTGTTCGATGGGGTCAATGCCGTGCGGCTTTTGCAGGATGTCAGAGGCGACGCGCAGCTTGCCGATGTCGTGCAGCAGCGCCGCCAGGATAATCGGTTGCGTCTGATCCCTGGTGAGGTTGAGATGGGCCAAAAAACCACGGACAACCTTGGCCACGTCCTGGGTGTGCTGGAGGCTGGGACGGTCGTGGGCGTCAAGCTTTTCCAGCAGCTTGTGGGTCTCCGCCAGAAGACTTTTGTATGTTTCCGGTTCGAGGGGCATGGGGGGCACCTCCTCGTCGCTTTTCTGTCCTTGTCATGTTCTGCATCTCATTGTAACCGATTTCCATTTTCGTTGAAACATCCTTTTCTTGACCTGGAAAGTAGGGCAACAATATAATGAGTACGAATTCAGCCGTTTCCTCCGGGCTTGGGAGGCGGGTGGAGCCTTTTTTCTGCCCAAAAAGCGGCCTGGAGGAGACGAGAGGAGTAGAGACCATGGCCGAAAAGGCGCCTGTTGGCAACCTTTTTGAATATATCGCGCAGACAACGGAGTTTCAGCACCTGTGGTCCAACTGGAAGCGAGGAAGACGCCAGCAGGCGGTCTTTGGCCTTGCCGCCAGCCAGCGCACGGCGCTGATGGCCACCTTGGCCCGCCGTTCGGGCCAGCCCTTGTGCATCGTCACCCATTCGATCCAGCAAGCCCGCCGGATCGCCGAGGACGTGCAGTCGCTGCTGCCGGAGGAGGAGGTTCTCTCGTTCCCGGCAACGGAGGTGATGCCCTATGAAGTGCTCACCTCCAGCCACGAGTTGCTGGCTCATCGCCTCGTTGTGCTCTCCCGTTTGGCCCGCAAGGAGCCGGTGACGGTGGTGACCACCATCGATGCCCTGATGAAAAAGCTCGTTCCCCCTGCTGTGATGGCCCAGGGGGACTTGGAGTTCACCGTCGGCAGCCGGTTGGAACTGAGCCAGATCCAGGAGCGGCTCCACTTTCTCGGCTATCAGCGGACGCCGATGGTGGAAGCGCCGGGCCAGTACTCCCTCCGTGGGGGGATCCTGGACATCTATCCCCTCACCCAGAGCGAACCGGCGCGGATCGAGTTTTTCGACGACGAGATCGACTCCATCCGCCTCTTTGACCTGGAGACGCAGCGTTCTAAGGAAAAGCAACACCGCTACGCCGCCGGTCCGGCCCGGGAAATGCTGTTAGCTCCGGAGACACTGGAACAGGGCCGGCGGTTATTGGAGAAGGAAGCGGCGACGGCGCGGGAACGATTGCTCAAGTCCGATTGCCAGGAAGCGGCGGCCCGCTTGCAAGCGAAGATCGGCAGCTATCTGGAACAACTCGACGAAGGCATCTGGGTGGAAGGACTGGAGCAGTTCCAGAACTTTTTTTATCCCGAACAGGTCACCTTGCTCGGTTACCTGCACCCGGAGACGATCGTTTTTTGGGATGAGCCGATGCGCCTGAAAGAGTCGGCCGAGGCTAAGGAGCAGGAGATCTCGGAGACCTTTGTCCACCTGCTCGAAGCAGGCAGCGTATTGCCGGCCCAGCGCAGCGTCTATGTCCACTACAGCGACCTGATGGGGGAATTGGCCGGCAACACGGTCATTCACCTGGCCTTGCTGGCCAAAAAAATCGAACGGGTGACTGTCGAGGACACGATCCAGTTCAGCGCCAAGCAGATGCATCCCTTCCTGGGCAAGCTCGACATGCTGGCTGAGGAGTTGAAGGCCTATAAAAAGCGCAAGACGGCCGTTCTGATCCTGGCGGCCTCGGCGGTTCGCCGCGATCGCATCCGCGACGCCTTGCGCGATTACGGCGTTGAAGCGCAAGCTGTTCCCGGCATCGACGCCGAACTGCAACCCGGCACAGTCACGGTCGGCGTGGGGCAGTTGGAAGCCGGCTTCGAACTGGTGCAGGCTCGGCTGGCCGTGATCACCGATTTTGAGATCTTTGGCCGCGATAAACGGCCCCGCAAGCCGCGCAAGTCGGCCCGGGAAGGCCAGAAAATCGACACCTTCGTCGACCTGTCTTTGGGCGATTATGTGGTCCATGTCAACCACGGCATCGGCCGCTACATGGGCGTAGAAAAATTGGACGTGGGCGGCGTCCAAAAGGACTACCTCGTCATCCGCTACGCTGGCGAGGACCGCCTCTATGTGCCGACTGATCAGGTGCACCTGATCCAGAAGTACGTCGGCGCCGAAGGTGTGGCGCCCAAGCTCTACCGGCTCGGCGGCAATGAGTGGCAGAAGGTCAAGCAGCGGGTCAAGGACTCGGTCCGCGAGTTGGCTGGCGACTTGCTCAAACTCTACGCCGCGCGCGAGAGCAAGCCCGGCTTCGCCTATACGCCGGACACGCTCTGGCAGAAGGAGTTCGAGGAAGCCTTCCCTTACGAGGAGACGCCCGATCAGGTCCGTTCCATCGCCGAGGTCAAGACGGATATGGAAAAGGCGAAAGCCATGGACCGGCTGCTCTGCGGCGATGTGGGCTACGGCAAGACGGAGGTGGCCATCCGGGCCGCCTTCAAGGCTGTCCAGGACGGCAAACAGGTGGCCATTCTGGTGCCGACGACCATCCTGGCCCAGCAGCACTACAACACCTTCCGGGAGCGCTTCAGCGGCTACCCTGTCCGGGTCGACGTGCTCTCGCGCTTCCGCTCGCCCAAGGAACAGAAGGCCTCCCTGGAGGGGCTCAAATCGGGCGAGATGGACATCGTCATCGGCACCCACCGGCTTGTCTCTAATGACGTGGCCTTCAAGGACCTGGGCTTGCTGATCATCGACGAGGAGCAGCGCTTCGGCGTCGCCCACAAGGAGAAGATCAAGCACCTCAAAGAAAATGTGGACGTGCTCACCCTGTCGGCGACGCCGATCCCGCGGACCCTGCATATGTCCCTCGTGGGACTGCGGGACATGTCGATCATCGAGACGCCGCCTGAGGACCGCTATCCTGTCCAGACCTATGTGGTCGAATACAACGCGGAACTGATCCGCGAGGCCGTTCGCCGCGAACTGAACCGGGGCGGCCAGGTCTATTATGTCCGCAACCGGATCGAGGATCTTGATCGTATCGCCCGCGATCTGGCTGTGCTTGTCCCTGACGCCCGCATCGTCGTCGGCCACGGCAAGATGCGCGAGGACCAGTTGGAACAGGTGATGCTCGACTTCCTCGAAGGCGAGTACGACATCCTCGTCTGCACGACCATCATCGAGACGGGCCTCGACATCCCCAACGTCAACACGCTCATTGTCGACGGCGCCGATCTGATGGGTCTTTCCCAGTTGTACCAGCTTCGCGGCCGCGTCGGCCGATCGAACCGGCTGGCTTATGCCTTTTTCACCTACCGCAAGGACAAGGTGCTCACCGAGGTGGCCGAGAAGCGGCTTCACGCCATCCGGGAGTTTACGGAACTCGGCTCCGGTTTTAAGATCGCCATGCGCGATTTGGAGATCCGCGGCGTTGGCAACCTGCTCGGTCCGGAGCAGCACGGCCAGATGGCCTCCGTCGGCTTTGATCTCTACTGCCGCCTCTTGGAGGAAGCCATCCAGGAGTTGAAGGGCGCCAAGCCGGAAGAGGCGCCGGAGACCTTTGTCGAGATCCAGGTCGACGCCTTTATCCCCGACAGTTACATGGCCGATTCGTCGTCCAAGGTCCAGTTCTATAAGCGGTTGTTGGCGGCGAAGACGGTCGAACAGGTGGCAGCGCTGGAAGAGGAGATGGAAGACCGCTTCGGCGACCTCCCCGAACCGGTGGAGAACCTGGTCCGGCTCAGCCGAATCAAGGCCTATGGCCAGCAGGCCGGCGTCTCGGCGGTGCAGCAGGAAAAAGAGGAACTGCGCATCCGCTTCTTTCCCCATGCCAAGGTGGAGGCCAAAGCCATATCGGCTCTCGTCCAGCACCTCGGTCGCAAGGTCAACTTCTCCGCTGCCGGCGGTTTTGAGATCCGGATCAAGCCGGTCCGCCTCAAGTCGAGGGAGCTACTTCGCCTGCTCGACAACGCTCTGGCGATCATCGCCGGCGGCGCAAACGTCACGACCCCCAACTTGCCTCCCATGGGGCGCAAATAGGCAATGGGGACCTGGAAATCATCGGTGTCCCTCTTTGCTTGCCGGGGGAGGAGAGCCGGTGGTATAATCGGCGTATACGAAAATAGGAGGCCGTGACATTTTGAATAAAATCATGAAAACGATCGTCATCGCGCTCCTGGGGGCGCTGTTGCTGCCGCTGGCTGGATGCGGAGGCGGCAACGTGGTGGGATCAGTGAACGGCGAGACCATCTCCCGTACGGACCTGGACAAGCGTGTCAACCGGTACAAAGAGGAGATCACCCGCTCCGCCGGCGCCAATGCGAATGAGATCATCGCCGGTATGGAACGGCAGGAACTGGAGCGGATGATCGATGAAAAGCTCTTCATGCAGGAAGCGAAGAAGCGGAACATCGACGTGTCCGACGGGCAGGTCGAGACGGAACTGGCGAATGAGAAGAAGCAATTCCCCTCTGACACCGAATTTCAAGAGGCACTCAAACAGTATCAACTGACCGAGGCCGAACTGCGCGACATCATCCGCACCCGGCTCGTCTTCAACGGTCTCTATGACGCCGTTACCGCCGATATTCAGATCGCCGACGCCGACGTGGAAAAACACTACCGGGACAACCCCGATAAATTCAAACAGAATCGGCAGGTAAAAGCTTCTCATATCCTCGTGAAGACGGAGGATGAGGCGAAAACGATTATTTCCGAACTGGGCAAGGGCGCTGATTTCGGCCAGTTGGCCGCCCAGAAGTCGATTGATCAAGGTTCCGCCCAGAACAAAGGCGACCTGGGCTATTTTCAGGCGGAAGATATGGTCAAGGAGTTTTCTGACGCTGCCTTCGCCTTGAAAAAAGGCGAGTACTCGCGGACGCCGGTCAAGAGCAACTTCGGCTATCATGTGATTCGCGTCGAGGACATCAAGGAAGCCCACCAGCAGACCTTTGACGAGGTGAAGGACCAGATCCGCGTCGACTTGGGCGCTGAGCGGAAACAGGAGCGCTTTGAGTCCTGGTACGCCGATGTGAAGGCCCAGGCCAAAATCGAGCGGAAGCTGCCCGAACCGCCGGCGACGCAACAGACGCCGCAACAAGCCCCGCAAGGGTCCTCGGCTGCGCCGGAGGGCGCCGCCCAGCCCGGCAAATAGTCCCTCGATCCAATCCTCAAGTTGATGGAATGCAATCCCCGGACCGCCGCTGGTACGGGGATTGCATTTTTCAATGGATGGAAAAAAATGAATAACCCCTTCTCGTCGGATATATACTATCACTGAACCGGAACCCCGAAGTCACGGCCCACAAAGGAGGGATGGTGAAGGGATGAAAGCAACGGGCATCGTACGGCGAATCGATGATCTCGGACGCGTGGTGATCCCCAAGGAGATCCGGAGAACGCTGCGCATTCGGGAAGGAGATCCCCTCGAGATCTTTGTGGATCGCGAAGGGGAGGTCATCCTGAAAAAATATTCGCCCATCGGCGAATTAGGGGACTTTGCAAAGGAATATGCGGACTCCTTGAGCGAGGCCACAGGTCATATCGCCTGCATCGCTGACCGGGACAACATCATCGCCGTAGCAGGAGCCCCGAAGAAAGAGTTTTTGGGCAAACCCATCGGCCCCGCTGTCGAACGGGTGATGGAAGAGCGGAAGGCCATTTTGATTCAGAAACCGGGCGAGCACAGCCACTGCAAAGGTTGCCCGTCGACGGAAGAGGATGTCGATTGTAAGTTTTCTGCTGAAGTTATAGCGCCGATCATTGCCGAGGGAGACCCCATCGGCGCCGTTATTCTGGCTTCCAAGGATCCCAATGTCAAAATGGGTGACATGGAGATCAAACTGGCGGAAACGGCGGCCGGTTTCCTCGCCAAACAGATGGAACAATGATACTACCAAAGCATAACCGTTCGGTTATGCTTTGTCGCGCTTGGAGGGTGGCGCCATGACGACGTGGTGGACTTCCGGCGGTCAACGTTTGCTGACCGGCGCGCTCTGGCTGACCGGCGCCGGGATCGTCAGCAAGTTTCTCGGGGCCTTTTATCGCATCCCCTTGGCCCGGATCCTCGGTTCCGAAGGCGTCGGGCTGTACCAGATGGTCTACCCTGTCTATACGGTAGCCCTGAGCCTGGCGACGGCCGGCCTGCCTGTCGCTATCTCCGTGCTGGTGGCGGAACGGGCCAGCCGGGGCGACCACCGGGGCGCTTACCGGTTTTTCCTCGCTTCCTTCTGGCTGCTGCTCGTGCTGGGTTTTGGCGCCACCCTGCTGTTGTTTTTTAGCGCCGAGAAGATTGCCGAACTGGTGCTGAAAGACAGCCGGGCCCTGTATTCTCTCTGGGCGATCGCGCCGGCCGTATTGCTGACTGCCTCGATGGCCGCTTTTCGCGGTTTTTTTCAGGGTTACCGGCAGATGGCGCCGACGGCCCTCTCCCAGGTGGTTGAACAGATCGTGCGGGTGGGCGCCATTCTCGCCGTGAGCGGCCTGTGGGTCCGCTATGGCGTCGACATGGGCGCCGCCGGAGCGACTTCCGGCGCAGTTGCCGGCGGGATGGGCGGGTTAGCCGTGCTGTGGCTTTTTTTTTATTCCTGGCGGCGGAAGGTACATAAAGGGGCCTATGGGGCGGGGCGGGCGGAAGCGGCGGCTGTCCTGGACGGGTTCAGGGGCAGTTTCGGAGGCGGCGCGACCGTTGGCGGTGTTGCAGGCCCTCGTGGTGGCGCTTTTCGGCGCGCTTTCGGGGGCGGCGCGGACCTGCTGACCATGTGGAAGTCTCTTCTCGTCCTGTCGCTGCCCATCTCCCTCGGCGGACTCGTGATTCCCCTGATGCAAACGGTCGATGCGGCGCTGATCCCCAGAGGGTTGCAGTCGGCCGGCTTTTCCCCTTCCCAGGCGGCGGCGCTCTTCGGAGAGTTTTCCGGCATGGCGGCGGCCCTTGTCGGTTTTCCCGTCATCGTCACCAGCGCCGTGAGCGCCAGCCTGGTTCCGGCCGTCGCCAGCGCCTGGAAGGACGGCCGCGGCCAGGTCGCGAACGAGCGGTATCAGTCGGCCTTGCGCCTTTCCAGCATGCTCGCTTGGCCGGCGGCCTTCGGGATGGCCGCATTAGCCAGGCCGATCTGCGACCTGCTCTTTCATGCGCCTGGCGCGACGGAGCCGCTGCTCTGGCTGGCGCCGACAATCATTCCGACGGCCTTTTACCAGGTGGCGTCGGCGGGATTGCAAGGGATGGGCCGGACGGCCTTTCCCATGCTGGCCCTCGCACTGGGTGCCGCCTTGAAGGTGGCCGGCAACCTCTTTCTGCTGCCTCGTTGGGGCCTCATCGGAGCGGCCGTTGGCTCGAACGGCGCTTACTTGCTCTCGGCGTTGCTCGTGCTCGCCTATATCGGCTGGCGCGGCGGTTTTGCCTTTCCCTGGGGCGCTGCCTTGCTGAAACCGGCCCTCGCTGCTACAATGATGGCGGGATATGCCATTTCTGGCGCGCCTTTTCTGATGTCTCTCGCCGGCGACTGGGCCGGCTTGGGCCTGTCAGTGGCGACGGCCGGGGTGATCTACGGCCTGACGATGCTGGCCATCGGTGGCATCCAAGCGCGGGACTTGGCTTTGCTGCCGCGCGTCGGTCCCCGTTTGGCCGCCTGGCACCGCCGTTTTTGGGGGGCTTAGGGCTCCCGGCATAAGGCGCTGACCTTAGAAGAAAATAAAAGAGATGCGGGAAGAAATCATGATGCAGGAAAAAACCATGGGACAAGATGCAAAGGGCATACAAGACAACAGCGTAATACAAGACAAAGGCGTGAGGCAAGACAAAAGGGCGGGCTTGAATCCACCGGCGATCACCGTTGTTGGCCTGGGCGCCGGCGATCCGGGCCACCTGACGCGGGCAGGATGGGAAGCCCTGCGCCAGGCTGATCGGCTTTTTTTGCGCACCGCCATTCACCCTACCGTTCCTTTCCTGAAGGAAGCCGGTTTTATCTTTGAGAGCTTCGATTCCTTCTACGAGTCGGCCGATTCCTTCGATGACCTCTACCGGGAGATCGCTTGTCGATTGATCCAGGCAGCCGAGGCCGGACCGATCACCTTCGCCGTTCCGGGTCATCCCCGGGTCGGAGAAAAAGCGGTGGCGCTGTTGCTCGACGAGGCCCGTCAACGCAACTGGCCTGTTGAGGTGATCCCCGGCGTCAGCTTCCTGGAGGTTCTCTATACGGCGCTCGGTTTCGATCCAGCCAGGGGGTTGACGGTGCTTGACGGCCTGGATCTGGCCGAGGACGACCTGGATGGTCGGCGAGGAACGGTGATCACCCAGGTCTACTCGCAACGGGTCGCCTCCGATGTGAAGCTCACCCTGATGGAGATTTACGGCGACGAATATCCGATCACCGTCATCCGCGCTGCCGGCGTCGCCGGCGAGGAGCGGATCGCTGAGATCCCCCTCTACGAACTGGATCGGATCGACTGGGTTGACCACCTCACCAGCGTCTATGTGCCACCCCTGCTGGAGATGTCGGGGAAGCCGGCTGAGGCGCAAGAACAATCAGCAGCGACAACGCAGCAGCAGGTTGAGACAGGCGACTACCCGCTCGATCCGCTGGTCCAGGTGATGGGTCGCCTGCTCGCTCCCGACGGCTGTCCCTGGGACCGCGAGCAGACCCATCGGAGCCTCAAGCCCTATCTCCTGGAGGAGGCCTATGAGGTGCTGGAGGCCATCGATCTCAATGACGACAGCAAACTGAAAGAAGAGCTGGGCGATGTGCTCCTGCAGGTCGTTTTTCACGGCCTGATCGCCGAAGGGGAAGGCCGCTTTCGGATCAACGAGATCGTCGAGACGATCACCGAGAAGATGGTCCGCCGCCACCCCCATGTCTTCGCCGACACGAAGGTCGCTAATTCCGAAGAGGTGCTGGTGAACTGGGAGGCGATCAAGGCCAAAGAGAAAGGGGACAAGCCTTCACGGAGCCCTTCGGGGATCGACCGGATCTCGACGGCCATGCCGTCATTGCTGCGTGCCGAAAAGGTGCAAAAAAAGGCGGCCCAGTTCGGCTTCGACTGGCCCGATGAACAGGGGCCGCTGGACAAGGTGCGGGAAGAGTGGGAAGAACTGCTGGCGGAAACCCGAGACACCGCCCGAGACACGGCGCGCCTTCGAGACGAATTGGGCGATCTGCTCTTTGCCGTCGTCAATGTGAGCCGTTTTTTCCAGATAAATCCTGAGGAGGCCTTGCAGCGGACTGTCGACAAGTTCATCCGCCGCTTCCGCTATGTGGAGGACTGCTGCCGCCGCGACGGCCGGGAGATGGCGCGCGCTGCCATCGAGGAATTGGACCTCTATTGGGATGAGGCGAAAGCCCGGGAGCGGGAAAATCAACAAGGTTGACGGGCGGGATTGGTCACTGAGGAATATTTTGGCTTAAAAAGTCGAAAATATTAACAACCCGGAAGGAAAAGATGGGTACGTAGCGAATAACCTTACAGCAATCAATACTAGGAGGGGTAACGGTGAACAAGACCGAATTGGTGAGTGCGGTCGCTGAGAAGGCCCAACTAACCAAGAAGGATGCCGAAAAAGCCGTCAATGCCTTCTTCACTGTCGTCGAAGAGGCATTGAAAGCGGGAGACAAGGTACAATTGGTTGGTTTCGGGACGTTCGAGATCCGCGAACGGAAAGCGCGGACAGGCCGCAACCCCCAAACGGGTGAAACCATTACCATAGAGGCGTCGAAGTCGCCAGCCTTCAAAGCGGGTAAGGCGTTGCGCGACGCGGTGGAAGCGTAAGATTCTTCTAGGATACATCATAGATGTTGGAGTCAGGTTTCCGCAGGGAACCTGATTTTCATTCGGGGGGATTCTATTGCGCATCGACAAGTTTTTGAAGGTGTCTCGCATCATCAAACGGCGCACCCTGGCCAAGGAGGTCTGTGACGGCGGTCGCGTCACTGTCAACGGCCGTCCGGCCAAGGCCGGGACAGAGGTTCAGCCCGGCGACCGCCTGGTCCTGCAGTTTCCGCAGAAACGGATTGAGGTGGAAATCGTCGACGTGAAAGAGAACGCCCGCGTCGACGAGGCGAGAGACCTCTACCGGGTGCTCCAGGAGGAAGTCCTTGCCCGCGACTGAGGCTCCGATTTATCCTGACAACCTCAGATTACCAAAACCAATGTTTATATTGAGGTTCGTTCTAGAACATACGCCTGCCCACATAACCATGTTGGGGAGGCGTATTTATTTTTTGAAAAGGGAGGAACTTCCTATGGATGTTCATGGCGATAAAACCCACGATTTTGCGGTGATAGACCGGAAGAGCATCACCATCCGCGGCGTCACCCAGGTCGGCGCTTTCGATGAGGTGGAGATCTACATGGTGACCGTGCGCGGTCCCTTGTTGCTGCGCGGCGAGGGGCTGCAGATCACCCAGTTGAACCTGGACGACAAGATCCTCTCCGTCGATGGCCGGATCGATTCAGTCCAATACGTGGAGGAACATTCTCCCCAGAACCTGAAGCAAAAAGGCAAGAACCTGCTGGAGCGCCTGCTGCGGTAACCGACAGGGTTGCGAGGGGGGATGGCCGTGACGCCGCTGGCCCAGCAGGTCTATGGCTTTGTCTTATCCGCTGTGGGTGGTCTCGTTCTGGGAACAGCCTTCGACCTGTACCGGACGCTGGTGCGGGTGGGTCGGCGAAGGTGGTGGGTCGCTGTCGCCGATGTACTCATGTGGATCGTTGGCGCGGGACTTTTCTTTCTTCTTCTGCTCTGGGGTCACTGGGGGGAGGTCCGCCTGTACGTTTTTCTCGGCCTGGCCGCCGGCATGGGACTCTATTACCGGTATATGACGGAGGAGGTTCGCGCCTTTTGGGAGGGCATGCTCGAACTGATCCTGCACCTGTTGCAGACCTTGGGGTACCTGGTGACGTTCCCCTTTGTCTTCCTGTACCGCTCTGTCCGTCGGGCGCTTCGCTGGCTCTACCTGACGGGGGGGCGGGGTAAACGGTGGGCGAACCGGTGTCTCTGGACGCCCTTTCGCAAAACGATGGGCCGTTTCCGCGCCTGGATGGGGCGTCTGACGGCTCGTTCGCGGAAGTTTTTCGGAGACGCGACGGCAGGCGTCCGGCGCCGGTTGGGAAAAAGGGCAGAGAGAAGCAAGCCCGGTTTTCGGCAGCGATTGGCCGGACGCCTGCGCGCTTTGTTGCGCCGACCGCCGAAGCCGCCGCCAGCGGCGTAATGGGGGAAAACTTTCCTTCTTTACCCTTTGGGAGGAAGGATTTTTGAGGCGACGCGCCGAAAGCCCCACTATTCCAGAATGTATCCCGATAGGGGTGAGGCGGTTGGCGCAGCCGGCGCGGACACAGCGACAACAGCAACAAACACAGCGGCAACAGCTACCGCAACAACAAGAACTGGAGCCGCAGCAACGGTCGCGGGGGCGCAGGAGCAAAGGCATCAGCAGAGGCAAAAAGTGGGCCCTTGTCGCCTTCGTCATCGGCGCTTTTGCCTTGGCAGCCCTTTCGCCCTTTTTGCAGCACCGCCAGTTGGCCCGGGAGTCGGACAGGCTGTCCGCTGAACTGGAACAGGTGCGGGCCGAGCGTCAACAGTTGGAGAAGGATAAAGAGTGGCTTGCTTCAGACGCCTATGTGGAGCAGGTGGCCCGGCAGCAGTTGGGCTTGGTGAAACCAGGCGAGATGATGGTGGTGCGGACCCGCCCCGGCAACGCTCTCAAGAAGGAAACTCAGCACGCCCAAGAGATTCGCGATTAAAAAAGCATTTCCGTCCTCAAGCGGCGGAAATGCTTTTTCCTATAGGGGAGGTATAAGAATGATGGAGAAAAACAACCGCTGGGGCGCTATCGACATCGGCTCCAACTCGGTGCGTTTTCTCGCCGCCGAGGTGGCCGGAGGGGATATGCAGGCCTTGTGGCGACGCCTCGATACGACCCGCCTGGGGCGAGCGGTGGCCCACACCGGTGATCTGCATCCGGAAGCGATGGAACGCACCCTCGATGTGCTCGCATCGGCGCTGGCGGCGATGGCCTCACTGGGCATCGAAAGGGACAAGGTGGCGGCTTTTGCCACGAGCGCAGTCCGGGAGGCGGGCAACGGCGCCGCCTTCTGCCGCCGTATCTTCGAAGAGCTCGGTCTTGTCGTGGCCGTGATTTCAGGAGAACAAGAGGGGCGCCTCAGTTATGAGGGCGCCGTCGGCGGTCTGCCGGAGCGCCTTGTTGAAGGAAGAGTCCCTGTCGTCGTCGACATCGGCGGTGGCAGCGCCGAGGTGGTTTTTCGCCATGGCGACTGGTGGCGGCGTAGTTTTCCCTTAGGCGCCGTCCGTTTGACGGAGAACCGTTGGGGAAAGGCGGAAGTCGCCCGGCTCTGGGCGCCTGCGGCGGAGGCGATCCGGCGTTTGCGCGAGATGGGCGAGGCGCCGCTTCTCGTCGGCGTAGGCGGCACGGCCACAACGGCGGCGGCCATCGCGCTTGAACTGTCCGTCTATGCGCCGGAAAAGGTCCACGGCTATTACCTGCCGTTGGAGCGGCTTCGCGCCATCGGCGCAAGGTTGCGATCACTCGATCTGGAGGCGCGCCGGCAGACGCCGGGACTTCAGCCGGAACGGGCCGACATCATCCCGGCGGGGCTGTTAGCGTTAGAGACACTGCTGGAGGCGGCGGGATGTGACGGCTTTATCGCCAGCGAGACCGATCTGCTCCACTGCGCCCTCCAGCGCCGCGCTGCCGGTCAGTGGCCGCCTGCCGACTAGAGCCGCATAACCGGCTGTGAAAGATTGCTGCCGGCAGCAATCACTCTCAGGGCTGCCGGCAGCAATCTGTAGCACTGTTGGCGACCCCTGCCGAGCCGCATTTAGCTTCGTAGCGCAGACAATAACCGCCGGTCATGCTCAGCGGGAGGCGAAGCGGCGGGCCACAGAATCGTGGGCGGTTCGCTCCCAGTGATCGGCAAGCGGCGTCAGGCTGCCGTCACCGTAGCGCCGTTCCAGGGCGCGGGCGAGCAGCCAATCGGCCAGGGCGGGGTTTTTGGGCAGCACCGGTCCATGCAGATAGGTGCCGATAGCGTTTTTATAGAGGGCGCCTTCTCCTTTGTCTTTCCCGTTGTTGCCGTGGCCGGCGATCACCCGGGCCAGGGGCTGGATGCTGCCACGATCGCCGAGGAAGGTGCGGCCCGAGTGGTTTTCAAAACCGACGAGGCCTTTGCCGTGGCCGAGGAAGGGCGCTTCGGCCACGACGTTGCCGATCAGGCGCGTCGAGCCTGCCTCTGTCCAGGCGTCGAAAAGACCTAAACCCGGCATCTCTTCCCCTGTGTGGGTGCGGTAGTAGCGTCCGAGGAGCTGGTAGCCGCCGCAGACGGAGAGAAGCGGCAGACCGCCTTCGGCGGCTTCGACGAGGGCGGGGCCTTTGTGTTGTTGAAAATCGCGGAACAGGAGCGTCTGCTCCCGGTCGGAACCGCCGCCCATGAAGACCAGGTCTGCGTCGGAGAAGGCAAAGCGGTCATTGAGGGAAACCCGCTCGACGGCGAGGGGGATGCCTCGCCACTGGCAACGGCGGAGCAGGGTGATGATGTTGCCCCGGTCGCCGTAGAGGTTGAGCAGGTCCGGGTAGAGATGGACGAGGCGCAAAGCGCGTGTTTCTGTTTGTGCCATCGGCTATTCCTCCCAGTAACGGGGCGAATGGCCCAGGTTGGCGAGGGCCGTTTTCGCTTCCAGCAGGGCCGTATAGGTCGGCAGGATGTAGAGGGTCTCTTCGGGAGCGGTCATCTCCAGGGCGGCGGCGATGGCCTGGCTGATATCCGGCTCATAGGAGATCGCTTCCGCCGGCACGCCGGCGTAGGTGAGGCGCAGGGCCATGTCCTCGCCGCGAAGGCCTGAGGTGGAGACGCCGGACAATTCCGGCAGGACCGGTGCGAGGGCCTCAAAGTCGGCATCCCAGAGCCAGGAGATGTCCCGGCCGTCGGCGGCGTTGTCGTTGATGATCACGAGGAGACGCTTGGGTCCCCTGTTTTGGGTGAGGGTGCGCAGCACCTCGTCACAGCCGGTGGGATTTTTGATCAGGGCCAGAAAGGCGCGGCGGCCATCGTTCAGTTCCAGCCGTTCCATGCGGCCGAAGTTTGTCCGGTAGCCCTGCAAGCCGGCGCGGATCGACGGTTCAGGCAGGTCCAGGCGGAGCGCCGCTGCGGTGGCGGCCAGGGCGTTGTATATGTTGTAGAAGCCGGGCGTCGACAGTTCCACGCGCCAGCTTCCCCGGGGGGCGTTGACGGTGAAGGCGGAGCCCTCTTCTCCCTTCAATTCGACGCCGGAGACGCGGATCTTCGGCTGAGGCCGCGCAAAACCGCAGTTGTTACAGCGGTAGTGGCCCAGTTGGCCGAAGAAAAACCAGTCATAGACGAGCGGGTGGCCGCAGAGGCGGCAGAAGCGCGTCTCCGCCGACTGGGTCATCTCCCGGCTGCCATAGGACCGGTCATCGACGCCGAAGTAGAGGGTCCGTCCGGGAAAGCGCTTTCCGATGGAGGCCACGAGGGGGTCATCGGCGTTGAGGATGGCCACCGACTGGGGCGGGAGCAGTGACAAAGCCTCCTCGACGAGGGTGACTGTTTTGTCCAGTTCCCCGAAACGGTCGAGCTGGTCGCGAAAAAAGTTTGTCACCACAACGCCGCGTGGGCGCACCTCCCGGACCAACTGGGGGATGGTGGCCTCATCGACCTCAATGACACCGAGATCACTGGCGATGGAGCCGCCGATGCTGGCCGACTCGATGAAGGCGGCCGTGATCCCGCCGACCAGGTTGGCGCCGGCGCGGTTGTGGGTCAGCGTCAGTTTGGATGCGGCGATCATCTCGGCGAGCATCTTCGACGTCGTCGTCTTGCCGTTCGTTCCCGTGATGACCATGGCCCCCTGCTTCAACTGGGCAGCCAGGGCGGAGAGCAGCCCGGGGGCGATGCGCCGGCCCAATCCACCCGGAAAGGATGTGCCGCCGTGCCCGATGCGGCGGTTCAGCCAGATCGCTGTCTTCCCGGCCCACAGGCCGGCCAACATGCGCGGTGAGTATAACAAGGGGGCACCTCCGTCAGTTCGCAGCGTTATCGACAGTACTATTTTATATTAACATGACCTAACAGTACGTTGTTTTTTTTATTTCATGCAGGGCCTTGACAAAAGGCTCTCACCTGTGGCATAATGCAATGGTCGGCGGCGGTAAGCTGTCAACAGGATTGACGCGGGGTGGAGCAGTTGGTAGCTCGTCGGGCTCATAACCCGAAGGTCGGAGGTTCAAGTCCTTCCCCCGCAACCAAATTTGGCGGTGTAGCTCAGTTGGTCTAGAGCATACGGTTCATACCCGTAGTGTCGTAGGTTCAAATCCTACCACCGCTACCAAAATAGCGGCCCGTTGGTCAAGCGGTCTAAGACACCGCCCTTTCACGGCGGTTACAGGGGTTCGAATCCCCTACGGGTCACCATCTGTATTTTTGAAACGCCTTTCCGGCTTGCGGAGAGGCGTTTTTGTTTTGCGCGCAGCCTTTTCCAGGCGCGTTGATAAGCTCCGGTTGCTTGATCTTTCGGTGTGAATTTTCGAACATGAGAAAGATTTTTGTTTTTCGGTTGTATGATAGATGTGATGATAGATGGTTTGTTTAGTGTGCACTGAATCGCTTAGGTGAAATCTGGGGGTGGATTGGCAGAGCGAGCGATTTGGGCGGAGCGGCGTTGTGAGCGCAGATTGCGTAGCGGAAAAGCGCGCCATGACATGCAGAAAAGCCCTAGAGGGTTTGGCGCGCCCGCGGAGCAAGCCAGCGAACAGCCGCGCAGCCCTTAGCGAGCGGAGCCAATCCACCCCCGATTTACCGATAACTAAGCATGAACAGAGAATCCCAACGGTATTACAAACCCAAGAAAAAATATAAGCAATTTTTATTCGGGGCTTTTACAAATCGATCGGATCGAGTAAAATGAGGAAGGACGGATGATTCGTACGGATTTAATAATGCGCCCGTTGTGCTTGTCACGGCGTGCGCTCCTTTCATCACTGGACAAGGCTCGCATTTCCGTAGATTGAGAGGGTGGTGCCATGTTCATTTTTGCAGTCGGGCTCAACCACAAGTCGGCGCCTGTGGAAGTCCGTGAAAAACTCTCCTTTACTGAAGCACAAATCTCTGAAGCACTGACCCAATTGCAAGGCATGAATGGCATCGAAGGCTGCTGCATCCTCGCTACCTGCAACCGGACGGAGATCTATGGGGCATGCACCGACATGGAAGCAGGGTTGGCTGCGGTCAAACGGTTTGTCATCGAGCGGGGCCACTTGCAGCCCTCTGAATTCGCCAATTATTTTTATGTACATACGCTGTATGACGCCATCCGGCATCTCTTCCGCGTCGCTTCGGGTCTCGACTCGATGGTGCTCGGCGAGACGCAGATCCTGGGACAGGTGCGGACAGCCTACCAGCGGGCTTGCAACGAGCGGGCCAGCAACGGCATCATCAACACCCTCTTCCAGCAGGCCATCACCGTCGGCAAGCGGGTGCGCTCGGAGACAGGGATCGACCAGCATCCTGTGTCCATCTCCTATACTGCCGTGGAACTGGCGGAGCAGGTCTTCGGCGGCCTGACCGGCCGGTCCGCCATGGTGCTGGGCGCCGGCAAGATGAGTGTGCTCACCTTGAAGCATCTCGTCGCCCAGGGTGTTGAGAAGATCATCATCGCCAACCGTTCCGTGGAGAAGGCGGAAGAGCTGGCGCAAAGCTGCGGCGGCGAAGCCATCCCCTTCCACCAGGTCCATGAGCGGATGGCCGAAGCGGATATCGTCATCTCCTGCACGGCGGCGACTCATTACGTCATCCGCCGGCCCATGATGGAAGAGGTCATGGAAAAGCGGGGCGGCAAGCCTGTCTTCCTCATCGACATCGCCGTGCCGCGCGACATCGATCCGGAAGTCGCCCAAGTGCCCGGCGTACACCTCTATGACATCGATGACCTACAGCATGTCATCGACAAAAACCTGGAGGAGCGCCGCAAGGCGGCCGTCGAGGCGGAGGAGATCATTGAGAGCGAGATCACCCAGTTCTTGCGCTGGCTCAACTCCCTCTTCGTCATCCCCACCATCGTTTCCCTGAAACACAAGGGCAATCAGATCCGTGAAAAAGAGCTGGACCGGGCGCTGAGCAAGCTCAAGCACCTGTCAGACAAGGAAAAGAAACTGGTCGGCTCCCTGGCCAGTTCCATCGTCAACCAACTGCTCCATGATCCGATCACCCAATTGCGTCATTATGCCGCCACGCCGGAGGGTCACCTCTACTCGGAGATCCTGCAAAACCTCTTCTGCCTCGATGTGCCTGGACAACGCCAGAAACACGCCGTCGCTCGCCTGCATGTCGTGGAGACGGTCCGGCAAAACACCGCCGGCTAGCGGAAGGAATAGGCCGGTCCTAGGGAATAATATCGGCTATTATTTCTTAACAAATGCTCATTAAAAGATATACAAAGCATGTCTGAAAAAAGGCTGAAAAAACGGGGAACTTTGGCCGAAAACGCCTAAATTCGGGCGTTGAGGATAATTAACAGGTTCTTTACAATGAAATTGGTCTCATTCAGCAAGGAGGTGAAAACACAATGAAAAACCTGAAGCTTATCGGCCTCGCGGCTATCCTGGGTGTCAGCATGTTCACCCTGACGGCTTGCGGCGGCGGCACCACCGCCAAGGCTCCCGAAGCCACGAAAGCTCCCGTTGCCACGGAAACCGCCAAGGCTCCTGAAGCAACTAAAAGCGCTGCGGCTCCCGCTTCTGCTGACGCTAAAGCCCTCTACACCGGCAAAGGCGCCTGCATCACCTGCCACAAGCTGGGTACCGAAGGCGCTCTGGAAGTCGGCCCCAACCTCGACAAGGTCGGCGCCAAGTACAACGAAGAGAAGCTCTACAAGATCCTCGTAAACCCCGCTGGCGAAGGTCTGCAAGCGACCATGCCTGCTGCTACGACTCTCTCCGACGACGAGAAGAAGGCTGTTGCCAAGTTCCTGGCCGAACGGAAATAATTTATTTTTCATTTGTGCCGGACAGAGTACATAGTGGTAAAGAGCTCCGCAAGGGGCTCTTTTTTGTGCGGTCTATCACGTAAACGTAGTACTTTTGTTCATGCTCTATACAGGGAAAGAGGAACGTGTTATTATACTTTAGCGGGAATTGTAGCACCGGTTGATGGGAACGACCGTTTCCAGAACCGTCGACCCTGTCCCACTTCTCTCATTCCGCCGGAATGATCCCAGTTGAGACGACGTAATGTACAAGCAGAACGCTGGTTCAGAGGGGAGGGAGCGATGTGAGCCGTCATTTTTGTCGGTCTATGGGGACAAGGTCGAAAAAAGGTTACACAAGGATCCGCCGGCAATTGCCGGTAATGTTAAGGGGGGGGTATTTTTGAAAGCGCCGGATTACAAAGCGGGGTCGCTTAACCTGATCGTGTTGGCCCTGGTCGCGGTTGCGCTGCTTTTTCTCATGGTGAAGAAATGGTCCGTCGGCGATTACAATGGTGCTGCCGTTTACATAGGCCTGTTGTTCGTCGATTTCGGGGCGGCCCTCTACACGTTCCGTGTGGCCGTCTTTGACGGCACCGGATATAAGGAGGTAAAAGACTGATGGATTCGAACGTTTCCAGGAGGAAATTCCTCGGCGGGATCATCGCCATCCCCACGCTGGCCGCTCTCGGCGCGCCCTTGGCCGCTGTCGGGCAGTATGTCTATCCTCCTGACTCCCTGTTGCAGCCGCCGGCGCCGAAGAAGATCGGCACCCTGGCCGAACTGAAGCCGATGGAGGCACTGCGCTTCGATTACAACGATATCCCTTGCATGGCTATCAAGGTCAACGATCAGGTCATCGCCTACACCCTGAAGTGCACCCACCTCGGTTGTACGGTGGACGTGCCCAAAGGCAGCCTGGAAGGCAAGAAGCTGATTTGCCCCTGCCACGGCGGGGAATTCGACATCGAAGGCACCAACGTAGGCGGACCGCCGCCGAAGCCGCTTGTCCGCCTCGCTGTGGAAGTCAAGGAAAACGGCGATATCATTGTCAAAGAGGGGGCTGCGTAACGAATGAACTGGTTGGAAGAACGCTTGCCTGGCATCGGCCGTATCGCCAAGGACATCGCTGAACACCCCGTCCCCTCCCATACATTGAACATATTTTACTGCCTCGGCGGCCTGACGCTGCTTTGTTTTATCGTCCAGTGCCTCACCGGAATTTTCCTTGCATTTTATTATAAGCCCACACCGGAAGCAGCCTTTGCCAGCGTTCAGATGATCACCAACGAGGTCCGCTTCGGTTCTATCATCCGCTCTATGCATCACTGGTCTTGCCAGTTGATGATCCTGCTCGTCTTCTTGCACATGTTGCGCGTCTACTACACTGGCGCTTTCAAAAAGCCGCGGGAACTCAACTGGGTCGCCGGTTGCTTCCTGCTGGTGCTCAGCCTTGGCTTGGCCTTCACGGGCTACCTGCTGCCCTATGAGCAACTGTCCTACTGGGCTTCTGTCATCGGCGCTGAAACGGCGAATACCCTGCCTGTCATCGGTCCGACCTTGAAGATCATGATGCAAGGCGGCATCAAGGTTACGGCCGAGATGCTCAGCCGCTTCTACGTGCTTCATGTCATGATTCTGCCCGCCATCACCATCGGCTTCTTAGTTGCGCACTTTATCATGATCCGGGTCCAGGGCATCTCGGATCCGATGTAAAAGGAGGTCGCCCCTTATGGATAACCAGAAGAAACGGTTTACCGTTCCTTTTATGCCGGTTCACATTACCACAGAAGCAGCCCTGGCGATGGCTTTTGTGGGTGTCCTGTTCATCCTCTCGGGCGTGCTCCCGAAAGAGATGGCTGAACCAGCTGACAAGCTTGTCACCCCGATCGGCTTAAAGCCGGAGTGGTACTACCTCTGGGCCTACGTCATCTTAGAACTGGTCCCCAATAAACTGATGGGCATCGTTATCCCTGGCCTGATGATCCTGGCGCTCTTCCTTGTACCTTGGCTGGAACGGGGCAAGGAGCGCCACCCGGCAAAGCGCCCCATCGGCGTGGCTGTCTTCACATTCATGATGATCGTCGTCGCCATCCTGACCTATATGGGGGCTACCCTGCAAATCGGCGGCTAGCGCGGATGGAACAGGCATTTCGATAAGGACAAGGGGGAGACAAATTGGGAACCCGTAAATTCGTCATGTTCGGCTCTACGGGCCTTCTCCTGGCGGGCATTCTGCTGGCGCCATCTTGGCAAGCCCAAGGGGAACTGGTGCGGGGCCATGAACTGTATAAAACCCATTGCGCCTCCTGTCACGGTGAAGACGGGAAAGGCGTTCAGGGTGTCAAAGCAGCTACCTTGAACAACGAAGGTTTTCTGAAAGTAGCCTCTGATGACTACCTGCTGAAGTCGATCCGCTTGGGCCGTCCCAGCCTGGCCACCAACGCCATGCCCCATTTCGACGCCCAAAAACTGCCTGATGAGAAGGTCGACCTGATCATCAAAAATATGCGTTCTTGGCATCCTGAGATCCCGGTGCCCGTCGAAACGGGTGAGAAGGTGTCGGGCGATCCCGTCAAGGGTGAAGTCTTCTACAAAGCGGCTTGCGCTGCCTGCCATGGTCAAAAAGGTGAAGGTGGCATCGGCGCCGCCTTGCTCGACCCCGGTTATCTGAACTCCGCTTCCGACGAATTCATCCTCCACTCGATCACAGCGGGACGCCCCGGTACGAACATGCCTCCTTATCCCGACTCACCCGATATCCGAAATGTTGTCGCTTTTTTGCGCAGCAAGCAGGTCCCCTACGATCCGGCGGAGAAGAAAGAAGAAGTAGGAAAAGCCGAGTCGAAAGACAAAGCTGCCGAAGGCGAAAAAAGCAAGAATTGATCAATGACGACGTAGCAATCACGACAGCGATAGACAGGCAGAAATGATGCCAACTGGAGGTAATGTCGATGAGGAAGACAGTAATGCTGCTATGGCAATGGCGACATCTGGTCTTCCTCTTGTTTTTTGCTGTCGTCGCCACTTTTTTTCTAGATCTGGCATTGACGATCATCCGGCGGAGCATCGTCGGCGCTCCGGCTAGCCTGTGGACGGTCCTTTTCGCCTTCTTCGGTCTGGCAGTCGGCGGCTACGGCTTCCTTCGGTTCGTTTACCGCCATGACAAAAAAACGGGCCGAGTCAAAAAAGAGATTAAGTGGCTTGAGTAATCGGCGAGGGAGGGTTTTCCATACACAACCGCAGCTATGAAAAAGCGCTGATCTCGCCTGATTTAAACGGCGCGGTAGGGACGGAGACGAGGCCGGAGCGGTGGGGGACTGCCATGAATATAGCGATGGACGCGCTCAAGCTTGTCGCAAGCATTGCTGTCTGCCAGGTCGCCAGCCTGATCGGGGCGAAGTTCACCATCCAATCGATTATCTGGTATGCCGGTTTGGCCAAGCCGGAATTCAATCCTGCCAATGACGCCTTTTATCCTGTCTGGACACTCCTCTACACCCTGATGGGCATCTCCCTCTTCCTCGTCTGGCGTCAACCGGATTCGAAGAATAGGCGATACGCCCTTGCCTTTTTTTTCGCTCAATTGGTCTTGAATATCATGTGGTCGTGGGTCTTTTTTGAACTTCAGGCCCCCGCAGTCGCCTTGATCGAAATCATCCTCCTGGAAGGCGCCGTTCTGGCGACCACCTTTTACTTTTATCGCCTTTCCCGGTGGGCAGGAATCCTCATGATTCCTTATTTTCTTCGTGTCGGATACGAGGCGGTGCTGAATTATTTTATCTGGATAATGAATCCCTAAAGGCTGATCAAGGATGCTTGAAGAATCTAAGTATAAGATTTTTGAGGAGTTTGCGAATGCAAAAGGTTGATCGATGTTGGATTATGCTGTATAATTCAACCACAAACGCCTGTGTTCGGCGACTCCTCTTTTATTGAGGGGTGGACGACATCACATCCAATACATACGGTAAAATCGGCCCCAATTCGATCATCCAGACGGTGGCAGCCTTAAAAGAGCGCTACGGTGACAGCAAGACAAGGGAGTTTTTAGTCAAAGTCGGACGAAGTGACTTGACCCAAAGGCTCCCTTCAGAGATGGTGGAGGAGCAGGAGTTTAACGACCTGGTCCGTTCCATCCAAACAAGCTTCGGCGATAAAGAGCTTATACCACTGTTGAGGCGTTCGGGGGAATTGACGGCAGCCTACCTTCTGAAACATCGCATTCCCGTTCCGGTGCAGTGGATCCTGAAAGTTCTTCCTGCCCGGTCAGGTCTCAAGATGCTCTTATCTGCGATCGAGAAAAACGCTTGGACCTTTGTCGGTACGGGTGAATATCGTTTTTCTTTAGAAAAAAATCCAAAGATCATGATTTCAGATTGCATCTCCTGTCGAGGCATGTCTGCGGTCGGACCGATTTGCGCCTTCTACGAGGGTACATTTCAAAAACTGATACAAACCCTTGTCGATGCGAAAGCGACCGTTAGAGAAACGGAGTGCATCGCCAACGGGGGTTCGGCCTGCGTCTATGAGATTCGATTCGGTGCGTAATGAGAATTTGTCATTGATACAGTGACATATTGGAATCAGATTTCCGATACATATACAGATGATAAGACCCGTTAGGCTCCCGAAAAAGAAAAGAGTGGGTGTGCCGAGATGAGTGTCGACATCAATCGCCAAAGCCAGAGTCCGTCCACAATCAACCCTTCGCAGGAGCCGCTCTCCATCTGGCGCGTACGCCTCCAACTGACGAAACCTCTGACATGGATCGGTCCGGTGTGGTCTGTCGGATGTGGTGTTGTCGGCGCGGCCGGCGCAGACCTGACCGTAGATACCTTCCTGCGAAGCCTCTTGTTGATGTTTGTCATCGGCCCTCTCGTCTTGGGCATGGGCCAATCGATCAACGACTACTATGACGCTGACGTGGACGCCATCAACGAGCCCAACCGCCCCTGTGCTCGCTTTCCTGAGTTGTTCAAACGTCTCGCCTTGACCAACGTGGCCGTTCTCTCCGTTGCGGCGCTGGCGGTATCCTATATCGCCTTCCGGATTGAGATTTTTCTGCTCGTCCTCGTCGGTCTGCTGATCGCCTACATATACAGCGCGCCGCCGTTGCGGTTGAAGCAAAACGGCTGGTACGGAAATACGGCTTGCGCGCTCACGTACGTAACCTTGCCTTGGATCGCCGGCAACTACCTCTTTGACAGCGTGACGACAGAACAGACGATCGTTGCCTTTCTCTACGCCATTGGCTCCCACGGTTTCATGACCATGAACGACTTTAAGAGTGTCGAAGGCGATAAGGCCTGCGGATTGCGCTCGATGGTCGTCATGTATGGCGTGGAAGGCGGCGTTAAGATCGCCCTGAATATGCTCATGGTCTCTCAACTGATGGTGGCGCTCTATATCGTCGCCCTGGGACATTACATCGGTGGCGCCGTTCTCGCCGCGTTGCTGCTGGCCCAGTTGCCGTTTCAACCGAAACTCAAAACAGACCCCAAGCGGTTGGCCCCCTGGTACAACGCCACAGCGAACAGTTTTTTTATCCTATCCATGATGGCTGCGGCGTTTACCCTTAAATAAAGGGACATCATCGGCTGACATCATCGTCGTGGGGGACAAAGCCTGCCGAACGTGGCTGGCGGAAATGAGGAGGTGGGAAGGGGACAGAGATCCATCGGACGGGTGCCGCGGAGGTTTCCAAATGGGGATACGGCCATAATACAATCTTTTACTTCGCCAGCCCGGGGAACCGTCTGCTGACCTGCACCCAACATTCTAAAAAATCTGAAAAGGAGGTCCTGTTTGATGGCCACAGCCGAAATGGCATTTAACCCCCGGGCCCAGGTCTTTGAATACTTCAAAGACAAAGTGCCTGCCACTCGGGGCGCCGTTCTGAAAGCCCACATCAACCACCTGGGCAACATTGCCGCTATGGTCTCTTTTGTTCTCGTTCATCACCTGAGCTGGGATCCCGCGACCCAAGGTGTTCTGTGGGCCCCCGCTACCATGTTTTATGCTCGTCTTTATCAACTGGGTATGGATGCGACTGCGCTGAGCCCCGATGCGCTGTTTGTCGCCCGTATGCACCTTCTTGCCGCTATCATCCTCTGGGGTGTAGGTCACATCAAATCCCCTGCCGAAGAGAAGTTTTTGGAAAAGGTCACCATGGGCAAGTCCCTGGTCGCCCAGTTCCACTTCTTCGCTCTGATCGCCACCCTCTGGGGTCTGCACATGGCCTTCTACGGCATCCTCGGCCCCTCCGGCAAACTGGAGCCCACCGGCCTGAGCTTTGACATGTTCGGCCCCATCACCCCCGCCACCATGGCTGGTAACCACATCGCTTTCGGTGCTGTGTTCTTCCTTGGCGGCATTTTCCACCACTTTGCTGGCTTCAACACCAAGAAGTTCGCCTTCTTTGAAAAAGATTGGGAAGCTGTTCTGTCCGTTAGCTGCCAGATCCTCGCTTTCCACTTCGCCACTGTCGTCTTCGCCATGATCATCTGGCAACATCCCCAACTCGGCTTCGGCTTCATGCGCGAATATGCCGTCTCCCAGTATGCTGGCCCTGAACTGAAGATGATCGCTCAAGGCAACCCCGGCCTGCTGGTCAAGCAAGCCATCCTGGGTCACCTGGTCATGGGCATCATGTTCTGGATCGGCGGCGTCTTCCATGGTGCGCACTTCATGCTGCGGGTTCTGAACGATCCCAAGCTGGCTGAAGAAATGAAGGACTTCAAGTTCATCAAGCGCTGCTATGACCACGAGTTCCAGAAGAAGTTCCTGGCCCTGATTATGTTCGGCGCCTTCCTGCCGATCTTCGTTTCCTACGGCATTGCCACCCACAACACCATCGCTGACATCCATGCCGCTTCCAAGACCGGCATCTTTGCCAACATGACCTACATCAACATCGGCACCCCGCTTCATGACGCCATCTTCGGCTCCAAGGGCTCCATCAGTGAATTCGTCGCCGCCCATGCGATCGCTGGCGGTCTGCACTTCACCATGGTTCCCATGTGGCGGATGGTCTTCTTCAGCAAGGTTTCGCCCTGGACCACCAAGGTTGGCATGAAAGCCAAGCGCGACGGCGAGTTCCCCTGCCTTGGCCCTGCTTACGGCGGCACCTGCTCCATCTCCCTCGTTGACCAGTTCTACCTGGCCATCTTCTTCTCCCTCCAGGTCATCGCTCCCGCCTGGTTCTACATTGATGGCTGCTGGATGGGCTCCTTTGTAGCCGTTGCCCAGCCCAACAATGAAATCTATCAGGCTGCTGTGGCCGCCTACAACTCCTTCAACCCGCTCCATCAACTGTCCCCGCTCACCAACATGGGCTACTTCTCCTACATCATTCAGCAGACCACGGCCATGTTCTCCCGCTACGACGGTCACATGATCCAGGCTCAGCTGGGCGCTCACTTCATCTGGGCCTTCACCTTCTCCATGCTGTTCCAGTATCGCGGTTCCCGCGACGAGGGCGCCATGGTCCTGAAGTGGGCTCACGAGCAAGTCGGCGTTGGCTTCGCTGGCAAAATGTACAACCGGGCCCTCAGCCTCAAAGAAGGCAAAGCGATCGGTACCTTCTTGTTCTTCAAGATGACCATCGTCTGCATGTGGGCTCTGGCCATGGTGTAATTCACACCGAAAACATCTGTTCCTCACACCCCCTGCGCCCTGAGAGGGGCGCAGGGGTTTTATCTCGCTTACGGGGAAAATCGGCCGGATCCGGGCCAACAACACAGTTCCATCATAACGCTTTAGGGGGTGGAGGCCATGGCAAACGAACTGAATTCCTATTGGACGCAACAGGAACAGGTGAGGAATTATTTTGACGGCGATGCCTTTCAGCGATGGGCGTCCATCAGCAAAGGAGAAAGCAATAACTTTGCCCAGCGAAAGCTCATTGAAGGTCGTCAAGCCATCCACCGCTGCCTTTTGGACTGGATCGGGCCGGTAGCTGGTAAGCGAATCATCGATGCCGGTTGCGGCGCAGGTTTTCTCGCCGAGATCCTCGCCGATCAAGGCGCTAGCGTCAAGGGTATTGATATCTCCACGAAAATGATTGAAATGGCCGCTGCGCGAAACCGCGGGCGGGACAACCTCACCTTTGAAGTCAGCGATTTGGTCTCGGAAAAAGGAAATTACGACATCCTTATCTCGATGGATGTGTTGATTCATTATCCCCTCTCCGACTTGCCGGCGCTGTTAGAACACACACTGGGCCGCAGCCGGGAACGGGCGTACATCACCTTTGCGCCATCAACTGCATGGTTTCGCTTCCTCAAAGCTGTAGGGGAGCGGATGTCGGGAAGCTCCCGTACAACCAGCGCCTACCTGCATCCGATTTCGGAGATCCATTCCATTTTGAATACACTAGGCTACCAATCCACTCGCCAAGAGCTGGTCTCTAACATCATCTATAATGCGATGTTGTTAGAGATCAAGCCGAAACGATGACTAGGAGGCTTGACATGCGCATACTGATGATCCAACCTAACTACCATTGCGGTGGCGCCGAAATCGCCGGAAACTGGCCGCCGAGCTGGGCTGCGTATATCGGCGGATCGTTAAAGGCAGCTGGTTACACCAACATCAAATTCGTCGATGCAATGACCGAGGATCTACCAGATGACGTGCTAGCTGAAATCATCCGGAAGAACCAGCCGGATGTGGTCCTGGCGAGTGCGATTACGCCGATGATCTATAAAGCGCAGGACACTCTGCGTGTTGCCAAACAGAGCAACCCCACCTGCAAGACCATCCTGGGTGGGATCCATCCCACCTTTATGTACAACCAGATCCTGAACGAGACCCCCGAGATCGACTACATCGTCCGCGGCGAGGGCGAAGAGATTATCGTCAACCTGATGAACGCCATCGCCGCCGGCTCCGATCTGAAGGATCGTAAGGATATCCTGGGCATCGCCTATATGGAGGACGGCAAGGTTGTCGCCACGCCGGCCCATCCGCCGATTCAGAACCTGGACGGACTTACTCCTGATTGGAGCATCCTGGACTGGGACAAGTACATCTACATCCCCCTCAACTGCCGCGTGGCCGTGCCAAACTTTGCCCGTGGCTGCCCCTTCACCTGTCGTTTCTGCTCCCAGTGGAAGTTCTGGCGGACTTACCGAGTGCGCCATCCGAAGAAGTTTGTCGACGAGATCGAAACGCTCGTCAAAGACCATAAGGTGGGCTTCTTTATCCTCGCCGACGAGGAACCGACGATCAACCGTGACAAATTTGTGGCCATGTGCCAGGAACTGATCGACCGCAAACTCGATGTGCACTGGGGCATCAACACCCGCGTCACCGATATCCTGCGCGACGCCCACCTGCTGCCTTTTTACCGCAAGGCCGGCCTTGTTCACATCTCCCTCGGCACTGAGGCAGCCACTCAGATGAACCTCGACCGTTTCCGCAAAGAAACGACGATGGAAGAAAACAAGCGGGCTATTGACATGATCAAGGCCAATGGCATGGTTGCCGAGGCGCAGTTCATCATGGGCCTGGAGAACGAATCGCCGAAAACCATCGAAGAGACCTTCCAACTGGCCCTCTACTGGGACGCCGACATGGTCAACTGGAACATGTACACCCCCTGGCCCTTCTCGGAACTCTTTGAGGAACTGGGCGACAAGGTCGAGGTTCGCGACTACTCCAAGTACAACTTCGTCACGCCGATCATGCAGCCTGACGAGATGGACCGCGAGGATGTCCTCAAAGGCGTGTTGCGCAGCTACGCCCGCTTCTACATGCGCAAGAGCTTCCTCCACTACCCCTTCATCAAGGACCCCTTCAAGCGCAAGTACATGATGGGCTGTTTGAAGGCTTTCTTGAAGATGACGGCCACCCAGCGTTTCTATGACATTGGCCGCGTCAAGCGGAAAGGCTTCCACACCGAAGTCGACCTCGGCTTTGACCAGTCCAAGATCGTCAGCAAGGAAGAACTGGCCCGGATCAAAGCGGCCAAGCAAGTCCAGGTGGACGAGGATTTTGGCACCGTCACCGCTTGCGGGGCGCCGAAGGACCTGGAGATCTCGGCTTGCGGCGCGCCTCGCGATCTGCCCTCCATTGAGACAACGCCGGATGGCAACACTGCCGTGAGGGGCATGAAAATATGATTATTGCCGTATACGGAAAAGGCGGCGTCGGCAAGTCGACAACCACGTCCAACCTGGCCGTGGCCATCGCCAAGACGGGCCGACGTGTGCTGCAAATCGGCTGTGACCCCAAGAGCGATTCCACCTTCACCATCGCCGGGCGGATGATCCCGACGGTGGTGGAGATCCTCGATAAGTTCAACTATCACTATGAATCGATCGAGCCCGACGATCTGGTCGTCAAGGGGTACGGCGGCGTCTGTGTCGTCGAGACAGGCGGTCCGCCCGCCGGCAGCGGTTGTGGCGGCTATGTCGTTGGCGAGACGGTCAAGCTCCTCGAAAAGCTTGACATCATGAGCAAGTATGACGTGATCCTTTTCGATGTCCTCGGCGACGTCGTCTGCGGCGGCTTTGCCACACCCCTGCAATACGCCGACCTGGCTTGCATTGTCTCCTCCAACGATTTTGACGCTCTCTTCGCGGCCAACCGCATCTGTGAGAGCATTGCGGAGAAGAACGCCTCCGGTTATGACGTGAAACTGGCTGGCGTCATTGGCAACCGCTGTGACCAGGTGGACCTGCTCGAAACCTTCACCCGCCGGATCGAAGCGCCTCTGATGGGCGTCGTTCCCCGTAACGAAGAGGTGCGCCAGTCCCGTGTCAAGGGGTACACCCTCTTTGAACTGGAAGAGATGGGGGAGCCTGTCGGCGAAATGACCAGTGAGTTTCGTAAGATGGCGGCCTATCTTCTCAGTGACCCTGAAGGCGTTGTGCCCAACGCTGTCGGCACACGGGAGATGTTTGAACTCTTTCGAGGGGAGGACCTGCCGTGGAAGGGATCCAACGGGAAAACGGCTGCTTCCATACCTTCTGTCCGATAGCCAGCGTCGCCTGGCTGCACCGTAAGATCAAAGACTCCTTTTTTCTGATTGTAGGCACCCACACCTGCGCCCACTTCATCCAGACGGCCCTCGATGTCATGGTTTACGCTCACTCCCGCTTCGGCTTTGCCGTCCTGGAGGAATCGGACCTGGTAGCCGCTTCGCCGACAGAAGCGCTGGCCAAGGTGGTCGAAGACGTCAAGGCGGAATGGGAGCCGAAAGTGCTCTTCCTGCTGAGCACCTGCAGTTGCGATATCCTAAAACTCGATTTGGAGAACTCCAGCAAAGAGTTGAGCAGCCGCTTCGGCTTCCCCGTCGTACCGGTGCACACCTCTGGCCTGGACCGGACCTTCACCCAAGGGGAAGACGCCGTGTTGCACGCGCTGCTTCCCTTTGTCCCCAAGGAAGCGCCGACGGCGCCAAAGGCGGAAGTTGTAGAAGAGAAGAAACGTAGCTGGTTTTCTTTCGGCAAGGATGAGGGGAACAAGGCGAGCGCCCCGTCGGCGCCCCAGCGCAACCTGGTCCTTGTCGGCGCCGTCACCGATTCGACGACCCAGCAGTTGCAATGGGAACTAAAACAACTCGGCCTGGAAAAGGTCGACGTCTTCCCGAGTGGAGACATCAAGAACATGCCGGTGATCAATGAGAACACCGTCGTCGCCCCCTTGCAACCCTACCTGAGCGACACCCTAGCCACCCTGCGCCGCGAGCGGGGCGCCAAGGTGCTCACGACCCTCCTGCCCATCGGTCCTGATGGAACGGCTCGTTTTCTGGAAGCCATTTGCGCTGAGTTCGGCCTGGACGCCTCCCCTGTCGCCGAAAGGGAGGCCCAAACCTGGCGTGGCTTGGAGAGCCAACTGGCCCTCCTGCGCGGGAAGCGGATCATGTTCCTTGGCGATAACCTGCTGGAGATCCCCTTGGCTCGCTTCCTCACCGCCTGTGGCGTGGAAGTGGTGGAAGCCGGCACCCCCTATATCCATACCAAGGATTTGGCCATGGAAATCGCCAGACTCCGGGAAAAAGGCGTGCCTGTCATGGAAAGCCCGAACTTCGCCGCCCAGGTTGAGCGCATCGACCGCTTCCGACCCGATTTGATCGTCGCCGGACTCGGCATCTGCAACCCCTTGGAGGCGTCCGGCTACACGACAGCCTGGTCGATTGAATTCACCTTTGCCCAGATCCACGGCTTCGTCAATGCCATCGATCTGATCAAACTCTTCGTCAAGCCGCTTCTGAAGCGGCAGGCTATGCTCGATCAGGGCTGGGCGGAAGCGGGGTGGATCGGATGAAACTCGCCTATTGGATGTATGAAGGAACGGCCCTCTCCGGGATCGCCCGTGTCGCCGGCAGCATGCCGAAAGTACATACGGTGATCCATGGCCCCCAGGGCGATGGTTATATCAATGTCATGTTCTCCATGCTGGAGCGCTTTGACAAGCTCCCGCCCTTCACCCTGTCGCCCATCGGTCGGCGGGAGATGGCCCAAGGTTCGAGAGCCCGCCTCGTGGAGACGGTCCGACGCGTCGACGCATTGCATCGGCCCGATGTGATCGTCATCACCCCGACCTGCTCGTCGACGCTGCTGCAGGAAGACCTGCTGGCCGTCGCACGGAGCCTCGGCCGTCAGACGAAGGCGAAGCTCATCGTGCCGCGAGTGAACGCCTTCCGGGACCTGGAGCATTTCGCCATGGATGACTTCCTGGCCCAGATGGTTGCCGAATTCGCTGTTGAGCAGCCGAAGACGGAGCGCTTTACCGTCAACCTGATCGGCCCTTCTTACCTCGGGTTTCACCAGATCCATGACCTGAACGAGATCCGGTCGATGCTCGAAGAGATCGGCATTGGCGTCAACGCCGTCATCCCCTACGGGGCGACCGTGGAGACATTGCGCAGCCTGACCGGCGCCCACTTGAACATCTGTCTCTACCGCGAATACGGCCGTGGAGCCTGTGAATACCTGCACAAACACTTCGGCATCGATTACCTGACCGTCACCCCCATGGGGATCCGCCAAACCGGCCGCTTCCTGCGCGCCCTTGGCGAACGGGCCAGCATCGATGTGACCGCCTATATCCGCCAGCACCTGGCGCCGTCGGGCGCTCTGGCTCGCTTCACCAAATCGGTCGACGCCCTGTCGTCCCTCTTTGGCAAGAGGGCTGTCGTCTTTGGCGATTTTAGCCATGCCGTCGGGGCGACCCACCTGCTGCGCGAGATCGGCGTACAGGTGGTCTGGGCCGGCACCTATATGACCGCTTGGAAGGACGAATTCACCGAGGCCGTCGCTGCTTTGACCGATGAGGCTTTTGTTTGTGACGACTTTCAGGCCGTGAGCCGGAAGATCCGGGACACCCAGCCGGACATCGTCTTCGGTACCCAGATGGAGCGGCACAGCGCCGCCCGTTATGACCTGCCCTGCATCGTCATCAGCAGCCCAGCCCATATTCTCAACTTCCCCCTCTTCCCGGCGCCGGTCCTCGGCTACCGGGGGATGACCCGTCTGCTCGACACGATCAACCAGACGATCAAGCTCGGCCTGGAAGAACACCTGGTCAACATGTTCGGAGAAGACACCGCTTCAGAAAGCCAGATGGAAGCGGCGGCCGCCGCGGCAACAGGCGCCGCGACAGCCCCGACAGGAACTGCGGGCGCCGTTGCAACCGTCGATGAATTGCAATGGGACGCCGAGGCCTTGAAGGCCTTGAAACAGGTGCCCTTTTTTGTACGAGGAAAAGTGCAGCGCAATACCGAGAACTATGCCCGTGAGCGCGGTTACAGCGAGGTCACGCTGGATGTGATCTACGCCGCCAAGGCCTACTTCGAGAGCAAGGGCAATCAGGGCAACCGGTAATTGCCGACGGGAGGAAATAACCGATGACACAAGCGCAACCATCGAACCATAGCGAACGACGGCAGCCGGCGCAGATCAAAGTGCCGACCTATCCCTTTACGGCGATCATCGGCCAGGAAGAGATGAAACTGGCCCTCATTCTCAACGTGATCGACCCGCGCATCGGCGGCGTCATGATCATGGGCGACCGGGGGACGGGCAAGTCGACGACGGTCCGCGCCCTGGCTGAACTGCTGCCGGAAGTGCCTTCGGTGGCCGATTGTCCCTTCGGGTGCCACCCGGAAAAAACGAGCGAGATGTGCCCCAGTTGCCGCGAACGGACGGCAGAAGGGGAATCGCTGCCCATGACGCACCGCAAGACCCGCGTCGTTGACCTTCCGCTGGGTGCCACGGAAGACCGTGTCTGCGGCACCATCGATATCCAAAAGGCCTTGGCCGAAGGGGTCAAAGCCTTTGAACCGGGCCTCTTAGCCCAGGCCAACCGAGGCTTCCTCTATGTGGACGAGGTCAACCTTCTCGACGACCACCTCGTTGACGTCCTCCTCGACAGCGCCGCTTCCGGCGTCAACGTGGTCGAACGGGAAGGGATCAGCATCCGCCACCCGGCCCGCTTCGTCCTCGTCGGCTCTGGCAACCCGGAAGAAGGGGAACTGCGTCCCCAGTTGCTCGACCGTTTCGGCCTTCACGCCCAGATCCGCACCTTGCGCGACGCCCAGAAGCGCGTCGCCATCATCCGCAGCCGCAGCGATTTCGATAACGACCCAGAGACCTTCATCGAAAAATTCGATGCCCACCAGGCGGAATTGCAAGCCAAGATCAGCCGGGCCAAGGAGATCCTTGGCGATGTGACCGTCGGCGACGAAGTGCTCTTGAAGATCGCCCAACTCTGCATCGACCTGGAGATCGACGGGCACCGGGGCGAACTGGTCTTGGCCCGGACAGCCAAAGCCCTCGCCGCTTTTGAAGGCCGGACCGAGGTCTGTGACGACGATGTGGCCCGCATAGCCGTCCTCGGCCTGCGTCACCGCCTGCGCAAGGATCCGCTGGCGACGATGGACAACGGCCGTCGCGTCCAGGAAAAAGTGGCCCAGATTTTCGGAGTTGAGAAGGCGGGAGCATGAAGACAAACAGCCTGCCCTTGGCGGCCATCACCGGACAGGAAGGCATCAAACGGGCGTTGCTCCTCGTTGCCGTCGATCCAGGCTTAAAAGGGGTGGCCATCGCCGGGCCGCGCGGGACGGGTAAAACCATCCTGGCCCGCGGGCTCCGGCAACTGCTGCCGAACATTGAACAGATCCAGGGTTGTCCCTGCCACTGTCGCCCGGACAAACCGGCCAGTTGGTGCAACCGCTGCCGCGAACAGTATGGCGACAGTGTAAGCAGCAATGGAGACGATCGGTATGGCAATGGCGACGACTTACCCGTTGTTTGCCGAGAAGCCCCCTTCATAGAGGTCCCCCTCGGCGCCACGGAAGACCGGCTGCTCGGCGCCATCGATGTGGAGCAATCCCTCGTCGGCGGCGCGCGGGCCTGGCAACCGGGCCTCATCGGCGAAGCCAACCGCGGCGTGCTCTATGTGGACCAGTTGAACCTGCTTGACGACGGACTCGTCAACTCCCTTTTTGACGCCATGTCGGGGACCTGCCGTCTCGAACGGGAGGGCATCTCCGTCCAATACCCCTCCGACTTTGTCCTCGTCGGGACCTATGACCCGGATGAGGGCGCCTTGCGGGGCCACCTGGCTGACCGCATCGCCATTCATGTGAGCAGCGGCGTCATCAACGACCTGGAACAGCGCATCGAGATCATGCGCCGCCAGGAACTGTTCGTCGATGAGCCGGATGCCTTTGAAAAACTGTACGCCGACGAGCAGGACGATCTGCTGCGCAAGATCGACGGCGCGCGCAAACGCATGCCTGCCGTCACCATATCGGAGAGCCAAATCCTCTACCTGATCGGCCAGTCCCTGAAACGGGGCGTTCCCGGTCACCGGGGCGATCTCTTCGCCGTCCGTCTCGCCAAAGCCCATGCGGCTCTGGAGGGCCGTTCGGCCGTAGAGCCCATCGACCTCGCCCTCGCTGTAGAGTTTGTGATCAAACCGCGGCAGACCGTCGACCTTCCTGAAGAGGAAGAGCAACAACCGCCACCACCCCCTCCGCCTCCGCCACCACCGCCGCCAGAGCCGGACAAAGACGACAAGGACGACCCGCCGCCGGACGCGCCGAAAGACGAGCAGACGATGACCCTGCCCGAGGAGTTTTTCTTCGACGCTGAGGAAGTCCCCGTCGAAGACGAACTGCTCTCCTTGCAGAACAAGGCCCAGCGGCAGGCTCGCGGCGGCGCCCACGGCAAACAGAAGAGCATGGAACGGGGACGCTACGCCCGCGCCCTATTGCCGCCGCCAGGCAAGCCCTCGCGGATCGCCGTCGACGCCACGCTGAGGGCGGCGGCGCCCTACCAGCAGGAACGGCGACGCTCCGGCAAATTCGGCAACCGCGAGGTCATCGTCACCGATTCGGACCTGCGTGCCAAACAATTCGTCCGCAAGTCGGGCGCCCTGATCATCTTCGTCGTTGACGCCAGCGGCAGCATGGCCTTCAACCGGATGAGCAGCGCCAAAGGCGCCGTCTCGGTGCTGTTGAACGAAGCCTATGTCAACCGCGACAAGGTGGGCATGATCATCTTCCGCGGCCAGAAGGCTGAGGTCATCGTGCCGCCCACCCGCAGCGTCGAACTGGCGAAAAAGCGCTTTGACCAGGTCCCTGTCGGCGGCGGATCTCCCCTGGCCGACGCCATCGCCCAAGCCCTCGAACTGGGCGTCAAGAGCATCGGCAGCGATGTCGGTCAGGTGATCATCACCCTGATCACCGACGGTCGCGGCAACATCCCCCTCAACCCTGAGGAGGGCGCCAAAAACCGGGAGCAACTGAACGAAGAGATCTTAGCGCTCAGCCGCAAGATTCCGGAGCAAGGTTTTTCCATGCTCGTCATCGATACGGCCAACAAGTTTACCTCCACCGGATTTGCCGAAAAGATCGCTGGAGCAGCCTTCGGCCAGTACTATTACCTGCCGAAGATGTCGGCGACGACACTTGCCGAGACGGTCAAGAGCGGCGTGCACGCGCTGCGGAAATAAGGGGGGATAGCCAATGTCGAAAAAGGTCATGCGGTTTGTCCATGTCTATCTGGAGCGGCAGATCTGCAGCGCCTTCAGCCGGGCCATCGAGGCGAGCAATCGCACCCAACCCATCGAGATCAGCGTCACCTCCTTCTGCGTGCACGAGTTGAAAGAGAAGACCAAGATCGAAGAGTTCCGCCAGGCCGTGCTGAACGCCGACCTGCTCTTCGTCGGCCACGTCTTTGTCGACGACATCGCCCGCACCATCGCCGACGTGATCCGCAAGGAAGGCCAGCAAGTCCCGACGGTCGTGTGTGTCAACACCATGCCGGAACTGATGAAACTGACCCGCATGGGCGGCTTCAAGATGGGCAGTGAACAGTCCAACGAATACATGAACATCATCAAGCGCTTCAAGAAGACCACCGACACGGAAGAGGCGCAGACGAAAAAATCCGGTCCGCCCATCAATACCGACGTAATGATGACCCTCGTCCGCACCGTGCCCAAACTGTTGAAGTACATACCGGGCAAGATGCAGGACCTGCGCTCCTACATGCTCTGTTACCTCTACTGGCTCAACGGTTCGCCCAAGAACCTGGGCAACATGGTGCTCATGCTGGCCAAGCAGTACTTTGCGCCGGAAGCAGACATTTCTTTTGACGCGCCCGTCGAGTACGCCGAAGAGGGGATCTACCATCCCGATTCGGACCGCTGGTTCACCAGCCGCGCCGAGTATGAGGAGTGGTACCGCCGCCACGCGCCGTCGGAGCTGCGCGTCGGCCTGATCGTCCTGCGCACGAGCCTCCTCGCTGACAACCATGACCACTATGACGCCGTCATCCGCGCCCTCGAAGCGAAGGGGCTCGGCGTCGTTCCCGGCATCGCCAAGGGCCTCGACTACCGCCATGTGGTGGAGCACATGTTCATGGGTGGCAAGGGCGACCTGCGCAAGGTCGACGGGGTGATCTCGCTCACCTCCTTCAGCCTCGTCGGCGGACCTGCCTCCAACGACGCCGAAAGCGCCGTCAAGGTACTCTCGGAGCTCAGCGTGCCCTACCTGTCAGCGATCCCCCTCGAGTTCCAGACCATCGACGAGTGGAAGTCTGACCTGTCGGGTCTCAACCCGGTCCAGGTCGCCTTGAACGTGGCCATCCCCGAACTGGACGGCCTCGTGGCCCCCACCGTCTACAGCGGCTACGCCGTCCACGGCGCCTCCAAGGCCATCCCCATTCCGGAACGGATCGAGCTGCTCACCGAGCGGATGCGGCGCATGATCCGTCTCCGCACCACGGCGAAGGCCGATAAAAAGCTGGGCATCGTCATCTTCAGCTTCCCGCCAGATAAGGGGAACGTGGGGACGGCGGCCTATCTCGATGTCTTCAAATCCCTCTACAACCTGCTCCGGCGCCTTGACGAAGAGGGGTACACGGTCGAGCTTCCCGAGAGCCCGGAAGCGCTGATCAAGATGATCGTCGACGATGAGACGTCCATGCTTCCCTCGGCCAACCTGCATGTGGGCGGCCGCGTCACCGTCGAAGAATACGAGAAGATCAACCCCTACTGGAAACAGATCGCTGAGACCTGGGGACCGGCGCCGGGCGAACTGAACACCGACGGCCAGGACCTGCTCGTCTTCGGACGCCGCCTCGGCAACGTCTTCATCGGCGTCCAACCCTCCTTCGGCTATGAGAGCGACCCCATCAAGCTGCTCTTCACCCGCAACGCCTGTCCCCACCACGGCTTTGCCACCTTCTACCGCTGGCTCGACAAGGTCTACCAGGCTGACGCGCTACTCCACTTCGGCACCCACGGCGCCCTGGAGTTCATGCCCGGCCACCAGGTGGGCATGACCGAGTCCTGCTGGCCTGACCGCTTGTTGGGGCCGGTGCCTAACTTCTACCTCTACAGCGTCAACAACCCCTCTGAGGCGACCATCGCCAAGCGGCGGAGCGCCGCCACCCTCGTCTCCTACTTGACGCCGCCGGCCGAGAACGCCGGCCTCTACAAGGACCTGCGGGACTTGAAAGACCTGATCAGCATGTGGGGGGAAAACCGCCACAACGCCCGCGGTGAATCGATTTTAGAGACGATCATCGAAAAAGTCCTGGCCCTGCACCTCGACAAGGACGTGCCGCTGACGAAGGAACCGGGCCAGGAGTTCATCGGCAAGCTTTATGTCTACCTGACTGACCTGGAAAACCGCCTCATCCCGACGGGCCTGCACATCCTTGGCGAGGCGCCCCATGCCCAGACGCTCGGCGACTACCTCTCGGCCATCAGCTACTTCGACCGTCCGGAAAAGGGCATCCGTTCCCTGGCCGGTCTCGCCTCGGAGGCCATGGGCATCCCCTTCAGCGACCTGGAACGGCGCGCCGAACTGGGCGAACAGGCGGCCATTGAAAAACTGGAAGTGGTGCGCCAGGCGGTGCAGCACGGCGTCCAAAAGATGATCGCCGAGTTTCTCCAGAAAGACGAACGTGGTCGTTTCCGCTTCCTGCGCGGCAAATCGGAGACGATCGCAGCCAAGGCCATCCAGGAATTCCTCCTCGACCGGTTGCAGACCGGATTAGAGGTGGACATCACAGCGGCTGCCCGCACCTTCGTCTACCTGCAAGATGTGCTCAAGGACATCGTCCTGGCTGAAGAGGTCAACGGCCTGCTGAAGGCACTCGACGGCGAATACATCAAGCCAGGACCAGGCGGCGACCCTGTGCGCAACCCGAAGACACTGCCGACGGGCCACAACATCCATGCCCTTGATCCCCAGGCGATCCCCACCTCCGTCGCTGTCCGCGCCGGCCAGCGGGTCGCCGAGATGATGCTGCAAAAACTCTATGACGCCAATGGCGTCTACCCCGAGTCGATCGCCGTCGTCCTCTGGGGAACTGACAACATCAAGACCTATGGTGAAGGCATCGCCCAAGCCATGGCCCTGATGGGCGTCAAACCGGTGCCGGACGATCTGGGCCGCATGACCCGCCTGCGCCTCATTCCCCTTGAGGAACTGGGCCGACCCCGCATCGACGTGGTCGTCACCGTCTCGGGCATCTTCAGGGACCTCTTCCAGAACCAGATGGAACTCCTCGACGAGGCCGTCAAGATGGCTGCCACCGCTGACGAGCCCCTTGAGATGAACTATATCCGCAAGCACGCCTTGGCCCAAGCCGAGGAAATGAACATCCCCATCGAACAGGCCGCGACGCGCGTCTTCTCCAACGCACCGGGAAGCTACGGCGGCAACGTCAACCAGATGGTCGAAAACAGCGCCTGGGAGGAAGCCGGCGAACTGGCCGACACCTTCATCAAGCGCAAGGGCTTCGCCTACGGAAAACAGGTCCGCGGCGAGGTGGCCGACGAGATTTACCGCTCCGCTCTCTCCAACGTGGACACGAGCTTCCAGAACGTGGACTCCTCCGAGGTGGGCATCGTCGACATCGACCACTACTACGAGTACCTGGGCGGCGTCTCGGCGGCCGTCAAGAGCATCCGCGGAGAGAAACCGAACGTGCTCGTCGCCGATACGACGACGCCGAAAGTGCAGATCCGCTACCTAGAAGAGATGGTTCGTTTCGAGACGCGGACGAAGACCCTCAACCCCAAGTGGTATGAAGGCATGCTCAAGCACGGCTACGAAGGCGTCCGCGAGATTCAGTCCCGCGTCGACAACACCTTCGGCTGGAGCGCTACGACTGACGCCGTCGACAACTGGGTCTATGACGAGATCACCGACGTCTACATCACGGATGAGACGATGCGCAACCGCCTGAAGGAACTGAACGCCCACGCCCTGCGCGGAATCGTCCGCCGGCTTTTGGAGGCCAACCGCCGCGGCTTCTGGGAAGCCGACGATGAGAAGCTGGATAAATTGATGGAGATCTACCAAGACATCGAGGATGAGATCGAATGAGTCAGCGTTCCGGCTTAAAGCTCTCCTTCGTAATCGCGACAAAAAATGTTTGTTACAGGATAGGGGAGAATTTGGCGTGACACAAAAGACAAGGAACCACGGTAAAGTCGTCGTAGTCGGCGCCGGCGCCGGCGGCCTGAGCGCTGCTGTCCGCCTGGCCGCCCAAGGCTGGGATGTGACGGTGTTGGAAAAAGAACCGGCGCTCGGTGGACGTTTGAGCGCCGTTGAGGCGGATGGATACACCATCGACATCGGGCCGACCATCCTGATGATGAACGATGTCTTTGAACAGTTCTTCCAGGATCATGGGCGTGATATTCGCGATTACCTGGAACTTGTCCGCGTCGATCCTTGCTACCACCTGCATTTTACCGACGGGACCCGCCTGACCCCCTCCATCGATATGAAAGAACTTCTCGACGAGATCCGTTCCTTGAACCCTGATGATGTCGATGGCTACCTGCGCTTTCTCGCCCAGATCCACCGGCGCTACATGTATGCCCGCGAACACTTCATCGAAAAAGCATTCGTCAAGCCCTCTGACTTCTTCAACCCAGAAACCCTGTCGGCCATGCTGCAGTTGAAGACCCTCAACAGCATGTATGACGACATCGCCCGGTTCATCAAGGACGAGCGGCTGCGCATCGCCCTGACTTTCCAGGCCATCTACCTGGGCGTCTCGCCCTTTGACGCCCCCTCGATCTACACGCTCATCGCCTATGTGGAGCATGGCCTGAGCGGTGTCTGGTATCCGAAGGGCGGCATGAACGCCATCGCCAAGGCGATGGGCCGTCTCCTCGGCGAATTCGGCGGCGTCATCCGCTGCAATGCCGAGGTGACCCAGATCCGTATCGAAAACGGCCGGGCTCGCGGCGTCCGCCTCGCCAACGGCGAGGAAATCGCCGCCGATGTGGTCATCTCCAACGCCGATTTCCCCTACACGATGGAGAAACTCGTCGAGCCGGCCTACCAAGGCAAGTACACGCCGAAAAAGCTCTCCCGCATGGAAAACACGGTCGGCACCTTCATGCTCTATCTGGGTGTCAACAAGCGCTACGAAGACCTGCACATCCACAACATCTACTTTACGCCCGACTATAAAAAGAGCATGGACGAGTTGTTCTCCGCCCGCATCCTGCCGGAGGATCCGGCCATGTACGTCTATTCGCCGACAAAATACGATGCAACGGTGGCGCCGCCGGGGAAAGAGGTCATCTATGTCCTCGTCCCAGTGCCCAACCTGGACAGCGGCATCGACTGGAAAAAAGAGACCGGACGCTACCGCGAACTGGTCATCAAGAAGCTCGAACGGTGGGGACTAACCGACCTGCGCCAGCATATCGAGTTTGAGCGCCTCTACACGCCGGAGACCTTCCAGAAGCGCTTCAACGTCTACCGGGGGGCTTCCTTCGGCCTGGCGCCGACCCTCTTCCAGTCCGGCTTCTTCCGCCCGAGCATCAAGTCAGAGAAGGTGAGCAACCTCTACTTCTCCGGCGCCAGCGTTCACCCTGGCGGCGGCGTCCCCGTCGTCCTCGTCTGCGGGAAGCTGGTCTCCGATCAGGTGATGAAGGACAGCGGCTTGTTCGTGAAAAACAGTCGCAATGTGGCTGCTGGAGTTGCGGCAACCATCTAAGGAACAGCTTATCGGGACTGCTGATGGGCGCCGCTTATCCCCTTTCGCAATCGAGTATCGGCGCATAGCACATACGGTATAAAATAATCAGAGCGGCTGCGATACAATTATCGCGGCCTTTTTTCTTCCCATGCAATTCAAGTGACAACTCCTGTCGAAGGCGCAATGACCATCCATTTCGCACCATCGCTGACTTCTCTGTAAGATAAAGACGAAACTTTTACGCGATACCCCTGTCCCCCCCGACAAAATTCGCTTGCGCTGGCAGGTATAATGGAAAAAGATACCAAATGGCGAAGGCGAAACGGGGGATCAAGATTGTGGGATGAGCCGAAAGTTTATCCTTTTCGTCGCGAACGGGTCCCATCACGTGATCGAGACGAAGGTAAAAAGAACGGATGGTTCTCCTGGTTCGGCAAGCTGATGGCGCCTCGGACGCCCGGCCCGTCAGCGAGGCCAAGCGGGACGAGTCAAGCGTCCTGGGGTATGGCGTCCGTCGCTGCGAAGGCATCTGACGCACAGAACGAAAAAGGGAGGGCTGCGGACAGCCCAAGGAATTTCACCGGCGCAAAGATGATCGCCAACCTTTCTTCATCCGTCAAGGACGTCACCGGCAAGGTGACCCAATCGGCCGGCCGGGCATTGCACAGCGCTGGCTCGCTGTCGACAGCCCTCGAAAAAGGATGGCGTCAAGGGTTGACTTTCTGCAAAGACAGCCGCGTTTGGCTCTGGTGGATCGGCGTTTTTCTAATGGCGAGAGGGACCTTGCTGGGTGGCCTGGCGGCAGCGGCGCCAGCGGCGCTGGCGGTGACGGCCGCGCGCCGGCCAGGGATGTTGCTGTGGAGTCTCACGGCGGCAATCGCCGGATGGTACACGGGACGGTTCTCTCCAGAGACGGCCTTCGTCCCCCAGGATCCTCTCGGCCTGCATCCAGCAGCGCAGTTGACGGCGTGGCTGGCCGTCGCAGCCCTTACGTCCCTTGTCGCCCGGAGGCGTCTTCCTTCGGCTGCCGTCCTGGCTGTAATGACGGCGGCAACGATTTGGATCGTTGAAGGCGCGGTGGCAGTCTGGCTGACGCCTTCCCTCTACAGCGGCATCCTGGTCGCTTTTGAAGGTCTTTTTGCCGCCATTGCCGTCGTCATCATAGCGACGGCCGAGAACACCCTGGAAGCCCCGGAAGGGCGGACCTGGAACCGGGACGAGCAGGCTTGCCTTGTCGTCCTTGGCCTGTTGCTTCTGCTGGGCGTACCGCAGGAACCGCTCTTAGGACTCTCCCTGTCAGGGACGTTCGCCAAGTTTTGCGTTCTCCTCGGCGCCTACGCCCTTGGCCCCGGCGCCGGCGCGGCCTGTGGCGTCGCCGTCGGACTTCTTCCGCCTCTGGCTGTCTTCGGCGCTCCTTCGTCGCTGGCCCACCTTGCCTTATCAGGCCTTTTGGCCGGTTTGTTCCGTCCCTGGGCGAAACCGGGCGTCATCGGCGGCTTTTTATCAGGCCATCTCTTGCTTTCCATATATATGGCCCATTCCCAGGATGTGCAGTCACTGCTCCTGGAAGCAGCTGTGGCCGGCTTGCTGCTCATCCTCTGGCCCACCGGCTGGGTGCAACGCCTTCGGCAACGCTTGTCGGCCCGCAAAAAAGAGTTTCTCTTGCCTGAACCGGCCGTTCCGGTCAGCGCGAAGATCAATGAAATGGGTCGCATGATCAATCAGATGGCCGTCACTTTCGATGAGATCGCCGAGCCGCCGCCTGCAAGGGGAGACAAGCCCTGGGAGCCGATCCTGCTGACCATCGCGGAGCGGGTCTGCAAGCTCTGCCCCAGCTACGGGCTCTGTTGGGAACGGGACGCCGAGCGGACGCGGCAGTACCTGAACGAGATCCTGCAGCAGGTGGAGGAAAAAGGACAGGTGACGGCTAAATCATTGACGCCCCAACTGGCCCGCCGTTGCGCCCGTTTGGCCGAACTGTCAGCGACCATCGGCTGCCTCCTGGAGACGGTAGAGGTGGACCGCTACTGGCGGCGCAGGCTCAGCGAAGGGCGGCATCTGGTCAGCGCCCATTTCCGGGGCTTGGCGGGGTGGATGAACTCGCTGGCCCATGACCTGGAACAGATATCGCCGTTGGAAAAAAGAGGAGACCGCTTGGCCAGGGCGCTGGAGGAGCGCGGCTTTCGCCTCAAAGCGCTCAAGGAGCACGGCGAGAGCGGTAACTGGCGGATCTATGTGGAGGGCAACGGCTGCTCGGGCACATGGCCCTGCGCGGAGCAGGCCGCCAACGCCGCCACCGAGGTGCTCGGACAGACCTTTATCGTCGGCAAGTCGGACTGCCGCAGCGGCAAACCCGGTCGCTGCGCCTTCAGCCTGATCCCTGTCCGGCCCTATGGGATGCAGGTCGGCGTCGCTCAGATGGCCCGCCACGGCAGCGCTGTCAGCGGCGACACGGTCGGTCGCTGGGAAGCGCCGGCGTCAAGGATGGTCGTCGCCCTCAGCGACGGATCCGGTGTGGGTGCGCGAGCGGCCCGAGAAAGCAGCGCCACCTTATCCCTTCTTGAACACCTCTGCCGCATGGGCGTCCATCCTGGAGAGGCCTTGCGAGCGGTGAACTCGCTCGTTGCCTTGGCGACGGAAGAGGAGTCTTTTGCAACCGTCGACCTTGCTGTCGTCGATCGGGCATCGGCCGAGGCAGAGGTCTTCAAGCTTGGCGCCGCCGCCAGCTACTTGAAGCGCGGACGGCGGGTGCAGGTGCTCCGGCAATCGTCGCTGCCCTTGGGGATACTCAAGAACGTGGAAGTGGAATCACTCAGTTTGGCCATGTTGCCGGGCGACCGGTTGATCCTCGTCAGTGACGGCATCGTCGAAGCTGCCCGGTCTACACACAATAATGGGAAAGCCCGTCGAGGCAGTAAGATCAACGGCGACAGCCAGATCGGTGATAGCGAAGATTGGCTGGCGACCTGGCTGGAGCAGGACGCTACTGTCGATCCACAGGCGTTGGCCGACCTGATTCTCATCGAAGCGATCCGCCTGGGCGGGGGAAAGGCCAGAGACGACTGCACTGTCGTCGTCGCCGCCCTGTCCGGAAGAGAGGATCAGGGCTGAGGGGTTTGTCTGCCCGATTTTTCGGAGAAGCTAAGGACTAGGCGAATTTCGCCGGAGCGGGCAGGGAAACGTGAATCCATGTAGAAAGTAACCACATAAGATACACATGCGATAACCGGTGAACAAAGCCGGTAAAAACCTTCGCCTGCAAGGTGACCTGATTGCTTGATCGATTTCTCGAAACCCTCCGCCGGAACCATCTGATCGAACCAGCCCAACGCGTTCTCATCGCCCTTTCCGGCGGCATCGACTCAGTCAGTCTCTTATTGCTGTTCCATCGAACGGCGCCGCAACTCGGACTGGAACTGTCGGTGGCTCATTACAACCACGGCTTGCGCGGTGACGATGCCGACAGGGACGAGGCTTTCGCGGCTGACCTGGCTCGCCGCTTCGGCTTGCCCTTTTACTCAGAACGGGCACCGCAAGGGTGGTGGGACCGGGAGCCGGGGACGAAGATGGAGGCGGCGCGGCGTCTGCGCTATGATTATTTGCGGCGTGTCGCCAAAACCGCTGGCGCTGATCGGATTGCCCTGGGACATCATGCTGATGATCAGGTGGAGACCGTCTTGTTCCATCTCCTCCGAGGCAGCGGTCTTAGAGGCATGGCGGGCATTCCAATCCGGCGCGGTCCTTACATCCGACCGCTCCTTTCCTTTCGCCGCTGCGAGTTGGAAGATTTCCTAGTGTCCGAGCGGCAAAACTGGCGCCATGACGCCAGCAATGACTCCACCCTCTATACGCGCAACCGGATCCGCCATGAACTGATCCCGTTGTTGCAAGCATACAATCCCCGTCTGGCCGAGACGATCGGACGAATGAGCCGCCTCTGCGCTGATGACGCTGACTACCTGGACGAAATGAGCCGCCAGGAACTCAACAGGCTGACAAATGGGCAGGGTCTTGACGTCAAGGGTTTGGAAGCGCTGCCGAAGGCCATCGGCCGTCGCGTCCTGCGCGGCTTCATCGAGGCAAGCGCAGAGGAACAGCCGGCGGGCGTGTCCGAACTCTCCGCCGGCTTTGAAAAGACGGAGGCGATCCTGCGACATTTGGCCGAGCGGCGAGGGAAAAGCGGGGCTATCGACCAGGTGGCCGGGCACACCCTTGTTAACGAAGCCGGATGGCTTCGCCTGTACAAGGACCTCCCCTGGCAGGCAGACTTCAGTTTTTGCCATCAGGTGCCTTGGCCGGCTGAGACGGGACGATGGCTGTCGGTGCCAGTGCCGGAGGCTGGCGGCAGGCTGCGCATCGCCAAATGGGAGCGGATTGACGACATGGATCCCCCTACCCCGGAAGAGAGGGAAGTCTGTCTCGAACCGTCCGTGTCGGCCCTCGGTCCTTTGGTCATTCGCAGTCGGAGACCGGGCGATTGGTTTTACCCCGCTGGAGGGGCGGGGCGAAAAAAAGTGAAAGACTATCTCATCGACCAGAAGGCTCCCCGGAGTATCCGACAAAAGATCCCCTTATTGACAGCAGGAGAGGAGGTACTCTGGATCATCGGATATCGACCTGACAAACGGTTCTTGGCGACAGGAGAGAAGGCTCCTGTCATCGCCCTTCGCTGGCAAGGCAAAAGTATTTGATAAGGCGGTTCCTCCTGTGCTACAATAGCGGGGAATGGCCGAATTTTTCCAAAAACTCGCTGGCTGATCCAGACCGGAAGGCCCTCGCCTCCTGAGCAGGATTGGGACAGTGGGAGGAGGTTACACGTGAGCCGGATCGTCAAAAACCTGGCAATCTACATCCTCATCGTTCTCTTGGCCATATCCGTGTTACGGGTGACCAAGACGCCGGAACCGGCAAAGGAACAGATCAGTTATACGCAGTTTTACCAGTTGCTCGTCAGGGATCAGATCAAGGAACTGACGGCCGTTTCCGAGCGGGACCGCACGGAGATCAGCGGCGTGAAGGCGGACGGTAACAAGTTTATCACCGTTGGACCGGTGGATATCAAACGCGTCACCGACATCGCCCTTGATAAACAGATCCCCTTCAACCAGCAACCGGCCCCCGAACCTCCCTGGTGGACGGGGCTCTTCTCGACGCTGTTGCCCATCCTGGTGCTGGTCGGCCTCTTTTTCTTCATGATGCAGCAGACCCAGGGCGGCGGCTCGCGGGTGATGCAGTTCGGCAAGAGCCGGGCGAAGCTGCACACCGATGATAAGAAGAAGGTCACCTTCGAAGATGTGGCAGGCGCCGACGAGGTCAAGGAAGAACTCCAGGAAGTCGTCGAGTTCCTGAAGCACCCCAAGAAGTTTGTTGAGTTAGGCGCCAAAATCCCCAAAGGCGTCTTGCTCTTCGGCCCCCCCGGAACAGGCAAAACCTTGCTGGCCCGGGCTGTCGCCGGCGAGGCTGGCGTTCCCTTCTTCAGCATCTCGGGCTCTGATTTCGTTGAGATGTTCGTCGGTGTCGGCGCATCGCGCGTCCGCGATCTCTTCGAGCAAGCGAAAAAGAACTCTCCCTGCATCGTCTTCATCGACGAGATCGACGCAGTCGGTCGCCAACGCGGCGCCGGCCTGGGCGGCGGTCATGATGAACGCGAACAGACCTTGAACCAGTTGCTCGTTGAGATGGACGGCTTCGCCGCCAACGAAGGCATCATCATCATCGCCGCCACGAACCGTCCTGACATCCTCGACCCGGCGCTCCTCCGCCCTGGCCGTTTCGACCGCCAGATCGTGGTGGACCGGCCCGACATCCGAGGCCGCAAAGAGATCCTTGGCGTCCATGCCAAGGGCAAACCCCTGGACGAGACGATCGACCTTGACGTGCTGGCTCGCCGGACCCCCGGCTTCACCGGCGCCGACTTGGCCAACATGATCAATGAAGCGGCTCTCTTGGCTGCCCGGCGCAGCGTTAAAAAGATCAGCATGCACGAACTGGAAGACGCCATTGAACGGGTCATCGCCGGTCCCGAGAAGAAAGCCCGTGTGATCAGTGATTTTGAGAAAAAACTGGTCAGCTACCATGAGGCAGGCCATGCCCTCGTCGGCGGACTGTTGGAACATACCGACCCCGTCCACAAGATCTCCATCATCCCGCGGGGGCGGGCAGGCGGCTACACCTTGCTGCTGCCGGAGGAAGACCGTCATTACATGACCAAGTCCCACCTGCTCGATCAGGTGACCATGCTGCTCGCTGGCCGCGTCGCCGAAGCGCTGGTCCTCAAAGAGATCTCCACAGGCGCCTCGAACGACCTGGAGCGAGCGACTGACCTGGTGCGCAAGATGATCACCGAGTTTGGCATGTCCGATGAATTGGGTCCCCTTACCTTCGGCCACAAGCAGGAGGCGGTCTTCCTGGGCCGTGACCTCGCCCGCGACCGCAACTACTCGGAAGCGGTGGCCTTCTCCATCGACAAGGAAGCGCGGCGGATCATCGAGGAATCCTACGAAAAGGCGAAGAAGCTCCTCGAAGAGAACATGAGCAAGCTTCACCTGATCGCCCAGACGCTCATGGACAAGGAGACCATTGAGGCCTCCGAGTTCACCGAACTGCTGCAAAAAGTCTCTTAATCAAAGGGTTTCCTGGCCCGTATACCGGGGGCCGGGGCGATGCCTCAGCTCCCGGTTTTATTTATGACGGGAAGATCAAGAATCTTGTGAAAAAGGGGAACAAGCTGAAATGGAACGCACTTATCTCATGATCAAACCTGACGGCGTACAACGCGGACTCGTCGGGGAAATCATCAGCCGCTTCGAGAAAAAAGGCTTCAAACTGGTGGGCATGAAATTCCTCCGCCTGACCAAGGAGATGGCGGAGAAGCACTATGCCGAGCATGTGGGCAAGCCCTTCTTCACCGGTCTTGTCGAGTACATCACTTCCGGCCCTGTTGTGGCCATGTGTTGGGAGGGGAAAGACGTCGTCTCCGTCTCCCGGGACATGATGGGCGCCACCAACCCTGCCAAGGCAGCCCCGGGAACCATCCGCGGCGCCTATGCCGTCGATATCGGCCGCAACATTATCCATGGATCCGATTCTCCGGCTTCTGCCGAGCGGGAACTCTCCATCTACTTCGACCCGGCCGAACTGGTCGAGTGGGACCGGAGCCTGCAAGGCTGGATCGTGGAGTAAACATCCTTTCGTTATCCAAAGAGCTGGCGCGTGACGCGTCGGCTCTTTTTGATTTCCTTTCCCTTCGATTTGCGGGAATGAAACAAGCAGGAATCGGCTTGGCTGGAGACGAATACACTATAGATATCTCGGTTTCTGTATTGGGCGAGAGCTTTGAGGTAGCGCTAAAGAACATTTCGTAAAAACTCCCTTGTCAGATCGCCATTTCCGAATGATTACGGAATCTGGAATGTTAAGGTATCAGAAAAACCTTTACAAATCCGTCTCGTTCCTTATACTTTAAAAATAACCATGATATTTATCACACAACGACAGACGATGTCGCGAATCCGCTCCGTTCACAGCATCCTTCGCGCGCGCAAAAGGTTTCAACGAAGCATAATTCAAGGAGCGACTTCATGAATCGATACTATCGCATCTGGCGCATTACCAGCATGTTTGTTCTCTTCTTCATCCAGTTTTGGTGGCTCAGGCGCCGGGAGGGTCGCTTAGACCGGGAAGAGCGGGCACAACGCTGGTCAAGCCTCTACCACCGAATGGGTATCCGCTTCTGCAAAACCGCGACTGAACTGGGAGGTCTCCTGATCAAGGCAGGCCAGTTCTTCGCCACCCGGGTGGACGTACTTCCCGTCGAAGTGACCAGTGAGCTCTCCCAACTGCAGGATGCCGTCCCGCCTGCGCCCTATGAGCACATTGAAAAGACCATCCGCGAGGACCTGGGGCAGGCGGTGGAGGCGCTCTTTACCGAGTTTGATCCGACGCCATTGGCGGCTGCGTCGCTAGGACAGGTTCACCGGGCCCTGCTTCCCACCGGCGAACAGGTGGCCGTGAAAGTGTTGCGGCCCCAGATCCATGAGATCATCCAGGCTGACTTCGAAGCCATCCAGTTGACGATGCTTCTGGCCAAAATCTTCACGGATATCTCCAGCCAGATGGACATGGACGCGATTTACCGGGAGATGCAGCAGACCTTCTCCGACGAACTCGATTACCGGCTGGAAGCGTCTCATGCCGAACGATTCCGTAAAAACCTTGCCGTCTTTGAGAATGTGTACATACCGAAGATCTACAGCAAATACTCCACCCGCCGCATCCTCACCATGGAATTCATCGACGGGCGCAAGGCGGATGATTACGAGTTTCTTGAAGCAAACGGAATCGAACGCAAGGAGATGGGTCAGCGCCTGATCCGCCTCTTCTTGCACATGATCGTCAATGACGGCTTTTTTCACGCCGACCCGCATCAGGGCAACCTCTATGTGAAGGCAGACGGCACCCTGGTCGTCCTCGACTTCGGCATGGTCGGCGAGATCACCCCACTGGCCAAAGAGAATCTGAAGAACCTGCTCTTTTCCGTTGTCGAGCGAGACAGCGAAAAGATGGTGGAAGCCATGGGCAACCTGGGCTTCTTACGCCCAACGGCAAACCGCAACCTGGTGCGGCGGGCGATGGAGTTCTTCCTGGAGCACCACTCACCGGAACAGATGAAGGAGATGGAGAGGACCAAGAACCTCGGTCCTCTCGGCTCTGAAATCCGCGAATTCATCTACGATCAGCCCATGCAGATCCCGGCCCATATGATCTTCTTAGGCCGGGCTGTCCTTACCGTCACCGGCGTGGCCTTCGGCCTTGACCGGGAGATGGACGCGGAAGTCGCTGCGCCCTATATCAAAAAGCTCATGGATGACACCGATGGTGGCCTGACTGGATTGCTGCTGAACCGAGCGAAGAACTACGGTGCCACCTTGGTCGGCTTGCCGACGCTGATGCACCGTACATTGAAAAAAGCCGACCTTGGTGACCTGCATGTGAAAGTCAGCAACCTGGGCGATATCCAGCGGGGGGTCATGTTCCAAAGCCGCCTGGCCAACCGGATCGTCCTCGCCATCTTAACCTCCACATCCCTCATCTGCGCCACCCTCTTCTATACACAACTCTTCTTTGTCGAGGCGGAGGCCGCCGCACTGATCGGCGCCTTGTTCGGTTCGCTCCTGCTCTGGTCCTCCCGCCAGAAGCCGCGCGATTCAAGCCAGCCCCTGAACCGTTACGGTCCCTTCTAAGCGTTCAATTCCATTTTATATATCCGCGCGATCACCGCAGCGGCAGTAAACCCAAGTTTCTCAATGCAATCCCCGACAGAAGTGAAGGAGGTGAGCGCTACAATGGTGGAGGCGCAAAACCTGAACGGGTGTGAACAGAAAAAAACCCTGGGCGCCTGGGAATTCTCCATCAAAGAGACAGAAGACGGATTTACGATCAACATCAAGGGCGACAAAGAACGACTGCGGGCAAAACGGGAGGCCATCGAAGCCTTCAAAGAGTTTCAACGCAAAGCTAAGAAAGCCGGTTTTCATCATCCCCTTTTTCATTTTTTCAGCCATCTTGACCGGGAATAGACTCGGCAGATAAACATCATTTTTTGCTATCATACCGATAAGGAGCCGCGCTTTAAGCGATGCTCCTTATTTCATTTCCTTCATAAATGTGCGTAGGGGCGGTAATGGCTGCGGCGATGCGGCAAAGGAGGATGGTTGAGTGAATATCCTGATCACAGGGGGGACAGGCTTTGTCGGTGGCGCCCTTGTCGATCACTTGATCAAGAAGGGTCATCACCTGTCGCTGTTGTCGCGGAGCGAAGGAAAAGACCGGCGAGTCCGCTGGTGGTCGATGAAGAATGGTTGCTTTCCGGCGGAATCTTTGGACGATGTGGAAATAGTCATCAACCTGGCTGGGGAAAATATTGGTGGCAGCCGATGGACGGATGCGACAAAAGCCCGTATCATCGACAGCAGAGTCAAACTGACAAGCCAGATCGTCTCTGCCTGCCAGAAACAGCGGGAACGGGGCGACAGCGGCCCTAGACTGTTGATCAACGCATCGGCTGTGGGCTATTATGGAACAGACGAGCAGGCCACCTTCACAGAGGACGATGGGCCCGGCAACGGCTTTTTGGCGGAAGTCTGTCGCCAGTGGGAGGCAGAGGCCGAAGCGGCGACGCTCTTCGGGATACGCCTGATCCGGTTGCGCCTGGGCGTCGTTTTGGCGCCTGGCGGGGGGATGCTGGCAAGAATGGACAAGCTCTTTCGCCTCGGCTTGGGCGGCGTCGTCGGATCAGGACGCCAGTGGCTCTCCTGGGTTCACCGTGACGATGTGCTCGCCGTCATCGACAAGGTCATGGAGGTAGCATCGATGTCTGGCGCCTATAACCTCTGCACCCCCAACCCAGTAACAATGGCGGAATTTTCCCATGCCTTAGCGGCGCGATTGGGGGGGCGGGCGTGGGCAACCGTTCCGGCTTTTGCCCTCCGGCTGGCCTTTGGCGAGATGGCCGACGAGATGCTGCTCAACGGCCAGCGCGTCCTGCCGGAGCGGCTCATTGCGGGAGGCTATCCGTTTCGTTATCCGACGGTCGAAGAGGCGTTGGCGGCGATTTACCGGTAGCATTGCCGCTTAGCAACCCATTCAGTGCGTCAGGCTTGCGAGGAGTTTTCGCCGATCCTTTTGCGGTAAACCTGGGTGTATTAGCTCCGTTCGCTAAGGGCTGGGCGGCTGTTCGCTTGGTTGTTGCGCGGGCGCGCCAAACCTCTGGGGTATTTGCGATTGTCATGGCGCGCTTTTCCGCTCCGCAACCTGCGCTCTCGACGCCGCTCCGCCCAAACCGCTCACTCCGCTAATACACCCGGGGTTACCCTAAGTGTCACATTGCTTTTATCGTTCACTCCGCTATGCGCGTAGAAAGAGCGATCTTGGCAAATTATCGTCACGGCAGGTAACTCAAGTCACTACAGTAAGGAGGCATCACGAATGGAAAACATTAAAATTGGACTCAAAGGTTTTAAAGAGGAGAAGGTCACTGCCGACAATACGGCCATCAAGTATGGGTCGGGCGGCGTCGCGGTCTATGCTACGCCGGCGATGATCGGACTGATGGAAGGGGCCGCCCTGGCGGCTGTCGACCCGCTGCTTCCGGAAGGGATGGCGACGGTGGGGACCTACATCGCGGCGAGCCATCTGGCGGCGACCCCTGTGGGGATGACGGCGCGCTGCGAGGCGGAACTGACCGAGGTGGACGGCAAGAAGCTGGTCTTCAAGGTCGTCGCCTATGACGAAGCCGAAAAGATCGGTGAAGGCGTGCACCACCGTTTTGTCATTCAGACGGAGCGTTTCCTGGCCAAGCAAGCGGCCAAATTAAAAGGCTGATCGTTTCGACGTTTCAGAACCAATCCTTGATGATTGGAAGGAAAAACAGCCCAATCGCCGAAATAAGAGGGACGATCAACAGTGTAGGAGGGGCCTCCCTTGAAGACAGACATCGAAATCGCCCAGGAGGCGACGCTGCAACCGATTATGGATGTGGCGCGCAGTCTCGGCATCCCTGAGAACGAAGTGGAACTGTACGGCAATTACAAGGCCAAAATCTCCTTGAAAGCGTTCGACCGGCTGAAAGAGCGCCGGGAGGGGAAGTTGATCCTCGTTACCGCCATCAACCCGACGCCGGCCGGCGAAGGGAAAACGACGACGACGGTCGGCCTCGGTGACGCCTTGCACCGTCTAGGGAAAAAGGTGGTCATCGCCCTGCGGGAGCCCTCTCTGGGACCCAGCTTCGGCGTCAAGGGCGGCGCCGCCGGCGGCGGCTATGCCCAGATCGTCCCCATGGAAGATATCAACCTCCACTTCACCGGTGATTTCCATGCCATCACATCGGCCCACAACCTGCTGGCCGCCATGCTCGACAACAGTTTGCAGCAGGGCAACCCCTTGAACATCGACCCCCGGCAGGTTGTCTTCCGCCGGGTGCTCGACTTGAACGACCGGGCGCTGCGCAAGGTGATTGTCGGTCTGGGCGGTCGCACCGACGGCGTTCCCCGTGAGTCCGGCTTTGACATCACTGTCGCCTCGGAGATCATGGCCATCCTCTGCCTATCCAAGGATCTGATGGACCTGAAAGCGCGCTGCGCCAAGATCGTCGTCGCCTACACCTATGACGGCAGGCCGGTCACCGCCGCTGACCTGGAGGCCCAGGGCTCCATGGCTGTCCTGCTCAAAGACGCCATCAAGCCGAACCTCGTCCAGACCTTGGAGCACACGCCGGCCTTCGTTCACGGCGGTCCTTTCGCCAACATCGCCCATGGCTGCAACTCTGTCACGGCGACCCAACTGGCCCTGAAGTTGGGCGACTACTGTGTCACTGAGGCCGGTTTCGGCGCCGACTTGGGGGCAGAAAAGTTTTTCAACCTCAAGTGCCGCTTCGCCGGGCTGAAACCGGATTGCACCGTCATCGTCGCCACCGTCCGGGCGCTCAAGTCCCACGGCGGTGTCGCCAAAGCTGACCTGAACCGGGAGAACCTGGAGGCCCTGGCAAAGGGCTTCGGCAACCTGGAAAAACATATTGAAAACGTAGCCAAGTTTGGTGTGCCGGCTGTCGTGGCCATCAACGCCTTCCCGACGGACACCAAGGCGGAACTCGATTACGTCTATGAACGGTGTCGGCAGATGGGCATCGATGTGGCCCTGTCCGAGGTGTGGGCCAAGGGCGGCGAGGGCGGTCGCGAACTGGCCGAAAAAGTCGTCGCCGCCATCGAGACGAAACCCTCCAATTTCGGCGTCCTCTATGACAGCAATCTGCCGATCAAGGAAAAGATCGCTGCTATCGTCCGCGAGGTCTACGGCGGGGAAGCCGTCGCTTATACCGCAGAAGCGGAGAAGCATATCAAGACCTTCACCGATCTGGGTTACGGCGCCTTGCCGGTCTGTATGGCCAAGACACAGTACTCCCTCTCGGATGACATGACCAAAATCGGTCGTCCCGAGGGCTTTACCGTCACGGTCCGGGAGGTGCGCCTCTCGGCAGGGGCCGGCTTCCTCGTCGTCATCACCGGCGCGATCATGACCATGCCGGGCTTGCCGAAAGGGCCAGCCGCCTGTTCTATCGACATCGACGAGAACGGGAAGATCGTGGGGCTCTTCTGATCGCCGAAGTCAGCGAGGCAGCCACCGCAAACAGCCATCCCCGGGATAAGAACCGGGGATGCTTGTTTTCCACCGATCGATGTACCCACCTACGTACCAGTCACCCAACCACCAGTCACCCACGTATCAGTCACTCAATCACCAGTCACCTATTTATCAATCACCCATTGACCATTTACTCATGCGAACTCACCCATCATTTCGATCGGAAAAACGTTCGGGAGGGGACTCTGCTGGAACGGGCGCAAAAAATCCTGGATCATCCGCGCTTCATTGATTGCCTTTCCCGCAATGAGGAGATGGAAGCGAGCCGCCGCTTCTGTCGTCATGACATGACCCATCTGCTCGATGTGGCTCGTATCGCTTATATCCTCGCCCTCGAAGAACCGGAGGACTATGACGCCTTTGCCTGTTTTCTCGGCCACCCTGGCCGGAGTCAGGCGGCCAAAGAGGTCATCTATGCAGCGGCCCTCCTGCACGACATGGGCAAGTGGAAACAATACGAAGACGGCGAAGACCACGCCGAGGTGGGGGCGCGCCTCTGCCTGGGTGTGCTCGAGGAATGCGGCTACAGCGAGATCGAGAAGGCCGTCATCGCCGAGGCCATCGTCAACCACCGGAAAAAAGGGAAAAACCGCAGCGACAGCTTCCTGGGGCGGATCCTCGCCTTGGCGGATGTCCACTCGCGACTCTGTTGCCGTTGCGGTGGAAAGGCGGAGTGCCGCTGGCGGCTGAAGCAGGAACGGCTGGTATATTAGCTAGTTTATTAAAAGAGATTTCATCTTCCTGGGGGGAGGGATTGCGATCAAAACGGTACAGATCATCGAAGTCCAACACAGCGAGGAACTTACGCGGTTGATCGATGGCATCGGCTGTGATCCCGCCGGTACGGCCATCATGGCCGACAAGGGGATACACCGCATCCTCCGGGTCAACGGCGTGCCTGCCAAGGCAGCCAACCTGCTGAAACAGGAGATGCTGGCCCGGGGCGGCGACTGCGCGGTCCGACGGCAGACCTGTACCCTGACTGTGGAGGAGACGGACTGCATCCTCATGGGCACCGAACGGCAGTACCGTGACCTTAGCCGCAAGCTGCGCATGCAACCCTTTGGACTCAAGGGGTTGGCCGACCGGATCGAGGGGGCGCTTCGGCGTTACGACGGGCGGCGGTCCTATCGCCTCGACTGCCGCGGCAGAGAACTGGCCCTAGGTGAGCGGACTCTGGTGATGGGCATTTTGAACCTCACGCCCGACAGCTTTTCCGATGGCGGTTCCTACCCCTTTGTCCGTGATGCCTTGCGGCGGATGGAGGAGATGGTGGCCGAAGGGGCCGATATCATCGATGTGGGCGCCGAATCGACACGGCCCGGCCATCGAGCCCTGACGGCGGAAGAGGAAATGGAGCGGCTCATGCCCTTTTTGCGGGAGATCGTCGCCAACTGCCCCGTCCCCGTCTCCGTCGACACCTACAAGGCAGCGACTGCAAGGCAGGCGCTCGACGCAGGGGCGCATATCATCAACGATATCTGGGGCTTGCAATTCGACCCGGAGATGGCCAAGGTCGCTGCCGAGTACGGCGCGCCTGTCGTGGTGATGCATAACCGCCGCGACACGGAGTATAGCGACCTGATGGGCGAGATGGTCGCCTTCCTGGAAGAGAGCCTCCAGATCGCGGAAGCGGCGGGGATCCCGCCGGAGGCGATCATCGTCGATCCGGGCATCGGCTTCGGCAAGACCTACGAACAGAACCTCGACGTGATGAACCGGCTCGGAGAACTGCGGGTGCTCGGCAAACCGATCCTCCTCGGCGCATCGCGCAAGTCCCTCATCGCCCGCACCCTCGACCTGCCCCCCCATGACCGGGTCGAGGGGACCTTGGCCACAACCGTCCTTGGCATCGCCAGGGGGGTCGATATCATCCGGGTCCATGATGTTCGGCCCAATGTGCGGGCGGCTCGCATGGCCGACGCCATGGTCCGCCGGTAACGATCGAAAGGGCGGGTGAAAACGCGATGGATCGCATCCTCTTAAAGGGCATGTCTTTTTACGGCTACCATGGCGCCTTGCCGGAAGAACAGGTGTTGGGGCAAACGTTTCGGGTGGACATGGAACTGGAGGTTGACCTGCGCCAGGCTGGCAAGAGCGACGCCGTAGAGGATTCCGTCCACTACGGCGAGGTCTACAACCGGGTGAGGGCCATCATGGAAGGACCGCCCCGGGCGACGATCGAGGCCGTCGCCGAGGCCATCGTCATTGCCGTCTACCGCGACTTTCCCACGGTCCGGGGCTTGAAGGTCTGCGTTGAGAAACCGAAGGCGCCCGTGCCCGGTCTTTTCCAGTCCATGGCCGTCGAGATCAACCGGCCGGCGCCGATCCGCTGTTACATCGCTTTGGGGAGCAACATGGGCGACAGGACGGCAAACCTCTCCGAGGCCTTGCGCCGGCTCCAGCGGACGCCCGGCGTGGCCGTCATCGACCACTCCTCCTGGTATGCCACGAAACCGGTCGGCGTCGTCGACCAGGATGATTTCCTCAACGGCGCCGCCGCTTTGCTCTCCTGGCTGTCGCCGCAGGAACTGCTGGCGTTGCTGTTGGAGACGGAGCAGGCTATGGGGCGCGTTCGGGTCATCAAGTGGGGGCCGCGCCTGATCGACCTCGATCTGCTTCTCTACGGCGACGCGGTCATCGAAGAGGAAAATCTCACCGTTCCCCACCCGTTGATGGCGGAACGGGGCTTCGTCCTCGTCCCGCTGGCGGAGATCGCCCCTGAAATCCGCCATCCCGGCGGCCAGACGACGAGGCAACTCTTGGAACGTTTGCCCGACAAGGCAGATGTGGTCTTGCATGTCCCCAAGAGCTCCGTTACAATATAATATGTCCATCTCCGGGTCGTACGGAAGGGACTGTATTCCCCCCTGCGGGAAGCGGTACCCCTCTGACTGGCGTTTCGCCACCCGGAAACCGGCGCCGCTGGCGTCGGTTGAATGGTTTAACCGATATGCTAGGCAACCGCTTGAAACCGCTTGAAACCGCTTGGAGCCCCCGGGGACCGAGACGGCGGGTAAAATGAAGCAGGTCTAGATTGTTTTGATCAACAAGGACCTTCTTCCCGCACCGTGTCCGGACGGGCATTCGTGGCGGGGAGGAGGTACTTATTTTTTTATGCGACTGATCGAAAGCATCCGAGAGATGACCGCCTGGTCCAAAGAGCAGGCGCGGCAAGGCCATACGATCGCCTTCGTGCCGACCATGGGCTATCTGCATGAAGGGCACCTCACCCTGATGCGCCGCGCTCGAGAGGCCTGTGACCGCGTCGTCGTCAGCATCTTCGTCAACCCCCTCCAGTTCGGCGCTGGGGAAGACTATGAAGAGTACCCGCGAGACCTGACCCGGGACAGCCGTTTGGCCGAATCAGTCGGTGTCGATGTGATCTTCGCTCCCTCTGCCCGGGAGATGTATCCAAAGGGCTACCATACCTTTGTCGATGTGGAGCGCCTGACGGAAGGCCTTTGCGGCGCCTCCCGGCCGGGACACTTCCGGGGCGTCACCACCGTCGTCTGCAAGCTCTTCAACATCGTCCGGCCTGATGTGGCCTGTTTCGGTCAGAAGGATGCCCAGCAGTTGGCCATCATTCGCCGGATGACGGAAGACCTGAACCTTCCCGTCTCCATCGTCGGCGTTCCCATCGTCCGCGAGAGCGACGGCCTGGCCATGTCCTCGCGCAACGTCTACCTGTCGCCACAGGAGCGGCAAGCGGCCCTGGTTCTCTCGCGTTCGCTGGCGCGCGTTCGGGACCTTGTCGAGAGCGGCGAGCGGGACGCCGGGAAACTGCGCCAGGCGATCACGGAGACGATCGCGGCGGAACCGCTGGCGGCCATCGATTATGTCGCCATTGTGGACAACCGCTTTATCCAGCCGGTGGACACATTGACTGGCGAGTGCCTCATCGCCCTGGCGGTGCGCATCGGCAAGACGCGGCTCATCGACAACATCGTCGTGGAGGTGTAACCCATGAACCGGATCATGCATAAATCAAAAATTCACCGGGCCACCGTCACCGAGGCCAACCTGAACTATGTGGGCTCCATCACCATCGACGAGGACCTGATGGACGCCGTCGACGTGCTGGAGAATGAAAAGATCCAGGTCGTGAATAATAACAACGGCGCCCGTTTCGAGACCTACGTGATCCCCGGTCCGCGCGGTTCCGGCGTAATCTGCCTCAACGGCGCCGCCGCTCGCCTCGTCCAGCCAGGAGACAAAGTTATCTTGATCACCTATGGCATCTATGACGACGCGGAAGCACGCCAGCACCGACCGACGGTCATCTTTTTAGACGATCAAAACCGCATCATCGCCGACACTTGCCGTGAAAAAGCGGGGGAGACGGCTCCAACAGGCGAAGCCTAATCGAACCGTTCCCATGCATTCGCCTGTGCCGGAAGCGCCTGTCGCAAGCGGGGAAAGCTCGCCAAAGGAACTGGACTTGTCGGCCCGTTGGCGATTGTATACATGTCACTTGGTTGACAATCAAAAGTCTGCTGGGCTAGAATAAAGCATACCTTTGCCTGTCTGGTTGACAGACCGGAAACCGAAAGGGGTAGGCCCTTGAGTCCTCGCGCGATGGATCCGGAGACGGTCGCGGCGCTGTCCGACACCGTCGCGAAACTGAAAAAAGAGCGCAATGCTGTCATTCTAGCCCACGTCTACCAGCGTCCGGAGGTGCAGGACGTGGCCGATTTTGTCGGCGACTCCCTGCAACTGGCCCAACAGGCTGCTAAGACCGACGCTGACGTGATCGTTTTTTGCGGCGTTCACTTCATGGCCGAAAGCGCCGCCATCCTCTCGCCGGAGAAGATCGTCCTGCTCCCGGAAGAGAACGCCGGCTGCCCTATGGCCGATATGGTCACTGCCGACGCCTTGCGCAAACGCAAAGCGGAGATCCCCGGCGTTCAGGTGGTCGCCTATGTGAACACATCGGCCGCCGTGAAGGCGGAATGCGATATCTGCTGCACCTCGGCCAACGCCCTCAAGGTGGTGTCGGCCCTGCCTGAAGACCGGCCGATCCTCTTCGTGCCGGATCGCAACCTCGGCAATTGGATCACGAAGCAGACCGGTCGTCCGATGAGCCTCTGGGAAGGCTATTGCAACACCCATGACCGCCTTAGCGTCGACGATATCGAGCGGGCCAAGGCGGCCCACCCGGACGCCGAAGTGCTCGTCCATCCCGAATGCCAGCCCGAAGTGGTGGCCAAGGCTGATTTTGTGGCCTCCACGACCGGCTTGATTCGCTATGCGCTCGAATCGCCGCGAAAATCCTTCATCATCGCCACCGAAGAGGGTGTCCTGCACCCGCTCCGCAAACAAGCGCCCGAGAAGGAGTTTCACCTGGCGGCGCGGACCCTGATTTGCCCCAACATGAAATCGACCAGCCTCGAAAAAGTGGTCTGGTCGCTCCAAGAGATGCGGCCGCGCATCACCGTCGATCCCGTCATCCGGGAAAAGGCGTTGCAAAGCCTGGAGCGCATGCTGGCCATCGTCTGACGCAATAGGGAAGAGACAGCGAAAAGGCAGCTGTCGGCGCGATGCCGGCGGCTGTTTTTCCATCGTAAGGGGGCCTGTGGAGTGTTCCGGCGTTACCTTGTGCCTTTCGAGCCAGACCAATTGCCAGAACGGGAAACGGACTTTTTAATCGTCGGCAGCGGCATCGCCGGCCTGTACACGGCATTGCAAGCCGTCGCCTATGGTCGGGTGTCCCTGCTGACCAAACGCAAGGTGGAGGACTCCAACACGGGACAAGCCCAGGGTGGGATCGCCGCCGCCTTGGATCGTGGCGATTCGCCCTCGCTGCACCTGCAGGATACCCTCAAGGCTGGCGCCGGCCTCAATGACGTGATGGCTGTCGAGGTGCTTGTCAGCGAGGGACCGACCCGGGTGGAAGAACTGATCCGGATGGGCACCCAGTTCGACACGATCGAAGGGGAACTGGCTTTGACCCGGGAGGGGGCCCACTCGCGCCGACGCATCCTCCATGCCAGCGGCGACGCCACCGGCGAGGAAATCCGCCGCAGCCTCTGGGAACAGTGTCGGCAACATGAGCAGATCGAGCTCTTTGAAAACACCCAACTGATCGACGTGCTGCGCGACAAGGCGGGCCACTGTGCGGGATTGTTGGTGTGGAACGCCGAATTGGGCTTACATATCCACCGGGCCAAGCTCACCGTCCTGGCGACCGGCGGCAATGGACAGTTGTACAAGCTCTCGACGAACCCCGAGGTGACGACCGGTGACGGCATCGCCGCCGCCTACCGGGCCGGCGCATCGGTCATGGACCTGGAATTCGTTCAGTTCCATCCCACCGCCCTCACCCAGGAAGGCCAGCCGCCCTTTTTGATCTCCGAAGCGGTCCGCGGAGAAGGGGGAAAGTTGCGCAACAGCCGGGGCGAGCGGTTCATGCCCCGTTACCACGAACTGGCCGAACTGGCCCCGCGCGATGTGGTCGCCCTCGCCATCTGGAAAGAGATGGCCGAAACGGGCGCCCCCTCGGTCTTTCTCGACGTGTCCCATATGAGCGAGGAGGAGTTTTCGGGCCGCTTCCCCTGGATCTTCCGGACCTGCCGCAGTTACGGCATCGCTGTTCCCGAAGCGCCGATCCCGGTCGCGCCGGCGGCCCACTACTTGATGGGCGGAGTGCGCACCGACCTCTGGGGGCAGACCGATATCCCGCGCCTCTATGTCTGCGGCGAGGCCGCCTGCAACGGCGTCCACGGCGCCAACCGCCTCGCCTCCAACTCGCTGCTTGAGGGGCTCGTCTTCGGCGCCCGCATCATCGAGGGCGGCTTGCGCTGGCTCGAATCGTGGCCCCAGCGGGAACTCGCTCACGGCCCCTGGGGGAATCGGGCGCTCTTTGAGCGACTGCCGGACGGCGAGAATCCTCGCGCCGCCGACCGGGTCGCCAACTCGGTCCAGCAGATCATGTGGGAGAAGGTCGGCCTCTGGCGCTCGGCCGACAGCTTGACGGAGGCCCTGGCTGATCTGGTCACCATCGATGAGCGGGAGGCGGTTCAAGGGACGGTGACGCGGGCCATGGAAGCGGCCAACATGCACCTGCTCGGCCGATTGACCGCCCGTGCGGCTTTGCTGCGCAATGAGAGTCGGGGCGGCCACTACCGCGTCGATTATCCCGAACGGTGCGACACCTGGCTGCGCCACATCCTCTTGTCCTGTTAAGGAGCAGAGCAGCGAAGTACCCTATGTCCATAGGTTTGGTTCTACCCATGAATGGAGAGAGTGTAGATAAATCACTTTTCGAATCCCCGAGAACAGCATGTTCTCCTTTTCGTGTTCTACGCATTCACAAAAAACGAAGAAAAAATGAAGGAATCGAGAAATCCCTAGTAAAACAGAAGCGCAGGGTGAGGATTTTTAAAAGCGTTGAGGAGGTGCGACGGTGGAACTCTTTGAACCGGAAGTCCGGGAAGTAGTCCTCCGGGCCTTGCGGGAGGACATCGGCCAGGGCGACTTGACGACGATGAGCCTGGTGCCCGCCGATGCCCAGACCAAGGGGATCATCCATGCGAAAGAGGCGGGTGTCATCGCCGGCATACCGGTGGCCCGGATCGTCTTCGCCACAGTCGATCCCAGCCTGACCTTTGAGGCCAAGGTGAGAGAGGGCGAGCGGGTCGACAGGGGGACAGTGCTGGCGGAAGTCTGGGGTAGCGCGCGCTCCATCCTGATCGGTGAGCGCCTGGCCCTCAACTTCCTGCAGCGCCTCTCAGGAATCGCCACCAAGACGGCCCGCTGCGTCGAACAGGTGACCTACTACCAGGCTCGCATCGTCGATACCCGCAAGACGACGCCAGGCCTCCGAATGCTAGAAAAATACGCCGTCCGCATGGGCGGCGGCAAAAACCACCGCTTTGGGCTCTTTGACGGCGTCCTCATCAAGGACAACCACATCCGTGTTGCCGGCGGCATCCACCAGGCGGTCAGCCAGGCGCGCCAGGCTGTTCCTCACACCGTAAAGATCGAGGTCGAGGTGGAGGACCTGGCCGGCGTCGCCGAAGCGCTGGAAGCCAACGCCGATATCATCATGCTCGACAACATGGCGCCGGAGATGATGAAAGAGGCGGTGCGCATGATCGGCGGCCGCGCCCTCGTTGAAGCCTCCGGCGGCGTCTCTGAAGAGAGTCTTCTGGAGATCGCCAAGACGGGCGTTCACCTCATCTCCATGGGCGCATTGACCCACAGTGTAAAAGCGCTCGATATCAGCCTCGATGTGGAAGCGATCAAGCGGGGGAGAGACGATGTCCCGTAAAGCGATCCTGGAGGCCCTGTCTGCGTCCGAAGGCTTTCTCTCCGGCGAAGAGTTGAGCCGGCGCCTCGGCATCAGCCGCTCGGCCATCTGGAAACATATTGTCGCCCTCCGGCAGGAGGGATACGCCATCGACGCCCATACCCGCCTCGGCTACAAGCTGCGCAGCCGCAGCGCCTACCTGCTGCCGGAAGAGGTGGAGCCGCTCCTGGAGACGAAGCGCTTTGGCCGTGACTATCACTTTTACGCCAGCCTCCCGTCGACCAACCGCACTGCCAAGGAACTGGCCCGCCAGGGCGCGCCCGAAGGGACTGTCGTCCTGGCAGAGGAACAGACCGAGGGTCGGGGACGCCTGGGCCGCGGATGGTATTCTCCACCCGGGCTCGGCATCTATTTTACGATGATCCTGCGGCCGGCTGTCCCGCTGGGCTTGGCGCCTCAAGTGACCCTGCTGACCTCGGTAGCCGTCTGCAAGGCCTTGGAAACGCTGGTCGGCGTGCAACCGCGTATCAAGTGGCCCAACGATGTCCTGTTGAATGGGAAAAAGTTTTGCGGCACCCTGACGGAACTGAACGCCGAGATGGAGGCCGTCAACTACCTCGTCGTCGGCACCGGCATCAATGTGAACCAGAGCGCCAGCGATTTCCCCGACGAGGTGGCTGCCGTGGCCACCTCCGTTCATGCGACAACAGGTGAAAAAGTGGACCGGGCGCGCCTGTTGGCGGCGCTGCTCCGTTTTTTTGAAGCCGACTATGACCACTGGCTCCAGTCCGGTTTTGAACGCTTGCGGTCGGAATGGCTGGAACGGGCGGCCGGCATGGGAACGACGGTTCGCGTCATCGCCGGCCAGCAGGAATGGGTCGGCAAAGCTGAAGGCATCGACAGCGACGGCGCATTGCTTGTGCGCGACGGCGGCGGCGAACTGCGGCGGCTGATCAGCGGCGAAGTAAGCTTGCGACCGGAAGGAGGACAGGGCTATGATTTTGGCCGTTGATGTGGGCAACACCCATATCATCCTCGGCGCCTACGCGCTGGAACCCCAGCCGGAACTGCGCATCCACTGGAAGTTGTCGACAGACCGCAATCGCACCGCCGACGAATACGCCATCCTGATCCGCAACCTCTTCCGCTTCGATAGCATTGATCCTAGGGCCATCGAGGCCATCGTCATCGCCTCGGTTGTTCCTCCCCTGATGCCGACGCTGGAGCGGATGAGCCGCAGTTACTTCGGTCTTCAGCCGCTCATCGTGGGACCAGGCATCCGCACCGGCCTGCCCATCGTCATGGAAAATCCGAAGGAACTGGGCGCCGACCGGGTCGTCAACGCCATCGCCGCCTTTGAGCGCTACGGCGGTCCGGTGATCGTCGTCGACTTCGGCACGGCGACCACCTTTGACGTCATCTCGGAAAAAGGGGAGTACCTGGGCGGGGCCATCGCCCCTGGGGTGGCCGTTTCGACGGAGGCCCTCTTTGCCCGGGCGGCCAAACTCCCCCGCATCGAACTGGTCAAGCCGCACCGTGTGATCGCCAAGAACACCATCTCCGGCATGCAGTCCGGCATCATCTACGGCTTCGCCGGCCAGGTGGACGGCATCGTCGGTCGAATGAAGGCGGAACTGGGCGATAAAACCCGCGTTATTGCCACGGGCGAGATGGCGGACCTGATCGCCCCGGAGACGGTCGCTGTGGACATGATCGACCCCTTACTCACGTTGGAGGGGTTGCGCATCATCTACCAACGTTCTCGGAAGAAATAAACATAACGGGGCGGAATTGAAGCCGCGCGCAGGCGAAACCGGAGGAACTGCCTTTGCCAAACCATCCAGTGATTGAGACATCTCCTGAGTCCGTTCATCCCGAGCAGACAGCGAGCGTGCGGGAAGCGGTAAAAACGAAGGGCCTTGCGCCGATGCGCATCGGCCCCTGGTCGGTTTTCCCGCCTTTTGTGGCGGCGCCGATGGCTGGCGTCACCGACAAGCCCTTTCGAGCGGTGTTAAAGGATCATCGCTGCCCCCTCGTCTACACGGAGATGATCTCTGACAAGGCGCTTACCTACGCCAACCGCAACACGATGGAACTCCTGGACATCACCGGTGAGCCCCGGCCCATCGCCGTCCAGATCTTCGGCGCTGAGCCGGCCGTGATGGCTGAGGCGGCCCGCATTGTTGAGAACGCCGGGGCACCGATCATCGACATCAACATGGGCTGCCCGGCGCCCAAGGTCGTCCGCAACGGCGAAGGCTCCTGCTTGTTAAAGACGCCGGACCTGGCCGTTGAGATCGCCGAGGCGGTCGTCAAGGCCGTCCAGGTCCCTGTCACCGTGAAGATGCGGACCGGCTGGTCGACAGGGCGCATCGTCGCCCCCGAACTGGCCCGACGCCTGGAGGCCGTGGGCGTCCAGGCATTGACGGTGCACGGGCGGACGCGGGAGATGTTTTACTCGGGCCAGGCCGACTGGTCGATTATCGCCGAAACAGTCCGTCAGGTGTCCATCCCGGTCATCGGCAACGGCGATGTCTGGACGCCCGACGACGCCTTGCGCATGCTGGACGAAACCGGCTGCGCCGCCGTCATGATCGGCCGCGGCTGTATGGGCAACCCCTGGATCTTTTCCCGCCTGGTCCACTGGGCTGAGACCGGTGAGATGCCGGCGCCGCCCTCGCCGGAGGCGCGGATCAACCAGGCCCTCATCCATCTGGAGCACATCGTCACCCTCAAAGGGGAGGACCGCGGCGTCCGGGAAATGCGTGGCCATCTGAGTTGGTACTTAAAAGGAATCCGCGGCGCCTCGCGTCTTCGGGCGGAGATCAACCAGGCGCCGGACAGGGAGAGCGTGGTCCGCTTGCTGACTGACCACCGCGAGCAGGCGTACAGTCAGTGATCGCAAGGGACGAAAAAACACAACGGTTACGAGTCAGAACAATTACGAATCAAAACAGTAGGTTACAAAAAAAGCAAGACCACCGGAAAGGCTGGCCTTGCTTTTTCGTATCTCCTCGTCGCCGGGCGCGATGGACGAGACTGCCTCTGACCGGCGCATGGTGCCTTTTAACGCCAGTGTCGCTGGATGTTCACCCATGAGGATCCCTTCTTACTATAAAAACTGGCAACCCGTTAGAACGACCGTGAGACTTGTCCGACATTGGCCGGCAAAATTAGGATAAAGATCAAGGCGCAAAATATCGATTTTATTGGTATCCATTGGAAAGGAGCGGAGAAAGTGAGCCACGGAATGGATAAATACCGCCTCCATGCCGCAGAGGTGGTGCTGATGGTGGTCGACATTCAGGAGCGTCTTGTTCCGGCGATGACCGAGGGGGAGCGGGTGATCGGCAAAACGGGAATCCTGATCGCCGTCGCGCAGCGCCTGGGAATCCCGATCATCGGCGTCGAGATGTACCCAAAAGGCCTGGGAAAAACCGTGCCTTCCCTGGCCGATAAGCTCCGTCATGCCCATCGCTTCGAGAAAGTCACCTTTTCCGCCCTGACGGAAGAAGTGCGCCAATGCCTGGCCGGTCTGGGGAGGCGGAAAGTCATCGTCGCCGGAATGGAGACCCACGTCTGTGTCTTCCAATCCGTCCGGGATCTATTGCAAGCGGATCATCTCGTCTTTGTCGCCGCCGATGCGGTCTGCTCCCGCTCCCCCGCCAACTATGTCAATGGAATTGACCTGATGCGGGAAATGGGCGCCACGATCACGAACGTGGAGACGATCTTCTTTGATCTCCTGCAACAGGCGGCAACCCCCTTGTTCCGGGAATTGTCGCCGCTGATCAAGTGATCCGTGAATCTGGAGTCGTAAAGAAAGCTGTTCTCGACGTTGCGTATTTCACCTAGTTCGCACCAACTGATGGAAATGGCGTCAGCGATAACATGTCTAAAAAGCAGCAAACGGACGCCAATTTGCCTAAAAAGCGCTTTTTGTCCCATTCGGCGCGTAATGTCTTCCCGGGGACGACGCAAATAACGATAATCGGAGGGACATCGGTGTGATACGGCGAGGAAAACAACTTAATTTATTTGTCCAACTATTATATAATTATTATAAGAAATGAAATGATCCCTATTAAAACGTTTGTGCATCTTTTTGGATACCTTGTTTTCGAAGTAGCTGCCATAATTCATATGGGATTGGCAGTCCTACAAGTGAAGACTCTTTCGCTCCGATAACGCTTCCTTTTTGCCATTCCGACATCCGTCTGCGTGGAAATCGCTCGGCACACAGTGAATGATGTCGCCTTTGCCCTGCATGACTTTGTCGTAGTGCTGTCGTCCACCTTGTTCGTCAGAGCGATAATGAAACTGGAAACATCGGTCAGTGGCGGAATTATTCGGGTTGACGGTACATGGGATGATGTGCAGAGATGCTTGTCATTGACTGGTGAGTAAAGCGTAAAAAAGAGGGGTTGCTTTTGGAGAAGAGTGAATCACAGCGACAACTCCTGGAAGCGTTGTTGCTGGCTGACCTGACCATGACAGAAAGGGTCTTTGAAGCGCACCTGCATCAGTTGTCCTGGTTGGATTTTTTTTGAACAAGTGCTTGTTCCCACTCTACAAGAGATCGGCAGTAGCTGGGAAGCCGGCGCGCTATCCCTGGCCCAGGTGTACATGGCATCGCGAATCTGCGAAAACCTCTTGGAAGCGCGTCTGCCAGCGGAAGCCGTGGCAACGGTGAAGGATGCACCGACGATGGCCATCGTCACCTATCTCGATCATCACTCGATGGGGAAACGCATTGTATCCGCCTTTTTGCGATCCAGCGGATATTCGCTGTTCGACTTGGGGAATGGCTTGTCTACCTGTGACATCCTCCAGGAAGTACAGAAGCATCGCATCGATATCTTGCTTGTCTCTACACTGATGTTGAACTCTGCCCTCAAGGTCAGAGAACTGGTGGAAGCCAACCGGCAAAGCGGTTCTCCCGCAACGATTATCGTCGGTGGCGCGCCCTTCACCTTGGACCGGGAGCTATGGCGGCATGTTGGGGCCGATGCTATGGGCGCCAATGCGGGAGAGGCGCTCACAGTGGTGCGAAAAGCCATCGACCGATGGCGAGAGGGGGCGCGGACGTCATGTCGATGACCTCTATGGAACGGGTGATGATGACACTGCGGCATCGAGAACCTGATCGGGTGCCCCGGTTTTTGTTGCTCACCATGCATGGGGCCAAAGAATGTGGCTTAACCCTCAAGGAGTATTTCTCCCGTCCGGAGTACGTGGCAGAAGGACAACTGCGTCTGCAAAAGAAATACCGCAATGACTGTATGTACAGCCTGTTCTACGCTGCTGTAGAGATTGAAGCCTATGGCGGCGAAGTCCTCTTTTTTGATGACGGACCGCCCAATGCCGGGGAACCCTTTATCCGATCGGTTCGCCAGATCGCCCACCTGGAACCGGCTTCGGTGCGCGAACAGCCTTGTCTGCAACGGGTATTGCGCGCCATTGAGCTCATGCACGAACAAACCTGTGGGCAAGTGCCGATTATCGGCGTTGTTATGTCGCCCTTTTCAGCTCCGATCATTCAGGTCGGCTTTGAGCGATATGTAGAGATGCTCTATGAACCGTCACCCCTTCTGGAACGATTGCTTGACGTCAATACCGCTTTTTGCATCGAATGGGCCAATGCCCAGTTGGCCGCTGGGGCAACAGCGATTGGTTATAATGATCCCCTGGCCTCGCCGACGATGATCCCCCGGGACATCTATCGGCGCTTCAGTTATCCCATTGCCCGGAAGGTGATCGCAAGCATCAATGGCCCGGTAGCCATCCACTTGGCTTCCGGCCGGTGCCTGGCGGCAATCGATGACTTGTGCGGACTCGGCGCATATGCCATCGGTGTGGGCAGTATCGATGACCTGGCTGTTGTAAAGGCAAACAGTGAAGGCAAAGTGGCGCTATTGGGAAACTTAAACGGCTTGGAGATGACGCGTTGGACGGCCCGAGAGGCGGAAGAGCGCGTCAAAAGCACTATTGAAAAAGCAGGAGCGGGCGGAGGATTCATACTCGCTGACAGCCATGGCGAAATTCCCTTTCAAGTTACAGAAGATACATTGGGAGCCATTGTTGATGCAGCAGAAAAGTGGGGGCGCTATCCGCTTGAATGGACAAGAGAAGGTTCGCTTATTTCTTCACGTATGTGAAAATCTGAAAGCAGAGGTACAGGCTGTTCTCGCTGCTGGCGCTTTTTCTGATGTACAGGTGCAAACCGTTCGTGCCAACTGTGTTCACCATGTTCATCAGGGGGATGATGTGCTGGACCCCTTCTCTGTAGGCAACGAGGAAGAACCGACCATGCGAATTGGCGGTGTTTGTTCCCCGCAGCGGAAGGCGGACCTACTGCCCATAGCAGACAGCCTGTCTCCGGAAATCCAGCAGAAGACACAAGGAACCCTTTGCTTCCACTACTTTTTGAATGAATCACTCCTACAAGCCTATCTGGCGCAGGGCAAGTACCTACTGACGCCAGGCTGGCTGGCTCGTTGGCAGGAATACCTGGAACAGTGGGGCTTTGATCAGCAGACGGCCCGTCTCTTTTTTCAAGAAGTCACCACCGGCTTGGTTTTATTGGATACTGGGATCGATGGCGCAAGTCAGGGCCGGGTGAAAGAAATGGCGGCTTATCTCGGCCTGCCCTATGAAGTGTTGCCCGTCGGGCTCGATTATTTCTCGCTTCTAATCTCGAAGCGCCTCCGTGAACACCAATTGGAGCAGCAAAGCCGCCATTTCACGATGCTCTTTAGACAGATCAATCAGCGCCTAGCCGACTATGCCGTGACCGTTGACATGATCAAGGGCCTTACCGCCATGATGCGTGAAAGTGATGTCATCCAGAAGATCAAAGAGCTCTTTCGCATCCTCGTTGCCCCGAACAGGATGGACTATCTGCCTGTTGAAAACATACCTGCGGCGCTGATAGAAGGGGAGGCGCCATGGCTCTTCAAACTGACCGAATCAGGCCAGGGTTTCTGGATGAAAGTCCAATACCAGCAAGAGACGCTGGGCCTCTTTATTATTGAGGAAGTTCTCTTTCCCCAGCACCTGCCGAAGTACATCGACCTGGCCAAAACCATCAGCGGCGTCTGCGGATTGGCCATCGCCAACGCGCGAACGTACCAGCAGTTGCTGGCGACGCAAGCATCGCTGTACCAGGCCAAGGAACAGGCCGAGGCGTCGAATCAGTTTAAGAGTGAGTTTTTGGCGATGATGAGCCATGAGATTCGCACCCCCATCAACGGCATCGTTGGCATGCTCGAACTGCTGACAGAGACAGCGCTGACGGTGGAGCAACGTCAACACGTATTGATCGCCCGAAGTTCTTCTGAGACACTGCTGAAGGTCATCAATGACATCCTGGATTTCTCCAAGATCGAAGCAGGCAAGTTAACCGTCGAAAACATCACCTTCCAGCTTCCATCCCTGTTGTTGAAGCTGCTTGCCATCATGGAGATGCCAGCCCATGAAAAAGGGCTTCAGCTATCCTATCACTTTGCGCCCGACATCCCGGAGTACTTGTGGGGCGACCCTTTGCGGTTGAATCAGGTCATCTTGAATCTGCTCAGCAATGCCATCAAGTTCACCGAGCGGGGGAGCGTAACCCTGACGGTGACCGTGGAAACCCAGTGGATCACATTTCACATCACCGATACAGGCATCGGCTTGTCTGAACGGGACAAGCAGGCCCTCTTCCAATCCTTTCACCAGGCAGACCGCTCAACAACAAGAAGATTTGGCGGAACCGGCTTGGGACTTGTCATCTCCCGCCGGCTGGTAGAACTTATGGGTGGAACGATCACCGTTGCCAGCACCGTGGGCCAAGGATCGACCTTTTCCTTTTCCATCCCGATGATTTCTACGAACGCGGGTCAAGCGCACCTGCACGAGCCGAGAGAGATAAAATCAGCCCGGACAACAGTGCGGTTTCACGGTTCCGTACTGGTTGCCGAAGACAATGCCACCAATCAGAAGGTTGCTACCCTGCATCTGAAAAAACTGGGCTTCGAGGTGGATCTTGCGGAAAATGGACAAGCCGCAGTAGAAGCCTGCTTAAAGAAAAAGTATTCCCTGATCTTTATGGACTGTGAAATGCCGGTGATGGACGGCTATGAAGCGACAACCCACATTCGTCAACAGGAAGGAAACAGTGGGCACCGGACACCCATCATCGCCCTGACCGCCCACGTCATCACCGGGGTTCAGAAAAAGTGCCTCCAGGCTGGCATGGACGATTTTCTTGGCAAGCCCTTTTCCCGAGAAAAGCTTCTACAGATCCTGGAGAAGTGGGTGAAAAAAGATGGCGAATAGGCGAGCTAGCGGTTCGGGTTGATATGGCCTGGGTCTGGGGCTAGCCATCGCGAGAGCCATCGCCAAGCAATTAGGGGGCGACATCCGCCTACATAGTGATAAACAGTGACATCAGTGCCACGCATGAAGCATATCGCATGGTTCAATAAATCCCTGCCATACCCGGACTTCGCCAGTGAAGATCCGGGTCTTTTCATATCCTCCGTGCACCGTAAAAAAGTCAGACAAGACTTGATAATAATAAGAATCATTTCTTAGCAGATTGATGCTGATTATTACGATATAAATGGAATAGTTAATCTTTGATTAACAGCAAGTACAAGAATACTGTTATCCACTTGTTTCAGGCTTCTTCTTTCGATGAGCTGAACAATCCCCAAAACGGCAAAGCCGAAAGCGACTAAAATTGCTACAACACCAAGCCAGTCGGTAATATTGTACAGAACCATATTAACCCCAAGTGTTTCATGCATCCATTTGTTTACAGTAGCAAGCCCAACAAAAGAACCTTCGGGGCCTACTGGTCTAACATCCACATACATTAGCATCATGGTATATATTGTAAATACAAGAAATAAAACTCCTGCAACAATAAAATGGACTGAATTTCTTTTTTTCATTTGCACAAAGTCAGGATCTTCAATGAAATCGGATCCCATTATTTTATTTCCTCCTTTTGAAAATAAACAAAAGTAGCTGTAAATCCAATGAGCGACACCAGTGCGATGATGGCAATAGACAACCATATCGGGTAGCCTGTGGTGACAAGTTTTCCTTTCACCAGAAAATAGCTTGCCGTCCAGGGGAACAAAGCGCCGACATCCTGATTGGCAAGGGCGACGTTTACCATCACTACCCCAGCAGCGACAACCATGGGTGCAAATAATCCTTTTGTTTTTTCGGCAAAAAAGGCAAAGGGCGATATTGTCAAAAAGAGAAATATCCCGCTCATGAGCAGCTTGCCAAGTCCTCCTGCGGCCACTGTAAAAGTAAAGCCCCCCATGCGGAATACACCATGATAAAGCGCCGCCAAAAGGAGAGCAACCAGCCATGTGGCAACCGTCAGTACCATCATCCAGAGAAAGAGTACGCAATATTTTGACGTCACAAAGTTCACTTTCGAAATCGGTACAGGCAGAATCGTTTTCAATGTCCTTTCCGTATATTCCCGACTGAACAGATAAGCCGTGATAATCACAAACACCATAAAGTTCATGAGCAGCATCGTATAGGTCAAACTGTTATCAAAAAACCGAGCCAATGTTATTGTTTGTTCCGGATGCTCAAAATGCTTTTGTACAGCTTCCACCAACATTAAAGCCGGTGCTGCTAAAATACCTAAAAGACTGATGAATATCATTTTGGAGCGTTTTAATTTCAAAAGCTCACAGAAGATCAGATTAACCAATGCTACCACCGCCGATCAGTGTTGAAAAATAGTCCTCCAGTTTTTCAACCGTTACATTTACCTTTGTTACTAAAATGTCCTTTTGTACCAATCGTCGAGTGATTTCGCCCCTGCGCTCGATGCAGTCAAATAGACGGATGGTTTTATCATCACAAACGGTATAATCCGCAGTATGTACTTGGAGGATTCTATTTACTTGTAATTGCTGCTTATATCTTTTTTGAGCTTAATGTTATAAATTACAGACCTGTTCTTATACAAAACAATTTGGAAGCATCGTATCCATCCTCCACCACCATGATGATGATGTGTGTTATGCCGACAGCGATAATGCAATTTCACCGCTTGATCAAACGAAAAACATTAAGTATTACAATAAATACGATACTTGCAATTTTCGCAGGGCTTGTCATAATCGGACGCTTGTTATCAGGTGTGCATTGGGTAACGGATATTCTTGGCGGAGCTTTACTCAGTTCGGCACTTGTGATGCTCTATTATTCGATGAGTAGGTGTATCGAGCTTAAACAACAGCACGGGAACAGGGGCGTGGGGAAGCAATACACGGGCGATGCGAAATGATTTTATCGGCGTTTTGCAAGATCTGCGCCATAATCTGCTTATGATCGTGGATACTAAGCGTAATGAAGATTCGCCCCCGTTTTGTAAACAACAAACGGGGGCGAATGCGGATTATGCCCGTACTACCGCTTGAACATTTCCTCTACCGTCACCCGCTCCAACTGCACCTGCGGGATATCCCGGTAGATTTTCGAGAAGGCTTCAAAATCCATCGGCTTCGGCAGCACGCCCGTTTCTTCCGGCAACCGCATCACGAGGTCTTGGAAGAGCTTGTCGTAGGGCGGGATGTCGCTGACCAGCTCAAAGGCCACGTTCAGCTTCGCCACTTCCGGGTTGTTCGGGATCTTGGCCAGCACCTTGATGCCGACGGTGTCGCAGAACTGTTCGGCGTAGCCGCTGCCGTCATCTTTGTTGATGATCATGCCCAGGATGCGGGACTTGCCGCCCAGTTTGGCGAAGGAAGCTACAGCCGAGCAGATGTTGTTCGCCACATAGAGGGACTGGTGGTCGTTGCCGGCGACGAGGATGATCGACTTGGCGATGGACTTGCTGATCGGGACGCCGAAGCCGCCGCAGACGACGTCGCCCAGGAAGTCCAGGAAGACATAGTCAAAGTCCCATTTGTAGAGGCCCATCTTCTCCAGGACTTCAAAGCCGAGGGAGATGCCGCGGCCGCCGCAGCCGATGGCCACTTCTGGGCCGCCGATCTCCAGGGCGTAGACGCCTTTGCCCTTGAAGATGATGTCTTCCACACGGGGCGTCGGTTCCACCTCATCGGAGTGCTCGTTCAGTTCGGCCCAGTATTCCAGCAGGGTCGGCGGGTTGACACCGTTGAAGAGGATGACCGTCGAGTCGTGCTTGGGGTCGCAGCCGATCTGGAGGACCCGTTTGCCCAGACGGGCCGTCGCGTTGGACAGGTTGGAAATGACGAAGCTCTTGCCGCTGCCGCCTTTTCCGTAGACCGCGTAGAAATTCTTTTCCGACATTTCACCAGCTCCTATATGTTCTGTGCGAACGTACTGTACGGATTCGCTCCGCTTTTATCCGTTGCTGTTGCTGATGATGCCGCCCCATCGATGAAGCTCTCATCATGGTGTACCGCATCATGCTTATCGGTTCGAATGGCTCTATTCTGCAACCAACCGAACCATCCCCGCACAAGCGGGAAAAGCCGCCCGGCCAGGGGCGGCCCTTTTTATTTTCCTCCGCCGGCAGCCTTGGCGTCAAGCTGTTTCAGGTGACGGCGCAAGCCGGAGAGGATAAAGCCGTTGGTGATGGTCAGTCCCGCTTCGGAGATGCCGTGCAGGTAGTCCACATGGCCCAAGGTGGGGGCGCCGAGGACTTTGACGGCGTAGAGGCCCGTGCAGGCGGTGAAAAAGACGAAACCGAGCATGGACACGAAGCCGTTATAGGTGAGGGGGTGGACCAGTTCGGGGCGCTCCTTGCGCACCCGGTGTAAGACGTAGAGGAAGTAGAGGTAGGGGAAGATGGAGAGGGTCATCAGCATTTCAGCGGTGCTAGACATGGTCGCTCACCCCGCCTTCCCGGGTTGTCGCGTCCTTTGGTCCAGCCGATCCGCCCAACTCGAACGACCCAACCGGCCCAACCGTTCCGGCGGATCGAACTGTATGCGCTGCCCGCGCCGACAGCGACGAGATGCGAAAGGTCTGCAGTGATCGTAGGAAGAAGAAGGCCCAGACGCCGAAGGCGGTGCTGCCGAGGAAGGTCAGGTAGCTCTGGGCGTCGCTCAGCCACTGTGCCGTGTCATAGGTCAGGTGGTACCAGAGGGCGCAGACGCCGCTCAGTAAGTAGGGGATCATCGCCCAGGGCAGTCGTTGCAGCCAGACCTGGTTCAGTCGACACCCCAGTTGATAGACAAGGACGACGGCGATCACCCATTCGACGAGGCTGGCGACGTGGACGAACCAGGTGGGGACGGAGAGAAAGCCGAATCCGAACAAGGGCGTTCCTCCTATCGTTTGAACCGGTTATAGACCTGATCCACGTCATCGGTGGTCACGTAGTCGCGGAACTGCTCCTTAGCCAGTTTCTCGCTCTCCACCCGCAGCATCTTCGAGGCGCTGACGCGGACGAAGAAGGGCACCTTTTTGAGGACCTTTTCCATATGGGCCACCGTCTCTTCGGGCCAGCGGACCTCGCGGATGACGATGGAACCTTTCAGTTGCTCTTCCCACTCCTTGCGGGCGGCGTCCCGTTCGCGGCGGCGCTTGTCTTTTTCCGGCGCGTACTCGATGTGGATGTGGCTGTAGAGGATGTCGAAGAGCTCGTTGCTGACGATCTGGGTCAGGTAGACGACGCCATTGTAGCCCATAAAAGGGGTGCCGGTGGAGCGGCAGACGATCGGCATGGGCGTCGCCGCCGCGATGAAGCGCGTCGGCAGGATATGTTCGGTGATGTAGATCTTCTCGTTGATGCTGCCGAAGAACAACGTAGGCGGGTTCTCCAAGAGGGCCGCTTCGATGTCCATGGCGTTTTTCGAGCGCCAGCGGTCTGTCTTGACGCCGCAGGCGTAGGCCTCGAAGCCCAGTTCGTCACGCAAAAAGTTAATGAGGCCCTCGGCGTAAGTCTTATGGGCGTAGACGCCGAAGGTGTTCGTCCGGAAGATGTCCTGGTGGGGCGAGCGCCATACGTCCCAGAAGCCTTGCAAGGTCGTGCGCTTTTCCTTGGCGATGAAGGCTTCCGCCTCGGCGCGCAGACCGAGGGCGTCGGCGAGGCCGAGCAGAAACTCTGTCGTCGCCTGGAGGCCAATGGGGCCGAAGAAGAGGGGCTTGCCCAGGGCGTTGCCGAGCTTCTGGCCGTACTCCTGGTAGAGGAGGACATTGGCGTCGGCGTCGTCGAGGCGGGTCATGTCGCCCAGTTCGCAGTCGAAGGGGAAGGCCACGTTCACCTCGGCGCCGATGCCTTCGATGAGGCGCTTGACCTCGGCGAAGTCGGCGTAGTGGTTGAAGTTGCCGTAGGTGGGTCCGAGGATGTTGACGAGGGGCTTCGCCGACGCTTTTTTCGGCAGGCGGGGCAGTTTGGGGGCCACATGCTCGTAGAGGTAGAGCATGATGTCATCGCGGGCCGTCAGGTCATCGATGTCCAGCGAGCGCGTGTGAATGTACCAGATGCGGCGGCCGTCGATCTCGGCCTCCAGCATGGAGCCTTCGCTGGAGATGATCTCGCTCTCAGCGCAGGAGAGGATGAAGATATTTTCATAGCGGTCGATCAGTTCGCCGCAGAGTTTCCGGAGTTTATGCAAGGTGCCGTCAAGGGCCACGTCGCCTTCGAGGATGTGGGTGGCATAGACGTTTTGCAGGTAGGGGATGGCGTCAGTGTAGTTGAGGGCCGAGTCGATGGGCACATAGTGGCAGCCGATGGGGCCGTCAACGATCACACAGAAATTGCCACGCATCGGCGCCAACACATAGAGGGCGCCCCAGTAGCCGTTCGTCAAGTCTACGTCGCGCATCATCTGCATCGGTTACTTTGCCTCCCTTATGTCGCTTTGGCCGCCCGTCGCAGGGCAGCCGGCGATGGCGCATCCCGGGGTGCAGTTCATGCTGCTCGCACCGGCGTCGGTGACGCCGCCAAGGCATATAGCGCCGTCCACGGCGTCGCCGCAGTCGCTCGCCACCGCCGCTTCCGCTGACGCGCAGTTGCCCCAGACAGGGGCGCCCCAGCCGCAGGCGAAGGCGTCGCCCAGGTGCTCCTTCACCTCGGGGATAGCGATGGAACGCTCCATCTCGACATCCTGGAAGAAGGAGCGCACCCGGTTGATAGAGGGGCGGGCCTTCAGGAGGTGGTGCATCAGGCCGAGGATGTTTTCAGCGCCGTGGGCCAAGAAGAGGGGCCGGGCGGCGATCAGGTTCGTGAAGTAGACGGAGGCGCTGCCCAGTTCCTTGCCCATGCCGGCCACGTCGGTGGCGGCCAGGGCGATGTCGGGTTTGTATTTTTTCACGGCCACCAGGTCGTCGGCGGCCGACTTGCGGAACTTCACTTCTGTGCCGCGGGCCTGGAAGTAGGCCACATCAGCTTCACAGAGGGGCGACTTGCCGATCGACGTGGACACATAGGGGATGTCGGCGCCAGCTTCGGCAAGGATGCGGGCCACGAGGAATTCGATACCCTCATAGCCGGCGACGGCGATGCGGACGCCTTTTAAGTTCAGCGGGCCGTCGAGGACTTTCAGGACGGCGTCGCGCTCCTCCTGGGCGATACGTTCAGCCAGGCCCATGTCAGCGCCGGTCGACTCGGCGATGGCTTTGATCCACTTGTAGGTCATCTCGGCGCCGACGGGGCCGCCGGTGATGTGGGGGATGCCTACCTCGCCGAACTGCCGCATCGTCCGCGTGTAGAAGGGGTGCAGGCAAGCCATCGTCGAGACATTCAAGGCCTTGCGGAAGTCATTGATGTCTTTGGAGGGGACATGGGCGCGCAATTGGAGGCCCATCTTCTCCAGGAGGTTTTCCAAGGCGATCGTGTCGGCCGGGAAGACCTCGCCGATGGAGGCGACCGCCTTCGGCTCGCGCAGTTTGTGATCGCCCAACTGGCGGAGCTTTTTGAAGATGCCCTCCATGGCCACGTCTTTCGCCTCGGCGTGGCTGCGGGTGCCGAAACCGGTCACGCGCAAGGGGATGATCTCGGGGATCTGCCGGGCCATCTCGTCGATGTCGATGCCAACGGTGGTGGCCACACAGAGGTTGATCACCGGGATGAACTCCGGTTTTTCTTCCTTAATAATCGCTTTGATCGCGTCGAGCAGTTTGTGATTCAGGTTTTTGTCGGTGAAGTCGAGCGAATAGAGCAACGGGGCGTAGATGGATTTGCGCGCCGCATAGAAGTGGGCGAGGAAATTGAGTCCGTAGTAGCACCCGTGGTTTCCCAGCAGAATGGGGAGAAAACCTTCCAGCCTCGTCAAGATGCGCAGCGCGCCGAAGGCGGGACACGGGCTTTGGGTCGCCAGCTTGATGGACTTGATCGGTTCCATGGGCCCATCCCCTTTATTTAAAATAATGATGCAAAATGGAACAAAGGTGTGGCATTTCTTCGCCAAATATGTATAAGGTCCTAACGACTACTATAAACGAACTCGGTCAAATTGCAAGGATAAAAGTCACGTCCGAACGGGGTTAGGCGAGTCTCAGACAGGCCGAAGGTGTCCCGTGTCGCTGTGAAACAATTCATTTTCACAAAAAATTGAAAATTCTTTCCTCCTGTAATATAATTCGTTCTGTACATATGGGGGGTATGGGTTTCGAAAGGGGCTTTTCCGGTCAACGAGAACCAACACAGCACAAGTAACCATGTCGAAGAAAAGGGGGATGGCATGATTGGCGGAAGATAAGCAACCCCAGGCCGAGTCATCAGCGTGGCGACAGGTGACGTCCCAGTCGGACGATGCGCCGCAGCTTGGACTCGAACCGCAGCAAAGGCAGCGGCAGATACCGCCCGCTCACTGGAGGAAGCGGTTTTCCCAGACGATGAAAGCCGCTGTTCTTGTCGTCTCCGGCGTCGCCCTGTTGTCCGGCGTCGTCACCGGTTGCGCCAAAAATGCTAGCGCTCCGGGGAGCGCAACCAGTCCTAGCGGCCCGTCCGGCACAACGACCGCATCGACGGTGAAGCCGCTCGGCGACTATGTGATCATGGCCTGGCAGTCCATTGGGATGAAGTGCACCAGCGATAACGACAAGTATTTCAGCTTTCACACCCCGGGCAATGACTTCTTCGCCCAGGTGATCAAGCGGGGCGACCCGCCCGTCATCGTGACCGATGGCATCAAGGTAACCTACGAGGCCCCAGAGAACCACAATGAACCCTCCAAGACGATCAACTTCTGGGACTACGTGAAGATCACCCTGAAAAAAGATCTTCAGCCGAATATCGGCAAATCCGGTTTGCCTGCCGACAAGGGCGACTTTACCCTGGACAAGGCGAAAAAAGCTTGGACCGCCATGGATGTTCCTGTTTCTCCTTATAATGACGATGGAAAAGTCGACGCCTACCCCATGTTTACTGTGCGCGCTACCGATGCCGCCAGCGGCAAGCTTCTGGCCGAGACGAAGATGTCCGCTCCTGTCAGCGGCGAGTTGGGCTGTTACATCTGCCATGGCGGCACGCCGAACAAAGATGGCGTCGGTCTCTCTGACGCCACCGCCCGCGACATCCTGGCGGACCATGACAAGAACGTCGGTACCAATTTGCTGGCTGAGGCGGAAGCCGGCCGGCCCCAGTACTGCCTCGACTGTCACGCCGCCAACAACGTGGGCGCGCCGGGCAAGCCCGACGTGTTGTCCATGTCGGCGGCCCTCCACGGCAAGCACGCCCAGTACATGCAGAGCGGCTCCATCGAGACTTGCGGCCTCTGCCATCCGTCGTCGGCGAAAGGCCAGGTCTACTGCCAGCGCGACGTTCACCGCGGCTTCGGCATGGACTGCATGAACTGCCACGGCACTCTGCCGGAGCACGCTGCCTCGGTATTGATGAAGCAGAAGGAGTTGCCGGCGGCCCAGAAGTCACTGGAACGGTTGAAGCCCTACCTGCCGGAAGGCTTCACCGAGGCCAAACCCCGGGAGAACTGGATCAATCAGCCAGACTGCCTCTCCTGCCACACGAAGGACCATACCAAAGCCAGCACGAAGGCGACCTCCTACAACCAGTGGATCACCGAAAAGCCGCACCTATATCGCTTTGAAAAAGCGGATAACGGCGATATGATGTGCGCCGCCTGCCATGGCTCGCCACACGCCGTTTACCCGGCTTCGGAGGCCCTCGGTTACAGCGAGATCAACTACCAGCCGAAGACCTACCAGGGTTTCGCCGGTCCTATTGGCGCTAACGGTAATTGCACCGTCTGCCACTTGACCGAGCCGGCTGACAAGAACAACCACCATAAGAACCAGGATCAACCTTTCCTGCCGCCCCAGTTTACAAACGATCCGAAATAACGCAGCGGTTGGATTAGCAAAACCGGGGAAGTAAAGGGAGCCTACGAAACACAGGTCCCCAAAAAAGCAGCGTCCCTCTTTACAGGAGTGGCGCTGCTTTTCTTTTGCCCAAACCTTTGGGGAGCTTTGCTGCTTTGGTAGCTTTGCTTGGGCAACCTTTTAGCAAACCTGCCCGGTGTTTTTTTCCTGGCAATTTGCCGGGAGGGGCGAGGGAGAATATAATAGTCCGATCAGCGCGGACAAATACGGTCCAGTGAGGGATGTTATGCCCGTCCAGCAATTAAACGGCACAAGGATCTATTATGAAGTCCATGGGCAGGGCGATCCGATCGTCTTCATCCCTGGCATCGCCGTCAGCCATGGCATGTGGGCGCCCCAGGTGGAGACCTTTTCTCGGACAAACCGGGTGATCCTCTACGATGTACGGGGGACGGGCCGCTCCGGCCCCATGACCTGGTCCACCCGCCTGAGCGATCATGCCCGCGATCTGGTGACGCTGCTCCGGTTTTTGCGCATTGACCGCGCTGTCGTCTGCGGCGTCTCTTTCGGCGGCGTTATCGCCCAGCGCTTCGCAATTGATCACCCCTACCTGTGCCGCGCCCTGGTCCTCGTCGATACCTTCAGTGAACTCGACCGCCGCGACAGCGAGGAGGCCGCCTTGATCCGGATGACCTGGCTGGCTTCGCCTCTCTTTTTACTGCCCAAATCGTGGCTGACGCCCATGGTCTTGAACATGTACGCCCGCTGGCCCTTTGCCCAGCGGCAACTGCGCGGCGAAATCCCCAAGATCCGCGGTCTCGACGCTGTTAAGACACGCTGGATGATCCGGGGCGTCAATCTGACAGGCGAACTTCGGCAGATCCAATGCCCCTGCCTCGGCATCGTCGGCGGTGAATCGGAACTCGCGATCCGGTTGATGCGACGAGTCGTCGACGCCATTCCGGGGGCTTCCCTGGAGCGGGTGACCCATGCTTTTGATCCCACCTCCCTGACGGGGCGGGACGACTTTGACCGGACCCTGACTCGCTTTCTACAGCAGGTGGAAGGGACAGGCGAGGGGATGGAGAGAGAGGGTTTTTTCCAAGAGGCAACGAAGGCAACCCTTGGAGGCAGGTTGAGCAATATCGTCCGCTTTCGCCCCCGCCGGGAAGCGAGGCGAAGCCACAATTGATTCGAAAGGGAATCCCTCGCACGATCGCCCTTCTTTTTTTCCAATTAAAATCCAGGTGGACTTGTACCGTTCGCGCTCCCGCGTCATAGCCTAATAGGGAAGAAATGGGGGGAGAGCGATGGTGTCTGACGAAGCGAAACACGATATTCTTTTGATTATCGCGACGGTCTTGTTTGTCCTATTGGCGCTGCCGGCGTTTGCCGACCCGACACAGCAGACGCCGACGGTTATCGCGTAATAAGGGGGAGGACGATGAAGAAAGGAGGGGAATTCAGGGAGCGGCAAAAATACAGCCCAGGTAAGGGAAGGGGGAGCGGCGCCGGCAAGGGTAATGGCAACGGAAACTGCAATGGGGATGGGAACGGTCGTCAGGGGAAGAAGAATAGAGAGGCGCCCCTGGCGATCAATCCCTTGAAGGCGGCCGTGATTGTGGGCCTCCTGAGCGATGCCTTAATTGTCAATTCGCTCCTCGTTGACCGCGCCCAGCAGGTCCAGATCGTATTGTCTGGTTCGTTGCTCCGAAAAACGCCGCTTGACAAGATGCTGGATAAGATCGGCGATCAGTCCTTTGACGAGGTCTTGTCGGCTTTGCTGCGAAGAGTCTAATTTTTTTTCAAGGGATTTGCCCCTCCTCCGTCGAACATAGAGGCAGGAGGTGGGCGAATGCGCAAATCAGTCGATGTGGAGAAATTGGCTCAGGACATCCTGAACGAAATTGGGGAACGCTATCTGGAAGAGATTGAAGCGGCCATCGCCCTGATGGATGACGGCAACAAGGACGAGATGAACGCTGTTTTGTTATATGCCATCGTGTCGAGCCTGAAATGCCACTCGGAACGCTTCGCTGTCCGCCTGGTTCAGAAGGTGGTCGACCATATGAACGAGAAGTGGGAAGAAGCGAGAGTTCATGAGAAGAATGCTGAAAAACCTCCCGCCGGTCATCGTAAGGGTTGAGCGTCCGCTCTTTGAGGCAGCGAGGCGGTTGACCGCCTGGAGACAGTGAACTGCGCAGGAGGCTGATGACTGCGCCGAGCCTTTGACTGCGCAGATGCCATGGTCCCGCAGGGGTCCAACGAAGATGCCCTGACAGCATGGAGGTAGCTAAGATGCCGGTTCGGTGGGTGATCTCCTTTAATCGTTTTCTGGAGCGGGCCATGTTTATTTTGATCCCGGGGGCCTTGCTCTTTGGCTATATGTTTTGGACAAACCTCCGCGATGAGAAGGCATGGGTCTATTGGCTCTTCGGCTATATGACCTTTTTGGGGGCGCTCAACTGCTCTTGGGGTCAGTTTCGCGTCCTTTTTCGCCAGCCGGTGCTATTTTTGACGTCCTTGCTGTTGGCCCATGGCCTGATCCCGGCGGCAGCCTTCGGCCTGGGTCTGCTCTTTTTTCCCGGTGACGCCCAGACGGTGACGGGGCTCGTCATCGGTTCCACCATCCCTGTGGCGATCACAGCCTCTGTCTGGACAAACATCTCCAAGGGCAATAACTCCTTCGCCTTGGCCCTGGTCGTGCTGGACACCCTGCTCAGCCCGCTCATCCTGCCCCTCTTCGCCCAGGTGATCATGCATGTCTCCGGTCACCTGCCGGTGGAGCGGCTGGTGGAGGACATGCTGCTGATGGTGGTGCTGCCCTCCTTGCTCGGCCTGCTGTTGCACCCGTACCGCTTCTGGGACCCCCAGGGGCCCCTGCAGGCCGGTTTGAGCGCCCTCTCCAAAATCGGGCTCTTTTTGGTCGTCGCCATCAATGTGGCGTTTATGCACGACTACCTGATCCTCGGTTGGTCGAGCGCCGCTCCCATCCTGGCTAGCCTCTTTTTGCTCAATACCATCGCCTACCTGCTCGGCTACGGCGCCGGGCGTTTTCTGGGACGGCCCCAGGAGGATGTCATCGCACTCACCTATTCCTGCGGGATGCGCAATATCGCCCTGGGTGTCGTCTTTTCCACGGGGTACTTCGACCTTCGCGTGTCCATCCCCATCGTCTTTATGACTTTGCTCCAGCAGCCCATGGCCACCCTCGTCAACCAGTTCTTTCGAGCGGGGGCGCGCAAGAGGGCGGAAGCCCAGGCGTGAGGGGTTGGGTCGAAACAATGACAAAAGAAAGCCAGCGCAAGATGCTTTGCGCTGGCTTTTTGCGTTTTTTTACAATAGCGACAGGCTTCCCCGTCGATGTGATTCAGGAGCCGGCTGCGCGACCTTTGCTTACAACGCTTCCCGCTCCGGCGCTCCTGCCTTGGTTCCAGCCTCGTCTTCGGAACTGGCATCGGCCACCGGGCTGGCGCTGCTGGCTTCACTCGCCTCCATCTCCGCCGCCGACCGGGCGGCGTTCACTTTTTCAGCGAAGGCGGCGATCTTTTCCTCCGACAGGTTGCTGTAGTCCTCTTTGATCTTGGTGACCATGCGGAAGGCCGTCCGTTCGATGAAGCCTAGTTTGTCCTGAAAGACGCGTCCGCCGAAGTTCTCCGCCAGGATCGCCCTTCTTAACAACTGGTCGGGATATGCGGTCTTGATCTCGGCTTCGCTTTTCTCTTCCTGCATGCCGCAGATGAAGAGGGCCAGCCGTTTGGCCATGATATAGCGCCAGTTCTCCCGGACGAACTGCTTGAACTCGCGCTCGATGTCGCCGCCGTAGATGGGCACCCCGAGGATGACCGTATCGCAGGCGCTCCAGTCCGGGCCGATCGGGTTTTTCCGGATATCGACGAGTTCGACCGAATCGTCGATCAGGTCGGCCAGGCGTTTCGCGCAGTATTCCGTGGTGCCCCGTTTGCTCAGGTAACAGATTACCGTGCTCACGTGATCACTCCCATTATCAATCTCGGTTCCCCGGCAGGGGATTGCTCCGGCGGACCCATGGGCTTGCCGCATCCGCCCTACAACGATCGATTCGATAGCCGATCCATAATAGGCAGCCGGGAAATTGCCCTTACCGGGTATAAAATACCATTTAAACCATGGGGGAAGCAAGTCCGGGGGGCGGATGGCACATAGGGATGGGCCAAGTTGGTTATGCTCTTTGTCAAGCGGTTGAGCCGCTCCAAAAGGGTGGAGGCGTCCCTGTTGAAACGTGTCGTCAGTATCTCCTTGGGATCATCCAAGCGGGACCACCAGGTCGAGGTGGAGATCCTCGGAAACAAAGTCCTGCTCGAACGCCGCGGCATGGACGGCGACTACAGCCGGGCCATCGCAGCGATTGGCGCCCTCGACGGTCACGTCGACGCCATTGGCTTAGGCGGCATCGATCTCTACCTGCGCGCCGGTAGCCGGCGGTACACCTTGCGAGACGGCCGGCGATTGGCGGAGGCGGCCCGGCAAACCCCTGTCGTCGATGGGAGCAACTTGAAGGACCACTGGGAGCAGCAGGTGGTGGAGCGATTGGCTGCCGATGGCCTGATCCGCCCTGGTCAGCGGGCGCTCCTCGTCTGTGCCGTCGATCGCTACGGCCTTGCCGAGGCTTTTGTCCGGCTAGGTTGTCAGGTCACCTTCGGCGATCTGATGTTTGGCTGCGGACTTCCTCTGCCGCTGCGCAGCTTGCAGGCATTAAAATATTTTTCCCGCGTAATCATTCCAGTGATCAGCCAATTGCCCTTTCAGTGGGTCTATCCGACGGGCAATCGGCAGGAGCAGATGAAACCCCGGTTTCCTCACGTGTTCCGGGAGGCGGAGGTTGTCGCCGGGGATTTTCATTTCATTCGCCGGTATATGCCGGCGGACATGCGGGGCAAAATCGTTCTGACCAACACCGTCACCGAGGAGGATGTTCGGTTGCTCAGGGAGCGCGGTGTCGACACGCTGGTGACGACGACGCCGGAACTGAGCGGGCGATCCTTTGGAACAAACGTCTTGGAGGGTTTGCTGGTCGCCCTCGCGGAGCGAAGGCCTGAGGAGTTCACCCCGGAGGAGTACAGCCACTGGTTGGCACAGATCGGTTTTCAACCTCGCGTGGAACAGGTGTCTTCCCGGCAGACGACCGCAGGAGGTCGGCATGAAACGCTTTGCCTTCATCATTCATCCCCTTACCGTTGCGGACATAGCCCGTAAGTTTCCCTGGATCCGCTGGCTGCCCGAGGGGCTCGTCGAGGGAGTCTTCCGCTGGGCGCCGCCGGTCCAAACGGCCCGCTTTGGCGGCATTCGGTCTGGGCACGGCCAGGTGGACGGCCTCTTTGTCGCCTGCCCGCTGACGACGCGGCAGATGCTGTCCCTGCCGGAGGAGATCGTGCTGCGCAAGGTCGAGGCGGCTTGCCACAAGGCCATCGATCAGGGGGCGCAGATCATCGGTCTCGGCGCCTATACCTCCATCATCGGCGATGCGGGATTGACTTTGGCCCGTCGTCTGCCCGTCCCGGTGACGACAGGTAACTCCTATACGGTGGCGACCGCCTTGGAGGCGACGCGCATCGCCGCCGAACGGCTCGGACACAGCTTGGACAGCGCGGCCATCGTCGTCGTCGGAGCCACCGGCTCTATCGGCGCCGTCTGCTCCCGGCTGCTTGCCCGGGAGGCCGGCGACCTGACGTTAGTGGCGCGCCGGAACGACCGGCTCGATCGGCTCGCCTACCGCATCCTCCACGAGACCGGCCTCTCGGTCAAGGTGACGACCGACATCGCCAGCGCCTTGCGCCGGGCCGACATCGTCGTCGCTGTGTCGAGCGCGGCCGAGGCGATCATCGAGCCGGAACACCTGAAAGCGGGTGCCCTCGTCTGCGATGTGGCTCGGCCCCGTGACGTCTCCCGCCGGGTCGCCAAGGAACGGCCTGACGTACTGCTCATCGAAGGGGGCGTCGTCAAGGTGCCCGGCGATGTGGATTTCGGGTTCAACTTCGGCTTTCCGCCGGGGTTGGCCTACGCCTGCATGGCCGAGACGATGATCCTGGCCCTCGAGGGGCGGCGCGAATGTTTTTCCCTTGGTCGGGAACTCTTTATCGACAAGGTGGAGGAGATCACCCGGTTGGCCCGCAAACACGGCTTTTCCCTGGCCGGCTTGCGCAGCTTCGACTGCCCCTTGAGCGAATTGGACGTGGAACGGGTCCGCAAAAGTCTTTTCCGGCCGCCGCGAACGGCGACTGGAAGTCAAGAACTTAATGTTGACAATATTTTGCAACCCGGATATAATACGAAACTAAAGATGGTGGAGTAAGCAAGCACTGCCCGGCCGCAGGCTTTCGCGGCTGTATGGCAGTGCTTATTCAGTGTAGCCTCTCTGTAACCCTACATGTACATGACACCGCTTGACGAAATGGATTCCGCAGCGAAACAGCGTGATCGAGATATTTTTGAATTGAAGAATAGGGGAGCGAACGTATGGACGAAAAACAAGTGATGTTGACGGCAGAAGGGCTAAAAAAACTGGAAGAGGAACTGGAGTTTCTCAAATCGCAAAAACGGGGGCAGGTGGCCGAACGGATCAAACAGGCCATCGACTACGGCGACATCAGCGAGAACTCCGAATATGAAGACGCCAAGAACGAACAGGCCTTTGTCGAGGGCCGGATCATCACCCTCGAAAAGATGCTCCGCAACGCCAAGCTGATCGAAGGCGGCGAAGGCGAGACCAATGTGGTGACCATCGGCTCTCGGGTCCTCCTCAAGGACCTGGAGGACGACTCCGAATTCGAATACACCATCGTCGGCTCGGCCGAAGCCGATCCCAGTCAGTCGAAGATCTCCAACGTTTCCCCCGTCGGCAAAGCGCTGCTCGGCCAAGCCAAGGGCTCTGTCGTCGAGGTGCAGGTGCCCATGGGGAAGATCAAGTACGAGATTGTGGACATCAACAAGAAGGGGTAGACCTTCACCGGACTCATTTATCCTTTATTCGGCGGCGGCAAAAGGTGTAGAATGAATCGAAGGGCCAGGATGACCTGGCTCTTTTGAATGCGCCGGGAGGAGACAAGCATTATGGAAAAAAACATGCTGGAAATGGAAAAAAACGAACTGATCAAGGTCCGCCTGGAAAAGCTGGACGACCTGAGAGAGAAAGGCATCAATCCTTTCGGCGACCGTTTTGAAATGACCCATCACGCCGAAGCCATCAAGGAAGGCTTCGATGCCCTGCAAAACCAGACGGTGCGCCTCGCCGGCCGGATGATGGCCCGTCGCCACCAGGGCAAGGCTGGTTTCGGCAATCTGCAGGACATCACCGGGCAGATCCAGATCTATGTGCGTCGCGACGATGTGGGACCTGAGGTTTTTGAACTCTTCGCCAAATCGGACATCGGCGACATCTACGGTGTCGAGGGCCATGTCTTCAAGACCCAAAAGGGCGAGATCTCCATCTGGGTCAAGCAGTTTGTCCTGCTGACCAAGTCGCTCCGTCCCCTGCCCGAGAAGTTTCACGGCTTGAAGGATGTGGAGTTGCGCTATCGCCAGCGCTATGTGGACCTGATCATGAACCCTGAGGTGAAGCGGACCTTCGTCCTGCGCAGCAAGATCATCCGCGCCGTCCGGGAATTCCTCGACGAGCGGGAATACCTTGAAGTGGAGACGCCGGTGCTCCATCCCATCGCCGGTGGCGCCACGGCCCGTCCCTTCATCACCCACCACAACGCCTTGGACATGAAGCTGTACATGCGCATCGCCCTGGAACTGCACCTGAAGCGGCTAATCGTGGGCGGCTTTGAGCGCGTCTATGAATTGGGCCGCATCTTCCGCAACGAAGGGATCTCGACGCGCCACAACCCCGAGTTCACCATGATCGAGATCTACCAGGCCTACGCCGATTTCAATGATATGATGGACCTGACGGAAAATCTGGTCGCATCGGTGGCGAAGAAGGTGCTGGGCACGACCAAGATCACCTACCAGGGCGAAGAGATCGACCTGACACCGCCCTGGCCGCGCTTGAACATGCTCGACGCCATTCGGCAGTACGCTGGTGTGGACTTCCACAACATCACCGACGACGCGGCGGCCCGGGAGGCGGCGAAGAGCATCGGCGTCCCCGTCAACGCCACAGACAGTCGCGGCGATGTGATCAACACCGTCTTCGAGGAAAAGGTGGAAGAGCACTTAGTCCAGCCCCACTTCATCGTCGGCCACCCTGTCGAGGTGTCGCCGCTGGCCAAACGCAATGCCGAAAAGCCGCAGTTTACGGACCGCTTCGAGGTCTTCATCACCCGTCGCGAACTGGGCAACGCCTTCTCAGAGTTGAACGATCCCATCGACCAGCGCGAGCGTTTCGTCCGCCAACTCGCCCTGCGCGAGGCCGGCGATGAAGAGGCCCATATGATGGATGAGGACTTTCTCAACGCCCTCGAATATGGCATGCCTCCGACTGGCGGTCTCGGCATCGGCATCGACCGGCTGGTGATGCTGCTCACCGACTCGCCTTCTATCCGTGACGTTATCCTCTTCCCGACAATGCGGCACCGGGACGATCTGTAGGGGCGATTCTGCCGGTGCGGTTCTGTCGGCGTGATCTGTAAGCCCCATCTTTTTGGCTTGTCGGGAAATAGGTGAACCGATTTTCGAGACGGAGTCTGCATGCAGCGGGCTTCGTCTTTTCTCTTTAAAGACGCCTTCGACTTAAAGACGCTTTCAACGAAAAAGAAGCGTTCGAATATAAAGAAGCAATAAAAACGGAGCGCTGAAAGCAGAAAAAAGCTGAGAAAGTGGACAAATTACACATAAAACAGAGAGAACGAGTACGATTCAGAGAAAAACAAAGGTTAGTTGGACAATTGTGGCCTATCCGGGAACAAATGCGCAGATATTCCCCATATTTCCGGTTGAAGAACCATCACCGGCGTGGTATATTAAATATCGCTTCACGGGAACAGCGAAATTTAATACAAGATGCAAAACTTTGCTTGACAGGGTGTAGCGCCTGTGTTAAAATCCTAAATCGTGACGCCTCTGGTCCTTGAAAATCAAACAGTTGCGAATCAAAAGCGTGCGAAACCAATCAATTCCGGTTGATTGATAAATGGAAGAGCTTGACTCAAGCTTTTTCACAATATTTTTGTGGAGAGTTTGATCCTGGCTCAGGACGAAAGAAGGGATCCCAAGTACCGCGGGGCACGTGAAATCCCGTGGGAATCCGGGGGGACCACCCTCCAAGGCTAAATACTCCTCAGCGACCGATAGTGCACAAGTACCGTGAGGGAAAGGTGAAAAGCACCCCGGAAGGGGAGTGAAATAGAACCTGAAACCGTATGCTTACAAGCAGTCAAAGCCCGCAAGGGTGATGGCGTGCCTTTTGTAGAATGAACCGGCGAGTTGCGGTCACGAGCAAGGTTAAGGCGGAAAGCCGTAGCCGAAGCGAAAGCGAGTCTGAATAGGGCGTCAAGTTCGTGGCTGCAGACCCGAAACCGGGTGATCTACCCATGTCCAGGGTGAAGCGGAGGTAAAACTTCGTGGAGGCCCGAACCGACCGACGTTGAAAAGTCGGCGGATGAGGTGTGGGTAGGGGAGAAATTCCAATCGAACCCGGAGATAGCTGGTTCTCCCCGAAATAGCTTTAGGGCTAGCCTCGGGATATAGAATGCGGGAGGTAAAGCGCTGATAGGGCTAGGGGCCTTCACCGGTTACCGAACCCTGTCAAACTCAGAATGCCCGCATTTATGCCCGGGAGTCAGACGGCGAGTGCTAAGATCCGTCGTCAAGAGGGAAACAGCCCAGACCGACAGCTAAGGTCCCCAAGTGCCTGTTAAGTGGAAAACGATGTGGAGTTGCCCAGACAACCAGGATGTTGGCTTAGAAGCAGCCACCATTGAAAGAGTGCGTAATAGCTCACTGGTCGAGTGACTCTGCGCGGAAAATGACACGGGGCTAAACAGGCCACCGAAGCTTCGGCAAGACGCAAGTCTTGGGTAGGGGAGCGTTCCTTGGGCGTAGAAGTTCAGCTGGAAGGCTGGGTGGAGCGCAAGGAAGTGAGAATGCCGGTATGAGTACGCGAAAAGGCAGGTGAGAATCCTGCCCGCCGCAAGCCTAAGGTTTCCTGGGGAAGGCTCGTCCGCCCAGGGTAAGTCGGGACCTAAGCCGAGGCCGAAAGGCGTAGGTGATGGACAACAGGTGGATTGGCTGGCGCAGCGAGGATTTACGACCTCAGGCATCGGCGGCTCTACCGCCGCTAACAACCTGGGACCAATCCGTAGCGGAGACAGACAAATCGGCGTCTGTGCGGTTTTCAAGGGGCAAACGATTCTTATATGCATCTCATATAGGATTGTGGTGACTCCTTGCTGTTGTTCCTCGATAGCTCAACGGTAGAGCAACCGGCTGTTAACCGGTAGGTTGTAGGTTCGAATCCTACTCGAGGAGCCATTACGCTGAAAAAGCCTCAGATGATAAGTCTGAGGCTTTTTTGTTGTTTCAAGACTGGCGCAAGCGATATTTTTAAGAGACCTCAGTTAGGACACTGTCGCCGCGCCATACCTTCACGCGGGCGTACACATCCTTTTGTTCTCGAAGCGCTTGCTCCAGTTCCAGGCCGGTACCCTCCGGCACATAATACTCTTCCAGGCCGTACTCGATCCATGCAAAGGCCGGTTTCATGTCGCGGTAGAAGTCTTTTTCCGCCGGCGTCGCGAGGATCTCCGCTGGGGGCTCCGAGAATCGCATTCCTCCAAAGCGCCCCTTTAACACGACCTGCCCTGGTCCGGCGACAGGCTCGTCACGATAGAGGCCGACCGGTTGATGGAGGCCTTGTTGTTCTTCCAAGATGACGAAGACCTTGCTGCCGTATGTGACCTTCTCTTCGGAAATGTCGTTCGGGACGCTGCGCGTATCGATCTCGGAGATGTTGTAACGCAGGCGCACATAATCGCCCATGAAGGGGTGCCGGGGATCGATTGGCGCTGCTTTCAAGACGATTTCCTGTCCGGCGGAAACGATGACGGCCCGGCTGCCTGCCATGAGAAGAAGGACGAGCACCTGCAGGGCCACCACGGCGATAAAGGCGTTGCGACGCATCAACCTATCCCTCCCTGTCTGTAAAGTCGAGCAGTTGCCGCCGTTTGCGTTCCAGCATATAGCCGAGGGCAAAGAGGATGAGTCCGCCGCCAATGAAAAAGAGGGACTTGTCGAAGAGCCCCCAGGCGTAGCGGCCATAGGCGTAGAGGACACAGACGAGGAAGAAGAAGGTCCCGCTGTTGATCTGCCATTCTTCGCGCAGGCGGCTTCCGCTTTGAATCAGCAGGATCCCGCCGATAAAGAGGATGATCAGGGCGACCACTTCTGCCGAGTTGGTCAGGGGGGTGCTGAAATCGATGGGATTGAAGTTGCCGGGCTCCGGTTCGAACAGTTTGGCGATGAAGGGAAGCGGCGATGTTAGGGCGACCATGGCCAGTGATTGGAGAAGGCTTTTGTTTCGCAAGCCCATCCAGAGGATGACGCCGGCGAGCAAAAGCCAGAGGCCGATCAACCAGGTCCATTCGCTTGGAAGGGCCGGGCGGACCATGAGGTTCGCTATTTCGACAAAGAAGGCGCCCCACAACAGCAGCGGTGTGGAGAGCAGCGGACGCCGGAGGCGGGGCGTCTTTTCCGCCGCATATTCGTATATCAGGTGGAGGAGCGGAAAAAGGGCGAACCAGATCAGACTTCGCTCCGCTTCCAACAGTTGAAAGAGGACGCAGAAGAAGAAGGCGACGGTGGCGCCATAGCGGTGGAAGGGCTGGTTGCGCCGCCACAGAAAGGGGAAGACAAGCCCGGCAAAAACAGCGTAAAACCAGGGGCCGGTGACGAGTGAAACGGTGTTGTCGGTGGCATCGCTGATATTGGCGGCGGTGAGCAGAACCATGGCCGACAGGAAGAAGAGGGGATGGCCTGTCAGGTAAGCGACGGCGATGGCGCCCAGAAACCATAAGCCCAGACCAGTGGCGTCATAGGAGGAAATATGGTACATCTGGCCCACGAGCCAGATGCCGGCGCCGTAGCACAGCAAGCCGAGCAACAACAAGGCTGAACCGATGCGCGGGTAACGGCCGAGGGAAGGGGTAGCGCCTTTGCCAAAGGCGAGCCCATAGCCCGAAGCGTAAGCGGCGATGATGACGCCGCAAATCATACCTAACCGGACAGCGCGCGGGATATCGTCCCAGTTGTGGGCGACCAACAGGATGATCCCGAGCCCGACGAGCAAGCCGGCCAGCCAGAGGATGATCTGCGATGAACGCCATTCAGAAGGCATGTACCGCCCGAGGAGGCGTTCTTTTTGATCATCAGAGATCAGTCCCTCCGCATGCCACTGGGCGATCTCGCCGCGCAGCCACTGGTGTCGAGATGTCACTGCCTCTCACCGTCCTTTCCTAGCTTCTTCGAACTCGCCGAACTCCAGTTCGGTCAAGCGCTTCAAGGTTTCTTCCCGGTTCAAGCTGTAATAATGGAGGTAATGGTCGCTGTCAATGATCCGGTAGTAGGGGGTAAAGAGGTGTTTTTGGACGATGAATCGTCCCTGACGGCATTCTTCGTTCCACCAGACGCGACCGCCCAAGGTTTTGTACCAGGCGCGCGATTTGGATCGCTTGGAGACAAACTCGATCACATCGATTGTCATGTCGCCGAAGAGGGATAGCACTGGTTCACTCCGGCGGTACAAGAGCGCCACCAGCGCGGCCGCCGTAAAGCCCAAGGTTTTGCGGCCCTTTTCCACTTCGACAAGCGTTTTTTTCGATATGCCGATGCTCTCGGCCATCTTGTCCTGAGTCAGATCCGCTTCCATGCGGATCTCGCGGAGTTTTTCAGAAACCAATTGGTCAAAGGCATCCTGCGTGAGAATGCCTGTATCTTCAATGCCGATAGGTATCCCTCCCTCCTGTGTTAGTGTAAAATTACACCTCTTAGTGTAATCTTACACCAGATGATGATTTTGTCAATGAAAAACAGCAGGTGCGCAAAGAACATAAAAACGGGAGTTTTCTGGAGATATCCCTAGCTAATCTCTGTGAAATCGACTTGGCCAGGGATAATTTCCGCCTGCGCCTCTTGAATAAAGGGAGTAAGGTAGTGATAAAATAAAGCTACAAAGGTCAAAGTTAGTCAATGACAGAGGAAAATCCTGTCCATTGAGTTTTGAGTGAAATCTCTCGTTTTTTCGGAGGTGGGGAAGATGGACTTCAACAAGCTGACCCAAAAAAGCCAGGAGGCGATCACGGCAGCCCAGTCGCTGGCCGTCCAGCAGGGGAATCAGGAAGTAGACCTGGAGCACCTCTTGACGGCGCTGGTGGAGCAGGAAGAAGGGTTAACTCTCCGGCTCCTGGACAAGATGGGGATAGACAGTGAACGCTTTGCCAAACAGGTTCGGCGGGAGATGGAGCGCAAGCCGCGCCTATCTGGCCCTGGCGTCGAACCGGGGCGGGTGTACATCACCCCTCGGTTGCAGCGCCTGCTGGTGAAAGCCGAGGAAGAGGCGCGCAACCTGAAAGATGAATACGTCTCTGTGGAGCACCTGTTGCTGGCCTTTTTGAATCCGCCCCTCGAAGGGCCGCTGAAAGGGATCTTGGCCGAGTTCAAGCTGACCCGGGAAGGGTTCCTGAAGGCGATGACGGCGATCCGCGGCCACCAGCGCGTGACCAGCGCTAACCCGGAGGTCACCTATGAGGTGCTGGAGAAGTACGGCCGCGAGCTGGTCCAGGAAGCCCGGCGGGGTCGCCTCGATCCGGTCATCGGCCGCGACGGCGAGATCCGGCGGGTGATCCGCATCCTTTCCCGCAAGACGAAGAACAACCCTGTCCTCATCGGCGAGCCCGGCGTGGGGAAGACGGCTATCGTCGAGGGCCTGGCCTTGCGCATCGTCCGCGGCGATGTGCCCGAGGGGTTGAAGGATAAAGCCATCTTTGCCCTCGATCTGGGCGCTTTGGTGGCTGGCGCCAAGTACCGCGGCGAGTTTGAAGAACGGTTGAAGGCGGTGTTGCAGGAGATCAAGAAGAGCGAGGGGCGCATCCTTCTCTTCATCGACGAACTGCACACCATCGTCGGCGCCGGCAAGGCCGAGGGCGCCATGGACGCCGGCAACATGCTGAAGCCTATGCTCGCCCGGGGCGAACTCCACTGCATCGGCGCGACTACGTTGGAAGAATACCGCAAGTACATCGAAAAGGACGCCGCTTTGGAACGGCGCTTTCAGCCGGTCATCGTCGACGCCCCTGATGTGGAAGACACCATCTCCATCCTGCGTGGCCTGAAAGAACGGTTCGAGGTCCATCACGGCGTCAAGATCCATGACAACGCCTTGGTGGCGGCGGCCACCTTGTCCAATCGCTACATCAGCGACCGCTTCCTGCCGGACAAGGCCATCGACCTTGTCGACGAGGCGTGCGCCCTCATCCGCACGGAGATCGATTCGCTGCCGACGGAATTAGATGAAGTGAGCCGACGGCGCGTGCAGTTGGAAGTGGAAGAGGCCGCGCTGGCCCGCGAAAAAGACCGGGCCAGCCAGGACCGGCTGGTGGCGCTCCGCCGGGAACTGGCTGACCTGAGGGAAAAGGAAGACCAGATGCGGGCGCGTTGGGACATTGAGAAAGAAGCGATCCGCAAGGTCCAGTCCTTGCGCGAAGAGATCGAGAAGGTCCGCCGCGAGGTGGACGACGCTGAGCGGGGCTACAACTACGACCTGAACCGGCTGGCCGAACTCAAATACGGCCGCCTGCCCCAGTTGGAACAGCGGCTCGCCCAGGAAGAGGCCGAACTGGCCCGCAAGTCCGGCGAAAACCGGCTGCTCCGCGAAGAGGTGACGGAAGAGGAGATCGCCGACATCGTCTCCCGCTGGACCGGCATCCCAGTGACCCGCCTGGTGGAGGGGGAAAGGGAAAAGCTGCTCCGGTTGAACGAGATCCTCCATGAGCGGGTCATCGGCCAGGAGGAGGCTGTCCAACTGGTGACGGACGCCGTATTGAGAGCCCGTTCCGGCATCAAGGACCCTCGCCGCCCCATCGGCGCCTTCATCTTCCTGGGACCGACGGGTGTCGGCAAGACGGAACTGGCGAAGACCTTGGCCCAATCGCTTTTTGACAGTGAAGAGAACCTGATCCGCATCGACATGACCGAGTACATGGAAAAACACGCCGTCTCCCGTCTGATCGGCGCGCCTCCAGGCTATGTGGGCTATGAGGAGGGCGGCCAGTTGACCGAGGCGGTTCGGCGCAAGCCCTATTCGGTCATTCTCTTTGACGAAATCGAAAAAGCGCACCCCGACGTCTTCAACGTCCTGCTCCAGATCCTTGATGACGGACGGGTCACGGACAGCCAGGGGCGCACCGTTGATTTCAAAAACACGGTGATCATCATGACCTCCAACATCGGCTCCCCGCACCTGCTGGAGGGGGCGACTGCGGACGGTGAGATCCGGCCCCATGCCCGCGAACAGGTGATGGGCAGCCTGCGGGCTCACTTCCGGCCCGAATTCCTCAACCGCGTCGATGATGTGGTCCTCTTTAAACCGCTCACCTTGCAGGAGATCACGGCGATCATCGACATCCTGATCCGGGACCTACAAGCCCGTCTCGCCCAGCGCCGGATCAGCCTGACCTTGACAGAGGCGGCCAAGTCCCACATGGCCCGGGAAGGCTTTGACCCCGTCTACGGCGCTCGCCCCCTAAAGCGCTATCTCCAGCGGCACGTGGAGACGCCGGTCGCTCGGGCGTTGATCGCCGGTTCTGTCGGCGAGGGGGGGCGACTGGTCGTCGAAGAGCGTGATGGAAAGCTGTATGTGGAGAGCGAGCGATGGGCTGACCCAGCGGACTGACGCAAAGCGGCGCTCCTTTTCAGCAAGTAATGGTGGTGATGGAACATGGCCAATCTGGCCGATCAGATCGAGCGCTACATTAAGGAACAGTTGGAGAAAAGCCGGGAACGGATGATCGAGATCCAGCGGCAGCAGTTGGCCGCCCTTTTCGGCTGTGTGCCTTCCCAGATCAACTACGTCCTGACGACGCGTTTCGCCGCCGAGCAGGGCTATGTGGTGGAGAGCCGGCGCGGCGGCGGCGGTTTCGTCCGTATCGTCAAGCTCGACCTGGAGGAAGACTTGTGGGAGATCCTGGCGAACCAGTTGGGCGACATGCTGTCGGAAGACCAGGCGCGCCGGATCATCGAACGGCTGATGGAAGAGCAGATCCTGACTATCCGCGAGGCGCTGATCATGCAGGCCGCCGTCCAACGCGATGTATTGCAGATCGGCTTTCCCCAGCGGGACCTGCTGCGCGCCCGACTGCTGAAGGCGATGCTCTCCAATCTGAAGCGCTACCAGGCGCCGGACGAGGATGAGCCACAGGGGAAGGAAAAGGGCTAAACGGATAATAGAAGGCTGAAATGATAGAGGGGGGTTCCGCCATGTTTTGTGATGAATGCAAAAAGCGTCCGGCCACCGTCCATGTGACCAAGATCGTCAACGGGCAGAAATCGGAGGTCAATCTCTGCGAGGAGTGCGCCCGATCCCACCACAAGGAATGGAGCATGGCCTACGACGATAACTTTCCCATCAACAAATTCCTGGCCGGCTTGCTCGGTTTTGATACGGGAAAAGCGACGAGTTCCGTTAATCTGAATCTCCATGCGCCGGGAAAATGCGAACACTGCGGTGCCAACTACAACCAGATCAGTCAGACCGGGCGCTTGGGTTGCCACCGGTGCTACGGCCGCTTCCAGGACAAGGTAGAGCCCTTGCTGCGCCGTGTACAGGGTTCTAACCGCCATACCGGCAAGGTGCCAAAACGCAGCGGCGGGAGCATCCGCTTGCAGCGGGAGATCCAGAATCTGCGGACCAGGCTGCAACAGCATGTCTCCAACGAGGAGTTTGAACAGGCGGCGCGGCTCCGCGACCAGATCCGCGAGTTGGAAAAAGGAATGGCAGAGTAGAGGGGGATGGCGATGCGTGATCGTTTTGTCAATCAGGCCTTAACGAAATGGATGGAAGGTACAGGAAAAGAATCAGAGATCGTCATCAGTTCCCGGGTGCGTCTCGCCCGCAACCTCTGCAACATCCCCTTCCCCAATGTGGCCGCTGCCGAACAGGCCAAGGCTGTTGTCAGCCAGGTGGAAGGGACGATCAAAGATGCGGAAGTCGAACAAACCTCTGGTGATCTGATTTTCGTCAAGCTCGAGGAACTGGAGCCCCTTGACCGGCTGGTGCTCGTTGACAAGCACCTGATCAGCCCCCAGCACGCCGAAGAAGCGGCGGGGAAGGGGCTGATTCTCCGGGCCGATGAAGCCGTTTCCGTGCTGATCAACGAGGAGGACCACCTGCGGATCCAGTGCCTCTTCCCTGGTTTGCAACTCGAGGAAGCCTGGGAACTGGCCAGCCGGATCGATGATCTGCTCGAATCGAAGCTCGATTTTGCTTTTGACGAAAAGCTCGGTTACCTGACCGCCTGCCCCACCAACGTGGGAACAGGCTTGCGGGCCTCGGTGATGATGCACCTGCCAGCGCTGGTGTTGACCAACCAGGCCTCCCGCGTGCTGGCCTCTCTGTCTCAGATCGGGATGACTGTTCGCGGCCTCTACGGCGAGGGTACCGACGCCACAGGCAACCTCTTTCAGATCTCCAACCAGGTCACCTTGGGCCGGTCGGAGGAGGAAATCATCTCCAACCTGGTCGTCGTGGCCACTCAACTCATTGACCATGAGCGGATGGCCCGTCAGGTCTTGCTCAAAGAGACGAAACCCCAGTTGGAGGACCGCGTCTGCCGTGCCTATGGCACATTGACGAGCGCCCGCATCATCGACTCGCAAGAGGCCATGACCCTTTTATCGAACGTGCGCCTCGGCATCGACCTGGGCATTATCAAGGGCGTATCACCGCAGGTCCTCAATGAGATGCTCGTCCTGACCCGTCCCGCCTTTTTGCAAAAGCTGGCCGGCAGGGAATTGAGCCCTTTTGAACGCGATGTGCAGCGGGCATCTCTGATCCGCGAGCGGTTCAGTCTCGACGGGTAAATAAGGAAAGGAGGAATGGTTCCCCATGATGGGACGTTTTACGGAGCGAGCACAGAAGGTGCTCCTCCTGGCAAAAGAGGAAGCAGTCGCCCTCAAGCACCCGGCCGTCGGCTCGGAACATCTGCTGCTGGGGCTGATCCGGGAAGGCGAAGGCATCGGCGCCAAGGCATTGCTCAGCATGAACCTGGAACTGGAACAAGTTCGCCAACAGGTGATCAAGCTCGTCGGTGAGGGTGCGGCCGAGCCGGCTGAGATCGGTCTGACGCCGCGGGCAAAGCGGGCGCTGGAGTTGGCCAACGAAGAGGGGCGTCGACAGGGCGTCAACTACGTCGGCACCGAGCACATCCTGCTCGGCCTTATCCGCGAAGGTGAGGGTGTCGCTGCCCGCGTTCTGGCCGAGTTGGGCCTGACTCTCGAAAAAGTGCGCCACCAGGTGATGACCCTGCTGGGGGGGCACCAGGCGCCCCCGGGCGGAAACGGTGTTGGCGCGGCGGCGACAGAACGGGACCGCAAGACGCCAACCTTGAACGAGTTCGGCCGCGACCTGACCCAGTCGGCCCGTGAGGGCAAACTCGACCCGGTCATCGGACGGGAGACGGAGATCGAGCGGGTCGTCCAGATCCTCTCACGTCGCACGAAGAACAACCCCGTCCTCATCGGCGAGCCTGGTGTCGGCAAGACAGCTGTCGCCGAAGGATTGGCCCAGCGCATCGTCGATGGCAAGGTGCCCGAGACCCTGACGGGCAAGCGGGTCGTCACCCTCGATCTCTCCTCTGTTGTCGCCGGTTCCAAGTATCGCGGCGAATTTGAGGAACGGCTGAAAAAAGTGATGGACGAGATCCGCCAGGCGGGCAACGTAATCCTTTTTATCGACGAGTTGCACACCCTGATTGGCGCCGGCGCCGCCGAGGGCGCCATCGACGCCGCCAACATCCTCAAACCGGCCCTGGCCCGGGGAGAACTGCAGTGCATCGGCGCCACCACCCTCGACGAGTACCGCAAACACATCGAACGCGACCCCGCCCTGGAGCGCCGTTTCCAGCCGATCACCGTCGGCGAGCCGAAGCGGGAAGAAGCTGTCGCCATCCTCAAAGGTTTGCGTGACCGCTATGAAGCCCACCACCGGGTGAAGATCACCGACGAAGCCATCGATGCCGCCGTCCGCCTCTCCGACCGCTACATCTCTGACCGCTACCTCCCCGACAAGGCCATCGACCTGATCGATGAGGCCGCGTCGCGTGTGCGCTTGCAGACCTTCACGGCGCCGCCCGATATGAAGGAACTGGAGGCCCGCCTCGAAGGGTTGCGCAAGGAGAAGGAGGCGGCCGTCCTCGCCCAGGAGTTTGAAAAAGCCGCCCAGTTGCGTGACCAGGAGATGCAATTGCGCGGACAACTGGAGAAGCAGAAATCCGACTGGGAACATGCTCGGGGCAGCGCCAACACGGTCGTCCGTGAAGAGGACATCGCCCATATCGTCTCCAGTTGGACCGGCGTCCCCGTCACCCGTTTGGCCGAAACAGAGAGCGCCCGCCTGCTGAAGCTGGAGGAAGAACTTCACCGCCGCGTCATCGGCCAGGGTGAAGCCGTCGCCGCCGTCTCCCGGGCCGTCCGCCGCGCCCGGGCCGGCCTCAAGGATCCCAAGCGCCCCATCGGCTCCTTCATCTTCCTGGGACCGACGGGCGTCGGCAAGACCGAACTGGCCCGCGCGCTGGCCGAAGCCCTTTTCGGGCAGGAAGACGCCATGGTCCGCATCGACATGTCTGAGTACATGGAGAAGCACTCCGTCTCGCGCCTTGTCGGGGCGCCGCCCGGCTACATCGGCCATGACGAGGGCGGCCAGTTGACCGAGGCGGTCCGACGCCGCCCCTACAGTGTCATCCTTCTCGACGAGATCGAAAAAGCCAACCCGGAAGTCTTCAACATCCTCCTCCAGGTGCTTGAAGACGGGCGGCTCACCGACAGCAAGGGACGGACCGTCGATTTCCGCAACACGGTGATCATCATGACTTCCAACGTGGGCGCTCAGACGATCAAGCGCTCCGGCGTCATGGGCTTTAAGCCGACCGAACAGGGCGCCAAGGAGCGGGAGGTCCAGTATGAGGCGATGAAAAAACGGGTCATGGAGGAACTGAAACGCAGCTTCCGGCCCGAGTTTCTCAACCGCATCGACGAGACAATCGTCTTCCATACCCTGGCCGCCGAGGATATCCGCCGGATCGTCAACCTGATGCTCGACGAGGTGAACCGCCGGTTGGCGGACACAGGCCTGTCGATGGAAGTGACCGAAGCGGCCCAGGAGCACCTGGCCAAGGTCGGCTTTGACGAAACCTTTGGCGCTCGACCCCTGCGCCGGGCCATCCTGCGTCTCGTCGAAGACGAGATCTCCGAGGCCCTGTTGAAAGGAGCATTCAAAGCCGGCGATCGGATCACCGTCGATGTGGCCGATGGAAAACTCCGCTTTGAAAAAAAGGCGGCCGGATAGGTAAGTCCGGACCGGTCCATACAAGCTACCGGCCCCGAAAGCGAAACTGCGAACTCATCTAACGGGACTACTCGTTGGTATCAGATGGAATGCACACAAGACCCCTCCGTTTTTCTCGCGGAGGGGCCTTTTTCTCTTTCTGCCCAAGCAGGGGTTTCTCCTCATTTCCCGAAAGAGTAACAGAGAAAAGCCTCGGGGGACGCCTCCAATAGGGGGAGAAGGGAACCCGATTGACCAGGGAGGCATAAATGGCAAAGTCGAAGAGCCGCTTTTTCTGTTCCGAATGCGGCCAGGAGTCCCTCAAGTGGCTGGGGCGCTGCCCTGGTTGCGGCGCCTGGAACAGCCTCGTCGAGGAACAGGTTGCCAAGGGAGGAACAGAGAAGTCCCTCTCCAACCGTTTCGGGGCGGCAGCCGCCAGCGGCCCTATCCATATCGATGAAGCGGAGGTGCAGGCCAACAGCCGCCTCTCCACCGGCATCGCGGAGCTGGACCGCGTGCTCGGCGGCGGTCTCGTCGTCGGCTCCCTGACTCTGCTGGCCGGTGATCCGGGGATCGGTAAATCGACCCTGCTCATCCAGGCAGCCAAGCATATGGCGGCATCGTCGGGACCGGTCTTATACGTCTCCGGAGAGGAGTCGGTCCAACAGATCAAGATGCGGGCGCGCCGGCTCGGCGTCGAGGGCGTCGACCTCTACCTGCTGGCGGAGACAGACATCGCTGCCGTCATTGAGACGATCCGCCAGCGCAAGCCTGGCTGGGTGGTTATCGACTCGATCCAGACCATGTACTGGGATGAATTGGGCTCGGCGCCAGGCAATGTGGCTCAGGTGCGCGAGTGCGCCGCCCAACTGCTGCGGATAGCCAAGGACCTGTCAGTGGCCATCACCCTCGTCGGCCACGTGACGAAAGAGGGGGCCATCGCCGGCCCTCGCGTGCTGGAACATATGGTGGACGCCGTGCTCTACCTGGAAGGGGAGCGCCATTACCCCTACCGGGTCCTGCGGGGCGTCAAGAACCGTTTTGGCTCCACCAATGAACTAGGTATCTTCGAGATGATCGGCCAAGGCCTCGTCGAGGTCCCTAACCCATCGGCCTTTTTCCTGGCCGAGCGGACCCAAGGGGTGGCGGGCTCTGTCGTCGTCCCCTGTATGGAGGGAACCCGCCCGGTCCTGGTGGAAGTGCAGGCGCTGGTGGCAGCGACCACCTTCGGCCAGCCCCGCCGCATGGCGACCGGCCTCGACTACAACCGGACGGTCCTGCTGGCAGCCGTCTTGGACAAACGGATCGGGCTCCAATTGGGCCAACAGGACATCTATGTCAATGTGGCCGGCGGGTTGAAAATCGCTGAACCGGCAGCCGACCTGGCCGTTGTGACGGCCATCGCTTCTAGTTGGCGAAACCAGCAGGCTGATCCGGCGGCCGTCGTCATCGGCGAGGTGGGACTCACCGGCGAGGTGCGCGCCGTCGGTCACTTGGAGAAACGCCTCCATGAGGCGCTCAAGCTGGGATTCACCCGTTGTGTTTGCCCGAAACAAAACCGGAAATACTTGAAGGAAGATACAGGGATGGAACTGATTGCTGTGGAAACGGTGGAAGAAGCGCTCGCTGCACTGTTGGGAGGATAAGGCCATGAGAGAACCCGATGAAAAATTTTTGCGGGCACTGCGCGTCCTCGCCCCCGGAACACCCTTGCGGGAGGGTTTGGAGAACATCCTGCGGGCCAAGACGGGCGGTCTTATCGTCATCGGCGACAGCCGGCAGGTACTGGATGCGGTGGAAGGCGGTTTTCTGATCAACGGCCCCTACTCGCCGGCAGCCCTGTACGAGTTGGCCAAGATGGATGGGGCCATCGTCCTCAACGGTGACGCCAGCCGCATCCTCTACGCCAATACGCAGCTCGTCCCTGATCCCGGGATTCCCTCAGGGGAGACAGGCATTCGCCACCGCACAGCCGAACGGGTGGCCCGCCAGACAGGGGAAATGGTCGTCTCCATCTCTCAGCGCCGGGGGATCATCACCCTTTACCAGGGCACGCTCCGCTATACCCTTCGCGACATCCCCACCATCCTGACCAAGGCCAATCAAGGGTTGCAAACCCTGGAAAAGTACAAATCAGTAATTACCAAAACGCTCAATAACTTGACGAACCTGGAGTTTCAGGACCTTGTCACCGTCTTCGATGTGGCCCGGATCCTGCAGCGTATCGAGATGTTTTCGCGCATGTTCCAGGAGATGCAGCAGTACATCTGCGAGTTGGGCAACGAGGGGCGTCTCGTGCGCATGCAGTTGGCAGAACTGGTCGACAACGTGGAGGAACAGGGCCAGTCGATCATTGAGGACTACCGGACGACGGAGAACCGCTCCGTCACGCAGATCCGCGAGGAGATTCACTACCACTCCAACGACATCCCCGACCTGCTCCCCATCGCCCGCGCTTTGGGGTATGGATCGGGCCTGGGCGTCCTCGACATGTCCGTTTCCCCCCGGGGATACCGGGTCCTCGCCAAAATCCCGCGGCTCCCCTATTCGGTGGTTGAAAATCTAGTCGGCGCCTTTGGAGGGCTCCAGAACATCTGCCGGGCATCCACGGAGGAACTGGACGAGGTCGAGGGCATCGGCGAAGTCCGAGCCCGGGCGATCAAAGAAGGCTTGCGCCGCCTCCGCGAACAGGCGATGCTCGGAGACGGCTGATTCATTTTCCGCCGCTGGTAGATCCGCCAGAGCCTTGGGAGGAATTGCCCCCTATCGCGCCGGCGTTGCCGCTATCTTCGCCCTGCGCTCTGCTGCCCTGGCCGCCTGGGGCGCTCTGGTTCTGGCTGTGCAAGGACTGGGCCATCGATTGAAATTCCTGGAAGACCTGCTGTGTTTGCATCAGGTCGGCAGGATGCAGGTGGTACCAACCGCGCTGCAACATCAGGTGAAAGAGTTCCCGGTGGCAGGCCTGTGTTTCGTTCAGGATGGCCATCAGATCCTGATAGAGCCCTAGCTGGCCCGCCTCCAGGGCAGCCTGGTTGCACAACTGAGCCAGTTGTTTCTCGGTGCTCACCACGTCCCAAAACATGTCTTGAGCGGTCAGGCCGTCCGAAGCTTGGTTCCCCGCCTCGCTCACCTGGCCCTTCCCCTGATCATTGCCTTGACCGCTTCCCTGGCCGTTGTCCTGACCCTTAGGCGACTGGCGGGAAGTTTTTCGCATCTTCAGCGCCCCGGTCATTTCCTGTCCTCCCTTACGACCATACGCTTATACCGCCGACTTGGCAGTGCTGCAGCATCACCTTCAGATGACGCTGGTGCATCTGGCCTGCCCGTTGCAAGGCCGTCGTCACCGCCTCATCGCCGGCTGTCTGGGCAAAGTGCCTGCATTTGCGCGCTGCGTTCAACTCCTGGGCCATCAGTTCCACAAGCAACAGCAGGTCTTTATCGGTCAGGGCGTTCATCCCCGCTGACATCATGGGCGTAGGGGGGGGGAACATGGTTTGCGCCGAGGGGGCCCTGTAGCTGTAAGCAGGTGTTGCAAAAGAAGCGAATCCTGCCGCCGGTTGGGCGCCAAAGCCGGAAGGAACGCCGACCATCATCGGCGAGCCGCCGCCTAGCGGGGTGAAGCCGCCGGCAAAGGGGGAGGCCCCCATATTGAAGGGATAACCTTGGCCCGTCTGTTCCTGTTGCCCTCCTCCCCCCGGAGATCCCTGGTTTTGGCACTCCATCTGTCCGGAAATCCCCGTTTGGCCTTCGGCCTTTTTCTGGGTTTGTCCCTGACTGTGTCCTTGCCTTTGTCCCTGATTTTGACCGTGGACTTGCTTTTTTTCCTGACCTTGATTCTGTCCTCGCCCCTGTCCCGGCTGCGAGTTGCCGTTCCCCTGTTGACTGGCGCTTTGTTGTTCTTGTTGATTCCGTTCCCCTTGTCCTGCCACACTGCGGAATCCCGTCGGCGGGCTGCTTTGTCCCGACCAATGGGTCGGAGGATAGATGACTACCGATGCCGGAACGGGGATGCCGGTTTGCGGATGGCTGTTGTTTTGATCGGCCTGCACGGTCGCTCCCCTTTCTAAACGGCCTCGTATCCAATGAAAAGTGTGCGCCAGCGGGCGCAACTTATGCGATGGGAGAAATAAAAAAGCGGTCGCATCGCGACCGCCCAAAAAGCGTTGACAGGAACCGAAGGTCCCCTCAGGTCATGGAATCAGGTGAAGTTGAATATTCTTAGCGTGGAGACTTTTTCGTGCTCCCGTTGGAGCACGTCGGCCAGATTGAGACCCAGGCTGTGACAAAGCGCTGTCAGATAAAAGATGGACTTTCCCATCTCGCTCTCAATGATTTCCCGGCAGTTGGGGCACAACTCGCCGTCAAGATGGCTGTCAAGCAGGTTTTTCAGATCCGCGAGGGTCGCTTCTGGCGGGATGGCAGACTTCTCGGCCTTGATTTTGACACAGCCGCAGTTGGTCACTGCCTTCACCACCGCCCGGTTTACCCGGGCATTGGATTCCTGAGACTTGGAGATGATGTCCAGGATGCTCTGGTGGCGAATTAAAAATTCCGCGACCGTATCCTGAAACTGCTGGCACGCCAAGTCTTTCATGCTCCAATGCTCCCGTCCTTTCCCAACCGGATGTTTGCACTTATTATAGCGGCGACAGTCAGGGATTGTCAACGAAGGGCGGAGGCGGCAGGTCCCAGCGAGAGGAGGGAGGATGTGTTCGCCATCGGTGACAAGGTGGTCTATCCCATGCACGGGGCGGGCGTGATCGAAGCCGTCGAGGAGCGGGAGGTGCTGGGGGAAAAGCGGCAGTACTATGTGCTCCGGCTGTCCTTAGGTGATATGCGCATCCTGGTTCCCAGCGGGCAGATCGACGATATGGGGTTGCGACAGGTCATCGAACCCATCGAGGCCGATCAAGTGATGACCTTGTTGCAGTCGAGAAAATCGACCATGTCCAACAACTGGCACCGCCGCTACCGAGCCAACCTGGACAAGATGAAGAGCGGCGATATCTACGCTGTGGCGGAGGTGGTCCGCAATCTGATCCACCGCAATCAAGATAAGGGGCTTTCTACGGGGGAGCGGCGGATGCTGGAAAATGCGAAACAGATCCTGGTCAGCGAACTGACGCTCGCCTACGACACCCCGCCGGAACAAATTGAAGCGATGTTGGCCCGGTGTTTGGCTTAACGGCCGGCGGGGCCATTTGCTTTTTTAGGGAAAATTATCAATTCCATTCAAAAAATGTCCATATCCTTGCCGGAAATGTGTTTTTCCCGTATAATGTTAATGTTACTTTGTTAAAATAAAAGTAAAGGAGGTGATTGAATGATTCGCAATTTCATGCGCAGCGCCATTGCAGTCGCCTTTGCTGCTGTCGGATTTTCCGTCGGTATGTCCTTGCTCTCTGGCGCAAACCGAGTCTTTGACCTTTCTTCCTATCCGGCTAAGCATTCATTTTTAGCTGTTATCACATTGATTCCCGGCGCGTTGGGCTTTCTCATCGCCCCACAGTTGATACGATGGGTTGTCGTGATGACCGGCTGGCTGGAAAACAGGTTGCAGCGAACACCCATTCAAGACCTTGTCGGCGGGGCGATCGGTCTTATTGTTGGCTTAATCATTGCCAACTTGTTAGATGTCTCCATTTCGGAACTCCCGGGGTTGGGAAGGTATCTTTCGGTAGGGCTTTCGGCCATCATGGGCTACGTCGGCATGCGTGTCGGCGTCAAAAAACGGGAAGAGATCCTCACCTTTATTTATCCCCGCTGGAAGGAAAAACACGCCAAAGACAAAGCGGAAGAAAAAGTTGAGGCAAAAAACGCTTGCCTGAAGGTGCTGGACACGAGCGTCATCATCGACGGTCGCATCGCCGATATCTGCAAAAGCGGCTTTATCGACGGCACACTGGTCATTCCCGCCTTCGTACTGGAAGAGTTGCAGCATATCGCCGATTCCTCGGACTTGCTCAAGCGCAACCGCGGCCGCCGTGGCCTTGACGTATTGAACAAAATCCGCAAGGAGCTCGATGTGGCGGTTCAGATCGATCAGCGCGACTATGAGGACCTGGCCGAGGTCGACTCGAAGCTCGTCCGGCTCTGCCGTGAGATCGGCGGCAGCATCGTCACCAACGACTACAACCTCAATAAGGTGGCCGAGTTGCAAGGCGTCAAGGTGCTCAACATCAATGAACTGGCCAACGCCGTCAAACCGGTCGTGCTGCCCGGGGAAGAGATGACCGTTCAGGTGATCAAGGACGGCAAAGAACTGGGGCAAGGCGTCGCCTACCTCGATGATGGCACCATGATCGTCGTCGACGGTGGCAAGCGCTTTATTGGACAGACCCTTACCGTTCTCGTCACATCGGTGCTGCAAACATCAGCCGGGCGGATGATCTTCGCCAAACCGAAACCCGGCGAAGGAAAAAAAGTATCGCCGACACCGGCACTCAATGAGGTGAACGCCATTGTCTAAGGACACCTGCGCCGTTGTTATCGTCGCCGCCGGCCGGGGCAAACGCATGGGCGCCGGAGCGAACAAAGTGCTCCTTCCCCTGGCGGGCCAGCCGGTCCTCGCCTGGACCTTGCAAGGGCTGCTCGCCCATCCGGATTTCGGCCCCTGCGTCCTAGTCATCCACCGGGATGATGCCAGAGAGATGGGAGAACTGCTGGAGCGGTATCGGTGGACGGACCGGGTTCGCCTGGTGGAAGGCGGCGACGAGCGCATCGATTCCGTATGGAATGGATTGCAGGCGTTGGCCTCGGAAGACTGTCAATGGGTGGCCGTGCACGATGGAGCACGGCCCCTTTTCACGCCTGCGTTGCTTTCCAGATGCATCCAGAAAGTCCGCCAATACCGGTCAGCCGTCGCCGCCGTACCGGTGAAAGACACGATCAAACAGGCCGCCGCCGACGGCAAGGTGCTCGCCACGCCCGAACGTTCCGGCCTCTACGCCGTACAGACCCCGCAGGTCTTCGCCTACGACGACCTCACCCGAGCTTATGCCGCCTGGTATGATTCCGGGGCGCGCAAGGCCGGCCCCTTGCCGACAGACGACGCCATGGTCATAGAACAGGCGGGCCACCCCGTCTACCTGGTGGAAGGCGACTATGAAAACCTGAAGCTGACGACGCCCGACGACCTGGTGCTGGCCGAGGCGGTCCTGGCCCGGCGCGGTCTCAAAGCGTTACCCCCCGGCGCGTCCCCGGCGTCCCCGAGTGGGACAGATGTTCGCACCGGCATGGGCTATGACGTCCACCGCCTTGTCGAAGGGCGAGCCTTGATCCTCGGAGGCGTCGACATCCCCTACGAAAAAGGCCTCCTCGGCCACTCTGACGCTGACGTGCTGCTCCACGCCATCAAAGACGCCTTGCTAGGCGCCGCCGGAATGGGCGACATCGGCCGCCACTTTCCTGACACGGATCAAGCTTATAAAGGCGTCTCCAGCCTGCTCCTGTTAAAGCTCGTCGGCGAAAAGCTCGCTGCCCAGGGCTGGTCTGTCGGCCACATCGACGCCACCATCGTGGCCCAGCGCCCCAAACTGGCGCCCCATATCCCCAAGATGCAAGAGAACATCGCCTACACCCTCGGCATCACCCCTGATCGGATCAACGTCAAAGCCACCACCACCGAAGGCCTCGGCTTCGCCGGGACCGGTGAGGGGATAGCATCGTACGCTGTGGCGACGATCCGGCGGTAAGGGGCGGTCTTTCCTACGAGGAGCTCGTCAAAAACGCAAATGATGGATACATAAATACGTAAAATACAAAAACGCTAAAGCATCCCCAAAAACAAACCGGGTGATAAGGCAGCGTGAGCGGTTTGAGCGGAGCGGCGAAAAGTGAGCGAGGAGGCGAAGCGGTTAGGGCGCCATCTGACATGCAGAAAAGCCCGAGAGATTTTGGCGCCCGAGCGCAGCCGACGAGCGAGCCGCCGCGTAGCTCTTAGCGAACGCTGCCTTATCACCCCGATTTGCCGATAGCGTGTCGTTTTTTATCCATAAATTTACCGGGCGAGGCCTCGCCCGTCGCAAAGGAGCCGACCACCGCCATGGAAAACATACGCGTTCGCTTCGCCCCCAGCCCGACAGGCCCCCTGCATATCGGCGGTGCCCGTTCGGCCCTCTTCAACTTCCTACTGGCCCGCCGTTTCGGCGGCCAATTCATCGTCCGTGTCGAAGACACCGATCTCGAACGTTCCAGCCGAGAGAGCGAGGACAACATCCTCGACGCCCTTGAGTGGCTGGGCATCACCTGGGACGAGGGCATCCGCGTCGGCGGACCCCACGCCCCCTACCGGCAGACGGAGCGCCTTCACACCTACCAGGAGGCGGCCGACAAGCTGCTGGCCGAAGGCAAGGCCTACCGCTGCTACTGCTCGGAAGAAGAACTGGAGGCCGAGCGTCAAGCCTTCGCCGAAAAAGGGGAGCTCCCCCGTTACGGCGGCCGCTGTCGCTGCCTCAGCGCCGAGGAAGAGGCGCGCTTTCGCGCCGAAGGCCGGAAGCCGGTTATCCGCTTCCGTGTCCCTGATGAGGGCGCCGTTGCCATCGACGACCTCGTTCGCGGCCATGTCAGCTTTGAATGCGCCGGCATTGGCGATTTTATCATCGTCAAATCGGACGGCATCCCCACCTACAACTTCGCCGTCGTCCTCGACGACGCCCTGATGGCGATCACCCACGTCATCCGCGGCGAGGAGCACCTGTCCAACACACCGCGCCAGTTGCTCATCTACCAGGCGCTCGGCCTGACGCCGCCCAAGTTCGCCCATGTGTCGCTCATCCTCGGCAAAGACCGTTCCAAGATGAGCAAGCGCCATGGCTCCACCTCGGTCGTCGCCTACCAACGGCAAGGTTATCTGCCGGAGGCGATCGTCAACTTCCTCGTCCTGCTCGGCTGGTCGCCAGGGGGAGAAGAAGAGATCTTCAGCCTCGACGACCTGATCGCCCAGTTCTCCCTCGACCGCGTCGCCAAAAGCCCTGCCGTTTTTGATTTTGAAAAGCTGAACTGGATCAACGGCGTCTACCTGCGCAAGGCCGACCAGGATCGCCTCGTCACCCTCGCCGTGCCGCACCTGATCGAGGCCGGCCTTGTCCAGGAACCCCTTGACGAGGCGGCGGCGCGCAAGGTCCGCTACATGGTGCAGGCGATCCAGGAGAAGATCAGCTATATGGCCCAAATCGCCGATTTCATCCCCCTCTTCTACGGCGACGACATCACCTTTGAGAGCGACGAGGCCAGAGCCATCATGACGGAGGAACAGGTCCCCAAGGTCTTCAACGCCTTCTTGCGCAAGCTCTCAGAAGGCCGCGACCTGACGCCGGACAACAGCAAGGCTATGCTCAAAGAGGTGACCAAGGAGACGAAAGAAAAGGGCCGCAATGTCTTCATGCCCATCCGGGTCGCCTTGACGGGGCAACAGCACGGGCCTGACCTCAACGCCCTCATCGCCGCCCTTGGTCGGGAAAGCGCCATCACCCGCATGCGCCGCGCTGCGGAACTGGCGGGGGTAACGCTGTAAACGGCGGGGCGTTCCGTCTTGATCCGTCGTCGCTCAGGCGCAGACGTCTCCCGCCGCGTTGACACCCGGTCCCGCCGCCGCCTATAATAAAGAAGGAGTATACCTATCAAGCCGCTCCGCAAATTCGGCAAAAACGAATCGGCTACAACGATGAGGAACGGGAGGTTCCACCTCAAATCCCCACCAGAGAAGGTCGCCTTGGCTGGAAGCGACCGGGGTTGTTTTGCGGTGGCCGTGCGCCCGGGAATCGCCGGACCGAAATGGAGTAGGTCTGGACGGCTTGGCCCCGTTACCGGCCTGCCGCGTCGCCCCATGGCGTCGGCTTGAGATGGTCCATTGGACCAAACAGAGTGGAACCGCGAACCGCCCTTCGCCTCTGTCCTTTGACAGAGGGAAGGGTTTTTCTATTTTCTTCACTTTTTATGACAGAGGGGGAAAACTGACAATGCTGGCTCGCATCCGCAAAGACATCCAAGTCATCTTCGAACGGGATCCCGCTGCAAAGTCGGTTTGGGAGGTCGTCCTCTGTTACCCGGGCTTTCACGCCATCTTGCTGCACCGGTTGAACCACTGGCTCTACAAAAAAGGATGGGTCGTCCTGGCCCGCTTCCTCTCCCAGGTGGTGCGCTTCATCACGGGCATCGAGATCCACCCGGGCGCCAAGATCGGCGAGGGCCTCTTCATCGACCATGGCATGGGCGTCGTCATCGGCGAGACGGCCGAAGTGGGCGACAACGTGACCATCTACCAGGGCGTCACCCTCGGCGGGACGGGCAAGGAAAAAGGCAAGCGCCACCCGACCATCGGCAACAACGTCGTCGTCTCATCGGGCGCGCGGGTGCTCGGTTCGATCACCATCGGTGACAATGTCAAGATCGGTGCCGGCTCAGTCGTCTTGAAACCGGTGCCGCCCAACTGCACCGTCGTCGGCGTTCCTGGGCGCATCGTCGTCCGCGACGGCGTCAATGTGCGGGAACGCCAACTCGTCGACCTGGAACACAACAAACTGCCCGATCCGGTGGCCGAGATGATCTTCTGCCTGCAGCGCAAGATCAGCCATCTCGAAGAACGGATCGCGCAACTGGAGGAGAACCACAGTGAGCCTGAGAGTCTACAACACCCTCAGCCGGGAAAAGGAGACGTTTGTTCCGCATAAGGCTGGCCGCGTCGGCATGTATGTCTGCGGCCCCACAACATATGACTATATCCATCTAGGCAATGCCCGGCCGCTCGTCGTCTTCGATACGGTCCGCCGCTACCTGGAGCATGTGGGCTATGAGGTTGACTACGTCCAGAACTTCACCGACATCGATGACAAGATCATCAACCGCGCCAATGAGATTGGCGAAGATCCCATCGCCATGGCCGCCCGCTTTGTGGAAGAATACTACCGCGACGCCAAAGCGCTCAACGTGCGTCCGGCCACCGTCCACCCCAAGGTGAGCACCCACATGACCGAGATCATCACCATGATCGAAGGGCTGGTGGAAAAGGGCCACGCCTACGAACTGGACGGTGATGTCTACTTCTCCATCCCCAGCTTCAAGGACTACGGCAAGCTCTCGGGCCGTTCCCTGGAGGATTTGCAAGCGGGCGCCCGCGTCGATGTGAACGAGCGCAAGCGTCACCCCATGGACTTCGCCCTCTGGAAAGGGGCGAAGCCCGGAGAGCCCTCCTGGGAAAGCCCCTGGGGTCAGGGGCGGCCGGGCTGGCATATCGAGTGCTCCGCCATGTCCCGCAAATACCTCGGCGACTCCTTCGACATTCACGGCGGCGGACAGGATCTGATCTTCCCCCACCATGAAAACGAAGTCGCCCAGTCGGAAGCCTGCACCGGCATGGCCCCCATGGCCCGCTACTGGCTGCACAACGGCTTTATCACCGTCAACCAGGAGAAGATGTCCAAGTCACTGGGCAACTTCTTCACCCTCCGGGAGATCCTGAAAAAATTCCCCGGCGATGTCATCCGCTTCTACCTCCTCTCCACCCACTACCGCAGCCCCCTTGACTTTGACGACAGCAAGCTGGAAGCGGCCCAAAAAGGCTTGCAACGCCTGCGCACCAGCCGCCGCCTTATCGAAGAGACGCTCGCTGCTAGCGACAAAGAGGGACAGGAACGACCGGCCGGCCAGCGGGAAAAGCTAGAAGAACAACGGGTGACGGCGAAAAACGGTTTCCGTGAGGCCATGGATGACGACTTCAACACCGCCCTTGCCCTGTCCATGCTCTTTGACCTTGCCCGGGAGGCGAACACCTTCCTGCACGGCGGCTCCCGCCTGGTGCCGGAAGATCGGCAACTCTTGCACCAGGTGGGCGAAACCTTCGATGAACTGACCGGCGTCCTCGGCATCGACCTGGCGGCAGAAGCAGCAGCAGCTGACGACAGCACCGTCGACGGCCTCATGAACCTGCTGATCACCATCCGCGCCGAGGCCCGGAAGAAAAAAGACTGGGCGACCGCCGACCGGATCCGTGACGGCCTGAAGGAACTGGGCATCGTCATCGAGGATACACCCCAGGGCGCCCGCTGGAAGAAGAGCTGACCGTGGAAAAAGAACCGTTGGGCGGCGGCTGGAAAGACTGGCGCGGCAGCGTCCCGGCCGAACTGCCGTCGCCCCTGGCCCTGGCTCATCTGGGCGATGCCGTCTATGAACTGTGGGTACGCCGGTCCCTCATCGAGGCCGGCGTCGTCAAGGTGGCCCAGTTGCACAAGCAGGCAGTCGAACTCGTCCGCGCTTCCTCGCAGGTTGCCTTGTTGCGCCGCCTGGAGCCACTCCTCGACGAGGAGGAACGGGAATGGGTGCGACGCGGCCGCAACGCCGACTCAGGTCGTTCTCCCAAATCAACCGATGTGACGACCTACCGGTTGTCGACAGGTTTTGAATGCCTTGTGGGATACTGGTCGCTTGTCCGGCCGGAGCGCTTGCCCTTCCTGCGGGAGCAACTCGCCCTGTGGCTGGACAAGCGGGGAAATGAAAGAGGCTGCGGAAGTGACACACTTCCCGGCATGAAGGAAATGGAGCCGAAGTAGTATGAAGAGGGACAGACAACTTCCTTCCCGTGAAAAGCCCTTTGGGAAAGGACCCAAGGAAAACCGGGGGGCTCGCAAGGGTCCGGGAACCGGCGAACCCGGCGACCGCCGTGATTTTCGCAAAGGTCCGGGCGTCGGCGCTCCTGGCGACCGCCGCGACTTCCGCAAGGGTCCCGCCGCTGGAGAGCCGGGCGACCGCCGCGACTTCCGCAAAGGTCCCACGACCGGAGAATTTAGAGAACGCCGGGAATTTGGCAAACCCTTCGCAAAAAGCGATGACCGTCAAGGTCGCCAATCGGCAAAACCGCGCCTGCGTCCTGCGCCCGTGGAAAGACCCGAGCCGGAGGAGCGCGAAGACCTACTGGCCGGACGCCATCCCGTCATGGAGGCGCTGAAAGCCGGCCGCGCCATCAACAAGATCATCGTCGCCAAGGGCGCCCGCGAGGGCTCCATCCGGGAGATCCTCGGCATAGCCCGCGACAAAGGCATCCCCATCAACGAACTGGAGCGGGTCGTCCTTGACCAAGAGGCGCGCCACCACCAGGGCATCATCGCCCATGTGGCGCCCGTCGCCTATGTGGAGGTCGAGGAGATCTTAGAGAAAGCAAAAGCCAAAGGGGAACCGCCCTTCGTCCTGCTCCTGGACGGCTTGGAAGATCCCCATAACATCGGCGCCCTCCTGCGCACCGCTGACGGCGCCGGCGCCCATGGCGTCGTCATCCCCAAGCGGCGCGGCGGCGCCATCACCAGCACCGTTGCCAAGGCCTCTGCCGGCGCCGTTGAGCACGTCCCCATCGCCCGGGTGACCAACCTCGTCCAGACGGTGGAACAACTGAAAAAGGCGGGCCTGTGGATCATCGGAAGCGCCATGGATGCGCCCCAGCCCTATTATCGCCAAGACTTTACCGGCCCCGTGGGACTCATCGTCGGCAGTGAGGGCAAAGGCATCAGCCCCCTTCTGCGGGAACACTGTGATCACCTCGTCTCGATCCCCATGGGAGGCAAGGTGGAATCCCTCAACGCCTCTGTTGCCGGCGCGCTGCTCATGTATGAGCGCGTCCGCCAAATCCAGGTCCAGGCCGTCGCGCCCGCGCCGCAATAACGCATTGGACAATGAAAGACACCCTGATTGTCGACGGGTACAACGCCTTAAACGCCTGGCCCGACCTGCATGACCTGCGCGCCCGCAGCTTCGATCACGCCCGAGACAAACTGATCGACATCCTCATCGAATACGCCGCCATGCAGGGGCTTCGTCTGATCATCGTCTTCGACGCCCACCATGTGAAGGGGGGCAAAGAGCGAGTCGAGGAGCGGGCCGGCGCCCGCGTCGTCTACACCCGCGAAGAGGAGACGGCTGACCGTTACATCGAGCGCCTGCTGGGACGGCAGGTTCGCGGCAACGTCTGGGTGGCTACGGGCGATGCCGTCGAACAAGCCATCGCCCTTGGCCGAGGCGCCTGCCGGCTCCCCGTGCGGGAACTCCACGCCCAGGTCAAGGCGTCGACACAGGAAAAAAAACAACGCCTCCAAGGAGGCGTGGGGGATGACCGCCTAGACAGCCGCCTTGACGAAGAGATCCGCCGGAGACTGGAGCAGATGCGCCGCGGCCTGACCTCCTAAAACTGCCGATGATTGGGGGCGAGTCCTTGACGGTCAAAAAGACCTTCGGGTATAATGAGGTTGTTCCCAAAGGACAACCCGCCTTCAAGCGGAACAGGGCTTCACACGAATCGGGCGATTCGAAGGGAAACTCAATAGTGGGGGCGATAGGCGTGAGTGTGAATGCCCAGAGAGAACTGTTGGACGACTTTGAGCAACTCGTGGACGAAGAAGTCGTAGAATTGGCTAAAGAGGGCGATGAAGAAGCCCTTGAATACCTGATCAATAAATACAAGAACTTCGTTCGCGCCAAAGCGCGGTCCTACTTTTTGATCGGGGCGGATCGGGAGGACATCATTCAGGAAGGGATGATCGGCCTCTACAAAGCCATCCGCGACTTCCGCTGTGATAAGCTATCGTCCTTTCGCGCCTTTGCCGAACTCTGCATCACCCGACAGATCATCACAGCCATTAAGACGGCGACCCGTCAGAAGCATATCCCCTTGAACTCCTACGTCTCCTTGAACAAGCCGATCTATGACGAGGACTCCGATCGGACGTTGCTGGACGTGATCTCGGGCACGAAAATTACCGATCCAGAAGAGCTGATCATCAGCCGCGAGGAGTTCGACGATATCGAAGAAAAGATGGGTGAGATCCTGAGCTCCCTCGAATGGAAGGTGCTCATGTCCTATCTAGAGGGCAAGTCCTACCAGGAGATCGCCGTCGACCTCAAGCGACATGTCAAGTCCATCGACAACGCCCTGCAGCGCGTCAAGCGTAAGCTGGAAAAATATCTAGAAAACCGCGACGAAGAACGGCTGGCCGGAGCGATGCGCGACCGTTGCCCGGCTCGTGAAGTCCGCTTATTGACCAAAGAGATCATTGTGGATGATCCCAAGTGATCCGCCCAGGGAGGGTGGATTTTAGCCGGATAAAGACACCAACCCGAGGGCATACTTTGTAGTGAATGCCCTCTTTTTTATGCCCCAGCGCTGGCAGGAACCACCCGGGAATGTTGTTGACTTCCGTTTTTGCTTGTGCTAAAGTAATGTGAGTAATGGGCAAATTCGGACCACCCGGTACGGGTGGTTTTGTCAATGCAACGGGGGAGGTGTCGCAATGCGTGTCGGTGTTACCCTGGCCTGCACGGAGTGCAAGCGCCGGAATTACATGACGAACAAGAACAAAAAGAACGATCCGGATCGTGTCGAATTGAAGAAGTACTGCAAGTGGTGCAAGACACAGACGGTCCATAAAGAGACCAAGTAAGTCTTCGCTCACGAACAGTTCTGTCGACATCCCAAATCCGCTGGACGTGGGTATTGCCATGGCTTGCGGCGAATCGGTGTTTGAGGAAGGGAGTTCCGGTGGGCGAGATAAAACAAACGGATAAGCCTGAAAAGGTCGAGAAAACAGAAAAAACGACCAAAGCAACCCTGGAGAAGGATGCAACCAAAAAAGGGGAGCCGGCAAAAAAACCCGCTGTTACACGTTCTTCAACAATGGAGCGCTCCCAGAACTTCGCCCGCGGCGTAGCCAGCGAGATGAAGAAGGTCCATTGGCCGACTCGGCAGGAAGTCATCACCTACACCGGTGTCGTCCTTACGGCCGTCGTCTTCGTAGGGACGTTGATTTTCATCGTCGACGAAGCGCTGGGCTTCGGCCTGAAAGCGTTGATCAAGTGACCATGGAAAAACAGTGGTACGTGATCCATACTTACTCCGGCTATGAGAATAAGGTGAAGGCCAACCTGGAGCGCCGTGTCGAATCGATGAACATGGAGGACAAGATCTTTCGCATCCTGGTCCCCATGGAAGACGAGGTCGAGATCAAGAACGGCAAGCGCAAGGTGACGAAGCGCAAGGTCTTCCCCGGTTATGTCATCGTTGAGATGATCATGACCGACGACTCCTGGTATGTGGTGCGCAATACGCCTGGGGTGACTGGCTTTGTGGGACCGGGAACAAAACCGATTCCCTTGCAGCCTGGCGAAGCGGCTCACATCCTGAAATCGATGGGCCTTGATGAGGCGCGGACCCGCCACGATTATGAGCTCAAGCAGAACGTGCGGGTGATCTCCGGGCCTTTTCAGGATTTTATCGGCACCATCGAAGACATTCAGCCGGAAAAAGGCAAGCTGAAGGTGCTCGTCTCCATGTTTGGTAGGGAGACGCCCGTCGAGCTTGATTTTTCACAAGTAGAAAAGGTATAAGCATGACCACTAGACCAAGAGAAGGAGGTGGCACTATCTAATGGCTAAGAAAGTCGTCGCAGTCGTCAAACTGCAATGTCCCGCCGGTAAAGCGAACCCCGCCCCCCCGGTCGGTCCTGCCCTGGGCCAGCATGGGGTTAACATTATGGCCTTTTGCAAGCAGTACAACGAAGCTACCGCGGCCCAAGCCGGCCTGATCATCCCGGTGGAAATCACGGTGTATGAAGACCGTTCCTTCACCTTCGTGACCAAGACGCCCCCGGCCGCCGTACTGCTGAAAAAAGCAGCTGGCATTGAAACCGCTTCTGGCACGCCCAACAAGAAAAAAGTCGGCAAGGTCAACCGCACGAAAGTGCGTGAGATCGCCGAATTGAAAATGAAAGACCTCAACGCGGCAAGTGTCGAGTCGGCCATGCGCATGATCGAGGGCACCGCCCGCAGCATGGGCATCGAGATCGTCGAAGCCTAATCGCGTTGACCCAGTGGGAGGGCAAAGGCCCGCCAACACCACGAGGAGGATAAAACATGCCGAAACACGGGAAAAAGTATCTGGAACATGCCAAACTGGTCGACCGGGATCAAGTCCTGGACGCGCCAGAGGCGATGGAAATGGTCAAGAAGATGGCTACCGCCAAGTTTGATGAGACGGTGGAAGCCGCCTTCCGGCTCGGCGTCGACCCGCGCCATGCTGACCAGATGATCCGGGGCGCTGTCGTTCTGCCCCATGGCACCGGCAAATCCCGGAAAGTGGCTGTCTTCGCCAAAGGCGATAAGGCCAAAGAAGCCGAAGCTGCCGGCGCTGATGCTGTTGGTGCCGAGGATCTTGTCGAAAAGATTCAGGGCGGCTGGCTGGACTTTGACGTGGCTGTCGCCACGCCCGACGTGATGGGTCTCGTCGGCAAACTGGGCCGTTTGCTCGGTCCCAAGGGCTTGATGCCCAACCCGAAGACCGGCACCGTCACTTTTGACGTGGCCCGGGCGATCCAAGAGATCAAAGCTGGTAAGATCGAATACCGCGTTGACAAGACGGGGATCATTCATGCCCCCATCGGCAAGGCTTCTTTCGATGCCCAGAAGCTGCTGGAGAACTATCAGACCCTGCTGGACACCTTGATCAAGGCGAAACCGGCGGCGGCAAAAGGCCAGTACATCAAGAGCATCACCTTGTCGTCGACGATGAGCCCTGGCGTTCGCATCAACCCGCTGAAGCCTCATGCCGTTCAGGTCCAACAGTAAATTCCGGCTTGACAACCGGAAGGCTGATGATTAGGATAGATACAGTCACCTGACACATGAAAATTGAAAAGACTCGCTGTAGACAGCAGGCGCCGCGGTGACGCGGCTTAATGTGAAAACACCTGCCGAGGTGATTGGTCAAGATAACCAGTGAAGCGGCCTTGTGTCGCCTTCATCGGGGTCCATTTTGTTACCAAGCCTCCGCTGTCTGCAGCGGAGGCTTTTCCGCTTTCTCACCGCAAAGGGGGTGAAACAACCCGCATGGCCAATAAAGAACAAAAAGCTGTACAACTCTCCGAGATCAGAGAAACCATGGGCAAAGCCAAGTCCTGTGTACTGGCTGACTTCCGGGGGATGACCGTCAAGGAAGCCACCAACCTGCGGAACGAGTTCCGCAAGGCCGGCGTGGAGTTCAAGGTCTGCAAAAACACCCTGACCCGCATCGTCGCCAATGAACTCGGCATCCAAGGCCTGGATCCTTACCTCGAAGGTCCCACCGCGATCGCCTTCGGTATTGAGGATCCCGTCGCTCCCGCCAAGGTACTGACGGAATTCGTCAAGACGACCAAGAACAAGAACTTCGCCATTAAAGCCGGCGTTGTCGAAGGCAAGGTCATCACCGCTGATGGCGTCAAGGCTCTGGCTGACCTGCCGTCGCGCGAAGTCCTGCTGGCTCAGGTCCTCGCCGGCATCCAAGGGCCCCTCGTCGGCCTGGTCAATGTTCTGCAAGGTCCCATCCGCAAACTGGGCTACGCCCTGGAAGACCTGCGCAAACAGAAGGAAAGCGCCTAATATTAAATTATTAAATGGAGGAATTCAATACCATGAGCAAGATCAATGAAATCATCGAAGCGGTCAAAGGCCTGACCGTTCTCGAACTGGCCGAACTGGTCAAAGCCTTCGAAGAAGAATTTGGCGTCAGCGCTGCTGCTCCCGTCGCCATGGCCGCCATGCCTGTGGCCGCCGCCGCTGCTGCTCCCGCTGAAGAGCAAACTGAATTCGATGTCATCCTGAAAGCCGCTGGCGACAAGAAAGTCAACGTCATCAAAGTTGTCCGTGAAATCACCGGTCTGGGCCTGAAAGAAGCGAAAGACCTCGTTGATGGCGCTCCTAAAGCCGTCAAAGAGAAAATCGCCAAAGAAGAAGCCGAATCCATCAAGAAGAAGCTTGAAGAAGCTGGCGCTTCCGTCGAAGTTAAGTAATTTCGCTTCAGTGACATCTCGAAAAAAAGCAGGGCGGATCCCCTCCGTCCTGCTTTTTTTCACTCCAATTTTTTTTCTGGCAACGGTCCACTGTAATTGACAGATCGCGCCTCTTATGCTAATATTATATCTTGCGATCGTGCTCGTATTTGGAGCCTAAGCTCCGGTGTGGGCGCATCTACCGGGAATATTTTCGGTTTCGACAGGGTAGAATACCCGGATATGAGGGGGAACCTGGGTGGACTCGCCGGGGAGGGAGTCTATTGCCGCAATCGTAAAAAAGAAACCCGGTCGTAGAGGGTAGGTGAAGACAGACCCTCGAACTGGTGTTTCTTTTGTTTTGCTATCACGATACAAGAGGTGAATCGGATGGTATATCCTGTGCAATGTGGGCCTCGCGAGCGATGGACATTTGCCCGCATCCAGGAAGTCATGGACATGCCCAATCTGATAGAAATCCAGCAGAACTCCTATCGCTGGTTTCTCGAAGAGGGCTTGCGCGAGATGTTCCGCGATATCTCGCCCATCCAGGACTTCACCGGGAACCTGATCCTGGAGTTCATTGACTATGCCCTGGGTGACCCCAAATACAGCGTGGAAGAATGCAAGGAACGCGATGTCACCTTTGCGGCCCCTTTGCGCGTCAAAGTTCGCCTGATCAACAAAGAGACGGGCGAGGTCAAAGAACAGGAAGTCTTTATGGGAGACTTCCCGTTGATGACGGACAAAGGCACCTTCATCATCAACGGCGCTGAACGGGTCATCGTCAGCCAACTCGTCCGCTCGCCTGGCGTCTATTACAATGAAGCCATCGACCCGCCCAGCGGCAAGAAGCTCTTCGGCGCCACCATCATCCCCAACCGCGGCGCCTGGCTGGAATTCGAAACCGATATCAATGACAACGTCTTCGTGCGCATCGACCGCACCCGCAAGCTGCCGGCTACGGTGCTCATCCGGGCCTTGGGCTACTCCAACAACGCCCAGGTCCATGAACTCTTTGACGGCGACGAGCGGATCCGGATCACCCTGGAACGGGACAACACGGAAAACACGGAAGAAGCGCTCGTTGAGATTTATAAACGCCTCCGTCCCGGCGAGCCTCCGACGGTGGACAGCGCCCGGAGCCTGCTGGAGACCCTCTTTTTCGATCCCAAGCGCTACGACCTGGCCAAGGTAGGGCGCTATAAAATCAATAAACGCCTCGGCGTCAGCGTGGAACGGGAGATCCGCCACCTGACCAAAGAGGACATCATCGCCGCCGTCCGGGAACTGCTCAAGCTGATGCAGGGCGAGGGACGGGCCGATGATATCGACCACCTGGGCAACCGCCGCCTCCGCTCTGTCGGCGAACTGTTGCAAAACCAGTTCCGCATCGGCCTCTCACGGATGGAGCGGGTTGTCCGCGAGCGCATGACGATCCAGGACGTGGAGGTCATCACGCCGCAGGTGCTGATCAACATCCGCCCTGTCGTGGCCGCCATCAAGGAGTTCTTCGGCTCCTCCCAGCTCTCGCAGTTCATGGACCAGACGAACCCCCTGGCCGAGCTGACCCACAAGCGCCGCCTCTCCGCCCTCGGTCCTGGCGGTCTCTCGCGGGAACGAGCCGGTTTCGAGGTCCGCGACGTTCACCACTCCCACTACGGACGGATGTGTCCCATCGAGACGCCGGAAGGTCCCAACATCGGCCTGATCGGCTCTCTGTCCACCTTCGCGCGGATCAACGAATTTGGCTTCATTGAGACGCCCTACCGCAAGGTCGACAAGGAGCGCGGCGTCGTCACCGAACAGATCGACTACCTGACCGCCGATGAGGAAGACAAGTATATCGTGGCCCAGGCCAACGCCCCCCTCGATGAAGAAGGGCGTTTCAAAGAAAAGCGGGTCAACGCCCGCCACGGCCACGACATCCTCGTCGTCCCCGTCGAAAAGGTCGATTATATGGACGTCTCGCCCAAACAAGTCGTCTCCATCGCCACTGCCTTGATCCCCTTCCTGGAGCATGACGACGCCAACCGCGCCTTGATGGGCGCCAACATGCAACGCCAGGCTGTGCCCCTCTTGCGCACTGACGCCCCCTATGTGGGCACAGGGATGGAGTTCAAAGCTGCCTACGACTCAGGTGTCTGCGCCATCGCCCGCAAAGCTGGCTACGTGGAACGGGTCACCGGTGACGAGATCTTCATCCGTTGTGACGACGGCACGACAGAACATCACAAACTGCTCAAGTTCCTCCGTTCGAACCAGGGAACCTGCATCAACCAAAAACCGATTTGCCATAAAGGCCAAAGGGTGGAGGCCGGTCAGACGATCGCCGACGGTCCCTCGACCGATCAGGGCGAACTGGCTCTCGGCCGCAACGTCCTCGTCGCCTTCATGACCTGGGAAGGCTACAACTACGAAGACGCCATCCTGGTCAACGAAAAGCTCGTCAAAGAGGACTACTTCACCTCCATTCATATTGAAGAATATGAATGCGATTCCCGAGATACCAAGCTGGGACCGGAAGAGATCACCCGCGACATCCCCAACGTGGGCGACGAGGTCTTGAAAGACCTGGACGATCGGGGCATCATTCGCGTCGGCGCCGAGGTCCGCCCCGGCGACATTCTCGTCGGCAAGGTAACCCCCAAAGGCGAGACGGAACTGACGGCGGAAGAACGGCTCCTGCGAGCCATCTTCGGTGAAAAGGCGCGGGAAGTGCGCGACACCTCCCTGCGCGTTCCTCACGGGGAAGCCGGTAAGATCGTCGATGTCAAAGTCTTTTCCCGGGAAAACGGTGACGAACTGGCGCCGGGCGTCAACCAACTGGTGCGCGTCTATATCGCCCAGAAGCGGAAAATCTCCGAGGGCGACAAGATGGCCGGCCGCCACGGGAACAAGGGCGTTATCTCCCGGATCATGCCGGAAGCTGACATGCCCTACTTGGCTGACGGCACGCCTGTCGAGATCGTCCTCAACCCCTTGGGCGTTCCCTCGCGGATGAACATCGGCCAGATCCTGGAGACCCACCTCGGTTGGGCTTCCAAGCACATGGATCGCGGTTTTCTCGCTGATGGCACACCTAGCGGAGATAAAGGAATTCGCGTGGCCACGCCGGTCTTCGACGGCGCCACGGAAGATGATATCTTCGAATTCCTCACCAAGGCGGGTCTGCCCAAGGCGAACGAGGTGGCCTTGACGGACACCCGGACCGAGGGTCTGCGCGAGACGATGGCGGCTGTGCCCCTGGGCAAATCGATCCTCTATGACGGACGGACCGGCGAGCCTTTCGATAACCCGATCACCGTCGGCTACATGTACATGTTAAAACTGGCCCACCTCGTTGACGACAAGATCCATGCTCGTTCGACTGGTCCCTACTCGCTCGTCACGCAGCAGCCCCTGGGCGGAAAGGCTCAGTTTGGCGGCCAGCGTTTCGGCGAGATGGAGGTCTGGGCGCTCGAAGCCTATGGGGCCGCCTACACCCTGCAGGAGATCCTCACCGTCAAGTCGGACGACGTGGTCGGTCGTGTGAAAACATACGAAGCGATCGTCAAGGGCGAGAACATCCCCGAACCGGGCGTGCCCGAATCCTTCAAGGTATTGATCAAAGAACTGCAGAGCTTAGGCTTGGATGTCAAAATCCTCTCAGAAGACGAACGGGAAATCGAGATCAAGGAAGTTGAGGAAGATGTGGCCGAGACGGCCAAAGAACTCGGCATCGACATCCAAGGCGAAGATAAGCCGGAAACGGCTGGCGAGCCCGTATCGCCCGATGAGATGGATGATGAAGAGGAGATCGATTTCGCCGCCGGCTTCCTGCAGGATGCCTTGGAAGAACTGGAAGAAGACTGATCCGCCCAAAGGTGACAACCCGGAAGGGAGAGAATCCGTTGCTCGATGTCAATAATTTCGACCGCATGCGCATCGGCCTGGCTTCACCGGATCTGATCCGGCAATGGTCGAGCGGGGAAGTGAAGAAGCCGGAAACCATCAACTACCGGACCCTCAAACCGGAACGGGATGGCTTGTTCTGTGAACGGATCTTTGGCCCAACCCGCGACTGGGAGTGTCACTGCGGCAAATACAAACGGGTCCGCTATAAGGGCATCGTCTGTGACCGCTGCGGCGTCGAGGTCACCCGCTCCAAGGTCCGCCGGGAACGCCTCGGCCATATCGAACTGGCAGCGCCTGTCTCCCATATCTGGTACTTTAAGGGCATCCCAAGTCGGATGGGCCTTTTGCTCGACATGTCGCCCCGTTCGCTGGAGAAAGTCCTGTACTTTGTCGCCTACATCGTCATCGAACAGGGCGACACGCCGCTGATGAAAAAGCAGCTCCTTACGGAGACGGAATACCGGGAACACCGGGAAAAATACGGTAACCGCTTCCGCGCCGGCATGGGCGCCGAAGCGATCAAAGAACTGCTCGTCGAGATGGATCTGGATCAACTCTGCCGCGAACTGCGCCAGGAATTGAAAGAGGTGACAGGTCAGCGGAAGGTGCGCGCCATCCGCCGCCTGGAGGTTGTGGAGGCCTTCAAAAATTCCGGCAACCGTCCCGATTGGATGATCATGGACGTCGTCCCTGTCATCCCGCCGGAACTTCGCCCCATGGTGCAACTCGACGGCGGACGCTTCGCCACCTCTGACTTGAACGATCTCTACCGGCGAGTGATCAACCGGAACAACCGCCTCAAGCGACTCCTCGATCTCGGCGCGCCTGACATCATCGTCCGCAACGAAAAGCGGATGCTACAAGAGGCTGTTGACGCACTGATTGACAACGGCCGCCGCGGCCGTCCCGTGACGGGACCGGGTAACCGCCCCCTCAAATCCCTCTCTGACATGCTCAAAGGCAAACAGGGCCGCTTCCGTCAGAACCTGCTCGGGAAACGGGTCGACTACTCCGGTCGTTCCGTCATCGTCGTCGGTCCCGAACTGAAACTGCACCAGTGCGGCCTCCCCAAAGAGATGGCGCTGGAACTGTTCAAGCCCTTTGTCATGAAAAAGCTCGTCGAAGACGGCCACGCCCACAACATCAAGAGCGCCAAGCGGATGGTGGAGCGCGTCAAAAACGAGGTTTGGGATGTCTTAGAGGACGTCATCGCTGAGCACCCCGTCCTGCTTAACCGGGCGCCGACCCTGCACCGTCTCGGCATCCAGGCTTTTGAACCGGTTCTCGTTGAAGGCCGGGCGCTGCAGATTCACCCGCTCGTCTGTACGGCTTACAACGCTGACTTCGACGGCGACCAGATGGCCGTCCACGTGCCCCTCTCTGCTGAAGCCCAAGCCGAGGCGCGCAACCTGATGCTGTCGGCCCACAACATCCTCAACCCGAAGGATGGCCGACCTGTCGCCACACCGACCCAGGACATGGTTATCGGCGCTTACTACCTGACCATCGAACGAGAAGGCGCCAAGGGTGAAGGCATGATTTTCGCCAGCCCCGATGAAGCCATCGCCGCCTATGATGCCAAGAGCGTCAACCTACAAGCTCGCATCCGCGTCCGGCCTACGGCCCGCGTGCTAGAAGCGATCGAGTATGCCAAACCGGAAACACGCGCTGCTTACCAGCAAGGCCGTTTCGAGACAACCGTGGGGCGTCTGATCTTCAACAGCGTCATCCCGCCAAAGGTTGGCTACGTCAACGAGGTGGTCGGCAAGAAGCAACTGGGTAACATCGTCGCCCGTTGCTATGACAAGTTGGGGATCAGTGAAACGGCAGCCATGCTTGACGGCATCAAGAAGCTCGGCTACACCTTCTCCACCCGCGCTGGCATCACCGTCGGGATCACCGACGTGGAGGTTCCTGAAGAGAAAAGACGCCTGATCGGCGAGGCTGACAGCGGCGTTGAAAAGGTAGAGCAGCAGTATCGCCGGGGTCTGATCACCGAGGAAGAACGCTACCAGAAGGTCATCGACATCTGGAACAAGACGACAGACGGCGTCACCCAGGCCTTGATGGCCACGCTGAACAAGTTCAACCCCGTCTACATGATGGCCAACTCCGGCGCCCGCGGCAACATCCAGCAGATCCGCCAGCTCGCCGGGATGCGCGGTTTGATGGCCGACCCGTCGGGCCGCATCATCGACCTGCCGATCAAGGCCAACTTCCGCGAAGGCCTCACCGTATTGGAATACTTCATCTCCACCCACGGCGCCCGAAAAGGCCTCGCCGATACAGCGCTGCGGACAGCCGACTCGGGCTATCTGACCCGTCGTCTCGTAGACGTCTCCCAGGATGTCATCGTCCGGGAAATCGACTGCGGCACCCACGAAGGCATCCCCGTCGAAGCCATCGTTGACGGCAAGCAGGTCATTGAAAAACTGACCGATCGCCTCACCGGCCGCTACGCCCTGGAAGAGATCATCGATCCGGAAACAGGTGAAAAGCTCGCCGAGTACAACGAAGAGATCCAGGCCGACGCAGCCGAACGGATCGATCAGTTGATCAAACAGGGCAAGCTCGAACAGAATTCCGTCTATATCCGCAACGTATTGACCTGCCGCACCCGCTATGGCGTTTGCCGCCGCTGCTACGGCCGCAACCTAGCCACCGGACGCTCCGTCGAGATCGGCGAGGCGGTCGGCATCATCGCCGCCCAGTCCATCGGCGAACCGGGGACCCAGTTGACGATGCGGACCTTCCACACAGGCGGCGTCGCCGGCGACGACATCACCCAAGGTCTGCCGCGGGTTGAGGAACTTTTCGAGGCTCGCAAGCCGAAAGGCCTTGCGATCATCGCCGAGCAAGACGGCATCATCCGGATCGTCGAGAACAAGGGGCGCAAGGACATCGAGATCGTCACCGATGACGGCGAACAGCACCACTACGCCATCCCCTACAACTCCCGACTGAAGGTGGAAGATGGCCAGCGGGTGGAAGCCGGCGTCGAGCTGACGGAAGGCTCCGTCAACCCCCACGACATGCTGCGCGTTAAGGGGATCCAGGGCGTCCAAACCTACCTGTTGCGGGAGGTCCAGCGCGTCTACCGTCTCCAGGGCGTCGATATCAACGACAAGCACATCGAGGTCATGGTCCGCCAGATGATGCGCAAGGTGAAGGTGGAAGAACCGGGCGATACAGACCTGCTCCCCGGCGGTCTTATCGACATCGCCGACTTCGAGGCCGAGAACCTGAAGGCCATCGAAGCCGGTCTCGAACCGGCCACGGCCCGCCCCATCCTCCTGGGCATCACCAAAGCCTCCCTAGCCACCGACTCCTTCCTCTCGGCCGCTTCTTTCCAGGAGACGACGCGGGTGCTCACCGAAGCCGCCATCAAGGGCAAGGTGGATCCCTTCCTCGGGCTCAAAGAAAACGTCATTATTGGCAAACTGATCCCGGCGGGGACCGGCATGTCGCGCTACCGCAACATCCAACTCATGGATGGCGATGAGATGCCTGACGAGTTCATCGAAGAGGACATGGCCTAAGAGAAGAAAACGAAAGAATGGGTGAGGGCCGGTTCAGGCGCTGCCAAATCGGCCCTTATTCCTAAAATCGTCAGAGACAGCGGGATTAACAGCATTTTTGTTGACACGCATCTTTGGAAGTGGTACTATAATCAAGTGTGTGATTCGTTAAAGGAGGCTTACTATGCCTTTGGAGCGCTTGAAACAGGCCCGCCAGAAGACGGTTGGCACCAAGCAGACCCTGAAGGCGGTGGAGAAGGGACAGGTCAAGCTGGTCTATGTTGCCGGAGACGCCGACCCCCATCTGGTGAATCCTTTAATGAAGCTGTGTGAAGAAAAAGCGATTCCCGTTATCAACGTGGATTCGATGGAGGCGCTTGGCCTGGCTTGCAACATCAAGGTTGGCTCGGCGTCGGCGGCCATTGTGGCTGAGTAGATAATTTCTTCACTGACGATACGCATGGGTGAGTTGTAAGAAGAATTCCGGGAAGGAGGTGGATGTTCATGCCAACGATTAGCCAGTTGATCCGCAAAGGCCGCGAAGTTCTCACGGAGAAATCGACCGCTCCGGCATTGAAAGAGTGTCCGCAAAAGCGTGGGGTTTGCACTCGCGTCTATACGACGACTCCTAAGAAGCCGAACTCGGCTCTGCGCAAAGTGGCCCGGGTGCGTTTGACCAATGGGGTGGAAGTGACCGCCTACATTCCCGGCATCGGGCACAACCTTCAAGAGCACTCCGTCGTTCTGGTTCGCGGAGGCCGGGTGAAAGACCTCCCCGGTGTGCGCTACCACATCGTTCGTGGCGCTCTGGATACCGCCGGTACCCAGAACCGTAACCAGGGCCGTTCGAAATATGGCACCAAACGCCCGAAAAAAGGCGCCGCTACGGCTGCTAAGGGCGCTGCCAAAGGCAAGAGGTAATGAGGGGAGGAGAATCCGATGCCGAGAAGAGGATCTGTCGCCCGGCGTGAAGTGCTCCCCGATCCGATTTACAACTCCAAGGTTGTCACGAAACTGGCAAACCAAATTATGTTGGATGGGAAAAAGAGCACTGCCGAGGCCATTCTGTATGGCGCCCTTGATGTGATCAAGGAAAAGACCAACAAGAACCCCATGGAAGTCCTGGAAGCCGCGTTGAAAAACGTGATGCCTCTCCTGGAAGTCAAGGCTCGCCGCGTTGGCGGCGCCAACTACCAGGTGCCGATCGAGGTTCGTCCCGAACGCCGCCAGACGCTGGGCCTGCGTTGGCTCATCAAGTACTCTCGCGAGCGTTCCGGCAAGACCATGATTGACAAACTGGCTGGAGAGATCATGGATGCCGCCAACAGCACTGGCGGCGCCGTGAAGAAAAAAGAAGATACTCATAAGATGGCCGAAGCCAACAAGGCCTTCGCCCATTATCGCTGGTAAACAAACAGAGTCCCGCCAGGACCTGAGATCCGACAGAAAGGGGGAACGAGCGTGCCTAGACAGTTTCCGTTAGATAAAACACGGAACATCGGCATTATGGCCCACATCGATGCCGGCAAGACGACCACCACCGAGCGCATCCTGTTCTACACAGGCCGGGTGCACAAGATCGGTGAGGTCCATGATGGCGCTGCCACCATGGACTGGATGGTTCAAGAACAAGAGCGTGGCATCACCATCACCTCTGCCGCTACGACCTGCCAATGGCGAGGCCACCGTATCAACATCATCGATACGCCCGGCCACGTGGACTTTACCGTTGAAGTCGAACGTTCCCTGCGGGTATTGGACGGGGCCGTCGCCGTCTTCTGTTCCGTCGGCGGTGTTGAACCGCAGTCGGAAACAGTATGGCGCCAAGCTGACAAGTACGGTGTTCCCCGGATCGCCTACATCAACAAGATGGACCGCATTGGCGCCGATTTCTTCCGCGGCGTCAGCATGATCCGGGAACGTTTGGGCGCCAACCCTGTGCCCATCCAGATTCCCATCGGCTCGGAAGACCAATTCAAAGGCATCGTCGACCTGATCACGATGAAAGCCATGATCTACGTCGATGACCTGGGCAAGACGAGCGATGTCACCGAGATCCCCGAGGACCTCGTCGATATCGCCGCCGAATACCGGGAAAAACTGCTGGAAGCGGTCGCCGAGTCTGACGAGGAACTGATGATGAAGTACCTTGAAGGGGAAGAGCTGACCGAAGAGGAAGTCCGCAACGGCGTTCGTAAGAGCACCCTGGCCGTCAAGATGATCCCTGTTCTTTGCGGTTCCTCCTTCAAGAACAAAGGCGTACAGCCCCTGCTCGATGCCGTCGTTGAATTCCTGCCGGCGCCGATCGACATCCCTGCCGTCAAGGGCGTCAATCCTGACTCCGGTGAAGAAGATGTTCGTGAGGTTTCCGACGAAGAGCCCTTCTCCGCACTGGCCTTCAAGATCATGGCCGACCCCTATGTGGGCAAATTGGCCTTCTTCCGTGTCTACTCGGGCAAGCTGAGTTCCGGTTCCTACGTGTACAACTCGACCAAGGGCAAAAAGGAACGGATCGGCCGCATCCTCCAGATGCACGCCAACCACCGGGAAGAGATCGCCGAGGTCTACACCGGCGACATCGCCGCCGCTGTCGGCCTGAAGGACACCACGACGGGCGACACCCTCTGCGATGAGAAACAGCCTATCATCCTCGAGTCGATGCAGTTTCCTGACCCGGTCATCCACGTTGCCATTGAACCGAAGACAAAGGCTGACCAGGACAAGATGGGCATCGCCCTTCAGCGTCTGTCCGAAGAAGACCCGACCTTCCGCATGTCCACTGACCATGAAACGGGTCAGACGATCATCTCCGGCATGGGCGAACTCCACCTGGAGATCATCGTCGACCGGATGATGCGCGAATTCAAGGTCGAAGCCAACGTCGGACGTCCCCAGGTCGCTTACAAGGAAACGATTCGCAGCAAAGCCAAAGCGGAAGGCAAGTTCGTTCGTCAGTCTGGCGGTCGCGGTCAATACGGCCACGCCGTCATCGAGATCGAACCGCGCGAGCCTGGTGAAGGCTACGAATTTGTCAACAAGATCGTTGGTGGCGTCATTCCTCGTGAATACATCCCCGCTATCGATAACGGGATCCGTGAAGCCGCTGAAACAGGCGTCTTAGCCGGTTATCCGACAGTTGACTTCCGCGTCACCCTGGTCTTCGGTTCCTACCACGATGTGGACTCCTCGGAAATGGCCTTTAAGATCGCTGGCTCCATGGCGTTCAAGGAAGGTGCCGCAAAAGCCAAGCCTGTCATCCTCGAACCGGTGATGAAAGTCGAAGTCACTGTTCCTGAGGAATACATGGGCGACGTCATCGGCGACATCAACTCCCGCCGGGGCCGCATCGAAGGCATGGAAGCGCGCGGCAACACCCAAGTGGTGCGCGGCTTCGTTCCCTTGTCCGAGATGTTCGGCTATGCTACCGACCTGCGTTCACGCACCCAAGGTCGTGGCCAGTACGTCATGATGTACAGCCACAACGAGGAAGTGCCCCGCAACATCGCTGAAGGCATCATCGCGAAACGTAAAGGCTAAATCGCCACAGGCGATTTTCGCCGGATAGAGGGTGGTCAAGCTGCCCTCACGAATAATCCTTAAGCCTGAAAAGGAAGGATGAGTACGAAATGGCAAAAGCCAAATTCGAGCGCACCAAGCCGCACGTGAACATCGGCACCATCGGTCACGTTGACCACGGTAAAACCACCACCACCGCTGCCATCACCCTGGTTCTCTCCAAAGTCGGTGGAGCTGCCTTCAAAAAGTACGACGAAATCGACGCTGCTCCCGAAGAGCGTGAGCGTGGCATCACCATCAACACCGCTCACGTCGAGTACGAAACCGACAACCGTCACTACGCCCACGTGGACTGCCCTGGTCACGCCGACTACATCAAAAACATGATCACCGGCGCTGCCCAGATGGACGGCGCGATCCTGGTTGTCTCTGCTGCTGACGGCCCCATGCCCCAGACCCGTGAGCACATCCTGCTGGCCCGCCAGGTCGGCGTTCCCTACATCGTAGTCTGGCTGAACAAAGCCGACATGGTGGACGACGCCGAACTGATGGAACTGGTCGAGATGGAAGTTCGCGAACTTCTCTCCTCCTACGAGTTCCCTGGCGACGACATTCCCATCGTTGCCGGTTCCGGCCTGAAAGCCCTCGAGTGCGGCTGCGGCAAGCGCGAGTGCGAATGGTGCGGCAAGGTCTGGGCGCTCATGGACGAAGTTGACAAGTACATCCCCACCCCCGAGCGCGCCACCGACAAGCCCTTCCTGATGCCCGTTGAAGACGTCTTCACCATCACCGGTCGCGGCACCGTTGCCACCGGTCGCGTCGAGCGCGGTCAAATCAAAGTCGGCGAAGAAATCGAGCTTGTCGGTCTGGCTGAAGCCACCCGCAAGACCGTCGTCACCGGCGTTGAAATGTTCCGCAAGCTCCTCGACTTCGCCCAAGCCGGCGACAACATCGGCGCCCTGCTGCGCGGTGTTGAACGGAAAGACATCGAGCGCGGCCAGGTTCTGGCTAAGCCCGGTTCCATCAAGCCCCACACCAAGTTCACCTCCGAAGTCTACGTCCTGTCCAAAGAAGAAGGCGGCCGCCACACCCCGTTCTTCAACGGCTATCGGCCCCAGTTCTACTTCCGGACTACCGACGTCACCGGCTTCATCGAACTGCCTGAAGGCGTTGAAATGTGCATGCCTGGCGACAACATCAAGATGACCATCGAGCTCGGCAAAACCATCGCCATCGAAGAAGGCCTCCGCTTCGCTATCCGCGAAGGCGGCCGGACCGTCGGCGCCGGTGTTGTCACCGGTATCATCGAGTAATCGATCGCCACACGGCTATAAAGCGACCGGGTCCCTGAATCATTCAGGCGATCCGGTCGCTTCTTTTTATAGCCCGTCCTATAGTTGTCCTATCGTCGTCCTTGCAAAAATCGGTTTCCCGAGTCCATTGAAATGCCGAAGGGTGGCGCGGGTGCGCCAGCGGGGTTCGCTAAGAGCTCCGCGGCGGCTCGTTCGTCGGCTCCGCTCGGACGCCAAAGTCTCTCGGGTTTTTTCTGCATGTCAATGGCGTCCTTTCCGCTCCGCCATCTCACTTTCTTTTTCGCCGCTCCGCTCAAACCGCTCACCCCGCTGGCGCACCCGGTGCCACGTGGGCGGTTTGCGGTGGAGTGGGCTGTTTCTAATTTACAAAGTGCTGCTGTCCGGCGATAGTATTGGCAGTGCTGTAACGGCAGCGGTGCAGCCGGGCGGATCTACTGGCACGCAGGCTGAGGTAAACGTGGTTTTTGGTGAATGTAGTTAGGTGGGGTTACGGTACATATTTAAAATGAATAAAACCGAGTGTCATGCACCCGGCTTAGCTTCGGCGGTCAATATGGCGGCTACGTCCGCTACAACTTGTCTTGCTCGGCTCTGGCCACGCTCTAATTGTACCACTCGATCTGCTACTGCCACCAGTTCTGCTCTGCCTGTCGCTTGGTTGGCCTCTATCGCACGAAGAATCTGGTACATTTCATTCTGACGATCCAAGATCTGCAACAGTAGTTCCCTGTCTGTCATTCCGTCACCCCCCGCGATAATTATAGCACAGATATGAGATGACGCAGTCTAATTTCTTGATATTTCCATAAAAACAAATTGTTGCACGGCGCTTAGACGGCACCCCTTATCTATCTATCCACAAACACCTTAGTGGATTCCCAGGTGTTTGCCACCTTTATGGCTAAACTGTCGCAGCATCCAATTGCTCTCAATGCCACCCCTCTTGATTTGTGGTTTCGTTCTAAGCATCTGCTACAATGCCGGTAGCCCTAATTCGTTATGTTGGTTACCCCAGGGGTATTCGGCAGATTGGTGTGTGCGACCTGTTATGAGGAGATTTCACTATGAGGAGATTTCACAGCATAATCATTGACGTCAGGCCAGTATTCGCTAGTGGTGGTTCAGGGCTTCTGGTTTCGATTTTTCACCACTCGGTTTAATCAGGCGATAAATCGGAATCGCCAGCCAGTTACTTCCTTCGAATCACCGCAAAGCAGGGGGCTGGCGGCGGTCTGAGCGATTTGAGCGGAGCGGCGAAGAGAGAGCGCGGAGGCGAAGCGTTAAAGGGCGCCATCGACATGCATACTACCCAAAATTTTTTGGCGCCCCTAGCGCAGCCGACAAGCGAGCCGCCGCGGAGCTCTTAGCGAAGGGCGCCGCCAGCCCCCGCGATCAAAGCGAGAATTAAATCGCGAATCTTCATCGGCATCACAAGAGGACCCGCGCGGTAACCGTAGGCACTTGGTCAGAATCCGCACGCCAACAGCCCGCTTTCCGCAGATTTTCCGCGAAATTTTCAAATACAAAGCAAAAACCGCTTGCATTTCCGAACACTTGGTGCTAAAATTTCATATTGTGGGTTGGCTTTGCGATGAAGCGAAAGGTTGCCCAACAATGGCTTGGGATTGGTGGGCGATGCTCTCTTTGTGTCTTTTTTACTTACGACACGCCCGAGAGCGTTGTTGGGGTAATTTTCGCGGAGAAGGTCCGTAATCAATCGGGCGAACAAAAGGAGGGACTTACCTACATGGGTAAACAAAAAATTCGGATCCGCCTCAAGGCTTTCGATCATCGGATTCTCGATCAGTCTTCCGAAAAGATCGTGGAAACGGCCAAGCGGACCGGCGCGGCGGTATCCGGACCGATTCCGCTGCCGACGGAGAAGAGCATCTATACCATCTTGCGCTCTCCCCACGTCAACAAAGACTCCCGTGAGCAGTTTGAGATGCGCACCCACAAGCGCCTCATCGACATCCTCGAACCCAATCCGAAGACTGTCGATGCGCTCATGCGTCTGGATCTGCCGGCGGGCGTGGATATCGAAATCAAGCTGTAATCCTTTTGCTAGAGATGGGAGGTGTCATTGGTGGCTAAGAAAGGTCTTCTCGGACGAAAAATCGGTATGACGCAGGTATTTGCCGATAACGGAGTCGCCGTGCCCGTGACGGTTGTCCAGGCCGGCCCCTGTGTTGTCGTTCAAAAGAAAACCATGGAGAAGGACGGATACGAAGCCGTACAAATCGGTTTCGGTGATGTCCGTGAAAAACTGCTGAACAAGCCGAAAAAAGGTCACCTGAAAAATGCCGGCGTTCGCCTGGTTCGCGTGCTGCGCGAGATCAAGGTGGACAGCATGGACGAGTACAAGGTGGGCCAAGAACTGAAAGCCGACGTCTTCTCCGCCGGTGAGTATGTCGATGTGGTCGGCACGTCCAAAGGCAAAGGCTTTGCCGGCGGCATCAAGCGCCACAACTTCAAGCGCGGACCGATGAAACACGGTTCCAAGTACCACCGTCGCCCCGGTTCCGCCGGCGCCAAAGGTCCGGCCCGTATCTTCAAAGGCCGCAAGATGCCCGGTCGCCTGGGCAACGAGCGCGTCACCGTCCAGAAGCTGCAAGTCGTCCGTGTCGACGCCGAGCGCAACCTGCTCCTGATCAAAGGCGCAGTGCCCGGTCCCAAGCGCGGCCTGCTGCTGATCAAGAACTCTGTCAAGGCCAAGTAATCAACCCCCGGAGAAAGGAGGACACGACATGCCGAAAGTAGCCGTTTACAACGTCGAAGGCGCTCAGGTCGGTGAAATCGAACTGAACGACGCGATCTTTGGTATCGAGCCCAACGAAGCCGTGATGCACCAGGCCGTAGTTACCCAACTGGCCGCCTGGCGGCGCGGCACCCACAAGGTCAAGTCCCGTGGCGAAGTCTCCGGGGGCGGCAAAAAGCCCTGGAGACAAAAAGGCACCGGTCGCGCACGCGCCGGCACCAGCCGTTCGCCCCTCTGGCGCGGCGGCGCAATCATCTTCGGGCCCCAGCCCCGCAGCTATAAAATCGCCATGCCGAAGAAGGCCCGCCGTCTGGCCCTCAAATCGGCCCTGTCGGCCAAAGTTCGCTCCGGCAACCTGATCGTCGTCGACGCCCTGGAAATGGACGCCCCGAAGACGAAAGTCATCGCCGGAATCATGAACAAGCTCAACGTGGAACGCAAGGCCCTGTTGGTAACCGCCGACATCGACGAAACCGTCTTCAAGTCGGCCCGCAACATCCCCGGCGTCTCCCCTGTTGAAGCTGTCGGTATCAACGTCTATGACATCCTGAACCACGACAAACTGGTCATCACCAAAAATGCCGTGGCCAAGGTTGAGGAGGTGTTCGCCTGATGCGCAGCCCCTATGACGTTCTGAAAAAACCGGTCATCACTGAACGGTCGATGGACTTGGCTCAGGAGAACAAATACACCTTCGTGGTGGAACCGAAAGCCAACAAAATCGAAATCAAGCATGCTGTCGAACAGCTCTTCAACGTCAAGGTCCTCGACGTTCACACCATGAACGTCAAAGGCAAGCCCAAGCGGATGGGCAAGTACGCCGGACGGACCGCGGATAAGAAGAAAGCCATCGTCACCCTAAAAGATGGCGACAAGATCGAAATCTTCGAAGGCGTCTAAGTCTGGCCGGACCAAAGGAGGGAAACCGCGTGGCTGTGAAAAAGTTTAAGCCGACCTCGCCTGGTATCCGCCAGATGACGGTGGCTAGCTTTGATGAAATCACCAAGTCCCAACCGGAAAAATCGCTGCTCGAGCCCCTGAAAAAGAAGGCCGGGCGCAACAACCAAGGCAAACTGACCGTTCGTCACCAGGGCGGCGGCCATAAGCGCATGTACCGGGTCATCGACTTCAAGCGGATCAAGGACGGCATTCCCGCCAAGGTCGCTTCCATCGAGTACGATCCGAACCGGACCTCGCGCATCGCCCTGCTCAACTACGCTGACGGCGAAAAGCGCTACATCATCGCCCCCAACGGGCTGAACGTAGGCGACACCGTCATCTCCGGTCCTGACGCCGACATCAAGACTGGCAACTGCCTGCCCCTGAAGAACATCCCCGTCGGCACCCTGATCCACTGCATCGAGATGCGCCCTGGCAAAGGCGGCCAACTTGTCCGCTCCGCCGGCGCCGCGGCCCAACTCATGGCCAAGGAAGGCGACCATGCCACCCTGCGCCTGCCCTCCGGCGAAATGCGCAAGGTGCTGGCCGAGTGCCGCGCCACCATCGGTCAGATGGGCAACCTCGAACATGAAAACGTGACCATCGGCAAAGCCGGCCGGAAGCGTTGGATGGGTATCCGTCCCACTGTACGCGGTGTTGTCATGAACCCCGTCGATCACCCCCATGGCGGTGGTGAAGGCCGTTCCCCCATCGGACGCAAAGCGCCCGTCACCCCCTGGGGCAAAGTGGCCATCGGCGGCAAGACCCGTCGCAAGAAGGCTTCGGATAAGCTGATCATCAAACGCCGCACCAAGTAATCTTGCCGGCGGAACTGAGCGGGACTCGCATCCCGACACCAGAAGGGAGGATCGTGCATGGGCCGTTCTCTGAAAAAAGGACCTTATGTTGAAACCAGCCTCTTCAAAAAGGTTGAGGATCTGAATCAAAAGAACGAGAAACGGGTCATCAAGACCTGGTCCCGGCGCTCGACCATTTTTCCGCAATTCGTCGGTCACACCTTTGCTGTCCATGACGGACGGAAACACATCCCCGTCTACGTGACCGAAGATATGGTCGGTCATAAACTGGGTGAATTCGCCCCGACCCGGACCTTCAAAGGCCATGCCGGTTCGGAGAAATCCAGCCGTCTGCGCTAGGCCAAGGGAGAAGAGGAGGAAGGCCAATGGAAGCCAAAACCGCCCAAGCGGTGGCCAAGTACGTCCGCACCTCTCCCCGGAAGGTACGTCAAGTCATTGACCTCATTCGGGGCAAATCGGTAGCCGACGCCTTTGCCATTTTGAAGTTCACCCCCGTGAAAAGCGCTGCCGACGTGGCGAAAGTCCTCAAATCGGCTGTCGCCAACGCCGAGCACAACTATGAGATGAACACGGCCGATCTTTATGTGAAGACCTGCTTCGTCGACCAGGGTCCCAGCATGAAACGGATCAGCCCCCGCGCTCAAGGCCGCGCCGATGTCATCAAGAAGCGCATGAGCCACATCACCGTCATTGTCGCCGAAAAGCCCGCCAAGCCCGCAGCCGCCAAGAAGGACCCCAAAGCCGCTGCTGCGAAGGCCGACGCCAACGCCGGGACGAAGGAGGGATAAGCCGTGGGTCAAAAAGTCAATCCGAAAGGGTTCCGGATTGGTGTCATCAAGGACTGGGACGCCCGGTGGTTCGCTGGCAAAAACTACGCCGAACTGCTGCATGAAGACCTGAAAATCCGCAAGTTTGTCAAGAAGAAGCTCTACGCCGCCGGCATCCCCCGCATCGAGATCGAACGGGCTGCCAACCGCGTTAAGGTGACCATCCACACCGCCAAGCCGGGCATCGTCATCGGCCGCGGCGGCGCCGAAGTGGAAAACCTGCGCAAAGAGCTCGAAAAAATGACGGGTCGCGCCGTCAACATCAATATCGCCGAAGTCAAGAAGCCTGAACTGGACGCCCAACTCGTCGCCGAGAACGTGGCTGCCCAGTTGGAGAAGCGGACCTCCTTCCGTCGCGCCATGAAACAGTCTGTTGGTCGCACCATGCGCCTTGGCGCCGAAGGCATCAAGATCATGGTCTCCGGACGCCTCGGCGGCGCTGAGATCGCCCGGACCGAGTGGTATAACGAAGGCAAGGTTCCCCTCCACACCCTTCGCGCCGATATCGACTACGGTTTCGCCGAAGCTCGCACCACCTATGGCATCATCGGTGTCAAGGTCTGGATCTACAAAGGCGAAATCCTGCCGGGCGCCAAGAACCGCACCGGTGAAACCCGTGAACCTGCCGAGCGCGCTGAGCGTCCCGAACGCTCCGACCGTCGCGATCGCCGCCCTCGTGGTGACCGCCGGCCGCCTGCCGCCGCGGAAGGAGGGAAATAACCCATGTTGCTGCCGAAACGCGTCAAATGGCGTCGGGTGCAACGGGGCCGTCTGAAAGGCAAGTCCAAAGGCGGCAACAGTGTCGCATTTGGTGAATACGGCCTGCAAGCCCTGGAAGCCGCCTGGATCACCAGCCGCCAGATCGAAGCCGCTCGTATCGCCATGACCCGCTACATCAAACGGGGCGGTAAAGTCTGGATCAAGATTTTCCCCGACAAGCCTGTGACAGCCAAGCCGGCTGAAACCCGGATGGGTTCCGGTAAAGGCTCCCCCGAATACTGGGTTGCCGTTGTCAAACCGGGCCGGATCATGTTTGAACTGGCCGGCGTTCCTGAAGATATTGCCAAGGAAGCCATGCGCCTGGCCATGCACAAGCTGCCCATCAAGTGCAAGTTTGTAAAACGGGAAGAAGTGGGTGGTGAAGCGAATGAAAGCTAAAGAACTGCATGACCTGAGCACGGAAGAACTGCAGAAACAACTCACCAACTTCAAAGACGAGCTCTTCCGCCTCCGCTTTCAACTTGCTACCCAACAGTTGGAGAACCCCATGCGGATCCGGGACGTGCGTAAAAACATCGCCCGGACGCAAACAGTCCTCCGTCAACGAGAACTGGAAGCCCAAAAGGCTTAGTGCAGCGGGTAAGGAGGTAAGAAGCAGTGTCCGAACGTGCCGAACGCAAGACTCGCATCGGTAAAGTCACGAGCAACAAGATGGAAAAGACCATTGTTGTCGCCGTTGAAAGCCGCATCCAGCACCCCCTGTACGGCCGTACCGTCAAGCAGACGAAAAAATTCAAGGCCCATGATGAAGAAAACGCCTGCCAAATCGGCGATATCGTTGAAATCATGGAAACCCGTCCCCTTTCCAAAGAAAAGCGCTGGCGGGTAGTCCGCATCGTCGAGAAAGCCGTCATCGTATAAACCACGGCATAGGAGGTTACCGTCGTGATCCAGCAAGAAACTCGACTCCGGGTCGGTGACAACACCGGAGCCAAAGAGTTGTTGTGCATCCGTGTATTGGGCGGCTCCTACCGGAGGTATGCCTCTGTCGGCGACATCATCGTCGCTTCTGTTAAAGAGGCAACGCCCGGCGGCGTGGTTAAAAAAGGAGACGTCGTCAAAGCCGTGGTTGTCCGGACCCGGAAACCGATCAAACGGCCTGACGGATCCTACATCCGCTTCAGCGAGAACGCCGCTGTCATCATCAATGAACAAAAAAACCCGAAGGGGACCCGTATCTTCGGGCCCGTGGCCCGCGAACTCCGCGACCGCGATTTCATGAAGATCATTTCGTTGGCCCCCGAAGTACTGTAGGGTGGAGGTGAAAGCACCATGGCCAACCCGAAAGTCCATGTAAGAAAAGGCGATCTGGTACAGGTCATCACCGGCAAGGACGCTGGCAAAAAAGGCAAAATCATTGAAGTGATTCCCGCCAAAAACCGGGTTGTCGTTGAGAAGGTTAACATCGTCAAACGGCACTCGAAGCCTAGCAAAGCCAATCCCCAAGGCGGCATCATCGAGAAAGAGGCGCCCATCGACGCTTCCAACGTGATGATCTTCTGCCCCAAATGCGACCGGCCGGTGCGCAGCGGTCACAAGTTCCTGGAAAACGGCGACAAGGCTCGCATCTGCCGCAAATGCGGCGACGTGCTTGATAAAGACAAGTAAAGCCTCGTCCGAGAGGAGGTCAGCAGATTGGCCCGTCTGAAAGAAAAGATCCAAACCGATGTCAACGCTGCCATGATGCAGCGGTTCGGATATAAGAATGTCATGCAGATCCCCCGCCTGGAAAAAGTCGTCGTCAACATGGGCCTCGGGGAAGCGATTCAAAACCCCAAAGGTCTTGACGCGGCGGTAGGCGACCTGACCCGCATCACCGGCCAGAAACCGGTCATCACGACGGCGAAGAAATCCATCGCCGGATTCAAACTGCGGGAAGGCATGAAGATCGGCTGTAAGGTGACCCTGCGCGGCGACAAGATGTACGACTTTGTCGACAAGCTTGTCAGCGTGTCCCTGCCGCGTGTCCGCGACTTCCGCGGCGTCAGCCCCAAGTCCTTCGACGGTCGTGGCAACTACACACTCGGCCTGAAGGAACAACTGATTTTCCCGGAAATTGAGTACGATAAGATCGACCGTCTGCGCGGGATGGACGTCACATTTGTGACGACGGCCAAGACCGACGAAGAAGCCCGTGAACTCCTTCGGCTGATCGGAATGCCGTTCCGCGCCGAATAAGGCATTACAGGAGGGAATCTCGTGGCAAAAACATCCATGATCGTGAAACAAAGCCGTTCCCCCAAATTTCGCGTCCGCGCCCATAACCGCTGCAAGATCTGCGGACGCCCCCACGCCTATATGCGGAAATTTGGGATGTGCCGGATTTGCTTCCGCAACCTGGCCTACAAAGGGGAAATCCCCGGCGTGACCAAGGCCAGTTGGTAAAGATACACGGAGGGGGGTACCAGCCCAATGGTCATGACCGATCCAATCGCGGATTTCCTGACACGGATCCGCAATGCCAATATGGTTTACCATGACAAAGTGGAAGTTCCGGCTTCCAAAGTCAAGCGGGCCATCGCTGAAATCTTCAAAAGCGAAGGCTATGTCAAAGACGTCGAGTACGTTGAAGACAACAAGCAAGGCATGCTCCGCATCTATCTGAAGTTCGGCCCCAACCGTGAGAAAGTCATCACCGGCGTCAAGCGGATCTCCAAGCCGGGCCTGCGCGTCTACGCCCGCAAAGAAGAGATCCCCAAGGTCCTCGGCGGACTGGGAGTCGCCGTTCTCTCGACCTCGCAAGGCATCATGAGCGACAAAGCTGCTCGCAAAGCCGGCCTGGGCGGAGAAGTTCTCTGCTACATCTGGTAAACAGACCAACGTTTGAACCGAATCGCACACAGCAGGAGGTGTGACCATGTCACGGATCGGCAAGAAACCCGTGGCGATCCCGGCCGGCGTCAACGTGACGATTGAAGGCAACGTCGTTACGGTGAAAGGCCCGAAGGGCCAACTCAGCCGGGAGCTCCATAAAGACATCATCGTCACGGTGGAAGGCAACACCGTCCAGGTTACGCGCCCCAGCGACGATAAATTCCATCGCTCCCTTCATGGCCTGAGCCGCACCCTCGTCGCCAACATGGTGGACGGCGTGTCTGTTGGCTTCAGCAAAAACCTGGAACTGGTCGGCGTCGGCTACCGGGCGGCCAAGCAGGGCAAGAAGCTCGTCCTCACCGTCGGTTACAGCCACCCGGTTGAAATCGACCCTGGTGAAGGCCTTGAAGTGGAAGTCCCTGTTCCGACGAAGGTCATCGTCAAAGGGATCGACAAGGAAAAAGTGGGCGCGCTGGCGGCCAACATCCGCGCCGTACGGGAGCCCGAACCCTACAAGGGCAAGGGCATCAAGTATGATACCGAAGTCATCCGCCGCAAAGTCGGTAAGACCGGCGGTAAAAAAGGCAAAAAATAAGCCCTAACCCGAGGTCGAAGGGAGTGAGCCCGAGTGATCAAAAAGCTTGACCGCGATGCCGCACGTCAGAAGAAACACATGCGGATTCGCAAACGGGTGAAGGGCACCGAAGAGCGTCCCCGCCTGTGTGTCTTCCGCAGTCTGAATCATATCTACGCCCAAGTGGTCAATGACGTCACCGGCCGGACCCTGGTGGCCGCCTCCAGCCTCGATGGCGATTTCAAGGCAGCCAACGTATCCGGCGGGAACATCGAAGGGGCCAAAAAGGTCGGCGAACTCGTCGCCAAGAAAGCTCTGGAAAAAGGCATCGACAAAGTGGTCTTTGACCGCGGCGGTTATATCTACCATGGCCGGATCGCAGCTCTGGCCGAAGCAGCCCGGGAAGCGGGGCTTCAATTCTAAGTGTCCCGCATAAAGGAGGGAAAAGAATGGCAAGAATAGACGCGAGTGGTCTGGAACTTCAGGAAAAAGTCGTCTACATCAACCGCGTGGCGAAAGTCGTCAAGGGCGGTCGCCGTTTCTCCTTCAGCGCCCTGGTTGTCGTCGGCGATGGCAAAGGCCACGTAGGCTTCGGCCTCGGCAAGGCCGGCGAAGTGCCTGAAGCGATCCGCAAAGGCGTTGAAGACGCGAAAAAGAACCTGATCGTCGTCCCCATGGTCGGCACGACCATCCCCCATCCCACCCTCGGCGTATTCGGCGCCGGCCGGGTGTTACTCAAGCCGGCCTCCAAAGGTACCGGCGTCATCGCCGGCGGCCCTGTCCGCGCCGTCCTTGAGTTGGCTGGGATTCACGATATTCTCACCAAGTCCCTGGGGTCCAACAACGCCAACAACATGGTGCGGGCCACCATGGAAGGCCTGCGCAGCCTGAAGCGTGCCGAAGAGGTCGCCAAACTGCGCGGCAAAACGGTCGAAGAGATTACTGGTTAGGAGGGTCAACCGTGGCTACCAAACTTAAGATCACCTGGGTGAAAAGCGCCATCGGTTACGCCAAGAACCAGAAACTCACCGTGGCCACCCTGGGTCTGAAAAAGCTCCATCAATCGGTCCTCCACGACGATACCCCTGCCATCCGCGGCATGATTCGCACGGTCAACCACCTGGTGACCGTGGAAGAAGTGGAAGCCTAACGCGAGGAGGTGTACCCATTGCAACTCCATGAACTGAAACCGGCTCCGGGGTCGCGTCAAAAACCAACCCGGAAAGGGCAAGGCACAGGTTCCGGACTCGGCAAAACGGCCGGCCGGGGTCATAAAGGTCAAAAAGCTCGTTCCGGCGGTGGCGTCCGTCCCGGCTTTGAAGGCGGCCAACAGCCGCTGCAGCGCCGACTCCCCAAGCGTGGCTTCACCAATGCCCGCTTTAAAAAGGAATTCGCCATCATCAACGTGGGCGACCTCGACGTCTTCGAGGCTGGCACCGTGGTGACGCCGGAACTGCTTCTGGAACGGAAACTGATCAAAAAGCTGAAAGACGGCGTGAAACTGCTGGCTGACGGCAACATCGAAAAAGCCTTGACGGTAAAACTCCATGGGGTGAGTGAGGCTGCGGCGGAGAAGATCAAAGCTGCTGGCGGCCAAGTAGAGGTGATGTAAGACATGTCCACTCTTGTGGGCACTCTGCAAAATGCCTGGAAGCTGCCTGACCTGCGGAGCAAGATCGTCTTCACCCTGATGATGTTCCTTGTCTTCCGCATCGGCGCCCACATCCCTGTGCCAGGCATTAACCGCGAAGTGATCGAACAACTGTTGAACTCAGGGGCCCTCTTCGGCTTTTTTGACGTGATCTCGGGCGGTTCCTTCCGAAATTTCTCCGTCTTTGCCATGAGCATTACCCCTTACATCAACGCCTCGATCATCATGCAGCTCCTCACCGTCGTCATCCCCTCTCTGGAACAACTGGCCAAAGAGGGGGAAGAGGGTCGGAGAAAAATCACCGAATACACCCGCTACTTCACCATCGTCTTGGCCTTTATTCAGGCCATCGGTCTCTCCTATGGCCTGAAAGGCGCTGTCGCCAACCCGAGCTTAGCCAACTACCTGCTCGTCGCCACCACTTTGACGACCGGCACGGTCTTCCTCATGTGGATCGGCGAACGGATCACCGAGAAAGGCATCGGCAACGGCATCTCGCTGATCATCTTCGCTGGCATCGTGTCCCGTCTGCCTTCCGGCATCGCTCAACTTTATGAGTATGTCCGTGTCGGTACGACGAACGTGTTGAACGTGTTGCTCTTCGTGATCATCGCCGCGGCCACCATTGCGGGGATCATCTACATCAATGAAGGGCAGCGCCGGATCCCGGTCAACTACGCCAAACGGGTCGTTGGACGGCGCGTCTACGGCGGGCACAGCACCCACATCCCTCTGAAGGTCAACCAGGCTGGAGTCATCCCCGTCATCTTTGCCTCCTCCATCCTGGCCCTGCCGACGACCATCGCAGCCTTCTTCCCCGGTTCTCCGGTGGGACAGTGGTTTCAGCAGTATTTCAACTTCGGCTCTTTCCTGCATAGCGCCTTCTATGCGCTGCTGATCCTCTTCTTCACCTACTTCTACACCGCCATCACCTTCAACCCTGTCGATGTGGCTGACAACATGAAGAAGCATGGCGGCTTCATCCCGGGGCTTCGTCCCGGCAAACCGACAGCCGACTACATCACCAGGGTGATGTCACGCATCACGCTGGTTGGCGCGTTGTTCCTGGCGGTCATTTCCCTGCTGCCGACCTTCGTCATCATGTTGACGGGCATCACCAACATCTACTTTGGCGGCACGGCGCTCCTCATCTGCGTCGGCGTAGCTTTGGATACGATGAAGCAACTGGAATCCAACATGCTGATGCGGCATTACCAAGGATTCATGAAATAGAGATACAGAGAGTGGGCATGTCCCAGGACAGAAGAAACCTGTCTACGGAGCGGCAAGGACACATTCCGGACCTGCCCACAGCAACCATCCCTGCCGATTGGGCGGGGAATTTACGGAGGGATATACCGTGAACGTATTGCTGATGGGTCCGCCGGGCGCCGGCAAAGGGACTCAAGCCGAAATGCTGGTGAGCCGGTTTGCCATTCCCCACATTTCCACCGGCGACATGTTTCGCGCCGCCATCAAAAATGGGACGGAACTGGGTCGGAAGGCGAAAGCCTTCATGGATGCTGGTCAACTCGTACCCGATGAAGTGACCATCGGGATCGTGCGGGAACGCCTGGCCCAGGACGATTGCCGCCAAGGCTTTCTCCTGGACGGCTTCCCCCGGACCGTGCCCCAGGCGGATGCGCTGGAAGAAACGCTGAAGGAATTGGGCCTGGAACTGGATGCCGTCATCGACATCCATGTGCCCCGGGAAAAGCTGATCGAGCGGTTGACCGGTCGTCGCATCTGCCGCCAGTGCGGCGCCACCTTCCATGTCGTCTTCAACCCGCCCCCGACAGAAGGCGCTTGCGGCAAGTGCGGCGGCGAACTGTACCAGCGCAGCGACGACTCCCGCGAAACAGCGGAAAACCGACTTGACGTATACACCCAGCAGACCCAACCGCTCATCGAATACTATGAGGCCAAAGGACGCTACAAGCGAATCAACGGGGAACAGGACATGGCGGCAGTGTTTACGGACATCTGCGCAGCCCTGGGGAGAGACGCCTGATGATCGTCTTGAAAGCCGCCCGGGAACTCGATTACATGCGAGATGCCGGACGGATTGTGGCCGAGACCCTGCGGGAGATGGAAAAAGCGGTGGCGCCGGGGGTGACAACAGCCGACTTAGACCGGAAGGCGGAGGATTACATCCGCGCTAAGGGCGCCAAGCCCGCCTTCAAAGGCTACCAAGGCTTCCCCGCCACCATCTGCGCCTCCATCAACGAACAAGTCGTTCATGGCATTCCAGGTTTACAGCATTTGCAAACGGGGGATATTATCAGTATTGACGTCGGAGCATCTGTCAATGATTACCATGGCGATGCAGCGATTACGTTGCCTGTCGGGGAGATTGACGATGAGCTTCAACGCCTGCTGGACGTGACGCGCCGTTCCTTGGAGATCGGCATCGAACAAGCGAAAGTAGGCAACCGTCTCTTTGATATATCCCACGCCATTCAGAACTATGTTGAAGGAAACGGGTTTTCTGTTGTCCGCCAATTTGTGGGCCATGGCATCGGTAAAAAGATGCATGAGGAGCCGCAGGTGCCCAACTTTGGGCCGGCTGGACGGGGACCGCGGCTTCAAGCGGGCATGACGCTGGCCATCGAACCGATGGTCAACGCAGGAACCTGGGAAGTCGAAACCAAGGAAGACCAGTGGACGGTGGTCACAAAAGACCGCAAGCCGTCCGCCCATTTTGAGCATACCATCGCCGTGACTGATGATGGACCGGAGATCCTTACCCGCCTTCATGGTAAATGACCATGGCGGCACGGTGCGTCAGACCAGGCGAGCTGGTGCGTTCCCAAGCCGGGAGGGATGGGGATAAGCACTTTATCGTGCTCACCATCCTTGACCCTGATTACCTTCTGATTGCGGATGGACACTATCGCAAAGTGGAAAACCCCAAGAAGAAGAAGATCAAACATCTCCGGTGCACCGGCTTGGTGGCAACGGAAATCGGCGAGATGCTTCAACAGGGCAAAACTCCTGCCAACGCCCAGGTCGCCAGTGCGCTCCGCCGACTGCTGGAGACCTTGGAGACCGGTTCGTAATATCGAGGAGGCTGGAATTCCTTATGTCCAAAACGGACGTGATTGAAGTCGAGGGCCGTGTAGTCGAGCCCTTGCCGAACGCTATGTTCACCGTGGAGTTGGAGAACGGCCACAAGGTCCTTGCCCATGTGTCGGGGAAAATCCGGATGAACTTTATCCGGATCCTGCCCGGCGACCGGGTGACGGTCGAATTGTCGCCTTATGATCTCACCCGCGGACGGATCACCTACCGGTTCAAGTAAGGTCGTAGTATACTTGAACGGGAATCATACAAGCCGTCGATCCCCCGAGGAGGAACGAAGATGAAAGTGCGGCCTTCAGTGAAGTCGATCTGCGACAAATGCAAGATCATCAAACGCAAAGGCAAAGTCATGGTCATTTGCGAGAACCCGAAACACAAGCAAAAACAAGGTTAATTAACGGGAGGTGCATACGCCACTATGGCACGTATTGCCGGCATCGACCTGCCCAGGGACAAGCGGATTGCCATCGCGCTGACCTACATTTTTGGGATCGGTCGTCCCACCGCCGACAAGATCCTGGCTGAAACCGGCATCAACCCCGACACGCGGACCCGCGATCTGACCGATGAAGAAGTGGCCCGCCTGCGGGAATACATCGATAAGAACGTAGAAGTCGAAGGGGATCTCCGCCGGGAAGTCTCCCTGAACATCAAGCGCCTCATGGAGATCGGCTGCTACCGTGGCCTTCGCCATCGCCGCGGGCTCCCCGTCCGTGGTCAGCGCACCAAGACGAACGCCCGCACGCGCAAAGGTCCCGCTCGGACCGTCGCTGGCAAGAAGAAGAAGTAAAGGGGGTCATCACCGGATATGGCAGCAGCACGTCGCGTAACCCGCACCAAGCGGAAAGAACGCAAGCATGTGGACCGTGGTGTGGCCCACATCAAGTCCACTTTCAACAACACCATCGTCACCATCACCGACCCCAACGGCAACACCCTCTCCTGGGCTTCCGCCGGTGTCCTTGGCTTCAAGGGTTCGAGAAAATCGACGCCCTTCGCCGCCCAGATGGCCGCCGAATCGGCCGCAAAGGAAGCCATGGAGCATGGCCTGCGGGAAGTCGAATGCCTGGTCAAAGGCCCTGGTTCCGGTCGGGAAGCGGCTATACGCTCTCTGCAAGCCGCTGGCCTGGAAGTCAACATGATCAAAGACGTTACCCCCATTCCTCACAACGGATGCCGGCCGCCGAAGCGTCGCCGCGTCTAATCTGAACACCTAGGAGGTGCATCCGCAGAATGGCACGTTATACCGGTCCGGTCTGCCGCCTATGCCGGCGGGAGGGGGCCAAATTATACCTCAAAGGGGATCGCTGCTACACAGGCAAGTGCGCCGTTGATCGCCGCACCTATGCGCCTGGTCAGCACGGCCAAGGCCGCAAGAAGATCTCCGAATACGGCCTGCAGTTGCGGGAAAAACAAAAAGCCCGCCGGGTGTACGGCATTCTGGAAGGCCAATTCCGCACCTATTTCGCTGAGGCTGACCGCCAGCAAGGCGTCACCGGCGAAAACCTGCTCCGCCTTCTGGAAACCCGTATGGACAATGTCGTCTTCCGGCTTGGCTTTGCTCGTTCCCGGAATGAAGCCCGTCAATTTGTACTGCACAACCACTTTACCCTGAACGGGAAGAAAGTAAACATCCCCTCTATTCAACTGCGGGTGGGCGATGTGATCCAACTGAAAGAGAAGAGCAAGGATACGCCACTCTTCAAGGAGATCGTCGACGGCCTTGGTCAGAAGACACCGCCGGCATGGCTGGAACTCGATGTGAACACCCTCTCCGGCCGGGTTATCGCCCTGCCCAAGCGGGAAGATATTGACACCAACCTGCAAGAACACCTGATCGTCGAATTGTACTCCCGGTAGTATTAGGGGTTTTCCGATTCAAGCCAAGGGAGGGTTCAGCAGTACATGCTGGAAATCGAAAAACCGAAGATCGAGTGTGTCGCCCGGAGTGACGACGCCACCTACGGCAAGTTTGTGGTCGATCCTCTGGAGCGAGGTTACGGGGTGACCCTGGGCAACTCCCTTCGTCGCATTCTCCTTACCTCCCTGTTCGGGGCCGCCGTTACTTCGGTGAAGATCGAAGGTGTTCTTCACGAGTTCTCTACGATACCCGGCGTTGTCGAAGACACGACGGATATCATCCTGAATCTCAAGCAGCTTGCCATCAAGATGCATACCGAGGAACCGCGGGTTGTCCGGGTTGAGTTCGAGGGGGAAGGGGTCGTCACCGCAGAGGACATCCTCACCGATGCCGATGTAGAGATCCTCAACCCTGAACAGGTCATCGCCACCGTCGATAAGGGCGGACGTCTCTTCATGGAAATCACCGTGGAGAAGAGCCGCGGCTACATCACGGCCACCAAGCACCGCAAATCGGAGCACATCATCGGTGTGATCCCCATCGACGCTAACTTCTCGCCAGTCCGCAAGGTCAACTACCGTGTCGAGGATACCCGCGTCGGTCAGATCACCAACTATGATCGTCTGATCCTCGAGGTTTGGACGAATGGCAGCCTGACGCCCGAAGAAGCCATCAGTTGGTCGGCCAAGATCATGAACGACTATCTCAAGCTCTTCGTCGGACTGACGGAAAACACGGAGAACGTGGAGATCATGGTTGAGAAGGAAGAACGGCCCCAGGACAAGATCCTCGAAATGACCATTGAGGAACTGGACCTGTCTGTTCGCTCCTACAACTGCCTCAAGCGGGCGGGTATCAACACCGTGAAAGACCTGACCAATAAGACGGAAGAAGACATGATCAAGGTGCGCAACCTTGGCCGCAAGTCCCTTGAAGAAGTGGACGCCAAGCTGGCTGCCCTTGGTCTGTCGTTGCGTAAATCGGAAGACTAAATCTAGCCCCGTCGCAAAGGAGGGAATCGAGTGCCCTACCGTAAATTCAGCCGTCCGACCAATCATCGCCGGGCGTTGCTGCGCAACATCACCACCTCCCTGCTCAAGCACGGGAAGATTGTGACCACCGAGCCGAAGGCCAAGGAACTGCGCCGGATCGCCGACAAGATGATCACCCTGGGCAAACAGGGCGATATCCATTCGCGTCGCCAAGCGCTGGCTTTCATTCAGGAAGAGTCGGTCGTCACCCAACTGTTCAAGGAAATCGCCCCCAAATATGCCACACGGCAAGGCGGTTACACCCGTGTCCTCAAGGCCGGGTTCCGCCGCGGCGACGCCGCCCCCATGTGCATCGTCGAACTCGTCTAATCCGGTAGCCCGCTTTGGCGGGCTATTGGCGTGTGTGTTTCTAGTTGCTGTTACGAGGTCAGGGCCGTTGATCCAGCGGATCAGGGGTTCCTGGCTTTCCTTTTAGGCGGCGCTCTGCTTCCTTCACTTTGCCCTAAGCCATTTACTGCTCCATCCCACCCAACCGTACAGTGTAACACTACTTTCGCGGAGCATTGGCGCTCGGGGTGGAATGACTCCGCTCGCTAAGGGCTACGCGGCTACTCACTTGTCTGCTACGCTAGGGCGCCAAAACTATAGGGTTTTTCTGCATGTCGATGGCGCCCTGGACGCTTCGCAGCCTACGCTCGCTTACGCCGCTCCGCCCAAAACGCTCGCTCCGTCATTCCACCCCTGTGCGACTGTTACAGCGTAGTTGCGTTTGGATGAGTGACGCTGGAAGCGCGTTTGCGCGGCGTTGGCGCTCGGGGTGGAATAGCTCCGCTCGCTAAGGGCTCTGCGGATGCCTCGCTTGTCTGCTTCGCCCAAATCGCTCGCTGCGCTATTCCACCCCTGTGCGACTGTTGCCTCGCGAGTAGCTCCGCTATTTCTCCCCGACGCCACCACCTGCGCGTGAATCCCTTTCAATACTCATAGACCAGTGTATATGACCCATTGATCGATGTAGTTTGACCCATAGATCCCTGATGTCAATAGACCTCGATGAGTGGGGGACTTGTCTTTGATCAGCATAGAAAACATTAGCTTTCAGTACCGCAACCCTGATGGTGACGCCATCCAGGCGCTCTCGAATGTGTCGCTCACGATCCACCCTGGTGAGTGGGTTGCTGTACTCGGAGCCAATGGGTCGGGGAAGTCGACCCTGGCGAAGCATTTGAATGCGCTGCTGACGCCTGTCGAGGGGCGGGTGCTGGTGGACGGGATGGATACGAAAGAGGCCCGGCAGCGCTATGATATCCGGCGGCGGGTCGGGATGGTGTTTCAAAATCCCGATAACCAGTTGGTGGCGACGACGGTGGAGGAGGATGTGGCTTTCGGGCCGGAGAATCTGGGGCTGCCTTCCGAGGAGATCCTTCGGCGCGTTGATGACGCCTTGACGGTGGTCGGTTTGCAGTCGCTGCGGGAGCGGCCGCCCCATGACCTGTCAGGCGGACAGAAGCAGCGGGTCGCTATCGCTGGTGCTTTGGCCCTTCAACCGGAGTATCTCGTCTTCGATGAGGCCACGTCGATGCTTGACCCCCAGAGCCGCCGCGAGGTGTTGCAGACGGTTCACCGTTTACATAAGGAATTGGGGATGACGGTGATCACGATCACCCATGACATGGATGAGGCGGCTGAGGCGGAGCGAGTGGTCATCATGTCACGGGGAAGGGTTATTTTTGACGGCGTCCCTGAGTCGCTCTTCCTGGAGGAAGGTCTGCTCGAACAGGCCGGCTTGGAACCGCCGCCATCCGTTGACATTGCTCGTCGTTTGCGAAAAAGGGGATTGTCTGTTCCCCTGGAAGCTATTACGATGGAAAAGCTGGTGATTGCCCTGTGCCGATTGCAATCCGACAACTAAGTCATATCTACCAAGCGGGAACACCGCTGGCGGTCAGGGCGCTCTTTGATGTCGATCTGGCTGTCCGCGACGGCGAACTGGTGGGCATCGTAGGGCGCACCGGCTCGGGGAAGTCGACGCTGATCCAGCATCTTAATGGGCTCTTGCTGCCCACTTCCGGCGCGGTCATTGTCGATGAGATCACCGTCAGCGGCGCTGGAGGCATTGGTTCGGAGGGGAATGGCTCTTTTCGCCAACTCCGCCAGCGGGTCGGTATCGTCTTTCAGTACCCGGAGCATCAGCTTTTCGATGAAACCGTCTACGACGATATCGCCTTCGGACCGCGCAACCTCGGCCTCGATAAAGAGGAAGTGGATCGCCGGGTGCATGAGGCGATGGCGTTGGTGGGCTTGGATATAGAGGCGGTGGCGAAGCGGTCACCCTTGCAACTGAGCGGCGGGCAAAAGCGGCGGGTGGCCTTGGCCGGCGTATTAGCGATGGGTCCCCAGAAGCTGATCCTTGACGAACCGACAGCCGGTCTCGACCCGCAAGGGCGGCGCAGGCTGTTGGCGTTGATCGATGATCTTCACCGCAACCGCGGTATGACCATATTCATGGTCAGCCACCACATGGAAGAGGTTGCCCAATTGGCTGACCGCCTGGTGATCATGGACCAGGGGCGTCTGGTGCTACAAGGTGCGCCGACAGAGGTCTTCGCGGAAGCGAACAAGATCGCCGATCTCGGCCTTGAGCTCCCCTTCGCCGCGCGGCTCTTGCACCGCTTACGCCGGGAGGGAGTGCCTGTCTCCACGCGGGTTGTCGACACGGAAGGCGCCGTTGCGGAGATCTTGCGCGCGCTGGGGGTGGATCAGCCATGCTGAGAGACATCACCCTTGGTCAGTACGTGCCCCTTGCTTCACCGGTCCACCGCCTCGACCCGCGCACTAAGCTGGTCGCAACGTTGCTGTTTAGCATCGCCCTCTTTTTGCTGCCCAATCTCTTATCAGTAACCCTGGCCGGTCTTCCCGTCCTCCTTGCTGTCACGGCTTCCCGGTTGCCCTTTCACTACATTCTGCGGGGGATCAAGCCGCTTTGGATTTTCATCGTCTTCACCATGCTTGTCCATCTCTTGGGTACCCCTGGAGAGTCAGCATTTCGTCTCGGACCGCTCGATATCACATGGGAAGGGCTTACTCAGGGCTCGACGGTTAGTTTGCGCCTGATCTGGCTCTATGCCGCTACATCACTGCTGACGCTGACCACATCGCCCATCGCCCTTACCGACGGCTTAGAACTGCTCCTTTCCCCGGGAAAGAAAATCGGCCTGCCGGCTCACGAGTTTGCCATGATGACGTCGATCGCCTTGCGGTTCATCCCGACCCTGATCGAGGAGACGGAAAAGATCATGAAGGCCCAGTCCTCGCGGGGCGCCGACTTTGACAGCGGCAGCCTAGCGGCGCGGGTGAAAAGCCTGGTTCCCCTCATGGTGCCGTTGCTGCTCTCCGCCTTCCGCCGTGCTGACGAGCTTGCCATGGCCATGGAAGCCCGATGCTACCGGGGCGGGGAAGGACGGACCCGCATGCGGCCACTTGTAATGACCAGACAGGATTATGTCGTCACTGGCGCTATTGCAGGCATATTTATCTTGATGTGTCTTTGGAGATACGCCCCATGAACGAACGACGCCTAAAACTGACGGTCGCCTATGACGGGACCTGTTATCACGGCTTTCAGACCCAGGAAGACCCCGCCCTTCCCACCATTCAGGACGAACTGGTTCGGGCCATCAACATCCTGACCGGTGAGGAGGCCAAAATCAACTGCGCTGGACGGACCGACGCTGGCGTCCATGCCCGCGGGCAGGTTGTCGATTTTGTCACGGCCTCCCGGATCCCTGATGACCGCTTTCCCCTGGCGATGAACTCCCTTTTGCCGCCCGACGTCGCCGTCGTAGCGGCGAAGACGGTGTCCCCAGAGTTTCACTCCCGCTTCGGCGCCCTCGGCAAGCACTACCGCTACACCATCTACAACCACCGCATCCCGTCTCCCTTTCATCGGCGCTATTCCCATCAGGTTTTTCCGCCCCTCCGGTTCGACGCCATGGCGGCGGCGGCGCAATACTTTGTCGGAACTCATGACTTTCGTGGTTTTTGCGCCACCGGCACCCCGGTGAAGAACTACGTCCGCACCGTTTACCGCTGCGACTTGACGAAGCAGGAGGAGCACCGGCTGGTCTTGGATGTGATGGGCAACGGCTTTTTGTACAACATGATCCGCATCATTACGGGCACCTTGATCGATGTGGGCAAGGGCAAGATCGACCCGAGGGAGATCCCGGCGATCATCGCCTCCCGAGACCGCACCCGAGCCGGGACGACAGCGCCTCCTCAGGGACTTTGTCTGATGGAGGTCTGGCATGATCCCCTTGACTTTCCGTTCAACGTAAAATAAAATGTTATAGTGAGTTTTTCTCCAAAACTTCTACTAGCCCCAGAAGTCAGGAGAAGGCCCTTCACTGAAAAACCACCGTAGGCGTTCCTTGAACAGTGACACGCCAGGCGGAGTGGGCACCCGGCGTTGCGGGCGGCGACGACCGGCCAAACGGATCGCAGGGCCGCCCCGATAGGATAAAACAGGACGAAACTTTTGAGGAGGGAACGCGATGAGCACCTTCATGGCCAAGGCCGAAGACATCGAACGCAAGTGGTATGTCATCGACGCCGCCGACAAGCCTCTGGGCCGGGTTGCTTCCGAGGCTGCCCGCTTGCTGCGCGGAAAGCATAAACCCATTTTCACGCCCCATGTGGACACCGGCGACCATGTCATCATCATCAACGCCGAGAAAGTGGCGTTGACCGGCAAGAAACTGACCCAGAAGATGTACTACCACCATTCCCGCTACCCTGGTGGGATGACCCTGATCAACTACGGCACCCTGCTGAAGACGAAGCCGGAGCGCGCCGTGGAAAAAGCGATCAAGGGCATGCTGCCCAAGAACCGCCTGGGCGAGCAGATGTATCGCAAACTGAATGTCTACCAAGGCGAAGCGCATCCCCATCAGGCCCAAAAACCGGAAGCCTGGACCATTCGGGATTAGGGAAGGAGGTAGTGACCTGTGGCTCAAGTGCAATTTTTAGGAACCGGCCGCCGGAAGAAATCGGTCGCCCGCGTGCGTCTCGTTCCCGGCGAAGGCAAGTTCCTCGTCAATAACCGTTCTCTGATGGAGTACTTCGGGAAGAAAACCCTGGAGATGATCGTCCGTCAGCCCCTTGACCTGACCAAGAGCGAAGGCCGTTTCGACGTCCTGTGCAACGTCCACGGCGGCGGCACCACCGGACAAGCCGGCGCCATCCGCCTCGGCATCGCCCGGGCGCTGTTGAAAGCCGACATCGGCCTGCGTCCCGTGCTGAAGCGCGCCGGATTCCTTACCCGCGACCCCCGCGCGAAGGAACGGAAAAAGTACGGCCTCAAAGCGGCCCGCCGCGCTCCCCAGTTCTCCAAACGCTAATTCCTTTCTATATTTCTGTCACAGAAAAAGCGAACCCGTTCGGGTTCGCTTTTTTCTTCCGTCTATAGCACCTCTCTTTTGCGCCAGAGATGAAGAGGGTTTGTCGTCGCTGACGGAGAAATAGCATAAATAAGTCGTGGGGTTTTCTGATGTTCTTTGTGATGATCTTCGGGATGAAGCGCTAGGGGAAAAGTGTTTAATTCCGCGAGTGTAACTAGATGGGAACAAGCGTGAGGAGAGGGACAGCTCGATGGTCAACAGGCGCGATAGTTCCAATGGCCCAGCAGAGGGGCAACCGCTCGCAAAACGACATGGCGAGACTTGGGAATGGGACGAGCAGGCAGAGCGGATGGCCTCCTTAGGCAGAATTGCCGCCGGAATCGCTCATGAGATCAACCAGCCATTGAATTCGCTGAAGGTGATCGCCGACAGCATGCTCTACTGGCACAAAAAAGGCAAAGCTGCCGACATCGACAAGATCATGGAAAATGTACGCCGCATCTCGGTCCAGGCCGACCGGATCAATGACATCATTCAACATATCCGCACCTTTGTGCGCAACGAGACACTGGTCGCTCCTCAGCCCTGCCAGATCAACCGGGCCGTTGAAGGCGCCCTGGCGCTCCTGGGCAGCCAACTTTCTTCGCACGGGATCGTCGTCATCACCCGCCTGGACCCGGCGCTGGCGCAAGTTTTGGCGGTGAGCAACCGACTCGAAGAGGTGCTTATCAACCTTGTCGTCAATGCTATGCATGCCCTTGACGGCGTGGAACATGAGGAAAAGCGGATCCGCATCACCACCCGGCAGGCGGAAGACCAGGTTATCCTGGAAGTGGAGGATAACGGCTGCGGCATTGGAGAAGAACTGCGTGGACGGATCTTTGAGCCCTTTTTTACAACGAAACCGATCGAGGGGATGGGCCTCGGCCGGCCTCTCCATCGTTCATTCCGTCATCACTGCTTTTCAGGGGCAGATTGAGACCATCGCCAATCCTGATGGCGGCGTCACTTTTCGCGTGACCTTACCTGCTTATGCCGAACCGGCAGAAAAGGGGGCCGGGATGAACATCCTCTTGGTCGATGACGACTTAGACAGTCGCGCCTGTATCGGCGACTTTCTGCGCGATCTGGGGCATAGCGTTGATGAATGCGACAATGGAAGAGAAGCCTTAAATCGCTATTACCAGGGTGTCTATGGGATGGTGCTGTCGGATATTCGCATGCCCCTCCTGTCGGGCCTTGACCTGTTGCAAACCATTATGGCACAACCATCCGGGCAGGATACAGCCGTCGTTCTCTTTACCGGCTACGGTGATGTGGAGTCTGCCGTCTCGGCCTTGCGGGCAGGCGCCAGCGACTACCTGCTCAAACCGATCAACGTGGATCAACTGGCTGCTATCACGGAGCGCATCGCCAGTCGCCAGGTTTGGCAACCCAAACCCCGCCGGCTCGGCAGCGTCGCGCCGGTGGAAGTCCAAGAAGCCATCGTCACCGATCCCAGCCATTCTCGGGTCGTCATACACTCGGCCACCCTGAGCGGCATCGGCATCTTTTCGGAGACGATGCGCTCTATCGTCCAGTCAGCCCTCAAGTTTCACACCGACCGCGCCATCCCTGTGCTGATCGAAGGAGAGACAGGAACCGGCAAAGAGGTCATCGCCAAACTGATCCACTTCGGCAGCATCGAGGAATCAGCGCCCTTTATCGACATCAACTGCGCCGCTCTGACGCCGACCTTGTTCGAGAGTGAATTCTTTGGCTATGAGGCCGGCGCTTTTACGGGCGGCCTGACGAAAGGGCAGCGGGGCAAACTCGACCTGGCCCAAGGAGGGACGCTTTTCCTCGACGAGGTGGGCGAACTCGCCCTGGAGTTGCAAGGCAAGCTCCTGCGGGTTATCCAGGAAAAGGAGTACTACCGCGTCGGTGGTCTGAAGAAAGTCGCCACCAATGTGCGGATCATCTGCGCCACCAATCAGGACTTGGAAAAGAACGTGGCCGAAGGCCGCTTTCGCAAGGATCTCTTCTATCGCCTCCGTGTCGGGCACCTGTACCTGCCGCCGTTGCGGAGGCGTCCCGATGACATCGTTCCCCTGGCGGGCATGTTCTTGCGCGCGGCGGCCAAACAGAAACAAAAACGGTTCAAGCGGATCAGCACAGAAGCGGCGATGATCCTCCTCGAATACCCTTGGCCAGGCAATGTGCGTGAACTGCGCAACACCATGGAATGGGTCGTCTTTATGTTTGATGAGGAGGAACTGCAACCGGCCCACCTGACGCTGTTGCAAGCCTCGCGACCCCAGTCCCTGCACAGGGGGGCGCCGAAAAACACCAGCCTTGACCCCTATCAATTCAGCCTGCCGGAAAAAGGCTTCGAACTGGAAGACTATGTCGATCGCATCGTCAGCGAGGCCTTGCAGATGCACCGGGGAAATAAGACGGAAACCGCCCGCTATCTCGGCATTTCTCGCCGTTCCCTTTACTGCCGGCTGGAACGGATGCAGAATCGTTTAAAAGGTATTCCCGACGAGGGATGGGAGTAGGGGAAGGGTAGCGGAGAACATAAACGCCATAAGATTCGGAATCGCCAAGGGGTAGCAAGGGGGCTGCTGTGGCGGTTCTTTTTTTGTATCGTCACGGAGGTGTGTGAAAACGTCCATGTGCACCGTTTGGTGTACCGATATGCACACCAAACCTCGCTCGGGAGACGTAGGATGGATCGACACTCGCTTCGGCGAGCCTGAAAGTCAATGATTGATAGAAAAGCGAGACTTCCGAAGAAAAAACGCCGGACCTTCCACGTTGGCACGGAATTTGCATTAACCAATGTTAGGACCTAAGTCTTAGGGGATATTGAAATGCGAAGGAGGATTTCCGCGTGGAAAAGAAATTAGCCAGACCAGTTGCTGGATCGGTCGCAAGCCCGATCCAGGCAAACCACCGGATTTCACGCTATGATCAGAGTAGCGCTGCCGAGGAAATCGCCCAGAAGCGGGACCTGGCCAAACGGAAGGCCATGGAAAAGGTCCGCGCCCGTACCCTGGCCAAGCAACAGCAGTTGGCTGAGCGCATCGCCACCGCCACGGAACAACTGGCCTCCGGCATCGAACAAGCCAGCAATGCGGCGATCGAACTGGGATCGACGATGGCCCAGATCGCCACCGGCGCTGATGAAGCCGCCTCCGCTGCGGAACAACAGCGGGCGGCGATCACCCAGATCGACAAGGCTTCCCTTGCGGCCAACAACCGCTCCAAAGAATCATTGGAGAAAGTCAATATGGCCCAGCCGTTGGTCCTGTCCACCTCTGCGGACATCGAGCAACTGATCGACGGCATCAAGGAATCGGCCGATACGAACATAGAATCGACGAAACTGGTCAATGATCTGGAAAAGCAATCGGCCGAGATCGGCAACATCGTCGAGGCCGTCGTCCGCATCGCCGACCAGACCAACCTGCTGGCCCTGAACGCCGCCATCGAAGCCGCGCGCGCCGGCGAGCACGGCCGCGGTTTCGCTGTCGTCGCCGACGAAGTGCGCAACCTGGCCGAAATATCGGAAAAGTCGGCCCGCGATATCCGCAACCTTGTCACCAACATTCAGGAGAACGTGAAAATCGTCGTCAAAGATGTGGAAGAGGCTGGCGTCGCCGCCAACGCCGAGGTGGATAAAGCGAAGAAGATCACCGAGGATCTGAGCAAAATCGGCAAAGAGATGACGGCTGTCCTTAACGCCGTAACCGAAGTCGCCCAGTGCGCTGTCGACTCCACCAAAGGCGCCGCTGAATTTCTTGGTGTTGCCGAACAGGTTGCTGCAGCCGCCGAGGAGCAGAGCAACGCTGCGGAAGAGGTCAACCAGGCCGTGGCGGAGCAGAACAAGGCCTTTGCCGAGATGGACACCGCCGCCAACGAACTGGCCCAGTTGGCCGAAACGCTGAAGGTGTCCACAGACGCCCAAAAATCCTCGGAGGAACTGGCCTCCGCTGCCGAAGAACTGTCGGCCAACGTGGAAGAAGCGAACAGCGCCTCCCGCCAGATCATGACGGCCATGGGTCAATTGGCACAAGGCGCCAAGGCCCAAGCGGGACTGACCCAGAAAGGCGCCGCCCTTTCAGAACGCCTTGTCGCCGCTGCCAACCAGATGCGCAACCTCTCTCAACTCTCGGAAGAAAAAGTCTCAGAACTGCGCTTCCTCCTCGACACCAACAAAAAAGGCGTTGACGGTCTGATCATCGGCATCGCCAACGCCTCTGACGCCAGCATGGTCTCGGCCCGCAATATCAAGATCCTTGAAGAGACGACGCGCAAGATCGACAAGATCGTCGATGCGATCACGAACGTGACCATCCAGACGAACATGCTCGCCGTCAACGGCTCCATCGAAGCCGCCCGCGCCGGTGAATACGGCCGAGGTTTCTCCGTCGTCGCCGGCGACATCCGCACCCTGGCCAATGAGTCTGCTGAGAACGCGGACAAGATCAAAGATCTGGTCCGCAACATCCAGAAGCAGATCCAAAAAGTCACGGAAGACATCGAGTTGTCTGCGAAAAAGGCCGTGCAGGAAGTGGACAAAGCGAAGAAATCCACCCACAACCTGAATGACATTGAAGAGGCTATGCTGGTCATCCTAAACGGTGTCAAAGAGGTGCTCAAAGGCGCTGAAGAGTCGTTGATCGCTCTCGAACAGGCGCGCAAAGGCGTCGACCAGATCGCCGCCGCCGCCCAGGAAGCGGAAAAAGCCGCGACAGAAGCCAACATCGCCGCCCAAGAACAAGCCAAAGGGATGCAGGAACTGGCCGAAGCCATTGAGGAGATCTCCGGATTGGCTGACGAACTGCAGACGATGTAAGCGGAGGGGAAGGAGCAAAAGGAATGACAGCAGCCGAAACTGTAAAGGCCATCGGCCTGACGGAGCGGCAACTGGTCACCTTCCACCTTGGCAACGAAGAGTTTGGCGCCGACATCATGAATGTGCGGGAGATCATCCGCTTCGCCGAAGTGACGAAGATCCCCCAAGCGCCAGACTATGTGGAAGGTGTCTGCAACCTGCGCGGGAGCATTCTCCCGATCATCGATGGGCGCATCCGCTTTGGGATGGCCCGAGGACAGCGCGATGAAAACACGCGGGTCCTCGTCGTCGATGTGAACGGCCAGGTGACAGGGATTGTCGTCGACCGCGTATCCGAGGTCCTCCGTGTGGCTGGCGCCGATATTGAAGCGCCGCCGGCGGTGATCCGCAGTGAAGCGGTCCGCTACCTGGACGGCGTCGTAAAACTGAACGGGGGCAAGCGCCTGATCATGGCCTTGAACCTGGAACAGGCGCTCACCGTCGAGACGGAAAGCAGAGAATTTGACCTGCAAAGCGCCGCAGCGGCGGCGGTCCGCGAAGCGACGGTCCAGCGGGCCGAGCTGGAAGAGGACCAGTTGGTAACCTTCCTGCTCGGCCAGGAGGAATACGCTTTTGACATCATGCATGTCAAGGAGATCATCCGGGTCCCTGAGATCACCGCAGTGCCCAATGTGCTCCACTACCTGGAAGGGGTCGTCTCGATCCGCAACCAGTTGCTCCCCATCGTCAACATGCGCCTCTACTTTAATATGGAAAATGTGCCTGCCACCGACCAGTCACGGATCATCATTGTCGACCTGGGCCATATGACGGCGGGCTTTCGTGTCGACCGTGTCTTGGAGGTCATTCGCGTTCCCAAGAGTGTCATCGAGCCGCCGCCACCCATCTTCACCAATGGGGAACTGGAGCAGATCCGCGGCGTCGCCAAGCTGAATGAAGGCAAACGGCTCTTCATGTGCCTAAACGCCGCCAACCTGCTTGACGCCGACCTGGTGAGCGACCTGATCGAGGGGGGCGAGAACCGCGTTGTCGGGGAAACTCGGAGCAACGCCGGCGCGATCGAAGAGGAGCAACTGGTCGCCTTTCGCCTCGGCAACGAAGAGTTTGCCATCCAGATCACTGATGTGCAAGAGATCAACCGCATGACCCAGGTGACCCAGATGCCGGGAGCGCCCCTGTACGTGGAGGGGCTCGTCAACCTGCGGGGCAATATCATTCCGGCCCTCAACCTCCGCCGCCGCTTCGGCATGGCGGAACGGGCCCATGATGACGCCACCCGCATCATCATCGTCGATGTGGGACAGCGCAAAACCGGGATTATCGTCGATGCCGTCACCGAGGTCCTCCGTTTTGAGCGCGGTCTGGTGGAAGAAACACCTCGCCTGCTCTCCGAAACGATTGATCGGGAGTACATCAGCGGTGTGGCCAAGCTGAGCGGCGGCAAGCGCATGGTCATGATTCTCGACTCAGAACGGATTCTCAAAATCGAGGGATAACCGATGAGCATTCGAGTAATGGTGGTTGATGATTCGGCCATGATGCGCAAGGCGCTACGCCAGATCCTCGAAACCGACCTGGAGATCGAAGTCGTCGCTGCCGCCCGCGACGGTGAAGACGCCTTGAAAAAGGCCCAAGAGTTCACACCTGACGTGATCACCCTGGACATCAACATGCCGGTGATGGACGGGCTCACCTGCCTATCGCTCCTCCTCGACCTGCTCCCGGAGATTCAGGTGGTGATGGTCAGTTCCTTGACTCAGGAAGGTGCCGTCACTACCTTTGAAGCAATAGAACTGGGCGCTTTCGACTATGTGGCCAAGCCATCGGGAACCGTCTCGGCCAACCTACACATCGTCGGTCGGGAACTGATCGCCAAAGTCAAAGCGGCGGCGAAACGAAAGCGCCGCCGCCCAGGTGCCCGCCTCTCCCAGCGCGCCGGCGGGAGAATCTCCGCTGGACAGACCTCAACGGGATTCAACCTGCGTGAGCACCGCGATCGCTCGCTGTTCGTTCCGGACCGTGCCTTCCGCAAGGTCGTCGTCATCGGCGTATCGACAGGCGGGCCGAGCACGCTGATGGAGATCCTGCCTCACCTGCCAGCTGATCTCGACGCCGCCGTCATCGTCGTCCAACACATGCCGCCCACCTTTACGACCAGCTTCGCCAAGCGCCTCGACGACTACTGCCAACTGCGCTTTTCTGAAGCCAAGGCGGGCGACAAGCTGGCACGGGGCGAAGGCATGGTCGCCCCCGGCGGATACCACCTGGTTCTGAAAAAAAACGCCCTCCGCGATGATGTCCTCGTCCGCCTGACCTCGCAACCGGCTGACGCCCTCTTCATCCCATCGGTAGATGTGACCATGCGCTCGGTCGTCGAGTTGTTCGGGAAAAAGACGGTCGGCGTATTATTGACCGGGATGGGCGCTGACGGGGCCGACGGCATGGTGGCCATCCGCCAGGCCGGCGGTGTGACCATCGCGGAGGACGCCTCGACGGCTGTCGTCTTCGGCATGCCCCGCGAGGCGATCGAGCGGGGCGGCGCCGAGATCGTGGCGCCATCGCACCAGATCGCCCGGGAGATCGTCAAGGCCGTCAACCGCTGGTAGGGGTTGTCAACCATGAAGGGAGAAAAAGAACAGCGATGAATGAAAAGCATCTGACGGAAAAGGATAATCCAAAAGCCTATGCCGACTGGCTTTCGACTGTCCGGAAGAGCGCCTGGGTCGCCTGCGGGGCCGTTAGCCTTCAGGAAACGGAACGGCTCGGACAGCAGTTGATCGACGGGATTTCCGTCACCGCGACGACGGGAGAATTGCCCGAGTTTTTACAGAAGACGCTGCGGGAGATCACGGAAATGGCAATCGTCCATGGCTTAAATCCCTCCGAAACGGCGCTTTTTGTCTTCTCCCTGCGCCCCTTCCTGGATGGACTGCTGCCCCACATCGAACGGGAAAAGGTGATGACCGTCCTGGACAAGATGGGGCTCTTTGTCTTTGAGGTCTACCTGAAAGCCCGGGAACAGGTGATCATCAACCAGAGCCAGGATCTGCTTGAACTGTCCACACCCGTCATCCGCATCTGGGAGGGCATTCTCGCCGTGCCGCTGATCGGGACCATGGACAGCAAGCGTGCCCAACAGGTGATGGAAAAGCTGTTGAATATGATCGTCGAGACGAATTCCCGGGTGACCATACTGGATATCACCGGCGTCCCCACCGTCGACACGCTGGTGGCCAACCATATCTTGAAGACGGCGGCTGCCGTTCGCCTCCTTGGCGCCACCCTGATCATCACCGGCATCAGCCCGGTCATCGCTCAGACGATGGTCCATATGGGTGTCGATCTCGGTTCCGTCACAACCCGCTCCGTCATGGCCGACGGGATCGCCCTAGGCTTGGAGATGCTGCAGCGCCGGATTGGTTCCGAAGAAATGGCTCGTTGAGCCATGGAAAAAGCCACGATCGTCAAGCTGCAGGACCTCCTGCTCGTCACCCTCCCCAGCGATATGAACGACCAGTCGGCCATGCGGATGCAGCACAGTGTTCTCGAAGCGGTGGCGCGCCCCGGCGTGCGCGGTGTCATCATCGAGGTGTCCCGACTGGACATGATCGATTCCTACATGGCTCGTCTCTTCTCCGACACGGCCCGGATGATCCGCCTTATGGGGGCAGTTACCGTGCTCGTCGGCTTGCGACCGACGGTGGCGATCACCATGGTCGAGATGGGTCTGGTCATCGAAGAGATCCAAACTGCCCTCAATCTGGAAGGCGCCTTGGATAAATGCAAAGGGGACGGGAAAACCCGAAGGGGGAACGGCCAATGATGGGCCGGGTGGAGATCACCACCGAACCGGATATCGTCCTTGCCCGCCAAGTTGCCCGCCAGGCAGCGATCCGACTTGGGTTTTCCCTGATCGACCAGACCCGCATCACCACTGCCGTCAGTGAACTGGCCCGCAACGCCTTCCTCTATGCCGGAGGCGGAACGATGGAATGCCGAGAGGTGGCCGGCGAGGGGAAAGGCCGAGAAAAAGGCTTGGAATTCATCTTCGACGATCAGGGACCCGGCATTGCCGATGTGGAACTGGCCATGACCGTCGGCTACACAAGCGGTGGCGGACTCGGTCTGGGCTTGAGCGGCGCTCGCCGCCTGATGGATGAGTTTTCTATCAATTCCCGCATCGGTCAAGGAACGTCCGTTCGGATCATCAAGTGGTTGACCTGACAGGGTTGACCCCATTACGGGAGGAGCCGGCGCCATGCCTGCATATAGCGTAAGCCGCGATGATGAGGTGGGCCATGTTCGCCGGCAGGCGCTCTCCTTTTGCGGCCAGATCGCTTTCAACTCCAGGGAGAAGGCGGAATTGGCCATCATCATCACCGAACTGGCCACGAATCTGGCGCGGCATGCCAATGCCGGAAGATTGACGGTGGAGGCGCTGCCCGGCGGCAAGGGCGTCACCATCGAAGCCCTTGACGAAGGACCGGGGATCGGCGATGTTTCCGCCGCCATGGTTGACGGGGCCTCCTCCAAAGGGAGTCTCGGCGGCGGTCTGGGCGCCGTCCGCCGCCTGTCCGACGAGTTTACAATTCACTCCGGCCTTGGCGGGACGGAGGTGAAGGTGATCAAATGGGCCGGCCAGGGGCGCGGGAACGAAATGCTCTTCGGCGTCTACAGCCGTCCCCACCCGGAGCATCGCCTCTGTGGCGACGGTTTTTGGATCCAGCAGGATCGGCTGACGACGTGGCTGGCCCTTTTCGATAATGCCCGCCCTCACCCATGCCAGGGCGTCCTTTCGCGCGGCAAGTCCTTGGAAAGTGTCCTGCGCAGCCTGCAAGGACTGCCGCTGGCGGAGATGGTGACGATGGCGCACCGCCAGACCTTGGGCGGAAAAGGGGCTTCCCTGTTACTGGGGAGATATGACCACCTAACCAATTATCTTGAATACGTAGCTGTCGGGGAGATGCAAGGGGCTTTGCTCTGGTCTGGGGGACGGAAGGAGATCGAGTGCCAGCCGGGCCGGGTGGGAGGGGCGCTGCCTTCCTTGATCATGCGCCGCTTGCCCATGACGGCGGGCGCCCTGCTCGTTGTGGCCACGAAGAGCGTGACTGTCCACTGGGATTCCATCGCAGCGGCTGACCTGAAGGGAGGGAATCTGGGCGAGATGTGTCGTCAATGGGTGCAGGCATGGGGAAGAAAGGATGACGACGCGACGGTGCTGTTGGCCCGGGTCCGATCATGAAGGAGGCGTTGGGGGCTCGTTGCCGAGGGCGGGCGGAAGCGGTGCTGCCGGCCTTTGCCCGCCTCTTGGGAGAAGCCGGCGCGAGGCCGGAGACGTTTTTGCGAGGCATCGTGCTGATCCTTTGGCAGTTGGCTGCCGCCGGAGAAGAGGCCGGCGAGTGGCAGGGACGCCTGACGCGCGACAAGGAGGGCTTTCTCATTGCCAGTCGTCTCGCCTTACCGGCGGGGACGGTGCCGCCTCAATCTGATCCCGTCTTTGACGCCTGTTTTCCCAATGCGATCACCGCTTCCTCAGACGGGCAGTGGTGGGAACTGCAGATCCGCGCCAACGGCCCCTTTCCCGCCCCGGCTCAGGACAGGGATGGGGCTGGCAGCGGGTGGCGCCAGGTGGCCGAGAGCCTGGGTGCGCTGCTTAAGCAGTTCGACCAGCTTCAGGGCGAGGTGCGCAACCTGACAGAAGAACTGATGCTGACCAGCCAGGGCGTGGTAGCGCTTGTGGAAGAGATGCAGATCTGGATGGAAAAAGGCGGAGAAAAAGCGCCTTCCGGTTTGCTGGAGGAGCGGGTGCGGGCGAACCGGGCGTTGGTGCAGCGCCTCCAGGAAAAAGAAAAGGCGCTCCAACAAGCAGACCGCCTGGCGACGATCGGCCGTCTTGTCGCAGGGGTGGCCCATGAAATCAACAACCCCCTCACCTTTATCAAGGTGAATGCCGAGTTGATGGCTCGGTATATGGAGCGGGGCAACTTGTTCCGTGACGCCCCGTCTGCCGAGCGGGATGCCGCTGCTTCATCTGACGCGAATGGCGCCGCGATGGGCGTTGCCAACGCCGCTTCCCCCGTCGACTCTACGCTGGGAATGGCGTCCATTGACACAGAAGTGAAGCGGGCCAACCAGGCCATCTTCCGGGGCGTCGAACGCATCGCCAACATCGTGAGCGGTCTCAAGTACTTCTCCCGTCAGGAACGGGGAGAGAAGTGCCCCGTTCAACTGCGCAAATGCCTGGAAGACGCCTGGCTGCTCGTTTCCAGCGACAGCGAGCTTTCCCGGCGCGTCCAATACTCCTGGCAAGTCCCTGCCGATCTGTTCGTGCGTGGCAACGCCCAACAGATGGAGCAGGTGCTGATCAATCTGATCCATAACGCCCTGAAAGCGATTCAGCGTTCTGGGCGCAAACAGGGCCAACTCCGGGTGGAAGCCGACTTCGCCAGCGAGCAAACGGGACAGGTCATCATCCGCATCTCTGACAATGGCTGTGGCATCGATCCGGCTGAACTTCCCAATGTCTTTGAACCTTTTTACACCAACGATGGCAAGGGGACCGGTTTGGGTCTGTCCATCGTCCAGGGTATCGTGACGGAACACGGCGGTACGGTCACCGTGGCCAGTGAGCCGGGAGCAGGCGCTGTTTTTACCATCCGGCTGCCTGCCATGCCGCCGGAGGAGGAATAACCATGACTCAGCACAACCAATACGATTTTTGCGCCGTTTTTTTCGATGAGTCCCTGGAGATGCTGGCGGCGGCCGGCTCGGCGTTGCTGGCCGCTGAAGAGAAGGGACGACCGGGCCAGGCCGTTTCAGAGGTCTTCCGGGCCTTTCACAGCATCAAAGGCGGCGCCCAGAGCCTCGACTTCCACGACCTAGCCCGCTTCGCCCACCGCATGGAGGACTGGCTCGATCCCTTCCGCCGGGGGAAACCGGCGGGAACGGCGATGGTGAACATCCTGCTTGAAGCGATGGACCGGATGGAAGCGGGGTTGCTGGGATTGCGTTCTGGCGAACTGGACAGCGACTGGGCGGAGGAACAGCAGCGGTACGTGCAGGTTATCGAGGCATCTGGCGATAGCCACCCATCCCTCCGAGAGGGGCAAGCGATGCAGCCCTTGGCTGCGGGAATGTCAGCCATAGAAGATAGCGCCGCCAAGACGATAGCAAAAGCGAAGGCCGAACATACACCAGCACCAGCAACGGCGGAGGCGTCTACGTGCCCGTCGGGCAGCCGCCTGCTCTGCCTCCGGATCAGCCTGGCCGCCGACGCGCCCATGCCGGAGGTTCGTCACTTCTTGGTGCAGGAGCGTCTCAAAGAGACCTGCCGGATCCTCGATTGCCGACACGGCGAAGGGCCTGACCATCCGCTGATCCTGGTCGTCACAACGGATCAATCCGACGAAGCGCTCCGGCAGCGTTGCGATGTGGGCGATGTCGAAAGGGTGGCGTTGATGCCGGTGAACGACCGCCTGTTCACTGGCGCTGATGCGGTGGTGGCGGAAGCCGGTTTTGGACCGATCGGAGTGGCACTGATTGACATCAGCGAGAGGGAAATCCTCGAACCGGATGATCTCCGGCGCCTCAGCGCAGCCCGTTCCGCTCTGGCGAGAGAGGGAACGCAACTGGGATTGCTATCGGACGGCCCCTATAGGCGACGCCACCTAAACATCCTGGAGGCGGCCGCTCCCATGACGGGAGAACTGCCGATCTACAGGAGCCATGTAGAATTCTGCTATGGCAGGCCGGAACGGAAGGACCGGCCGGAAGGGAGGACAGGAGATGTATCCGGACACGAAAGTGCTGCTCATTGACGATGAAGAGGAACTCTGCATCAGCTTGCAGCGGATCCTGCAACTGGAGGGCTATGCGGCGGAGTACGCCACATCGCCCCTGAAGGCCCTAGATATGGTCAAGGCCCGCAAGTACCACATCATCTTGGCCGACATCGTCATGCCAGAGATGGACGGGATCGAACTCCTGACGGCGATCAAGGCGTACGATCCCCTCGCCCAGGTGATCATGATGACGGGCTATTCGACGATGGACAAGACGGTGCGCTGCCTGGAAAAGGGCGCCAACGACTACCTACTCAAACCGTTTTCCGACCTGGACAAGGTGATCGAGGCGGTCCGGCTATCGGAGGCCAAGCTGCGCCGCTGGTGGGAGAGCATGCGGGGAAATTTTGCCTGAGGAGGCCCAGGGAATGAACAAGGCGAAAGGGCTGCTTGACAGCGAGCGTGAATCAGACCGCAGTGAGGCGGTGGCGCTCCTCGCCCGGACAGCCTCGCTGAGCGGCGTAGAACTGCTGGCGAGGCAGTTGGAACGGGAACCGTCCGCCTATGTGCGCCGCCAGATCATCCGGGCTTTGGGGGAGATGCGCAACCACCGCACCGCCACCATCACCGCCGATCTGCTCACCTCCTCAGAAGCGGCTGTTCGCAACGCCGCCCTAGAGGTGATGCGCGCACTCGGTCCCGTGGCCGTGCCGACGCTGGCGGAAAAGATGCGAGACCCCTCTCGGGACTTGCGCAAGCTGGCCGCCGACGCCCTGGCTGCCATTCCGGGCGAGCGGGCCAACGGATTGCTGCAAAAGGGACTGGATGATCCCGACCCGAATGTGGCCGCTGCCTGCGCCGAGGCCTTAGGCAGCAGGAAGGAACCGGGCGCCATCGCTCCGCTGCTGGCGAAACTGGCGGAGACGGAAAACGTCTGGGTCGCCTTCAGCATCATGGAAGCCCTGGCCCGCCTCGGAGACCCCGCCTCCATGCAGGCCATCGACGCCTACCTGACAGCGTTCCAAGGCGGAAGGCGAGAGCGGATGGCCCTGGCAGGCATCTGGGCCTTTGCCGCCGGACGGCTGGGCGATCGAAACTACCTTCCTATAGCATGGGAGTTGTGCCGCCAGGGTTTGATCACACCGAGGGAACAGCTGCTGTTGCTGCGCAGCCTGCAAGGCCGGGGGATTGAGCCGGGACCGGCCGGCGCTGAAATGGATGACCTGATCGCCCGGCATCTGGAAGACGGCGGTTCCCAGGAGGCGGTCGCCGCAGCCCATCTCGCGGCCCGTTGCTGCCCGTCCCTGCTGTACATACACCTCCCAGAACTGGTCAGGCGTTTCGGTCAGAGCGAGAGTGTCATTGAGGAACTGCTCCAGGCCTTGCTGCAAGCCGGTCCTTCTCCCGAACGCATCGCCCGGCTCCTGGAAAACGCCGAAGAGCGGTTGGTCCGTCTGCTCCTCAGCGGGGCGGAACAGGCGATGGTCATCCTCCCCCTGGAGATCCTGCGGGAATTGGCAGGACGCGCAGACAGCGCCATAGTGCGGCAGTCCGTGTCCCTCGCCTGGCGTTGCGGGATCGGGGCCGAGCCTTTCTTGAACGCGATGACCCGTCACCCCGAACCGGACGTGGCGGCGGTGGCCCTTTCCGGTCTCGGCCTGATCTGCGGCGAGGGCGCCCTGCCGGCGCTCCTCAAGGCATTGGAACATCCCAGCGGACGTGTGCGCCGTCAAGCGGTGGACACCCTGACGATCCTGTCGCCGCAAGGCCTGCAGCCTGAATTGGAACGACTCTTCGACCGCTGTCCCGAAACGGCGCGGCCGGAGGTGCTCGAAGTGATGACCGCCCTGGGGGGCGCCAACCTGCACAGCGCTTACCTGCGCGCAGCGGCAGCGGCAGACCGCGATGTCCGTTCCCGTGTTGCCCGCGCCAGCCGGTTAATCCGCTCGGAGGAAATCTTTTTATCGGTCATGGAATCGCTGGCCAACGACCCTGACCAGGAGGTTCGCCGCGTGGCTATCGCCAGCCTGGCCGCGCGCAGCGGCGACGGCGTCTACCGCCTGCTCCGCTATCTTTATGAGAACGACCCTTGCCGCAACCACCGCTATCACATCCTTACCTGTCCCGAGATCTTCCGGCATCGGGAAACCTTCGAGTGGCTTACCGACAACATCGAGCAGGCCGACCCGCTCCTGCGCCTTGCTGCTGTGCGCGGCATGGCCCGCATGGGCGCCCAGGGAAGGGGATATTTGGAGGCCTTGCTGGAGTCACTCTCCGGCTCGGCGGCTCTAGAAGATGACGAACTGGCCCAGGCGGTAGGCCAGGAACTGAAACGGATAGGGGGTCGGTGGGATGGCCTTGACGACTGACCTCTATCAGCGCTATGTAGACTTGATCTATAAACGGACCGGGATCTGGTTTGAGCCACACAAACTTTACTATGTGGAAAAACGGATCAGCGAGCGGATGGAAGAACTGGATATCATCGATTACCGCGAGTACTACCACCTGATCAAGTTTTCCAATGACAACAGCGAGATCGAGCTGTTGATCAACCGGCTCACGGTGAACGAGACCTACTTTTTTCGAGATTTTCCCCAACTGGCCGGCTTTGCCGAAGCCGTCCTGCCGGAGGTTGTCCAAGATAAGAAGGCCAGCGGCGATCGGCGGTTGAAGGTCTGGAGCGCCGGCTGCGCTACCGGAGAGGAACCGTACACCCTCGCCATCATTCTCCTGGAGATGCTGCCGGATCCGAAGTCCTGGGAGATCGAGATTCTGGCCACCGACATCAACACACGCGTCCTCGAAGAGGCGCGCAAGGGGTACTACAACACCCGTTCGATCAAGGATGTTCCTCCCGAGTACCTGGAACGATATTTCACCCGCCGGCTGGATAGACACCTGATCAACCTGAATGTAAAAAAATGGTCCAGTTCAGGCACCTGAACCTGATGGACCAACCAGGGATGCAGGAACAGTCCGGGTTTGATTTCATATTTTGCCGCAATGTGCTGATCTACTTCAATCCCGAATCGCGCCTCAAGGTGCTGGAGAACTTCTATCGGTCGATCCGCAGCGGCGGTTTTATCTATCTCGGGCATTCCGAATCAGTCAGCCGGATCACGGAAGCCTTCAAGATGAAGCGGGTCGGCGGAAACATCGTGTACTACAAGCCATAGGAGGTGACGATGTGGCACGCATCTTAGTTGTTGACGATTCTGCCATGGTGAGAAAATACCACGCCTATATCCTGGCTTCCCTCGGCTATGCCGTGGAGGAGTCGGAAGATGGCATACTGGCCCTGGAAACACTGTTGCAAGGCGATCACGATCTGATCATCACCGATATCAACATGCCGCGCATGGACGGCTTTCGGTTCATCGCCGAAGTGCGCGACATGGCGGCCCACCGGGAGACTCCGATCATCATCGTCACCACCCAGGACCATGCCGTCGACGCGGCGAGGGGACTGGAACTGGGCGCCAATGTATACGTGGTCAAGCCGACGGAGCCGGAAAAACTCGTTCAATGGGTCCGTCGCCTGCTTCCAGGGAGCGGCGGAGAGGAGGCCTAAACCCCATGCAATATCGTTTTGGTCCTGATGACCTGGAGATGCTGCAGGCCTTCACCGATGAGGCGGGCGAGTACCTGCAGCGGGTCGAGGAAGAGCTCTTGCAACTCGAAGCGGCGGAAGGAACGCCCGGCTCGATCAACGATATCTTTCGCCATATCCACACGATCAAAGGATTGGCCTCCTTTTTCGGCTTTGCTGAGATCACCCGGCTCAGCCATGAGGCGGAATTTCTCCTCGACAGTGTGCGCAGTGGTCGCGCCAACCTGGACAGCAGTCGCATCGGCCTGCTGCTTACCAGTGTCGACGCCCTGGGGGAGTTGCTCGGCCAACTGCGCGCCGTCTGTGAGACAGCGTCGCCTGGCGGTGATGTGGAGGTCCATTTCGAGACGGACCGCGACCTGGACGGCTTGATCAGCAGCCTGGAAGCGGCGCTGCCGCCGAAGGGGGCGGCTATTGAGGCGGCGACTCAAGTTGCGGCAGGCGAGGGAGATGGCCCGGATAAGGGGACCGACGCCCCTGATGGCGCCGCTGTTGCCGGGAACGCCGGCGCGGTTGGAAGCCCTGTGGCGACGGCGAGTGACGCCACTCCCCCTGTAGAAGACGAACTCCTCGTCGTGATCAAAGGAAAAGCCGGCAAAGCGGCCTTGGAAAATTTCCTGCTGGAAGCGGAAGAACACAGCGAGATCGTCTGTGACCGGCTCCTGATCACCCTTGACAGCGACCCGGCCAATCCATCGGCCTTAGCCGACCTCTTCCGGCGCGTCCACACCCTCAAAGGCAACCTCGGTCTGCTGCTCAGTTTTAACGCTCCCGAAGACTCGCTCTGGTCACCGATAAAAGAAACGATGGAAGTGTTCCAAAAAATGGAAGATATGCTGGAAAAGGCGCGCAACCTCCGGCTGCCCTTGACCGTTTGGGTGATCGACCTCTGTTTCGCCTGCATGGACGCGCTGCGCCGCCTCGTGCAGATGGTCCGTTCCGGTGAAGGACATTCCGACCCGGCCAACCCGCCACTAATGGCCCAGTTGGATGACGCCCGCCTCCGCCTGGAAGAACCCGGCCCAAATGCTCCGGCTGTCATCGCAGAGGATCGGGCGCTCCGCCTCGACTCAGAGGCAAGTGGGATAAGAGAAGAGGCGCCAGACTCTCAGACTGCTGCTGCCTCGCAGTCCGGCGAGGAGCGCCAACCGCAAGCGGCCACTCCGCCTGCGGCGATGCTGGCAGCGCCCCAAGCGGTTAACGACGGCCCCAAAGCCGATCCCGGCACAGGCGCCAGCGACGGAAAGAGTTCAACGGGAGATGTAAAGGCTGGAAACGGCGGCGATGATCCGAATAGCAGCAACCGCGCCAACGGGAGCAACAACTCAAACGGCGGCAACGGCGGCAAGCGGAACGGACAAGAAAACGGCAACGGGCACTCCGTCCGGGTCAGCGAAGAAAAGCTGAACCGCCTGATGAACGCCATCGGCGAACTGGCCGTCACGAAAAACGCCTTCAGCCAGATCGCCCGCAAGCTGATGATGGATTACAACCTGCCGGTCATCTCCCGGGAAGTCAAAGAGGCCGGCCAGTGGGTGGAGCGTATCTCGGCGGAACTGGAAGACGCCATCATGGCCATGCGCATGACCGAGGTCCGCATGGTCTTTCAGAAGTTCCCCCGCGTCATCCGCGACATCGCCTTGCAGACGGGCAAACGGATCCAACTGATCATGGAGGGCGAAGAGACGGAACTCGACCGGACGATCATCGAACAGATCGGCGACCCGCTCATGCACCTCATCCGCAACGCCGCCGATCATGGCATCGAACCGGAAGAGGAGCGTCGAGCTGCCGGCAAGGCGCCCCAGGGGCGTGTCTGGCTGCGCGCCTATAGCCGCGGCAAGGACGTCTTCATTGAGATCGAAGACGACGGACGCGGCATGGATCCGCAGAAACTGAGGGCCAAAGCGGTGGAGAAAGGCTTCATCACGGCCGCCCAGGCCGAGGAGATGAGCGACGCTCAGGCCTTCCAACTGATCTTCCTCCCTGGTTTCAGCACCGCCCGCGCCGTATCGGAGATCTCCGGCCGGGGCGTCGGCATGGACGTGGTCCGCAACAACATCGCCGCCTTGCGCGGAACCGTCGGTGTCCAAAGCCGCCTGGGCCAGGGGACAAAGATGACGATGCAATTGCCCCTGACGCTGGTCGTCTCGCGAGGCCTGCTCGTCGAGGCGGCGGGACAACTGCTGATCCTCCCTCTGGAAAATGTGATCGAAATCATCAAGGTGCCTGCTGATCGGTTCGTCTTTCGCCGTGGCCGACGGATGCTCCAGCACCGGGGCGGCGTGCTCGGTGTCCTCTCCCTGGCGGGCATCCTGGGCATGCCGGAACAACCGGCGGAAGGGCAGACGCCCGTTGTCGTCCTCAGCGACGGCAACGTCAAGGTGGGCGTCGTCGTCGACCGTCTCATCGATGAGCAGGATGTGCTCGTCAAGGCATTGCCGGACTACCTGGCCTCCCTGCCAGGCATGGGCGGCGCCACCATCATGGGCGACGGACGGGTGGCCCTAGTGATGAACGCCGTCGAAGTCGTCCACATGGCCACCGGCAGCGCGCGGCAGATCGGCTGATCAGCGCCTGCTTTCGGAATGCCCTGTAATGGCGCTCTATACAACGGTTTGTCGAATAGACACCTGGATGCATCAATCTGCGACATATAAGGAGGATGAACCATGACCGAACAGAAAAAACACCGGATCATGCTTGTCGACGACTCCCCTTTCATCCATAAAGCCTTAAGCAGGGCGCTGGAGCCGGCTGGGTACGAGATCTGCGGCGCCTTTCGCAACGGCATGCAAGCCGTCGAGAACTACGGCAGCCTGCAGCCGGACCTGCTGATCATGGACATCACCATGCCGGTCATGGACGGCGTGGAGGCGGCGCGGGAGATCAGCGCCTGCCACCCCGGCGCCAAGATCATGATGCTGAGCGCCATGGGCGATGACGAGATCCTGGAAGAGGCGCGCGCCGCTGGAGCGAGCGGCTTTATGACCAAACCCTTTTCTACTCCTGAACTGCTGGAGGCGGTGGAGAAACACCTAAGCGCATCTTGACCAGTTCCCTGCCAACTCACCTTGATCCGCGGAAGGAGGAATCCCCCATGGGCAGGGAATATCTGACCTGTTTGGCTGAAAGCATGACTTCCGTATTGAAAAAGATGACCGGCATCGACAGCGTCTGGCGGGAGGCGGCGCCGGTGCTGCCCTCGGTCACTGCCGGGGTCACCGTCGTCTCCTTTCTGGGTTTTGTCGGCGCCCGCAAGGGCCGGGTCGTGATGGAGATGACCATTGACACGGCCCAGCGCCTGGGACAAGCCCTCAACCAGGAGGAACTGGCTGCCTTTGACAAAATGATCTTTTACGCCCTTTCCGAACTAAGCTACATCTTCTGCGGCGCTGCGGTGACGAAGATCAACAACGGACCGGAACGTCCCGGCTTAAGACTGACGCCGCCCAACATCCTCGTCGGCGAGGGGATGCAGGTTTTTGACGCCCAGGCCGACCTGCAGACGGTCCGCGTCGCCTGGAGCGGCGGCGACATCTTCATCCACCTGAGCACGTCGTCATCTCCATGACTCCCGAAACGGCCTTGGCCCTGGCCGGTCAGGACAACATATGATTGACAGAACTGGAGACTCCCTTAGGCATGATGGAAGCCCGGTTGGATCTTGAAGACATGGAAGATGGAAAAAGCGATTTGCTCTCGAAAAACATAAGTTAATAATATGAAAAATGTCGATTAGTACTTGCTCGTCTTTGGAATTTAGCGTATGTTTTAATTACAAACAAGCGCAAACGGCCCGTTTGACTGCTCTATTTGCGCAATGATCAGCATGTCTCAAGAAAGGGGAGACACCCATGGAGCCCTTTCAAATCGTCACTTTCTCCTTAGGCCATGAAGCCTACGGCATCCCCATCGGACAGGTGCAGGAGATCATCCGGCCCTCGCCGGTGACCTTCATCCCCTACGCACCGCCCTATGTGCTCGGCCTGATCAATCTGAGAGGGAACGTGATCCCCGTGATCGATCTCCGACGCCGCCTGATGCTAGAACCGCGGGGCGATGACAAATACAACCGCATCATCGTCGTACATCTCGACGAGCTCGTTGTGGGCTTGTGGGTCGACGCTGTCTCAGCGGTCACCTCTGTCCAGGAGGAGATGCTGGCCGACAACCCCGAAGGATTGAGCGTGGGGGAACAATTTATCGACAAAGTGGTCAAGACGGAGGAGCGGCTGATCGCCCTATTGAACATCCCTGTCTTGATCCAGCATTAAAGCACCAGCCCTGTTTTTGCGATGTAAGCACCCGCTTGTGTGGAGGGGGTGACAGATTTGAGCAACGAAAACTTCATGGACCAGTTCTTGGATCTCTTTTACTCGGAGGCGAAGGAACAACTGGACATCCTGACGCGGGACCTTTTGGCGATCGAATCAGGAAGCTCCAATCACGAAATGATCCACGAAATGTTCCGTGCCGCCCATACCTTGAAAGGTTCCAGCGCCATGGCCGGCTTTCCGGCGGTCACTGAGATGACCCATAAGGTGGAAGACCTGCTGGGAAAGGTGAGAGAGGGCAAACATGCCTTAAGCCCCAGGGATATCGACACCGTCTTTCAGGCGCTTGATTACATACAAAACTGCCTCTTTCATCCCGAAGCCGTCGATCCAGCGAAGGCGGACGAATTGACTCAAAAACTGGCCGAGAACCGGGAACAACCGGTTGCTGCGAAAGAGCCGGAAGATGGCGCCGGTCGGCTGGTTGAACTGCGCCAACAGGCGGCCCAGGCGACCAGGGTGACGGAGATCCATATCACCTTCACACCGGACTGTTTCATGCGTTCTGTCCGTTTTTTTCTCATCCAGAACAACCTGAAAGAATTCGGCGAAGTGATCGGCTCTGTGCCGACCTGGCCGGAGATGGAAGCCGACGAAAACGCCCACCGAGAGGCTGTTTTTTTGCTCGATTGGCGCCAGGGAAGCCGTGCCGAACTGGAACGGGCCTTAAACATCGCCGATGTACAGCGCATCACGATCCACAGCGGTGACAGCCATCGCTGCAACGGTGCTGCGCCCAGCCGTACCGATGCAACTTCTGAAAATAACGCCTCATCGCATCCAGCCGCCGGTGCGGCGGCGTCAGGGGTGGAACGGGGGATGGAGTACATCAAGATCGAAGCCAAACGGCTCGACCATCTGATGAACCTGATCGGCGAGATGCTCATCTCCCAGGCCCGCTTTGCCCGGATCCAGGAGAACTACCTGGACCGGCACGGACAGACGCCTCTGGCTGTCGAGATGGCCGAAGAGACGCACCAACTGGCACGGATCACGACACAACTGCAGGATGGACTGATGAAGGCCCGCCTCGTCCCCATCGGCGGCGTCTTCAGCCGCTTCCCGCGCATCGTCCGTGATCTGGCGCGTAAGCAAGGGAAGAAGGTCAACCTGATCATGGAAGGTCAGGACACCGAGTTGGACAAAACGGTTGTCGACCTGATCGGCGATCCGATCATGCACCTGATCCGCAACAGCGTCGATCATGGCATTGAACCGCCGGAGTTGCGCCGTCAGTACGGCAAACCGGAGGAAGGGACCATCCGGTTGAAGGCGAGCCATGAAGGCAGCCGCATCGTCGTCGAGATCTGCGACGACGGGCGCGGCATCGATGAAAACAAGGTCCTGGTCAAGGGGCGCGCTCTCGGCCTTGTCCCGGAGGGACAGACCCCTTCGCGACAGGAGATCCTGGACCTGATCTTCGCTCCCGGCTTCAGCACGGCCGATAAAGTGACCGATATCTCGGGCCGTGGCGTCGGGATGGATGTGGTCAAACGCGCGATCAGCAGCCTCCATGGCATCATCGACACCCAATCCGAGCCGGGGCAGGGGACGACCTTCCAACTGCAACTGCCGATCACCCTGGCCATCATTCAGGGTTTGACAGTCCGGGTGGAGCGGGAGAGTATGATCATTCCCCTCGACAATGTGCTGGAAAGCTTTCAACTCCAGCACCATGAGGTGCAGTCGGTCGGCGGGCGAGAGGTTTTTTCCGTCCGGGGGCGGATCGTGCCCCTCTACCGGTTGCAGGAGCTGTTGCAGATCCCGTTGGATCCGGAGAAAAGCCGCCGCAAGTACCGCTCTGTCGTCATGGTGGGTTTGGCCGAGCGGCGGATGGGCCTGGAGGTGGATTCCCTGATCGGCAAGAAGGAGATCGTGATCAAGTCGATCAAGGCCCCCTGGCTGGACCTGGACCATTTTGCCGGCGCCACCATCCTGGGGGACGGGCGCGTCAGCCTGATCCTGAATATCGGCGCCATCTTCCGCCGGGGAGCGGGAGAACGGATGAACTGAGGGACGAGGTGAACTGCTGTGTTGGAGTATGAGATCAAGAAACGGGGCGACATATCGGTCATTCGGTTTTACGGCAGCATCGGTGTCGGCGACGCCCACCGGATAAAAGATTCCCTTTCCCAGTTGCCGCCTGAAAACAAGCGCCTGGTCATCAACCTGGGCGTCAGTTTTGTCACCAGTGAAGCCATTGGCAATCTGATCTTCCTCTACAAGCGTTACCGGGAAAAGGGAGGTCAGGTAATCCTCTGCAACATCACCCCATCGGTGCGTCAGGTGCTGGAGATCACTCGCCTCGATAAACTGCTCCCGAGCGTGGAGACAGAAGAAGAGGCTGTGGCGAAACTCTCCCAAGCATGACGATAAGACTTTATACGGTTCTTTGCGGGCGCTTGGGGTGGCGCAGATAGGGGAGTAAGTGGAAGCTCGATTGCAAGGCGAGCGGAAGGGAAGTGAATGGAAAATGCTTTCGCAGATGAAGGTGGGCGCCCGGATACTCTTGGTGATGCTGTTCTCGTGCCTGATCACAGCCGCCGTCGGTTTCTACGGTTTAGACAGTCTCGGCGATGAGAAGGCAAGCCTTGACGAGATGTACAACGGTTCCTTGCTGCCGGTCCGATACCTGGGAGAGGCCAAAGCCAAGCTGCAGCAATACCGCGTGGCCATCTATAACCACATCATTTCCGACGACAGACGCGATCTGGGCGAATGGGAAGCCAAGGCGAAAGAGTATGCCCACGGGTACGAGCAGGAGTTAAAAAAATACGACGCGACCGGGTTGACAGCCGATGAAAAACGGATGCTGTCTGATCTTGAATCATCCTGGAGCAACTATCACGAAGTGACGCAGCGGATACTCCAGTCGAGCGCCTTGGCGACGACGGAAGAAAAAGCCAAAGCCCTGGAAATCGCACGTTCGGAAGGGCGAACAAAGGCGCTCGATTTAGATGCAAAGTTGGAGAAAGTCGTCCAGTATGAGATAGAGCTCTCCGAAAAAGCGAAACAGAAATCTGACGAGATGTACGCCTCTGCGCGAACGATGACGGTGGCCATCATCGCCGTCGCCTTTCTCCTTTCCCTGGGCGCAGGCATCGTGCTCTCCCGCAGCCTGTCCAAACCGCTCAGCGAGTTGGAGCAACTGGCCAAGGATATCGCCCAGGGCGATCTGACGAAAAATGTGGCAAACAAGCAAGGCGGCGACGAGATCTCTTCCTTGTCCCGGTCGATCCATCAGATGGTGGAAAACCTGCGCCGCTTCGTCAAGCAGGTGCAGGAAGGCGCCCAGTCGGTCGCTGCATCGAGCCAGCAGATCTCGGCCTCGTCGGAGCAGTTGGCCAGCGGCGCCCAGTCCCAAGCCCAGGAGGCGCAGAACCTCTCCTCCATGATGAACGACATGTCCGGCGCAGCCATCCAGGTGGCCACATCAGCCCAGAAAGCGGCCATGTCCTCGGAGACGACGACCAACGCCACTATGGAGGGCGGCAAGATCATCGACGAAACGGTCCGGGGCATGGACGCCATCTCGGAAAACGTGATGGTCCTCGGCCAGAACTCGGAAAAGATCGGCGAAATCGTCGAGATGATCGATGACATCGCCGCCCAGACCAACCTATTGGCTCTCAACGCCGCCATCGAGGCGGCCCGGGCTGGCGACGCCGGCAAAGGGTTCGCCGTTGTGGCCGACGAGGTGCGGAAGCTGGCCGAACGGTCCGGTTCAGCCACCAAGGAGATCGCCAGCCTGATCAAACAGATCCAGTCGGTGACCGGCCGGGCCGTGGAAGCGGCCAAGAGCGGCCGCGAATTGACCCAGCAGGCGGGCGCGTCCTTCCAGCACATCAAGGAGCAGGTCAAGCAGACGGCCACCGAGGTGGGCGAGATTGCCGCAGCGGCGGAAGAACAGGCCGCCACGACGGAACAGGCCTCCCGGGCCGTGCAGAACGTAGCCGCCATCGCCGAGGAATCATCGGCCGGCGCCCAGGAGACGGCCAGCGCCATTGAGGCCATGTCCAACCTGGCCACGGATCTGCAAGCGGCGGCAGCGAGGTATAAGGTGTAGTTTTTTGCGAAGTGAATTCGAAACCTCATTTTATCGCCGAATGGCGACAGACCCATGAAAAAATAGGTTTTTTCGAATCAAAAAAAGTCCGCGAAAGCGCCAAACCGATCGGTTGGCAACCTTCGCGGACCTTTCTATTTGTTCCGCCAGAGCGTTACGTGCCAAAACCAGGTCCCAGCAGCGCCCGCCACTTGTTCTGAACCAGCAGGTGCTGCTTCTGCTGGGCCAGGTTGACGGCCTCTGTCGCCAGTTGGAGCGAATGAGAGAGCAGACGCCCGAACTGGTTGAAGGTGGCCGGGTTAGTCATCAGGTAGCCGTCGACGAAATAGGTGGGGTCGGAGGGATCGGCCAAGAAGGGCTTTTTCTGCTGGCTGAAGATCTGGTGGATGTAGCGAAACCAGTTGTATACCCCTTCCGGTCCCGGTTCGAGGCGCACCTTCCGCAGGAGCAGATCGGTGAGCATCTCCATGTGCAAGGTCCGCAGGATCCGGCAATTCGTCCGCTGCCAGGCGCGCAGGATGCGGATCAGGGCGAGAAAGCCCGGTCCGTTCCGCCGGAAGGCCTCTGTCATCCACCGCTCCGGCGCCTGGGGATCGCGGGGAATCCACGTATCAGGACCGTTGGGGAGGTAGAAGACCTCTTTTTCCTCCTCCACCAGCGACAACACCGGGGAGATGCGGAAGCTGTCCTCCTGGCCCAGGACGAGGCAGGTGTCATGCTCTTCCACGTCACGGTTCCAACCGACCTTGGACAGAATCGCGCGGATGTGGCCGAGGACCTCCGTCACATTCGGCGTTTTGCCGTCAACAGGGGTGATCTCGACAAGCAGATCGAGGCCCTTTTTCGGGCGGATCATGGTGCCGCGCATGAAAGAGCCGCCCGGCCGGATCCGGCGCACGGGAAAGTCGGCCCGATCCTTCAGGGCATAGTGCATATTCTGCAGCATCGTAAAGACCTGATCGACATCCTCGCGGCTCAGGCTGATCCGGCGCAGAAACAGCCGGAAGCCCTCGTCAGCCACAGGAATCGGCTCTCGATAGGTCTGCACCAGCGGTGAAAGGCCGGCGACCGCCGTGGCTGTCGCTGCCGCCGTTGCTGCGGAACCGTTTAATCTGCCAGAACTGTTCGATACGGCAGAACTGCCGGAACTGGTTGAAGCGGTGGAGATGGAATGGCTTGTCTCCGGCGGAACGGTTGTCGGCGGACGGGAAAAGAAACGGGTCGACTGGGGCGAAGGGGAGCCCTTTTCCTGGACGAAACCGAGATCGCTGTGGGACAGTTCATAAAGCGGCGTATAGGAAAGGCCTTTGAGTTCCTGGATACCGAGAAAACGGAAGATGACCGTATCGAGGCTCTTAAGCAATGGCTTCAGAATCTGAAAGGTGGACTCATCGAGAAGCACCTGGTTGGGCGTGCTCTGGGAAGCCAGGCGGGCGGCCATATCGATGGAGGCGCCCAGGTAATCGGGAGCAGGGGTTTGTACAGGTGTGACGAGGCCGAAGGAGAGGCCGATCTTCGTCTGAAAGGGAATCTGCTCTTTGATGATGGTGTACTTGACATCAAGGGCTGCCAGAAGGGCGGGCAAGGGGGTGGGAAAGACGGCGTAAATGGCATCGCCGATGTGCTTGACCACATGGCCCTGGTAGACATCAACCCTATGGGCGCAGAGTTCGTTGTGGCGAAGCGAGAGGGCGACCCCTTCCAGCGGACCCAACTGCTGTTTCAACCGTGTGGAATCGACAAGATCAAAAAAGACACTGCAGAGGGCCACGCTGTCTCGGAGTTGTTGATATTGAGGAAAAAGGCGATCGCTCACAGGAAGCCCTCCGATTTATGCCTGGCATTGTATTTATGTTCCATAGAGTGGATCGGTTCGATAAATCGGGTTGATCTTCTCCTTTCTCCCGTCCCATCCCTGCTAATGATAGGACCTGAGTCCGAAAAAATCCCGACCACGAATCGAGGGCGACAGAACGAAAGGGCCCGATGGAAAATCACCTAAAAAAGAAGGATGAAGGTGTATATTGGCAAAAGGAGTGGGAAATATTTAATTTCGGGAGCTAAATCAGCCAAATGGCCGATCGTGGTGTTTGCATCACTTTGGGAGGCTCCCTATTATAGTACTTGAGTGTTAGCACTCGCTCCTGGTGAGTGCTAACAAACTGAGACAATGCAAGCAATCTGAAGGAGGGTACCGTTTCGTATGAACATCAAACCTTTGGCTGATCGGGTCGTATTGAAGCCCATCGAAGCGGAGGAAAAAACAGCCTTTGGCATCATCGTGCCGGACACTGCCAAAGAAAAACCCCAGCAAGGTGAAGTGGTGGCTGTGGGCATCGGCCGTCTGCTCGACAACGGCGAGCGGGCCGCTCTGGAAGTGGCCGTCGGCGACCGGGTCATCTACAGCAAATACTCGGGCACGGAAATCAAGATCGAAGGCGCCGAGTACCTGATCCTCAACGAGCGCGACATCCTCGCCAAGCTGTAATCGCAAGGACACTTCAAGGCGTTCCCTTTACTTATAGGAACCATTCGACCCATCGGAACCCAACCAACGCTAGGAACACCTGTCCCCGCCGTACTGGAGCGAATCCAGCCGTAACGGCGGGAAGCTGTTAAGGAGGTAGACAACCCATGGCCAAAATGATCGTCTTCAACGAAGAGGCCCGCCGCGCCCTGGAAAAAGGCGTCAACACCCTGGCGGAAGCCGTTCGTGTCACCCTCGGCCCCAAAGGCCGCAACGTCGTTCTGGAGAAGAAATTCGGTTCTCCCCTGATCACCAACGACGGCGTCACCATCGCCAAAGAGATCGAACTGGAAAACCCCATTGAAAACATGGGCGCTCAGCTTGTTAAAGAAGTGGCCACCAAGACCAACGACGTGGCTGGTGACGGCACCACCACCGCCACCATCCTGGCCCAAGCCATCATCCGCGAAGGCATGAAGAACGTCGCCGCCGGCGCCAACCCCATGGTGCTGAAGCGGGGCATCGAGAGCGCCGTTGAAAAGGCTGTCGCCGAGATCAAGGCCATCTCCAAGCCTGTCGAGAGCAAAGAAGCCATCGCCCAGGTCGCGGCCATCTCTGCCGGCGACGCCACCATCGGCAACCTGATCGCCGAAGCCATGGAGAAAGTCGGCAAAGACGGCGTCATCACCGTCGAAGAGTCGAAAGGCTTCACCACCGACCTGGAAGTCGTCGAAGGCATGAACTTCGACCGTGGCTACATCTCCCCCTACATGATCACCGACCCCGACAAGATGGAGGCCGTCCTCAACGACCCCTTCATCCTGATCACCGATAAGAAGATCTCCTCCATCAAAGACATCCTGCCCGTTCTCGAACGTGTCGTCCAGAGCGGCAAACAACTGATGATCATTGCCGAAGACGTGGAAGGCGAAGCCCTGGCCACCCTGGTCGTCAACAAACTGCGCGGCACCTTCACCTGCGTCGCCGTCAAAGCCCCCGGCTTCGGCGACCGCCGCAAAGCCATGCTGGAAGACATTGCCATACTCACCGGCGGCCGTGTCATCTCCGAAGAAGTGGGCATCAAGCTTGACAGCGCCACCATCGACATGCTGGGCCGCGCCCGTCAGGTCCGCATCAACAAAGAAGAGACCATCATCGTCGACGGCGCCGGCAGCGCTGACGACATCAAAGCCCGCATCGCCCAGATCCGCCGTCAACATGAAGAGTCCACCTCCGAGTTCGACAAGGAAAAACTGCAAGAGCGTCTGGCCAAACTGGCTGGCGGCGTTGCCGTTATCCAAGTCGGCGCTGCGACCGAAACCGAACTGAAAGACAAGAAGCTGCGCATCGAAGACGCCCTGAACGCTACCCGCGCGGCCGTTGAAGAGGGCATCGTCCCTGGCGGCGGCACCGCTCTGGTCAGCATTCAGAAAGCCCTCGACAGCGTGGAAGTTCCTGCTGGCGACCAAGCGACCGGTGTGGCCATCATCCGCCGCGCTCTGGAAGAACCCCTCCGTCAAATCGCCAACAACGCCGGTTACGAAGGCTCCGTCGTTGTCGAGAAGGTCAAGTCCCTGCCCGTCGGCCAAGGCTTCAACGCCGCCACCGAAGTGTATGAAGACATGATCGCCGCCGGCATCGTCGACCCCGCCAAAGTGACCCGTTCGGCCCTGCAAAACGCCGCTTCCATCGCCGCCATGCTGCTGACGACGGAAGCCATCGTGGCCGACAAGCCTGAGAAGAAAGACGGCCCCGCGATGCCCCCCGGCATGGGCGGCATGGGCGGCATGGACATGGGGATGTAAGACCCGCCGCAAGGCTGGGCTTCCCTTCCACCGTGTCCACCGTGACAGACATGAGGATAGACGCAAGATTGACAGCTTGAAAAGGCGTAACAAAAAGGCTGCCGGCGAAAGTCGGCAGCCTTTTTGGCGCGCTTTTAGATTAACTGTCTGCCGAAAACCAGTCCCACGGTCTGCCTCCGACGCTGCCTGCATAAGATCTGGCAGGAAGGGGGTTGTACCGTGCGTTCGGTGTATATGATCGTGGGCAAGCATCCCCGGCTGTGGGTGACCGCCGTCCTGGCCCTGACCGCTGTCCTGATCTACGCGGGCATCGACCGGCTGCTGGAGGATCGGACTGTCCAGTCACTCTCCGGGGAGATTCAGGACAAGGTGGTCGCCATCGATCCTGGCCATGGCGGGGAAGATGGCGGCGCCAAGGGAACGAGAGGCACCCAGGAGAAGGTCGTCAACCTGCAGATCGCCAAGAAAGTGGTCGACCAGTTGAATCAGGCGGGGGGCAAAGCCATTCTCACCCGCGAGACTGAAGACAACATCAGCGTCGGACCTTGGAGCCAGCGGAGCGAATTGACCAAACGCGTGGAAAAAGCCCAGGCAGCCAACGCATTGATCTATGTGTCCGTCCATGCCAACAGCTTTCCCATGTCCCCGTCCTGTTCAGGACCGCAGACCTTCTATCAGCCTGGATCAGCCGAAGGGAAGCGCCTGGCCCTGCATATTCAAAAGGAGATGACGAAGCGGGTCGGCAACAAGGACAAACGGCAGGCCAAAGCGGAGGACTACTTCGTCCTGCGCATGACCAAGTGCCCGGCCGTGATGGTGGAGACGGGCTTTTTGTCCAACGCGGCGGAAGAGGCGCTTCTCCTGAAGGATGATTACCAGAATAAGCTGGCCCAGGGCATTGCCACCGGCATCGCCCGCTACCTGGCCGGCGAACCGGCTGAGGAACCGAAGGACGCCGCGACTGATGATGCGCCCGGCGGGTTTATTCCGGAAGTGGACCGTCCTGTATCACCGGGTACGTTGGATTCGTGAAGACGCAAGGGCCACATGCTTATCGAAACATAGAGGCCCTGCGGCCGATCCCTGTCGGCGCGCAGGGCTATTTGCGTCTAAAAGGATGCTGTATAGCCTTGTACGAGAAGGTTTGTTAAAATAATAGCAACCAACCATTGATTAAAATAATCTTCACAGTTAGTTCGGTTTTTTGATAAAATAAAAGAGAATAATTATCGCTATTGATTGAACGGGGGGCTTTTTCGTGGGAGTAGAGGACCAGCAAGCCGCCGTAGAGATGTACGAACAGCGGGAAGCCCAACTGAAACGGTTCATCCAGGTGCTTCAAGAAAATGAGAACCGCTTTATCACGATCCTCAATTCCCTGCCGATTCTGATTGTCGTTTTAGATAAGAGTGGCTACATCACATTTGTCAACCAGGAGTGGGAGCGCCATTCCATTGAAAACGACATTGCCGACCCGTCGCTGGCCGGCGTCGGCATCAACTACCTGAAAATCTGCCGTTCCGCCATCGATCAGGGCTGTGACGATGTGCGCCCTGCTTACGAGGGGATTCTATCCGTCCTTGACGGCAAAGCGGAGCATTTTTCCCATGAGTACAACTGTCAACGGCCCGGGAGTTGTGAGCGCTTTCGGATGATCGTGACGCCCATCAAGGACGAAAAGGGTGGCGTCATCATTATGCATCTGAACAAGTAGCCAGTCAGTCAGGCAATCGCCTGCCATTCCGATATCGGGAGGGCAGGTTTTTTATACCCTTTTTCGGATTTTGAATAAAGGCGCGGCAGGAGAAAACACTACCATAGGAACCATAGGATTGGACTTGCGGTACAATAGAAACGGTACAATAAACATGGAAAGTGCTGCCCTTTTTGGGCAACCTCTAAGGAGGTATCCCCATGACTGTCGTCTTTGGCGGGGTGGCCCCCCATCCGCCGATCATCGTGCCGGCCGTGGGCGGCCGCAACCTGCCCCGCGTCCAGAAGACTGTCGACGCCATGCGGGCCTGGGCCAAGGAATGCCTGGAGCAGGATCCCGAAACGGTGATCATCATCAGCCCCCATGGCCCCGTTTTTCAAGACGCCATCGCTGTCACCGCCTTCCCGCGGCTCAGGGGCGATCTGGCACGGTTCAACGCCCCCGAGGTGCAGGCTGACGTGGAAAACGACCTGCCTCTCGTGTCGGCCATCATCGCCGAGGCCAAGCGCCTTGGCGTGAGCGTCGCCGAGATGGACGAGAGCCTGGCAAAACGGTTTTCTATTGAAAAAGAACTTGATCACGGCACGATGGTGCCGCTCTATTTCCTCCTGGAGGCCGGCTTTGGCGGCAAGGTTGTCCCCATCGCCATGGCCCTACTTCCCCGGGAAGAACTCTTCCGCTTCGGCATCGCCTTGCGTGAGGCGATGAACGAGTCGACCCGTCGGGTCGCCCTGATCGCGTCGAGCGACCTGTCTCATCGGCTGACGGAGGATGCGCCGGCAGGCTACCATCCGGAGGCCCACGAGTTTGACAAAGCCATCGAGCGGGCTTTTGGGGTCTGGGAATTGGACGACCTGCTGAATATCGAGGAAAGTCTCTGCGAAAAAGCGGGCGAGTGCGGCTACCGGTCGCTGCTCATGCTGGCCGGCGCCTTTGACCGGCCGGGGACGAAGAGCCGTGTCTACAGCTATGAAGGCCCCTTCGGCGTCGGCTACCTGGTCGGTTCGGTCACCGATGGGGCGGAAGCGGGGGAGGAGCGGGGAGAAGTTTCTGCGCCCGCCTTTACTGGTACTTCCGTAAGTGACGCGCCGGCAGGCAGCCCTCCGGCGAGCGGCCCTCCGGCAAGGAGCGCCACAGCAGGCGGCGCCACAGCGGGCGGTACAGCGGCGGGCGCTACAGCAGCGGTTGGCGCAGCAGCGGTTGGCGATCCGGCAGGCAGCGCCCCTGTGACGGGGGAAGCGCGCCTCTTCCGCTACATCCAGGGGCGGCGCGCCAAGATTGAAAAGTCCCGCGCCGGCGAATCGGTCTACGTGCGCTTCGCCCGCCAGACCCTGGAGGCCCATGTCTGCAAGGATCCGCTGCCGCCGATCCCGGCAGAACTGAAGGACGCCGATCCCGCCGGCGTCTTTGTCTCCATAAAGATGCAGGGCCAGTTGCGCGGATGCATCGGCACCATCTCGCCGACCCGGGAGAGCCTGGGCGAGGAGATCCGCCAGAACGCCATCAGCGCCGGCACGAACGACCCGCGCTTTTTCCCTGTCGAGGAGGACGAGTTGGACGAACTGGTCTACTCCGTCGACATCCTCATGCCGGAGGAGCCCGTGGCGTCGATGGAGGACCTCGATCCCCAGCGCTACGGCGTCATCGTCCGCGCCGGCCGCCAGCAGGGGCTGCTGCTGCCCATGCTCGACGGCGTCGACACGGTGGAGGAACAGGTGAGCATCGCCCGGCAGAAAGCCGGCATCCCTGAGGGGAAAGCCGTTGAATTATCCCGCTTCGAAGTGGTGCGGCACCGCTGATCGCATTCCTGCGGATCGCGTCGCTGCTTGACGATCGACGGCCGACCGCATACTTGTTGGCCGTTGACAGCGTAATAAAGAGGCGGGACCGGCTCTATTCCTGTGGCCGGTCATTTTTTTGTCGAAAAAGTTGCATCTTTTCGTTGAAAAGGGTATGTATAAGGAGAGAGTGTCCCTTCGACGGTCATGCAAAAAGGAGGGAACCTGTTGTGCTGCGGGAAGCCATGTACTATGAAGCCGACCCGCCCAAGGTCCACTGTGTCCTCTGCCCCTGGCACTGCCACATTCCCGAGGGGAAGGTGGGCGTCTGCCGCGTGCGGATGAACGAAAAGGGGACCTTGTACAGCCTCAACTACGGCAAAGTGACCGGCATCAGCCTCGATCCCATCGAAAAAAAACCCCTCCGTCGCTTTCACCCCGGGAGCATGATCCTCTCCCTGGGCACATTGGGATGCAACTTTGACTGCGGCTTCTGCCAAAACTACCATATCGCCCAGCGGGACGCCGAATCCCGCGAGATCACCCCTGACGAGGCCGTCGCCCTGGCCGAAGAGACAAAGGTCCACGGCAACATCGGCATCGCCTACACCTACTCAGAACCGAGCGTCTGGTTTGAATACATCTGCGACACCGCCCCCAAGGTCCATGCGGCGGGGCTGAAAAACGTCCTCGTCACCAACGGCTACATCGAGGAGGCGCCCCTCAAAGCCTTGCTGCCTTACATCGACGCCGTCAACCTGGACATCAAGGGCTTCACGGAAGACTACTACAGCGGCGTCTGCAAGGGACGCCTGGAACCGGTCCTGCGTTCGGCGCGGCTGTACAAAGCCGCCTGCCACCTGGAGATCACCACCCTCGTTGTGCCGGGCAAAAACGACAGCGATGAGGAACTGATGGCCCTCTTCGACTGGGTGGCTGGCGAACTGGGCCGGGACACGCCCCTGCACCTGAGCCGCTACTACCCCATGTACCGCTTCACCGAGCGCCCCACCCCGCTAGAGACGATGGAGCGGGCGGCCGAACTGGCCCGCCAGCGGCTCGACAGGGTCTTTCTCGGTAACATCTGAGAAAGGAACAGCGCTAGTCGCTCCAACAGTCAATCAGCGACTTCAGAAATGTCCATGTGCCAGCGACAATGCGCCAACGACCTTGAAAACAGCGCAGACGATAAAGCAATACGATGAAAAAACATTACATGTAACACAGAAAGGACAGAAAGAATGCATCACCAGAGCGCCTCTCGCGTCTCCCCCTTGACGGCCGACCTGATCCTCCTCTCCGTGGCGGCCGTCTGGGGGGGCACTTTTGTGGCCGTCAAAAACGCCATCGCCTTCATGCCCCCCTACACCTTTTTGGCCATCCGCTTCTTCATCGCCGGACTCTTCCTTGCCCTTGTCGCCGGGCGGCGCTGGCAGAGACTGACCAGTGTCACCGTCCGCCACGGCTTGCTACTCGGCGCCTGCCTCTTCGGCGGCTACGCACTGCAGACCATTGGCCTCCAATACACTACATCGTCCCACGCCGGCTTTATCACCGGCCTGTCCGTCGTATTGGTGCCCCTCGTGGGCTGGCTCGTCCTCAAACAGGTCCCCCGCAGCGGCGTCCTTGCCGGCGTCGTCATGGCCGTCATCGGCCTGGCCCTGCTCACCCTGACCGATGACCTGACCGTCAACCCGGGCGACCTGCTCGTCCTCGGCTGCGCCTTCTGCTTCGGCTTACATATCTTCCTGGCCGGCCAGGTGACAAATCGCCATGACCCGATGCTGCTTTCCATCATGCAGATCTTCGCCGTCAGCATCGCCTGCACCGTTTTTTCCTATTACTCCGACCCGCCGCTGGCCTACGACCAGTTCCGGAGCGAGGTGTGGACAGCCCTGGCCCTGACGGCCATCCCGGCCACCTCGCTGGCCTTCCTGGCCCAGATGTATTTTCAAAAATTCACGACAGCCACCCGGACGGCCCTCATCTTCGCCACAGAACCGGTCTTCGCCCTCATCTTCGCCATCGCCCTCGCCGGCGAGACGCTCACCATGCGGGGCGCTTTCGGCGGCGTCCTCGTCCTGGCCGGGATCGTCGTGGCCGAGACGATCGGCGCGGGGGAGCCGGACGAAGCCGGCGAGACTGGCGAATGCGGCGGGGCTGACGGCAAGGCGGCCTAAAAAGAGCCGCCCGCAACATCAAAAACGGGATTGAATGATTATACATGAAACCGTATAATTATTCTTGTATTATGCATGACGATAAGGAGGTCGGCCGATCAATGATTCGAGCAGCGATTGTGGGAGCCACCGGGTATACAGGCGCAGAACTGGTGCGCCTCTTGACCCGTCACCGGGAAGTGGAGCTTGTCGGACTGACCTCCCGCCAATATGCGGACCAGCCCTACACCAACGTCTATCCTCACCTGAGCGGCCAACTGGACCTGGCCTGTCAGGCCCAGGACATCGACGCCGTCACCGACGCCGCCGACGTGGTCTTCCTGGCCCTGCCCCACGGCCTGTCCGTCCCCTGGGTGGCCGAATGCGTCCGCAAAGGAAAAAAGGTCGTCGACCTGGGCGCCGATTTCCGCCTGCGCCGGGCTGCTGTCTACGAACAGTGGTACCATGTGACCCACGAGGCGCCGGAACTGCTGGCCGAGGCCATCTACGGCCTGCCGGAACTGAAGCGGGAGCAGATCCAGAAGGCCCGCATCATCGCCAACCCCGGCTGCTACCCGACCGCCTCCCTGTTGAGCATCGCCCCCCTCTGCGGCCAGGGCCTGATCCAGGAAGACCGGCTGATCATCGACGCCAAGTCGGGCGTCTCCGGCGCCGGCCGCAACGCCAACCTGGCCGTCATCTACGGCGAAGTCAACGAAAACGTGAAAGCCTACAACGTGGCCAAACACCGCCACAACCCCGAGATCGAACAGGAGGTGGCCGAGCGGGCGGGCCTCGACCCGGACGCCATGGCCATCACCTTTACGCCCCACCTGATGCCGATGACGCGGGGCATCCTCGCCACCGTCTACGCCGACTTAAAAGAAGGCGTCCAGCCCACCTCGGAAGAGGTGCGCACCCTCTACCGGGAGTTCTACGCCGGCGAGCCCTTCATCCACGTCATGGACGAAGGCGTCTGGCCGCAAACGAAGTGGTCCTACGGCTCCAACCACGCCTTCATCGGCGTCACCGTCGAGGCGCGGACCGGCCGGATCATCATCACGACCGCCATCGACAACCTGGTCAAAGGCGCTTCCGGCCAGGCCATCCAGAACATGAACATCCTCTTCGGCCTGCCCGAGACGACGGGCCTGGAGGCGGCGGGGATTTATCCCTAAAAAAACAAAACCAGCGATACAGACAGGAGCGACGACCATGCAAGAGCAGTTTGCCATACTCCCCGGCGATGTGACCTCGCCGAAGGGCTTCCAGGCCGCCGGCATACCGGCTGGCATCAAAAAACCGGGCGTCCTCGACATGACCCTCATCGTCAGCGACACCGCCGCCGCCGCCGCCGCCGTCTACACGACCAACAAGGTCCAGGCGGCGCCCTTGCAGGTGACGAAGGAACATATCGCCGCCGGCCCCCTCAAGGCCGTCGTCGTCAACGCCGGCAACGCCAACGCCTGCACGGGCGAACAGGGCCTTGCCGACGCCCGCGCCACGACCGCCCATGTGGCCAAGGCGCTCGGCGTCACCGCTGAAGAAGTCGCCGTCGCCTCCACCGGCGTCATCGGCCAACCCCTACCCATGGCGAAGCTCCTCGCCGGCGTCGACACCCTCGCCGCCGCCCTCTCGCCAGAGGGCGGGGAAGCAGCCGCCCGTGCGATCATGACGACCGACCTCGTCCCCAAAGCCGGCAAGGTGGAGATCACCCTCGGCGGCCAGACCGTCAGCATCGGCGCCATGGCCAAAGGCTCCGGCATGATCCACCCGAACATGGCCACCATGCTCGCCTTTTACACGACCGACGCGGCCATTGCGCCGGCGCTCCTGCAAAAAGCCCTCACCGCTGCCACACAGGCTTCCTATAACATGATCTCTGTCGACGGCGACACCTCGACAAACGACATGGCCCTCATCCTCGCCAACGGCCAGAGCGGCGCCCCGGCCATCGAGACCGAAGGCTCTGACTACGAAGCCTTCACCGCCGCCCTGACGGCCCTTTCCATCCACCTGGCCAAGATGATCGCCCGCGACGGGGAAGGGGCCACCAAACTGATCGAGGCCCGCGTCGAAGGGGCGGCCACCGTCGAAGATGCCCGCAAGGCGGCCCTGGCGATCATCAAATCGAACCTCTTCAAGTGCGCCGTCTACGGCAACGACGCCAACTGGGGTCGCGTCATGTGCGCCATCGGCTACTCGGGCGCCAACTTCGACCCCGCCAAAGTGGATGTCTTCCTCGGTCCCGTCCAGACGGCCCGCCAGGGCATGGCCCTCCCTTTTTCCGAAGAGGAGGCCTCGAAAGCCCTCGCCGCCACGGAGGTCACCGTCACCGTCCGGCTGAACGACGGCGACGCCAGCGCCACCGCCTGGGGCTGCGACCTGACCTATGACTACGTGAAGATCAACGCCGACTACCGGAGTTAGGGATAGAGGGATAAGCCGCTCACGCGCAATACAAGGATGCAATGCCGGCAGCCCGCCATAAGCGGTAAAGCCTGTCGCCCGATACAATGCGGAAAACCCATTGGAGAGAGACAAGTCGATTTCGATAGCAAAAAAGGGAGAGACACCATTGCTGAAAGCGTTAGAGAAAGCGGGCATCCTCGTCGAAGCCCTGCCCTACATCAAAAAATTCTCCGGCAAGACCGTCGTCATCAAATACGGCGGCGCCGCCATGGTCAATGACCAACTCAAAGAAGCCGTCATCATGGATGTCATCTTGATGAAGCTTGTCGGCATCCATCCCGTCGTCGTCCACGGCGGCGGCCCGGAGATCAACGGCATGCTTGACCGCCTCGGCCTGAAGAGCCACTTCATCCAGGGCCTGCGCGTCACCGACGAGGCCACCATGGAAATCGTCGAGATGATCTTGGCCGGCAAAGTCAACAAAGAGATCGTCGCCCTGATCCAGCGCTTTGGCGGCAAGGCCGTCGGCCTCTGCGGCAAAGACGGCGGCCTGATCCAGGCGAAAAAACGCTTCGAACTCGTCAAAAACGAAGCGGGCGCGCGGGTGCCTACGGACATCGGTTTTGTGGGCGACGTTGTTAAAATCGAACCGGGCCTCGTGCGGGAACTGAGCGACCGGGGCTACATCCCCGTCATCGCCCCCATCGGCGTCGGTGAAAAGGGCGAGGCCTACAACATCAACGCCGACACGGCTGCCGGCGAACTGGCCCAGGCCTTGGAAGCCCACAAGCTGGTCCTGCTCACCGACGTGGAGGGCATCCTGCGCGATCGTAAGAACACGGACAGCCTCATCTCGTCACTGCACATCGACGAGGTGCCAGACCTGGTGGAAGCAGGCGTCGTCAGCGGCGGCATGATCCCCAAAGTCACCTGCTGCGTCGAGGCGCTCCAGGGCGGCGTCGACCAGACCCACATCATCGACGGCCGCCTGCCCCACTCACTCCTCTTGGAGGTCTTCACCGACAAGGGGATCGGTACGATGGTGCTTAAATAGGACAGAAAAGGCGGCGAAAAACCGAAACGTCTGCGCCGCAGAATCACTTTGCTAGCGTCTTTTTAAATATGAACAGAACGGGGGGAACGGCGGTGACCGGGACGATGAACAACGCCCAGATCGTCGAACTGGGAAAAAAATATGTGATGAACACCTACGGCAGGCTGCCCATCTCGCTCGTAAAAGGGCAGGGCGCCCGCGTGTGGGACGCTGATGGCCGGGAGTACCTCGACTTCCTGTCCGGCCTGGCCGTCAACTCGCTCGGCCACTGCCACCCGAAGGTCGTCGACGCCCTCCAACAACAGGCGGCGACGCTGCTGCACGTGTCCAACCTCTACTGGATCGAGCCGCAGGTGAAGCTTGCCCAGGTGCTCGTCGAAAACTCCTTCGCTGACAAGGTCTTTTTCTGCAACTCCGGCGCCGAAGCGAACGAAGGGGCCATCAAGCTGGCCCGAAAATACGCCAAAAAGACCTGGGGCCCCGACAAATACGAGATCATCACCATGGAAAAATCCTTCCACGGCCGCACCCTGGCCACCGTCACCGCCACGGCCCAGCCGAAATACCAAAAAGACTATGAGCCGCTGCCCCAGGGCTTCCGCTACGTCCCCTTCGGCGACCTGAAGGCCCTGGAAAAAGCGATCAGCCCCAACACCTGCGCCATCCTCGTCGAGCCTGTCCAGGGCGAAGGCGGCGTCAACCTGGCCGAACCGTCCTTCTGGCAGGGCCTCGCCAAACTGGCCGAAGCGAACAACCTGCTCCTGATCTTCGACGAAGTCCAGTGCGGCCTTGGCCGGACCGGCAAGCTCTTCGCCCACGAACACTACGGCGTCACGCCCCACATCATGACCCTGGCCAAAGCCCTCGCCGGCGGCGCCCCCATGGGCGCGCTTCTCGCCACCGATGACGTGGCCAGCGCCTTCCAACCGGGCGATCACGCCTCCACCTTCGGCGGCAACCCCCTCGTCGCTGCCGTCGCCGTCGCCGTCATGGACGTCCTCCTCAACGACGGCCTGATGGACAACTGCCGCGAGGTGAGCGCCTACTTCATGGGCCACCTGCGCCGCCTCCAGGAAAAGTACCCCTTCATCACGGAGGTGCGCGGCCTCGGCCTGATGGCTGCCTGCGAACTGGACCGCCCCGGCGCCGACATCGTCGCCGCCTGCCTGGAAAAGGGCTTGATCATCAACTGCACCGCCGGCAACGTGCTGCGCTTCCTGCCGCCACTGACCATCACCAAGACCGATGTCGACGAGGCCGTCACCGTCCTTGAGGAAGTCCTCGCGAGTGTTGCCGCTGCTGACGCCGCCAACGCTGGCAGCGTTGCCGACGCTCCCAGCACCGCCGACGCTGCCAGCAAGGCGAACACCTTCACCGCGGCCACCGCCAACCCGGTCCCCACAGGAGGTCAACCACAATGACAGCAGTAAAACCGGCCGCCGCCTACCTCCTGCTGGAAGACGGGACCCTGTTCAAAGGGATCCCCTTCGGCTACCGGGGGAGCAGCACCGGCGAGGTCGTCTTCAACACCGGCATGACCGGCTACCAGGAGGTCCTCACCGACCCCTCCTACACCGGCCAGATCGTCACCATGACCTACCCCCTCATCGGCAACTACGGCGTCAACGCAGGCGACGCCGAATCGGCAAAGCCCCAAGTGCGCGGCTACATCGTCCGCGAAACCTGCGCCCGCCCCTCCAACTACCGCTCCGAAAAAACGCTCGACCACTACCTGGCCCAGCACCGCATCCCCGGCCTGGCCGGCATCGATACGCGCTCGCTGACTCGGCGCATCCGCGAGCACGGCACCCTGCGGGGGGCCATCATCAACGGAGCGAACGGCGTTAGCAACGGGCAAGCCCGCAACGGCGCGAACGGTTTCGACAGCGTCAAAGGCTTCAGCAACGCGAAGGGCCTCTATGGCACAAGCAGCGCCGACGCCGCACCCTGGGAAGGGGGCGCCCTCGCCGCCCTGCGCGTCGGCGCCCGCACCTCCTTAGAGTCCATCTTCGCCCAGATGGACGAAGAGAGCTACACCTGCTGGATCGAATACCTCACCGCCGTCCGCAACCTGCCCGTGGCCGGCCCCCATCTGGTGAGCTCCGTCACGACGCCCCAAGCCTACGTCATCCCCGGCGACGGCTTCCGCGTGGCCGTCCTCGACTTCGGCATCAAAGAAAACATCCTGCGCATGCTCAAAGCCCTCGACTGCCACCTGATGGTCTTCCCGGCGAACACAACGGCCGAAGAGATCGGCGCCACCAACCCCGACGGCCTCTTCCTTAGCAATGGCCCCGGCGACCCGAAAGACGTCGCCCCGGCCATCGAGACGATCGGCCACTTCCTGCGTCCAGGTACGACTACCCAACCGCTGCCCCTCTTCGGCATCTGCCTCGGCCACCAGCTCCTGGCCCTGGCCGCCGGCGCCGACACGTACAAGCTCAAATTCGGCCACCGGGGCGCCAACCACCCCGTCAAAGACCTGCGCACCGGCCGCGTCTTCATCACCTCCCAGAACCACGGCTACGCCATCGATGAAAAAGCCCTCCCGGCCGGCTTCGCCGTCAGCCACCGCAACGGCAACGACGACACCGTCGAAGGATTGCGCCACCAGCACCTGCCCATTTACTCGGTGCAGTACCACCCGGAGGCCGCCCCCGGCCCGCACGACTCGGCCTTCCTCTTTGACGAGTTTATTGCCAACATGCAACAGCGCGTCGAAAAGGCCACAGCCTGACGAAAGAGGCTCACCGAGGGCGCCCCACCCATCCCACGGGTAACACCTTCAGGCAACACCCGCCGGCGCCACCCAACCGCCGGCCCAACCCTAGCCCCCAACCTAAGGAGGAACACCCCTTTGCCGAAAGACCAGAAGTTGAAAAAAGTCCTCGTCATCGGTTCGGGGCCCATCATCATCGGCCAGGCGGCGGAATTCGACTACGCGGGCACCCAGGCCTGCAAAGCCCTGAAAGAAGAGGGCCTCGAAGTCGTCCTGGTCAACTCCAACCCGGCCACGATCATGACCGACGCCAACATCGCCGATCATGTCTATATCGAACCCCTTGACGTGCCCTCGCTGACCAAGATCATTGCCCAGGAACAGCCCGACGGCCTGCTGCCCACCTTGGGCGGCCAGACCGGCCTCAACCTGGCCGTCGCCCTGGCCCAGGCCGGCGTCCTGGACAAGTACAACGTCCGCCTCCTCGGCACGTCTTTACAGGCCATCAAAAAAGCCGAGGACCGGGAGCTCTTCAAAAAGACGATGCAGGAGATCGGCGAGCCGATCCCCCTTTCCGAGATCGTCTCCAACCTCGATCAGGCCGTCGCCTTCGCCCGCCAGGCCGGCTTCCCCCTGATCATCCGGCCCGCCTACACCCTTGGCGGCACCGGCGGCGGCATCGCCCACACCGAGGCGGAACTGCTCACCATCTGCGACATGGGCCTAAAAAAATCCATGATCGGCCAGGTGCTCCTCGAACAGAGCGTCGCCGGCTGGAAAGAGATCGAGTACGAGGTGATGCGCGACAGCAACGACAACTGCATCACCATCTGCAACATGGAAAACATCGACCCCGTCGGCATCCACACGGGCGACTCCATCGTCGTCGCCCCCTCGCAGACCCTCACCGACAAGGAATACCAGATGCTGCGCTCGGCATCCTTGAAGATCATCCGCGCCCTCAAGGTGGAGGGGGGCTGCAACGTCCAGTACGCCCTCCATCCCGAGAGCGACAACTATATCGTCATCGAAGTCAACCCCCGGGTGAGCCGCTCGTCGGCCCTGGCCTCCAAGGCCACCGGCTACCCCATTGCCAAGATGGCCGCTAAGATCGCTATCGGCCTCACCCTCGACGAGATCAAAAACCCCGTCACCGGCAAGACGACAGCCTGTTTCGAACCGACCCTCGACTACTGTGTCGTCAAAATCCCCCGCTGGCCCTTTGACAAGTTCGTCACCGCCGACCGCAGCCTGACGACGCAGATGAAAGCCACCGGCGAGGTCATGGCCATCGACCGCACCTTTGAAGGCGCATTGCAAAAAGCCGTCCGCTCCCTCGAAACGGGCGTCTATGGCCTGCGCTACCCCGGCGCCGGCGAGTGGACCGATATCGACCTCGAAAACAAACTGGCCCGCGCCGACGACGAGCGCCTCTTCGCCGTCGCCCAGGCCTTTCGCCGCGACTGGTCTGTAAGGGAGATCCACCAGGTCTCCAAGATCGACCCCTGGTTCCTGGTGAAGATCAAAAGCCTCGTCGACTTCGAAGCCCGTCTCACTCAGTGGCCTGTCGCCGACGAGACCTTGCGCGAGGCGAAGACCCTCGGCTTTTCCGACTACCAGATCGCCAAAATCGCCAATATCTCCACCCAGACCGTCCGGGAGGCCCGTAAAGTGGCCGGCATCCTGCCCACTTACAAGATGGTCGATACCTGCGCCGCCGAGTTTGAGGCATTGACGCCCTACTACTACTCCACCTACGAGGAAGAGGACGAGGTCCGTGAGACGACAGGGGAGAAGGTGATCGTCCTCGGTTCCGGCCCCATCCGCATCGGCCAGGGCATCGAGTTTGACTACTGCTCCGTCCACGCCGCCTGGGCGCTCCACAGCGCCGGCGTTGAATCGATCATCATCAACAACAACCCCGAGACGGTCTCCACCGACTTTGACACAGCCGACAAGCTCTTCTTCGAGCCCCTGGCCTTAGAGGATGTCCTCAACATCGTCGACAAGGAAAAACCGCGCGGCGTCGTCGTCCAGTTCGGCGGCCAGACGGCCATCAACCTGGCGGCGGGCCTCGCCGAACACGGCGTCCCCATCCTGGGCACCTCCTTGGAGGGCATCGACGCCGCCGAAGACCGCAAAAAATTCGAGGCCCTTTTAAAGCGCCTCGCCATCCCCCAGTCGGAAGGCCGCTCCGCCACCAGCGCCGACGAAGCGAAGGCCATCGCCGAAGAACTGGGCTTCCCGGTCCTCGTCCGCCCCAGCTACGTCATCGGCGGCCGGGCCATGGAAGTGGTGGAAAACGTCAAAGACCTGGTATCCTACATGGAAACGGCAGTCCGCATCAGCCCGAAACACCCTATCCTGGTCGACAAATACATCCGGGGCCGCGAGGTGGAGGTCGACGCCATCAGCGACGGCAATGACACCCTGATCCCCGGCATCTTTGAACACATCGAGCGGGCCGGCGTCCACTCGGGCGACTCCATGGCCGTCTACCCGCCCCAGTCCTTGAAAAGGGAAGAGCGGGACACCATCGTCGACTACACATTGCGCATCGCCAAAGCCCTCGGCGTCATCGGCCTCTTGAACATCCAGTACGTCGTCGACGGCCAGGGCAAGGTCTACGTCCTGGAGGTCAACCCCCGGGCCTCCCGGACCGTGCCGATCCTTTCCAAAGTGACCGGCGTCCCCATGATCAAGGTGGCCGTCGAGGTCATGCTCGGCAAGACCCTGGCCCAGATGGGCTACGGCGGCGGCCTTTGGCCCGAAACGGCCTACACGATCGTCAAAGCGCCCGTCTTCTCCTTTGAAAAGCTGACAGACGTGGACATCTCCTTGGGACCGGAGATGAAATCGACAGGCGAAGTCATGGGCGTCGACTTTGAACTGCCTTCGGCCCTCTACAAGGCCATGACGGCGGCAGGCATGAAAATCCCCACCGGCGGCAACCTGATCGTCTCCGTGGCTGAGCGGGACAAAGAGGAGATCGCCGGCCTGATCCGCGAATTCGCCGACCTGGGCTTTCGCGTCGCCGCCACGAAAGGGACGGCCGAAGCCCTGCGCGAGAGCGGTCTGGCCGTCACCTCCATCGATGCCAGCGCCTACGCGGTCCAGACCGTCCTCGACCAGATCAAAGACGGCGCCGTCCAGTTGATCATCAACACCCCCACCAAAGGCAAAGTGGCCGGCCGGACCGGTTTCCGGATCCGCCGCGCCGCCTCAGAATACCGCGTCCCCTGCCTCACCTCGCTGGACACCGCCTGGGCGCTCCTGGAGACGATCCGCATGATCCGCGAAGGCGACCCGCCGAACTTCCACTCCATGGGCACCTTCCAGGAGGCCAACTCGGCCGAGTGGAGCGCCCGGGTGGAGGCCCTGCGGGTGGTATAGGAAAAAAACGCTACTGCCAAAAAGCAAACAGCGATGCGTGTGACATGACGCGATTCGCCTAGGGCCATCGCGTGTGACATGAGCAATCCCCCTAAGGCCCATCGCATATGACATGACGCAATCCTTGTAAAGCCCGTCCCCCAAAAAAGCCCCCATCCCCGAAAAGCCCTATCCCCAATAAGACCCGGCATCGAACCGGAACCTCGTAAGAAAGAAGGAAATCACCATGACGACGGCACAACTTCCTAAACTCGACCCGGCCATGAAGGGCAGGGACTTTCTCTCCCTCCACGACTTCAGCCGCGACGAGATCTTCTACTTCATCAACCTGGCCCGGGAACTGAAGGCCCTGCAAAAGGCCGGCGTCCCCCATCACTACCTGGCCGGCAAGACGCTGGGCATGATCTTCACCAAAAGCTCCACCCGCACCCGCGTCTCCTTTGAGGTGGGTATGTACCAGCTCGGCGGCAACGCCCTGTTCTTAAGCTCCGCCGACATCCAACTGGGCCGGGGCGAGCCGATCAAAGACACGGCCCGCGTCCTCTCCCGCTACGTCGACGGCATCATGATCCGCACCTTCGCCCACTCTGATGTGACCGAACTGGCCCAATACGCCGACATCCCCGTCATCAACGGCCTCACCGACCTCTTGCACCCCTGCCAGGTTCTGGCCGACCTGATGACCGTCGTCGAATACAAGGGCAAGACCGACGGATTGAAGATGACTTTCATCGGCGACGGCAACAACATGGCCCATGAACTGATGTTCGGCGGCGCGAAAGCCGGCATGGACGTGGTCATCTGCACCCCCGAAGCCTACCGCCCCGACCCGGAAATCGTCCGCCTGGCCACGGAAGACGCCAAAGCCCACGGCGGCTCGATCACATTGATGAGCGACCCCGTGGCGGCCTCCAAAGACGCCGACGTGCTCTACACCGACGTCTGGGCCTCCATGGGCCAGGAGGGCGAAGCCCAGAAGCGCGCCCAAGCCTTCCAAGGTTTTATGATTAATGGTACAATCATGAAAGTAGCCCACCCCAAAGCCATCGTCCTGCACTGCCTGCCGGCCCACCGGGGCGAAGAGATCACCGACGAGGTCATCGAAGGACCCCAGTCAGCCGTCTTCGACGAGGCCGAAAACCGCCTCCACGCCCAGAAGGCGATCATGGCGTCGGTGATGTAGGGGAGAAGGGGCTGCGCTGGCATCCTTTGGAGACAAAACAATAATCGACAGAGTCCCTTTAGATTACAACCCCTTAAAGACGTAGCCCTTAAGACGCATCCCGTTACGATGCTGACTCTTAAAGAGCCAAACGCATAAAGTCCAAACGCTTGAAAATCCAACCCATCATGACGAAACTACAAGATGAAACTGACGCGGATACATGAGAGGAGATCGTTTCAATGTCCAAGAAAATCGTCCTGGCCTACTCGGGCGGCCTTGATACATCGATCATCATCCCCTGGCTGAAAGAAAACTACGGCTACGAAGTCATCGCCATGGCCGCCGACCTGGGCCAAGGGGAAGAACTGGCCCCCCTGAACGAAAAAGCGATCAAAACGGGCGCCACCAAGCTCTACATCGAAGACGTGAAAGAAGAGTTCGTCACCGGCTTCATCTGGCCGACTCTGAAAGCAGGCGCCGTCTATGAAGGCAAATACCTCCTCGGCACCTCCTTCGCCCGTCCCCTGATCGCCAAGCGCCTCGTCGAGATCGCCCGCGCCGAAGGGGCCGAAGCCATCGCCCACGGCGCCACCGGCAAGGGCAACGACCAGGTCCGCTTTGAGCTGACCGTCAAAGCCCTGGCCCCTGACCTCAAGATCGTCGCCCCCTGGCGCGAATGGGACATCCGCTCCCGCGAAGACGCCATCGACTACGCCAACGCCCGCAACATCCCCGTGCCCGTCAAAAAAGACCGCCCCTATTCGATGGACCGCAACCTCTGGCACCTGAGCCACGAAGGGGCCGACCTGGAAGATCCCTGGAACGAGCCCCAGAACGACCTCTTTATGATCTGCACCGCCCCCGAACAAGCGCCGGACAAGCCGGAGTACGTGGAAATCGAGTTTGAAAAGGGCATCCCCGTCAAGCTGAACGGCGAGGCTCTCGGCCCCGTCGAGATGATCGAAAAGCTGAACGCCATCGCCGCCGCCCATGGCGTGGGCATCTGCGACATGGTGGAAAACCGCCTCGTCGGCATGAAGTCCCGCGGCGTCTACGAAACCCCGGCCGGCACTGTCCTCTACGCCGCCCACCGCGAACTGGAGTACCTCTGCCTTGACCGGGCCACCATGCACTACAAGGAGCAGGTCGCCCTCCGCTACGCCGAACTCGTCTATGACGGCGTCTGGTACCATCCCCTCAGAGAAGCCCTCGACGCCTTCGTCAACGTGACCCAGGAAACCGTCACCGGCACGGTGCGCATGAAGCTCTACAAGGGCAGTGCCACCCCCGCCGGCGCCAAGTCGCCCTACTCCCTCTACAACGAGGAATTCTCCACCTTCGGCCGCGACGAAGTCTACAACCAGAAGGATGCTGAAGGCTTCATCAACCTCTTCGGCCTGCCGCTGAAGGTGCGGGCGATCATGGAGCAGAAGGCGGGGTTGCGGGGGTAACCTAGAAAGCTTACGTTTAATAGTGTTATTAGCAACGGAAAGAACGGATAGTTTTGTAAATCCGTATGTTTTTAATAAAAACAGGCTAGGGAACAAATCGCTCCTTAGCCTGTTTTTCTATCGTTAGCTCTGGCATTACGGTTTTGCTTAGGCGTAAGCAGGAATTGTGAAAGAATCTGTAGAAAGGATAAAAAACCTAGTCGGGACTCCTTTTCGTCGTTTAGATATTATAGGAATGGCCTGACTTATAGATAACCGCTGCAATTTTTGAGTGAATCAAGACAATCTAAGCGCCCAACTAAATATTATTAAGTTTTGTGTCGATAAAGGACTGATTGTCCAAGCAATCACACAAAGTCGTGAGTGGTTAGTAAGTTGGCTTATGTTAAGTAATCCCCAAAAAAGTACAAATGAATGGAAGTGGTTCGACAAAAGAGAACGAGACCCTTACGAACAATGTTTGGGTTGGATGGCGAATAAACAGAAGAACGAAAAGAAAAGTGCCGAAACAAGACATTGTGAATTAACAGAGCAAAGAAACCCATTACCGTTTATAAATTTTGATAAAGAAATCGCAAAATTGTGGAATGAAGTGCAAACTCTTCGTAATGATGTTGCTCATTGTGGAATGAATATTGATGCAAGAGACGCTAGTTCGGTTAACAAAGATACAGTTAACCTAGTAGCAAAAATTGAGGTTTTACTACGAGAAATAGGCGAGCGCGTATTTTATGGCGACCGTATAACAATAGATTTAAGTCTATTTTATTCCGAAATTGCCCGTGTGGATGAACTTTCCGATTATATAGATAAGGCTAAGCATATGGTTGGAGAAGGGAACGAGGTAATCCTTACGGGCAAAGCCCCGATTTGGATGTACCTCAAAATCGCTCATGCTTTACACGGGCTTTCAAAACGTTTGATTTACAAATGTCCGCAGACGGGCGAAATGACAATATTTGATCATGAGGCTGTATGAATTGAAGTCCGGTATTTCGGTTTGGTCACTGACCCAATTATGTATATTATTGCTAGAAAGAACTACGTTTGCAATCATTCCGGTTATAGGATTTGGCTACTCGTAACCTTTGATCGAGAAGTGCAATCAAATATCCAGAAGGTCTTCAAATAACTATCAAGAATAATTTGTTATAGGCTGAGAATGTTGATTCCAGTCGCTGTATTTACAGGTAAAACTATGGAATCTGGATATTGCACGAGTACTGTCCACGAAGTTAAAAGGTAAGGCTCTTTATAGCAGCCATTTCCGATGACAAAAAATGCAATCTCGGAGGTACTCAACTTGCATTTCCAACCATCGCCCAACCCCAAAACCTACCCCCTCACCGACTTCACATCCGGCAAGGGAATGCCCGAGGTATGGCAGAAATGTACGAAGACCAGGGACGGCTTTCCGTTGCCTGGCCTTTTTACTTTGCCCCCTAAACACCTTCTGGAACCTTACCGCATCCAAGTTCGGTCAAGCCGGGCGATTTGCGCGCCAATCTCTACAGCCTGTTCACCGAAATCCGCTCCCGCGAAGATGCCATCGACTCCAACGCCCGCAACATCCCCGTGCCCGTCAAAAAAGACCGTCCCTACTCGATGGACCGCAACCTCTGGCACCTGAGCCACGAAGGGGCCGACCTGGAAGATCCCTGGAACGAGCCCCAGAACGATCTCTTCATGATCTGCACCGCGCCCGAACAAGCGCCGGACAAGCCGGAGTACGTCGAACTGGAGTTTGAAAAGGGCATTCCTGACAAACTGAACGGCGAGGCCCTCGGCCCCGTCGAGGTGATCGAAAAACTGAACGCCATCGCCGCCGCCCATGGCGTGGGCATCTGCGACATGGTGGAAAACCGCCTCGTCGGCATGAAGTCCCGCGGTGTCTTCGAAACCCCGGTCGGCACCGTCCTCTACGCCGCCCACCGCGAACTGGAGTACCTCTGCCTCGACCGGGCCACCATGCACTACAAGGAGCAGGTCGCCCTCCGCTACGTCGAACTCGTCTATGACGGCGTCTGGTACCACCCCCTCAGAGAAGCCCTCGACGCCTTCGTCAACGTGACCCAGGAAACCGTCACCGGCACCGTGCGCATGAAGCTCTACAAGGGCAGCGCCACCCCCGCCGGCGCCAAGTCGCCCTACTCCCTCTACAACGAGGAATTCTCCACCTTCGGCCGCGATGAAGTCTACAACCAGAAAGACGCCGAAGGCTTCATCAACCTCTTCGGACTGCCGCTGAAGGTGCGTGCGATCATGGAGCAGAAGGCGGGGCTGCGGGGGTAGGCTGGAGAGCTTGCGCTCCTAAATCCGAACGTTTTTCAAGAAAAACAGGCTATGGGACAAATGCTCTCTAGCCTGTTTTTCTTTCGATGGCTCAGGCAATACGGCTTTGCGTAGGCGGAAGCAGGAATCGTGGAAGATTCTGTAGAAGAGATAAAAAGCCGGTCGGGGTTCCCTCTTTCGTCGGTTTGCGTATCACTGCGATGGCCCAGGTGGATGACTGCTGTAAATTTGAGTGAATTGGTCACATCGATAGGGGAGCATGTTTAGCGGGAATGCTACGACGATAGGTCTTCCTGATAGGGGCTGATCGGAGATCTTCTCGCGAGCGACGCAGGTCGGTAGAAAACCCTGGTGTCGCTCGATCCAATGAAATCAAGGGTTTGCGGGGATTAAGGCGGTGAAAGGTCAATGAGTTGTGGGCTTAAATTGGACTCGCTCGCAAACGAGGTCGGGAAGGCTTATGGGATAAGGGCTAGAAAGGCGCGCCGTATCAGAAGACGATAATTCCCGTAGGGAATTGAAATGGGTTGGCGCCTGCTGGATGAACCCGCCCTATGGCCGGGGGTATCAGAAGACGATAATTCCCGTAGGGAATTGAAATTGTTGGCAGCAAAAGGCGCGTAGGCGCCCTCCAAGTATCAGAAGACGATAATTCCCGTAGGGAATTGAAATCCTGGCGGTGCGAGTGAGCGCAAGCGGATTCGGAGTATCAGAAGACGATAATTCCCGTAGGGAATTGAAATGAAAAGTCACAGATTCCGTTTTTGCCACTGTTCGCCGGCGTATCAGAAGACGATAATTCCCGTAGGGAATTGAAATATCTCAGCGCGGAGGTTGGCAATTGCCGTGTCGAGTATCAGAAGACGATAATTCCCGTAGGGAATTGAAATCCCGATAAGGTCGCTTTTCCGCGACTCTTTCTTCGCGTATCAGAAGACGATAATTCCCGTAGGGAATTGAAATACGAACCGCACCGTGCCCATCACTCCGTTGTATCGCACTCGGTATCAGAAGACGATAATTCCCGTAGGGAATTGAAATTTCATGATGAGGCGCTGATGCTGGTAGATGCCAACGTATCAGAAGACGATAATTCCCGTAGGGAATTGAAATTACCCGCCAAGATCACGGAGCAGCCTGTCTCTTGGAAGTATCAGAAGACGATAATTCCCGTAGGGAATTGAAATAAATACGTCCTGCCCCATTTGTCAATGCCCAGGATGCGCCCGTATCAGAAGACGATAATTCCCGCAGGGAATCGAGATGAATAAGGATGGACGGGGTCCGTCAGGTGTGCATAACGGAGACAGGAAACAATTATTCATTTGGTTACATGTTATTTTTAACAGGCTCAGTGTAAGGGTAAGTTCGATTAACTAAACATGATATACATGAAACAGCCGAACAGTTTAAATGCCTTAGGGGGGCTCTCTGTGAACGATAACGCGTTCCAAAACCTCGTGCTTCAGGAACTACGGGAGTTAAAAGATGGGCAGCAGCGTCTTGAAAGCGAAATACGCGGTGAAATAAATTTACTCAAGCAAGAAATGAGTCGTCGATTTGATCGCCTGGAACGGAGCCAGGAAGATGATATAAAGGGGACGCTCAAAACGATTAATCAAAAGATAGACGATGTGCTGGAAGACCAACGGTCTATTACAGCCATTATTGGAGAACATGAAGTAAAATTACGCTCCCTTTCCCGACGCCGTGTGTGAAGTGTGAAGAGGGTGGCAGTCCTCCACCATCCGATAGAATAAGAAAAAACAAATGGTTATGATTCCACAAACGATGTCGAGAATGGAAAGCAGGCATCGTTTCTGTTTGTAGGGTGTAAGATCTAATCTCCGAACCGTCATAAACGATTGACCGAAAACGTGCAGCACAACCACCGAACAGTCTGATAAAGAAAGGAGATGACAAATTGCTTCTCAACGCGATTTTCGAACTGGAAGCGCCGCAACAACAACAATCTGGGAAGAAGGCGGAGAAAAACTTCACGGCATGTTTTTCGAACTGCTCAAAAGCGCCAACCCTGACTTGGCGACGGCGATCCACGCTCAAGAAGGAAAACCGTTTTCCATCTCGACGCTGCGAAGCGTCGCACAGCGTCCAGTCTTGAACACTCCTCCCGATGATCCGTCGACCTCCCCAAAAGAGGGGACTGGACAAAACGAAGGCCGCCGATGGCGGTTCACCATCCGCTCACTGGATCAACGACTGAGCGAGGTGATCGACCGGGCGGCGGTTGAATGGGAGGGGAGGGCGGTCCGGATTGGAAACGCGCCCCTTGTTATCCGCAATATCCGGATTATGAAAAAAACCTATGAGGAGTTGTACACGGAATCGGAGTGTCGGAACCCGATTCATTTTCGCTTTCTCACGCCGACCAGTTTTCGACAGCGGGGTACCCAGGTGGTACTACCCATTCCGGAATTGGTTTTCGGCAGCCTCCTTCGCCGCTGGAACCAATACAGTCCATTGCCCTTTCCAGAAACCCTGGCGGATGAATTTGCGGCGATCCGAATCCGCAAGCACAATATCCGCACTGATCTCTACCAGTTTGATCGTTACAAGATCATCGGTTTTGCTGGCGATGTGGTCTTTGAATTCGCCACGATGAATCCCGTCAGTCCCATCCTCTTCAATGCGCTGGCGCGCTTTGCTGAATACAGCGGCGTGGGCTATAAGAGCACCATGGGCATGGGGGAGACGCGCATTGTTGTGACCAATCAAGAATGTGCAAAGCGGGCCGATCGGCCGGTGAGTGCCTTCCGGTAAAGCCTGTAATTCACGCGGATAACGATGATTCAATTCCCCTTGGGAATGGGTAGCCTGTAACCGAAGCCCTTGATGTCAACATTCATCGGTCGTTAAAAAAGAATCTTCCAAGGGCTTTGCTCCAGGTGAGTTAACCCCGGCAAGTCGGTGTATTCAAAACCATGGGAAATGGCAATCTGATAACAGGGCAGGGATTTTTACGTCTACATATTTCCCTGAGTATTGAGTATCAATGAAAGAGGCCATTTCTATTGGATACCGAAACGCGTGAATACCTCTCCGTTTCCGCCGTGGCGGAAGTATTGTTTTGTCGCGAAACTTTTACTACCGCGCGGTGGAGGGGTGCGCAGTTGGTTGCAACCAAAAAGATCACGGACTGAAGCCTTCCCAGGTGGCCCGTTTTCTCGACGTGAATATCAAGACCGTGCGGAAGTATTGGCGAATGACCCCGGATGATTTCACAAGCTGCCGGTCAGCAGCCACGACGCGGAAAAACAAGCACGATCCCTACACCGACATCCTCGTTCATTGGTTAACGGAACACCCCGATCTCAGCGCAGCCCAGATTCACGACCGGCTAAAACAACATTACGCCGAGTACCGGGAAAGCGAACGGACATTGCGTCGGTTTCTGAGCAAACTGCCGCAAAAGCACGGTCTGCCGAAACCGCGCCATCATGAGCGCCAATACCAGGCCGTCGTGGACCCGCCCATGGGCCAACAAGTTCAAGTCGATCTCGGTTTCGCCTGGGCCACCACAGAGAGTAGTCGGAAAGTCCGCGTCTACGGCTTTGACGCAACCCTGTCCCATTCTCGCTACAGATACCTGGAATGGCGAGCGACGCCTTTTACCACCGCCAGCCTTTGCGAGACCTTCGAGCGTTGCTGGGAATAATTCGGCGGCATACTCTTCTGCTACCGGGTCATGACCTTCGTCGGTAGACGGTCTTCCCACTCCAAGATAGTCCGCCGTTAGGATTCTGTCGCGCTCATGATCCCTATACCCTGACAGGATGCTTATCAAATTGTCGCCTACGTTCACCAAGTGTATGTAATGGGGATAGTAAGCCACGTTTGCGCGATGAGGCATCAGGTCCATAAAGGGCCTTCCATCCCCTTGTTCCGAGGGTAATATGCAGTTCGTGCATTGGCGAATGACTCTCCGTATCTCACGGTGGCACTTCAGGCAAAAGCCCGCGGATGGATGTGACTCTGCAAGGTCCTTTCTTAATTTCATTTTGGGGATAAAAATAAGACCTACAATTGAGTAAGTCTTTAAATTTGTTTAATATTTCAAATTAAAACATTAAAACTTATATTATTTTTTTCGCACTCAACCCAGATCTTCCCTCCGTGTAGTTCCACTATCTTTTTTGCTATAGACAGTCCTATACCACTTCCATTTAAACTATTTTTTCTTGATTTATCAATTTTATAGAACTTATCAAATATTTTATCTAACTCCTCTTTAGGTATATTATCCCCCTTGTTTTGGACTGTTATTTTAATTTTTCCTTCCACCTTTTTGGTTTGAACTAAAACAACGGACTGACTATATGCATATTTCAAAGCATTAAATAAAAGATTATCCAAGACTCTTATAAATCTATCTACATCAATGTTTACATTAAGTTCTTCATATTCGTTTTTTAGTTCTAATATTAAATCATTTTGTTCAAATAAGGGTATATATTCTCCTGTTATTTGAGAAATAATTGGAGATAAATTTATTTTTTCTTTATTTAATTTAAAATCCAAATCACAAAGCTTTGTGTATTCAAAAAGCTCATTAATTAATTTTTTCATTTTTACTGATGTATTGTAAGATGATTTTATATATTCCTCCATGATCTTTTCATCCTTATATTGTTTATTTTTTATGATTTCTATATAGCCTATAAGTGATGTAAGGGGAGTTCTTAAATCATGAGAAATATTAGTTATCAAATCATTTTTTATTTTTTCATTTTCTCTTTCTCTATCAAATTTCTCTTTTAATTCTAAAGACATACTATTAATACTTTTACAAAGTTCAGCAACTTCGTCTTTACCTTTAACCTCTATAGTATATCCTATGTTTCCTTTTGATATCTCTTCAACCTTTTTTGATATATATTTTATATATTGTATCTCTTTGTGTATCATTAAATAAAAAGATATTACAAAAGTCACAATTCCCACAATAAACATTGATCCAACTAAAATATTATAAATGGCTACATCTAAATTATCTTGATGACTTAATACATACCTATAAACTGTGTATCTTCCAAATACTATAGCGAAAAAAAGTGCTAAGAAAAAGCTAATTACTATTGTAATAAATAACTTAACACTTAATTTGCCTCCAATAAAATTTCTCATATCTTATAACCCACTCCCCAAACGGTTTTTATATATATAGGGTTTTTAGGATCATCTTCTATCTTTTGTCTTATATTAGTGATGTGAACCATAACTGTATTGTCAGATTTAAAAAATTCCTCTCCCCATACAGTTTCATATATTTTAGGTATGCTCATGACAATACCCTTGTTTTTTATTAGAAGCTCTAAAATATCAAATTCTTTTGCAGTAAGTGCAACTTCCTGTTTTCCTATAAAAACTTGTCTTCTTTCCGTATCTATTCTTAGGTTTCCAATTTCCATGATTTTTTTATCGGAGGTTGTTTGATTATATCTTTTATATCTTCTAAGCTGTGATTTTATCCTTGCGATTAATTCTACTGGACTGAAAGGCTTTGTTATATAATCTTCTGCTCCTGAGGACAGACCTAATATTTTGTCTATTTCCCCCTCTTTTGCTGATAGAAAAATAATTGGCATAATGTAACTTTTTCTTATTTCATTACAAAGCTCTATTCCGTTAATTTGAGGCATCATTATATCTAAAAGCACTAAATCCACAGAATCCTTTTTTATAATATCTAAAGCTATATATCCATCTTCTGCTTCTACAACTTCGTAACCTTCATTTTTCAAATAAATCGATACAACTTTTCTAATTTCAGTATCGTCGTCTACTATAAGTATCTTCTCGTTCAAACCAATCACCCTATTTTACTTATTTTTGCATCTGAAAACATAGGCTGGTGGTAAATTTAATAATACTTTTCTTATCTTAATGTCGTTAAAATAGGATTTAAATAACTTCGTCTTAAATAGTGTATATTGAAAAGCAATAAATTCTCCCTCATCGATTAGAATTTCCTTTGTAACCTTTAGTATACTGTTTCCCATATAATCAGGCAAGCTTGCAAAGGGAAGTCCTGATACTATATAGTCAACCTTACTTATACTGTATTCCTTGAGATATTCTTTTAAATATTCTGCCGAACCATTTATAAGTATAAAGTTTTTCTCTTTTTTAAACTTCTCTTTTAATATTTCGTAAAAATCTTTGTTATACTCTATAGCTATAAATAGAGTACTGTCTTTCTTCTTGTTCAATATTTTTTCTGTAAAAACCCTAGTACCTGGTCCATATTCAATAATGCAGGTTGCATTTAAAAAATTAACATCCTCCACCATACTATTTGCTAATTTTTCAGAACTGGGAGCTATAGCACCTACAGTACTCGGATTTTTAACGTATTGTTTTACAAAATTAGCAATTTCCATTTTACACTTCCTCCTGTTTTCTATCATGGTACAAAAGTATAAAATACAAATCTTAAGCTACCGCTTAAAAAAGTCTTAAGATTTCTTAAGACTGTTTCATGAGTGAACGGGTAACCACTAATTTCCACAAGCCGTGGCCGTCAGCGCCTATGAACTCCATGTCCTCCCGTTGCCCAACTTGCCGACAGCAAAAAAAAGCGCCCCCTACGGTAGCATTTCACGCTACCATAGGGGGCAATGCTATTGTGACCTTGACAACCGCCTCGTCACGCCGTTCTCCATCAGATCATGCATGAGCGCAATCAAGTCCTCTGCCGGCAGCACTTTGTCCCGCCGGTACCAGTAACTCATGATGCCGATCATGGCGGAAAGTACATACTCCAGAATGAAGTCGAGTTCGATGGGGTCAATATCATGTGTTTCAGCCAAAGCCTGCTTGATAGCAGGCTTTGTCGCATTTTTCAGCTTGCTGGCAAAAGCCGGGTCGCCCTTGTCGCCCAGCAGAACAGCGTAGTATTTGCTGTTTTGTTCAAAGAGATGCAGGAACAGGTCGAGGGGCATGCCCATTTGTTGATGCTGCATGGTGATGGGCGGCAATTCATCCATCGACGGGATCAGCGACTGTTCAATTTGCTCCAGCACATCATAGACGTCTTGGAAATACTCGTAAAAGGTTCCCCGGTTATAGCCGGCTCTCGCGGTGATTTCTTTGACGGTGATCTTCTCGATTCTCTTTTCGCCGTAGAGGGACCAAAAGGCATCGATGAGGTTTTGCCGGGTCTGCGCCGTCGCTTCCGGTTGTTTGTTCATTTTTTCAACTCCTGAACATGGCTTGAAGCCCTTCTTGTTGTCGATTCATCTCTTGTCTTCAGAACATCCGACACTTGCCATGGCATTGTTGGTTGATGCTTCAGTGCAACGCCGCTAGACTATCAATGTACAACACGTTGTTGGTCAATACAAGAGGAGCGTGGAAACATGATTACAATTCTTTGTTCCGGCTCTCGCGGTGATTTTCAACCCTATATTGCGCTGGCCTTGGAACTGAAAAAACTGGGAAAAGACGTGCGCATCACAGGGATTCGGAGTTTTGAAAGCTTCATAGGCAGTTACGGCATCGATTTTTATCCCATCCAGGCGGATTTTGAATCGCTCAACGTCGACAAGGCGATGCTGAAGCAAGCCCAAGGGGCGGACAATCCACTGAAGATGCTGCTCGCCTTTAACAAGATGAAAAAGTATGGGATCTACATGGCCCAGGAATTCTATTCCGCCTGTGAGGGAAGCGAATGCATCGTCTATCACCCCGGGGTGACGATGGGGTACTTTGCCGCCGAAAAGCTAGGCATCCCTGCCGTCCTCGCTTCGCCTTTCCCGATGCACAAAACAGGGGAGCAGACCTCTGTCGTTATGTATGGACGGATGAAGTCGAACCGGATCATCAACGCCTTCAGCTATTCGATGCTGCAAGGAATGCTGTGGTTGGCCTCGAAGGACGCAGTCAAAGGCTTTTGGAAAGAACAGTTTGGCGCAGTGCCCCGTCAATTTGGCTGTCCTTTTGAGCGTCACAGCGACAAGGGGCATCCTGCGGTGATTTCCTGCAGCAACTATGTCTTCCCCCGACCGAGCGACTGGAATTCACACATTCACCAAAGCGGCTATTGGTTCGTCGAGGAGCCTACCGACTATCAGCCTTCCGAGGCATTGACGCGTTTTTTGCAAGCCGGAGAAAAGCCGGTCTATATCGGCTTCGGCAGTGTCTTTGATAGGGATGAGAAAGACGCCATGTCCACGCTGGTGATCGAAGCGCTCGCGAAAAGCGGCAGGCGCGGCATCCTCTGCGGCATGGGCGAATGGCCAGATCTGCCGGACCATGTATTCGCGGTCGACAGCATCCCCCACTCCTGGTTGTTTGAACGGGTGTCGGCCGTCTGTCATCACGGCGGCGCCGGAACAACGGCAGCCGGATTCAAAGCCGGTGTGCCGAGCATCATTATTCCCTTTGCCAACGATCAGTTTGCCTGGGCCCATCGCGCCCATGATCTGGGTGTAGGCGCCAAGCCGATTCCCGTCAAAAAGCTGACTGCCGACAACCTGGCCGAGGCCATTCGTTCTGTCCACAACGATCACGTCGTTGCTAGCGCAAAGGCGCTGGCAACCCATATGGCCTCTGAAAACGGGGCGCGCGATTGCGCCAAAGTGATCGTCGATTGTCTGGAAAGGAAGGCCTAAGTGGATAAGGCGAGAGCGTGGAAAAAGCCTCTTTTTCACCATGTACGCCGGTCAGGCGATTTCGATTTTAAGTTCCCAGGCGGTGCAGTTTTCGATCCTTTGGTGGATCACGGTGCAAACAGGCTCCGCCTTGCTTCCATGGCCGAGCCGATGATGGCGATTGTCTTGTGCCGATGGGAACGCTGTTGCCCCTCATGGTAAAGGTGTATTTTCGTGGTACCGCTTGGCACAATGGCATTGTGCAAATGCTTTTTTCGAGCGGAATATTCATCGCCGCATTGGTCATTACCGTGACAGGAGGATTACAGCGGAAGTTTCTCATGATCTCCCTCGATGCGCTGGAATCGGGGCTGTTGACCGAGTCACCGCCGCAGATAAGGAACGATATAGTGGTTGTAAGTGGAAAAACGATGAGATAAGCCCTCGAGTGAGGAGTTTCCATCATCGTCCAAAGCGAAAGGAGGAATGATGGGTGCATAAGAACGTCTACTATGCCAAGTCGCCCAAAAAAATCTGCACCGCCGTCAGCAGCGATGGGTCGCCGGCGGACAAGGGCGTCTGTGCCCCTTCGCATGCCCTTCGACAGCCACCATCGATGGAGCAGGCTCATCCCCGGCTTGCCTACCCGCATCATGGGAATCCATATTATCCCGAGTCCTACCCGTCCCAATACTGCCCGCCCCACCCTTGCCCACCACAACCGAGGCCGAAAAGCAAGCGAATCAAGGCGATGGTTGTCGTTGCGGAAAAAGAAGTCAAAAAGGTGGCCGACCTGACCATCCCGGCGCCAGTGGGTGTGGGGCTGGATCCCCATACAGGCCAATTGACCGCATCTGTCGAGCTTGAGCCCTTTGGAGAGCCTCAACTGCAACCGAAGATCATCAACGATATGGTCATCAACGAAGGGATTATCTGTGTCAAACTGATTGTGAAGGACAATGATCCGGCACCATGTCCTGATGTGAGAAAAGGCTTTGAGAAGAAAATATGCATTCCTGTTCAGACGGTTCTAGAATGCAAAGGCATCCAGCCGGACGATGACATTCAGGAAAAGGTTTGTATCAGCGCCCTGAGCGTCTTTGCCGTACCGGCCAATTCGACGACAGGGACAGCGGGCAATGTGGTGAACTTGATCCTCAAAGCCATATTGGATGTGAAGATGGTCATCGCCAGAGAAGAAGTCATCACCATCCCTGTTCATCAGGAAAGCGATCCGGACTGTGGCCAATGGCATGATTAAGAGCAGATGCAGAGGAACCTCAGGGATGCCTCTCCCATATATTGAAGCAGAATGAAGATTGCCTGTGGAGAGGAGTCCGATCACAGTGTCCCATTCCTTTGACTTTATTGATGACCGGTTTTTTGACCAGCGGATCAAGGTGCCCAAGGTGATCTGCCAAAAGTTCGTGCAAGAGATCGGCGATCTGATGGTACCGGCACCGGCGGGTGTCACCCTCGATGTGCAGACGGGAAAGCTCAACCAAATGGTGCGGTTGGAACGGGTCGGCCCGCCGCAGTTGCGGGCGGTCACTGTATTGCCGAACAAGGTGATCAACCAAGGTGTCGTGCCGGTCCGCCTGCTCGTCGACAACATCGTCGCCATTCAACTGCTGGAGATCCCCTTTCAAGGCGTGATTGATTGCCCAGGCGCCAGCCCTGGGGATATCGTGCAGAAACATGACGTGCAAATTGAAGGGTTCAGCATCAATCCGGTACAGATACTTACGGATTGGCGTCTTAACGCTGCACCTCATCCTGAAGGTGGCGTTGCATCTTTGCCTCGTTGTTGCTTCGGAGCGGATATTGAAGGTCAACGCGGCGGAAACCTTTTGTTAATATGACCACCTTGTGTCGAGGAAAAAGGGCTTGGCTGTTGCCGGGCCTTTTTTTGTTGGGAAAAAGATAAAAAAGCAGAGGAAACAATATCGAACTGGCGCTTTTTTCCATATCGTTTAAATAGGTGAGATGATACATCTCACCTACATCCTGAAAAGAGACAATCAAGAGGAGGATGCGCAAATGGCATTTGTGAACCAGATTCAACAAGCGACCTTTTTTCCGCAAAACCTGAAGTCGCTCCGGGTGCTTTGTCAGCAATGTGTGCAAGAAACAGGTGACGTAATAATTCCCCTGCCGACAGTGCCGGCCCTTGCCGATATCGTGAACGTGACAGTCGTCCCGACGGGCAATCCGGAAATCCGGACGACCACGGTACTGCCGGGAAAAGTCGTCAACATGGGTGTCGTTCCCGTATCGGTGACGATCACGATCCTCGGGGTGGTATTGCCGATCACGATTCCCCTTATCGAGATCCCCTTTGAAGGAATTGTCGAGTGCCCTGGCGCCCAACCGGGCGACATTGTTCAGAAGCATGACATTGCCTTAGAAGCGGTGGTCTCTCAACCGGTCCAACTGTTGCCGGTGGTAGGGGAAGCGCTGGTTGTTGGTTTGGAACTGCAAGCGATCGTCAAGGCCTGCATCGTTGTCGGTCGTGAAGAGGTGCTGACGGTGAATGCCGCTAACCCCTTCTGCAACTGCCCCTAACCGTTACCCCTCTCATCGACGCTACAGAGCTGATTGAACAGGCTGCGCCATTTTCCGTGAGCCATCTGCGGCAAAAAGCAAGCCCCATCCCCTCCTGTAGGAGGCGATGGGGCTGTTGTCTTGCTCATGGCTTCAGTCGATGACCTCCTTGATAAAGACAGTCAAGTCCTTTGTCATGTCATACTCTTTGAAGTCTACCTTGTCGTCCGTGTGTTTGCGGAAAACGCGGACGATCGGTCGGGCGGGAGAGGCGGTCTGGGCCACGACGATGCCCGTTTCGTTCGTCGTTAGCAAAACGGTGCTGCCGTTCGGGTAGAGGGCGATGTGGCGGACAAAGGAGGCGACCACATTGTGGTCGAACTTCGTGCCCGATTGGGCTAGGACCACCTCGTAGGCTTGGTGGGGGAGCAGTCTTTTTCCGGCTTTGCCGGTGATCAGGTTGTCGAAGAAATCAGATACGGCCAGGATGCGCGAGTAGAGGTGAATCTGCTCGCCCCGCAGCCGGTTCGGAAAACCCGTTCCGTCCATCAACTCATGGTGCTGGCCTGCTACATAGGCTGCCGGGATGGAAATGCCGGGCAGCTTTTTCATGATCGCCAGGCCGACGGCGCTATGTTTGCGAAAAAGGGCCGCTTCATCGGCGGTGATGGCGTTGATCGGTTTGCGCAGCAGTTCCGGATCGATGACGGTGAAGCCGATGTCATGGAGCATGCAGCCTGTCGCCAATTCGTCCAATTGCTTGCGGTTTAACCCCATGCCGAGACCGCACAGCGTCGATAGGACGGTCGTGGTGATGGAATGGGTGAAGAGGAAGTCAGATCGTTCCCGCATATCGGCCAGGTGGACCATGATGTCCATTTTGCCGATCAACTCGCTGATGATATCTTTGACCACCCCGATAAAGCGTCCTGAATTGAATTTGTTGCTGATTCGGTTCAGTTCATCGTCGTTGAGTGTCAGCAGGCCGTCCTTTTTGACGGGGATCGTGTCAGTGATGTCTTCGATGATCTGGATGGCGGCGTTTCGCGTTTTCTCTGTCAATGGCTCGTCGATGGTCACGTCTTCCAGGCGTTTGTCTTGAATATAGACTTTGGAAACCCCTAAGTTCACCATGCGGGCGATATACCCGCTCGTCAGGGCAACCCCTTGGCTGAGCAGAACTCGTCCATCACTGGCATATATGTTTTTGGCCAGGACATCTCCTGACTTGAGATTGCTCACCGATACGATCCGCATGCCATCACCTGCAAAATGTTTATTTAAGATAACTGTAGTCCCTGCAAGGAGAAAGAGGAATAGAACCGGGGTCCCAATTCTGGCTTCTGTGGAAATTAGAGGAAAGCCCTTCGCCGATTGCGCCGGCGAAGGGCTTTCGTTAATGAAGGAACCAGCTTTTTTGCCCTAATTCTCCGTAATAATTCGCTAGAGTTCTCATAAGGATTGATTGAAAAATATGGCTCAAACAAGACCTCCTGAGGTGGAAAGGACTGGTAGGTGATAGAAATGGCGCAGGCTGAGTTGGCATCAGGCCTGGCGATATTCCTGTTGGCCATGGTTGCCACCATCTCGGCCATGACAATGCCACAGGGGGTGGTCGGCTCCGGCATGGGGCCGGGGGTTTTGCCCCTGTGGGTCAGCCTGGCTCTCGCTTTCTTATCCGTCTTACAGATAGTACGTTCGCTGAGATGGGTTATGGCTGAGCGGGAGCGGTGGCACGGCAGGGGGCAGGTGCAGAGCCGTCCCGTGGTGGAGGCGGTCCGTGGTGAGGCGCCCGAGTGGCAGACTCAAATTAGCCAAGATGGTGGGTTGAAGACAAAGGGGCAACAGTCATTGCCCGATCCTAAGGCAAGCGTGAATACGTCCTCGTCTGGTTCAGCAACAAGCGTTTTGGATCCTCTCTTTGCCAAAGGGGAACTCCTTGCCGTGGCGGAACTCTTTCTGGCGGTAGCGCTCTATATGCTGGCCATGGACTTTTTGGGCTTTGGAAGCGCGACGGTAGGCCTGGTGGCGTTGTTGACTCGGCGGTTTGGTCGGTATGCCCTGTGGTGCTGCCTATCCTACGGTGCGATCGTCGGCGCGATCGCCGTCGTGCTCTTTCGCGAATTGCTCTCTTTGCCGCTGCCGGGCGGGTGGATCGGCTTTTGATCCTATCGATTGTACCCATGTATTGGATTACCAAGGTAACTGGATCGAAGGAGTCGCTAAAGGTCTTTTCCGATTCTAAGGAGGCGGAGCCGTTGGAATATATGACACCCCTGCTCCACGGCTTTGCCGACGCCCTGACCCCTGTCAACCTGTTCTTCGCTTTTGTCGGCTGCCTGTTGGGGACGCTCGTCGGGGTGCTGCCAGGTTTGGGTCCCACATCAGGCATCGCCATGCTGCTGCCCTTGACGCTCATCCTCGAACCGGCGCCGGCGATCATCATGCTCTGCGGTATTTACTACGGCGCCATGTACGGCGGATCCACTACGGCCATCCTTGTCAACATCCCGGGGGAGGTCTCTTCGGTGCCGACGGCCATGGACGGCTACGCGCTTGCGCGCCAAGGCCGGGCCGGACCCGCCTTGGTGATTGCGGCCATCTCATCATTTTTCGCCGGAACACTGAGTTTGCTCGGTCTCTCCTTTTTCGCTCCCACCCTCGCCACGTGGGCGCTCCGCTTCGGACCGCCGGAGTATGTGGCTCTCATGTGCCTTGCCCTCAGTGTCGTCGTCAATCTGACGGGACGGTCGATCGTGAAGGGGCTGATCTCGGCGCTTCTCGGCTTTCTGGTGGCCATGGTGGGGATGGATCCCATTACCGGTGTGTCGCGCTTTACCTTCGGTCAGGTGGATCTCATGTCCGGTATCGACTTCGTCAGCGTCGTTATCGGCCTCTTCGCTGTCGCTGAAATCCTCTCCAACGTGGAAAGTTCAGCCCTTCAGGTCTACAAGGCCAAGCTGAGCGGCCTGATGCCTACCTGGGCCGATATCCGGCAAACTTTGCCGACCATGCTCCGTTCCACCGGCATCGGCTTTTTTCTCGGCCTCCTGCCGGGATGCAGCCCCGCCGTGACCGCTTTTGTGGCCTATGATGCAGAAAAGCGCCTGGCGAAGAGGCCGGAGGAGTTCGGTCAGGGCAGTCTAGCCGGTGTCGCCGCTCCGGAAGGAGCCAACAACGCCACGACCAGCGGCGGCTTTGTCCCGCTGTTTTCTTTCGGCATCCCCTCCGGGCCGGCCCTGGCGGTGCTGCTCGGCGGGTTCATGATGTACGGATTGCAGCCGGGGCCGACCCTTTTTGAAAAGAACGCTGAACTGATTTGGGCGATCATCGCCTCCATGTACATCGGCAACGTCATCTTGGTCGTGCTCAACCTGCCCCTGGTCGGGATCTGGGCGCGGCTCGTGCGCGTTCCCTACCCGTTGTTGGCCCCGGTCGTGTTGGTCTGTTCTTTTATCGGCGCCTACAGCGTCCGCAACAAACTCATGGATGTCTGGATCGCCTTGTTGTTCGGCCTCATCGGCTGGTGGATGCGCAAGCTCGAAATGCCTGCCGCCCCCCTCATATTGACGACTGTTCTCGCTGGCATGTTGGAAACGTCGCTGAAACAGACCCTCAGCATGGGGGAGGGGGGCTTGGGCATCCTCCTGCACAGGCCCATCAGTGTCGCCTTGCTGTTGCTGGCCCTGGGGCTGACCGTCTTGTCCCTCTATAGCCGCTACAGGAAGATGGGCGGCGGGCCTCCGGCAATTTCTGAAGAAAGTTGAGGGGTCAACGGTGACGGAATCGCTGTCATTTCGCTCAACAGTCCAAAACGACCGCAGAGGGGAGGGGAAGTCCATGTTTTTTTCAACGCCGTGCAAGGCGGCTGGCGTCGCCGTCCTGCTGACTTTGCTCCTGGTGTTGGGCGGCTGTGCCAAAGGGAGCGCCCCGACAAGCACCGGATCTCCCGGTGAATACCCGACCAAACCGGTGTCTCTGATCATTGCTTTTACGGCGGGCGGCTCCAGCGACGTGCAGGCGCGCATCGTCGAAAAGTACTGGAAGAAGGTCTTTAACCAGCCGCTCGCCTTTGAATATAAGGTCGGCGCCGGCGGGCAGGTCGGCTTCACCGAGATTTCCCAGGCGCGTCCTGACGGGTACACCATCGGCGGCGTCAATGTTCCCCATATCATCCTCCAGTCGCTGAGCCCGCAAGCTACCTTTAAGAAGGATGATTTTATCCACATTGCCCAGGTGGTCAATGATCCCCAGATGCTGATCGTCAACAAGGAAAGCCCCATCCAGGATGTGAACGGCTTCATCGCCGAGGCCAAGAAGCGGGAAGGGAAGATGACTGTCGGCATCGTGGGCACCTTTACGGGCCATCACATGGCCTTGCTCAAGATGCAGGACGCCCTTGGCGTCACGGTGACGCCCGTTCCTTTCCAGGGGTCGGCCGACCAGAATGTGGCCCTCCTGGGCGGTCACGTCGATGCCATCATTGGCAATCTGAACGATATGATGCGCAGCCTCGACAAGATGCGCCCGCTGGGCATCGCCGCAGAAAAGCGGCACGACATGGTCAAAGCGGTGCCTACCTTCAAAGAACGGGGCTTTGATTTTGTGTCCGATATCCGACGGGGCTTCTCTGTGCCGGCCGGCACTGATCCGGCGGTCGTCAAAAAGCTCCGTGACAGTTTCCGCATCATCTGCACGGATCCGGAGTATCTCAAAGATATGGAGAAGATCGGCCAGCCGACGGAGTACATGTCAGGCGAGGAGTTCACCGCTTACTGTGACCGCTACTATGAAGAGGCAAAGGTGTTGATCGAGAGATACGGGTTGAACCGGAGCAAGGAAATCATGTGAACAATGTGGATGAAGTGGATAACAACGGCTTTGTGGATAATGTGGATAATGTGTGGAACGTGGGTAATGTGAACAATGTGGATAATGTGTGGAACGTGGGTAATGTGAACAAGTGGATGATGTGTGCGCTGTGGGTTTAGCGTGACCGCCTTCGCAAAAAAACTGTTCGGGCTCGCCTTTGCAGGTGAAGAAAAAAGGGAGTTGGATCGACTGTCCAACTCCCTTTCGTTTCTCATTCAGTTATCCGATTCCAGCATCGACCCCGTCTGCACGTACCGGGCATGGAAGGAGAGCGCCTTTTCGATGACATGAGGCGTGTGGCCACCGCGAGCGACGGCCTCTTCGTAGTAGGCCTGCAATAGGGGGCGGTAGGAGGGGTGGGCGCAGTTTTCGATGATCCGCTTGGCCCGCTCCCGGGGGGAGAGGCCGCGCAGGTCGGCCAGGCCCTGTTCGGTGACGATGATGTCCACGTCGTGTTCCGTGTGGTCCACATGGGAGCACATGGGCACGATGCTGGAGATCTTGCCGTTTTTGGCGTAGGACTTGGTACAGAAGAAGGTGAGGCGGGCGTTGCGGGCAAAGTCGCCGGAACCGCCGATGCCGTTCATCATCTGGGTGCCCATGACATGGGTCGAGTTGACATGGCCGTAGATGTCCACTTCCAAGGCGGTGTTGATGGCAATGAGGCCGAGGCGCCGGATCAGGCCGGGGTTGTTAGACATCTCCTGCGGGCGCAGGACCAGCTTGTCGCGGTACTTGTCCAGGTTTTCCATGACATACTCGTGAGTCTGCGGCGAGAGGGTGAAGGAGCAGCCCGAGGCCATCTTGATTTTGTTGGCGTCCAGCAGTTGAAAGACCGAGTCTTGCAGGACCTCTGAGTAGACCTCGAGGTCGGAAAAATCGGAGTTGAGGAAGCCGGCGAAGACAGCGTTGGCGATGGAGCCGACGCCCGATTGCAGCGGCGCCAGGTTCGGACCGAGGCGGCCGGCGGCCACTTCATCCTTGAGGAAGTTCAAGAGGTGCTGGGCCATCACTTCCGTCTCTTCGTCAGGCGGGACGATGGCCGAGTTGACATCGGCCTGGTTGGTGATGATGATGCCGCGGATCTTGGCCGGGTCGACGGGAATGGCCGTCGCGCCGACGCGCTGGCCCGCTTGGGTGAGGGGGATCGGCTGGCGGTGCCCCTGGTAGCCCGGGTCGTAGATGTCATGGACCCCTTCGAGGCCCAGCGGCTGGGCTAGGTTCAATTCTACGATGACCTCTTTGGCCTGAGCGACGAAGATATGCGAGTTGCCGACAGAGGTGCTCGGGACGATATGCCCCTCCTCTGTGATGGCGACCGCTTCGATCAGCGCCACGTCGACGGGCGGGATGGCGCCGGAACGGAGCAGTTCCGCCGTATGGGAGAGGTGCTGGTCTATGTAGCAGACCTCGCCGTTGTTGAGAGCGGCACGCATCCGCTTTTCTGACTGGTAGGGCAGGCGACGGTGGACGATGCCCGATTCTGCCAGGATGCCGTCGATATGAGAGCTAATGGAGGCGCCGGTATAGACGTTGACTTTGAACGGCTTTCCTTCATTTTTTACACGCTCGACCAAAGCCAGGGGGATCACTTTTACGTCGCCGGCGGCGGTGAACCCGCTAAAGCCGAGGGTCATCCCGTCCTCGATCCAGGACGCCGCTTCTTCCGCAGTTACGATGCGTTCTTTCAGGGCGGCATTGCGCAAGCGCTGGGAAAGCATTCAAAATCCTCCTATATATGTACTATAAAAAAAGACATAACCTAAAAGGAGAATATCACAAAAAGTTTGCGCTTTTCAGCCTTTTTAAGTCAAGCGAGAATAAGCAAGGGTAAGCGAGAATAGGAGAGGACAGACGAGAACGCCGACGGGTGAACGAGCATAAACGACCGCCAAAGGGGGACAAAAGGCCTTAAAAGCCCATGAGCCGGCGGAAGTGGCTGGCGTAGCGCTGGCTGACCGGGATCTGGGTTTTGCGTTTCATTTTGAGGGAAAGGAGGAAGGTGGAATGGAAATCAGGGAGGATCTCGGCAATCTTGTCCACATTGACGATATAGGCTCGGTGGCAACGGATGTACTGGTTGCGCGGCAGCAGCCATTCCAGTTCAAAGAGGGTGTGCTTGTTGATGTATTGCTCGTCTTCTGTGAAGATGCGGGTCCGTCCGTTTTCGGAATCGATGTAGGTGATTTCCTCTAGGGGGATGGGGATCCACTTTTCCTCGTTCTTGCCGATGAGAAACTTGTGGCGGGGCAGTTTGACGATCTCGTTCGCCAAAAACGGCGGGATCACTGCCGTCAGGCAGGATTTTTCCAACCCCAGCTCATGCAGTGGGGTGCTGATGGCGAAGTAGGGAACACCGTAGAGGTCCTCCTCCATGTACATGGAGATGGGGCCGCCGGAGTGGAGCGCCTGCATGGTCACGCTGCCCTCTTTGATCAAATCGCCGGGCTTGATCTTCAGATCAACCGTTGAACTGGGCAAGTAATAGACAAACCGGTCATCTTCGGAAATGGCGATGGAGACATCCCAGGGTAGAATTCGGCGGATGGCTTTGACAATGCCCGACAGGTTCTCAAAGGGGATGTCCACAGCGCGCACTCCTTTTATTAGCGAAGACCCCTTGCAAGTAGGCGCGGATGTCCGTGCGGATCGGCATGAAATAAACGTTCGTATTGGTGGCTTCAATATAATCCATCGCTTTGCGGGCGAAGTGGATGTTCCATTCCAATGTGGGTCGAAAATCAGCCGGGAAAATTACATTGTTTTTGGTTCTCCAGTAGTCCGCGGATTTTTCCGTGGTCACCGGAGAAATGCCCCAAAAGATCTCTTTCCCTTTTAATCCTTTTAACATTTCTCCGTAGATCTCCATGAGGCGGAGATCAAAGAAGGGTTGCGTAAAGAATCCGTCAGCGCCGGCGTCAACCTTGCGTTTGGCGTACTCTAATTCTTGCTTCAGGCTGCTCCGGTAGGGATCGATGGCGGCATAGACCTTCATGCCAGGCACTTCGTCTTTGAAACGACGGATCACGTCGATACACGTCGTGGGATACACCTTGCGGGACATGTCATGGGGCGGATCGCCCGTGACGATCAAAACCTCTGTGACCCCATCCTCTCGCAACTGCTGGCCCATCGGTAGGGGGACATCGGGATTGAGATCGATGGCGCGGATGTGAGGAATGGCCGTCATATAGTAATCCTTGACGATGGTGCAGGCATCCCAACTGCGAAGAGGAAAGCGCAGTAAATCAGGAACGTTGATCCCCATGACAGGTTGGAATTCTTGCGAAAGCATCTGCAATTCCGAAATAAGCTCCTGCTCGGAGCGGGGGACAAGTTCGACGGTAATGCGTGTCATGGGCAGAACCTCCAAATAAAAACCAATTGTTATCTCAGTTTAACCTACTTTTTATTCAATGAGCAAGGGAAAAATAGCCCGTCGTCCTTTTCTTGAGCAAGGGAAAAATAGCCCGTCGTCCTTTTCTCCAAAAAAGAGATGCTCTTGAATCGAAAAGGGCATTATCAAGCACTAATGAATAAAATTCGACGAATTTCTACAAACCGATGTAGTATAATGTAAAATGGTACGTTAAGCTAATTGAAGTCTGGCTTTCAAAACGGACGCTAAGGATGTTTTTTGTGCGGTCAAGAGAGAAATGAAAAAGCGAAGCTTGTTTAGCTTCGCTAAAGCGCAGTGAGATAAGTGGCGACGTTGAAAGACAACCTACGCAAAATCGATATATCCCGGCTCCATGCGTTCAATGGCGGCCAGGGTTTCTATGCGCATGCCTTTCGCCCGCAATCCGGCGCCGCCTTGCTGAAAGAGTTTTTCAATGACGATGCCGGCGCCGGCGAGCTGAGCGCCGGACTGTTCGATAATATCGACGAGACCTTTCAGCGCCTCGCCATGGGCGAGAAAGTCATCGACGACCAGGACAACATCGTCGGGTAAGAGAAACTTTTTCGACACGGTGATGGTCACCGACTCCTGCCGGGTGAAGGAGTAGATCTGCGATGCGTACACATCACTCTGTGTGCTGGCCTTCTTTTTCTTGGCGAAGACTACCGGCACGTTGAGGGCAAGGGCCACCGCCGAGGCGACGGCGATACCGGAGGCTTCTACCGTAAGCACTCGGGTAATGCCCGCGCCGGCAAAACGGTCTGCCAGTTCTTTGCCCATCCGGAGGATAAAGGCGGGGTCAATCTGGTGATTTAAAAAGGTATCCACCTTGAGGATATGGGTGCCGATTACTTCGCCCTCGGCCAAAATGCGGTCCTTCAATTCCTGCATCGTCAACTCTCCTGTATGTAACTTTGTTGTGGCGCCATAGGCCTGGCATCATGGAGCGCAGATGGCATTGCTATTGCTCGATTGTTCAATAGTTTACAGGATACCATAAAACAGAACCCATGACGATAGCAGAATACGCGCCCTTCGCTAGCCCACAACGGAGGAAAAAGGGCGATGAAAATAGAATGAACCAGGAACTGTTGTAAAAATCATCGTCTGGAGTGACCAACTTGAAAGGGAAGCGCTCATTATCGCGAACGGCCATTGCACGACAATTTTTTGTTTCGCCAGAGTTGGCGTTAGCGCCGATTCCAATGTCGGTTTGGCGTCGAATCATTTGCGCCGGCGTGATCGCCCTGCTCGTAACGAGCGGTTGCAGCGCCCCTTCGGCGGGAACATCGGGAGCACCTGCAGCACCTGCAGCACCTGCAGCACCCGCGGCACCCGCAGCACCTGCAGCATCTGCAACACCCGCAACATCCCCTGCGAACAGCCCCCCATCCGGTTCTCCCGTCTCCGAGGAAAACCGGAAGCGGGCCGTTGCGTTGTATGAGCAGGGCTATTATGCCTTCGATGTGGAGCTTGGGCCGAACCGGCTGAAAAAAGCCATTTCCCTTTATGAGCAAGCGTTGGCCCTGGACCCCGACTGCTATCAGGCCTATACGGGTAAGGGCATCGCCGTCGCCTTTATGGGAAATCTGGATGAAGCGCTGCGGTTGCTCGATCGCGCCATCGCCATCCGGCCGGATTACGGTTTTGCCTACTACAACCGGGGCTTGGCTCTCAAATATCACGGCCGTTTTGACGATGCCCTCGTCTGGTTTGATCGATCCCTGGCCTACGATGCGGACAACGCCTGGACCTACTTCGGGAAGGCAGCCATCTACGATGCGCAGGGCAATACACAAGCCTGTCTGGACAACCTGGCGAAAGCCATTGCGATCATGCCCTACTGCAAAGTGACGGCAAGGGAAAAGACAGACGAGGATTTCAGCCATGTCAAACATCTGCCAGAGTATCAAAAACTGATCGCTGAATAAGCGCCAACTGTCAGGGAAGGATTATTAGAAGAAGCAGGGTGGAAAAGAAATGGATGCAGAAACGGTGAGCACGGAAAAGGGTAATGGTAAACAAGCAGATCATCAGCAGAGCGATGCTCAATCGACTCCTCGCAAAGCTGACGCCATTGGGATGAGAGAAGCGTCTCATGGGGGGCGCGACCTCTTCCGGACGTTGCAATCCTTTTACGAATGCGCCATGACCACCGTCTCACGGATCAATCAGCGGACCGATTTGACCTTTACCCAGTTGCAGATCATGAACCACATCAATTTTCGCGGTTTGGCCCTTCAGAAGGAGATGCGCAAGCAGTTTCACCTGACCCAGGGGGCGCTCTCGACGGCGCTGAAAGACCTGGAGAAGCGGGAGTTGATCATGCGGACTCAGAGCCCTGTTGACCAGCGTGAATGGGTGATCGCCCTTTCACCGAAAGGAGAACAGTTGCTGGCCGAAATCGGCCATACCATGCACAGCAAGCTGCGAGAGTTGGTGGAGAAGCATCCTCAGCAGGTGAACCAACTGATGGATTCGGTCGAGTGGTTTACGGAAAACTATTCCCCGGACGAAGTTTAGTTTCGAAATAGCAGTAGGCCCTTGCCAAGAGCGGTCAAGGGCCTTTTGTTGCGTAGCGGCCATTCGAGCAAATCACAGATCACACTGGCTGGTGCAGGAACTGCAGGTCGAGTTGCAGCTTGACGTGGCGAGAAACCCCGGCTCGTCATCGCTGTCATCATAATCGATGCGCAGTCCCCGGAGATAGTCTTTGCTCACATCGTCGGCCACAAAGGAGATCCCCGCCGCCTCGAAGACAAAATCGCCCCGTTTGGTTTCGAATTCAAGGCCCAGGTCGTAGGCCGAGTGTTCCCGGCTGAGGGCAAAAATCCGGATGTATTTCGCTTTGCTTTCTTCTAGAAGTTCGAGCAGTTTCTGACGTCCCTTTTCGGTCACCGTGATCACGGGAACCACCTCCATCTTGATTTTACCCCCCGTTGAACGAAAATCAATACAAAAAACATTAAAAAACCCGGATGCTGTACACACCCGGGTTGATGGATCTCTGTGATGAAAAAATAATGCCCCATGATTCTTCGCAGACGATCCCTTTGTCTGCTGCGTAGCGCGGACTGTTACACCTTTTGCAGGCTGTGAATCGTCGCAGGTCAGCCGTTATGCATGGGTGAAGGCCGCTAATCCCGCTGCCACGAGAACCACGATCAACATGGAAATCAAGTCCCATTCGTGAGAAGTCATTCTCGATTCGTTCGCACAAGATTTCATCGGCTTCACCTCGCTTCGTTTCTGAAGTATACTAATTAGACAGCGACGCGGGCAAAAAAGTTCCAGCACAAAGCTCTATAGAGCCCTTTTCACGGGATTATTTTTTTGGCATATCCTGCCGGGGAAGACTCGGCTCGCCATCGACGAGGAGGCAGCGCAAGTGTCCAAAAAACTGTGGGGCGGCCGTTTCCAAAAAGGAACCGACAAGGTCGTCGAAGATTTCCATTCATCCATCTCTTTTGACCAGCGTTTGTACAAGCAAGACATCCGGGGATCGATGGCCCATGCCCGCATGCTCGGGCAGCAGGGCATCATCGACGAGACGGACGCCCGGGCCATCATCGCCGGCCTGGAAGGCATCCTGACCGACATCGAAGCTGGCCGCATTGAATTTGACGTGGCCGCCGAAGACATCCACATGAACATCGAGAAGATCCTGACCGAGCGCGTCGGTGATATCGGCAAGAAGTTGCACACCGCTCGCAGTCGCAACGACCAGGTGGCCCTCGACATCCGCCTCTACCTCCGCGACGAGATCGCCGAGACGCGGTCGCTCCTGGCCAACCTGATCGCTACCCTGCTCGATACGGCCGAGGCGAATGTGGACACGATCATGCCGGGCTACACGCACCTGCAAAAGGCCCAGCCGATCACCCTGGCCCACCACCTGTTGGCCTATGTGCAGATGTTTGACCGCGATCGGGACCGCCTGGCCGACTGTGCCCGCCGCCTCAACCGTTCCCCCTTGGGCTCCGGCGCCCTGGCCGGAACGACCTTCCCTTTGGATCGCTTGGCCGTCGCCCGAGAACTTGGCTTTGACGGGATCACCGAAAACAGCCTCGACGGCGTGTCTGACCGCGATTTCGCCATCGAGTTCTGCGCCGCCGCCTCTTTGACCATGATGCACCTCTCCCGTTTTTGCGAGGAGATCATCCTCTGGAGCAGCCAGGAGTTTGCCTTCATCGAACTCGATGACGCCTACTCCACCGGCAGTTCCATGATGCCTCAGAAGAAAAACCCCGACGTGGCCGAACTCATCCGCGGCAAGACGGGCCGCGTCTACGGCGATCTGATGGCCCTCCTCACAGTGATGAAGTCCCTGCCGCTGGCGTACAACAAGGACATGCAGGAGGACAAAGAGAGCCTCTTCGACGCCGTCGACACCGTCAAAGGCTGCCTGACCGTCTTCACCCCCATGATCGCTACCATGCGTGTGCGCCGTGAAGTGATGAAAGCTGGCGCCCGGGGCGGCTTCACCAACGCCACCGACGTGGCCGACTACCTGGCCAAAAAGGGCGTCTCTTTCCGTGAAGCCCATGAGATCGTCGGCAAGATGGTGCTCCTCTGCGTCCAAAAGGGCGTCGCCCTCGACGACCTCTGCTTTGATGACTTCCGCGCCTGCTCCGACGCCTTTGGCGAGGACATCTACGAAGCCATTTCGGTGGAGCGCTGTGTGGCCGACCGCAAGGTCCCTGGTGGTCCCGCGCCGGAAGCGGTAAAGGAAGCCATAGCGCAAGCGCGGCGGCGGTTGGACGAGCAATAGCGGACAAACCTGAAAGAATTCGAAAAAATAGTGATTGAAGCCGGATTATATCCGTGATATGGTAAAAGTGTTGGAAGTGAACCCGAAACACTTTAGGGGGTGAACTTAGGTGGCCTACAAAATCTCCGATGCCTGCGTCGCTTGTGGCGCTTGCAAAGATGCGTGCCCCGTAGAAGCAATCATGGAGGGCGATATCTATACGATCGCCGATTCCTGCATTGATTGCGGTACTTGTGCTGACACTTGCCCAGCCGGCGCTATCAGCGAGGGTTAAGACAGAATTATTCTCGCTGGGTGTGGTGTGTTTCTAGATGATGACCATAGGGATTTAGGAAGGCAGGTGAAAGAATAATGGCTTACAAAATCACCGATGCTTGCACCGCTTGCGGCGCTTGCATGGACGGCTGCTGCGTTGGCGCCATCGTCGAAGGCAAGAAGTACTCCATCACCAGTGATTGCGTGGACTGCGGCGTTTGCGCCGATAAGTGCCCCGTAGAAGCTATCGTTGCTGGCTAATCGAACATAACCCGCAAAGCGTCCCTTGACTTGCCGTCAGGGGGCGCTTTTTTCATTCCACAGGCCGGCCATTTCAGATCTGACGAAGAGAGAGGATTTCTCGAATTTTTCTCGAATATATACCATTCAAGTTTCCCGACGTCAAAGCGGGTGAAGAGGGCGGCTATCGTTGTACGACGGTATGGAAGGCAGGCAGGCCGCCGGATGGACCACGGCAGATCGGATCGCAACAAAATGGATCACAGCAGAACGGGAGGATGGAAGGCAATGCGGCAAGGATGCATGCTTGGGAATTCTGTCGCCTTTTTGCCGGAAGGCGAAACGGGGCGGACAGCAGGGCTTTTGTTTGACTTTTTGGCGGACAGTCAAGGCGCGGATCTCTCTGACCGTAGGGCAGAGGGCGCTTTGGCTGTCCCTTTGATTCAATATGGGGCTTCCTATCAGGAGGTGAGCCCATGATCTGGAACCGCGAGATGGAGTGCATCGACCGGCAGTCGCTCCGGCGTTTGCAGCTCACACGCCTCCAGGAGACGCTCCAGCGCGTCTACGAGAAGGTCCCCTTTTACCGCCAGCGTTTCGATGAGGCCGGGGTGCGCCCGGAAGACGTGAAGACGCTGGAGGACATCGGCAAGTTTCCCTTCACGACGAAAACGGACCTGCGCGATCAGTACCCCTTCGGGCTTTTTGCCGTCCCAAAAAAAGAACTGATCCGCCTGCACGCCTCCTCTGGCACGACGGGCAAGCCGATCGTCGGCGGCTACACCCGGGGCGACTTAGAACGATGGACCGAACAGGTGGCGCGCATCGCCGTCATGGCCGGCGTGACGAGCGAGGACACCGCTCAGATCGCCTTCACTTACGGGCTCTTCACCGGGGGCTTTGGCCTTCATTACGGATTAGAAAAAGTCGGCTGCGCCATCGTGCCCGCCTCAGGCGGCAACACGCAGCGCCAGATCATGCTCATGCAGGATTTCGAGACGACGGTGCTCGTCTGCACACCGAGTTACGCCCTTCACCTGGCCGAAGAGGCCCGGTCCATGGGCATCGACCCGGCCAGCCTGCCGCTGCGCGTCGGTCTCTTCGGATCAGAGCCATGGTCCGAGGGGATGCGCCGGGAGATACAAAACGCCTGGGGCATCCGCGCCACCGACAACTACGGCCTCACCGAACTGGGCGGGCCGGGCGTTGCCGGCGAGTGTCTACATACAGCGGGATTGCATATTCTCGAGGACCACTACTTGGCCGAGGTCATCGATCCGGAGACTGGTGAGCCCGTCGAGGAAGGCTGCGAGGGGGAACTGGTCTTCACCACCTTGACCAAGGAAGGATTCCCCATCATCCGCTACCGGACCAAGGACATCAGCTGTATCGACCGGAGCCCCTGCGCCTGTGGACGGACGCTGGCGCGCATGCGCCGCGTTACCGGCCGCACCGACGACATGCTGATCATCCGGGGCGTCAACGTCTTTCCGTCTCAGATTGAGAGCGTACTCATGGAGATCAAAGGCGTGACGCCTCACTACCTGCTGGTCGTCGACCGCCAGGGCTTTTTAGATACCTTGGAGGTCCAGGTGGAACTGGCCGAGGAGCGGTTTGTCGACAACTACCGCGAACTGGAGGCGCTGACCACCGCCATCCGGGAGCGGTTAAAGAGTGTCCTTTCCGTCAGCGCCAAGGTGCGCCTCGTCGAGCCCCGTTCCCTCGAACGGAGCCCCGGCAAGGCCAAGCGCATCCTCGACCGGCGACCGAAGGACTAGCAAAAAATCCGGTGAAGCTCCGGGCAATGACAAAAGAGTGACTGATTAGAGACAAAGGGGGATTATCGTTGAAGACGCTTTTGACCGGCAATGAAGCCATTGCCCGCGGCGCCTACGAGTACGGCGTGACCGTGGCGGCGGCCTACCCCGGAACGCCCAGTACGGAGATCCTCGAAAACATCGCCAAGTATCCTGAGATCTATTGCCAGTGGTCCCCCAATGAAAAGGTGGCCATGGAGGTCGGCGTCGGCGCCGCCATCGCCGGCGCCCGCACCATCGTGACTATGAAGCATGTTGGCGTCAACGTGGCCGCCGATCCTCTTTTTACAGCGGCTTACACCGGCGTGCGCGGCGGCCTCGTCCTCGTTTCCGCCGACGACCCGGGCATGCACTCCTCCCAGAACGAACAGGACAACCGCAACTACGCGCCCTTCGCCAAAATCCCCATGCTCGAACCGTCTGACTCCCAGGAAGCCAAGGACATGGTCAAACTGGCCTTGGACATGTCGGAACGCTTTGATACGCCCGTGCTGCTGCGCATCACCACCCGCATCGCCCACTCCCAGAGCCTCGTCGAACTGGGCGAACCAATGGAGCGCGTCGTCCAGCCCTATAAAAAGGACGCGAAAAAATACGTCATGATCCCGGCCTACGCCAGAACGCGGCGGCTCTTCATCGAAGAGCGTGACAAGCAGTTGGCCGACTTCTCCGAGACGGTGGAAGTCAACCGCGTCGAGATGAGAGATCCCTCTTTCGGCATCATCACCTCCGGCGTCAGCTACCAGTACGTCCGGGAAGCCTTCCCCGACGCGTCGGTCCTCCGCCTCGGCATGACCCACCCGCTGCCGAAGGAAAAGATCGCCGATTTCGCCGAAGCCGTCGACGTGCTCTTTGTGGTCGAGGAACTCGATCCCTACCTGGAAGATCGCATCCGGGCCATGGGCATCGACGTCATCGGCAAGTCGATCCTGCCGGCCTACGGCGAACTGTCCGTCAACCTTGTCAAGAAGCAGATCCTGGCGGTGCTCGGTGTGATCGCCGAGGCCGGCGCGGATGGCTCGGGCGATGCGGCCGTTGCATCGGATAGCGACAACGCGGACAACAACGGCGCTCGTGCCTGCGACGAAGCCGCCGTAACGGCCGATGAACCCTTCAATGCCCCTGTCCGTCCCCCCGTCATGTGTCCCGGCTGCCCACACCGGGGCGTCTTCTACGTGCTGCGTGAGCTCCGGCTCGTCGTCTCCGGCGACATCGGCTGTTATACCCTGGGCACCATGGCGCCCCTGGAGGCGATGGACACCTGCATCTGCATGGGCGCCTCCATCTCCGGGGCGCTGGGCATGGAAAAGGCCAATCCCGATCTGGCTCGCCGCCTCGTCTCCGTCATCGGCGACTCCACCTTCCTCCACTCCGGCGTCACCGGTCTGATGGACATCGTCTACAACGGCGGCACCTCGACGGTGATCATCCTCGACAACTCGACTACCGCCATGACCGGCCACCAGCACAACCCCTCGACGGGCCAAACACTGATGGGCAAAGAGGCGCCTGTCGTCGATTTCGTCGCCCTTGCCAAGGCCCTTGGCGTCAAGCGTGTCATCGAGGTCGATCCCCTCGACTTAGACCGTGTCAAAGCGGTGATCAAGGAAGAGATGGCCGCGCCCGAACCGTCGGTGATCATCACCCGCCGTCCCTGCGCCCTCATCGTCAAAAACACGGAAAAAGCGCTTGAATGTGTCGGTTGCAAGGGCTGCAAAGCTTGCCTGCGCATCGGCTGCCCGGCCCTTTCCTTTGATAAGGCCACCCGCCAGGTCGTCGTCAACAGCGCCCTCTGCACCGGCTGCGGCCTCTGCGCCCAACTCTGCCTCTTTAACGCCCTGCGAAAGGCGGGTGAATAGGGATGAAGACAGGAATGAACATCCTTCTCGTCGGCGTCGGCGGGCAGGGAACCATCCTCGCCTCCAAGATCCTCAGCCATGTGGCCCTGGCCCAGGGCTGGGACGTCAAGATGTCCGAGATTCACGGCATGGCCCAGCGGGGCGGTTCCGTCGTCACCCAAGTTCGCCTCGGCGAAAGAGTCTATTCGCCGATCATCGAACCGGGCGAGGCCGATATCATCGTCGGCTTTGAAAAGCTGGAGGCCTACCGCTGGACCCACATGCTGCGCCCCGGCGGCGCTATGATCGTCAACGACCAGAAGATCGAGCCCCTGCCGGTTTTGATCGGCGCGGCCGCCTACCCCGAGGGGATCATCGAGGCCATCGGCGAGCGCGTCGGCCGCCTGTCCATCGTCCCCGCTCTCGACCTGGCGACGAAGATCGGCAACCCCAAGGCCGCCAACGTGGTCCTCATGGGCGTGCTCGCATCGGTCATGGACATTGCCCGCGAGACTTGGGATGCGGCGCTGGAAGCGCGCGTTCCTGCCCGTTTCCTGGAACTGAACCAGCGCGCCTTCGCCGCTGGATTTGAGTACCGGGAAGAGAAGCGGGCGTAAGAACGGTAAAACGTTCGGGAAAAACCTGTACGAGAAAAACCTGTTCATAGGATGGAACTGTAGGCCGGCGGGAATGGATGACCGCCGGCCTTTTCCTGTGTTCATCGAAGCGCGACCTGTTTTAAGGGAAATCTTACAGGAAGAAATCTGATGACAGAAGCAGCCTTTCGCTTCCGATCGCATACATTGGAGTGCGATCGGAAGGGAATCTTGCGTGAACATCGTCGCCTGACTCATCGAAAGGGGATGGACCGCGATGGGAGAAAGGATAAACCATGACCGTTTCGACATCGAATACCGCCTTGACAAGGTTGCTGCTTGGGAACGGCTCTACACATCGCTGCGCATGCAGGCGGTGGAACGGGTCGTCGCCATGGCCATGGAGCGGGAGGGAATGGTCTTCCGTGACGGTCATCCGGAGACGATCGCCTTTATCCTGGAGCAGGCCAGCCAGTGGGAGCAGCCGCCCCATATCGAGGAACTTCTTGCCGAGTACCTGCACCGGGCCTTGCTGAATGGCTCATTTTCGGATGCGAAGCTGAAATCCGCTTTGGAAGAGCACCTCGGCTGCGCTCCCGCCAGCGCGTCGGAAGTCAAAACCCTCGTCGCCGGCTACAACCGCGCGGCGGCCGTGGCCTACGCCAACCGCTACTATAAAAACCACAACCCCAACTACCCCGATTTCAACAGCCGTCCCGGCCGCGGCGGCAACTGCGCCCACTTCATCTCGCAGTGCCTTTACGCCGGCGGGATGCCCTGGGTGCTCGGTCCGCCCGAGCGGTTTACCTGGCCCCGGTACTGGTGGTGCAAGCCGGGCGCTACCGACAGAGACGGCGATCGCCGGATCACCCTCAGTTGGAAAGTGACCACCGCCTTTCGTAACCACTGGTCCGGACGGGTCGCCCGTTTCACGACCCTGAGTGCGGCAGAGATGCTCAACGACTGGAACCGCTGGTTTGAACGTCTGCGCCTCGGCGATTTTATCCAGTTGGCCTACGCCAACGGCGCTCCCTACCACACCCTGATCCTCGTCGCCAAGGTCGGCAAGGACATCGCCCTCGCTTCCCAGAGCGACGACGTCAATGATCGTTCCATGCATGGCACTTTGGAGATCATGAAAGGAAAAGGACAGCGGGTGCTCGTCTATGAAATGGGCGATTAACCTTGTTACCCCAGACCCCTTCGCCTTCTTTGTGAAAAGTTTTATAAAAAGATTATATCGGCAATAAAATCAGCAGGAGTCAGCCGAATTTTGTCGAATAGCGTAAGTAATTTTTGGAACAATATTGGTCTGACAACCAGACACCATTGGTGATGTATACTTTGACTTTTTGCCAGATGTGGAATAGTATAGGTTACGATGGAGAAGCAGCACGCTGGATTCGATGCGCCACAAGCCGTGATGGCTGTGGCCCTGACAGCGCGATCGCACAGAAGTGAGGGTCTGTTTTGGACATGGGGCAACGCTTTTCGGGGAAGACACTGATGGCAATCCTGGCTCACCCCGATGACGAATCCTTCGGCATGGGCGGAACCCTGGCGCGATACAATGCCCTTGGCGCCCGCACAGTCGTCGTCTGCGCCACCCGCGGCGAAGCAGGCAAGTGCGGTGATCCGCCGCTCTGCGAGCCAGCCGGCCTCGGCGAGGTGCGCGAGGGGGAGACCCGTCGGGCCTGCGCTGTCCTGCAAGTGGACGAACTGCATTTTCTCGACTACCGCGACCAGGAGACGAATATCGCCCCGCCGGGGGAGATTGTCGACAAGATGGTCCGCCTGATTCAACGCTGCCAGCCCGATGCCATCGTCACCTTCGGCCCTGACGGCATGTCCGGTCACATGGACCACACCACCGTCGGCCACTACGCCACCATGGCTTTCCTGCTCTGCGGCAGTGCGGCCCGCCTCTACTTCCTTTGCCTGCACCCTGGCGTTGTCGCCCGGATGGGGCGGGGATTTGCCCGGCCCAGCGAACAGATCCACGTGGCCGTGCCGATTAGTGAATATCTGCGACAAAAACGCGACGCTATCTTCTGCCACCAGACACAGATCGGATCGATCCGGCGCATCGGCTATCTCAGTGAGCCTTCACCCATCAACCATGATCCGGAGTTGGATCAACTGCGTTCCTTTGAGTACTACCACCAGGTATTCCCCTCGCGCCCGCTCCGGCAGGCCGGCGAGGAGATGGCTCAGGATCTTTTCTAGCAAAAAAGGAATGCGTAGAGAGCAGAAAGAATGTTTGTCTGTTGGACAAACACCATTAGGGAGGGTCGGATCGATATGGCAGAGTACAAATACGCAAAAGTTCCGGCGACAGGGGAGACCATCGGCTTTGCTGAGGGAAAACTGCAAGTGCCGGATCAACCCGTTATCCCCTTCATCGAAGGCGACGGCACCGGTCCCGATATCTGGCGCGCCTCGCAGGCCGTCTTTGACGCGGCGGTGGAAAAAGCCTATAACGGCCAAAAGCGCATCGCTTGGATGGAGGTCTACGCCGGCGAGAAAGCCAAGAACAACTTTGACACCTGGCTGCCGGAAGAGACCGTCGAGGCCTTCAAAGAGTTCCGCGTCGGCATCAAAGGACCCCTGACGACGCCTGTTGGCGGCGGCTTCCGATCGCTGAACGTCACCCTGCGCCAGGTCATGGACCTCTACGCCTGTGTGCGCCCGGTGCGCTACTTTGACGGCGTGCCGAGCCCCGTCAAAACGCCGGAAAAGGTCGACATGGTCATCTTCCGGGAGAACACGGAAGATGTCTACGCCGGTCTGGAATGGAAAGCCGGCACGGCTGAAGCCCAGAAGGCCGTCGAGTTTTTCCGCAACGAAATGGGCGTCAAGATCCTCAAAGACGGCACCGCCCTCGGCTTAAAGCCCATCTCCGAGTTCGGCAGCAAGCGCCTGATCCGTAAAGCCATCCAGTACGCCATCGACAACAACCGCAAGAGCGTCACCCTCGTCCACAAAGGCAACATCATGAAGTTCACCGAAGGCGCCTTCAAGGACTGGGGATACGAGCTGGCGGCGGAAGAGTTTGCCGAGCAGACGATCTCCGAGGCGGCGCTCTGGGATGAATACAATGGCAAGGTCCCCGAAGGCAAGATTGTCATCAAGGACCGCATCGCCGACAGCATGTTCCAGCAGGTCTTGCTCCGCCCCGACGAGTACGACGTGCTCGCCACGACCAACCTCAACGGCGACTACCTCTCTGACGCCTTGGCCGCCCAAGTCGGCGGGCTGGGGATCGCGCCGGGCGGCAACATCTCCGACGCCTATGCCGTCTTTGAAGCCACCCACGGCACAGCGCCCAAGTATGCCGGACTGGATAAAGTCAACCCCGGATCGGTCATCCTATCCGGTGTAATGATGCTCGAACACCTCGGCTGGCAAGAAGCGGCCGACCTGATCATCAAAGGTTTCCAAAAAGCCATCGAAGACAAAGTGGTCACCTATGACCTGGCCCGCCAGATCACTGGCGCCAGGGAAGTCAAAACGTCAGAATTCGCCCAGGCCGTCATCGAACGGATGTAAGGGCGAGAAAACATACATGGCTGGGTCAGCCAGGAAGGGGAATCATTTAGGTATGGCACGCAAGAAGATTACCATCATCGGTGCAGGCAACGTCGGCGCCACCGCCGCCCACTGGGCAGCTTCCAAAGAACTGGGGGACATCGTGCTCCTTGACATCATGGAAGGGATCCCCCAAGGCAAAGGTCTCGACCTGATGGAAGCCTCCCCCGTCGAAGGTTTCGACTGCAACATCATCGGCACCAACAGCTACGCTGACACGGCCAACTCCGATGTGGTCGTCATCACCGCCGGCATCGCCCGCAAACCGGGCATGAGCCGCGACGATCTGATCGCCACCAACACGAAAATCGTTGCCGATTGCGCCAAGAAAGCGGCCGAACAATCGCCCAACTCGATCATCATCATCGTCTCCAACCCCCTCGACGCCATGACCTATGTGGCTCAAAAAGCCTCCGGCTTCCCGACCAACCGCGTCTTTGGCATGTCTGGCATCCTGGACGCCGCCCGTTTCAAGACCTTCATCGCCATGGAGATGGGTTGCTCCGTCAAGGACGTCTCCACCATTCTCCTCGGCGGCCACGGCGACGACATGGTTCCCCTGCCCAGCTACACCTTCATCGGCGGCATCCCCATCCGTCAACTGCTGCCTGAAGACAAGATCCAGGCAATGGTCGACCGCGCCCGCAAAGGCGGCGCCGAGATCGTCGCCTACCTGAAGACCGGTTCCGCCTACTATGCCCCATCCGCCTCGGTCATCCAGATGGTCGAAGCCATCCTGAAAGACCAGAAGCGCGTCCTGCCTGTCGCCGCCTACCTGAACGGCGAATACGGCTATGAAGGCATCTACACCAGCGTGCCCGTCATGCTCGGCGCCAACGGTGTGGAAAAGGTCTACGAGATCGAACTGACCGACGAGGAAAAACTGCTCCTCGCCAAGTCTGTCGATTCCGTGAAGAGCCTGATCAAGGTTACCGGCATGTAACCTTCAGGCGCAAACGTGGGCGCAGCCTCGCGCGCACCTCGGCGGCGCTGCTCCGGAGCGTGTCTCAAAAACTAAATAGCTCCGGAATGGATTGACGTACACTTCATGACAGAAAATGGACCAGTTCCGGGTAAGGAACTGGTCCATTTTTAGCTTTTTTCAGAACTCCCATTGGTAAATGTGGAAACGTTTCCAGTGACTTGGGCGGCCTTATGCGCCGACTTCCTCCTCTCGGTCGTTCGGGATCACGCCGATCTCACAACAGTCGTCCCCCAAGGCCTGGCAGGATAAGGACTCCATGGCAGCCGGTTCGTAGAGTGTCTCCCAGACGCCGCGCAAGATGGCGCGGTGCAGGGGACAGGTGAGATGGTGGCGCCCTTCCGCCGATTCCCGGAAAGGACAGTTGCGCAGTCGAATGATCGTGCGGCCTTCATCGCAAGTGACGGCGGAAATGGCCAGCGGTTCGATAGCGATCACCTCTTTGAAACACCCGCCAACGGTCAGTTGTCCGTTCCCCGCCGCTCCCTTGTCGGATCGCACTCCTTGGGCTAAACGGACGCCATGGGCATAGCCCACCTTGTCCAATGCCGCAATGCCGCTTGCCCCGACCGCATCAAGGGCGTCTAGGGTCAAGTCGCCGAGCAACTGGTATTCGCGCGGCGGAAAATGCAGTGTAATCGCTTTTTTACGCAACGAATAAAGCCGCCCCGGCCGTCCAGGCATGGACTGGTGATCCCAACCGGATTCGAGCAGCTCGATCTCCTCCAGTTTCGAGAGATGGAGGCGGGCGACGTTCGGATGGATAGAAAACTCCTGGGCGATCTCCTTGACCGTGCAGGTGGCGTTAGGGTGGTTGACGATATATTGATAGATAGAGAAACGAGTTCTGTCGGCGAAGACAGAACTGACCTTCTGAGCGTCCTCGAACACAGCATCACCTCATCCGTAATAGGCTGACCCCAATGATATCGAAAAAGGGCTTCCGTCGCTTCCATTAGTACCATTTTAATTATAAGAGACGTATCTATTCGCCGAAAGGCGACAGATACATTTTTCGCAGACCCTTTCGGGGATATGCGGGTCAATGGACGAGCTTGAAAAAAGTGACGCTTGTGTCAAACTATTTCCATACTCTATTATCGCTTGATACAAAGAGAAAATCATAGTATGATCATGGTAGATGCCAAGCTTTATTAATATAAATAACTTGCAATAACCTTCACAAGTAGACTACAGAGACAACGAGGTCGTGTAAAGGAGTGCCCGCCATGAGTACAAAGGATCACGGCTTTTACAACATCAAAGCGGTTGAGAAGATGACCGGCGTTGCCGCCGGGACCCTTCGCGTGTGGGAGCACCGGTATCAGGTCATCCAGCCGGATCGCAACAAGGCGGGATACCGGGTGTACTCCCAAGAGGACGTGCAGACCATCCAGTGGCTGGCTCAGCAGGTAAAAAACGGCGTAACCATCGGACAGGCCGTCAAGATGCTGCACCAGAAGGATGTCTTGCGGCCCATCAGCCCCCTTGTCGACACCGGCAAGGATGCCCTTGGTGAACTGCATCGTCGCATCGTCCTTGCCCTGGACGACTATGATGAGCAAAAAGCGAGCGCTGCCATGGAGGAGGCCTTGAGCCTATTCAACATGGAGCGCGTCGCCGTGGAACTCATCCTGCCCATTCTGCAGGAACTGGGCGAACGCTGGGCGCGCCGGGAACTGTCCGTCGCCCATGAACACTTCGCCTCCAACTTCTTCCGGGCCCGTCTGGCCGCCATGCTCTGCGCCCTGCCGGCCAACCGCGACCTGCCCCTCGTCCTGGCGGCTTGCGTCTCTGGTGAGCACCATGACCTGGGCCTGCTGATCTTCTCCATCTACCTGCGCCGTCGCGGTTTCCGCGTCATCTACCTCGGTCAGGATCTGCCCACGGAAGACCTCTACGAAGTGGTCGGCGAACTGCGCCCGCGCGTCGTCGCCCTCTCCGTCGGCTCCCGTCTGCTGGTGCCCGAAGTGCTCCTGATCCATGAACAGCTTCTCGACATGACCAAGCGGGGCGGCTTCCCCATGCGTGTCTGCATCGGCGGCCGCGGCCTCGATTACGACATGGAAGCCCAAGACCACCTGAAAGACTCCTATATCGCCGGCTCCATCGAGTCCTGGGACACCTGGCTCAGAGGCCTCGACTGATTGACGAAATACGCAATTTCATTTGGAACGAAAAGCGCCGTCGGCAAAAAGCCGCGGCGCTTTTTTCGGTGCGCCCTCATCTATGCAGATCAGCGCGCCAGCCTTCCGGCGTTCGCCGTAAAAAGAGTTCGACGTCCACCTCGTGACCGGCAACGGGGCCGATACCGGCGTCATCGATAGAATCAATGGCTTCTGCTTCTCCGGAGACGACGGCAGTGTCTGCCGTAGGGTGGGAGACGCGAAAGTCTTTGGCCAGGAAAAGAAAATAAGGCCCTTCCGTGTAAAACCCCCAGGGGAGATCAGGCGCCGCCTGAGCGCCTTCCGCCCAGAGAAGTTGGATCGCCTCAGCCGTCCAGTAGGAAGATAACAAGCGTGACAGGTCCTCTTTTGTCGAGACGGGAACAGGTGTCAGACCCTGGTTGCGCAGCCAGTCGGGGTTTTGCACAAAGAGGGCGATCGCCATCTGCCTGTCTGCTCGCAGGGCAAAGGTGACCAACTGCTCATCAGTCCAATCACTCGTCGTCTCTCCAGGAGGAAGGTCTGCCTCGACGAGGGAAGGCAGTCCTGCTTTGTTTTCGGAAGCGAAGGCGAAACCATTCGAATGCGCCACATCGGGGTGCATCGCAGCCGATAGATCGCTCTCGGCGACAGGCGACAGGGAGAGGAGAAGAACGAGGAATAAGAGCGGTGACAGTCGGAGAGGCCACACATGAATTTCCTCCTTTTTCCATCTCAAGGGTATATATTCTTCACAGCGCCGAAATATGCCGATCCAGATGATGGAGGATGCGATTTAACCCATTTCCCATAATTACAGAGTGAATATATTCATTTTCTTAATAGGGGTATGCCACTTGTCACTCTGTTTAAGCTTCGGTTATGATATGAAAAAGTGATGTAGATTCCCAGTCCTTGTGTCTCTTTCTCATCGGCGAACAGAAAACCAGGTTTTCTGTTCGCTTTCGGTTTTTTCTGAAAAATTGGAAAATCTGGGGTGAAAGTTAATGGCAAAAGAGGAAACCTACTACCAGCACCTAGAGCGCCGTGGCGTCAGCCGGCGGGACTTCCTCAAGTTTTGCACCGTCATGGCCGCATCCCTCGGACTGAGCGCCGGATCGGTCCCGAAGATTGCCGAAGCTCTAGAGACGAAGAAACGGATTCCCGTCATCTGGCGTCACCTGGTCGAATGCACCTGCTGCACCGAATCCTTCATCCGCTCTCACCATCCCATCGCTGCGGACATCCTGCTCAACATGATCTCCCTCGACTACGATGAAACCTTGATGGTCGCCGCTGGCGAGCGGGCCGAAGAGGCCGCCCGTAAGAGCATGGAGGAGAACAAGGGCAACTACATTCTGGCCGTCGAAGGGGCTGTGTCCACAAAAGACGGCGGCATCTACTGCGTACTAGCCGGCCGGAGTTCCGTCGAGATCCTCAAAGAGGAAGCCAAAAACGCCAAGGCGATCATCGCCTGGGGCTCCTGCGCCGTCAACGGCTGCATCGCCGCCGCCAACCCTAACCCCTCCGGTTCCGTGCCGGTCCAGGAGATCATCAAAGACAAGCCCATCATCAACGTGCCCGGCTGCCCGCCCATCGCTGAGGTGATGGCCGGCGTGATCACCCACCTGCTCACCTTCGATCGCCTGCCGGAACTGGACCGCGAAGGCCGGCCCAAAGCCTTCTACGGTCACCGCATTCATGACAAGTGTAACCGCCGCGCCTATTTCGATGCGGGGATGTTTGTGGAATCCTTTGACGACGAAGGGGCCAAGCAGGGCTGGTGCCTCTACAAAGTCGGCTGCAAAGGGCCTAACACCTACAATTCTTGCGCCAACATGGAGTGGAACGGCGGCGTCAGTTATGACATCAAGTCCGGCCACCCCTGCATCGGCTGTTCGGAAAAAGGCTTCTGGGACAACACGGGCGGCCAGTCCTTCTATACCCACCTGGCCGAGGTGCCCGGCATGAATATCGGCATGAACGTCGACCAGTTCGGCATCGCCGCCGTCGGGGCCGCCGCTGTTGGCGCCGCCGTTCACGCCGGCTTCTCCGCCGTCACGAAAAAGGCCGAAGAGAAGAAGGAAAGCAAAGGCGGCTGCAACAAAGATTCTCTGGGAGGTTGAACATAAATGGCAGAACGCATCGTCGTCGACCCTGTCACACGGATTGAAGGCCACCTCCGCGTCGAAGCCAAGGTGGAGGGCGGAAAGATCGTCGATGCCGTCAGCGCCGGCACCATGATCCGCGGCCTCGAGATTATCCTGCGTGATCGCGATCCTCGCGACGCCTGGGCCTTGGTCCAGCGCATCTGCGGTGTCTGCACCACCATCCACGCCTTGGCCTCGGTGCGGTCTGTGGAAGATGCCCTCAAGATCCGCATCCCCAAAAACGCCGAACTGATCCGCAACATCATGTTCACCGCCCTTTATGTCCATGATCATGTGGTCCATTTCTACCACCTCCATGCGCCCGACTGGGTCGACATCCCGAACGCACTGAAGGCCGATCCGGCCGCCACGGCCCAACTGGCTCAGAGCATCTCCCGCTGGCCCAAGTCGACGGCCGGCTACTTCAAGGACGTCCAGACGAAGCTGAAGACCTTTGTCGACAGCGGTCAACTCGGCATCTTCGCCAACGCCTACTGGGGCCATCCGGCCTACAAGCTGCCGCCGGAAGCCAACCTGATGGCCGTGGCCCACTACCTGGAGGCGCTCTCCTGGCAGAAGGAGATCGTCAAGATCCACACCATCTTCGGCGGTAAGAACCCTCATCCGAACTACGTCGTCGGCGGCATGGCCTCGGCCATCGACATCAACAGCGACAACGCCCTCAACATCGAGCGCTTCAATATGATCGGCCGACTGATCGACGAGGCCATGGAGTTTGTCGAACAGGTATACATCCCCGACCTGTTGGCCATCGCCTCTTTCTACAAGGACGCGGCGGCCTATGGCGGCGGCGTGGGCAACTTCCTCTGCTACGGCGACCTGCCCACCACCCATATCAATGACCCGGCGGGCTTCCTCTTCCCGCGCGGCGTGATCCTCAACAAAAACCTGGGCGAGGTTCTCGACGTGGATCCCCGCGATCCCGAGCAGATCCTGGAATATACGGATCACTCCTGGTATAAAAACTCCAAGAGCGGCCTCCATCCTTGGGACGGCGAGACGAACATCAACTACACCGGTCCCAAGCCACCCTATAAGACTCTCGACGAGTCGGGCGCCTTCAACCAGGCCTATTCCTGGCTCAAATCGCCCCGCTGGCGCGAAAAGTCCGTCGAGGTGGGCCCACTGGCCCGCATGCTTGTCGCCTATGCCAAGAAGGACTGCAAGGCCCACGACCTCGTCAAGAGCGAAGTCGACAAGGTCCTCGGCGGCCTCGGCGTCGGCCCCGAAGCCCTCTTCTCGACTCTCGGCCGGACGGCGGCCCGCGGCATCGAGACGAAGCTCTGCGCCACCTGGCTGAAGCAGTTCTACAACGAGCTGCTCGCCAACATCAAGAGCGGCGACCAGACGACTTTCAACAAGGAGCGCTGGGAGCCCTCGACCTGGGACAAGGACTGCAAGGGTGTCGGCATCGCCGAAGCGCCCCGCGGCGCCCTCGGTCACTGGTGCCATATTCAAAATGGCAAACTCGCCAACTACCAGTGCGTCGTCCCGACGACATGGAACGGCTCCCCGAAAGACCACAAGAACCAACCTGGCGCCATCGAGGCCGCCCTCATTGGCACGCCCTTGGCCAAACCGGAGGAACCGGTGGAACTGCTGCGGACGATCCACTCCTTCGACCCCTGTCTGGCCTGCGCCGCCCACCTTACAGATACGGAAAACCGGGAGATTACCAAAATCGACGTCTTGCGGTAAGGAGGTAGGGCCATGCAAGATATGAAAACCGGCCTGCGCTGCCTGCAGACGGTCTATGTCTGGGAACTGCCGGTCCGGTTCTACCACTGGGTGAATGCCCTCTGCATCGTCATCCTTATGGCGACGGGTCTCTACATCGGCAACCCGGCCCTCAAGCCGACGGTCGTCAACGGAGAGGCGACGACCGTCTTCTGGATGGGCAAGTCCTTCATGTGGCACATCGCCGCCGGCTACGTCTTTATCGCCATCTACCACTTCCGCCTCTACTGGGCCTTTGTCGGCAACGAGTACGCCCGCAGCCACCACTGGCCCTGGCAGAAGGAGTTCTGGCAAGAGTTCTTTGATGTGCTCCTTAGTTACCTCTTTCTGAAACACCACCACGATGAACATCTGGGCCACAACCCGGTGGCCAACCTGGCTTACTTCGGGTTCATCATGGTCGGCTCCATCTTCATGTCGGTGACCGGAATGGCCATGTACGGCGAGCTTCATCCCGACGGCATGATCGGCACCGCCTTCGGCTGGGTCTTCACCCTCTTGGGGCAGAGCTTCACCGTGCACATGCTGCACCGGCTGATGGCCTGGGGGATCGTGGCTTTTGTTATCGTCCACCTCTACCTGTCCATCCGCCACGACATGTTCGCCCGCAACGGCACCCTTTCTTCCATGGTCAGCGGCTACAAGTTCGACTGCCAGGAAAACAGCAAGGCTTAGCAGCGGCTGGCGCAGCATGCTTTGAAAAGCTGCAAGAAGGCTGAAACTAAGCTTGCGCCAAAGCTTGCGCAGCCGCCGAAGGCTGCGTCTGAGTCACGTCTGAGTCTACGTGGCAGATCGGTTTTGCGTAGGCAAGCCATGTCCTGTAATGCTACAATAGCTTTAATAACGTGATCTGGAACGGTTGGGGTGACCTGCGCTAAGGGGGCGTTCAGGTTGCCCCGCCGTTCTTCTGGACAGAAAGGGTTACCGATGGAAAATAAGCAAAACAAGGAAAAAAAGATCATCGTCATGGGCCTCGGCAACCTGCTCTTCACTGACGAGGGACTCGGCGTCCATGCGATTCGCCGGATTGAGGCAGGGTATGCCTTTTCGCCCGAGATCGAGTTGATCGACGGCGGGACGCTGGGCCTGATCCTGCTCGAACACCTGGAAGAGGCGAGTTATTTCCTCTGCATCGACGCCGTGAACGCCGGTCAGGCGCCGGGGAGCCTCATTCGCCTCGAAGGGGAAGAACTGCCCCGCTACTTGGGGGTGAAGATGTCCCAGCACCAGATGGGCTTTCAGGAGGTGCTGGCCCTCGCCAGCCTGCGAGGAACCCTGCCCAGCGAGATGGCCCTCGTCGGTGTGCAGCCGGAAAGCCTTGAGTGGGGTACTGAGCTGTCGCCGACGGTGGCGGCCACTCTGCCTGCTGTGACCGAGGCGGTCTTGGAAGTTCTGGGACGCTGGGGCGTTTTGGCGACACCGAAGGGGTAAAGCGAAGCGGGTGGCATCGGCACGATCGGGACAAAAGGGTAAAACAGATTAAACGGCTACATCCAATAATCGGTTTAATCGGCGAAGGCGGAAGGAGGGAAAGCCTGCGTGCATGAAATGGCGCTCATGGAAAGCCTCGTCGGCGTGCTCGCCCGGGAAGCGCCCCGGCACAACATCGCCCAGATCAAGAAGGTGAAACTCACCGTCGGCGCCCTGACCCATGCGCTGCCCGACGCCCTTCAGTTCGCCTTTGCCGTCCTTCGGGAACAACCCCTCTTTGCCCCAGGCGCAGAGCTGGAGATTGAGGAGTTGGAGACGCGGGGCTGCTGCCGCGACTGCGGCGCCGACTTTGCCGTGGAAGGGAACTTTGGCTTTCTCTGTCCGAGTTGCGGCGGATTCACCGTCGAGATCATCCAGGGCCGGGAGTTGCAAATCGACTACTTTGAGGGTGACTGAGAGGGTGACTGATATGCAGATCAAGCTGGGACAAGACCTGCTCGGCGCCAACCGGACCATCGCTGGCGAGATTCGTCGGCAGATGGAGCAAAAGGGGATTTTTCTGCTCAACCTGATGAGTTCCCCAGGCGCTGGTAAGACGACGCTGCTGGAAAAGACGCTGGCTGCGGTAAAGGACCGCCTGCGCGTCGCCGTCATCGAGGGCGATGTGGCGACGACGAAGGATGCCGAACGGATTGCCCGCCTTGGCATCCCGGTCGTTCAGATCAACACCCATGGGGCCTGCCACCTCGATGCCGCCATGGTGCGCGATGTGCTGCCCGCCTTTGACCTGAATAAGCTGGACCTGTTGATCGTCGAGAACGTAGGCAACCTCGTCTGTCCGGCTGAGTTCGATCTGGGTGAGGCGATGAAAGTCGTTGTCTTGTCCACGACGGAAGGCAACGATAAGGTGCCTAAGTATCCCCTCATGTTCCGCGAGGCTGGCGCCTTGCTCCTCAACAAGATCGATCTGCTGCCCTTCACCGACTTTCACCTCGATGAACTGGCCGCCGATTTGGGGCAGATCCATCCCGGCTTGCCTCGTTTCGACCTGTCGGCTCGCACGGGGGAAGGTATGAACCCGTGGATCGAGTGGCTGCTGGCTCAAGTGGAGGAGCGCCGGGGGCGATGACGGGCGGGAGCGGCGGCCATCGCGATAGTCGAAGCCAAGGCAGGAGCCAAAGCCAAGGCAGTGATCTGCTGCATTCCCCCATTGCCCGGACGATCCTCGTCACTGGCACTGTCCAGGGCGTCGGTTTCCGGCCCTTCGTCTACCGGTTGGCGACCCGTCTTGCCCTGGCCGGCTGGGTGTCGAACGGGGCAAAGGGCGTGGAGATCCACCTGGAAGGCGCTCCGGGGGCGATAGAAGCATTTTTGCAGGCCCTCGGCACAGAGGCGCCCCCCTTAAGCCGCATCGCCGGCATACAAATCAGGGAAGCGGCTGTCGAGTCATTCGGCGATTTTACCATCTGGAAGAGCGGAGCCGTTGATGCGTCGCTTGATGATGCGGCCCAAGCCCGCGTTCCTCCTGACGCGGCCCTCTGTCCCGAATGCCGGCGGGAACTAGAGGATCCTCTTGATCGGCATTACCGCTACCCCTTTACCAACTGCACTCACTGCGGTCCCCGTTTCACCATCATCCGCCAGGTCCCTTACGACCGCGCCCAGACGAGCATGGCTTCTTTTCCCATGTGCCCCGAATGTCGGCGCGACTATGACGATCCCCTTGACCGTCGCTTCCACGCCCAGCCGACAGCTTGCCCCGCCTGCGGACCCCGTGTCTGGTTCGCCGGGCGCGATGGGAGGGAGCTTCCAGGCGACTGGGCCGAGACCTTCCGCGAGTCGATCCGGCAGGGGAAGATCATTGCCATCAAAGGGTTAGGCGGATTTCACCTCGTCTGCGACGGCCGGAACCGCGCCGCCATCGCCGAACTGCGCGAGCGCAAGCGGCGACCGGCGAAGGCGCTGGCGGTGATGGGCCGGGATCTGGCGACCTTGCGCCGGTTCTGCTGGATCAGCGATAAGGAGGCAGCCGCCCTCTCCGGAGCGGAAGCGCCTATCGTCATCCTGGAACGGCGGGAGGAGGCCTCGCTGCCGAACAACCTGGCGCCGGGAACGCGTACACTGGGCGCCATGCTGCCCTACACGCCGCTGCATTACCTGCTCTTCGACGCTTCCGTCGATCTGCTGGTGATGACCTCGGGAAATCCCGTCGGGCTGCCCCTCGTCCGGGACAACGAAGCGGCGCTCAGCCAGTTGGGCGGCATCGCCGACGCCTTCCTCTTCCATGACCGGGAGATCGTTAGCCGTGCCGATGACTCCGTCGTTCGCCTTATCGACGATACCCTTCAGTTTTACCGCCGCTCCCGCGGTTATGTGCCGAGAGGGATCCCTGTTCCCTGGCCCGAAGGCGCATCCGACCGGATTCTCCTGGCCGCCGGGGCGGAAATGAAAAACGCCTTCGCCCTATTAGGGCGCGGCGCAGCCTACCTCAGCCAGCATATCGGCGATGTGGATACCCGTGAGGGACGTGACAACTACCTGGAGAGTTGCCGGAACCTGCAGCGGCTGCTCGATCTGTCTCCTCAGCGGGTGGTCAGGGATCGGCATCCCCACTACCGCATCACCGCCCTGTCCGAGGAGATCGCCCAGGGAGACGACCCTGCGCTGAGAAAAGGTCTAGCCCCTGGCGAAGGTCTATCGTCTGGAAAAAACGCAATGCCTGGGGACAGCCGAGCGCAGGAAGAAGGCCCAACGCAGGGAGAAGGCTTACCGGCGGAAGAAGGCGCAGTTCCAGAAAAAAATGGCCTCCCTATCGATGAAGTCCAGCACCACCACGCCCACCTGGCCGCTGTGCTGGCGGATAACGGCGAGACGGGTCCGGCCATCGGTGTCATTCTCGATGGGACTGGCTTCGGGGAGGACGGCGCGATCCGCGGCTTTGAGATCCTGTCGGGCGACCTGCGCCAGTATCGCCGCCACTTCTGGCTGCGTCCCGTTCCTCTTCCCGGCGGGGAAGCGGCCATCCGCCGGCCCTGGCTGACAGCCGCCGCCTTCCTGGGAGAAGCCTTCGGCGACGCCGGCTGGTCACGAGCCAAAGCCCTTTTTTCGGAACGGGCTGCCATGATCGACAACGCTCGCCGCATGGCCGAAAAACGGCTGAACACGCCGATCGTCTCCAGCGCTGGCCGGTTGTTCGACGCAGTGGCTGCGCTGCTCGACCTTTGCCTGGAAAACAGCTATGACGGCCAAGCGGCTATCGAACTGGGCGAGCGGGTTCGCCTTCGGCTGGGCTTGACCGGCTGTGGTGAGCGACCTGTTCAGGCAGCGGGAAGGGGCGCTGGGGAGTTAGTCGCGGAGCGGGAAGAGCCCTTCGCTGACGACGGGAATCCGATAGATAGGCTTGTAGAGGCTGCTCTGGCAGACGGGGAGTACCCTTTTGCATTGACGAAAGGGGGAGGCCCCATGTTTGGCGCCCCTGATCGCCTTCCGAAGCGATGCGATGCAACTCCAGGCCAGATCGACTTTGCGCCGCTCCTAGCGGCCCTCTTGACAGACCGGGAGTTAGGTCTCCCCGCCGAAATCATCGCCAGCCGCTTTCACAACACCATCGTCCGCATAGTGGAAGCAACCCTCTTGACCGTGCGAGAGGAAACCAGAATCGATCGCGTCGCCCTCGGCGGCGGCGTTTTTCAGAATCCCTACCTGTTTACACTGGCTCGTCGTCTGTTGGCCCGAAGGGGATTTCGCGTGCTCATCCCCCGCGACGTTCCGGCCAACGACGGCGGCCTGGCCCTGGGACAGGGCGTCATCAGTCTGTGGAGGGAGGAATGACCCATGTGCCTGGCTGCGCCGTCTCGCATTACCACCATCCAGGAGGGCGGCTTCTTGGCTGAAGTGGAATCTTTTGGCAACAAAAGAACCGTTGGGCTTGCCCTTGTCCCCGAAGCAAAGGTGGGCGATTATGTGCTCGTTCACGCCGGATTTGCCGTCCAGATCCTTGATGTAGAAGCTGCCATCGAGAGCCTGAAAGCCTGGGAGGAGATCCTGGCGGCCACCAAAAGCGGGGCCTAGGGGCGCCATTAGCCCAGGAGCCGCCGCCAAGAGGGCGCTCTGCGACCAGGGAGCGCCAGTGGCCTAGGGGAGGGGCGCAGGGACGTAAGTACGACCGGGAGGCGACTTCTTTTGCATAAGGAGATCCTGAAGCGGTTTCGCGATCCCGAGCTGGGACGGCAGATGGCGGAGCGGGTGCGCGAACGATTGGACCGGCTGACCCACCGGTTGGGGCGGCGAGCCAATGTGATGGAGTTCTGCGGCACCCATACGGCGGCCATCTCGCGGTCCGGTGTGCGGGAATTGCTGAAGCCCCATGTGAACCTGATGAGCGGACCCGGCTGTCCTGTCTGTGTCAGCGATTACAGCGATATCGACCGGATCATCGCCCTCGCCGGAGCGCCGGGAACCATCATCGCCACCTTTGGCGACATGATCAAGGTGCCCGGCAGCCGGACGACCTTGCAGGAGGAAAAGGCGCGCGGGGCTGATGTGCGGGTCGTCTACTCCTCACTGGACGCCCTGGCGCTAGCCCGGGAAAATCCCACTAAGGCTGTCATCTTTATCGGCGTCGGCTTTGAGACGACAGCGCCGACAGCGGCCGTCACTATTGAACAGGCGGTCCGCGAGGGCATCGAGAACTTTTTTCTCTACTCGCTCCACAAGCTCACCCCGCCGGCCATGGCGGCCCTGTTGCCCGATCCGGAATTGAAGATCGATGGCATCCTCCTTCCCGGCCATGTGAGTCTGATCACCGGCAGGGGCTACTGGGACTTTCTCTCCCGGGAATTGGGCCTGCCTGGAGTGGTTGCCGGCTTCGAACCGATGGAACTGCTGAGTGCCGTCGATGCCCTGGCTTTGCTGCTCCTGGAGGAACGCTACGCTGTCGTCAACGCCTATGGCCGGGCGGTCCAAGAAGAAGGCAACCCGTCGGCCCTTGGCGCCATGGCCCGCTGTTTTGACCTGCGCGAAGGTCGCTGGCGCGGACTGGGCGCTGTTCCGGCGAGTGCTTTGAAACTGAAGCCCGAGTTGGCCCCCTGGGACGCCGAAGTCCGCTTTCCGCTGACGACGGTGCCTGCTGATTCCACCAAAGGTTGTCTTTGCGGGGAGATATTGAAAGGCAAAAAGACGCCCTTTGAATGTCCCCTTTTTGCCCGAGGTTGCGAACCGGCTCGGCCTGTAGGCCCTTGCATGGTTTCTCATGAAGGGACCTGCGCCACCTATTACCGGTATGAGCGTTTCACCCGATGAATCATCGCCATTATGCAAAGGAGGGACGGCTGTGCCGGATGAACGCATCCTGTTGGCCCATGGCGATGGCGGCGCCTTGACCCACCGCCTGGTGAAAGAGGTCTTCCTGCGCCACTTCGACCACCCGGCCTTGCGGGAGTTGACTGATGCCGCTCTGCTTCACCTGCCGGAGGGACGGTTGGCGATGACCACCGACACCTTCGTCGTCAACCCGCTCTTCTTTTCCGGCGGCGACATCGGCAAACTGGCTGTCGCCGGAACGGTCAACGACCTAGCTGTGTCTGGGGCGCGTCCCCTCTATCTGACGGCCGCCTTTATCCTGGAAGAGGGCTTTCCCCTTGCTGACCTGGAGCAGGTCATCGCCTCGTTGGCCCGGACGGCCCGGGAGGCTGGTGTGGCTGTCGTCGCCGGTGACACGAAGGTGGTGGAGCGGGGCTGCGGCGACGGGATTTACATCAACACAGCCGGCGTCGGCGCAGTTCCCAACGGGAGGGATCTGGGCTACCACCGTATCGCGCCCAGCGATGTGGTCCTCGTCAACGGGACGGTAGGCGACCACGGGCTGGCCATTCTTTCCAAGCGGGCAGGCATCGAGTTCGACACACCGGTGGTAAGCGACTGCGCAGCGTTGAACGGATTGACGGAGATGCTGTTGGAGCGCTTTCCCGAGGCGGTCCGGTTCATGCGCGACCCGACCCGGGGCGGCGTAGCCACGACGTTGAATGAGGTGGCCCAGTCGACAGGACGGGACATCATCCTCGACGAGGCGGCGCTCCCCATCCGCGAAGAGGTGCAAGGGGCCGCCGAACTGCTCGGTCTCGATCCCCTTTACCTGGCAAACGAGGGGAAGGTGCTCATCGTCGCCGCTCCCGAAGCGGCCGAGGCAGTCCTGGCGGCTTTGCGGGAGCATCCTCTTGGACAGCATGCTGCCGCCATCGGCCGCGTGGAGGCGGAAACCGTTTCAGCGCCAGAGTTGAGACATGAGTCTGACCGAGATGCGGGGCCGGGAAGGGCGCCTGGAGCGGCTCATGGCTTTAGGCCAGGAACAGGAGTTGGGCTGGCGCAGGGACGCGTCTTCCTGCGAACCCCTTTAGGTGGCCACCGCATCCTCGATATGCTGGCCGGCGACCCGCTGCCCCGGATCTGCTGATCCCCTAGGAATCATCAAAGGAGGTTGGTCCTATGTGCACGCCGGGAACCTTTTCCAATGAATTGCAGTTGCTTATCCGGCAGATGAAGGGCCGCACCCACCGGCTCTTTCACGACGCCCGGGATGTATCGGTCTACCTGAAAGAGAACCGGCAGGAGACGGAACTGGCCGAGCTGCTCGAACAGATGGCCGTCGCCTTGAAAGAAGCGGAAAACGCTGCTGCCCGGGCGATGGAACTGGCGGCAAGCCGGCAACAGGAGGCGGAGGCCCAGCGGCCGTCACCGACGGCCACGGTTTTCAACGGATAAAGAGGGGCATTCATAGAGAGACCCGGCCTTTGGACCGGGTTTTTGCTTTTTTAAAAGGAAAACAGGGCGATAAAAAGTTTGAAAATTCTTGTCTATGCAATTGCATGTGGGGAGGGAGATTGGTTTGCTTCGTCGAAAAGAGATCGTGAAATAAGTTCCAAAGTATCCAATCAAGAGACCAGGCGATCACAGGTTGGAATGCGAAGGAACAACCCCAAGTCAGAACTAAGGAACAGCACAAAGGAGGAGACCCTGTGGAGACGAAAAAAATCCTCATGCTTGTGGGCGACTTTGTGGAAGACTATGAAGTGATGGTTCCCTTTCAAGCCCTGGTGATGCTCGGGTATCAGGTCGACGCCGTCTGCCCCGGCAAGCAGGCTGGCGAGAAGGTCAAGACGGCCGTTCATGACTTTGAAGGCGATCAGACCTATTCGGAAAAACCGGGCCACCAGTTCATCCTGACGGCTGACTTCGACGCCGTCCAGGAGGATGATTATGTCGGCCTGGTCATTCCGGGCGGACGGGCGCCCGAATACATCCGCTTGAACCCCCGGGTGATCCAAATCGTCCGAAATTTCGACGCCGCCAAAAAACCGATCGGCGCCATCTGTCATGGCCCGCAGGTCCTGGTCGCCGCCGGGGTGCTGTCCGGAGGAACCTTCACCGCCTATCCCGCCTGTATGCCGGATATCGTCTGCGCCGGAGGAACCTGGGCGGAGGTCAACGCCACGGCCAGCAACGCCTGCACGAGCGGCCATATCGTCACCGCGCCGGCCTGGCCTGCCCATCCCGAATTTCTGCGCGCCTTCGTCAGCCTGCTGGGCGCGGAGATCCGCATCTGATTCTTCACTGACCATCCACTGTCGCCGACCGCCGGCAGCCAATATCTTCGCCTAGAGGAAAACTGCTGTAAGCAAAGGGTGACTGCGCCGCAAATGCGACTGTAGACGAAAAAGGATCCCCCGGCGGCGCTGTTTTGTCTCAAACCAGAGTTCTTTGCGGTAATGACGCATCGATGGGTCCTCCTTCCAATCTCGAAAAAAGAGGGGAGATTTCTCATGCAAGCCATTCTTTCCCGGAGGAGCGTGCGCAAATACACCGACCAGCCCGTCTCGGAAGAGACGGTGAAAGAACTGTTGGCGGCGGCCATGAGCGCGCCGTCGGCAGGCAACCAACAACCCTGGCACTTCGTCGTCATCCGTGATCGCGCCCTGCTCGATCAGATCCCTGCCTTTCATCCTTACGCCGGCATGGTCAAGCAGGCGCCTGTGGCGATCCTTGTCTGCGGCGACGAGACGCTGGAGAAGTACAAGGGATTCTGGGTGCAGGACTGTTCAGCGGCGGTGGAGAACCTGTTGATCGCCGTCGAATCGCTCGGTCTCGGCGCGGTCTGGGTGGGCGTGTACCCGGAAGTCGAACGGGTCGAGCATTTTCGCAAGCTCCTGGCGATCCCGGATCATGTCATCCCCCTGGCCTTGATTCCTGTCGGGTATCCCGCCGAAAAGCCGGGGCCGGCCGACCGTTTTGAACCCTCTCGCATCCATTATGACCGCTGGTAACATGGTTTCGTCACTTAGGCGAAGATCGCCGGTAACCCGGAGATCTCCGCTTACCCGGTGAACGACGGGCTACTCGCTCTTTGCCTAACAACGATTCCTCATCGGGAAACACCGCCTTCGGCGCATCACGCAGTCGAAGGCTTTTTCTTTTGTGAGCTATTGGAACAACAGCGGGAGCAGGCCGAGGTATTCCTTCATCGCCAGGCTGGCTTTACCCATGGCGCCGGCGGAGGGGGTCCAGTCGTTGAGATTGAACGTGGCGAGCCGGTTGGCCCGGTAATCGGTGGGAAAGGGTAGGACAGCGAGGCCGGCCTTGGAAAAGTGACGGACAGAGCGCTCCATATGAAAAGCCGAAGTCACCAGGATGGGCTTTTGAAATCCTCGTTCCTCCAGAATCTCTTTCGTATAGCGAGCGTTTTCCTCCGTGTTCCGGCTGGCCTCTTCGACAAAGATCTTCGACTCGGGAACACCGAGACCGGCCAACTGGCGAAGGGCGATGCGAGATTCATTGCCGCTGTTTTCATATACCTGTCCCGCCGAGATGATAACGGGCGCCCCGGTGAGCCGGTGCAGGCGGGCTGCCGTCAAAAGCCGGTTGGCGCTGCTGCCGGTCATCTGGCCCAATCCGTCCAGGTCAGGCGTGTCCAAGGTTGCCCCGCCGCCCAGCATGACGATGACATCTCCATACGGCGCATCGGGCGGCGTGTAACGGCTCTCCAGCGAGCGGATCATGGCGTCGCCGACAACAGGCGCGGAGAATAGATAGAGCAAAAGCGCCATCACTGCGGAGAATGTGGCAGGTCTATGTCGTTGGCTTCGCCGGAAGTGCAGCGCCGCGAGCAGGAAGATGGGAATGAACAGGCCGGGAGGAAGCATAAAGCTGTAAATAAATTTGATCAAAAAGAGCGTATCCATGTCGGTTACCCCTTTACTCACTTCTTTGCAACGCGGCAAAGGTCGCCACTTTATTATAGTACAGCCGTTTTTCTCAATAAACAGAGATGGCCAGAATAAAGGAAGCCTTGGGAAGCAAAATATTACTAATTTCTCCGATCTATTTCCTGATGCAGGCCCTTTGGCGATTGCTGCTTCGCCTGATAAAACCGGACCGAAACAGCAATAGAACTTGCGCATAGCAACAAATGGAAATAGAATATAGATCCTGTGAGACCTGAGGCCCATGCCGCAGGTCTTGTTTTTTTACCATCCCGTCACCATTTTCGGCATTTTTTCTATTAATGATAATGAACCCCCTTTTACGGCGAACCACATGGCAAGTAAAGGAAAAGGAGTTGAGGCGTGGTGGATGTTAATCTGTTGATGATGGGGCTCTTCGTCTTCGTCTTCGGGGTTGTCGTCTTGGTCACCTTTGCCATCCGGTCCTATGGTCCCGCGCTCGTCGAGTTTTTGAAATCATCGACGACGGAGCAGGAACGGCAGACCGTGACGAAGTTGGCCCAGTCGGCTGTCGTCTTCGCCCGGTCCCGTTATGGCGATCTGTCGGGCAAGGAACAGTTTGCCAAGGCGCTTTTGCTGGTGAGCAATGCCCTGGCAAACAAGGGCATTCAGGTTTCCGCCGACGAGTTGGAGGCGACCATTGAATTTGCTTACGAAGAAGCGAAAAAGGCAGGGCTCGTCGTCTCCTTGAGCGAGCTGAAGCAAATCGCCGAAGGGCAGCCGGAGGCTCCGGCGCCTGAGGAGCCCACGCCCCAGGAGGCCTAGGAAATGGTTTTCTGACGATAATGCCTGTGAGAAACGTGGGAAAGTGATCGAATACCGACGCGGAACAGCGCTTGCATTGCAGCGCGACGATCCGCGCCTTTTTTTGCGTAATTTTTAATTATACGAATACTATACAGAATGCTTGCAAAGGTTATACACTTCTGCTATTGTACAAATTGAAAACTGAATCCAGCCGGAGAATCGCGTTCCCAAGGCGGGGCAAACAGTCCTTTTTTTCGGCGTTTGGATGCATCGCGAGTAAGGAAAAGAGGGACCGAAATGGAATCCATTTGGCTGATTAACCTGTTGCTCTGCCTCTGGATCTTGTTCCTGAAGACAGTCAGCAATCCTCAGGCCCAGTGGGATGACAGCGAGGAATTTTAGGACTTGAGGGTGAATAAAAGCGCCGCTCCCGAAACCTGGTGAGCGGCGTTTTTATTTGATCCGGGAAAGGGGGTTGTGATGATTTTCCGAGGTCCGGTCATACTAGACCCGGAGGTGATCCCATGGAGAAAAATGTCGTGCTCCCCAATCTCGGTGAAGATTCGGGGACGATCATGGATGATCCGGCCATCATCGCCGAAGATCTGAACAATGTGGCCGCGCCGGATATCAACTATGTTCCCTCGGCCAACCTGCAGGAAGTCAAAAGCCATGTGCGGACCATGACCAAGGGGACGACAGGGCGATAGACAAATCGAAACCTGCCGGAGATGTTTGATTAGTGAAATTCCATAAAAAAGAAAGGCTGCTCGAAGGGAGCAGCCTTTGTAACAGTCGTTATTATTAGCGGATTCGGAGCAGATCCGCTGCGCCAGCAATGAGGTTTCCTTCTTGGTCAAGGGTCATCGATCCGGAAACCGGTCCTTTCACCTGGCAGGAAGCAAGGACCTTTCCCTTGGAGTCGACGTAGAAAACCGTCGAATTGCCGCCGGAAACAGCCACGTTTACATACACTCCTCCATCAAGACCGATTAGCGGTGTGCCGGCGATGAACCTATTGCCGGTATAGCTATATAAATTTGTGCGCCATTGAATTTTTCCATTCGTAGACAGGGAAAGCAATTCGGAGTCGGTAGCCACGTAAATCCCGCCCCAACCAACAGCGATTCCCGAAGGATGGCTTCCACCCAGAATCAGTGTTTTCCATTTCTGCTTACCAGTTAGAACATCAAAAGCAAAAATATGTAGTTTACGGGCGCTTGGAACGGATTCTGTCGGATCCAAGGCGGTAACATATATGTCTTCTAAACCGAGCCCGGGAGCGCTGTATATCATTCCCCCCGATTTAAAGGACCACCCTTCGTCACCTTTCAGTTTATACGCGTACAGGCTCTTTTCATAACCATTGAAAAAGAGGGTCCCATCGGCGGCTACAAGGGGAGAGAATTGAGGTAGATTATTTATCTTGACGGAGGTCATAATCTTTCCAGAAGCGACAAAAATCCGCGATAGGTAGCCTTCGTCGCAGGATGCCCACAAGGTTCCATCCGGCGCAGCCGTCAAGCCCCCCTTCGTCATTTTGAATGGGAGCGTCCATTTACACTGGCCATTTTCGTCAAGAGCGATGATTTGCGTAGAAGTGCCGACGATAATGTAGCCTTGGGAGAGGGCCGGAGCAGCCATGATGGCCCCGCCGGCCTCATACTGCCAGCGTATTTTTCCATCATTAGCGACTGCGTAAACTGTCCCCGCCTCTGTCCCTGCATAAATCGTCCCGTCTTTGCCGACGGTGGGTGCGCCAAAGCGACTGCCGACGGAAAGGAGGACAGATGGTTGCAGCTTTTTCGGGCCGTACAGGAGCATTTGGCGGGAAGGACTGTGCAGCGGCGCCGTTGATGGAGGAGCGTCATCTGCTAGCGCGCTGTAGTAGACGCTGCCCAACCCGATCTGGCCTGTCCAAGAGAGGAGTGTGTCGATGTCAGCGTAGCATGCGCCCTGATACAGGATGGGAGCGGCATTGAGCAGTTTGGGGATTCCGTTCAGTCGGACGACAGGGTTATGGGCTTGCATTTGGACAGTGCTCTTCGCTTTTTCGAAGGTGACAGGGAAGTGGAAGTCTGCTGTCTTGGCCGTCCACCCCTGTTGGGTTAGAAAGGGTTCTACCGGGATGAGCAGACGGGAACCTAGCCGCAGCATCCCATGACCGGTTTCTGAAGGATGGGGGATTATACTCGGTTCGATCCGGTTAAGAGATTGGTCCGGCAAACCTTTTTCCCATAGTCCCGCTTCGACCATTCCGTTTTTAAAACGGACACCGAGGCCTTCAAACTGGTTGGCCTTAAACTCGCCGAAATAGAAGTTCTCCTTGCTTTCTACGATTTTCCCAACCCCGTCAATGACGCCCTGTTTGAAAGTGCCTTCATAGAAGACGCCGTTGGGCCAGAGCAGCCCCCCGTAGCCGTCTGGCAGCGATTTGGAGAAATTGCCCTTATAGAGGGTCCCGTTCGACCAGCGCAGCGTCCCGGGACCCTCTATTTTCCCTCCCTTGACTTCCCCCTCGAAAATGGAGCCGTCGGGCCAATGCACCGTTGCGGCCCAGGCGGTGTTGATCCACATCAGGGCGGCCAGCGCCGCGCCTGCGACGAGGGCAATCCGGTGACGCAACGAGTTCACCTCCAGTTCTCATCTCCCAGATAAAATGAGAAGCAAGTCGTACAAGATGTTCTTTGTTCTTTTCGAGAAAGATAAGCGAGATCCTTCGACAACGCAGGGAAAACAAAAAACCCTCGCCGAAGCAGGCGAGGGCTATCATCGAAAACAATAGAAAGGTCCCGGGCATCCCCGGAACAATTGAATTCATATGGAGCCGATGGCCGGACTCGAACCGGCGACCTATTGATTACGAATCAATTGCTCTACCAACTGAGCTACACCGGCAGTCGCTTGTTACCCAAGCAGGAAATAGTTTAGCACAAAATCGGGAGTAAAGTCAACGGGGAAGTTTCTTCCATGGCCTCTTGCCGGACAGGGTGCCGGGAAAGGGACAGCCCGGAAGGCATAAGCATCATTCTATGGAATTATATGATCAATATGGAAAAATAAAAGAGGAATCCAACACCCCTTAGCGAATACCTCGCTACTTGACTTTGCCGTGAGAAGGAGGGGCCTCATGGGAATCGATCGCCTGTTCCCAGGCGCCGATCCTTCAGAAGAAGGTTTGGGCCTCGATGATTTGTTTGACGTCATCATGGGTTCCATGCGGGAAGGGTTGATCCTGATCAACCGGCAACGGGTGATCCTTGTCATCAATGAGGCCGCCATCGGGATTCTTAAGCTGGAGAGTGTTGACAGCACGGTGAACCGGCGAATCGAGGAGGCGGTCGGTCCCGTTTTCTCACGCAGCGCTGACGAATACCTGCGGACCAGCCCTTGGATGACGGTATTGCGAACCGGCGAGCCCCAGTTCGACGTGGAGCGGCACACCCTGTCCGGTTTGATCCTCAGCGTCAACTTTGTGCCGGTTATCAAAGGCGGCATCGCTCAGGGGATCATGGCGACGATTCAGGATATCACCTCCCGGAACCGGCTGAAGGAAGACCTGATCCGGGCCAACCAGGAACTCGAAGAGGCTTTTTCGCTGACACTGCCAAATTATAAGGTGACCCACAAGCTGAAGACGACGCCCGAGTATGTGGACGTCTACAATCCGTCGACAGGGAAGATCATGATCACCGCCGTCATCGAAGACGGCTCTTACCGCCACGTGATCAACGCCCTCAAGGTGCTGGCCGATCTGCACAAGCAGGGGATTACCGAATTGATCGGCATCGAAAAGGACACCCTGGTCCAGGCGATCCTCTTTCATGACCTGGGCAAGGTTCAGCCGAAGGCGCAGGTGGGCGATATCGTCTCGCCCAAAGCATTTTTCGAGGACAGCATCCGCCATGCCGAGCGGAGCGCCGAATTCGCCCAGCACTACTACAACCAGCCGCCCGATGTGGTGGCGTTGATTCGCTACCACCACCACCGGGAGGAGGAACTCCCCGCCGGCTTCCCCTTTCGCTTGCTGCCCATGCTGCGTTTGCTCAAACTCGTCGATGGCATCTCGGCCGGACTGACCCGCCGGGGCAATCAGGTCTGCTTCACTGTCGATGCCAGTTCGATCATCATCCGGGAAACGTCGATCCACCCTGAATACAACAACGTGCGCTCTGTCGATCTCTTCACGGGTTCAAAACAAATACTGTCCAAGGGGTCGTAGAAGAGTAAAGCGGTAAGGTCATCCGGCAAAAAGCAGTCGGCTGATCGGGTAGATCCTCATCAAAGCAGAAGGATCATGGCAGCGGGGTCTTCCGAGTCCAGCGGTCTTTGTCGCGGGTCTCGTACTTCTCCATGGTGCGGCGGAAGAGGTCGCCCATGTCATAGCCCTGTGAATTGGAGAGGCAGACGAGGATGAAGAGCAGGTCGCCGATCTCCAACTCCATATCGCCGTCGGCTTCGCCGGGCTTTTTCTTTTTGGGGCCAAAACGGTGGGAGACCTCCCGGGCCAGTTCCCCCAGTTCCTCACAGAGGCGAACCACGAGGGTCGGCGGGTCGAAATAGCCCTCCTCAAACTGGGAGATGTAGGCGTCAACACGGTCTTGCACGTCGCGCAAGCTTGGCGAGTCCACAGGGCGTCACCTCTTTTTCATGATAGCTTAAAGATAGCCGCCGGAAAGAGACTTGTCCAGCATTACGATGCCGAGGTAGGTGTCTGGAAACCGGAGCAGCGTACTGGAGACCGGAGTCAAGCTCCCAAGCCGAACCGGAGCTCGGGAGCAGCCCTATCTGACGTAGTTAAGGAAAATGAGCGAAACCCTCTTGACGTGAAAAGACTTCAGTGAAACAATGTAAGTAAACACTCACTTATTTCATGAAGGCACTTGCTTAAAATAAGTGAATACTCGGAACTTGGAGGCGACAGCATGGACGATCAGACAAGGAAGCCCGGGGGATCGGACGACTATCAAATCCCGCCTCGGCTGACAGACAAGCAATGGAATATCGCGGAAGCCGCTCTCAAGGTTTTCACGGAAAAGGGCTTCAGCGCGGCCACGACGAGCGAGATCGCCCGGGAGGCAGGTATCTCCGAAGGGACTATCTTCCGGCACTTTAGGACGAAAAAAGAAATCCTCCTGGCCCTGCTTGTCCCGCTGATCCGCAACACCATGGCTCCCAGCAGCGTCAACTCCGTCCGGCAGTTGCTATTGAACAACGAAAAGCTGCCGTTGCGGGAGGTGCTGTTGCTGATCAGCGAGGAGCGGCAGCAGTTCATCCTCAGCAACGAAAAGCTGATCCGCCTGATCCTGACGGAATCGCAGTATCATCCCGAACTGCGGGAAATCTTCTTTCGGGAAGTGGGCTACAAGACCCAGGACGTCCTGTTGCGCTTCATCGAACAGCGGCAACAGAAGGGGGAGATCCGCAAGGATCTGAGGTCTTGGACGCTGGCTCGTTCCTGGGCAGGCATGCTGTTTACCTATACGCTCAGCCCCTCTTTGATGCCCGAGCGGTCCGCGGGGGAGGACCGGCGCAAGGAACTGGAAGCGATGATCGACCTCTTTTTGCATGGCGCCTCGCAACCAGCTAGCGACAATGAAACAGGGGTGTAAGGCGGTCCGGATATGAGCGTGGGATAAGAGGAAGGAGAAGGGGGATACAGCCATGAAGGCAAAGGCGAAGATCATCGCCGGCGTCTCTGCCGCCGCTGTTGCTGTCGGCCTGCTGGCCTTTAGCGTCACCGCAACGGCGAAGGGGGATGCAGTTGTTTTCGGACGGTTTTTTGGGCCGGCTAGGGAGGTCTATTCTGGGACGATCGAAGGGACCCTGGTTCCCGTCCAGCCGGAGATCGGAGGCCGCATCATCGAACTGCGCGTCACCGAGGGACAGATCGTCGAAGCGGGACAGGTGATCGCCCTCCTGGACGATCAATCGGCCCAGATCAGTCTCGCCGCCGCCGAAAGCGACCTCCGCCAGGCTGAGGCGAAGCTCCTCGATCTGGTCAATGGAAGCCGCGCCGAGGAGATCCGTCGTCAGCGCGCCGCTGTCGACCAGTTCCAGGCGACAGTCGAGCAGAACCGCAACCTCATCGACCAGCATAAGGCCAACCTCGCCCGCGATGAAGAAAACCTGCGCCGTGAGGAGCAGATCCTGAATGAAAACCAGGCGCTTTACGACGCCGGTGCTTTGAGTGCCCGGGAATTAGACAACCAGAAGACGCGGGCGAAGACGGCCCGCGCCCAGTTGGAGGCCACCAAGGCTCAGATGGAGGCCGCCCAGTCCCAGGCTCAATCGGCGGAGGCGCAGCGCAACGGCGCCCAGGCCGGCCTCGATCTCACCCTGGCCGGTTACACGGCGCCGACCATCGAGGCCCAGAAGGCGGTTGTCGACGGTCTGAAGGAAAAAGTGCGGCTGGCCAGGCTGAACGCCGACAAGGCGATCGTCAAAAGCCCTGTCCGGGGACGCGTCCTCTATAAGCATGTGGAAACAGGCCAGGTGGTCAACACAGCCAGCCGCATCGTCACCGTCCTTGATGAAAGCGATCTCTGGGTGAAGGTCTATGTGCCCGAGGCCCAGTTGGGCGGCCTCTCGGTTGGAACTGCCGGCGGTGTCAGCGTCGACGCCTATCCCGGCCAGTCCTTCGCCGCCGCTGTCGCCCAGATCAACGACAAGGCCGAGTTCACGCCCAAAAACGTGCAAACGAAGGAAGAGCGGACAAGCCTTGTCTTCGGCGTCAAGACGAAGCTGACCGAGGGCTTGGACCGCCTGAAGCCGGGCATGCCCGCCGACGTGGTCTTCCAAAAGACGAACTAACGGTCCGACGGAGGTGACAACCATGGATCTGGCTATCGACTGCCAGGGATTGATCAAACGCTTTGGGAGTTATACGGCCGTCGAGGGTGTGACCTTCCAACTGCCGGCCGGCTCGATTATGGGTTTCGTCGGTCCCAACGGCGCCGGCAAGACGACGACGATCCGCATGCTCTGCGGGGTGCTCATGCCGACAGAGGGCCAGGCCACGGTCCTCGGCTATGATGTGCGCACCCACCCCGAGGAGATCAAGCAGCGCATCGGCTACATGTCCCAGAAGTTCAGCCTCTACGACGACCTGACCGTCCAGGAGAACATCGACTTCTACGCGGGCGTCTACAACCTGCGCGGCGCCGAGGCGGCCAAGCGCAAGCGGAGCGTCGTCGAGCGGATCGGCCTCGAAGGCCGGCTGCCCCAACTGGTCCACTCCCTATCGGGCGGATGGAAGCAGCGCGTCGCTTTGGCTTGCGCTTTGCTCCATGAGCCGAAGCTGATCGTCCTCGACGAACCGACGGCCGGCGTCGACCCTGTCTCCCGCCGCGTCTTCTGGCAGATCATCCATCAACTGCGCGCCGAGGGCATGACCATCCTCGTCAGCACCCACTACATGGACGAGGCGGACACCTGCGACTACCTGGGCTTTGTCTTCTATGGGCGGCTGATCGCCTTTGGCACGCCGGCGGAGATGAAGGTCCGCGAAAACAAGGCGAGTCTTGACGACCTCTTCATCTACTACGTCGAGCGCGAAGCCACCGACGACCCGCGCAACGCCGGCATCAAAGGGGGGCGGCGATGATGGAACAGTTCAGTTGGACCCGCTTTCAGGCCATCCTGCGCAAGGAATTCCAGCAGATCATCCGCGACCGGCCGAGCCTCGGCCTGGCTATCGGCATGCCCGTCATGCTGCTGATGCTCTTCGGTTATGCCGTCAACACCGACGTGGATCACCTGCCCACGGTCGTCTGGGACCAGTCGATGGGACAGGATAGCCGACAATTCATCAGCGCCTTGCGCAATTCCACCTACCTCGACCCAGACTTCTATGTTCGGGGATACGATGAGATCGGTCATTACCTGGACAGCGCCGGCGCCCGCGTCGCTGTGATCATCCCGCCGGATTATGGCAAAGAGGTGCAGGGCAACGGTAGCGCCACCATCCAAGTGCTGGTGGACGGTTCCGACCCGACGGCGGCCCGGGCGGCCATGAGCGCCGTCCAGACAGTCGGCTTTAATGCCGGCTGGGATGTGCAAGCCCAGCGCCTGGCCGCCCAGGGGGGAGAGACGCCGCGCCTGCCTGTGCAGGTGGAGACGCGCGTCTGGTACAACCCGGACATGAAGTCGACCGTCTTCAACATCCCCGGTCTGATCGGCCTCATCCTGCAAAACGTGATCGCCATGCTGACCTCCTTCACCATGGTCCGGGAAAGGGAACGGGGTACGATGGAGCAACTGGTCGTCACGCCGATCCGCCCGGCCGAATTGATGCTGGGCAAACTGCTGCCCTTTGTCTTCATCGGCTTCGTCTCCTTGACGATGGTGCTCCTCCTCGGCATGTACTGGTTTGAGGTGCCGCCAAAAGGCAACGTGCCCTTGCTCTTTTTCCTGTCCACCCTCTTTCTGATCACCGTCCTGGCCATCGGGCTCCTCGTCTCGACAGTGGCCAAAACACAGCTCCAGGCCATGCAGATGACCTTCCTGCTCATCCTGCCTTCGATCCTGCTCTCTGGTTTCATGTTCCCCCGCGAGACGATGCCGGCTTTCCTGCAAGGCCTTGGCGGGATGCTTCCCTTGACCTACTTCCTCGTCATCGTGCGGGGGATCTTCTTGAAAGGCGTCGGCCTCGACTACCTGTGGAAGGAGACGTTGGTCCTCTCTGTCTTCGCCATCGGGCTCTTTTTCGTGGCGGCGAAAAAGTTTCGGAAAAACCTGGACTGACACAAAGGCGGCTTTGTTTGCTGTTCCCTTATGGCTCCCGGTAACGCCTGAGAATAGGCACGTTTCATTTTTCGATGGCTGTATTTGGCTGTTAATTTCGGATCACCCCTTATGTCACGGCGGAGATGCCGTGGGGCAAGGAGTGATTTTTCTTTGAGAAAGGGAAGCCCCCGTTGCCGAAAAAGGGAAAAGTGGCTATTTACCGGCAGAACGGAAATCAGTATAATCGAAATTGTCAGAATTCGATGCCAGGCGCGCTTTACACAGGAAGCTGGTTCCCCATGCCCATGGAACAGTGAATAGGAGGGGTTTACGCCGATGAGTCTTCAAGAGCAGTACCGTTCGAAACGAACCACGGCAAGCGAAGCGGCCCGGATGGTCAAGTCGGGCGACTGGATCGAGTATGGTTTTTGTCTGGCTGCGCCGCGCGCCTTCGACGCCGCCCTGGCCGAGCGCGGCGATGAACTTTTCGGCGTGAACATCCGGACAGGCGTCTCTGTGTACCCGTCGTTGGCTTTCGAAGCCGATTCTACGGGCGAGCGCTTCACCTGGAACTCCTGGCATTTTACTGGTCTTGACCGGCGCTACGCCGCTCAAGGCTCGGCCTTCTACAGCCCGATGCGTTTCTGCGAACTGCCCCGCTATGTTCTCGAGAACCAACCTACCGATGTCTTCGTCACCCAAGCGGCCCCCATGGACAAACATGGCTTTTTCAACTTCGGCGTCAGCAACAGCCACCACTACGGCCTGATCGCCCGGGCCAAAAAGATCATCATCGAAGTCAATGAACGCTTCCCCCGTGTCCACGGCGGCCATGGCCACGGCATCCACATCGACCAGGTCGATCACATCATCGAAGGCGACAATCTGCCCCTGGCTGAACTGCCGCCGGCGCCAGTCAGCGACGTGGACCGGGCCATCGCGGCTCAGGTGCTGGAGAAGATGACCGACGGCGACTGTGTCCAACTCGGCATCGGTGGCATGCCCAACGCCCTCGGCACGATGATCGCCGAATCCGACCTAAAAGACTTGGGCGGCCACACGGAGATGATCGCTGACAGCTTCGTCGACATGTTCCAGGCCGGACGCATGAATGGCCTGCGCAAGGCCATCGATCGCGGACGCATCGCCTTCACCTTCGCCCTGGGCACGAAGAAGCTCTATGACTTCCTCGATGAAAACCCCTTCGTGGCCAGCTATCCCGTCGACTATACCAATGCTACCGAGATCGCCGGTTCCATCGACAACCTGGTCACCATCAACAACGCCGTCGAAGTCGACCTCTTCGGCCAGGTTTGCGCCGAGTCGTCGGGCACCCGCCAGATCAGCGGCACTGGCGGCCAACTCGACTTCGTCATCGCCGCCTACCAATCGAGGGGCGGGCGCAGCTTCATCTGCCTCTCCTCCACCTACCGGGACAAGGCCGGCAACAGCAAGTCGCGTATCCTGCCGACGATCACCCCTGGCGGGATAATCACCGACACGCGGGCGACAACGATGTACGTCGTCACTGAGTACGGCATGTTCAACTGCAAAGGCCAATCGGCTTGGCAGCGGGCCGAGGGACTGATCGGCATCGCCCATCCCGATTTCCGGGAGGAGCTGATCGCCAAAGCCGAGGGCATGGGCATCTGGCGGCGCAGCAACAAGCGATAGGACACAGCGGAGACATCCGATAAATGACAATCACAGAAGGCATCCCTTTGGGGGTGCTTTTTTTCTATATTTTTAACACCAAAAGGTAGAAGGGATGCGTCAGGACGATGTCGAATAGCTTCCAATGGCTCAATGGGATAGACGCTGTTCGAATAAGCAGATGGGATTATTTGATAGGCAAAATTCTGGTTTGTTGAGGTGCGAAACATGGATATCGCCGTTATTCTAGGGATATCGCTGGGTGTCTTCTCCGTCGTCGGCGGGATGATTGCCAAAGGGGCCAACGTGGCTGTTCTCATCAACCCGGCCGCTATCATCATCATCTTCGTCGGCACCTTCGCCGCCTTGCTCAACTCCTTCCCGATGAAAGAGATCAAGAAAATGCCGACCCTTTTCGGGATCATCTTCAAGGAGCAAAAGCTGACGGAGCCGAAGGTGATCATTCAACAGATGACCGACATGGCGCAGCAGGCCCGCCGCGAAGGCTTGCTCTCCCTCGAAGCCTCCATCGACAAGCTGGAAGAAAGCTTCCTGCGCAACGGCATACGCCTGATCGTTGACGGCCAAGGCGAAGATTTCGTCCGAGAACTTCTCGAAGCGGAGATCGCCGCCATGGAAGAACGCCACCGTGTCGGCGCCTCGATCTTCACCTCAGCCGGTTCCTATGCCCCGACACTCGGCGTTCTCGGCGCTGTTATCGGACTGATCGGCGCCTTGGGCAACTTGAACGACGTCAACAAGCTCGGCACCATGATCGCCGCTGCCTTCGTCGCCACCCTCTACGGGATTTTCACTGGCTACGTCCTCTGGCACCCCTTCGCTACCAAGTTGAAGCGGAAGTCCGCTGAAGAGGTCAAGTTAAAAACGATGATGCTGGAAGGCATCCTGTCGATCCAGGTCGGCAGCAGCCCCATCCAGATCCGTGAGAAGATGATGATCCACCTGACTCAAGCGGAGCGAGCAGCCCTTGAGAAAGAAGGAAATGTCTAATGTCGAAGAAGAAACAGCACCATGAGGAGCATGTCGATGAGACATGGCTGATCCCTTATGCGGACATGCTGACGCTGCTTCTGGCCCTGTTCATCGTCATGTTCGCCGTCAGCCAGGTGGACACGAAGAAGTTTGAAGCCCTGAAAAAAGCGATGGAAACCGTCTTTAAAGGCGGTTCCGGGCTGATGATGAACGCCTCTCCCATGCCGACGGAGGGTGTCAGCGACGCGCCGCCCGAGGTTCAGCTCATGGAATCGCTGAAAGAGACGCGGGACTTGCAGGAAGTCAAAAACCGCATCGATCAATTCATTCAAGAAAAGGGTCTGGAAAAACAGGTGGAAACCAACCTTGTCCGCGAAGGCTTGCAGATCAGCTTTCGCGACGCGGCCCTCTTCGACTCTGGAAAGGCCGATCTGAAGCGGGAGGCGCTGCCGGCCCTCGACCTGATCGCTGAAACGTTGCATAACCTGAACAACGAGGTGCGCATCGCCGGCCACACCGATAACCTGCCCATCAACACGGCTGAGTTCCCCTCCAACTGGGACTTAAGCGCCAAGCGCGCTTTGAACGTGATGAAGCATATCCTCAATGACAAGCAGAACAACCCAGTCAAGTTCACTGCCGTCGGCTACGGCGAATACCATCCTAAGACGTCCAATAATACGCCGGAAGGGCGCGCCCAGAACCGGCGCGTCGAAGTCATGATCATCCGCCAGTTCCCGCTGCCGGACCAAAAGGCGGCCTCGGTCGTAAAACCGGTGCCCGAGCCGATTGCCCCCCAAGGAACGCCGGCGACCCAGCCAAAGGCCTCGTCGGCAGAAAACAACGACGCAACGCCGCCTGCCCCTATCCTAGAAGGATTGCCCGGCGAACCGAAGCGACTGCCTGCTGATAAGATCCCCGACAGCCCCCTTCGCTTCGTTCCCTAAACCAACTGATAAGAAAAAGCGGTCCCTCGGCGGGGCCGCTTTTCTCGATGTGCGCCCGGCATGGGCGATAACGCTAAGGTGAAAGTCCTGAACGGGGGTTGGCTGTACCAACCGTTAGCCAAGGGCAAGGGTGTCGACTGCGAGGCCGAATCTGAAGGAAGCCGGAGGTAAAGTCCCGACCTGAGGTACACGAACCCCATTTGAGGCTGCCACATTCGGGCGAGCCTACATCACAAGGTGATGCCCCATACAGCCAAGGGATGTGACAGTAGACTTGGGCAGGTGCATGGGACGAAAGTAGCCAGGTGCGGGAAATCCGCACGCCTGGTTCTGTGGGGGTGTGGGCTGCGAATTGCGCAGCCCTTCCTACCTGGAGACGGGGGTTAGCCGCCTCCTCCTCGATCCATTCGAAAAGTTGTATGAAACGTCGAATCACCGACGAGCAAGAACCATGGGAAAATGAGAAGACTCATCGGTGAAGTTCAATCGGCTACGCCTCAATGGTCAGATCGAGGCAGAGGAACAGGTTGTCCGGGATAGGGTAGATGTAGGTCCGCATCTTCTCGCCGGTGTGGGCATCGGTGTAGACGGCGGACAGTTTCCCCGCCTCCTGATAGGTGGCCTTGACGATGTTGTTTAAGAAGTAGGGGCGCCAGGCCCAGTTGCGGCCGACGAAGTGGGGATCCTGTTCCCAGTGCCCGTTCTGGCGGGTGAAATTCGATGACCACTGGTATCCCCGTTCATCACAGAGAAAAACGCGGATCACTGTCCGGGGAAGGAGCGCCAGGAAAGGCTCAATCAAAGCGTCGGCGTCGTCAACGGTGACCTGTTCTCCCTCAGACAAGCGAGGCAGGCATTCGAAGAGGTTGTCCCGCAGTTCCTCGGCATCACGCTGGTCGGTGTGTTGCTGCCAGAGAGCGTGATCGACGAACTGCCGGATTTGGCGGTTCAAACCGGAATGAAAGGCATTGGGGTTTTGCATCGTTGCCTGGGGCGGCGAAAAGAAGTATCCCTGCAGGTAGCGGGCGCCGAGCGAAAGGGCGATCTGCACCTCTTCCTTCGTCTCGATGCCTTCGAAGAGCAAAAAAGCCCCGATTTTTTCGGCCATCACGGCGAAGGAGAGGAGGATCTCCCGGAAAAAGGATTCGCGACCGCACTTCTTGACCAACTCCAGGTCTAGCTTGAGGATGTTCGGTTTGATGTAGGCGATGCGGTCAAAATTGACGAAGCCGCTGCCCACGTCATCAATGGCGATCTGGCAACCGGCGTCCCGGTAGGTCCGGGTGATACGGGCCAGTTCTTCAATATCGTCTTGAAAAGAGTCCTCGGTGATCTCGACGGTGATCCGGGAGGGATCCACATTATGTTCGCGAAGAAAGCGCAAGGTGGGGAGTTGGTCCGGCCTGTCCCGGTAGTTGTAAATCCAACCCGGCTTGAGGTTGAGAAAAAGTCGTGTATCCGCCGGGGCGTGTACCAGGCTGGCGATCGCCTTTTGACGGATGATCCGGTCGATAAAGATGTGCTCCTCCATGGAAACAGCGGGATCGTGAAAAAAAGGCCCAAGGCTACGCACGCCTTGGGGGCCTGTGTAGCGACCGAGCACCTCATAGGCGTAGATGGTCTGCGTATCCATTGAGAGGATCGGTTGAAAGTGTGGCATAACGGTAGCCGGGTCAGGTAAAAACCGGGGCAGATTCATGTCAGAGCCTCCTCGGCATGGTGCCGCTCATTTCCGTCAGTCCTTGCGGTGTAATGGAACAGGCTCATTGGTCCCCATCAATGGACTGGATGATCCGCTTCCCATGAAAACGTCCTTTTTCAATGTTAGCTTGGGTGACCCGCCAACCTTCACTGATGGCGCCGGCCACGTAGAGGCCGGGAACGGTTGTCTCCATCGTCAGCGGGTTGTGTTTTGGGAAGCCTGACTCATCAAGGGCAGCTCCCGCCTGGATGAGCAACTGAGTGGTAGGCCGGTATCCGGTCATCAAAAAGACAAAATCGGCTTCTAGCTCAAAAGTGTCCTCGCCCTCCTCGGCGGACAGGGTGATCGCCTGTGGGAGGATCGCCTTGACATGGGTGTTAAAATGGGCGTTAATCTCGCGTTTTAAGATGCGCGCCGTCAATTCGGCGCCGATCCAGGGCTTGACCGTCACATCCATTTCCGGCAGAAAGTGGATGATTGTCGTCTGTGCGCCGAAGCGAGCCAGTTCCAAGGCCGCTTCAGCAGCCGAATTACCGCCGCCGACGACAATCACACGCCGCCCCATGTAGGGGAAGGGTTCCTTGTAGTAGTGGCTCACATGGGGCAAATCCTCGCCGGGCACACCGATCAGGTTGGGCCGATCGTAGCAACCGGTGGCTACGACCACCCGCTTGGCGAAGACGACCGGCTCTTCGCCAGTCAGCCTTTCCCGTGTGTGCAACATAAAGCCGGTCGAGGCAGGGAGGATCTCCGTCACCTCTCGGTAAGAATGGACCGGAATGCCAAAATGCTGCACCACTCGCCAGTAGTAACGCACCGTTTCCAGCCGGGTCGGGCGGCAGTCGCCAGTGATGAAGGGGAGTCCTCCAATCTCCAGCATGTCGGTTGTGCTGAACAGCACCATATAAACGGGATAACCGGCAACAGAATTGACCACATTGCCTTTTTCCAGGACAACACAGTCAAGGCCGTGATTTTTTGCTTCGATGGCGCAAGCCAACCCGCAGGGGCCGCCGCCCACAACCGCGATGTCATACATCTTCGCCCCACCTCCAAGTCGCTCTTCCTTTCATTATAGCGGTTGAGAGAGTAAAAAAATAGCATCCTCTCACATTGAAGGCAAAATGAAAGGGAGAAGGTCTTCAACCTTCTCCCTACTAAGCAACTACCCCTACAGTACAAACCGTTCCCATAGACATTGGCACCCAAACCGTAGCAAGATCGGGACAACCAACCAGGAACCACTGAGGATAGGATACGAACGAATGGACAGACGCGAGTGGAGATGTCGACGATACCGGAATCCCTGAACCAGACAAACCGTGCCTCCGCAAACCGAGAATGTGGGAAATGCGCGGGAACTGTGACACTGAACCAAGAGCCGTGGCACTCATCCGAGAACCGTGACAGTTGACCGGGGACTGGAGGCAACGTAACCAGAAACCGGAGGCCTCAACCAGGAATCGAAACGTTTGACCGGAACGAGAGGCCTCTACAAGGAACCGAGAAGTTTAACTGAGAGCTGAAGGCCTCTTACCAAGAATCGGGGCGCTTGACTGGATAGGGAGACCTCAACCATTAACTGTGACACTGGACTGGGAACAGAGGTCTCTACCAGCACCGGGGCAATTGACCAGGAACTAGAGGCCTCGACCGAGAAAGGTGACACAGGAACTTGAACCTAACAGTGAGAATCGGGATCCGGTACTTAGGACCGAGAGACGGGCTACCCTACAACCAATTGAGTGATAAAAAACAACCGGGAGCCAGAAATGAAAGAAACCCCACCGTTGGACTGGTCGACACCTGCACTGACCGGGAAACCTTGGTTTCCAACCATCGTGAGTAGGTGAACCTGAACCTTTACTGTAGGGCTGTTGCTTGATTTCATATTAGCACAATTGTTTGAAGAGCGCAACAGGGAAGCGCGATGTTTTTTTACGAAGTTTTAACCGCCTTCAGTCCTTGACACCGGTGGGGATGCTTGACTATACTAATTGTCAATAACAGAACCTTGACCAAAGACGATGATGGGGTACTATACACCGTTTGTCCCTTAGTTCCAGAGAGCCGGGGAAGCTGGAAACCGGCACTAATACGGCGGTGTTGTCTCTCCCGGGAGTTGCCAGTCGAACCCTTGCCGAGAGGCGGGCAGTAGATGGAGCCGGATGGAGCGCCATAGGCGCAAGCGTCCGTTATCATGCTGGCGTCAGCCGAAAGGCTGCCGGTCAAGAGGTCGCGTCTTTTTTTGGCCGCGACAATCAGGGTGGTACCGCGGGAAAGTCCTCTCGTCCCTGACAGGCGCAATGTCTGTCTGGGCGGGAGGTTTTTTTATATTCTTTTTTGTCATCATGGCACAGGTTAACGGAAGGGGAGATTGCGAAGGTGAGCCTGATCATCTACTTGGATGGCCGTTTTGTTCCGGAGGAGCAGGCAAAGATATCCGTTTTCGACCACGGTTTTCTGTACGGAGACGGGATTTTTGAAGGCATCCGGGCTTACAACGGCCGGGTCTTCAAACTGGATGAACACATTGACCGCCTCTACGACTCAGCGAAAGCCATCAAACTGGCGATTCCTGTGGGGAAAGGGGAAATGGTTGACGTCGTCCTGGAGACCCTGCGCCGCAACCATCTTCGCGACGCCTACATCCGTTTGGTCGTATCCAGGGGGAAGGGAGATCTGGGCCTGGACCCGCGCAAATGCCCCATGGCTACGGTGCTGTGCATCGCCGCCGGCATCACCCTCTACCCGCCGGAGTTCTATGAAAAAGGTCTCGATGTCGTCACGGTGGCGACCCGCCGCAACGTGCCCGAAGCCTTGAACCCGCGCATCAAGTCGCTGAACTACCTGAACAACATCCTTGCGAAGATCGAAGCAGCCCGCGCCGGCGTCCTGGAGGCGATCATGCTCAACCAGGAAGGCTATGTGGCTGAGTGCACCGGCGACAACATCTTTATCATCAAGCAGGGGCGCTTGCTCACGCCGCCGGTCCATGTGGGCATCTTGGAGGGCATTACTCGCAATACCGTCATGGACCTGGCCCGTGAAAAAGGCATCCCGGTGGTCGAAGAGGTCTTTACTCGCTTCGATGTCTATACAGCCGACGAGGTTTTCCTCACCGGCACCGCCGCTGAGGTCATCCCGGTCGTCAATGTCGACGGCCGGAGCATCGGTGAAGGCGTTCCCGGTCCGATGACGAGCGACCTGATTGCTGCCTTCCGGGAATACGCTCGGAATCAGGGCACGCCGATTTAGCAATAATCGACGAAATCAACCGTATATTACGGAGAAGAAAGAATGGAAATGGGGGGAGCCTGTTGGAAAGGAATCTGCGCAGTCAGACGGTCAAATGCGGCGTCGAAAAAGCGCCCCACCGTTCGCTCTTGCGCTCGCTCGGTCTCACCGCAGAGGAGATGAACCGTCCGCTCATCGGCATTGTCAACGCCAAGAACGACGTCGTCCCCGGTCACATCCATCTGGACACGATCGCTGACGCTGTGAAAGCAGGCGTCCGCCTGGCCGGCGGCACACCGCTGGCATTTCCGGCCATCGCCGTCTGTGACGGTATCGCCATGAATCACACCGGGATGAAGTACTCTCTCGCCTCACGGGAACTGATCGCCGACTCGATCGAAGTGATGACCATGGCCCATGGCTTCGACGCCCTCGTCTTCATCCCCAACTGTGACAAGGTCGTCCCGGGCATGTTGATGGCGGCGGCCCGCCTGAACATCCCCTCCATCTTCGTCAGCGGCGGCCCCATGCTGGCCGGGCGCTTCCAGGGCAAAAAGGTCAACCTGAACACCGTCTTCGAAGGCGTCGGCCAGTACAACACCGGCAAAATGACACGGGAAGAGTTGCAGGAACTCGAAGAAAACGCCTGCCCGACCTGCGGTTCCTGCTCGGGCATGTTCACGGCCAACTCGATGAACTGTCTCACGGAAGTCCTCGGCATGGGCCTGCCTGGCAACGGCACCATCCCGGCCGTCTACTCGGCCCGCACCCTGCTGGCCAAGCAGACAGGAATGAAGATCATGGAACTGCTGGCCAACAACGTGCGGCCCCTGGACATGATGACCGAGCGGACCTTCCGCAACGCCGTCACCGTTGACATGGCTCTGGGCTGTTCCACCAACACGCTGCTGCACCTGCCCGCCATCGCTTATGAAGCCGGCGTCGAACTGAATCTCGATATGGTCAACGAGATCAGTGCCAAAACACCCCACCTCTGCAAGCTTGCCCCAGCCGGGGAGCATCATATCGAAGATCTCGACGAAGCAGGCGGCATCCCCGCCGTCATGAAGACCCTCCTTGACGCGGGACTCATCGACGGCGACCTGCCTACGGTGACCGGCAAGACCGTCGCCGAAAACGTCGCTGCCAGCGTCAACCTGCGGCCTGACGTGATCCGTCCCATCGACAACCCCTACTCGAAGACGGGCGGTCTCGCCGTCCTGCGGGGCAACCTGGCCCCCGACGGCGCTGTCGTCAAAAAAGGCGCTGTGGCGCCAGAGATGCTCGTCCACAAGGGTCCCGCTCGCGTCTTTGACTCGGAGGAACAGGCCTATGAGGCCATCACAGGCGGCAAGATCCAGAAGGGCGATGTCGTCGTCATCCGCTACGAAGGACCGCGCGGCGGTCCAGGCATGCGGGAAATGCTCTCGCCCACGTCGACCATCTGCGGTATGGGCCTCGATAAGGATGTGGCCCTGATCACCGACGGTCGATTCTCCGGGGCGACGCGGGGCGCCGCCATCGGTCATGTCTCGCCGGAAGCGGCTGACGGTGGTCCCATCGCCTATGTCCGCGAAGGCGACATCATCGCCATCGACATCCCCGCCGGCAAGCTGGCCGTGGAAGTGGATGAGGCCGAACTGGCCGAACGCCGCAAAGAGTGGCAGCCGCCGGCGCCGAGAGTCACCTCAGGTTACATGAAACGTTACGCCCAGAACGTGCTATCCGCCTCAACCGGGGCGCGGATGCGCTAAGAGCGGGATAAAGGAGGCAAATGCGATGCGCCATACCCTGTCCGTTTTGGTGGAGAACAAACCGGGGATCCTGACGCGCGTGGCCGGCCTTTTTGCCCGTCGGGGTTACAACATCGAGAGCCTCGTCGTCGGGGAGACGGAAAACCCCACCGTGTCCCGCATGACCATCGTCGTCGACGGCGACGATCGAATCATCGAACAGGTCACCAAGCAACTCCACAAGCTGATCGACGTAATCAAGATCCAAGACATCACGGAAGAGGAATCGGTTCACAGGGAACTGATCCTCGTCAAGGTGTGCACGGCCGACGTGGCCGCCCGCAGCGAGGTCATGCAGATCTGCGAGATCTTCCGGGCCACCATCGTCGACCTGAGCCGCAGTTCTGTGATCATCCAGGTGGTGGGCGATCAGAAGAAGATCCAGGCCATCCTGACCAGCCTTCGCCCCTTCGGCATCCGCGAATTCGCTCGCACCGGGCGGATCTCCATGTTGCGGGGGGCGAAGTAGAGCCGTCCCATCCCATTGCTGCGTCCCCTGCCGTCGCAATCCTATGCACGTAAGCGGACGCACGGCGGGCTCTTCTGCAGAAAAGTAGCAACCCCAATGACAAATTTGCAAATATTGAATGGAGGAACCTCTCAATGAAAATGTACTATGATGCCGACGCCGATCTGTCCCTGCTCGAAGGCAAAACGGTTGCCGTCATCGGCTACGGCAGCCAGGGCCACGCCCAGGCGCAAAACCTGAAGGATTCTGGCGTCAACGTCATCATCGGCCTGCGCCCCGACTCCAACCGTGTCAAAGAAGCCCAAGCATACGGCTTTGAAGTCTATCCCGTCGCCGAGGCGGCCGCCAAGGCGGACATCATCCAGATCCTGATCCCGGACGAAAGACAGGGCAAGGTCTACCGGGAAGAGATCGCTCCCTACCTGACCGAAGGCAAAGCCCTCTGCTTCTCCCACGGCTTCAACATCCACCTTGGCCAGATCCAGCCGCCCAAAAACGTGGACGTCTTCATGGTTGCCCCCAAGAGCCCCGGCCATATGGTTCGCCGCATGTACACCATGGGCGCCGGCGTGCCCACCCTGATCGCCATTTACCAGGACGCCACCGGCCGCGCCAAAGACTTCGCCCTCGCCTACGCCAAAGGCACTGGCGGCACTCGGGCCGGCGTCATTGAAACGACCTTCCAGGAAGAGACCGAAACAGACCTCTTCGGCGAACAGGCGGTCCTCTGCGGCGGCGCCTCGGCCCTCGTCAAGGCTGGTTTTGAGACGCTCGTCGAAGCCGGCTACGCCCCCGAAATGGCCTACTTCGAGTGCCTCCACGAACTGAAGCTGATCGTCGACCTGATGTATGAGGGCGGCATCTCCTGGATGCGCTACTCCATCTCCGATACGGCCCAGTGGGGCGACATGAACATCGGGCCCCGCATCGTCACCGAAGAGACCAAGAAGGAAATGAAAAAGGTCCTCACGGAGATCCAAAACGGCACCTTCGCCAAGGAATGGCTCCTTGAAAACGAAGTCAACCGTCCCAAGTTCAACGCCCTGGCCAAAGCCGACGAAAACCACGAGATCGAAGTCGTCGGCAAAAAACTGCGGGCCATGATGCCCTGGCTGAAAACCGCGAAGTAATCGGAAAAAGACGCCGGCCTGCGCGATCCGATGAGGGAGGCCCCGTTTGCGGGGCTTTCCTTGTCGATGCGGCCGATACAGGAAGAGGGGAGTGGAACGCCTTGAACGGAGCCCAGGCGCTGCTGAAATGCTTGGAAGAAAACGGCGTCGAGGTCATCTTCGGCTATCCCGGCGGGTCGGTGCTGCCGATTTATGACGCCCTGCTCGAATCCCCCATCCGGCATATCCTTGTGCGTTGCGAACAAGGGGCTGCCCACGCGGCCAACGGCTTCGCTCGCGCCGCCGGCAAACCGGGGGTCTGCCTGGCCACATCGGGACCAGGGGCGACCAACCTGGTCACAGGGATCGCCAACGCCTACATGGACTCGATCCCCATGGTGGTCATCACCGGGCAGGTTCCCACCTCCATGGTCGGCACCGACGCTTTTCAAGAAGTCGATATCACCGGCATCACCATGCCGATCACCAAGCACAACTATCTTGTCAAAGATGTGGCCGACATCCCCCGCGTCGTCTGTGAGGCTTTCCACATCGCCTCCACCGGCCGGCCCGGCCCCGTTCTGATCGACATCCCCAAGGATGTCCTGTCGACCGAGTGCTCCCTCTGCGGCGAAAAACCGGTCGTCGACATCCGCGGCTACCGGCCCAACGTCAAGGGCCATCCGTCCCAGATCAAAAATGCCGCCCGTTTGATCCAGGAAGCGAAGCGGCCCGTAATCATGGTCGGCGGCGGGATCATCCTCGCCAATGCCTCTCCGGAGTTGACCGAACTCGCCCTATCGGCTCAGATCCCGGTCACGACGACCTTGATGGGCATCGGCGCTTTTCCGGAGACCCATCCCCTTTCCCTGGGAATGGTGGGCATGCACGGCACCCCCTATGCCAACAAGGCCGTCAGCAAGGCCGATCTGCTCATCGGCGTCGGCGTTCGCTTCGGCGACCGCGCTACCGGCAACATGGCCAAATTCGCCCGCGACGCCAAGATCATCCACATCGACATCGACCCGGCCGAGATCGGCAAGAACGCCGATATCGACGTGCCCATCGTCGGCGACGCCCGCCTGGTCCTTCAACAACTCAATCAGTTAAAACCGGCGCCTAACCACGCCGAATGGCTGGAACAGGTGGCCCAGTTGAAGGCCCAGAACCCCCTTAAGTATCCGAAGCAGAGCCTGACCGCCCAGTACGTCATCGAAAAGGCCGGCGACCTGACGCGCGACCATGCCTGGGTCGCCACCGACGTGGGCCAGCATCAGATCTGGACGGCGCTCCACTATAAATTCGTCAAGCCGGGGCGATTCATCACCTCAGCCGGCCTTGGCACCATGGGTTACGGTCTCCCGGCCGCCAACGGCCTCCAGACGGCCCGTCCGGACGATATGGTCGTCTTGATCACCGGCGACGGCTCCATCCAGATGCAGATGCAGGAGCTGGGCACAGCCCGCCAGGAGAACCTGCCCCTCAAGATCATCCTCTTCAACAACCACGCCCTGGGGATGGTCCGCCAACTCCAGCACTTCTACTGCAGCAAGCGCTACTCCGGTGTGAAGCTGACCTTCAATCCCTCTTTCGAATCTATCGCCGCCGCCTACGGTATCCGCTACTTCCCCGTCACGAAACTGGAGGAAGTCGAGGCGACGCTGCAAGAGGCTTTCGCCCACCCGGGCATGGTCCTCGTCGAGGTGATGACCGACGAGAACGACCTGGTCTACCCGACAGTGCTCGGCGGCAAAGGGCTCGATGAGATCATCCTCTGCGAGTAACGTCTAAATCGAGAAACTTTGAAAAAGGGGGCTTTCGGATGTCCAAGCGAGTCGTCATTTTTGACACCACTCTCCGAGACGGCGAGCAATCGCCTGGGGTGAGCCTTAACCTCCATGAAAAGTTGGAGATTGCCCAGCAGTTGGCCCGCCTAGGCGTGGACGTCATTGAAGCCGGATTCCCCATCGCTTCACCGGGCGACTTCGAGGCGGTCAAGGCGGTGGCTGAACAGGTGCGCGGTCCCGTCATCTGCGGCCTCGCCCGGGCCAACCGCAAAGACATCGAGCGGGCCGCCGAAGCGCTGCGCAGCGCTGAAGAGGCGCGGATCCACACCTTCATCGCCACGTCGCCCATCCATATGAAACACAAGCTGCGCATGGAACCGGACAAGGTCCTTGAGACGGCTGTGGAAGCGGTCAAACTGGCTAAGTCCTTCACCTCGAACGTGGAGTTCTCCGCCGAGGACGCCTTCCGCAGTGATGTGGAATTCCTCTGCCGCATCTTCTCGGCGGCCATCGAGGCAGGGGCGACGACGATCAACATTCCCGACACCGTCGGCTACGCCACGCCCCAGGAGTTCGGCGCCTTCATCAAGGCCATTATCAACGGCACACCGAACATGCATAAAGCCGTCGTCTCCGTCCACTGCCACAATGACCTCGGCTTGGCCGTCGCCAACACCCTGTCGGCGCTGGAAAATGGCGCCCTCCAGGTGGAGGGCACCATCAACGGTATCGGCGAGCGGGCCGGCAACGCCTCTCTTGAAGAGGTGATCATGGCCCTCTACACACGCAAGCCTTTTTACAACCTGGATACGTCGATCAACAAGAGCGAGATCTACCGGAGCTCGCGCCTTGTCTCCAACCTGACAGGCATGCTCGTTCAGCCGAACAAGGCGATCGTCGGCAAGAACGCCTTCGCCCACGAGTCGGGCATCCACCAGGATGGCGTGCTGAAAGAGCGGACCACCTACGAGATCATGAACCCCGAGATGATCGGCATCTTCACGAACAACATCGTCCTCGGCAAGCACTCGGGACGCCACGCCTTCCGGGAGCGCCTCAAGGAACTCGGCTACACCCTGGAAGACGAAAAGCTCGCCAAGGCTTTTGCCCGGTTCAAGGCCTTGGCCGATCGCAAGCGGGATATTACCGATGAAGACTTGATCGTCCTCGTGGAAGACGAACTGCGCGCCTTCCCCGAGGCCTACACCATGGAATACCTGCACATCACCAGTGGCACCGTGCTGGTTCCAACAGCCACGGTCCGCCTCCGCCGGGAAGAGGAAACCTACGAGGAAGCTTCCTGCGGCGACGGTCCTGTCGACGCCGCCTACAAGGCTATCGAAAAGATCACCGAAACCGGCGCCCGCCTAGCCTCCTATGCCATCAACGCCACCACTTCCGGCGAGGACTCCCAAGGCGAGGTCAGCGTCAAGCTGGAGCGGGAAGGCCGCTTCTACACGGGTCGCGGCGTCGATACGGACATCATCGTGGCGTCGGCCAAGGCGTACCTGAATGCGGTCAATAAGATCGTCTTTGATAAGCTGCCGAAGGTGAAGACGGAGCGGGCTGTCTAGCCGTCCGTCAGAAGCACATAGGCTCTAACCCATTTTGTAAGGAATTATTAATCGGCGGGGGAGTGGATGCGCCACTCGCTAAGAGCTCCGCGGCTGTTCGCTTTGACCGCTCCGCTAGGGCGCCAAAAGCTCTCGGGCTTTTCTGCATGTCGATGGCGCCCTTTGACGCTGCGCGGTCTGCGCTCATCACGCCGCTCCGCTCAAACCGCTCGCAGCGCATCCACTCCCCAGGCCTTACTTCAAATGAGCATTCCCATATGTGAACTTACCAAATGCATCTGCCCCCAGTAAACGAACTGCCCCTATTCAACTGCACTTCGGTAAGTTGAACGTTAACAGCCCGTAGTTGCAGAAAAAAACATAGCCCGTTAATAAAAGGAGGCGTTCAAGACAGCCATGGGTATGACCATTACAGAAAAGATATTGGCGGCGCATGCCGGGAAGGCGTCGGTGGAGCCGGGGGAATTGATCCAGGCGAAGCTGGATCTGGTCCTGGCCAACGACGTTACGGCGCCCGTTTCCATCAAGGAACTGGAGAAGGCCAGCCTGGATGCGGTATTCGATAAAGATCGGGTCGTTTTGGTCCAGGACCACTTCGTGCCGGCCAAGGACATCAAGTCGGCGGAGCAGTCGAAGATCGTGCGGGACTTCGCCCGTAAGCATGACATCACCCACCACTATGATGTGGGCGATATGGGCATCGAGCACTGCCTGCTACCGGAAAAAGGGCTCGTTGTGCCTGGTGACACCGTCATCGGCGCCGACTCCCACACCTGCACCTATGGCGCCTTGGGCGCTTTCGCCACCGGCGTCGGCTCGACCGACCTGGCGGCTGGCATCGCCCTCGGCGAAGCCTGGTTCAAGGTTCCCGAGGCGATCAAGTTCGAGTATGAAGGCAAGATGCCTGAGGACGTCACCGGCAAGGACCTGATCCTGCACACCATCGGCGATATCGGTGTCGATGGCGCCCTCTACCAGTCGATGGAGTTCACCGGTTCCGCCATCGACGACCTGTCCATGGACGGCCGCATGACCATGTGCAACATGGCCATCGAAGCCGGCGGCAAAAACGGCATCATCGCCCCGGACAAAAAGACGCTGGCCTATGTGGAAGAGCGGGCCACCCGCCCCTACAAGGTTTACGAGTCGGACCCCGACGCCAAATACGCCCGCGTCATCAAGTATGACGTGGAAAAGCTGGAGCCCGTCGTGGCCTTCCCGCACCTGCCGGAAAACACCCGTCCCGTCAGCGAAGCCGGTCACGTCGAGATCGACCAGGTCGTCATCGGCTCCTGCACAAACGGCCGCATCGAAGACCTGCGCATGGCCGCTAAGATCCTGCAAGGCAAAAAGGTGCACAAGAATGTCCGCTGCGTCGTCTTTCCCGGCACCCAGGCCATCTACAAGCAGGCCATCAAGGAAGGCCTGATGGATATCTTCATCGACGCCGGCGTTGCCGTGTCGACGCCCACCTGCGGCCCCTGCCTGGGCGGCCACATGGGCATCCTGGCCAAAGGGGAGCGCGCTTTGGCGACGACGAACCGCAACTTCGTCGGCCGCATGGGCCACCCCGAAAGCGAAGTCTACCTGTGCGGACCTAACGTGGCCGCCGCTTCGGCCATCGCCGGGCGCATCGTCCATCCCCGGGAGGTGGAATAATGGAATTCACCGGACGCGTTTGGAAATTCGGCAAGGACATTGACACCGACGCCATCATCCCGGCCCGCTACCTGAACACCACATCGCCGGAAGAACTGGCCAAACACTGCATGGAAGACGCTGACCCCGCCTTCCCCCAGAAGGTGCGCCAAGGCGACATCATCGTCGCCGACAAGAACTTCGGCTGCGGCTCCTCACGGGAACACGCCCCCATCGCCATCAAGGCCTCCGGCGTTCCCTGCGTCATCGCCAAGTCCTTCGCCCGCATCTTCTTCCGCAACTCCATCAACATCGGCCTCCCCATCTTCGAATGCCCCGAGGCCGTTGACGGCATCCGCGAAGGCGACGTCGTCACCGTTAACGCCGACACAGGCGTCATCTTCAACATGACCACCGGCCAGACCTACACTGCCAAAGCCCTCCCGGCCTCCATGCAATCGATCATCCACGCCGGCGGCCTCATGCAGTACGTCAAAACCCGTGTCGAAGCAGGGAAGTAATCACCGGACATAGCGGACAGCGGACATGCCACATAGTCGATGACTGCAGTCACCTCGATAACTGCAGTCACCGCAATTACTGGCCAAAGACTTCCATCGTATACCCCCGAAGAATCTCCGGCCCTTGTACTAACGTAACAGATAACAGCAGATTACCAGCCGGGGGCGTCCGTTCGTGAGCGGTTTGGGCGTAGCGGCGAAAAGCGAGCGAGAGATGCGAAGCGGTAAGGGCGCCATGGTTCACATGCAGAAAAGCCCAGAGGTTTGGCGCCCTAGCGGAGCATCCGGAGCGAGCCGCCGCGAAGCCCTAAGCGAACGAACGGCCGCCCCCGGCTACACGAAAGGAAGAGCATTGTTGACCTACCGCATCGCAGTGCTTCCCGGCGACGGCATCGGCGCCGAAATCGTGCCCCAGGCGATCCGTGTCCTGGAGGCCATCGGAGCCAAATACGGCCTCTCTTTTTCCTTCACCGAGGGGCTCATCGGCGGCATCGCCATCGATAAGACGGGCCACCCCCTGCCGCAGGAGACACTCGACCTGTGCCGGAACAGCGACGCCATTCTCCTCGGCGCCATCGGCGGTCCTAAATGGGACGACCTGCCGACCCACCTCCGTCCCGAAGTAGGCGCCCTCCTGCCCCTGCGCAAGGAACTGGGCCTTTACGCCAACGTCCGCCCCTGCCGCACCTATGAGGCCCTGGCCGACGCGTCGACCCTCAAAAAAGAGGTCCTCGCCGGCACCGACATGGTCATCATCCGCGAACTCACCGGCGGCCTCTACTTTGGCGCCAAAGGCCGCGAAGACATCGAGGGCGGTCAGAAGGCCTGGGACACCATGGTCTACTCGACACCCGAAATCGAGCGCATCGCCCGCCTGGCTTTTGAAGCAGCCGGCAAGCGCAACAAACAGCTCTGCTCTGTCGACAAGGCGAACGTTCTCGAATCGTCTCGCCTCTGGCGGGAGACGGTCAACCGCCTCGCCGCCGAATATCCGGACATCACCGTCACCCATATGTACGTCGACAACGCCGCCATGCAACTCGTCCGCAGACCGAGCCAGTTCGACGTGGTCGTCACGGAAAACACCTTCGGCGACATCCTCTCCGACCAGGCCTCCATGCTCTCGGCCTCCCTGGGCATGCTGGCGTCAGCCTCCATCGGCGGCCAGGTCGCCCTCTACGAACCGGCCCACGGCTCCGCCCCGGATATCGCCGGCCAGAAAAAGGCCAACCCCATCGCCACCATTCTGTCGGCGGCGATGATGCTGGAGTACTCCTTCAACCGCGTCGCCGAAGCCCGCGCCATCGAAGCGGCCGTGGAAGCGGTGTTGGCGAAAGGATATCGCACCGGCGACATCATGGAAGCAGGAAAAACACTGGTCAACACCGAAGAGATGACGGACCGAGTGTTGGAAGAGCTGGCTTGACCGGCTCTTTCCTTATCTCCGGCGAATTGGCTTGACTTCACAAGTTCAAGCAACGGTTATCGGTACGCGTCGCTGTCCCGCCGGTATCGCAACGCTGCATCAGAGCAGTCCTCAGAGAACCTTCTCTGACGCTCCTGCGCTTTGGGTCCAACGGACGTGCGTGCCATCCACATCATATTGACCGTCGCGGAAGCCGCTGCATCGCGCTAGCTTACGGTCAAGCGTAAAAGTACGAGAAAGAGGTGCCCCCGATTGGATCGTGTATTCATTTATGACACGACGCTTCGCGACGGAACCCAGGGGGAAGGCATCTCCCTCAGTGTGGAAGACAAAGTTAAAATCGCAGCACGTTTGGACCAACTGGGTGTAGCCTACATTGAGGGCGGATGGCCTGGATCCAACCCCAAAGACATGGAGTTCTTCCTACGGGCTCAGCAGATGACCTGGAAACAGGCCAAGATCGCCGCCTTCGGCTCTACCTGCCGTCCTGGCGTCAAGGCTTGCGATGACGCCAACCTGCAGGCGCTCGTCCAATCAGGCGCGCCGGTCGTCACGATCTTCGGCAAGGCCTGGGACTTTCACGTCACGGCGGCCCTGCGGACAACCTTGGAAGAAAATCTGCGCCTGGTGCGCGAGTCGATCACCTATTTAAAAGAGCAGGGACGGGAAGTCGTCTTCGACGCCGAACACTTCTATGACGGCTACAGAGGCAATCCCGAGTATGCCAAAGAAGTCGTAATGACGGCGGAAAAGGCTGGTGCCGACTGGATCGTCCTCTGTGACACCAACGGCGGCACACTGCCCCATGATATGCTGTCCATCACCCAGGAGATGGTCTTCACCCTGCGCGCTCCAGTGGGCGTTCACGTCCACAACGACGGCGACCTGGCGGTGGCGAACTCGATCATGGGCGTGATGGCTGGCGCCCGCCAGGTGCAAGGCACCATGAACGGCTATGGCGAACGTTGCGGGAACGTGAACCTCTGTTCCGTCATCCCTAACCTCCAGTTGAAGATGAAGATGGAGTGCCTGCCGGAGGGCAAACTGGCCTCGCTGACCGAAACGGCCCACTATGTCGGCGAGATCGCTAACATGCCCTTGCGCAACGACATGCCTTTTGTCGGCCACTCGGCCTTCGCTCATAAGGGCGGCATTCACGTTTCCGCCCTGCTGAAGGATCCCGACACCTACGAACATATCCAGCCGGAAACGGTGGGCAATCAACGCCGCGTCCTCGTGTCGGAACTGTCCGGCATGAGCAACGTTATCTACAAAGCCAAGGAATTGGGCCTCGACGTCAACCGGCAGAACGCTGATACGAAGCAGATCATCGAGCAGATCAAGAACCTGGAGCACCAGGGATTCCAGTTCGAAGGGGCAGAAGCGTCTTTCGAGGTGTTGTTGCGGCGCGCCTTCGGCGAAGATCCGGTGCCTTTCGTCCTTGATTCGATTCGCCTGATCATCGAGAAGCGTTCCGACGCCGAGTTCACCTCGGAAGCCATGATCAAGCTGCGCGTCGACGACCAGGTCGTGCACACAGCCGCCGAGGGCAATGGTCCCGTCAACGCCGTCGACAACGCACTGCGCAAAGCCCTCGTCAGCTACTACCCCTTCCTGAGCGAATGCCACCTTACCGACTACAAGGTGCGTGTCCTCGACGGGAAAGATGCTACCGAGGCCAAGGTCCGCGTCCTCATCGAGACGCGCGACTCACACGACTCCTGGAGTACCGTGGGCGTCTCGGCCAACATCATCGAAGCCTCTTGGCAGGCGTTGATGGATTCCTTCCTCTACGGATACTTGCGGGAACGCTCCCGGGAACAATCGCAGGAACAATCCCAGGAATCCTCTCTGGAGCAAGCCGAATCTTCCCGACCGGCGTAATAAGATCGGCATGTTATCGTATTGTTTTTGCAGTGAGAAAGGGAAGAGAGAAATGAGCCTGCAAAAGAATACGATCAAAGAATACGACAAAAGAAACGACAAATCCAAAGCGGCAAAGAGAAAACAGAAAGAGCCTGCCCGGTGGGCAGGCTCTGTTTTTTCAGAGAACCATTCGACATGGAACTTTTTTACGACATATTTCGTCATAATGACATGGGTGAATTCTAGGAATCAACTGCTCGAATCAGATTAGATCTTTTCGATCGGATTCGGCTGGCTTTTTGTCCGGGGGCGAACGATGCGGTCAATCACGTAGCGGCGGATGACAGCGAGGTTTTGGAAAATTCGCACGCCGAAGGCGAAGACAGCCGCCATAAAGAGGTCCACGCCGAGGCGGTCGCCGATGTAGGCCAGCAGGGCCGCCAGAACGGCGTTGGTAAAAAAGCCGGTCAGCAGGACAAGGGCGTCAAATTTGTCTTCCAGGAAACTCCGGAGGGAGCCGAAGACCGAGTCCAGCGCCGCCAGAACGGCGACGGACATATATTTGGCATACTCCATGGGGATGGTAATGGATAAAACGGATCCGAAAAAAATGCCGAGAGCCAACCCAACCAGCGGTAGCCACATCTTTCTTTGTCACCACCTCGACCAGAAAAAATCTTTGTCACTTTGCCTCCATTATAGTCGCAAACCGGATTTTGCCACAAGGGATTTTCCCCGCTGAGAGAGAATTTCTATGCAGGGAGGTGATGACGATGTTTCCACCGAACTTGGAGAATTTCAATTTTATGGCCGTACTTGACATCGTTGCGGTCGCTTTCATCATCTATCGGCTGACCATGTTCATCAAGGGCACCCGTGCGGTCCAACTGCTCAAAGGGTTCGGTGTGTTGATCATCGCCTCATACCTCAGTGAGGCCCTGAGCTTGAACACCCTGAGTTGGCTGCTCAAACAGGCATGGACCGCCTTGATCGTGGCGCTGCCGATCGTGTTCCAGCCGGAGCTGCGCCGAACGTTGGAGCAGTTGGGCCGCGGCAAACTCTTCCCGGCCCAGATCGCCGTCATGGCCGACGAGGACCGCAGCTTCTTGATCGGCGAGATCGTGCGGGCCGTTGGTGTCCTGATGAAAAACAAAATCGGCGCCCTGATCATCATTGAGCGCAAGACTGGCGTCAATGATGTCATCGAGACAGGCACATGGATCGATGGCAAGGTGTCCGGCGAGTTTCTTGTGAACATATTTATTCCCAAAACGCCGCTCCATGATGGCGCTGTCGTCGTACGCGGCGATCGTGTTGCTGCCGCCGCCTGCTACCTGCCGCTTACGGATGAGCCGGGCCTCGCCCGGGAACTGGGCACCCGCCACCGGGCAGGGATCGGCATCACGGAACAGTCCGACGCCGTCGCGGTTATCGTCTCCGAGGAGACGGGAAACCTATCCATGGCGGTGGACGGCAAGCTGACCCGTTTTCTCGATGAAACCTCCCTCCGTTCGCGGCTGGAGGAACTGCTGCAACCGAGAACGACAAACGCCCGTTCGTTCTGGCAATGGAGGAGCAACCCATGATGGACATTGCCGGAACAGCGCGCCGCAACTGGCTCTATAAACTGGCGGCCCTCGCCATCGCCATCCTGCTGTGGGTCTATGTGAACGCCGAACAGCAGGGCATCCAGACCTTTCCCGTCCAACTGGAGCGGGAGGGCCTCGAGGCCGGTTATGTCCTCGACCCGGAACCGCCCACCGTGGTGGAACTGCGCGTCAAGGGGCCAAAGGCGATCATGGCCAACCTGTCCTCTCGGGACTTTCGCGCCCGCCTCATCCTGACCGGGGTGAAGCCGGGACCGATGACCATCGGCGTTACCGTGGACGCGCCGCCGAATGTGCAGATCATCAGCAAAACGCCGGCTGAACTCAACCTGAACGTGGATGTGCTGGAGACAAGGACGCTGCCGTTGACTTGGGAGTTCAAAGGCAACATGCCGGCCGGCTTCCGCGTCGGTGATCCAACCCTCCGCCCGGCGGAGGTCGTCGTCAGCGGTCCCCGCGACAAGCTGCGCCTGATCCAGCATGTCGGTGTCCAGATCCCCGTCGGCGCCAAGGAGAACTTCACCCGCTCCCTGCCGGTCCGCGTCTTGGAGCCAGCTCTCGGCGACGATTCGCGCGTACAGATCTCGCCAAAATCGATCGAGGTAACCGTGCCGGTCATCCAGGAGATGACGACCAAAACGGTCACCGTCCAGCCGCTCGTCACCGGTTCGCCTGCCCCGGGGTATAAGGTGCTGTCCACTCGGGTCGAGCCGTCCAGCCTGTCGGTCACAATGCCGGCGGAGGGCTTCGCCGACCTGCGCGCCTTGGCCACATCGCCCGTCGATATCAACGGCGCTCGGGGCGATGTCGTCAAAGATGCAAACCTGGCCCTGCCTGCCGGTGTGCGGCCCGTCAATGCGGCCCTTACGGCTGTGCGGGTCATGGTCTCCATCGGACCGGCAGACCAACCGTCGCCACCACCCACCCTGCCGCCCTCCCTTCCTCCCGATGAGACGAAGCCGACCACTGGCAGTGGGGCCACGCCGACCGAGCCTGGCAAGGAACCGGGCGGCGGTGGAACCGGAACAGGTGGAGCGACCTCCGGCGGAACAACAGGCGGGGCTGGGGGCGGAGCGACAGGGGGAACAGGGACCGGGGGACCAGCCCGCTAGAAAGGCTAGAAAGCATTATTCCACCCGTCGGCACAGGCCATTGACGAACGCCATGAAACAAATCGCATGAACCAAGCTCATCAACGATAACGTGAGGAGCCGTATCGGTCTTGAAAATTCGCATTGCCAACCTGCGCGCCGGGCTGTCGGAAGACGCCGGGCGCCTTTTGCCAAAAGCAGCCCGCCGGATCGGGCTGAAGCCTGGCCAGATCGAAGACATGACGATCCTGCGCGAGGCCGTCGACGCCCGCAAAAAAGCGGAGATCCGCCTCGTCTATACGGTAGAGGTCACCCTCAAAACCGGTGTCAAACTGCCGCCGGGAATCATGGACAAAGACCCCCAGGTGAGCCTTGTCCCGGAGGAAAAAAGGACGCCCCTGTTGCGCGGCAACCAGCCCTTAAAGCGCCGTCCCGTCGTCGTTGGCGCCGGTCCCTGCGGCTACTTCGCTGCCTTGAAGCTTGCCGAAGCTGGCTTTACGCCCATCCTGCTGGAGCGCGGCTACGACGTGGACCGGCGGGCGGCCGATGTGGACCGCTTCTGGGAGACGGGGGAACTGAAAGCCGATTCGAACGTCCAGTTCGGTGAAGGCGGCGCAGGGACCTTTTCCGACGGCAAGCTAACGACCCGCACCCACGACCCCCGGATCAACGAAGTCTTCGAGTGGCTTGCCGAAGCCGGCGCACCCCAGGAGATCCTCTATAAGGCAAAACCCCACGTCGGCACCGATGTCCTGCGCCAGGTGGTGCGCAACTTGCGGCAGCGCCTGTTGGCGCTCGGCGGGCAAGTCTTTTTCGGCGCCCTTGTGGGGGAACTGATTCTCGAAAAAACGGCCCTGGGCCGGCGGGTGGCCGGCGTGCGGCTAGCGCCGGGTGTTGAGCTAACGGACACGGGTTCGGAGAACGAAGCGGAAGGAAACAGCGCAAAGATAGGGAACATCTACTCCGGACTTACCCTCTCGGGAACGCCTCGTTCCGGCCTTGAACTCGCCGCTGACCTGGTCATCCTGGCCATCGGCCACAGCGCCCGCGACACGGCGAAAAACCTCTACGCCCAAGAGGTGGTGATGGAGGCAAAGCCCTTCGCCATCGGTCTGCGGGTCGAACATCCCCAAGAACTGATCGACCGCGCCCAATACGGCGAGTTTGCCGGTCATGAGCGCCTCGGCGTCGCCGACTACAACCTGCACACCAAACTGGCTGAGGCCGGACGAACCGTCTTTTCCTTCTGCATGTGCCCCGGCGGCCAGGTGGTGGCCGCCGCCTCGGAAGCGGGTGGCGTCGTCACCAACGGCATGAGCGCTTATGCCCGCGACACCAGCGTCGCCAACTCGGCTCTCGTCGCATCGGTAAATCCTGACGATTACACGGAACCAGGCCCCCTCGGCGGCGCCGAGTTTCAGCGGATCTGGGAGCGCAAAGCTTTTGCGCTGGGCGGGGAGGATTACCGCGCGCCGGCGCAGACGGTGGGCGACTTTCTGGCCGACCAAAAGGGCGACTTGTCGGACACCCTTGTCCAACCTACCTACCGTCCCGGCGTCACAGCGTCCAACCTGCGCGACTGTCTGCCCAAAGGGGTCGGCGAGGCGCTGGCCGCCGGCCTGGCCGACTTTGGTCGCAAGATCCAGGGTTTCGACCTGCCCAAAGCCGTCCTGACCGGCGTGGAGACGCGCACCTCGTCGCCCTGGCGCATCAGCCGTGACGAATCGCTGCAGTCACCCGGTGTCGAGGGGCTCTACCCGGGCGGGGAAGGGGCCGGCTATGCCGGGGGCATCGTCAGCGCCGCCGTCGACGGCTTGCGCCTCGCCGAGGCAATCATCGCCACCTACCGGTTGATGGAGCGGTAGCACGTTTTCATTACAGCGAGGACAAGCAGAGTATATGAAGATGTCAGCGTAGAAATGGTTGTAGATTGTAGCAGAACGAGCGGAACGAATTAAAGCGGAACCAATATGGGGGAACCACTATAGCGAACAACTGTAGCGAACCCCTATAGCGAACCACTGTAGCGGATTAGTCAAAAAAGAGAGGGAAATTGAGAAGTGGGAAGATTATTTGGAACCGATGGAGTGCGCGGCGTCGCCAACAGCGAACTGACGCCGGAACTGGCGTTTAAACTGGGGCGGGCCGGCGCCTATGTGCTCAGCAAGGAAGCGCCCCATCCCCGCATCGTCATCGGCAAGGACACGCGCATCTCCGGCGACATGCTGGAGGCGGCGCTGATCGCCGGCATCACCTCGGTCGGCGGCGAGGCGCTCCCGGTGGGCGTGCTGCCTACACCGGGCATCGCCTATCTGACGCGGAAATTGAAAGCGACCGCCGGCGTCGTCATCTCAGCCTCCCATAACCCCGTCGCCGACAACGGCATCAAGTTTTTCTCCGCCTCCGGCTTCAAACTCCCCGACGCCGTAGAAGAGGAGATCGAGCGCTACGTCCTCGGCGAGAACGGCCAGGCACTGGACAACGTCGGCGGCGACGCCGAAGGGCATCATGCTGACGGGCTGCCGGCGCCGACCGGTACCCAGGTGGGCCGGGTGCGTCCCGTCGCCGATGCAGAGACCCTCTTTGTCGAGTATCTCAAGTCCACCGTTCCCGTCGATTTCTCCGGCCTCAAGGTTGTCGTCGATGGCGCCAACGGGGCCGCTTTCCGGGTCGCCCCCCGGATCCTGCGGGAGTTGGGCGCCGAGGTCGTCACCATCTTCTGCGAGCCCGACGGCACGAACATCAACGACGGCTGCGGCTCCACCCACCCGGAAAAGCTGGCCGAGGCCGTCGTCGCCCACAGCGCCCACATCGGACTGGCCCATGACGGCGACGCCGACCGGCTCATCGCCGTCGACGAGACGGGACAGATCATCGACGGCGACCGGATCATGGTCACCTGCGCCTTACATATGAAAGCCAAAGGACAACTCCCCAAGGACACCGTCGCCGTCACCGTCATGAGCAACATGGGCTTGCACCTGGCGCTGAAAGCTGCCGGGATCCACATCGTCGAGACGAAAGTAGGCGACCGTTACGTCTTAGAGGCGCTCTTGGAAGCAGGCGCAGTCTTTGGCGGCGAGCAGTCGGGCCACATCCTCTTCTTGCAGCACAATACCACCGGCGACGGTGTGCTCACGGGCCTGCAACTGTTGACGGTCATGAAAGAGACGGGCAAACCCCTCTCTGAACTGGCCGCCCAGATGCAGCAGCTTCCCCAACTCCTTGTCAACGTGCGCGTCAAAGACAAGAGCTGCATGGACGCGCCGGAAGCGCAGGCCGCCGTGGAAGCCGGAAAAACGAAGCTGGAAGGCCGAGGCCGCATCCTTGTCCGCCCTTCTGGCACCGAGCCGCTGATTCGGGTGATGGGGGAAGGGCCGGATCCGGAGGAACTGAAGCAGATCGTCGAGGAAATCGCTGAGGTGTTCCGAAAGTTCGCGGAATAACTGGTTTGGATGAGAAACAGCCGCCCAAATCGATAATACTCATGAGAAGTTCCTATCGGGTAGAGCCGGTGGGAACTTCTTTCATTATTGATTTTTTCATTCGCAGGGTTGCGCCGGACAAGCCTCACTGATACAATGATCATGACTCAAAAAAGGGCCGTAAGGTCAGATGACTAAAACGACAAGTGAATCGCACAGCGCCAGAACCGGCGATCGCCGGTTGACGAGGCAGGGGTTTATCGAAGTTTTCGGCGGGTGCCCCTCGGCCGCTCACGGCCGCAGCCAAGCCACAAATCCCGGGAGCAATCGCGGGGACAAAGGGCTGGTGGTGAGTGTCGGGATAGATCTGTGCCTTTCGGCCGCCACAGTCTCGTGAAGAAATTAACGAGAGCGGCGGCTTTTTTGCACCCTTTTTTCGAGTCGAGCACAGTCCCCGGCATCCAAATGAAGAGAGGAGAATCCACCCATGTGCGGTATCGTTGGCTACATCGGCGGCAAAGCAGCCGCCCCCATTCTCGTAGAAGGTCTCAAAAAACTGGAGTACCGCGGCTATGACTCGGCAGGCGTCGCTGTCATGGAAGCGGGCAAGATCGAAGTCCGCAAGGCCAAAGGCAAACTAGCCGTCTTGGAAGGCCGGCTGAGTTACTGTAACTTCGGCTCCCAGATCGGCATCGGCCACACCCGCTGGGCCACCCACGGCAAACCGTCGGACGAAAACTCCCATCCCCACCAGGACTGCCAGGGCGACTTCGCCGTCGTCCATAACGGCATCATCGAGAACTTCCAGTCCCTCAAAGAAGACCTCATCGCCAAAGGACATACCTTCAAATCGGAGACCGATACGGAGGTGCTGGCCCACCTCGTCGAGACCTTCTACGAGGGCGACCTGGAAGCGGCCGTCCATAAGGTCGTCGGGGCCATCGAAGGCTCCTACGCCATGGCCTTCCTCTGCCGCCTCGAACCGGAGAAGATCGTTGCTGTCCGCAAAGACAGCCCCCTCGTCGTCGGTCTCGGTGACGGCGAACACTTCCTGGCCTCGGACATCCCGGCCATCCTGGCCCACACCCGCCGCACTTACATCTTGAACGATGGCGAGATGGCCGTCCTGACCGCCGAAGGCGCTGTCATCAAAGCGGCCGGTTCAGGCGAGGTCATCGCCAAAGAGGTCTTTGAGGTCAAGTGGGACGCCGTGGCAGCCGAAAAAGGCGGCTACGACCACTTCATGATCAAAGAGATCTACGAGCAGCCTAAGGCCTTGCGGGACACCATCAAGGGCCGCTTCAACGAAGACGGCGTCAACTTGGACGAAATCGGCATCGACACGGAACTGCTGCGCAAAGCCAACAAAGTGGTCATCGTGGCCTGCGGCACCGCCTACCACGCCGGTCTCGTCGGCAAATACGTCATCGAAAACCTGGCCCGCATCCCCGTCGAGGTGGACATCGCCTCCGAGTTCCGCTATCGAAACCCGATCATCAACAAAAAGACCATGGTCATCGTCGTGAGCCAGTCCGGCGAGACGGCGGACACCTTGGCCGCCTTGCGGGAAGCCCAGTCCAAAGGCGCCAAAGTCTTAGCCGTGACCAACGTCGTCGGCTCCACCATCGCCCGGGAAGCTGATTCGGTCCTCTACACCTGGGCCGGCCCGGAGATCGCCGTCGCCTCCACCAAAGCCTACACGACCCAACTGGCCGCCATGCTCACCGTCGCCCTGGCCCTGGCCCAGTGCCAATGCGCCCTGCCCTGCAGTGAGATCAAGGCCATCGCCGAGTCGCTAAAAGCTATCCCGGGCCAGGTGGAAACGGTGCTGGCCCAGGCCGACAAGGTGAAGGAGATCAGCGAACAGATCAAAGGCTGGGATGATGTCTTCTTCATCGGCCGCAGCATCGACTACGCCGTCGCCTTGGAAGGCTCCCTGAAGCTCAAAGAGATCTCCTACATTCATGCCGAGGCCTACGCCGCCGGCGAACTGAAGCACGGCACCCTGGCCCTGATCACCGACAACATCCCCGTCATCGCCCTGGCCACCCAGGAGCAGGTCCTCGACAAGACCGTCTCCAACATCCAAGAGGTGAAAGCCCGCGACGCCTACGTCATTGCCGTGGCCCAGGAGGGGAACAAGGAGATCGGCAAGTTCGCCGAACACGTCCTCACTATTCCGCGCACCCATGCGGCCTTGACGCCGATCCTGGCGGTGGTGCCCTTGCAGATGCTCTCGTACTACACGGCTGTGGCGCGGGAATGTGATGTCGATAAGCCAAGGAACTTGGCGAAGAGTGTGACAGTGGAGTAAGAACCGGTAAGGTAAATAGATATCGTTAAAAAGACCAATGGAAGCGAGCTAGGCTTCTGTTGGTCTTTTTTTATCCGTTGAGGTTACATAGCCGATGGATTGCCTCATCGAAACTCCCATTTATGGAGAATGATTATGACTACATGTTTTTGGCAAAGCTAATTGAAAAGTGTTTCTTAGGTAGGAGTACATATGAAAAAGGAAACAGACCTTTATGTAATGAAAGGAGTTACAGATACAATCGAAGCTGAGTCTTACAAAAATGGTTCTTTTTATCTACCCATATCCTGACCTATAATAACGTGTAGGGAGTGAGGGATATGCATGGACTTATTCTATCAGTGGAAGCGGCGGATTAGTAAAATAGTCCGCGCGGTCATACTGGACCACATCGAGAAGTTCTTCGTTCTTTTTCTTTTCGTTCTCTGGATCGAAGCGACGATAGAATCACCGAAACCGTTCGCGACATGGCTCAGTGGGCTTATCGTACGGTATCTTGTTTTTGCATTGAATACGGATGACTTTCAAGGCTACGGGATCTTATCCTTCGTTGTTTTTACGGGACTGTTTGTGCTGGGGCTCCTCATTGGAGGTATTACATACGGAGAACGTAAGAGCAGGGTTAATATTCAAGAAACCGTTAAGAATCGACAACGGATCAACAATTCTTCCTTTCGAATGATTGAATCGGCATGGCAGTCCGTCGAAGAGGCCAATGAGTTTTATCACCGCAGCAGAATCGCCTATAAGTCAATTTTAGAAAATATGCTATTGTCGGAAGATATGTCGGGGTATAACGGATTGATGCAGGCCTACCTTATTGACTATTCAACTCGCCATATTCGCGGCGCCACTGATGAGTCTTCTCCCTTTGGAATTATACATATCGTTAATGAATGGATGGACTATATTGTAATCGATGTTGGGAATATACGATTACAGTAAACCTGCCATCCTCGCTAAGAGTGAAATGGCAGGTTTTTTTAGACGACAAGGCCGATTCTGGCCCATGTTGCTTGCTCTTATTTATACAATTTATTCTTGAATCAGGTAAATGGTATGGAAGGCGGATGATTGGGAAATACTTTTCCTGCATTTGAAAAGACCGTAGGGGGATACGATGGATAACCAAACGATTTCTTGGATACTGTTACAGCTAAGGTATAACGTCCAGAAATAGACGATGTTAATTGTCCGAAACTTGACGGATTCACTGTCAAGGCAATGCATGCCGGCTCGATGCTGCGATCCCGCCGTCACCGCCTTTCGGAGGGTCTCATACAGACCGTCGCCTGTCAAGGGCAAGGGCTGCGCCCCGCCTTCGGCGTCCCTTGACAGACGCCAGTCTGTATGGAAGACGATCCATTAGGCGGTTGACGTCGGGGTGTGCGATTCGGGCCACGTTCGCGAGAACACCAGGGCAGGAAAAAAGGGAGAATCAGTTCAATTCTCCCTGGACCACCAGCTTTACCATATGACGTCAATGATTCGGCGCCCGTTTTGTGCGCCATAGAGCAGGCAATGGGTGCAGACCTTGTTGATCAGGTGGGCGGCGCCGCTGGAGAAGCGATATATCTCATCGACAGCCCCATCGGAAAAGATATCGTGGACGGCGCCGGCATAAGCAAGGTGCCGTTTTACATACTCCCCGACTTGCGCGCGATCGTAGTGCATCAATCGGCACCGGAGATCGATTCGTTGCCGGATTGCCGCATAGGCCTGGAGTTGCAGCTTTTCTTCCAACTCGCTCTGCCCGACGAGAATCAACGCCATGGGGCTCTGGGCGTCCATCTTGAAGTTCAGAAGAAAGCGGACCTCTTCGAGCATCTCCCGGTCCAGCAGGTGAGCTTCGTCGACAATCACCACGATCTGCAGGCGATGGATCCCCCGCATCAGTTCCACTTCCCGGTGAAGTTGCCGCTTGGCGTCACCGCGATAGAACTTCGATTCCGCCCCCAACTGTTCGGCTTCCGATCCCGTTCAGTGCTCTATTACAACAGGGACAGGAGTTGCGAATGAATACAAGCTTCACGGGGATGCCTTGCTTGGTGTGGACACAGATGGAGCCGATGATTTCCGTACCGTTTTTGGCAACGAAGCGAGAGCGCAGTTGGGAAAGCGAGTAGGATGCCCCTGCCAAGGAATAACGTTGCTTTAAGTCCTTGACCATGCCGATGGCATGAAGCCCCTTCTCCAATATGCACGCAATCATAGGCTCATTGGTAAACCAGGTGTCCATCAACACATAATCCGCCGCTATATCGGCTGCTAGGGCATGATCGAGTAACTGGGAGGCCACTTGCGGCTTCCTCTCCACCGCTTCCTTGCGACGGCGGTATCCACAGGTTCTTTTATCCAGATGCTCCGGGTTCTCTACGAGGCGGTTGGTGTTTTTTGCGGAACTGAGTACGGCAAAGTCCACCGGAACAAAGCTGAATCCGTCGGACCATCCCAGCGTCAGCAGCGTATAGCCATGCACGAAGATTCCCTTCGAATGATCATATACGCGCGCCAACAATTCCGCTTTCTTGGAACGGTTTTTTGAAAGAACCGAATCATCCAAGATAAACACCTTGACCCGCTGAGACGATGTGAGGTCACGAAAGCAACGAATCACTTGCGCCGCAAGTGTCAGCAGGAATTTCCTCCACGAATAGCGCGCATGATTCAAAAAACGGTAGTATGTGTCTTTGCTCGGCAGTTCTTCTCCGCGTTCACTGCCGAGGTAACGGTGGAGACTTTTCCCCAAAAAAGCGAGGGAAAAGAGAACGCCAAATATGTCCATGACTCGGATGCCGCAGGTTTTACGAATGCCGCATGCATGCAGGGTCTGCCCAATCTTTAGGGTCTTAAATAAACGTTCAAAACTGGAAATGAGCTTTTCAGACGGATTGTCTTGGTGTACCATTAGAGTGTGCACCCCTTCTGTTTGGAATGTTGGTTTGGTCACTTACATTTTACCAAACAGGGGTGCACTTTTTCTGTGTCAAGATGGCTTTTTCGTCATGGATGAAGCCTTTTATTTCTAGGCTCCAAGCCCACTTTCAAGGTGCGAAGTTTGAGTTAAAAAAGAAAAAACATATGAAAAATAAAACTATTTACCGCACATACGAGCGTAGCCAATGGTTTGCTTCAGAGGCCGGCGGAAACAGTTATGGGGAAATCGAAAGTTAGCCCTTAGAGTACGTTGATTATTTGCTGCTAAGGAGTTGCCGGTAGCCAGCCGGGGCCATGTAGACCGGAAGCTTGCCTTTACCAAAGAGCAGCTTCGGATTCCCCAACAGCAAGAAGTAGCGGATATCGGCGATGGCTTTCATCCACAGGGCTGGCTTGCCGCGCAGTTTGATGCCAAAGACATCGCCCACGGCGTCATGACTTCCAATCGAGGCCACGGTGCCCTTCATGAAGGGGACAAAGGCCTTCAATTCCCGGCCGCCGCGCACCAACGTGGCGATATTCTCGGCGCACACCTTCGATTGCAGGATGGCGAGTTGGGCTGTCGGAGGGAAGGGGCGGCCTGTTCGTTCGTCGAAAAAAGCGGAGCAGTCGCCCAGGACGAAAACATTCGCATGTTCGGGGGTCCGCAAGTCAACGCCGACGGGGATCCGACCGCGAGGGGCTTCGAAAGCGCCGTTGCATGCCACCGGGTTTCCTTGCACGCCGCCGGTCCAGATGACAGTCGCCGGTGCGATCCGCTCTTCGCCGTTGTCTGTCAGAAGGGTGACGCCTTCGGCATCGACCGATTGAATTTTTGTGGAGAGCCGGATGTTAACGCCCAGGCGCTCCAAGGATGCTTTCGCGTAGGCAATCATGGCGGGGTCAAATCCGCCCAGAATCGAGGGGCCGCCTTCCACGTTGATCACCCGTACACGCCGAGGATCGATCCCGTGCTCTTTGCAGAGCGCAGGCGCTCGTTCCGCCAATTCGGCCGCAAACTCGATCCCCGTAAAGCCAGCGCCTCCGATGACGAAGGTCAACATTTCCCGAACGTCTATAGTGGTTTCTTCTTTTGTTGTTGCGCCCCCCGCCTTCGCGTCCGTCGCCTCAGCCGCTCGCGAGATTGCTGTTCTCTTTTTGGCAAACTCGGCAAAACGAGCTTCAATCGTATGCCGGATTTTTCGGGCGCTGTTCATGCTGCGAATGGCAAGGGCATGTTGTTGAAGGCCGGGGATGCCGAAGGTCGCTGGGGTGAAACCGAGGGCCACCACGAGGTAATCATAAGAAAGGGTTTCTCCATGGGCGAGCACGACGCGTTGCGTCTCTTTTTCGACTTCCACGACGGTGTCTTTGATGAAACGGACTCGTTCCGTATCGATCACGTCCCGGATGGAGATGCTGATGTGCTCTTCGTCGCCCGTGCCGGCAGCCACCTCATGGAGCCATGTCGTCAGGTAATGGTAATCATGCTTGTTGACGAGGACGATCTCCGCCTCATCACGGCGGAGGAGTTTTTGCAGCCGCCGGGCGGTCAGGATGCCTGCGTAGCCGGCTCCTAAAATGACAACGCGTGGTTTCGGCTTCTTCATGTGAGGTCCCTCCATCGAAACGAATTAATTAAAATCTTCACAAATGGGGTGTATGAAAGGGCAATATTGACGCTAGTATAAGGTTTGGTCAATATCGCCCTTGTGTTTGTCGATGCATTGATTATAGTTGAAAACCCATCGATTCGTGAAATGCATATTCAGTATAAGGGTTATAAGCGGGAGGCATAGCAAGAGCTGCTGGAGGGAATTCCAATTGGAAGTAGATGGTAGCAATCGTGACATTACTCAAAAGGCATGTTCATTGATTATACCCACCATGCCGAACATTTATTTTATTTATAAATGACGATCGCCTATAATGAAGGTGTCAAGTGAAAATGAAGGTATTCACAAGAATGCCTGGCAGGTATCACCATGCTAAGCCCTCTGCAAGGGCTGATCTGAATGACGATCGGGTCAGCCCTTTTTTTATTGCCCATGACTTTGAAAACGAAGAGGTGGGGAACATGCAAAACAACAAAGGACCCCTGGCGCTCGTCATCCTCGATGGCTGGGGTTGCCGGAACGAACAGGACGGCAACGCGATTTTTCAAGGGAAGACACCGAATATGGACCGTTGGAAAAGGGAGTACCCCGCAACGATGCTGGCGTGCTCCGGAGAAGCTGTCGGTCTGCCCGAGGGGCAGATGGGTAATTCGGAAGTGGGACACCTGAATATGGGCGCCGGCAGGGTCGTCTATCAGGAACTGACGCGCATCTCCAAGGCGATCAAAGATGGTGACTTTTTTGAGAATCCGGTGCTCCTTGGGGCGCTCCAAAAAGTCAAAGCGCGGGGGACGGCCCTTCACCTGATGGGGTTGCTCTCTGACGGAGGGGTGCACAGCCACCTGGACCATCTCAAGGCGCTCGTGGAGATGGCCAGACGGAACGATGTCTCCCGGGTCTACATCCATGCCTTCTTAGATGGACGCGATGTCCCGCCGTCGAGCGCTCGCAACTACATAGGCGCGCTCCAGGACTTCCTGCAGGGTATCCACGTGGGAACGGTGGCCACCATCTCAGGACGCTATTACGCCATGGATCGTGACCAACGCTGGGACCGGAATGAGAAGGTGTACCGCGCTATGGTCTACGGAGAAGGGCGAAAGGCGACAACCCCGCTGGATGCCCTGGAACAAGCCGATCAGCAGGGAGAGACGGACGAGTTTGTCCAGCCGACGATCATGGTCGATGAAGCCGATGGTTCCGTCGCCACCGTACGCGATGGTGATGCCCTGATTTTCTTTAATTTTCGGCCTGATCGCGCCCGGCAGATCACCCGCGCCTTTGTTGACGTAGACTTTTCCGGTTTTGTCCGTGGCAAGGACCGGCCTTACGTCGAATTTGTTTGCATGACCGAATATGACAAGACGATTGCGGCCCCCGTGGCCTTTCCGCCCACGAGGATGGAAAATACTCTCGGTGCCTGGCTGTCCAAGTATCACCTGCGGCAGCTTCGACTGGCGGAAACAGAGAAGTACGCCCATGTCACCTTCTTTTTCAATGGCGGTGTGGAAGCCCAGTATCCTGGTGAGGAGCGTCTTCTGATCCCTTCGCCAAAGGTGGCGACCTATGATCAGCAACCGGAGATGTCGGCGCCGTCTGTGACGGAAGCACTATTGCAGAAACTGTCCGAGGGCAGGCACGATCTCTATATCGTCAACTTCGCCAATCCGGATATGGTCGGCCATACGGGAGACCTGGCCGCCGCCCGGCAGGCTGTGGAGACGGTGGACCGCTGTCTCGGCGAAATCGTTCCAGCTTTTCTTAAACAACATGGCGCCGTCATCATCACGTCCGATCATGGCAATGCCGAAAAGATGCTTGATGAAGAGGGAGGTCCCTTTACGGCCCATACCACCTCTCCCGTTCCCTTCATCCTGATTGATGAACAGGCGAAAACAAAGGGAACCCGGCTCCGTCAGCAGGGCAGCCTGCAGGATATCGCCCCTACCGTACTGGAACTGCTGCAATTGCCGAGACCGGCTGAGATGACGGGATGCAGTCTAATCGAGCCTCTGTTTCGTTAAGAAAGACAAAAACTCTTTGGCTGCCGCCCGCAGGGGAATCGCTTTGAGATGAACGACGCCGACGTGTCTCGGCGGAATCGGTTCGAGCGGCTTGATCTCATAGAGGGAGCCATTGTCCAATTCCTCGGAGATAAAATCTTTAATCACACAGGCTACACCGAAGTCGATCAAGGCGAACCGGATGAGGAGTTCAAAGTCGCTCAATTCAAATTCCGGCTTGATCGCCAGGTTGTGTTGGGCCAGGTACTTTTCGATATAGATGCGGGAACTGCTCCCTTTCTCCAGCAGGATCAAGGGATACTGAGCAATCTCCTGGATCGAACGCGGTGACTCGGCCAGTTCTTTATATTTTTCGCCAGCCACGAAGCAGTCCTGAATCTGCATCACTTCATAGACCGATAACTGGTCAACCGATGATGCTGCGCTGACGACGGGGAGGTGGATGAAACCGATGTCGATTTCCCCCTTTTTCAGCAGTTGGATCGTCGAGGGCGTTGTCTGGTTCGTCACATGAATCCGGATCCCGGGGTAGGATTTTTTGAACTCCCTCAGGTGAGGAGGGAGGAAGTGCTTGCAGATCGTGTCACCGGCGCCGATGATGATCTCGCCTTTTTGGAGCTCTTTCACCTCGGCGATCGACTTTTCGCCCAGCGAAACAAAGTTGAAGGCCTGCTCAATATAAGGGAACAGGATTTCCCCTTCTTTCGTGAGCTTGGCGCCTTTGGGCGTGCGGAAAAAGAGCACACAACCCGTTTTTTCCTCCAACTGTTGGATGGCCCGGCTCACGGCCGGTTGGGTGATGTACAATTGCTCCGCCGCTTTGGAGATGCTTCCCTCCCGCGCAACCGTATAAAAGGTCCTGTAAAGCTCCATATTGATGAACATATGCGTTCCTTTCTCTCATCACCCAGCATGTTGAAATGACATTTTTATCATGGTTCGCTGTCGATCACAATGAGCCTATCCGTGAATACAGGGCGAGTCACAAAAACCGTTGTTGAATGATCGAAAAGAACCGTGCAGAACAAGGTCAACACGGTTCTCAAGGATCAAAATCTGAGCGTCTCGAGAAAAAACGGAGTCCCTATAGGTTCACTTTACACCATTAAGAGTATAAGCACAAGCAAGTGTCGATGGGTTGGATGGCAAAAGAGTGCATCCAAGTAAGCAGCCCATGCTCCTGCCGTAAGGCAAAAAACATCCATGCTGGAAAGCGCCAGTTATGGATGTTTCCTTTTATCTACGAAAAAGAATTATCTGCCTAACAAAATGTCTGGCAAATAGCTAACAAAAGACCGGCTCGCTGCTCCTCACCGGCGTGGTCTCAATCCGGTGCAGCAAATCCACCCATTCCGCTGCTGAAAGGCGCAAGGAATCCCTCTCTTCCAATCGCATTTCGATGGCCGACAAATCCGGTTTGGGAAAGGCTTTGTATTGCCAACTGCCCAAGGTGACAGTAAAAGGGGAATTCGGCGATGACCCCATGCGGTAAATCACATGGACGAGTTGCCCGTTGGGAAGGCGCAGTTCGATCGTCTCATAGCCGGGATGAACATGGTTTTGCTCGATATAATCGTAGAACCGCTCCGGCAACAAATCGCGGAGGACCGAGGGCTTGCTTTGGAATAATCGCTTCCAAAACTCGCGCATGTTCATCCTTCCTTTCCACACTCGGTGAATAAATTAAAATCTTCACTTACAGGGGGTTAAAAAAGGCAATGCTATCGTCGCCGCATAAGGCTGGATAAGCATTGTCCTAATTTTATGGATGTTTTGATTATAGCGAAAACCCGCACAAGAGTGTAATGCATATTCAGCATATGGGATATAATCCCCGGTTATGACAAATCCCCCATCTGGCCGTGCTCGCAAAGCTGCTAAGGGTGCATTTGTTTTCCTAAGGCTCTTTGTTTTGCAGCAAAAAGGACAAGAACGCTTTGGCCGCCGTCCGCAGGGGGAGCATCTTCAGGTGAGCCACACTGACATGCCGCGGCGGGATGGTCGTCAAGGGCTTGACCTCATAGAGGGAACCGTTGGCCAGTTCTTCGGTGATGAAGTTTTTGATCACGCAGGCCACGCCGAAGTCGATCCGGGCGAAGCGGATCAGCAGTTCGAAGTCGCTCAACTCAAACTCCGGCTTCAGGGCGAGATTGTGTTCGGCAAAGATCTTCTCCAGATAGATGCGGGAACTGCTCCCTTTCTCCAGTAGGATCAGGGGGCACTGGGCCAGTTCTTCCAGGGAACGGGGCTGTTCCGCTAGGGCCTTGTACTTTTCGCCGACGACAAAGCAGTCCTGGATCGGAAAGACCTCGTAGACGGACAGGTGCTCCGTCGCCGAAGGGTCGCTGACGATGGGGGAGTGGACAAAACCGATGTCGACTTGCCCTTTTTTCAGCAGGCGGATCGTTGCCGGCGTGTTCTCATTGGTCACATGGATGCGGATGCCGGGGTAAGCTTCTTTGAACGATTTCAGGTAGGGAGGGAGAAATTGCTTGCAGATCGTATCGCCAGCCGCAATGATGATCTCGCCTTTTTCCAATTCCTTGACCTGGGCGATCGTCTTTTCGCCGAGGGAGAGGAAATTGAAGGCTTGTTCCACATAGGGGAAGAAGAGTTCCCCTTCTTTCGTCAGTTTGACCCCTTTCGGCGTCCGAAAAAAGAGCACACAGCCGAGCTTTTCCTCCAACTGCTGGATCGAACGGCTCACGGCCGGCTGGGTGATGTACAACTGCTCCGCTGCTTTCGAGATGCTGCCTTCCTTGGCGACGAGATAAAAGGCGCGGTAAAGTTCAGTATTGATGAACATAGGCGCTCCTTTCCGCTGTCTACGCCCTTTGCTACATTCATAGTGTAGCATAAGTGCTATTCGCCGTCTCTTTGAAACATCCATGCCTGGACAGTTCCAGTCATGGATGTTCTTTTTGTGCCGGAAAGGTATAATAGTCGCGTAAGCTACCACATAGAATTGAGGGTGACCTATGGCCGACTACATCCTGACCTGCTCCAAAATCAGGTTCTACCCCTTAGAACCGGCAGTCGCCGACATCCATATTGAAGACATCGCCCATTCCCTGTCTCTGATGACCCGGGCCAACGGGCACTTTAAACAGTTCTATTCGGTGGCCCAGCACGCCCTCAACTGCTGCAAAGAAGCGAAAAGCCGCGGCTATTCCGAGCGGGTGCAGCTTGGCTGTCTGCTGCATGATGCCAGCGAAAGCTACCTCTCTGACTTGACACGGCCCGTCAAGCGCAATCTGCCGGAGTACGTCCGGATCGAGGAAAAGCTGCAAGGGCTCATCTATGAACGCTTCGGTTTGGGTGATCTGTCAGAGGCCGAATTGAAGCAGATCGAAGCGGTCGATGACGCGCTCCTTTTCTGGGAGTTCGAGGCCTTATTGGATGAGCAGATCTTTGATCGGCCGCCGAAAAAGACGATGGACCATGATTTTACGCAGCGTGATTTTACTGCTGTCAAAAAAGAGTTTCTACGACTCTTCCGCCGGTTGACCGGTGAATAGAGAGATGCCTACGTTGTTGGCGTAGATGCACGGAAGGTTGAGTTGCCGTCGTGATTATCGGAGACGACGCTACGATTGAGATATTTTCAATTATTGATGGTAAACAAAGGAAAATACGTTATTCTGTAGAAGTTACTATAACGAGAAAGACTGTATATCATGATGAAGACTGTGAGGAGGTGAAGCCCTGACCAACTTCGTCTATGTGGACCACTCCAACGTCTGGATTGAGGGACAACGCCTAAGCGCAATCAAAAAAGGCTATGCCGATGCAGGGATGATCTTTGATACGCAGTGGGTCTATGACTTTGAGGCCTTGCTGTACGTTGTCGCTGCCGATGGGGAATTCGTCCGGGCCAAGCTGTATGCCTCAGAGGCGTCGGGAAGCGGGAGGCAGATGTGGGGGATGGCCGAGAAGTCCCGCTACGCCGTCGAATTGATACCGAGAAGCGCCTCTAACAAGGAAAAAGCGGTCGATACGAAAATGATCTGGGACATTGCCTGGGATATGAAAGGGCGTTCGCCCAACCATAACATGATCACCATCGTCGCCGGTGACAAGGACTTCCTGCCGGCTGTCGACGGGTTGCGGGAAGCGGGTTTCACCGTGAATGTAGCATCCTGGGAGCACTCGGTGAGCGGCCAACTGAAGCGCAAGGCTTCCCGGTTTATCTGTCTCGACGATTTTTTTTATGCTCTGACCTATTATAAGAGTTCATCTTAGGATTTACGTAATGTCGAGTAATGTGAGTAAAACAGTATAATGGGGCAACGGAAGGGCACAGAATCGATTTTTGATTCTGTGCTCTTTTTGCTGATCTCTTATGGAACGCCGCGCTGCTCCCCGAAGACGGATAGGGCAGCCCCCGCTTTTTCTCCTTGTGCAACGAGCCGGGCGAGCGCCGAGCCGATGACTGTCTGGGCATAAAAATTTTTTTTCGCCTTGAGAAGGAAAAATGAAAAACATATCGAAAGTAGTAATCATTAACTATTATAACATTAGAGGAGGAACCATCAGCATGAAAAAGTTTGTCTGCCTGATCTGCGGGTATGTCCATGAAGGGGATGCCGCTCCTGAATTCTGCCCCACCTGCAAGGCCCCGGCCAGCAAGTTTGAAGAAAAAGTAGCCGGCGCGCTCAAATGGGCTGACGAGCACCGGATCGGCGTCGCCGCCGGCGTTGATGCCCAGGTGGTGGAAGGCTTGAAAATGAACTTTGTCGGCGAGTGCACCGAAGTCGGCATGTATCTCGCCATGAGCCGTCAGGCTGACCGGGAAGGCTTCCCGGAAGTGGCCGAGGCCTACAAGCGCATCGCCTTCGAAGAAGCGGAACATGCCGCCAAGTTCGCCGAACTGCTGGGCGAAGTCGTCTATCCCTCCACCAAGAAGAACCTGGAACTCCGCGTGGAAGCTGAATACGGAGCTTGCCAAGGCAAGCTTGACCTGGCCCGGCGGGCAAAAGAACTGGGCCTGGACGCCATCCATGACACCGTTCACGAGATGTGCAAGGATGAGGCCCGCCACGGCGCCGCCTTCAAGGGCCTGCTCGACCGCTGCTTCGGGAAGTAAATCCCGCTGCAGGGTGACCGGACGAATTGGATCGCTTTAGCGAAAAATGGGGGGATGACCCCCATTTTTTCGCGTTCGTGAAAAGAAGGTTTCCTCTAAAAATTTTCCTTTTTGATTAGCTTCGATGATTCAAAATGTGCGAAAAACGACGAGAGTACTGTCCATGTCAGTTCTCTCGTTTTTCGTTGCGTCCGGGGATGGGCGTTCTTTTGGGTGGAAGTTCCGAACGACCAAGTGGCAGCAGGCGTCCGCAGAAACATTGTTTGTATTGTTTGTTTAATACAAACCAGATTTGCGCTACAATAGAAAGAGTGGGTTCAGCATTAAAAATTCACTTTTTTACTGTGAAAGGGTAACGTCTAAAAACATCGCTGACATAGTGAAGCAGGAAATGTGAGGTGCCCCATGGCGCGAATCCATGATTCACATAAAACGACAGTACCAAAGGCGGACAGCCCCTGTTCAACATGGACGCCTTTTTTCAACGATCTCTTTGAAAAAGCCACGGCCCCTTCGCGGCAGAGCGGTTCTGTTAGCTTTGGCTGGTCCCATTCCTTTGATGACACCCTTTATCGGCTGACCGATTCTGGCTTTGGAGAGTACAAAAAGAGAGTGGAGAATGTGAGCCGCGCCTGGCCCGATTGGCGCCGCAAGCTTTTTCACTTATGGGGAACGTTGAACTTTTTGATTCAACTGGAACAAAAGGCGAAAGACGACCCCTACTTGCGTTATCAACTCAAGCTACAAGAAATGGACATGGAGTTTCTTGCTGTGGCGGAAACGTTGACACCGCAGGAGTGGCCCCCTGCCGAGGATTGCGATGTGAGCGATTTTCTATCTCTCTTGCGTGAGCAGGTGACCAAGCCCTCTGAGCACGCGATCTATCCCTGGCTGGATATGTACCGCCTGTTTTGGGGAAATGTGCTTGGCAGCACGGCCTGGGTGCTGCGGGAACAAGCCGAGATCGATCGTTTAAGTCAACGCAAATCGGCTCCCCTCGGGGTGAAAGAGTCGCAGTTTCGCTACGTCTTGGCCTTGTTGCGCATTCACTTTCGCTTCGTCGCCCATGAGGATGACGACGTTCGGCGGGAGATCGAAGAGATGGCAGAACAGGGATTCGTCGCCCATTGGGGTGAGTTGTTTCTCTACCTGAATGGATTGATGCCATCGGGCCAGTTGGAGCGTCTTTTGTCCTGGCTTCGCTGGTTTGAGGCGACAGGGAAGACGTGTTTTGCGCCGTTGGACCAATATGAGCAGGCGGAAACAGTGAAGTTCTGGCTTCAGGTGGCCGAGCCCTGTGGGGTGGTTGACGAGATGCTGGCGGTGGCGCGCCGGGCTGTTCCGGACTATATCTATCGGCATATGTTGGTTCATGTTGGTCGACACCGGCAGTGGGCGGAGATGTGCTTGCTGCATGGAAGCTTTGATCCGGGAGACGTGGCGTGGAAAGAAGTGGAGAAAGAAGACCCATCTGTCATGCTTCCCCTATATCATCATGCCATCATGGGGCAGATCGCCCAGAAAAATCGGACGGCCTATAAAGAGGCGACAAAAATGCTGAAAAAACTTCGCGCCCATTATAAAAAACTGAAGCAACAGAGCCGCTTCGAGGTTTTTCTGGAACGAATCATCAGAGAAAATGGGCGTTTGCGGGCTTTTCAGGAAGAGTTGGTGAAGGGGAAGTTGATCACACCATGAGCGACGGCAAGGAACAGATCTGCGTTAATATTCAATGGCAAACGGAAAGCGCAGATTTTTTCACCTTTGCGACGAAGGGCACTGTGAGCAGCCGCTATGAAGAGGGCGCCTACCAGTTGCGCCGGACTCTCTTTGCTTGGCATGAACCTTCTTTTTTCGGTTCTTTCATTCCGATTGTTCGCCACGATGACAGGTGGGGACTGTCTGTATCGCCGATGACGATGGTGGAACTGTTTGCCGATTCGACAGCCTTGGCGGAAGTCCAGTGGTGCTGGGAAGGCCAGGGTGCGGAAATGGCGAAGGCGGCGGGGCCGCTGCGGGAGTTGTTGCGCCAGGGTTGGTGGCGGCCCGATTATGACGCTTGGCGAGCAGGGCGATGCGGTTGGCGGCTTGAAGCGGCGGCGGCGCAGCCTGTTCGCGAAGCAGCGCCGTCGCTGACGTGGTTGGATGAGTGGGCTTCAGCGGCCATCAACGAGATGATGGAGCGGACGCCGCCGATGCGCGAACTTTGGCTGGAGATGCGGCAGGCCTATCCGCTGCTGATGATGGAGAGCGCAAAAGAGATCGGGCAAGAAACGAATGGACCTGCCAAAGGCGGCGAACGGAGAGGACGCCGGGCTAAGGGGATGGACGCGGTCAAGGTCGTTCCGGATGTGACCTTGATCGAAGATGAGCGGGACTGGTTGGAGGCTGTCGGCTGGGAGTCTGCCCCGCGCCAGTTGCGGGCTGCCTTGCGTATGCAGGAGCCGGACGATGATGAAGGTTGTTGGACCCTGGGGCTGATGGTGCAACCGGTGCAAGGAGGGAGCCCTGGGATTCCCCTCGACCCGTCCGATCCGGAGTCGCTGGCGTTGCTGCCGTCGGACTGGCAGGACCACTGGGACGAAGTGGAGCGCGATATCGCCAAGATGGCCCGTATCGCTCCTCTCTTGGCGCCGGAGCGTGCGCTGATGAATGGGGAGGCAATGGCATCTCCTCCGATGTTGTATCAAACATGGCTGCTTGATGATGAGGCGGCATGGACATTTTTGAACGAACAGAGCGCTCCTCTGATGGCGGCAGGCTTTTCTCTTTTTCTGCCCCGCTGGTGGGAGGAACTCCAGCGCCAGTCGGCTCGACTGAAGGTGCAGACGCGGTCGAAGGCTGGCAGTTCATCGGCCAGTCCGCTGCTAGGGATGGACCAGCTTGTCCAGTTTGACTGGAAACTGGCGATCGGTGATGTCGATTTGAACGAAGCGGAATTTATCGACCTTGTGGAGAAAGGCCGTCAACTCGTTCGCGTCCATGACCGCTGGATTCGTCTCGACCCCACGCGCTGGCGGCCCCTGCTGGCGTCGTTACGGAAGACGCAAGAGGGGCTTTCGCTCGGTCAAGCCCTGCAACTCTATTGGGGTACACCGCCTGCGGCCTGGTCGCCATGGCTTTCCCCGGAGGAGGGGCAGGAGTCGGCTGAGGCAACCGATGGCGAAGCAGGGCAAGCGCCACTTGCCCTGGAGGTGGAATTGGACGGGCCGTTGCGCCGGATGGCCGATGAACTGACCGGAACGGCCCGCCTGACACCGCTGGCGCCGCCGCCGTCTTTTCGCGGGAGTTTGCGGCCCTATCAGCAACTCGGCAGCGCATGGCTGCTCTTTTTGCGCCGCTTCGGCCTCGGTGGATGCCTGGCCGACGACATGGGATTGGGCAAGACGATTCAATGGATCGCTTACTTGCTCCATGTGAAGGATAAGGAAGCGCCCGGGCAGCCGTCGCTGCTCATTTGTCCCACCTCGGTGTTGGGCAACTGGCTAAAAGAACTGGCTCGTTTTGCGCCGTCGCTCCGGATCCATCTCCATTACGGCGGCAACCGTTATCGCGGCGATGCTTTCCGAGACCTTTCGGCGGAGGCCGATCTGGTGATCACGACCTACACGTTGGCTCAGATGGATGAAGCCGACCTGGCCTCTGTCGCCTGGGACTGCATCTGTTTGGACGAAGCTCAGAACATCAAGAATGTCTACACGAAGCAATCGGCGGCAGTTCGCGCCTTGCCTGCCCGCCACCGGGTCGCCTTGACTGGCACGCCAATGGAAAACCGCCTGACCGAGTTGTGGTCGATCATGGACTTTTTGAACCCCGGCTATCTGGGGGGGTTGACGGAGTTCAACCGCCGGTTTGCTCATTCGATCGAACGCAAGGCCGACGGCGATGCCGTCAGCCGTCTGCAAAGTCTCGTCCGCCCCTTCTTGTTGCGCCGGGAGAAGCGTGATCCGGCCATCGAACTGGAACTGCCGGACAAGCAGGAGAGCAAGGAGTATGTCCAGTTGACGCCGGAACAGGCGTCGCTCTATGAGAGCGTGCTCCAGGCTGCCATGGAGAAAATCGAGGAATCGACCGGCATCGCCCGCCGGGGGGCGATTTTGTCGACCTTGACCCGACTCAAGCAGCTCTGCAATCACCCCAACTTGTTGCTCAAAGAAGGGAGGGGGGCCGGTCTGCGCGGTCGCTCCCAGAAGGTGGAGCGCCTGCTGGAGATGGTGGAGGAGTTGCGCCAGGAAGGCGATCGCTGTCTCATTTTTACCCAGTATGTGGAAACGGGCCATCTGCTCAAGCACGTCCTTGAGGAGACCCTTGGCGAAGAGGTTCTGTTTTTGCATGGCGGAACACCAGCGGCCCAACGAGAAAGGATGATCGAGCGGTTTCAGGGAAGCGATCCGTCGCCAGGGAAAGGCTGCGGCGTCTTTCTCTTGTCCTTGAAGGCCGGTGGGACCGGGCTCAATCTGACGGCGGCCAATCATGTTTTTCACGTCGACCGCTGGTGGAATCCGGCTGTAGAGAATCAGGCTACTGACCGGGCCTATCGCATCGGCCAGAGTCGCAATGTGCAGGTTCACAAGTTCATCACCTTAGGCACCTTGGAGGAGCGCATCGACGAGATGATCGAGCGCAAACAGGGGCTGAATGAAGAGGTCATCGGCGGTGGCGAGCAGTGGCTGACCGAGTTGTCTACGGCGGAACTGAAGGATGTCTTCGCCCTTCGCCGGCAGTGGGTCGATTGAGTTGTATGGATTAAAGCGCACTGTCTTCCTATGATGGAAAGGGTGCGTCAGGGATAAGAGGTGGCGTCAATGGGCAAAAGAGCAACGGCAAAGGAAAAAGCGGAGAAATCGAAGTCAAGAGGAGAGGGGACGCAAGGCTCCGGCGCCCGTTCCGGAACGGCCGTCGTCATGCCGGAGGATCCGAACAGCCGCTGTCTTGATGGGATGGCGCCGCTGTGGCGACAGTTTTACCAGCAGGCAAGGCTTGCTTTTTCTGTAGGGGTACCGAATCGCGCAGCAGCTAAATAAATGGTGAATAATGAAGGATGAAGGTGGCCGATGCCTGCTTTATCCTTTTTTTATTCGCTTATCGCTCTCGATCCTCGTACGCTCATGAGTAAAACGTAACACTGAAAAGTGACGTAAGGGATAAGGGAGGTATACTGGTTGGACACAGTGGACGCGATGCTAAAGCTATCATGACTGATTAAGAAGCGGAACAGAGCGTGATTCAAAATCTTCCGGTGAAAAAACGAAAAGCTGTAGATTGGCTTGACTCGCTGCTCTAAATGGGTTACGATATTCGATAACGAGTAGGAAAGGATGACCTTGATGCGCTTCTAATCCTATCAAAGCAAACAATGGTTCTCGAAAAAGGAACTTGTTTCTGGATAGGATTTGTGCGCGAATTTTTAGCCAAAGGGAACGTGTTCAATGGTGGCCTCACCAGTGTCATGATCTTTTGTCGCGTCGCCTCCTGTCCAGAGACGGATCAGGAGGCTTAATTTATGTCCAAAACCGGTCTTACGCTGCTGCGCAACCGCGTGGTGCAGGCGATCCTTCTTTCCGGCGTCTTTCTCCAGATCGGCATCTGGGTGCGCAATTTCGCCGTTCTTCTCTACGTGGTTGAGATGACTGGCGAGGATCCCTTCGCCGTCTCGATGGTCTCTGTCGCCGAGTTTGCCCCCATTTTTCTGTTTTCCTTTATCGGCGGCACCTTTGCCGACCGCTGGCGGCCGAAACGGACCATGATCTGGTGCGAGTTTCTTAGCGCCCTTTCGGTCTTCGCCGTTTTGCTGACCCTTATGGCCGGCTCCTGGCAGGCCGTCTTTTTATCGACGTTCTTTTCGGCGATTTTGTCCCAATTCTCGCAGCCTTCCGGTTTGAAGCTGTTCAAGCTGCATGTCGCGGACGACCAGGTGCAGGAAGCCATGTCTCTGTATCAGACTGTGTTTTCTGTGTTCATGGTCTTCGGACCGATCGTGGGCACTTTCATCTTCCAGGCTTTCGGGATCTACCTGTCCCTTGCCATCACCGGAGCGGCCTTTTTGCTAGCGGCGGCGGCCCTGCTGGTGTTGCTGCCAGAGAAAGATCCTCAGGAAACGACGAGGGTCCAGTCGGCGGTGCTGAAAGAGATGGGGGAGGGCGTTCGCTACCTTCTGGCCAGGCGATCGCTCACCCTGCTGGGCGCCTGTTTTTTTGCTGCCGGTCTGGGCCTCGGCATCATTCAGCCCTTGGGCGTCTTTCTGGTGACGGAACGGCTCGGCTTGGCCAAGGAAAGTTTGCAGTGGCTGCTGACTGCCTACGGCGTTGGCACGATCTTGGGCGGTTTCTTGACGATGTCCCTTGCCAGCCGGCTGGCCCCGCAGAAACTGCTCATCGTCGGCATGTTCTTTGACGCCCTCGGTATGTTGATCACCGGGCTGTCGACGATGCCCTGGCTGACGGTGGTGGCGCACTTGATTAGCGGACTGGCCTTGCCGAGCATCGTCACCGGCATCAACACCATGATCCTGCAGAACACGGAAAGTGATTTCGTTGGCCGTGTCAACGGCATTCTCAACCCCTTGTTCACCGGGGCGATGGTCGTTACCATGTCGGCGGCGGGGGTGCTGAAGCAGTTATTCCCCCTTACCGCCTTGTACTTGGCCGCCGGCGCCTGCTTCTTCGTGGGGATCCTGTGCATCCTGCCGCTGTACAATCTGCCGGTTATGGCGAAGGAACTGAGCAGTCAATCGTAATGTCTGTCCGTCCTGTCCGAGTATCGAGGAAAGCAATGCGAACGGCCGCCGAAACAGTTTTTGTCTAGGCGGCCGTTTCTCTTTGCAGCGGCTCATCGTCATCGCGAATGTCGTCAAGGTCTTTTTCAATGAACGGCTGCCATCCCTTTCGGGACTTTTCCTAATTGTTCATCGATGATACCCTTTTGGTGAAAAGGATGCCATGGGACCTTCTTTTCACCCCGTTTTCATTATTGCAGCTTATGGTAAAGTGGGATGATAAACCTGACCGGCGAAGTCACGAGCCTGGTGGTGACGGTCAGGGCCGAACGGACGAGGTGATTCTATTGCGCATCTTGCTGGCAGAAGATGACCAGCGTTTGGGCAAACTGATCGACCACATGCTGAAACGAGAAGGCCATGAGGTCGACTGGGTGCAGCGGGGCGACGACGCCTATCATTACGCGGAGACCTCTCATTATGACCTGCTCATCCTTGATTGGATGATGCCGGTCATGGACGGTGTGACCCTTTGCCGCCGGTTGCGCCAGGAGGGGCGCCAGTGCCCCATCCTCATGCTGACGGCCAAGGATGCCGTAGAGGACCGTGTGCAAGGCCTTGACGCCGGCGCCGACGACTACCTGGTTAAACCCTTCGCCTCGGCGGAGTTAATGGCCCGGTTGCGGGCGCTCTCCCGGCGCGGGAAGGTTCCCTTGCAGGAAGAGATCGTGCAGGTGGCCGATCTGGTTTTGAACCGGAACCGCCACTCAGTGGCGCGCGGCGGCAATGAGATCACCCTCACCAGCCGCGAATTTGCCCTGCTTGACCTGCTTGTGCAGAACAAGGGGCAGGTCCTTCCCCGGGAGATGATTATGGAGCGAGTCTGGGGATATGACGCCGATGTGACCGATAACACCCTTGACGCCTATATCCGGCTGTTGCGCAAGAAAATCGAACCACCCGGCGCCGCTAAGCTGATCCATAACATCCGGGGCGTCGGTTACACACTGGAGGAATAAGCCGTGTTTACCCGGATCCGCGCGCGCCTTACCCTGAGCTATGTCGCCTTGATGATCATTATCCTGTTCTCTTTTACCGGGATCACCTATGGCCTGTTGCACTCGATCCTTCAGCAGGAGGAGCGTCAGGACATGAGGATGATGCTGTCCAAAGTCGCCGATCAACAGTTGAGCGAGATGAAGCGACGGGGCCATCTGCGCAGTTCTGGCGATCTTACGGTGGAGATAAAACGTGAGAGGAGATATCCCCCGCCTCATGATGACGAGGATGAGGAGGATGAAAAGGGTGACGATGTGCCTGGTAACGGTGGCAACCGGATCGTTTTCCTGCTCCTGTTGGATGAGGGGGAGAGAGTGCTCCGCAGCTTCGACGATTTTCCCTCGCTGCACCCGAAGATCATGGAAGCGATTCAGCAGTGGAGACCAACGGCTTTTGAGACGAGGGGCGCCCGCTTTTCTGATGGTGACGACGATGAGATGTATATCCTGCTGGGCGCTCAGCCAGTGCTCGATCACGGTCGTTTCGTCGGCACGGTCTATGCCGGCATGGATGTGAGCAACTCTCGCCACATCCTCTATCGCCTGCTCTTCGTCCTCGGCATCATGTCTGCCCTCTTCTTGCTCCTGGCCGCCGGTGCCGGCTATTACATGTCTGGCAGGGCGATGGTGCCGATCATCCGCTCCTTTAACCGCCAGCGCGAGTTTGTCGCTGACGCCTCCCATGAACTACGCACCCCTTTGAGCATCTTGCTATCTTCCATCGAGGTGATAGAGGCGGACGACGAGCGCAACCTGTCCGATTTTTCTCGGCAGGTGCTGGCGGACATGAAAGATGAAGTCGGCCGGATGACCCGCCTGGTCAGCGACCTGCTCACCCTGGCTCGCGCCGACTCGGGGAAGCTGGAACTGCGACAGGAGACTTTTGACTTGCGTCCAGTGGCGGAACAGGTCTTTCGCACCTTTCAACACCCTGCAAACGCCAAATGTTTGTCGACAGAGATGGAAGGCCCACCGAGCCTCCTCGTTTTCGCCGACCGGGAGCGTGTCACCCAACTGCTTTGCATCCTTTTGGACAATGCCGTGAAATACACCCCGGCCGATGGCAAGGTCTCCCTGGCGCTGGCGCGGATAGAGGACACCTTGCAAGTGAAGGTGGACGATACGGGGATCGGCATCACTTCCGAAGACCAGCAGCGCATCTTCGATCGCTTCTACCGTGTTGATAAGGGACGATCCCGTCAGGCGGGCGGCACAGGGCTCGGGCTCAGCATCGCCCGCTGGATTGTGGAAGCTCACGGCGGGGCGATCCGGGTGGAAAGCGCGCCGGGCAAAGGGAGTTCCTTCATCGTGACGATGCCGGTGAAAGAGCCGCACAACGCCGCCCCGGCCAATCGGGAAGACTGAGCGCCGAGGTGGGGTTCACTTTGTTGAGAGAGACCGCCCTTCGTTCATCCTGTCTGGGATGGAGGGGGCGGTTTTTGCTTTCAGTGCATTTTCAGTTTTCCAAGGTAAAGTATGGGAGCGAAGAATTGACAAAGGGGGCGGACGGGTGATAACGGGGTTGCTCTGGCGAGCCACCTGGTCTGGAGCAGGCTTTCTCTTCCTCTGGTGGGTGGGCTACCTTCTCGGCGCCCAACTGTACCGGAATCATTGGGTTGAGACTCTCTACTGGTCTGGGATTGTAGGAACGGTGATGACGCTCCTTTCCATGAGCTATTCGATTAAGAAGCGGTTTAAAGAATTTCCCGGACGTCTGGCCTTCTGGTTGAAGGCCCACGTCTTCCTGACGGTGCTGGGAAACCTGCTGATCTGCCTCCATGTCGGCGGTCGAACCCACGCCCTCGTGCCTTGGCTGACCTTCATTGTTTTCCTGGTGGTCATCATCAGCGGTCAAGTGGGCTATTTCATCCATTTTTATGTCAAACAGAAATTGTCGGCCAAAAAGCGAGCGCTGCTGGAGTCAGGAAAAAGTCGCGATGAGGCAGAGGAAGAACTCGCTTGGGCCATCGCCGGGGAGAATTTGATCTCGGGATGGCGGCGGGTCCATTTTCCCTTGAATATCACGTTGGTGCTGTCGTTGACGCTGCACATCGTTTCTGCCATCTACTACCGCGGTTGGTGAGGGAGGAAGACATGACTGCCGGAATCAAAAGGGTGATCCTGCTCTCCTTCGTCGTCCTCGCCGTCAGCGCCGTCGCCTTTTCCATGCAGGAACATATGCTGCCGGAATCCTTCTACTCGCCAGGCCATTTGTCCCAAGCCCATGAGGAAGTGGTGCAAGGCTGCGCTGACTGTCACCGTCCATGGTCGAAGGTCACCTCCGCTGCCTGTGCCACGGCGCAGTGTCATAGCCGGGAAAAGATGTCGGAGCAGATGAGCGGCGATTTGCTGAGGTACCACGAGAGCAAAAAAGACGATGACTGTATGACCTGCCATCAAGAACACCAGGGTGCCACAGGCGCGATGGTCGCTCAGTTTGATCATAGCCTCCCTGACATCCAACAGCGCTGCGCCGAATGTCATCAAGGACCGAAGGATCACGACGCCTTTGGGAAGGACTGCGCCGCCTGCCACGGCGTAGAGGCGTGGAAGCCAGCTACATTCGACCACAGCAAATACTTTCCTCTCGTCGGCGATCACAAGATCTCTTGCGCCGAGTGTCATCCCGGCGGGGATTACAAAAGCTACACTTGCGCAAGCTGTCACAGCGAAAGCGAAATGCTGCGGGAGCACCATACTTCCAATTATTCCCGGATCGAGAACTGCGTCGAATGCCACAACGGCAAGCGCTCGTCGAGAGACCGTTCCCGGCGTGAATCTGCTGAACGTTTTGGCGAGTATCGAACAGATCGGTTTAGGCAGGAACCCTACGGGGAGTATCATACTGACCAGTTTAGGCAGGAGCCTAGCGGTGACGACCCTCCGGAACGGTACAGTCGCGGCGAAGAGCGAACCTATCGCAAAGAAGATTCACGGCGAAGCCGCGACGATGACGAGCACCGGGATGAGCGCTAATGTGTTCACGAAAGGGTCACCGTTCTTTCAGCGGAATTTCAGCGTTAACGGGTAAAGTAAAGGTGTCAAAGGAAACTCCCGCAAAAAACAACAGGATAAAGGAGATGGCGTATCCATGTATCGATCCTGGCAAAAGACCATCGTTGCCACCAGCGTAGCGGCTGCTCTCTTATGCGGCGGTGCGATCGCCTATGCAGCCACCGATTCGGCGGCGGACGGCGACAACAGCAAGGCTTCGATTTTCCAGAAGTTTTGCAAAGATCATCGGGGCGGCTTCAAAGGCCATGACTTGGCCAGAGGTTTTGCCGGCGTCGCCACCATTCTCGGCATCGACGAAGCCACTCTGAAGACGGAACTGCAAAGTGGCAAATCGCTGGCTGATGTGGCCCAAGCCAAAGGCATCGCCAAGGAAGACCTGATCGCTAAGATGATGGCTAATGCCCAGACCCGCCTGGATGAAGCCGTCAGCAGCGGCAAGCTAACCGCCGAAGAAGCTGCCCAGAAGCAAGAAACGATGAAGCCAAAGATCGAAGCGGCAGTCGATAAAGTCCATACTGACCAGTTTGGCGACAAGCTCGGTGATAAGCTCGGTTGCAAGGACAGAGGCAAGGACGGCTTCCGTGGCATCGCTGGTGTGAATCACTTCCAGCAGATTGCCGACGTGCTCCAGATGACCCAGGATGAACTGAAGACAGAGCTGAAGGACGGCAAGTCCATCGAAGAGATCGCCCAGGCGAAAGGCGTCGTCAAGGCAGATCTGAAGGCCAAGCTGATCGAATCGGCCAAGGCGGATGTCGATAAGGCTGTTGCCGATGGCAAACTGACTGCCGAGAAAGCCGACCAGTTCAAAACCAACCTGGAAAAGCGGATCGATGACATGCTGAGTCGGAAAGGCTTCGGCGGTCGCATCGGCATCCAATAACAACCCTCGAAGTCCTAAGGCCAAACCCACCGTTCTACGCGACCTAAGGCGGGATTCCGCCTGCGGTCGCTTTTCCCTTTTTCATTCTCCTTTATTATCCTTTGTGTGCTTCTTCAACATATTTTACGTTGCCCCCTTGCTTCTGACGGCTCCCTGAAAGGACTTCTTTGAAATAGCATTCGCAAATCAGCTTCCTTTCGGTTTTGACGTATACATTTAAATTTTTCAACTTGTTACAATCTTGACATCTCGGATGTATAATCGAGACGAGATGATTACTTGGGGTGAAGAAGTTGCGGACACGAAAGGTGTTTCTCGCCGTATGCTTGACCGTGATGGTTTTGACCACGGCGTGCGGGAAAACGGATGCGCCGACGACGACAGCAGCCGGTGCGGTCACTTCGGTAAAGACCGTCCCGGTGAAACGGGCCACCATGACCAGCACGGTGACCTTGAGCGGGAAGATTGAGCCGAGTGAATCCGTCAATGTGGTACCTAAGTCCTCGGGGAAGGCGGCTGGCGTCTATGCCGATGTGGGCCAGCGCGTCAGTGCCGGGACGACGCTGATCCAACTGGAGAACAATGACATCCTGGCCAAGATCGACGCGGCCAAAGCAACCCTGGCTGCCGGTGAAGCCAATTTACAACGGGCGAGGGCACAGTTGGAGAAGACTCAGCTTCAGTTGGACGACGCCAAGCGCAACCTGGACCGGCAAAAGACTCTTTTTGAATCGGGCGCAATTTCCCAGTCCGCATACGACACCGCCCAGACGAACTATGATTCGATCAAGAAAGACTACGACATGAACGCCGCCTCTGTGGCTGCTTCCGAGGCCAGCGTGGAACAAAACCGGGCCACCCTTCGGCAGAACGAGGTGGATCTGGAGAATACGCGCGTCGCGTCCCCCATCTCCGGCGTCATTGCCAGCAAGAATGTGAATGCCGGTGAATCCGTCTCGGCCAGCACGGCGCCTTTTGTCGTCATCAATATGCAGACCGTCCAGATCAACGCTGGCGTGAGTGAAGGCGACATCAACCAGTTCAAGCTCGCCATGGATGTGGACGTGCTCGTTCCCGCCGCATCGTCGACGCCCTTCAAAGGCAAGGTGACCAAGATCAGCCCTGCCGCGGACGCCAAGGCCAAGACCTATCCTGTTTGGGTGTCCGTGGAAAACCCTGACGACCTGCTCAAAGCGGGCATGTACGCCGAGATTCATGTGACGACTCAGAAACTGGAGAACGTACTTACCGTTCCCTCCGAGGCCATCGTGGAGCGAAAAGGGCAGAAGGTCCTATACATATTCGACGGCGAGAAGGCTGTCGAACGCAAGGTGACCATCGGTAAAGTGGACGAAGGGATCACCCAGGTCTCCGAAGGGGTCGCTGAGGGGGAAAAAGTCATCACCTCCGGCCTTCAGGCTTTGCGCGACGGGATGGCTGTCCGCGAAGAACAGAAGGGCAAGCCCGGTCAGGGCGGTTCCGGCCAAGGCGCTTCTGGCCAAGGCGGCGCAGCCCAGGGCAGCTCCGCTCAAGGCGGCGCCGGTCAGGAAACGGCTGACCAGCGCGGCGGCAAACCTGACGCCGGCACAGCCGGCGATCAAGCCAAACCGCAAGGACAATCGGCAGGACGTTCCCAAGACGCGCCGCGTCAGGGGCAGTGACAGAAAGGCCTCACATCACTAAGCGCTAGGGTGGGGAACGCATGAATATCACCGATTTTTCCATCAAACGGCCGGCAGGCATCAGCATGATTGTTCTCTTCTTCGTCGTGCTGGGGCTCTACAGCTTCAACCGCATCGGCGTGGAACTGTTGCCAGCCATGAACACGCCCTTTGTGACGGTGCAGGTCTCTTATCCCGGCGCCGCCGCCGAGGACGTGGAGAAACAGGTCATCGAGCCCCTAGAGGAGGCCGTCTCCTCTGTATCGAAGCTGAAGAAGCTGACCGCGATGGCCAACGCCGGCTCCGGTTTTGTCATCCTTGAGTTTGACCTTTCCGCCGACCCGGACCAGGCGGTGCTGGATGTTACGAAAAAGGTGGACGCCGTCAAGAACAGGCTCCCCGATGATGCCGATGACCCGGTAGTCATCAAGCGGGACCTCAACGCCCAGGCGATCATGACCCTCAGCGTCAGCAGCGAGGGCTTGTCCAAGCTGGAAACGTATAAACTGGCCGACGAGATGATCCAGGAGCGCCTTAAGCGCGTCCAGGGCGTCTCCGAGATCGAGGTCTACGGCGGGCGGCAGAAGGAAATCGCCGTCGAAGTGGATCCCAAGAAGCTCGTCGCCTACAACGTCTCTTTGAATTCCATCGTCAGCAAGATCAAGTCGGAAAACGCCAACAAGCCTGTCGGCAAGCTGTATCGCCAACGAGATTACGATCTGCGGCTGTTGGGCGAGTACCAGAGTGTCCGCGAGATTGAGAACCTGGCCATCCCCAGCGGCGACGGTGCAGCCATTCCCTTAAAGAACGTTGCCACGATCAAAGAGCAGATCAAAGAAGTCCGCAACATGACCCGCCTCAACGGCGAGGAATCAGTGGGCATCGAGATCTTCAAATCGAGTGACATCAGTGTCGTCGATGTCGGCAAAGGCCTCAACGCCGAGATCGAAAAGCTGCGCAAAGAGCTTCCCGGCGTCACCATCTATGTGGCCAATGACGCCTCCGACTATGTTCAAAAGGCCTTGAACAACACCCAGATGAGCATCTTCGAGGGGATCTTGACGACCTCCTTCGCCTTGCTCTTCTTCTTGAAGGAATGGCGCTCCATGCTCACGGTGCTTCTCGCCATTCCCACATCCCTCATCGCCGTCATCTTCGTCATGTATGTCTTCGACTTCTCCTTCAACATGATGTCCCTCATGGGCATGGCCCTCTGTATCGGCATCCTCGTCGACGATTCGATCGTCGTCTTGGAGAACATCCACCGGCACCTCACCATGGGCAAAGACGCCAAGACGGCGGCCCGGGAAGGCCGGAGCGAGATTGGCATGGCGGCCATCGCCATCACCCTCTGTGACGTCGTCGTCTTCTTGCCCATCGCCTTCATGCAGGGGATGGTCGGTCAGTTTTTCCGCCAGTTCGGCCTTACCATCGTCTTCGCCACCCTCTTCTCTCTCTTCATCTCTTTTACGGTCACCCCGATGCTCTCCTCGAGGCTCTATAAAAAAGGGTTCGACGAAAAACAGCATCCCTTCTGGGAGCGCATCGACCGCTTTGGCGGGCGGTTTAAGAGCTTCTACGAAGTCATCTTGCACGGGTGCCTGGCCCACCCGAAAAAAGTCCTGGCCGGCGCGCTGGCTGTTTTTGTCGGCTCCATGAGCCTTGTCTACCCCTTCCAGATTGTCGGCGCCGAGTTCCTGCCGAAGACCGACGAAGGCAGCTTCAGCGTCACCGTGGAACTGCCCATCGGCACGCCCTTTGAGCAGGCAGACAAGCAGACCTTGAAGGTGGAGCAGTTCTGCCAGACGATCCCGGAAGTGGAAAACGTCCAATCCCGCATCAGCAGCAACCAGGGGACTGTCCAGGTGAAGCTGCAGAACAAGAAGGTTCGGAAGCGGACCGTCTGGGAGATCGCCGATGATGTGCGCAACTGGAGCAAGCAAAACTTCCCGCCCGGCGTCGTTCGGGTGAGTGAAGCCACCGCCTCGATCGCCGGCCTCCCCGGTGGCGGCCCACGCGGCGGCGGTGGCGGGAACGTGCAGATCGAGGTCCTGGGCTCGGATCAGGACAAACTGCTGGCCGTCTCCGAAGAAGTGATGGACATCCTGCGCAACACGCCAGGATCGAAGGATGTCAACACCAGTTGGCGCCTTGGCCAACCGGAGATCCAGACGATCATCAACCGGGAACAGGCCAGGTACTACGGCGCTTCATTAAATGACATTTCGGCGGCGTTGCAGACGGGTGTCAACGGCAGTACTGCCGGCGTCTTCCGCAAAGACGGCGATGAGATCGACATCAATGTCCGCTTCAAAGACGGCGACAAGATGAGCACCCAGGACTTGAAGAGCATCCCTGTCACCGTCGGCGGACAGAACATCGCAGTCAGCAATGTCGTCGAGTTCAAAGAGGGTACAGGGCCGCGCTCCATCCGCCGTGTCGACAAGCAGCGGGCCATCACCATCTCCTGCAACTTGACCGACCGGCCGCTGAATGAGTTCATCACGGAAGTGCAGCAGAAGGTGAAGGCGCGCAACTTCGACCCGCTCATCTCTGTCAACATGGCCGGCCAGGCGCAGAACATGAACGACACCTTCAGCCAGATGCTCAGCGCCTTAGGCTTGTCGCTGATCTTCGTCTACATGGTGCTCGTTGTGCTCTATGAATCCTTCCTGACACCCTTTATCCGCATGTTTTCCCTGCCCCTCGGCTTTATCGGCGCCGTAGTGGCTCTAGCGCTGACGGGTAACGGTCTCAACATCTTCTCCATGATGGGGATCATCATGATGGACGGCTTGGTCGCCAAAAACGGCACCTTGCTCCTCGACTACGGCTTGACCCTCATGTCGCGCGGATATAGTCCTCGCGAGGCGATCATCGAAGCCGGCAAGACGCGGTTGCGGCCGATCATCATGACGACAATGACAATGGTCTTCGGCATGCTGCCTACGGCCCTGGCCATCGCCGAGGGCGCCGAGAACCGCGTCGGTATGGCCTGGGTGCTTATCGGCGGCCTGCTCAGTTCCACCTTCTTCACCCTGGTCATCATCCCGATCATCTTCATCACCATGCACCGCTGGAAAGACAAGTTCTCCACCGCCGGCTGGAAAGGGCTATTTAAGAAGGGGGAAGGGGAAAAGGCGGTTGAAGGGGCTTGACCAGGGTTTAACGACCATTGCGGTATTGGAAGCATTGGGATAACGATTCGAATAACATCTAAAAAACGAAAGACCCCGAGCGGACCGCCGGGGTCTTTCGCTGTTTCAAGGAGTCTGCAGGCGTTACGTCTAGTAGCTTTTTCGTTCTTTGCCGGCTCGGCCTACCGGATTGCCCGCAACCACTATCTGGAGCAGGGAAAAAGGCTGGCTGCGCTATCACCGCACCTTGCGGCTTACGCCGAAAGGCGGCGCGCCTCATCGCGGATCAGTTCCAGGCGACTCGATAGTAGTTTTCAAGTGACCGACGTAATTAAAAAGGAAGGGCGGAAAGAAGCCGGTGATGTCGTGATTGTGCATATGAACGCCATCCTATATAATCGAAAGTAGCAGAAGTGGTTTGGGCGAACCACAATCATATGAGACAATGGAAAACCCCCTCGCCTTGAGGGGGTTTTTGAGTAATGTGGATGCAAAGAGGAGTCGGTCGCGATGACAGAGGTGTTGCTGCCATCCCTGGCGGCGGCGATGATGACGGTGCTCGGGGCATTGCCCTTTTTCTTCATCCAAGTGACACACCGCTTGCGGGACATCTTGTTGGGGTTGGCCGCAGGCATGATGGTGACTGCCGCCTTCGCCTTGCTCCAGCAAACGTCGAACTTTTGGCAGGCTGCCCCCGGCATGGTCATCGGCGCTGTCCTCTTGTATCTCCTGCTGCGCTTTTTGCCAGAAGGCGGCCGCCTGGCCTGGCTTACCTTTGCGGCGATCGCCTTGCACAATGTTCCCGAGGGCTTGGTCGTCGGTGTGGGCTATGCCGAAGGGGACAAGCTGGGCCTCTTGATGGCGCTGACAATCGGTTTGCAGAACATGCCGGAAGGTTTGGTGATCGTGGCCCCGCTGTTGGAGCAGGGCGTCAACCGCTGGAAGGCGCTGGCCTTCGTCTTCGCCGCGGCCATAGTGGAGCCCTTGTTCGCCGTCTCCGGCTTTGCTCTGGTGGAACAGGTGCAGGGGTTATTGCCGGTCGCCCTTGGTTTTGCCGCCGGCGCCATGCTCTATGTCACCTTCCGGGAGTTGATCCCCGATACCCACGGCCATGGTTTTGAGGAACAGGCCACGTTCGCCTTTTTGTCCGGAGTGATCATCATGATGGGGTTGGGGACGGCGCTGGGATAAGAGCATCATCAGCGGTACCTTCGACGAACCGATCTTGCCAGTTCTTTCAACATAAGGAGGAGTGGCCATGTTGCGGAAAGTCCCCTTGCGGACAGTGTTCATTGTCCCTTTTATCCTCCAACTGCTTCTGGCTGTCGGATTAGTCGCTTGGCTATCGGTAAACAGCAGCGAACGGGCCATCCAGGATGTGACCTCCCGACTGCGCACTGAGATCGCCGACCGGATCGACGAACACTTGAAAACACACATGGAAGTTCCCAGGCTCGTCAACCGGATCAACGCCAACGCCATTGAGACAGGCATGCTGGACATTCATGACAAGCCCATGCGGGAACGGTACTTTTTCAAGCAACAGCAAGCTTTCCCGCAGATCGCCATGAATTTCATCGGTACGCCGCAGGGGGAATTCATGGGCGCCCGGCGGAACCTCGCTGGGGAAATCCAACTGGTGCTGGCCAGTGACGCCACGGAGAACAACTCGCACTACTTCGCCGTCAACGCCGATGGGGAAGCCGGGGAATTAAAAGAGGTTTTCCGCAACTTCGACCCCCGAAAACGGCCTTGGTACATAGCTGGCGAAAAATCAGGCCTGCCCGGATGGAGCCAAATCTACCGTCATTTTGTCTTTCAGGATCTGGCGATCACCGCTGTCCATCCCCTCTACAAGCCGACAGGAGAACTCATCGGCGTCCTCGGCGTCGACTACATCCTTTCACGGTTAGACCGATTCTTACAGGGATTACAGGTCGGTCAAACGGGCATGACCTTCATCGTCTGCCCTTCGGGAAAACTGGTGGCTTCCTCGTCCCCAGAAAAGCCCTACTTGCTCAAAGAGGGGCAGATGGACCGGATTCTTGCCGCTGACGCCGCGACGCCGATGATCCGGGAGGCCGCCCGTTACTTGGAGGGCCGCTTCGGCAGTTTGAATGCGGTCCAGGAGCGCCAGGAGGGGGAGTTTCTTCTCGACGGCGAGCGCCTGTTCGCGCAGGTGCTGCCCTTCCGCGAATACGGACTGGACTGGCGGATCGTCGTCATCGTGCCGGAAAAAGACTTTATGGGGTATATCGAGGAGAATACTCGAACCACCTTTCTGCTCATCGGTTTCGCCCTGCTGGCGGCGATCCTGGTCGGTGTAAAGACCTCCCATTGGGTGATCGGGCCGATCCGGGAGTTGAACGTCGCCGCTTACGAGTATGGGCGGGGAAACTGGGGCTATACGCCGGCCATCGAGCGGGATGATGAAGTGGGCAAGCTGGGCCAAACCTTTACGGCCATGGCCCGTCAACTGGGGGAACTCTTCTCCAGCCAGGAACAGACGGTGGCCGAGCGAACCCGGGAACTGAAGGAAAAGAATGTCGAACTGGTGGCCGCGAACGAGAAAAAAGACCTCGCCGTCAAGGCCAAGTCGGTGTTTCTCGCCAATATGAGCCATGAGATCCGCACGCCCATGAATGCGATCCTTGGTTTTTCCGAACTGCTCGAAGAGCATGTGTCCGACGAGCAGGGGCGGCGCTACCTGGAGTACATCTCCTCTAACGGAGAGACGCTGCTGCGCATCATCAACGATATCCTCGATCTGTCCAAGATCGAGGCGGGAAAGCTGGAGATCCAACGTCGTCCTGTACACCTGGAGGCGCTGTTCCAGGAGATGGAGCGGGCCTTTGCCAGCCAGGTGGAGGGCAAGGGGTTGCATTTTATCCTGGATATGGATCCTTCCATCCCTTCGCTGTTGCTGATTGACGAGCTCAGATTGCGGCAGATCCTCTTCAACCTGATCGGCAACGCCGTGAAGTTTACCCATCAAGGGTCGATTAAAGTGACAGCCCGAATCATACGCGATGAGGTCAGCGGGAGCAATAGGAAAACAGGCGATACATCAGAAGTGTTTGATCTGGTTATCTCCGTCGAAGACACCGGGATTGGCGTTCCCGAGGAGCAGAAGCAGGCGATCTTTGAGGCTTTTGTGCAGCAGAAGGGCCAAGATACGCGCTATGGGGGCACCGGACTGGGGCTGACGATCACCCAGCGCCTCGTCGAGATGATGAACGGCGAGATCGCACTGACGAGCGAGGTGGGCAAGGGGAGCACCTTCCAATTCACCCTGCGCGATGTAGAAGCGCCGGCAACTGAGGAGCCCTTTAAGTCGAAATCCCCTGTAGCCGGGTCTGTTGTTCACTTCGCCGATCGCCTTGTGCTGGTCGCTGACGATGAAGCGGCCAACCGTAAGCTGGTGCGGGAGTTTCTGGAGCCTCATGGCATCCGGTTCATCGAAGCGACCAATGGGCAAGAGGTCATCGATCTGGCCGAAAAGCACCGGCCCGACGCGATCATCCTCGACATGAAGATGCCCGTCTTGGATGGCTATGGGGTGCTGCAAATTCTCAAGGGCGACGACGAGTTGTCCGCCATTCCGGTCATCGTGCTGACGGCTTCCGTCCTAGGGGACCAGGAAGCCACCGTCCGCCAGGCAGGCTGCGCCGGATTCTTACGCAAACCGGTGAGGAAGGAGCAGCTGCTGGCAGAGGTGGCGCGGGTCCTGTAATCCCTCGTCTGGATATCAATCGCTGAATCGTCAGTTCCAATGGCAAGGGCGCCGATAAGCGCGACATGGTGGATGACTGCCCCGGCGATGGATCGGCGGTCATCCTGGCGAGGGTGAATCGCTGATGTCCCCGGTAAGTTTTCGAGCCATATTGCGTAGAATCACCGGGATGCTCGAATGGCGGGAGTAAAAGCCGGGCTTAATCTTAAACGAAAAAACAAGTAAGGAATACGCGTGTCTTCGGCTGCGCGCTGACAGGGAGTCCTTCGTCTGCACCGCACCGGTTACGCGGGTTCTTGCAGTTTGGCAGGAGGAACTTCAGGAAGGAAGGTCTTCAGCAGAAAGAAGCCGACTGTGCCAGCGGTGACGGAAGCGAGCAGGATGGCTACTTTGGATTGATTCAACAATTCCGGCGACTCCGGGAAGGCGAGACCAGAGATGAAGAGAGACATCGTAAAACCGATGCCAGCCAGCCAGGAAAGGCCGTACAACTGCCTGAAGGTCATGCCTTCAGGCAGCGAGGCGATGCCGAAGCGGATAGCCATCCAGGAAAAAAGAGTCACACCGACCTGCTTGCCGACGATCAGACCGATCAGGATTCCCAGGCTGACTGGAGAAGTCAGGCCCGATAGGTCGTTGAGAGGCACGCCGGCGTTGGCGAAGGCAAAGACAGGCATGATGAAAAAGCCTACCCAGGGATGGAGTGCATGCTCCAACTGATGCAGGGGGGAGGTGGCCCGGTCAGCGAGGCTGTTTAACTGGGCGATCAGGCTGTGCACCTCCTCGGTGACGACAGTATCCCCCGATTTCTCCGGACCTTGGAAGCCTTCGAGCGTCTCCAGAACGCGATCCGAAAACTCCCGAGTGTCGATAATCGTCCGCATGGGAATGGTCAGGGCCAGCAGAACGCCGGCGATGGTGGCATGGATCCCTGACTTGAGAAAGGCGACCCATAAGATGAGCCCAAGGAGCATGTAAGGCGTGATCTTGCGGACACCGCTGATGTTGAGCAGGACCAGTGCGGCGCCCACAGCAGTCGCCAGGCCAAGGTAGCTCAGGTGGATTGTTTCTGTATAAAATAGGGCGATAACGAGCACCGCGCCCAAATCGTCGACGATAGCGATGGCGATCAGGAGAACTTTCAAGGCCAAGGGAACCCGCGCCCCCAGCAACGCCAACGCACCCAGAGCGAAGGCGATGTCGGTGGCCATGGGGATGCCCCAACCGCCGGCGCTGGGCAAATTCATGTTAAATAGGATATAAATGACAGCTGGCGCGACCATCCCGCCGATGGCGGCTACGATGGGAAGGCTGGCTTTTTTCAACGAAGAAAGCTCCCCCTCCAGGATCTCCCGCTTGATCTCCAGGCCCACAACAAAAAAGAAGACGGCCATCAGTCCGTCGTTGATCCAGAGGATCAGCGCTTTCGAGAGACCGAATCCCGGCAGACCGACGGTGAGGGGCTGGGTGAAAAAGGACTCATAGAGAGGACGCCAGGGCGAGTTGGCGATGAGCAGCGCTAGGGCCGTGCAGACGAGCAGGAGGATGCTGCTCGACGATTCCGTCTGGATGAATGCTTCGATCGGGCGCCGGATCGTCTCTTTAATAAACCGCAATGCTGTCTCTCTCATCTTTTACCTCCTTAGGTATAATCTGTTTTCCTCCCCGAGGAAGAAAGCTGCTAATGAAATCCTACAATATTATTTCCAGGTTGTCATTGTCGTGACTGGGGCCAGGCCTGATCATGGATGTGGAAAAGTATCACGATTCTGAAAAATAGAACAACTCCCTAAAACATTGCGAAACTTTTCACGTCGATTGTATAATGCGTACGAAAACAGAATATCGATTCGGATGATGCTTACGGGAGAGCGGTCGTCAGACCCGCCGAAGGAGTCACACTCTCAGGTCCTTGTCACAGCAAGGAGAACCGCAAGCGGACGAAACTCTGGAGAGACCCTGCCAGACAGGGCGCCGAAGGGGCAATGCGGTCACTGCTGACCGTTAAATCTCTCAGGCAAAAGGACAGAGCAAACATTTGGAGAAAGTCACCGGTCCACTCGTCTACCCAGCTAGCCCAGCAATCTCTCGCGCTACCCGCTGATCCAGGTCAGATAAGCGCCGGGAGCGGGGTAGACTCCGTGGTAGCGAGTCGGAGTTCTTCGGCTATGGCTTTTTCCAACGGTCCGCTCTTCAGAGTCAAATCATCGATTTGGCTTTTTTCGTTTTCTAACACACTTCAAGGAGCTGACCATCATGGACTTCATCAAACTGCTTGACCAGATCGACAGCCTCGTCTGGGGACCTCCGCTGCTCATCCTGCTCGTTGGCACCGGCATCTTCCTGACGATCCGCCTCGGCCTGCTGCAGGTGACACGACTGCCTCTCGCCCTCCGCTTGATCTTTACGGCTAAAAACGACGGCGACGGTGATGTGAACAGCTTTGGCGCCCTCTGCACGGCCCTCGCCGCCACCGTCGGCACGGGGAACATCGTCGGCGTTGCCACGGCCATCAAGGCCGGCGGTCCGGGCGCCCTCTTCTGGATGTGGGTGGCCGCATTCTTCGGCATGGCGACGAAATATGCCGAAGGCCTCCTGGCCGTCAAGTACCGTTCTGTCGACGCCAACGGGCAGATCTCGGGCGGTCCCATGTACTATATCGTCAACGGCCTCGGCGTCAAGTACAAGCCGCTGGCAGTCATGTTCGCCGCTAGCGGTGTCCTCGTTGCTTTCTTCGGCATCGGCACCTTCCCCCAGGTCAATGCCATCGTTACGGCCTGTGAGTCGGGACTCGGCGTTCCCATTCCCGTCACCGCCGCCGTCATCACCTTGCTGGTGGCCCTGATCACCTTAGGTGGTTTACAGAGCATCGCCAAAGTCTCCGAAAAGATCGTCCCCTTCATGGCCATCTTCTACGTTCTCATCAGCATCGGCGTTCTGGTCGTCTTCGCCGACCAACTGCCCCATGCCATCCAACTGGTCATCAGCAGCGCCTTCACCGGCTCCGCCGCCGCTGGCGGCTTCCTTGGCGCGACGGTAATGATGGCCATCCGCAACGGCGTCGCCCGGGGCGTCTTCTCCAACGAATCGGGCCTCGGCAGCGCCCCCATCGCCGCCGCGGCGGCCAAGACGAAGTGGCCGGCCGAACAGGGACTCATCTCCATGACAGGCACCTTCATCGACACGATCATCATTTGCACCATGACTGGTTTGGTGCTCATCGTCACCGGCGCCTGGTCGAGCGAGCTTTCCGGGTCGGCCATGACCCAGGCGGCCTTTGCCGCCGGCTTCCCCCTCCTGGGCACGGCCATGCTGACCCTGGGCTTGGCCCTCTTCGCCTTCACCACCATCCTCGGCTGGAACTACTATGGCGAGCGGTGCTGTGAATACCTTTTCGGCGTCAAAGGGATCAAACCCTACCGGATCATCTTCATCATCCTGGTGGCGGCCGGCGCCTTCTTAAAGCTGGAGGCCATCTGGCTCCTGGCCGACATCGTCAACGGCCTCATGGCCATTCCCAACCTGATCGCCCTCCTCGGCCTCTCGGGCGTCGTCGTCACCGAGACGAACCGCTACCTCCACCACCTGCGCGCCCAGGCCAAAGCGCGGGCCGGCCAAGGGCAGGCAACATTGACGCGACAGGTGATTGAGAAATAAGTATTAACAAATGGACGTTTAGGCCTTCGACGCAGCGCCTACAAAAATAAAAAAGAAAAAGCAAAAAGCGAAAAGCCAAGTGAAGGCGTAAAGGGCGCCACACTTGGCTTTTTTCAAAGAGGGCCGTAGTTCAACTGTGGTTACGTAGATTCGACTTCCTCTGCTCTGTCGAGTTCGAACCAGAACGAGATGCCGCCGGAAACGTTTTCCGCCCCATAACCGTTTTGGTGCATCCGCTGAATCGCCCGGACGATGGAGAGGCCAAGACCGGTGCCGCCATAGGCCCGGGTGCGGGCTTTGTCCACTTTATAGAAGCTCGTCCAGATCTGATCGAGAGCCTCCTCGGGGATCCCTTTTCCCGAATTGAAGAGGGTGACGCGGATTTTTTGATCCCGAGGCAGGATACGCAGGACCAACTCGTTGGGAGGGGCGATGTGGTGGATCGCGTTGGTGAGGTAGTTGACCAGCACCTGTTCCATCCGCTCCATATCCGCGTGGGCGATCAGACCGGATTCTCCTTCGATCGCCCACGATACCTGTCGTTCCCGCAGCAAGGGGGTGAATTTTTCCACCACCGACTCTGCCCAGGCAAGGGAATCGAAGGTGCTCCGTTCGAGATGGAATTGTCCCGATTCGATCTGAGACAGGTCGAGCAGTTCCAGGACCAGTTTGTTCATCTTGCGCGTTTCGTCCATGATTACATCGCAGTAGAAATTGCGGCTCTCTTCGTCATCAGCCACATTCAGCTTCAAGCCTTCGGCGTAGCCTTGGATTAAAGCGATCGGTGTTTTCAACTCATGGGAGACGCTGGAGATGAACTCCTTGCGCATCTCGTCGATTTTGCGCTCGCGCTCGATATCGGTCTGCAACTGAGCGTTTTTCTCCTGCAACTCCGTAATGGAACGGCTCAGTTGATCGGAAAGGGAATTAATGCTCTCCGCCAATTGCCCCAGCTCGTCTTGGCTGCCGACAGTCACCTTCTTCTGAAAATCCAGCGTCGCCATTCGCCGGGCGATGTCGTTCATCTCCAGGATGGGCCGGGTGAACCGCCGGGAATAGAAAAAAACGATGATGTTGCCGAGCAGGAGGGTGATCAGACCGGTGAAGAGGAAGAAACGGTTGGCCACAGCGGCGCTCTCCTGCATAGCCGCCAGGGGGGTGCTCAGGAAGAGGTAGTATCCGTTGGGAAGGCGTGTGATCACGTTGAGAAACTGTGTATGCAACCGCGGATCCTCGCGGAATTCGATGAGTTCCTCGCCTCGTTCCAACTGCCGGCTGCCCGATTCAACGGCTTGCTTAAACAAAATAAGCTGGTGGTTTCGAAGCTTTTCCGGTCCCGGAGAAGGATCGACGAGCCGCAGGTGCGAGTTTTCATTCCGAAGCGCCCTTTGGTCGGGATTCGCGGGACCAGGCGGAGGGGACGCAGCCTGATCCGGCAGGGCTTGTTCGTGCAGGGCTTGTTCCCGCAGGGGCGGTTTCGCTTTTTCCTCGAGCGTCCGAGCGTCTTGCCCTGGATCAACCTCGGGCGGAGGGCCAGGAAAGGTGGTATACAAGATATTCATGTTCGCGTCGATGAGAATGCTGCTGATCGCGCTGGTCCGTTCCATCCGTTCCATGGCTGCCCAGAGATCATCCGGGTTTTCCTGGGCCAGCGTCGCAACCATCCGGCTGCTTTCGCGCAAGTCGGATGTTTTCTTGTAGACGTAGTACTTTCCCAGGCTGGTGGAGACAAGGACGGAGGAGAGGACGATGAAGAAGAGGATCATGGCGCTCATGGCCAGAAAGAGCCTGAATTTGATAGAGTGTTTCATGGCGCCTCAAAGCGGTAGCCGAGTCCGCGCACCGTCTGGATGTGCTGGCCAGCGTCGCCCAGTTTCAGGCGCAGCTTTTTGACGTGGGTGTCTACGGTCCGGGCGTCGCCGAAGTAGTCATAATCCCAGACGGCGTTGAGCACCTGTTCCCGACTCAGGGCTTTGCCGGCGTTTTCGGCCAGGTGTAGGAGGAGTTCGAACTCCTTCGGTGTTAGTTCGATGCGATCCCCTTTGACTTTGACAATGCGGCCGGTCACATCGATGGCGAGGTCACCGAAGGAGAGCAGAAGGTTCTGGTCGCTCTCCAACCGCCGGAAGAGGGCTTGCACACGAGCCATCAGGATGCGGGGGCTGAAGGGTTTCGTCACGTACTCATCCGCCCCCAGATCGAAGCCGAACAGTTCATCTACTTCTTCCGATTTTGCCGTCAGCATGATGACTGGGACACGGGACTGCTTGCGAATCTCCCGGCAGACGGCCCAACCGTCATAGCCGGGCATCATCACATCAAGGATGACCAGATCGAAGGGCTGTGAGAAGAACCGTTCGAGGGCCGCCTTGCCGTCTTCCGCTTCGGTGACGACAAAGCTTTCCTTTTTTAAAAAATCCCCGACCAGCTTGCGCATCCGCGATTCATCATCGGCGATCAAAATCCGTTTAGCTGCCATGGGAACAACTCCTTTGCGCCCCAGTCCGGTTTATGTATCGGCAAGGGAAAGATGCTCCATAAGGCAAGCCCTATGGAGCACGGTTCCCTGAGGGGGATTTTTATGTCATTAATTCGACGCGGCAGCCGACGCGTCCTCTTTCGATGGGACAGGTTGACCGAGTAGCCCCAGCTGAAGCGGGGCAGGGGGGAGCGTTTTCAGGAAAGCGTCGGCTTGTTCCTGGGTGATCGTGCCGGCATCGATCAGCGGCTGGAGCAGTGTAGACGGGTTGGGCATCTGCTGCTTCTGCTTCACGCCATCGGGCTTGGGCGGGAAGATCTTCAGGACGGCGTCGGCCTGTGCCTGGGTGAGCGTTCCGTCGTCGACGAGTTGCTGCATCCGTTCTTCCGGCCGTAGCGGCGGTTTGGGCATCACATCGGCGATAGCGTCAGCTTGGGCCTGTGTCAACGTTCCCGCTTCTACCAACTGGCGGAGCGTCTCTTTTTGCCGTTGACCCGGCTCGGGGCGATCCCCCATCTGTCCGTCAGGGCCAGGGCCGCCGAAGGGACCGCGGTGGAATTGGTCGTTGCTGCTGCTGGACGGATCAAAGGTCGCGTTAAAGGGCGGGCGGGGTGCAGCGGCGGTTCCTCCGGAACTGTCGGAGGGGTCGGCGGCGTAGGCTGTGCCAACAGAGACCAGCAGCGCTCCTCCGGCGATCAGACCCAATACCTTTTTCGATAACAGTTGAGACTTCATGGTTGATTCCCCCTTCGTTCTTGCTAGCAGTTGGTTGGATTTGATGGTCGTATTGTAGCAAGCCTATGTGTCCGAACTGTGAACGAAGGGTGAACGTTTCCGTTGGCATCGGAGGAGTGATAGGGAAAAGACAACGTTTGAAGGCTTGCCGAGGGAAAATGTCATAATCCCCGCCGGATGAGCGGACTGACGCTGGCATCAGCATCATCGTTCTTTTTCGTCGAATAACCGTGCTTATCCCGCAAAAAGCTGACCTCCTGGAGCGCGCAGCCACTGGAGTCACAGTCGGCGCATTCCAGGCAGTGGGTGAAATCAAAACCGGCTGTGAAGGGACAGACGGCGATGCAGTTGGCGCAGCTATGGCCGTTCTCCTGCCAGAAGCGCAGGCAGGACTTCGCGTCGATGGTCCATTTCTCCACGCCGGGGTTGTTGTTGGCGCAGGTGACTTGAAAGGACGGCTCCCCGGCGCTGATCGAATGCGACGGGCAATGGTCCACACAAGCGAAACAGTTGCGGCAAAAACGGGCGATGCCAAAATCCACGGGCGAATCGGCGACAAGAGGCATGTTTGTCAACACCTTGCAGAGCCGCACATTGGAACCAAACTCGGGCGTGATCAACAGTCCGTGCCGGCCCAGTTCGCCGAGCCCTGCGTCGATGGCCAGGGGGATGCTCAAGGCGGTGTCGTTCATGCAGGGGATGGCCGCGTAGCCCAAGGAGCGGATAAACTCTGCCAGTGATACGGCCGTGATGGCCATGCGCGAATAGCCCAGCGAAGCGGCTGTGCTGCTGGCGGCAAGCGGTGACGTTTCGATCATCTCCCGGTTCATCGCCACGGCGATGACGATGGCCCTTTGCATGGAGGCGGGGATGACGAAGCGGTCCGCTTCCTCCAAGGGGTTGTCGGCGTCTTCAAAGACAAAGGGTTTTTCCAGGTCCTTGGCATAGACCCACTTTGGATCGAGATCAGCGATGCCCACCAGATCGGCGCCGTAAAGGAATGCTTGCTCTTTCACGATTCGTGTCATATGAGCGCCATCGGCTTCCCATGGCCTGCGCTGCAACGCTTCGGGGACAAAGAGGGGATTCCAGGCCAAGAACTGGCTGTTCGGAAAACCGTAGGCCCCCAAGATCAGATTCAGCGTATTCGCGCCCAGATCGGCAGCGTAGTCGAGCCGACTGTTCCCCTTTACATTGCCATAGATATTGGACAGCATGTTGGCAAACATCTTTTCCGTAAAATACATGATCCCCTTTTTCCCGGTGTCTTCCAAGCCTACCGTAACGAAGGCCTGATTTTCGACAGAAAAACGCTGGTAACCGCTTTCATCGATGCGGTGAGCGGGGCCTTTGCAGTGATGACGATCTCTTGGAATCATGCCTGTTCCCCCTCGGCTAAAAGTCGCAGGTAAGTCGATTCAATATACTTCAATACTTCGACGAAAATGACAAACTCCTGCTTGGGCCGAGAGGAATTTGACATGAGAGGATTTGGCGATTCCGGGCCAATGGGGGGGATCTTTGATGAAAAATATCTGCGAAGCAAAACATCGGCGTTACGATATAATTGTGCTATGCAAATATAACATCTGTACTGGTCATAAGAAGGAGGCGGCGCGTATGCAACCCTCCGCCTCCTCCATACAGACAGGCATCTCCGTTTTGGCTTTACCCCTTATTGACATAGAGCCTTAAATTAATTTATTGTAAATATTTAAATCTGCTTCTTTTAACATGTATTTTTTTACATTAGGTATAATTCTTACAAAATGCTCTGTCTTAAAATGCGCCTCTAAAGCCTTTCTACTTTCCCATTCTTCAATCATTGTAAGGATTGAAGGATTATTTTCATCTTGATACAATTCATATTTAAGGCATCCTTTTTCTTTCCTTGTGAGCTCGACCAATTCTTTGTATAGCTCAATAATCTCATTAAGTTTGTCTTGTTGTGCAAAATTTCTAGCAACTACTTTTATCATTCTAATCCCACCTTGCATAGTTCCAATCATTATTTTACGTATTATCTAACAACGTTCGTCCTACTGTTCAAAGTCAACATGCACTGTTCAAGAGGTTTTAATATATATGAGATTTCATCACCGAACAATCATGTTTTTTTATCAGATGCATAAAGATCCTCTCTGCGAAAAATTATTTAATTACCATTTGTCATAATGAATTCTTTCCTTATTAAACCTATTTGCTGCTTCTCTTTTTTCGTCTGGATATCCAACAGGTATTATTGATAAAGGAATAACACTTTCTGGAAGGTTTAAAAGCTTCTTAAGAGCATCTACTCTGTCTTCCATAGGATAAACTCCAAGCCATACAGCTCCTAATCAACATTTTTGAGTAAGGATGAAACTCGGTTATTTTCTTCATAATTTCCTTATCTCTTAAAACTACAAATTCCCATGGTTGCTCATTTCCGGCGGAAGGTGCCTGCATTCCTGCTCTTAAAAGTTCCTCTACAATTTCATCACTTACTTTTATGTCCTTATACCTTCTTATACTTTTTCTGTTTAATATTGCATTCATTTTATTCTCTCCTTTATTTTTTAAAAATTATTTTGTCGGATCCGGTCCAATTCTTTTCCTTGTGTTTCATCCTTTCTTGCAATCGAATCAATTCATACTGTTATTTTAAATACAAAGTTCGTTGCAAACAAGTACGCACTATTCAGTGCTATAGTTACCAAAAGTATACCTATTATTGTAGCGGCTCACCCTGATTGACGGAAAAGTGTTTAGAACAGCGGATCATACCCTCCAGGAGTTGCTTTTTGCAGTGGAATTATGATATGATATTATACAATAAGTTTTAATATAGCAACTGCGCGCTATTTAGTGTTATAGCAACCAAAAAACGCTTTGAAGGAGTCCTGAAACCGTGACGTTATCCTGCTGCAAAACCACATAAAGGAAATCAAGGGGGCGCGTGGTAATAGGAACAGGCCAAGCAGGCACCGGACAAGACGGTGGAGCACCTAGCGACGCGACTTGGGTCAATAACTCGAACAAGTGGTACACAATGGCTTGCCTGGACGAAAAAATGGGCGCACCATACCCCCCGAGTCGAGCAGAGTTCTCGCACGGTCGAGTGCATCCAGGTTTCATTGAATCCGTCCAGAGTGGCTATGCAAACGCCTCGTACACCCGACGAATCGTCCGTAGCCAAGGACAGAGCGCGGCCACACCCAGCTTCCATCGACGAGCGTGACGAATCAGACGGGCGGCCAGCGTAATCAGGTTGTCAATCACCGTCCGGATGCGCCGGCGATGCACCGGCTTTTTCAGGGGTGCGTCATTCACCTGCAGACCTTCCTGTCCGATGATGCGCAAGAGATTGTACGCCAACGCCCCCAGTGTCAACACCAGCTCGTTCGTGGCGAACTTTCCCGACGGCAGACGCTCCAGATTCAGGTCCGTCTTCAATTCGCTGTGGAACTGCTCCGACGTACCGTGGTCCGCATACAGATCGACAACCCGGGATGCGGCGACGGACAGGGATGTCCAGTACGTATCGGCTTGAATATCCGGATACAAGAGCACTTGGCCGTTTTTCAGGACCTTCCGCATGACAACGCGAAACGCGACGGTCGCCGGGGCGTCATCTTCGGATGGGCGCAACTCGACGGTACCCATGGACACGAATTTTCCCGGCCGGTCCTCGCAATGGATCCCCCGTTCCTTAGCGATATCCAGCCACATCTCCGGGGCTTCCCGGCGCAGATTGCGCTTGATGATGAAATCGGCCCCCATCTCCCGGCAGACTCGGACGGTATCCGCCGCATCATGCCCCGAATCGAGGCGGACCAACAAGCGAGCGTGCAGGGGAAGCACGGTCCGAGCGGCCTGGATGGCCCGGGTGAGAAATTCACGCATCCCGTTTTGGCAGTGCACCTTGCCCTCCCGCAACGCCAGATGAATCAAGTATCCTTCCCGCCCCAGATACGCAAAAATGGGTGCGTATCCGTCGACGCCCTTATAGGTTCGCGACACCCCTTCCTTTTTGGTGTTCGAGTTGTCAAAGGGGGACACGTCAATGTCGAGCACATGATAGTCCAGGTCCCGGCCGCCGACGCGGATTTGAATCGGTGTGAGTGGGGCTTTGGCATTGCGCAACAGCTGGAGGTTCTCTTCCATGATAATCCATTTCCAGCTCCGCTTCCGAAGGGCCGCCCGAGCCGTTTCGCTCAGGGAATCATCCTTGAGGTTTCTATCCAGCACGCCGGCCGCGTCGAGTCTTTGACGCAGAGTGGCTGCCGACGGAACCGTTTGGATACCCAGAGCGGTCTTGAAAAACGGCTCCTCCCGAAAGGCCTCTATGCACTCAAAGTCGGTCTTCCCTTGGCACAGCAAGCCTACGTATGACACGGTCACATCGGCATGAGAAATGATGGGGACTTCCATCTCGGGGAGGAGCGTTTCATTCAGACGTTCTCGAAGTTGCGTATATGGCATCAGCGCACCGACAATGGCCAGCCCGGCATGTTCCGTCAGGTGCTCGCCTGTCGACTCGAAAATGAATTTCGGCGGTTTGCCCATCCATGGCGCCTCCTCTGTCACATAGGATTGCAACATTTGCAACACCATTATACAACAAAGATGGCGCATTCTGAATGCCGTGTTTCGAAGGCCGGTCGATCGTGAAATTCTTTGACTTCACCCCACGGGTGAATCTGCGGAAAACGAAATATGTTTCGAAAACTCTGCCTTTCGCCGAATTGCTCCTCTTTTCTCAAATGGTGAACATTCGCTATCACGGACTCAGGGGAGTATGAATATGTCTTCAGGTTGCGGCATGTTAGAATTCAAAAATAAAAATTACACATGTACATTTGAAATTACAATAGATTTAATAGGGGGGAAGTGGAAGCCACTGATTATCTGGCATTTAGGAACTAAGGGTACAAAAAGATTCAATGAAATAAAAAAGTTGCTTCCAAATATAACCCAAAAAATGTTGACTCAGCAATTAAGAGAGCTTGAAGAGGATGCGTTAATTAATAGGAAGGTATATGCAGAAGTACCTCCTAAGGTTGAATATTCATTAACTACCCTAGGGAAGAGTTTAATGCCCATCCTAAAAATGATGTGTGATTGGGGAGATGATTATTATACACACAACTCCGATATTTAGGTATAATGATGCTATATCTATTATTGGTGTTTTATCATCACTTATCTTCAACCTGATACCGTAAGCGACGCTGCCCACATACTCGACTTTTCCTTCGCGTCCGTGCGGGCGGGCCCTTTTCAAGGGCGATGTCGCGCCCAGGGGCGCCTTGACTTTTTAATATACGGAGTTTTGCGTCGGAATTCGAGCTTATTCTGTATTTTGCTTCACGGATTCAGGCCTTTTTAATACTTTGGCCCCGACATATGCGCCAGCCATTGAAAAATCAAACACTTTCTAGAGCCTTCATTGGCCGTACTAGGAGTTGATGCTAAACGAAACGCCCCGTTTGAAGACGGGGCGTTTTTATGAACACGTTTAGGTGGGGGAGTCGATCAAGCCATCAGCATAACGGAAGTGGACTTGATGATGGCAACCGCTTCCGATCCTACCTTCAGTTCCAGTTCCTGTACGGCATCCTTGGAGATCATCGAGGTGATCTGGTTGCCACCGCCGATGTCCAATACCACCTCGGCCATCACCTGACCTTCCTTGACTTCCACGACTGTGCCTTTCAGTTGATTTCTGGCAGTGATTTTCATAGCGAGTTCCTCCTTCTTATTTGTTTAACACAGTAAACCCGTATTTTTCAAAGACGGCTTTTGCTGCCGGTCCTTGCAGATACTGCAGGAACTCTCCTGCGGTCTTGGCGTTTTTGCTGTCTTTCAGCACTGCGCCTGGGTACAGCACCGGTGAATGGGAGCCCTCCGGCGCCCGGGTCACGATCTTGACCTTGTCGGAGACCTTGGCATCGGTTTCATAGACGATACCGGCTTCCGTATTGCCTGTTTCCACATAGGTCAGCACCTGGCGCACGTCTTTGGCGAAGACCGTCTTGTCTTTCACTGCGTCAGCCAGATTCAGTTTCGTCAAGACCTCCTGGGCATACTTGCCGGCGGGAACGCTTTGAGGTTCACCGAGAGCCAGCTTTTTCACTTTATCCCCGGCCAGGTCGGAGAAACCCGTGATAGAAGAATCCTTGGGGGCGACGAGAACCACCTTGTTTTCCAGCAGGTCTTTGCGAGTGGCCGCATCGATAAGGTTTTTCGATTGCAGATCATCCATCTGTTTGGGCGCCGCCGAGATGAAAATGTCCGCCGGCGCACCCTGTTCGATCTGTTGCTGGAGGGAACCAGATGCGCCGAAGTTATAGGTGATGGCTGTGTTCGGATTTTCTTTGGCGTAGAGCTCCTTGACCTCCGTCAAAGCGTCTTTCAAGCTGGCCGCTGCGGAGACGGTCAAATTGACCGGTGCAGCCGCGTCTTTTGCGACCGGCGGAGCGCCGCATCCCGACAGCAGGGTCGCTGCGAGAAATAAAAGGAGTGAAAAGAGGGATAGCCATTTTTTGCGTTTCAAACCAAGCGCCTCCTTCGGTTTGTTGGGTTTCCAAGAGATGTCCTTTAGGAAAACCGCACACCCCCCCTTTCAATAAAAAAATCTCAATGGGATGGCCGAGTCTGACCGCCATCTCCTCATTGAGATTTGCTTAACGATTTGAGATATGAGTACCTTACCTAGGAAACCGAGAAGGATGAACATACGACGCTAAATAAGATAGTTTTAAAATAGTACGTTATTCGCGTGATGTCAAGTGTTATCTTGTTATGATCAGTTTTTTATTGAGGTGAACAGGGGAGTGAAAGCAATTATCTAGCTAGGTGCTCGCCTTTATGCCTCTTCTTGCTTTTTATGTGTTGTCATGTTGTTTTTTATCGTGTATGATTTGGTTAATCCATACTGTTATATCTCGGCGACGATCTCGCCGAGCCCTTCCAGGTCATAGCCGCCCATCCCTTGCAGTTCCGCTCGAAACTCCGGAGAGCGGATGATCTCCAACAGGCTCTGAAAGAGGGGTTTGACGAAGTCCTCTTTCTTGACGACGAGATGGTACTCTTCCTTTTGCAAGGGGACGAAATCGACCTGGGTCACCTGTCGCGCGGCCCGCTCGGTGCCCAGACCGTAATCGGCCTCATCTCTGGCGATGGCGCTGGCGACCGAGAGATGGGAGAAGACTTCTTTCCGGTACCCCGGGATTCTGTAGCTCTCAATGCCCAACTGCCGGAGTTTTTCGTCGAGGAACACCCGGGTCCCGCAACCCCGTTCCCGGTTGATATAGCGGAGATCGGAGCGGGTGAAGGCTTTCCAGTCGACGATGTTTTTCGGGTTTCCCCGCGCCACGTAAAAGCCCTGCATCCGGCGGACCAGCCGGATGATCACCGTGGGGATCCCCGGGATTAGCCGCCGCACATAGGGGATGTTATACTCGCCTGAATCGCCGTCCCAGAGATGGGCCGAGGCCATATGCGCCGTTCCCTGGTACAAGGCCAGCAGGCCGTTAAAACTGCCCACATGGGAACGAAAGACGGTTGTCCCCCGTGGATTCCGTTCCAGGTGGTTGGCCAGGATGTCGAGCAACGGGTCCTGACCACAGAGCACCAATCCCGGTAAAGGGGGCGTCCATTCGTCGACGGCGGAGGAAACGGGCGCAGAGGCAAAAAAGCCTGGCGAAGCGGTCCGGCCGGCGGGAGACTGGTTCGCGGTGGAAGCGGCCGATGTTGCCGGGGATGTTCCAGTCAGCGTGACCGGCAGCGACGCCCCTGACGAACTCACCGAAAGGACTGAGGCATCCGGTTCCGCCGGTTTTTCGGCAGGGCCACTACCAAGCGACTCCGAGGCTTGCCCCTTTCGTATGTACTTATCGACGGCGTCGGAGAGCACCCGAAGTTTACGCCCCACCCGGTATGCCGGCAGATCGCCCCGTTTGATCATTTCATAGACGGTGTTTTTCTTGATGCGCAGTCGTTCGGCCACCTCTTCTGGGGTCAGCGACGTATCCTCCGGCACAACGGTTTCCTCCCCAATCATTCCGTTTCGGTTTCTTTGACCATAATCTTACCATGAACCATGGTTTATATATAGAGTCGGGTCATGGCTTGTCCGGTTATGAAATTCTCAACGGCGAGAAGCCCTTCCTTCCGCAAGGAGTTGAAGGGGGTGCGCCGTTGAGGATTTTTTATTTTCACATCATATTTTTAATTTAAGGAGGAAAAAAGATGAAAATGGCGGGAACCAGTGGGCGCTCGGGAAGTTTGGGAAGTCGGGGGGGGTTGGGGAATTCGGGAAGTTTGGGGAGAGGGGCAAGATGGGGGCGCGGCGCAGTGATGCTCGCCCTGACAGGGCTGCTATTGAGCGGCTGCGGCGGACAGGGGAGCGGAGAGGGTGCAACGCAAAGTTCCCAGGCTGAGATCAAGCCTGCGTCTTTTGCGCAACCCCTGTTCGCCTATGTGGGCGCCGGGTTGAAAGAGCCGGTGACAGGACTGGCCGCCCTCTATGAGGCGCAGACCGGCATCAAGGTCGAATTGACCTTCAATAATTCCGGCGCTTTGCTCAGCCAGGCGGAAACGGCAAAAAAAGGCGACATCTATATGCCGGGAGGCAAGCCCTTTATAGAAATGGCCCAGAAGAAAGGGATCATTGACAAGGTGGTCGGGCCGGTAGCCTACCATGTGCCGGCGATCATCACCCCTAAAGGCAACCCGGCTGGAATCAAGGATGTACGCGATCTGGCCCGGCCTGGGTTAAAACTCGTGCTTCCCGACAAAGAGGCCACAGCTATCGGTAAGAACGCTTTCAAAACCTTCGATCAGCTCGGGATCACCGCAGCCGTGGAAAAGAATATCCTGGCCTCAGTGGAAACGATGCCCAAGGTACCTGCCATGATCGCCATGGGGCAAGGGGATGCCGGAATCGCCGAATACAGCAGCATGTCCAATCAAAAGGACAAATTGGAGGTTGTCGAAATCGACCCGGCCGTCAATGTCGTCGACGAGATCCCCTGCGCGTCGCTGACCTTTTCCAACCAGAAGGAACAGGCCCAGGACTTTTTGAATTTTGTGCAGAAGGAGGGACCGGGAGTATTTCAAAAGTTTGGGTTTAAAAAACCCTGACAGTAAGCGAAGAAGCCAGGGACATCGCAACGATGAGCCCTGGCTTCTTTGTTAAGGGGAAGATTTATGCGGGAGTGATGCGGACGCCGATGTCGACCGGTTTGCCGAAGTAGACCCATGTCGTCGAAATCACATCGACGCCAGCCTTTGCGTAGGCTTCTGCGTTTTGCTCGTTGATCCCGCCGGTGCCGATCAGCGTCACCTCTGGATCGACGGCGCGGATGGAATCCACCATCGACGCCAGTTCGGCCGGAGGAACCTTATCGAACTGGAGACCGTCTACGCCAGCCCGGCAGAGCCGCAGCGCCTGCTCCAGATCAGACACTTCAACGATGATCTTCTTTTCGCTCGCCTGGGCGCGAATCTCCGCCATCTTCGCCAGCAGACCGTCCAGGCCGCCGGTGAAGTTTAGGTGTTGGGCAAAGATCAGCACCGTCTCCGAAAGCCCCAGGCGATGGGGAAAGCCGCCGCCAGCAAGGACCGCATTGATCGCCAGTTCCTTCGTTCCGGGGAAGATCTTCCGTGTCGTCACGATCTGGATGTGAGGGTTGATCCCCTTGGCCTTTTCGACCAGCCTTCGCGTCCTCGTGGCGACGCCGGAACTGTATTCGAGGATGTTCTGGCAGACCTTCCAAGTCATATGTAAACGACTGGCCGGACCGTTCGCCTCCAGGAAGACTTCACCTGGCGCCACTTCCGTACCGGAAGACACCTGAGCAAAAACTTCGATTCCCAGCTTCGACAGGAGGCGTTGCGCCACTTCCGTGCCGGCGACCACCGCCGGTTCCCGGGAAGTAAACCGAATCACCCCAGGCTGTTCGCCAATCCCCAGGATCAGCGATGTCAAGTCGATGTAGGGAACATCCTCCTTGATCAGTCGCTCGATCGCCTCGTCGGTCATGTACACCATGCCAGAGCCCTCCCATCCCTGTTATCCATGCTATCTCCATTTTTCGTTTATTTTTATCGATATGCAGAACCCCGATTGCGGGGCTTTTTACGCCGGTGTCTCGGGATCTTCAGAGGCTGCGAAAAGCTGTTCGGGATCCAGTTGAACCCACCAGGGAAAGGGCCGGTCCTTAAGCTGATTCCAGGACCCTTCGGCAATATACATCGACAATTGGGGCCGCCCCTCGATGGAGCCAGTGCCGGCAATGTCGTCAGAATGGCTCCGATGGCCCATTGGGAGGTCGGATTGGGCAACCTGCATCAATTCGAGATGCAGTGTTTTCCCTTCTGTCGTATCGATCACCTGGCTTAACCGGACCGGAAAGGTATTAATGCCGGCAGAGCTGTCGGAACTGCCGGAGTCGTCGGGGTCGTTGAGGTCGTAGGAGCCGATGGGGGCGTCGACGATGCGCAGGTGCCGAGCGCGGATCCCCACGTAAGCGGCCGACGGCGGGATCGGAGAAGTGAGGCGGAGGGTGCAGTCCCAATCGAGGGCCTCCAGTTGACGGGACGAGAGGATGCGGGCGCGAGACAGGTTCTTGCACCCCGTCAGTTGGGCCGCCGTGATCGTCGGCGGCGACTGGAAAATGGCCGCTTTCGAACCAAAAGCGGAGACGCGGCCTTTCGTGAGGACGAGCAGGCTCTTGCAAACGCGGTAGGCCTCATCAAGGTTGTGGGTCACGAACAGGGTCGCTCCCCGGTAATCAGCCAGGGTCTTGAGCAGTTCGCTCTCCATCTGGCTGCGCAGGTGGTTGTCGAGAGCGGAAAAGGGTTCGTCCAACAGCAGCGCGTCAGGGTCGACCGACAAGGCGCGGGCCAGAGCCACGCGCTGCTGCTGCCCGCCTGACAGTTGGCTCGGGAAGCGATCGGCCAACCCCGCCAACTGGAACTGGGCGATTTTTTCCTGCACCCGCCGGCGCTGTTCTTCCTTGCTCATGTTGAGATAGTTCAAGCCAAAGCGGATGTTTTCGGCGACCGTCATATGGGGAAAGACGGCGTAATCCTGGAACAAAAAGCCCACCTTGCGCTGGCGGCTGGGCAGATTGATCCCCTTTTCCGAGTCGAAGAGTACCCGTCCGTTGAGGGTGATGCGTCCCCGATCAGGCGTCTCGATGCCGGCGATGCAACGCAGGATCATCGTTTTTCCTGAACCGGAGGCGCCTAACAGGCCCAGCGCCTCGCCGTTGGTTGCGAAATTTACTTGGAGAGAGAAGCCGGGAAATCGCTTTTCGATATCGACCGTAAGCTCCATTGCAACCGCCCCTTTGACTGGATGCGGGCTGTCAGCGCCGCTTGAATCTTGTTCCATTCGTTGATCAGCAGGATGACGCCCAGCGAGATGGTGACGATGATGGCAACCCAGAGGAAGGCGCGGTCCATATCGCCGCCTTCTGCGGCAAAGAAGATGGCCACAGGAATGGTCTGCGTCGTCCCGGGGATGTTGCCGGCCAGCATGAGTGTGGCGCCGAACTCGCCCAGGGCGCGGGCGAAGGAGAGGATGACGCCGGCAACGATACCGGGCCAGGCCAAGGGGATGGTGATCCGCCAGAAGACGGTCCACTCATCGGCCCCAAGGGTTCGGGCGGCGTGGAGGTAATTGGGGTTCACCTGTTCAAAAGCGCCGCGGGCTGTTTTGTACATGAGCGGGAACGCGACCGTCGTCGCTGCAATCACCGTGGCCGTCCAGGAGAAGATGATCGAAGTCCCCATCTGGTGCAGGAACTGTCCGACGGGTCCGTTCTTCCCAAAAATCAAAAGCAGGAAGAAACCGACCACCGTCGGCGGGAGGACCAGCGGGAGCGTCAGCAGGCCGTCGATCAGGTTTTTGCCTCTTCCCCGGTAGGTGGCCATCCAGCGAGCGACGGCGATGCCGAAGAAAAAGGTGATCACCGTCGAGACCATTGCTGTTTTTAATGAGATCCAGATGGGCGCCATGTCAATGACCATATCCGTTACCCCCCTATACGTGACCGCCTTTGCCGAGATAAACAAAAACGACGAGGTTCAAGTTTCTGTACAGTTTGGACAGAAACGACGAATCTCGCCGTCGAGCGCAGGACGAAAAAAAGCGATAAAACAATACGTTAATGAAAGGATAAGGGAAAAAGAATCCCCTGTCAAGGGCAAAAAAGGATTGACAAGTTCGCGGCAGATAATTATTATGTTTCCATAACTACGTCTCGTCTATTTATGTACTGTTTTGTCTTGAAACCTTGATGGCCTAGCTAGCCTAGATGACCGGATGAATAACGGATAACCTTGTTGGGGTGCTCAATGGTGAGAGGCGCGATGGCGGCGCCGGCCCGCCATTGGGCTTTTTATTTTGTGGCGCCTAAGGAATCGCTGTGAGGAGGTAGGGCTTATGGAACGGTCCTTCCGGCTGGTCTTCATCATGATGACAGGGTTCATGGCCGCTGTCTTCGGAGTGCTGCTGCTGCATGCCGAGCCAGGGCAATTTCGAGACGTCATCGGCAACCCCGAATTTCAGTTTGCGGCCGCCTTCACGTTGGGGACGACGGCCATCGCCACTGCGGCCGCCGTGCTGGCGGCCATCCCTTGCGGGTATGTGCTGGCCCGGCAATCCTTCCCCGGCAAGGCTTTTCTCGATACCCTGCTCGATCTCCCCATCGTCTTGCCGCCCCTGGTGTCCGGTGTGGCCCTGTTGATCCTCTTTGGCCCCGTCCTCGGCGACGGCTTGACGGAGATGGGTCTCGATATCGTCTTTTCCGCCCGGGGCGTCGCTGTGGCCCAGTGGTTTATCGCCACACCCTTTGCCATCAAGACCTTCAGCCATGCCTTCGCCGCCATCGACCCTCGTTATGAGAAGGTCGCCCGCACCCTCGGCCATACAACCTGGCAGACCTTTTGGCGGGTCACACTCCCAATGGCGAAAAAGGGGATCCTTGGCGGTATCGCCATGACTTGGGCGAGAAGCCTCGGCGAGTTCGGCGCCACGGCCATGCTGGCCGGCGTAACCCGCATGAAGACGGAGACCCTCTCGGCGGCCGTCTACCTGAGCATGTCCATCGGCGATCTTCCCTTTGCCCTCACCACCGCGGTGGTGCTGTGGATCGTCGCCCTCACGGTGCTGGTGTTGTTTCGGTCAGTAACGGGGACGGGGGCGCGGACGTAACGAAAGGGGGAAGCAAGCATGTTGGAGGCGAAAAACCTGACCCTGGCGGTCGGAAACTTTCGTCTGATCGATTTCTCATTTCAAGTGAAGCCACAAGGATACCTGGTCATCGTGGGACCGACGGGATGCGGAAAGACGATGCTTCTGGAAACCATCGCTGGCATTCGCAGCGTTGACTGTGGGTCGCTTCATTTTGATGGAAGCGATATTTCGGCTGTCCCGCCGGAGCGGCGGCGCTTCGGTCTGGCCTACCAGGACAGCCTGTTGTACCCCTTTTTATCGGTTCGCGAGAACATACTCTTCGGCGTTCACAAGGGAGACGGCTTCGACGGTGAGAGCGCGAAAAGAGGGATGGAAGAACTGGCGGAATCGATGGGCATTCATCACCTGCTGGAACGGTATCCCCAGCACCTCAGCGGCGGGGAACGCCAGCGCGTTTCCCTGGCCCGGGCGTTGATGACAGAACCGTCCCTGTTGTTGCTCGATGAACCGCTGTCAGCGCTTGATCCCCGGACGCGCGACATGATGCAGGGACTGCTTCGCCGCCTCCACCGGGAAAAAGGGATCGCCGTCATTCATGTGACCCATGATTTTGGGGAAGCACTCCGGCTGGGCGAGCAGATGCTGTTGATGCGGGAGGGGAGAATCGAGCAAGCGGGAACTCCCCTCGAACTCTATGTCGACCCCCAAACGGTCTTTGCCGCCCGCTTTTTGGGCGTCGACAACATGATTCCGGCGACGCCCGACGGTCATGACGGGTCTTTTTGCTGTTTCCGGTGTCAGGACGGACGGTTTGTCGCGAAATGGGATGAGAGCGGTCGCGCCGGTGAGGAAACAGCGGAGGCCGGCGGGGAGGGGAGCAGCCAAAAGGGTTGGTTGTGCATTCGGGGAGAAAACCTGCAGATCGCTCCCCCTTTTTCCGATGAGAGCCCAGATGCGGCCGAGCGTCCCATGAACCGCTGGTTATCGGTCGTTGAGCAGGTTGAGATGGAAGGCGCCCATGTGCTGGTCAATTGCCGGAGTCAGGAGACCTGGCGGATCCGCCTGTCGATGCGAGAGTGGCAACAACGACCCTTCTCTCCAGGAGAACTGGTGGAACTGAAGGCCGCGGCGGAACATATGCGGTTCCTCTTTTAAACTCCTTTAAACTGTGTCTGCCGAGAACGATCAGTTGGAATTTTGTTTTTTGAGGCATTCTTTGCTACGAAGCCGATCTTCCAATCTGTGCTCACTCTGTTAGAATAGCAAGAATTCATCGATAATTTGTCTTCTTGAGTCATTTTAAAAGAGGAAAAGCACCTATCCATGTCAAAGTACTAAAAAGGACTACCCCAAATGAATTTGGGTTTGCTGACCGCTATCTCACTGTAAGGATGAAGGGGAAATGCCTGTGTCAGTACATCGAACAAACGAAATCGAATATGGACTGAAGGATTTAATCGATCTTGATTTTCTGCAACGATTCCAGGACAGTTTTGCGAAAGCGATGGGGATGGCTAGCATCACCGTTGATGATAAAGGTCCGGTGACAGCGCCGAGCCATTTCACCACCTTTTGCATGGACTTGACGCGCAATACGCCGGAAGGAGCGCGCCGCTGCAATGAATGCGACCTCAAAGGGGGCAAAGAGGCGGCGAAAACCGGCAAGCCTGCCATCTACTACTGCCATGGCGGGCTGATGGACTTTGCGGCGCCCATCATCGTCGAGGGCAGGCAGATCGGATCCATGCTGGGCGGCCAAGTGCTGCCGCAGCCACCTGACGAGGCGAAGTTTCGCCGTCTGGCTGGCGAACTGGGGATTGACCCGGAGACCTATGTCGCCGCTGTTCGCAGGATCCGTGTCGTTCCAGAAGAGAGCATCCGCGCTGCCGCAGACCTGCTCTATATCGTCGCCAACGCCCTATCTTCCATCGGATACCAGAAACTCCAGGTGATGAAGCGTGTTGAGGAATTTGAGGAGATGGCCCTGACCATCCGAGACGACGCCGACTTGCTCTATCATAAGGTAGAAGAAGTCGATTCCCAGGTGGGGAATCTGACCATGACCACAGACAAGCTGAAAACAGCCACAGAGACCTCTTTGAAGAAAGTCAAGGAGACCGATGAGATCCTGCGTTTTATCCGCAGCGTCGCCGATAAGACGAAACTGCTTGGTCTGAACGCCTCCATCGAGGCGGCCCGGGCTGGGGAAGCCGGGCGAGGCTTCAACGTCGTCGCCAAAGAGGTCGGGAGCCTGGCGAGCGTCTCCATCGAATCAGCTGGCAAGATCGACAAGACCCTTCGCAGCATTCAGACGGGAATGGGCGATATTGAAGAAGGGGTGCGGCAGACAGGCGGCGTTGTCGAATCCCATCAGGCCCAAATGAAGGAGATTCGGGGACAGATCAACCAGTTCAAGGAACTGGCCCAAGAGTTGCAAGATTTGACGCTGGAACTGCGCGAGAAGGTAAAAATGTCGGGCGCCCTGTGAGCCAGGAGAGCGAGACAACATAGCGACGAAATAGCTTCGTTTAAATTAAAGGAAAGGTGGGTTTCTCTGCGGGGAGAACCCACCTTTCCTTTATCAAGGAGAATGTTTCGCAGGGGAGTTATCCGTGGAAAGATGTTACACCTTCTTCGGAACGAAGGTTTCACAGGCCGTATCGTCGGAGATGCTGGTCATGTGGTCGGCGACCCGGGAGCGGACCTTGATCGTCGACGCTTGGCAGATTTCACTGCTATTGTAGTGGCATTCCTCGACATTACATCTGATGTGCGACAAATGGCTCACCTCCTCCGACCGTAGCATACCCGTGCGAGCGGCCATTATTCAGTCCATCGGACGGAGGAAGGCGGTGAAAAACCTAACGAAAAATCAGGATATTCGGTTATAAAAACCGCGCTTCCCTGCCGCTGGGTTTTCTTTTTTTGCGGTCATTGATCAACCAGCCGACGATCAGGACAAGGGCGGTGACGATGGCGGCCACGAAGGTCTCGTCGAGCAAAACAGGCGCTACACCCAGTTCTTGCAGGTTTGCCAGCAGCACTGGGTCGTGAATCAGCATCTTGCCGGCTGTCCAACCTAAGATGCCGGCGCCGACGTAGAGAATGACCGTAAAGCGGTCGAGCAAGGTGAGGAAGAGGCGGCTGCCGTAGACGACGAGGGGGATACTGACGAGTAGGCCGAACCAGAGCAGGCCCGGTTTGCCATGGGAGACGCCGGCCACGGCGACCACATTGTCCAGGGACATGACGGCGTCGGCCATGACGATCGTCTTGACGGCCTGCCACAAGCGGTTGGGGGCGTCTACATCGGTGTGATTGTTCTCCTGAATGAGCAGTTTGATGGCAATCCAGACGAGGAGCACAGCGCCAGCCGCTTGCAAGAGGGGGACTTTCAGGAGATAGATGATGACAGCGCCCAGGACCATCCGCAACCCGATGGCGCCGGCCGTCCCCCAGATGACGCCTTTGGTCCGCAGTTCTCTCGGCAGGTTCCGGCAGGCCATCGCAATCAGGATCGCGTTGTCGCCGCTCAGGACCAGATCGATGAGGATGATGCTCCCAATGGACAGCCAGAAGGCGGGATCGGATAAATCACTCCACTCGATTCCACTAATGCTTCCTAGAAATTCCAATTTGCGCACTCCCTTTAATATGTATCTGTCTGAGTGAAAAAGACCTTTGATCCAAAGCGACGACTTTGAATCAAAGGTCTTGCTGGTCCTTTCAACCCTGAGGGCCAGACTTATGAAGCCGGTTGTTGACCCGTCAGCAGCGAGCTACTCCCCTTTGATAACCTTATTCATGATAATAGAAGAAAATATCATTCAGAGTTTATGACAATGATCGCGGTTGTTGATGCTTTGATTATGCTTTGAGTATACCGAAGAAATCCGTTGGCGGCAAGTCCCACATTAGCTCGCCGAACGAATCCGGTTCAAGAAATCGGATAAAACCGGAATTGAAATAGAAGCAGTACATACTACTGGAAAGTCTATGTTCCAGCGCACGGCGCGATGAGCAAAACTGAAGTCACGAAAGAATTTGAAGAACCAAGGCAGAAAGAGGGGGCTCCGGCTTGGATTGTTTTCTCAATAACAGGCTTGACATATTTCAGGTGTAGGCGTATACTTCTAAATGAAAATGTTTCTCAACGAACCACCCCTCGAAAGGATGACGCAACATGTTTGAATGGTTCTTCAATGATCACCTGGCCCAATTCAAAATGGAGCAGGCGCTCCGTGCGAAATCGCTAGAAACGTCCCAGATCTCCGAACTGAAAAAGCCCTGGAAATTCGGGAGTTAATCAGCGAAACAACGGCGAAGCCCGTTGGTTAGAACATAAGAGGAGGCTGACCATCGACTGTGATGGAGCAGCCTCCTTTTTTTCTTCTCCTTGAATACTCGTTCATTACGATCTCCATGATTGATACTCATTTTAGGGAACACCCTTACGCGAGCGCGTTCTTGATAGTTTTGAGTACCCGTTCTTGTTGAAAAGGTTTGACGATGAAATCCTTCGCGCCGGCGGTGATCGCTTCTACCACCATCGACTGTTGGCCCATGGCGCTACACATGACGATTTTCGCGTTGGGATCGAGGACTTTGATCGCTCTGACGACGCTGATGCCGTCCATGTCAGGCATGGTGATGTCCATGGTGGCCAGGTCCGGCGCAAGCTCTTTCCAGAGTCGAACGGCTTCGCTTCCGTTGGGGGCCTCCATCACATCGTAACCAGCCTCTTCCAGTATCTTTCGAATGGTCAGCCGCATAAACGAAGCGTCATCGACGACGAGGATTCTCTTTTTCAACGGAAAATCCCTCCTTCAAGATGTGAATACAGGTTGGACTCGAGACGGTAAACCCTGCCCATCGGATAAAAAAGACCGGGTGGCGGAAACTGCTTATGTGCAAAAAGGTGCATGGCATATCAATTAATTATAAAATAGGTATATAACAAGCGTCAATCGCTCTCGTCAAAGAGTCCGCTCGGCCGTCAAAGGACCAGTTTTTTCAAGCGCAGTTATTCCATAATAATTGATGCAACAGGGGGACCTCGAATACTCTTTTGAGGGCTCCCTGATATTGGCGGCTTACGTGCAAATCCCGGAGCTGGACTGGACGCTCGTTTTGACGGGCAGCGTGGACGACCCGCTTCCTCTCTCCTGTCGTATCGATGACCAAGCTGATCGACCAGACAGCCGCCTTCGACTTCAGTCAGGCGAACGACAGCTATGAAGGGCTGACGCGTTCCAAGGACGAAGTGGGCGCTATGGCGAGAGCCATGCTGACCATGCGGACGGCGAACCGAGATAGGAGCATCCAAATCAGCGAGGCATCGGCGACAATCCGGGAAAATGCCCTGGCTGTCCAAGAAAACATCGGTCAGGTCGCCGACCAGTCCTCAAGGACGGCTGGCCATATCCAGGAGATTGTCGGCGCTGTCAATGGGGCCGTCGAGAAGCGATTAACGAAGTCGCCCAGGCGGTCGAAGAAGGGGCGAAAGGCGCCGAGGAGATCGCCGGACAGTCGGCGTCTATCGCCGAGACGGTTCAAGCCATGACCGCTCGCACTGACGATAACGTCCGGAGCGTGAAGACGCTGAACCGGCTGATCGAAAATATTAAACTATAAGGCCCTATCGTCAGCCCTTATCCAGGGCAGGCTCGGCCTTTTCGCGCTGTCTCCGTTCCCTCTCCTTCTCCCGATCTTTAGCCATCGCTTGTCCCTTGCCCGCCACAGCCCGCCGAGAGATGCGGATGGCGGGGAGGAAGAGGGTGGCGAGGAAGCTTAGCGCGGTGGCGATGGCGGCTGTCCAGAAGATGGCGTGGATCGACGTTGCCAGGGAGGACTTGATCACCGGTTCGATAATGGTGCGAAAGGCCTCTGGCATCTGGGCCATCACATCGCCCTGGAGCAGCATGGAATAGAGCGACTGAGGGTTCGTCTCTAAGAGCGACCGGATCGGCTCGATGGCGGGGCGGGCGGCTGCCGGCGCTTGGTTGAGCAGGGGAAGCAGGTCCTGCCGGAGCGATTGCCCGGATACCTGGTTCATTACGGCGCCGAAGAGGGCCACGCCGAAGGTGCCGCCGATGGAGCGGAAGAACTGCCCTGAAGCGGTGACGGCGCCGAGCAGGTGGCGGGGGAAGATCTCTTGCAGGGCGATGGTCAGGACCGGCATCACCAAGCCTAAACCGAAGCCGATGATCACCAAGAATAAGGAGGCTGTCCAGCGGGTGGCGCCGACGCCCAGGGTAGTCACCAGCAGGAGACCTGCTGTCATGATCAGCAGCCCGCCGAGAACCTGCGGCCTTACGCCGAGGCGGAGCAGCGCCCGTCCGCCCAGCGTGCTGGCCACGATCATCGACAGCATCATCGGCGTCATCGCCGTTCCAGCGCCGGAAGCGGAAATCCCGATGACGCCCTGCATGAAGAGGGGCATGAACATGATGGCGCCGAACATGCCCATCGTCATCAGAAAGCCGATCAGGTTGAGGAGCACATAGGCGCGATTGCGGAAAAGGGAGAGCGGGAGGATTGGTTCCTCGGCTGCCTTTTCCGATCGGAGAAAGAGGATGAGAAAGATGGCGAAGCTGGCAAACAGGCCGGCGATCTGCCAGGAGATCCAGGGGTAATCCGTTCCGCCAAAGGTCAGCGCCAGCAGCAGGCTGACCATGGCGATGGTAAAGGTGGCGATTCCAGGGTAATCGATGCGGGCTTCTCCGCGAACCTGCTCGTCGCGCAGGCCGAGGGCGATGAAAAGCGCCGCCAGGAGGCCGAAGGGCAGATTGATGTAGAAGACCCACTGCCAGGCCAGGTGATCGACAAACCAACCGCCGATCTGGGGCCCGATGATCGATGAAAGGCCGAAGATGCCGCCGAAGACGCCTTGGAATTTGGCCCGTTCCTCGCCGGTGAAGATGTCGCCGATGATGATCATGGACATGGGCATCATTACCCCGCCGCCAATCCCCTGAAGAGCGCGATAGAGGATGAGCTGCTCCATGGAACCGGCGAGGCCGCAGAGGGCCGAGGCGGCCATGAACACGGCGAGGCCGAAGAGATAGACCGGCTTGCGGCCAAACTGATCGGCCAGTTTCCCGGCGATGGGAACGACAATAGTGGAGCTAAGCATGTAGGACGTCGCCAGCCAGGCCATCAAATGGAATCCACCCAGTTGGGCGATGATCGTCGGCATGGCCGTCGATGTGACCGTCTGGTCGAGGGCGCCGAAGAACATGGCCAGGAAGAGTCCGATCAGCAAGAGGTTCCGGTTTTTGCTCATGTGGGCGATTTCGCCACCCTTTCCGTCGTTGCTTGCCGAGTTCGATGCAGCTTCCTTTACTTTTCTTCTGCGAATAGCATCCTATGCGTCCCCCGTATCCCAGGCGTCTCTAGATACTAGTCCTATGTGTCCCCGTGTGGAGGGCATCGTCGCCCCTATCACTGAGATCCAATCCAAGAATGCCATTGATGTCGAAAGACTTCCAGATTTCGAAGCCTAGTGGGAAATGTGCTTGAGCAAAAGAGGTAGGTCCTGGTCGCTTCGATGCCTTTTCGCACGTTACATGTCGCTTGCTTCGCCAGCGTTGGCTTCATCGGTGGCTGTATTTCTATGGTCAGAGGATGCGCTGGATTTTGACAGCAGCAGAGCAGCGCAGAAGGCGGTGACAGGGATGCAGAGGATGAGCCCGACCGACCCGGCAGCGGAGCGGATGATTTCGCTGACCAGCAGGTCAGAATTAATGATCTTCAGCGCCGGCGTCTGGTAGGCCATTAAGAGGAGGAGCAGCGACAGGGCGCCGCCCACGTAGGCCAGGATGAGGGTGCTTGACATCATGCCCATCGTATCGCGGCCTACGTTCATGCCGGCCTGCCAGAGTTCCTTCCGGCCCACCGACTTATGCAGCAACCGGATCTCTTGGGCTGCCGAGGCGACGGTCAGGCTGGTGTCCATGACGGCGCCGAGACTACCGATGAGCACGCCGGCGAAGTAGACGCCCTGCAGGTCGAGGGGTGGGCGGTCTGGGATGGCAAGCATCATCGTGGCGTATTCGAATTCGATGCCGGTAATGCGTGCCTGCTGCCCTGTCAGGTAAGCCAGAAGTCCGGCGGCGATGACGCCAGCGATGATGCCTGCCACGGCGGCTAGAGATTTGCGATTCAAGCCGCCCACAAGGGGTGTGCCAACAAGACCGATGAAGGCGCAGACGAGGGAACTGGCCAGGAGCGGGTTTTGCCCCTCCAGTATGGCCGGGAGAAGGAAGTACCAGATCAGCAGACCTGTCAGCGCCAGGGTGACAAGGGCGGCGATGCCCCGACGACCACCGAGGACGACGATGAGCACGACAAAGATGGACGCAGCGGTCAAGATAGGACGGTGGCGGATCAGGTCCTGGATGGCCGCGCCCTGCAGATGACCCTGATCATCCAGAGTGGCGTAGACGACGACTTCTTCCCCGGGATGCAGGTAGAGGCCGTTATAAGGATTCTGCAGATTGGCGATGTTGCTGATCACCTGCGTTTGTCCTACGTAAGGCGGCTCAAGCAATTCCACCAGGAGTGTCTGACGCAGCATCGATGATTTGCCATCGCCGGCGTTGAGGGGATCCTCTTCAGGGTATTCGGCCAGGACGGAAGTGATCTTGCCTTTCAGGTACACCTCCTGGGGCGGTTTTACCTCTTCGCGAGCGCTGGCGGCAGGAGCGCCGGAAGAGGGTGAAGAAGTCGGAGGAGCAGGCTGTGTGGTAGCTGATGGCTCTGAAGGTGAGACGGTCGAAGGGGCAGACGACGAGGAGGCTGACGGGGCAGCATGAGCCGTTGAGAGAGGTTGTCCACTAAACATGCATAAGAGGAGAAAGGCGATCATGCCAATACGCCAGAGCGGCGATCTTCGGCGCAGCCATGAAAGATTCAATAGTGATACCTCCTTAGAAAATAGCCAATTGATCTCATTATAGCATCGCCGGACTGATGATGATTTTAATTTCGAATAATAAAAAAGAACAGGATAATAAAAAGGGGCATGGTGTCCCCATGCCCTGGTGTCTTATCAACTCTGCCTGGTCAGTTCCTTGACGCCATCGTGTTTCTTTGTTGGAGTTGGTGGTTAGCCGTTGGCGAATTCCACCGTTCCGCCGGCGGCCTGGACCTGTTGGATCAGGCTTTGCACCGTCGATGCGGCGCCGCTGCCGAGGAAGGGAAGGCGAATGATCAGGCAGATGCCGCCAGGTGAGGTGACTTCGATCAGGTTTAGCAGGTTGATGACGGCTCCGGGCGGGATGGAAATCCGCAGAATCGTGCCTGGCAGTTGGGGGCAAGAGGTTTGAGGCGGCATCGGGGGACGGGAGCCACAGGACGATCCGGAACTGGCGTGGGAATACACCGTTGAATAGGTCGGTGTGTATGGAGAGCGAGACATACTTCATCCTCCTCATTTTGATTGTCGCGTTTGCGACAACCTTGTAATTTTTCATAACCCTCATAACCCTAATACATGGTATCTAATAAAAGAACAAATTGACCCAGATTTTCACTAAAAATAATTATAGAAAAAATAATAGTAACAAAAACAGGAGTCACCATGATGATAAAACAAAATATACTGTGCTGCAAATGCAAAAGGAACTCCCGGCTGATGATTTCGCCGGGAGTTCCTTTCTGGTGAAACAGTTACATGGAAGCCGCTGATTTGCCTTCGATTTTGGCGACGGCCTTGCGCAGTTTTTCCAACTTGCGCCGCTTTCGCCAGTCGAGGAAGTCGCGGATCAAGGTGAAAAAGACGGGGATGACAACGAGGGTGAAGATGGTCGATGTGATCAGACCACCGATCAAGACGGTAGCCATGGCGGAGCGGACCTCGCTGCCTTCGGAGGTGGCGGCGGCGACAGGGAGCATGCCGAAAACCATGGTGAAGGTGGTCATCATGATCGGCCGTAACCGCGTTTTGCCAGCCTCGATCAGCGCTTCCCGCAAGGGTTTGCCTCGCTCCATCAGGGTGTTCGTGTAGTCGATGAGCAGGGTGCCGTTTTTGGCAACGAGACCATCCATCATGATGATGCCGATGCCGGAGAAGAGGTTGATTGACTTGCCGCTGATGGCCAGGGCGGCAAGCGCGCCGATCAAACCGAGGGGAAGCGAGGCCATGCGGATCATCGGTGTTAGTAGGCTCTCATAGAGGATGGCCAGCACCATGTAGACCAGGGTGATGGACAGGAGGAAGGCTGAGATCAGTTCGACGCCTATGTCCTGCAATTCCTGAGAGAGACCGGCCTGTTTGATCGAATAGCCGGCAGGGAGCTTCAACTGGTCAAGCCGCTTGTTCAGTTCGGCGTTGTACTGGTTCTGGGGCACGTCTTTGTTCAGATTCCCTGAAACGGTGATCGTCCGCTGTCGCTCAATGCGCCGGATCTCGGTGGGACCGCTGCCCTTTTTCACCTCAGCGAGCTGGCTGAGGGGCACTTGGACGCCGGACGAGTTGGTTACAGTGATCCGTTTCAGGTCTTCTACGGAGGCCGTCTGGAGCCCATCTAAGCGGACGAGGATGTCGTACTCGTCGTCGCCGGTCCGGAAGACGGTGGCCTTGTCGCCGCTCAAAGAGGCCCGTAGCGTCCGAGAGATGTCGTTCACCGAGAGGCCGTAGGCGGCGGCGCGCAAGCGGTCGATGCTGATCTGCACCTCCGGCTGGCCGAGGCGGAAGTTGGTGTCCACTTCCTTGGCGCCGGGGATGCTGGCGGCAATCGTTTTCACCTGATCGGCGATGGCCATCAATTGATCATATTCGGGGCCGGAGATCTCCAACTGGATCGGTGTTCCCGGCGGGCCGCCGCCTGATTCCGATTCGACGACATGGATGGTGCCTTTGGTGAAGGTTTTGGAGAATTCCCGGAGTTGGTCGGCCACCTCCCACATGGTTCGCTGCCGTTCCTCTCGCTTGAACAATTGGATGCCGACCTCGGCTTTGTGGGAAGAGGAGGAGGAGCCGCCGTGTCCGCTGCTGAAGCCGACGCTGCTCTGGTAGTACTTGACCTCGGGGATGGTGGTCACGAAAGCCTCGATTTCGCGGACGGCCTCGTCTGTCTTGGCCAGAGGTGTACCGTTAGGCAGTTCGAGGGTGACGCTGAGCTCAGACTGGTCTGACTTGGGCATGAACTCAAAACCGACCAGACCCATGGGGATCAGCATCAGGCTGGCGACAAAGGCAAGGAGCGCCACGGTGATGACGGTGAAGCGGCGGCGCAGGGACCAGTGGAGCGCTTTCATGTAGAAGTTGGAAAAGCCGTCGCTGAACCGATCCAGGGTGGACCAGAAGCGAGCGCCATAGGGGCCGAACTTGCGCTGCAAGAGAGCGTAGAGGGAGGCCTGGCGTTTTTTTGCCTTCAATTCCTTTGTCTCGGGGTCCTCTTCCATATAGAACCGCGCCGACAGCATCGGTGTCAGGGTGAAGGAGATGAAGAGGGAGAAGAGGGTGGCGATGACGACAGTCAGGCCGAACTGGCGGAAGAACTGACCGACCATGCCGCCCATGAAGGCGATGGGCGCAAAGACGACCACGTCGGAGAGGGTGATGGCGATGGCCGCCATGCCAATCTCGGCGCGCCCCTCCAGGGCGGCGTCGATGGCCGATTTGCCCATGGCGCGGTGGCGGTGGATGTTTTCTAGGACGACGATGGAGTCGTCGACGAGGATGCCGATGCAGAGGGCCATCCCCAGGAGGGACATCATGTTGAAGCTGAATCCGGCAAAGTACATGCCCATCAAGGTGGCGATGAGCGATGTGGGGATGGCGACGACGACGGTGGCCATAGAACGCCACTCGCGCAGGAAGAAGAAGAGGGCGAGCGCCGTCGTGATGATGCCTTCGATGATCGATGACCGCGTCCCGTTGAGGGCGTTATGAACGTAATCGGAGAAGTCGCGGGCCACGATCAGTTCCACATGCGGGGGTAGGCTCTTTTGGATCGCCGGCAGAACTTTTTTGACTCCGTCGCCCACATCGACGATGCTGGCGTCGCTCTGTTTGAAGATAACGGCGGCGATGGCCGGTTCCCCGTTCACGCGGCTGATGGTGCGCACCTCGTGCAGGCCGTCGGTGACAGTGGCGATGGCCTTGAGGGGGATCTTGGAGCCGTTCGCCAGGGGGATCTGGATCTCCTCCACATCCTTGACTGTCTTGAACTGCCCCATGACCCGCACGTTGTACTCCAGATCAGGCTGGTCGAGGCGTCCGCTCGGCTGGTTGAGGTTCTCGTCTTTGAGGTGGTCGATGACCCGGTTGATGGACAGGCCGTAGCCTTGCAGGCGGGCTTTGTCGATGTTCACCTGGATCTCCCGCCGCTGGCCGCCAACGAGACTCACGTCCGTCACGCCGGGAACCTTGAGCAGGGGCTCCTTGAGGAGGTCCTCGGCGATGTCATAGGTCTCCTGGGCGGGAAGGTTGCTCTTCAGCGCCAAGGTCATGACAGGGGCGGCGTTAAAGTCCATCTTAATCACGACCGGATCGGCGGCATCCTCCGGCAAGGCGCCCTTAATCGAGTCGACCTTTTTCTGCACGTCATTGGCTGCCTGGTCGCCATCGGCCGTCAGTTCGAACTCGATCATGACGACGCCGAAGCCTTCCGAGGCCTGGGAGAAGATCTTGTCCACCTTGCTGATGGAGGAGACGGCCGATTCGATGGGCTTGACGATCTGGCTCTCCACCTCTTCGGCGCCGGCCCCAGGGTAGGAGACGCTGACCGAGATGAAGGGCGAGTTGATGTTTGGGTACAGGTCGACGCCGAGCATGCGGTAGCTATAGAGGCCGAGCACGACGAACATGAGGACAATCATGCTCATGGCGACTGGTCGCTTGACGGCGAATTGTGTGAGGTTCATCCGTTACACCTGTCCTTTTTCGGTTGGGGCGCCCGCCGGTTGCGCCTCTTTCACGGAGACCGGTGTTCCATCGGCCAAGGACATTTGGCCGCCGGTGGCGATCATGTCGCCGTCTTTGAGCCCCTCGACGATCTCCGTCCGTTTTCCGTCGGAGAAGCCGGTCTTGACTTTGCGTTCGATCGCCTTGCCGTCGGCGATGACGAAGAGGATGGGCGCGCCGTTGCGCACGACGATCGCTTCTGCTGGCGCCGTCAGGACATTCGTTTTATGGGCCGTGGGGAGTTGGAACTCGGCGAACATGCCGGGCTTCAATATGTAGTCCTTGTTGTCGACAGCAATCCAGACGGGGAAGGTCTTCGCCTTTTCATCGGCGGCGGGGCTCACCTTGGCGATGCGTCCCTTGAAGGGCTGTTCGCTGGCGGCAGCCACCTTCACATCGACCTCCTGGCCAGGCCGGACAGCGTTGACGTCACTCTCCGTCAGGTCCGCCTTCACCTCGACGGTGTCGATGTGGACGACCGTAAAGGCTGGCTCCGTATTGGAGACGTACTCGCCCACGTTCACGTTCCGGGCCGAGACGAGGCCGGAGATGGGCGAACGGAGGACGGCGTTTTCCAGGTCCACCTGGGTCTGACGGACCTGGGCCAGGCTTTGGTTCAGCAGCGCTTGGGCAGACGCGACGGAGACCTCGTCAGAGGCGACCCGCTTCGCCGCCGTGTCCAGGGCGCTCTTTGCGGAATCAAAGTCGGACTTCGCTGATGCGCCCGCATCGAAGAGCGCTTTTACCCGGTCAAAGTGCCGTTGTGCGTCATCAAAGGCGATCTTGTCCATGTCCAATTGCAGGCGCGCTCGTTCCAGGCTGGCTTTGTTCACGTCGACACCGGCGTTAGCCGCATCCAAACGGGCTGCAATGTCGGCGTTATCCAGTTCCAGCAGGATATCGCCGGCGTTGACCCGCTGCCCCACTTCGGCGTTGATGCGTGCCACCTTGCCCTGTCCCTTCGGGACCAGCTTCAATTCCTCTTTCGCCGCTAGAGCGCCGCTAAAGGTCAGCACGTTCGACAGGTCGGCCCGTTCCGCCTTGGCGACGGTCACCGCCTGGGTTGTCGCTTCCTGGGCTGACGGCTCAGGCGTTTTACCGCAGCCTGTCCCCGCAGCCAGCAGGGTGACGGCGAGCAGGCCGACGCCGATTTGTTTCTTCACCGAAAATCCTCCTCTGCCAAATGCAAATGATGCTTTCATTGACAGCCGGTCTCAACCAGCCTAATATTTATCTTAGATGCTAAAATGTTTAGCGACTAAGACGTTATCATCGTAAGGGAGAGGACAAGAACTGTCAAGGGAAGAAGCGGTTAAGGAACAACAGTTGAACGCGATCAAGGACCTGTTGGAGGTCTTTTTCTACAATGTGAAATGCGCCGTCCAAGATATCGGCCCGGAGCGCAACCTGGGAGAGGGGCAGATCTTTCTTTTGTATATATTATGGAAGTCGGGGACTTGCAAAGCGACCGATATCGCCGACCAGATCGGCATCACCTCCGGCGCCGTCACCGGCATGATGGACAAACTGGCCGGTATGGGCTTGATTACGCGAGAGCGGTCGGATAAGGACCGGCGCGTCGTCATGGTCTCGCTGACCGATCAGGGTTCGCAGACGATCCAGGCGATCCAGGAGGCCCGCTTTGAACGGTTGAAGGGGCAACTGAGGGAACTCTCCAGCGCAGATCTGGCGCAGGTGGTCGGAGGGTTCGAGAAGATGAACAGTGTACTGAAGCCCGTTGGACGATGACGCGCAACATCCATCGAGGAAGAAGCGGGAGCAGAAGTCGGGCTGATTGCAGAATGTGCTAGGCTTAAAGTATATTTCGTGGTAATATTAACCAAGGGAGCTTTGGTTTTTATCACGAAAACAAAGGAGCAGAGCACATGAAAAAAAGATTGGCCATCCTGCTGACAGCCACACTTCTGATCCTGTTGGGACTTCAGTCGAGCGCCTGGGGAAACGCCATGGTGCGCATTTTCGTCAATGACCGAGACATCACCGACAGTCTCAGTGGGGCACCGTTAGTCATGGAAGATCGTATCTATGTTCCGGTGGGGTCGCTGGCAGAATCGTTGGGAGCGATCGCCCGATGGGATGAGGCGAGCAACGCCGTCTTCATCCATTCTGTAACAGATGTGAATACACAAATCGTTCGCATCGGGAAACAGCTTTTTGACGGCAAGGGCGCATGCATTGCCTGCCATAAATTCGGGACGGAAGGCAGCCTGGAGATTGGCCCCAACCTGGGAAGCATCGGATCGAAGTACGATCAAGAGAAAATCTATCGTATCTTAAGTAACCCCGTTCAAGAGAATCTCCAAGCGACGATGCCGGCGGCCGTAACGCTGTCAGATATCGAAAAGAGGATCATGGCCGAATACCTTTCGACTAGAAAGTAGGTTAGCGCGAAAGAAACCGGGGGCGCGCCGATTGAAACGATAGAGATTGTCCCTTATAATACAATCAAAGTTCAGTGCGATGTTTCAGGTGCCCCTCCGGGGGAGAATAGGGAATCGGGTGAAAGTCCCGGACGGTCCCGCCACTGTAACGAGGAGCCCTGCGCAGGATGCCACTGGGAAAACCGGGAAGGCGCGCAGTGGCGATGATTCGGAGTCAGGAGACCTGCCTGTAACATTACCGTTCATGAATGATGGCAAAGTTCATGGTTTCTTTGTTGTTGCCTCGGCAACAGCGAAGAAGCTGTGAACTTTTTCTTTTCTCCGGAGGAATCTTAATCGTAAGAAGCGCAAGGAGGTGAAATCCTTGGGTTACCAGGGGCGTGATGTGGAAGTCGTCTTCCTGGCGAAGGAGCAGTGCCTCGTGGTCGCCTGCGACTCCTGCGGCGCCATCGGCGGCAAGGAACTCGATGTTGTCCAGGTCCCGCCTTACATCGTCGGGATCTTTACCACCCGCGTGGCCCTGATGGAGGTGCTCGCCATCGGCGCAGAACCGGTGGCGCTGACAGTCGCCATCGCCAACGAGCCCTATCCGACGAGCGGAGAGGTGATTGCAGGCGTCCGCGACGAACTGGCGGCCATTGGAAAGCGTGACCTGCCCATGGTCATCAGCACCGAAAAAAACATACCCACCCGGCAGACCGGTGTCGGGATCACCGTCGTGGGCGCCGTCGAAAAAGCAGGGTTGCGTGTGGGCGCTTCCCGGCCTGGCGATAAAGTGTACTGCTTGGGCTGGCCCAAGGTGGGGGCTGAGGTAGTGACGGAGGACGGGAAGGCGATCGCCCGGGCCGGACATGTGCGGGCGCTGCTGACTCAGCCCGGTGTCCGAGAAGTCGTCCCTGTCGGCTCAAGAGGGATCCGGGTAGAGGCGGAAAACCTGGCTGCAAACGCCGGTTGCCGGATCCGCGACTGGCAGATGGATACCGGCTTGGATCTTGACAAGTCGGCGGGTCCGTCAACTTGCCTGGTCTTTACCGCCGAGAGGGAGCCCCTGACGGTCGCCGGAGCGCCCATTCATTATCTTGGCAAATTGGCGGAGAGAGGCGGATGATGGGTGCCACTGAGGACGACGGCAGGATTGCCAGCATTTGTTCAGGTTCTTCAACAAAAATGGAAAGAAGGTCTGTCTCATGAGCAACATGCAGATGCATTATAATGAAACGCATGCGTCCTGGAAAAGCGTCCGTGGAATCGCTTTGATGGGCGTACTCATCGCCTTGAGCGCCGTCGGGGCGATGATCAAAATCCCCAGCCCGGTCGGTACGATCGGGCTCGATTCCTTTCCCGGGTTTTTCGCCGCCCTGGCCCTCGGCGCCACGGGAGGGATGATCGTCATCACTCTCGGTCACCTGCTCACCGCCATGGTGGTCGGCTTTCCCCTGACTCTGCCCATCCATCTCTTCATCGCGGTGCAGATGGCCTTGTGGGCTTATGTCTTTTATGTGATGAATGATCGCTTTGGCTTGACGGCGGCCTTCGTCGTCGGCGTATTTCTCAACGGTGTTGTCTCGTCATTGACCATGCTGCTTATGGGCGGCTGGGGCGCTGTGGCGGCTGTCATGCCGTTCCTGGTTACCGGTTCTGCCGTTAACGTGGGCTTAGCTGCAGTCGCCTACCGAGGGGCGAAGGGAAGGTTCATGTAACGACGGAGGATCCTCCTTACGAATCAATCATATCTTCAACGCCAACATTAACCGCAGTTGTCAAGGACTGCGGTCTTTTCTTTTCCTGCAAGAACTTCGCCCGATTACCGTGATTGTGGTATGATAAAATCATACAAAAAGAATGAAGCAACGTGGCAATCCATAATAGGAAGGCAGTGCAGTCGAACCATTGAATCCGTTTTATAAGCTGATCTTGACGCCGCTCATCTGGGCCACGAATTTCGTCATGGGGCGCCTCCTCGTCGTCGCCATCCCGGCCTTCGCCTTATCGAGCATCCGCTTCACCATCGCCGCGCTGATCATGCTGCCCCTGGCGCTTCGCACATACCCTGCCCGGAAGATCTCCCGGCGTTCCTGGGGCTGGATCGGCTTGATGGCGGTGGCCGGGGTATGCCTCTTCAACACGGTCCTCTATCTCGGTTTGCGCTACACCACATCGGTAAACGCCACATTGATCAATTCGCTGAGCCCGATGGTGACGGCCATGCTCGTCTTTCTCATCGATCGGGAGAAGATTCAGCGCAATCAGGCTGCCGGTATCATCTTGTCGGTGGTAGGCATCGCTGTCGTAGCGGCCCATGGTTCGTGGGAACAGTTGGCTCAACTGTCCTTTAATCCCGGCGACCTGCTTGTCTTGTTGGCGACGGCGCTCTGGGCGCTGTACACCATCGCCGGACGCAAGGTGGCCCAAGAGGTCCCTGTGCTGGCTGCGACGGGCTACTCCTTCGCCATCGGCGCACTCCTCTTGCTGCCCATGGGCCTGCTCGATTGGAACCTTTCCGCCGCCACCCGTCAGCCGGCGGCACCCTGGATGTGGGGGGCTGCCGTATACTTGGGACTTTTCGCGTCAGTCATCGCCTTCTACTGGTGGAACCAGGCGGTGCAAGCCTACGGCGCTACCGTGTCGTCCCTCTTTCAGAATCTAATCACCGTCTACGCCGCCGGCATTGCTTATTGGGGATTGCAGGAACCCCTTTATGGCTACCACTGGCTCGGCGGGGCGCTGGTGTTCGGGGGCGCTTTGCTGGCCTCGGGCATCTTTCAAAGGAAAGAGCCGATGAAAAGGGTCATGTCCCCATAAAGGGCGAATGAAAAAATGAAAAACCGCCTCCGGGGAAAGACCTTGGGAGGCTGCTTCTATTGTCTTCTTTTTATCTGTCATTCAGGAGTCGTCGCAGTAACCGGCAATGTGAAATAAAAAAGGCTCCCCATGCCAGGCTGGCTTTGCACGCCGATCTGCCCGCCATGGGCGATCACGATCTGCTTGGCGATGGCGAGGCCGAGGCCGGCCCCTTCTGCCTGACGCGAACGGTCGGCCCGATAAAAGCGGTCAAAGAGATAGGGAAGGGCCGATTCGTCGATGCCGGGGCCGTTATCGACGACACTGATCTTCAACGCCGACGCGGCAGGTGTCTCCCCTGAAGCATCGCCTCCGCCCTGGTTTTCACAGCAAAAGCGCAGGCTGATCGTCCCGCCGGGAGGCGTGTATTTGAGCGCATTGGAGATCAGGTTGTTCATCACCTGTTCGATGCGCATCGTATCCACCGTTATCGTGAATTTACCCTCTGCGGCGCAAGGCAGGTCCAGGGTGGATTCAAAATGGCACCCTCGTTGCCGGATATCGGCGCCGTATTTGCGAATCAAATCGTCGGCCAACGGGCGGAGCATAACCGGCTTCCTGTCGAAGCTCGGCTGACCGAACTCCAGCTTCGACAGGTCGAAGAGGTCCTCCACCAATTGGTTGACCAGCAGCACCTTTTCGTAGATCATCGTCAGATTCTCCCGGTCAGGCGCCACGATCCCATCCAGCATGGCCCGCAGATACCCCTGGATCGCCGTCATCGGGGTGCCCAGTTCGTGGGAGATATCGGAGACGAGGCGGCGACGGGACTGCTCCAACCGGTGCAATGTCGCATTGGCCTCGTTGATCTCATACTCCCGTTCCTTGAGCAATCGCCCTTGGATGTCGCTGATCTTGAATATCTTTGCCGACACCTTCAACAGTTTTTCATATTCGGAAGCCAGGTTGGCAAAGGTTTGTCTCGCATCCGGATCGCTAAAGCGGTCGCCGTTCTCCTTTGACCGCTCCAGAACGAGTCTTTCCCTTCCGAATAATGTGTTGCCGTCTCCATCTTTCAGCAACGAGGATAGCTCCTTTCCGCAGCGGCAGAGGGCGCCAAAGCAGAGGTTTACCACGAAAGGCCCAGGCCTTTTGGCAGTGCTGACATCTACGCGTTGAATTTATAACCGAAACCGCGGATGTTCTGAATGCGCTCTGGCGACGAAGGGGAGCTTTTGAGCTTTTTGCGGATGTTGCTCACATGGGTCATGACCGTCCGGTAGTCGCCCACATCCTCGTACCCCCAGATCCTCGTGTACAGTTCCTGGGCCGAAAAGACCTGGTTGGGGTGTTGGGCGAGGAAGAAGAGGAGTTGTAATTCCTTGGCCGCCAGCGAAACAAGCTGCCCGCCGATGGAGACGCGGTAATTGGCCAGGTCAATCTCCAGGTCATCAAAAACGAGTGTGCGGACCGGCGACGGTTCTTCGACAGGGGGGACGCGCCGGAAGATGGGCGCCCTGCGGAGCTTCGCCTCCACCCTTGCCACCAGCACGTTGGGGTCGAAGGGCTTCGTGATATAGTCGTCGCCACCCAGTTTCAAACCCTGGATGATGTTCTCGGCTTCCTTCATACAACTCATGAACAGGATCGGCACGTTGGAGCAGTCGCGGATCTCCTGACAGACCTGATAACCATCCATATCGGGCAGCAGGATATCCAGCAGGATCAGGTCAGGTTGCTCTGACTCGAAGAGGCGAAGCGCATCAGAACCTCTCTCTGCCGCAAAGATGCGGTACCCGTTTTTTTCGAGGTAGAGAACCAACAATTGCCGGATCTTCACATCGTCTTCTACGATCAGGATCTTCTTCCCCTGCATCCCATCCCCTCCCTGCGTATTCTTTTTCTTCTAAGATTCGACATGATTCGTCTGCATCCTTTTCTTGCGACGAGCGCATCCTTGCTTGAAGCGAGTACTGCTGAAGATGCCCGGCCCCTACCGACTTTACATAGGCTTAAGGTACTTCAGCGACGATTTTAAAGCAAGGTTTGGCGGCTCATTTTATAATGAACGTAATACCAGCATCGACGAAAAGCAGATCCCACCTTGGTTTCACTACATACGATTTGATGATAAGATGGAAGTAAATCCGCGCCAAAGGAGGCAGCGATATGAACGGCAACCGTATGATAGAACTGCAGCAGGCGCTTCACAGCGAAAACGTGTTGATCAGCTTTTCTGGGCGTTTCACCCAAGGGATCATTGAGGAACTGGGCGAAGCGGTGAAAAACTACCTGGAGATTGAAAACCGCCCCAAAAATGATATCTTCAACATCTTCGCCGTCTTTATTGAACAGACGCAGAACATCAAAAACTACATCACTGTCAAAGAAGGCGCAGACGCTCATGAGCGTGTGGCCAACTCGGGGATTGTGATCATCGGAAAACGGAGCGGCGGCAACTACGTCAGTTCCGGCAACCTGATTGAAAAGAAGGACGCGCCAGCGCTGGCGCAGCGTATCGAGCGTTTGATCGCCCTTAATAAGGTCGAACTGAAAAAAGTCTACAAGGAAGAGATGAAAAAAGAAGTGCCTTCCGGCAGCTTGGGCGCCGGCCTTGGTCTCATCGATATCGCCCGCAAGGCAAGTGCTCCCTTGGAATACTCGATCATCAGCATTGATGAGCGATTTGCTTTCTTTACGTTGACCGCCATCATATAGGGAGTGTATATGCCATGGATAAGCTCTTTATCGCTGGATCGAAAGGAACGCCGGAGGTTGATTTCGACCCGCAGCAACATACGATGAAACTTTCCGGCCAGTCCTACCCGGAAAACGCATTTAAGTTTTATGAACCAGTGTTGCGATGGGTCGACGGGTACCTCGACCAATTGACGGCGGAGGTCAACGTGGTCATCGATTTTAGTTTCCCCTATATCAATACGAGCAGCTCCAAGTGTGTCATGATGCTCCTGGAGAAACTGGACGAAGCTTATCAAAAGGGCAAGCGTTTGTCCCTGAACTGGTATTATGACGAGGACAACGAGAGCGAACTGGAGTGCGCCGAAGAATTCAAGGAAGACGTGTCCATGCCCTTCGCGCTCATCCCCCGCGAGCGTAGGGATGAATAATCAGGAGCGAGAACAGAACGTGCTCTTTGACCGGGGCGCGATGAAAGTCATTTTTCTGGCGACGGCCATGATCATCCTGGCCGTCCTGCTGACCGGCGCCATCGGTTACACCATTACCAAAACGGGCGTCATCGAGAAACTGAAAACGAAGGACCTCCACTACATCGCTAGGTCGATGGCGGCCCGCCTCGACGGCAGGCTGGAGCGCGCTACAGAAACATCGCGTCTGCTCGCTGGCGATCCCACGGTCGCAGAGTGGGTGGCGGAGGGGGAACGCGACGGGGCGCTCGGTGAAAAGGCGCGACGAAAGCTGATCGATATCGCCAGCGATTATGGCTACGTGAATACCTTTATCGTCAGTGCCCGGTCAGGCAACTACTGGAGCGAAGAGGGAAAGATCCTGCAGACGTTGGATCCCCAGGACCCTTATGACCAGTGGTTCTACGAGTTTCTGGCGTCCAAGACGCCGCTCCAGGTCCATCTCGACTACAACAAGGCCCGTGAGAATACGTACATCTTTGTCAACGCCCGCATCGGTAGCGCCGAAGAGGCTTACGGCGTGGCCGGCGTCGGTCTTAGCCTGCAGGACCTGGCGGAAGAATTCCGGCAATACCGCTTCAGCGCCGGGAGCCGTCTCTGGCTCGTTGATGAAAAGGGCGCGATCCACCTTTCCGACAACCTTGAGGCCAACGGGAAAAACCTTACCGATTATCTGCCCGAAGCCGTTACCGCTCAGGTGGTGCAAGGCGCCGCCGATAAGACTGGATCGAGCGTCTTGGAATACGACGACGGCGCTGGAAATACGATGGATCTGATCAGCCAGCCGATCCGCTCTACGGGCTGGAAACTTGTCTTTCGGATTCCCCGCGCCGAGAGCCTCTCGGTGCTCAACTCGATCCTGGTCAACACGACCTTGACGGGCCTCTTTTCGGTCGCCCTGATCTGTTTCGTCTTCTACGTCGTCTCTCAGCGCATCGCCAACCCCTACCGGCGCTCCCTGGAACTAAACGAAGAACTGGAACGGATCGTGGCGGAGCGGACCCAAGAACTGTCGGAAAAGAACCGGAACATCCTGGACAGCATCGACTACGCCAAGCGGATCCAGGAGGCCCTCTTGCCTGCGCCTGCCGAGTTGACTGAGTTTTTTGCCGGACACTTTCTGCTCTGGCGGCCCCGGGACATCGTGGGCGGAGACTTCTGCTGGTTCCGGCGCGCCGGCGATGACACCTTCATGATCGCCGTCGGCGACTGCACCGGCCACGGCGTCCCCGGCGCTTTGATGACGATGGCCGTCAACACCATGTTGAACCATATTACGAGTGACAGTGACGACGCTCAAGGTGATGATCCTGCCGGGATCCTGCGGCGCTTGCACCAGGGGGTCCGGGAGACGATCCAGAGAAAAGCCGATGGGGAGACCCGTTTTGATGGACTGGACATCGGACTTTGCTGTGTCAAGGGACGGCAGGTCCTTTTCGCCGGCGCCGGCATGGATCTCTACATGAACGGGAGCGTGAACGATTCGGTGACGGTGTTCAAGGGTGGGAGAAAGAGCGTCGGCCACCCCCGCTTCGACACAGGCGATGGACTGGAAAACCAGGTCATCCAGGTCGCAGAGGGCGATTGTCTTTACCTGACGACGGATGGGTATCTCGATCAGAACGGCGGAACGAATGACTACCCCTTTGGAAAACGGCGTTTTGAAAGACTGCTCGCCTCTCTTGCCGGTCTCTCCCTTGCGACCCAACAGGAGCGCATCTCCGACGCCCTTTCCGATTATATGGGAAAAGAAGCTCAGCGGGATGACATTACGGTGCTCGGCTTTACACTGAGGGACCAGCAGGTTCCTTTCGCCGATGGGGGTGAAGGAGGCAATGGCTAAAGAGGAACTGGGCGGTTTTTTGTTTGAACAGGAGAAACGGGTGCTCGAGGCCGCCCTTGGCGAGTTCGATGACCCGAGCCATGGCGACAACCCCCTGTTACCCAAATACAAGGCCCTTGTCCAGAGTTATCAAAAGTTGCTGAAGGAGACCCAAAAAGCCTTTCTGATCAGCGATATCCAAGGGACGATTTTAAAAGAGCGGGAAGAGAAGATCCGGACGCTGCTCGATAACTCCAACCAAGGTTTTCTGACCTTCTGCCGCGATCTGATCGTCCAAAAGGAGTATAGCGCCGAATGTGTTCGCATTTTTGGGGGGAAGAAGATCGCCCGCTCCCCTGTGCTCGACCTGTTGACGACTCCCGGATCGGAGGAAAGAGCCCGCTTCGAGACCCTCTTTCAGGCGATTTTTGCTGCGGAAGATGAAGAGAGTCAAAATCGGCTGGTCCAGCAGGTTCCCTCAGGGCTGCGCATCGGCGGACGGCATATTCAGATGCAGGTCAAACCGATGCTCAATTCGCTGGGGCGACGGGATGACGATGATGCGATCCTGCTCATCCTGACAGATTTAACAGAGAAAAAGGAAGCCGACGCGCGGCTGGCTTTTCTAAACACCCATGACAAATTGACGGGATTGTACAACCGCAATTATGCCGAGCGCCTGCTCCCGTCCTTGATGGCGGCGTCGGAATTCCCCTTCAGTGTCATCGTGGCCGACTTGAACGGGTTGAAACTGACCAACGATGTCTTCGGTCATGAGACGGGTGACCGGCTGATCGCCAACGCCGCCGCGATCCTCTTTGACTGCTGCTGCGAAGGGGGGATGGCGGTCCGCTGGGGCGGTGATGAGTTCCTTGTCCTTCTGCCGCGAACAGGCGCCGACGCCTGCCAGGCGATTTGCGAACAGATCCGCTCGGCCTGCCGGCAGACGGCGCCGTCGCCGACCGAGTTGAGCATGGCCCTGGGCGGCGCCACCGCTGAGTCGCCGGCGGCCTTTGCCGATCTCTTCCGCTTGGCCGAGAACCGCATGTACAGCAACAAGCTGCCGGAGAGCCGCCGCGTCCTGCAGAACATCGTCGCCGGTTTGGAATCACTGCAACGGGAAACCTGTTTTGAGATCGAGGGGCATGTGGAGCGGGTGCGGGAGATGGCGGCTGAGTTCGCCGCCCGCCTCGGCATCGCTGTCCACTCGCAGGAGATGCGCAACCTGATGCTGCTGGCCTCTCTCCACGATATCGGCAAGGTGGCCCTGCCCAAGGGAATCTTGGGCAAAAGTGGTCCGCTGACGCCGGAGGAGTGGGAACTGGTCCGCCAGCACAGCGAGATCGGCTACCGCATGGCCCAGTCCATCGGCGAGCCGGCCGTGGCGGAGGCCATCTTGTCCATCCACGAGCGGTGGGACGGCGGCGGCTATCCCTTCGGGCGCAAAGGAGAGGAGATCCCTCGTTTGGCCCGCATTCTGGCCATCGTCGATGTTTACGATGTGCTTACTCATGACCGGGTTTATGCGAAGGCGATGAGCCCCCAAGCCGCCCTGACCGAGTTGGAGCGGGGAAGCGGCAGCCAGTTTGATCCGGAGTTGGTCCCGCCCTTTATCAAGCAGGCGGCATTAGCGGCTCTCTGAACCTGGCGGCTCGCGCCCTATGAGCGTGCTCCCTTTGCGCCGGGATTGCTCAATGGGCAAGGGCGCTGCCGTTGAACGAATCGGATAACCGAAAACTGGCTTGAACGCGACAGGCAGGATCGGTATAATCGTAGATACAGAACAAGGCGACATGCAACAGCGCCCAAGGCAGCCGAAGAAGGCTCCAGGAAAGGGACACCTTTCCGGGGCCTTTTCTGTTTTTGGACAGAAAAGGTTTGCAATGGGGTGGCAACAGAGCTTCCCGAAAAATCTTCAGCAATAATTCTTCAATAAAGAAAGGAAGATGACGATGGCGATCAAGGTGGCCGTCGCCAGCAGCGATGGGAAATTGGTCAACCAGCACTTCGGTCATGCCCGCAGGTTTCTGATCTTCGAGATCGATGAACAGGGGTACCGTTTTATCGAAGACCGCCCTGTCGTCCCCCACTGCGCCTGTGACGGCGGTCCGCCGCCGGCGGTGAAAACGGCAGTCGAGTCCCTCGCCGATTGCCGGGCTGTCCTCGTCACCATGATCGGCTGCGGTCCCCAGGAGAAGCTGGCCGCCCAGGGCATTCGTTGCATCATCAGCTACGACATCATCAGCGACGCCTTGATGGGATTAGGCAATCTGGAAAGCCAACCTGCCGAGTAGTTTGGAATTCGTGATTTAATGAGAAGTGAATCGGACATGAAAAAGGCGCTCCCAGGCGGATGCGCCCTTTTTTATGTCAATACTAAGCCGATAGAGCGAGAGCCGTCCTATCCTTTTCCAAATGAAGGACGCCGCATTTTGTGATACACTTTAAAAAGCCAGAGTTGCCGGCGAAAAGGCGCGGAAGAAGTCACGGCAAAATTATTGGCGTCCAAAGTCATGGCAAAAGTCACGGCAAATGTCGCCTGAGTTCGGCAATGTAGAAGGAGGCTCGCCTTTGCGCATCTTACATACGGCCGATTGGCACCTGGGCCGCATCTTTCACCAGGTCCATCTGACCGAGGACCAGGCTCACGTACTGGACCAGTTTATCGATCTGATCAAGGAGATCCGTCCTCACGCTGTCGTCATCGCCGGCGACATCTATGACCGCTCGGTGCCGCCCGTCGATGCGGTGCGATTGCTCGACGAGGTGATCACCTGCATCCTCCTCGACCATCGCACAACCGTCGTCATGGTCGCCGGCAACCATGACAGCGCCGACCGGCTCGGTTTCGGCAGCCGGCTCCTGGCAGGGCGGGGCTTTCACCTCTTCGGCCGCCTCGACAGAACCATGGCGCCGGTCCTGCTGCAAGACGAAGCGGGTCCTGTCTACCTCTGCCCCATCCCCTATGCGGAACCGGCCCAGGTTCGAGAGACCTTCGGGTTGTCTCCCGAAGCGGTGCGCAGTCACCATGACGCCTTAAGCGCCCTCGCCGGTCACATGATCGCCCAGACGCCGGAGGGCGCACGCAGGATTGCCGTCGCCCACGCCTTTGTCACCGGCGGCGAGCAGAGCGAATCGGAAAGTTATCTTACCGTCGGCGGCACGGGAACCGTCGACAGCCGCAGCTTCGAGGGCTTTCACTACACCGCCCTGGGGCACCTGCACCGTCCCCAGCGCTGCGGCGACGACCGCATCCGCTACAGCGGCTCCCTGCTCAAGTACTCCTTCTCCGAGGCAGACCATGTCAAAGGGATCACCTTCGTCGAAATGGATGGCGACGGCCGCCTCGCCAAGTGTGAGTCCATCGCATTGACGCCCCGGCGGGACGTGCGCCGCATCGAGGGACACCTGAAGGATATCTTGCAGGGACCCGCCCCCGGAGAGAACCGTCAGGACTACATCATGGTCACCCTACTTGATCAGGGCGCCATCCTCGATCCCATCGGCAAGCTCCGCCAGGTCTACCCCAATGTGCTGCACATCCAGCGCCCCTTTCTCGAAAACGGGAGCGGCGCGTCGTCGCGGGTCGGCGATCATGGGCGCCAGAACGAGTTGGACCTGTTTGCCTCCTTCATCGAACAGGTGACCGGGTCCCCCCTCGATGAGGAAGGGCGACAGGCGGCGACCGGTGTGATCGATGACGTGCTGGGACGGCGCCGGGAGGTGGCTTCATGAAACCGCTGAGACTGACCATGCAAGCCTTCGGCCCCTTTGCGGGTGTCCAGGTGATCGATTTTGACGAACTGGGCGACCGGTCGCTCTTTCTGATCCATGGCCCCACCGGCGCGGGGAAGACGACCATCCTTGACGCCATCACTTTTGCCCTCTACGGCGATACGAGCGGCGGCGAGCGGGAAGGACGACAGATGCGCAGCCATCATGGGCCGGTGAAGGTGGAGACAGAGGTGATCTTCGACTTTGCCCTCGGCGGCGAGGTCTACCGGGTCGCCCGCAAGCCGGAGCAGGAGCGCCCCCGCCAGCGCGGCGAAGGAATGACGGTGGTGCCAACGTCGGCCACACTCTGGCGGCGGACAGGCCTGCCTGCCGGCGCCGACGGACCGGAAGGAACGGTCCTTGCCAGCCAGCCGAAGCGGGTCAGCGACGAGGTGCAGCGCCTGCTCGGCTTCCAGAGCACTCAGTTCCGCCAGGTCGTCATCCTTCCCCAAGGCAAGTTCCGCCAGCTCCTGATGGCCGGATCGAAGGAGCGGGAGGAGATCCTGGAAAAACTCTTCCGCACCGAACTGTACCGGCTGATCGAGGAAGCCTTCAAGGACCGGGCGAAAGGCTTGGAAGAAGAAGTGGCGGCCCTGCGCAAAGAACAGCAGTTCATCCTTATGGAAGCGGGCGTGGAGAAGGCGGATGCCCTGGCGGAGCGCTTGGCGGCGCATCGACGGGAGCGATCCGAAAATGCCGAGACCATCGAAAAGGCCACAGCCAGCGTCCAGGCGGCCCGGGAGGCGCTGGAACGGGGGCGGCGGGATCGAGAAAAGCTGGATCAGTTGGCGCAGGCCGAAGCGGAGTTGGCCCGGCTGCTGAAAGAACAAGACCGGATTCTGGAAAAGGAAGCGCGCCTGCTTCGCGCCCAGAAGGCCGCAGGGCTTACTGACGCGGAAAGCGTCCGCAACCGCCGGAGGCTGGAAGCGGAGCGCGAGCGCGAGCAAAGCAGCCGCCGCAACGATGAGTATCAAAAAGCCCTGATCCGCAAACAGCAGGCCGAGGAGCGCTTCCAGGCAGAACAGGCCCGGCAGAGCGAGAGGGACGGGGCGCAGAAACGGTTGACCGTCCTAGAGGAACTGGCCGGGACGGTGGCCACGCTGGCGGCCCTTCGCCAAGCCCGTGACGAGGCGCAACAGCGCGCCGCCGAGGCGGAACGAAAGGAAAGCCGGCTGCGGGCGGAACTCGCCGAATGGCAGCGACAGAACGATACCATTGAACAGCGGCGGCAAAGGCTGCTGCTCGAAGCCGGCAAGGTGGAATTTTTGGAGACGGCGGCCAGCCAGGCGCTCCGGGCGGCAGAGAAGCGGCGCGAATTGGAAGGCGCCCGCCAGCGCTTTCGCAACATTGAAGCGGAGTGGAAAAAGACCGAGGTGAAGCGGCAGGAGACAGAGGGGAAACTGACCGAAGCGCGTCGGCGCTTCGATGAGATGACCGGCCGCTGGCGAAAAGGCCAGGCGGCCATCCTGGCCAGCGGCCTGAAAGCCGGGGAAGCCTGCCCCGTTTGCGGCTCGACGGCCCATCCCCGCCCGGCGGCAGGGGGCGAGTCGCTGCCCACGGAAGGCGATCTCCAGTCTGCCGAGGCCCTCGTCAGCCGCCTCCAGAAGGAACTGGACCAACGGCAAAACGTCTTGGCTGACCTGGCCGCCCGCAAGGCCGAGGTGCTGACCTTGGGCAAGGCGCTGCAAGCAGAACTGGCTGAAAAGACCGCTCTGTCGGAAGAGGCCTTGGCGACAGAGGCAAAAAGGTTGCAAACCTTCGCGGAAGGGGCGCGCAAGGCGGAACAGGAATTGGCTGACCTGATCGCGGAACTGGAGTCGCGCAAAAAGCAGGAGAAAGAACGAACGGAATCCCTCGAAAAGGCGACGGTGGAACTGAGGGACCTCCAACTGAAGGCCCGCGAGGCGGCAGCTGTTCTGGAAGAGCGAGAGAGGGCGGTCCCGCCGGACCTGCGGCGTCCCGAAGATCTGCAAAAGGCGATCCACATGGCAACCCGCTCGTGGCAGCTCTTGCAGAAGTCCTGGGATGAAGCCCAGCGGGAGGCTCAGATGGCTGCCCAGGCGGAGGCGGCTGCTCACGCTGCTTTGGAGGCGGCCCGCCAGGCTGTCGCCGATGCGAAAGGGCGCTTCGAGGCCGAAGAGGCGGCTTTTACCGTCCGATTGACGGAAGCCGGTTTCGAGGACGTTGTCGAGTACGAGCGAGCCAAACTGACCGGGGAAATGATGGCGGCGCTGGAGAAAGGGATCCGGGAATACGGGCGCAGCGTCGAAGCCGCCCGCACCCGCCGCGACGAGGCCGTCAAAGCCGCCCAGGGTGTCGGCGCACCGGACCTCGACGCCTTGTCGGCGGCGCTGGCGAGTGTCGAGGCGCACCGCGACAGCGCCTTAAAAAAGGAAGCCACCCTCAAAGACCAGATCGCCCAGGAGCAACGCTGGCTGGAACGCTACCGCCGGCTCGAAAAGGACGGGGAAGCCCGGGAGGAGCGCTACCGCGTCCTCGGCCATCTCGCCCGCGTCGCCAACGGCCGCAACGGCGAGGGGCTCACCTTTCAACGGTTCGTGCTGACGGCCTTCCTCTCCGATGTGCTCCTGGCAGCCAACGAACGGTTGAAGGTGATGAGCCAGGGACGGTACCTGCTGGAGCGCACGTCAGACCGCGCCAGAGCCAACGCCGCCGGCGGATTGGACCTGGTTGTTTTCGACAACTACACGGGCCAGACCCGGCCGGTAGCCACCCTCTCCGGCGGTGAATCCTTCCTGGCAGCCCTTTCACTGGCGCTGGGATTGGCCGATGTGGTTCAGGCTTACGCCGGCGGGATCCACCTGGAGACGATTTTCGTTGACGAGGGTTTCGGCAGCCTTGATCCGGAATCACTCGACCTCGCCCTCAAGGCCCTTATCGATCTCCAACAAGAGGGGCGCTTGGTGGGGATCATCTCCCACGTGGCCGAACTGCGGGAACGCATCGACGCCCGGCTTGAGTTGGAGAAAAGCGACAAGGGGAGCCGAGCGGCTTTTAAAGTGGGCTGAACGTCTATGCAGGGTTTCACTTCCCTCCAGATTTTTATGGAGGGATTTTGTTGTCGCATAAGGGACTCTTTACGAACAGCTACGATTCACCTTCTCTAATACTTGTTCTTATATTGCAGGCAAATTTCCGATATAATGAAGACGCTGGCTCTTTGCCGGCATTACACGGAATGGGTGATGGAAATGAACACCTCACAGATGGTCAGGACAGCCGTGCTCGTCGCCCTCGCCTTTGGGGTCCAACAGATCAAGGTGCAGTGGCTGGCAGGTCCGGCCGTCAATGCGCTGCTGCTCATCGCGACGGGATACGTCGGCCTGTGGAGCGGCGTCCTGCTGGGGTGCCTGACTCCCTTTTTGGCTTTTCTGGCGGGCGTGATGCCCTTGCCGACTGTGTTGCCGGTTATCGCCGCAGGCAACAGCATCTTCTGCGTTAGCTTTTACCTGTTGAAAAAACATAACAACCTGCTGGCGATCGCCATCGGATCGTTGCTGAAGTTTTCCTTTCTGGCCTTGGCGGTGAAGGCCTTGATTCAGGTTCCGCCACCGGTAGCCAAGGCGCTCTCTTTGCCCCAACTCTTCACGGCCCTCGCTGGCGGCTTGGCGGGATTGCTGATCCTGCGCTACCTTCCGCAAAATGGTGAGGGCAGTTCATTGCCGCATAAGGACAAAGAAGTCCCTACCGATGAGCAGCAGCAAAACTAACGATTTGGAAGGCGATTTATTTTTTATCGCACAACGATACTTATTTTACGGGGGCACGGAAGTTGACTGCACAGCGAATCGCAAAAGCCGCCGCTCTGATCATGGTCCTCACTCTGCTGGGGAGGGCCATCGGCCTCGTCCGGGAGATGTATGTGGGCGCCAAGTTCGGCGCCGAGGTTCTCGGCCCCTTCGTGGTCGCCTTCAACCTGCCCAACATCGTCGGCATCACACTGACGGGCGCTTTTAGCGCCGCCTTTATACCGCTGTTTACAGCGGAGATGGAAAAGGGCCATCGAGATGCCGCCTGGCGGTTGGCGAGCGCTGTCTTGAACACGGTGCTGGTGGGCATCTCCTTGCTCGTGGCCGTTGGCATGGTCTTTTCCCGGCAGGTCGCTTTCCTGCTGGCTACTGATTTTTCGGCGCCATTGCTCGACCTGACAGGGGAACTGCTGTTCATCCTCTTTCCTACCCTGATCCTCTCGTCGCTGGGCGGCGTGACCATGGCCATCCTCGCTTCGTTGAACCGCTATTTTGTCTCTTCCATCGGACCGCTGCTATCGAGCCTGGTTGTCATTGTGTCCATCTTTCTTCTGGCCCCGCGCTGGGGCATCTATGGTTTGGCATGGGGAACGACGCTGGGGGCGCTCCTATCCTTTGTCGTCATGATCCCCAGCCTGATGAAGGAAGGGTTCCGCTATTCTCCGACACTGGGTTTGGACAATCCCCTCGTCCGCCGGCTCTGGACGATGATATTACCCGTGCTCTTCGGCGTCGGCGTGAGCCAGATCCACATCCTGATCGACAGCAACATGGCGGCGTCCATCTCTGAAGAGAGCGTCGTCGCCTTGAAGTACGCCAATACGCTCGCCCAGTTGCCCATGGGCGTCTTCGTCTCGGCTGTCGCGATTCCGATGCTGCCGGCCCTTTCGGCCCTGTTGGCCGTCGGAGATAAAGAAGGATTCAAAAACACCCTTGCCCGGGGAGTCAGCTACTACGCCCTGATCCTGCTGCCGATCATGGTGGTGACGATGATTCTGAGCGGCCCGATCATCCAGGTGCTCTTCCAACGGGAGAAGTTCGACGCCACCTTGTCGGCGATGACCGCTTTCGCTCTCGTCTTTTACGGCCTGGGCTTTTTCCCCTCCGCTGTTCGGGACTTGTACACCCGCGGTTTTTACTCACTCCATGACACGGCCACGCCGGTCAAGATCGGCGCGTTGACTGTCATCATCCATGTGGCTATGAACTTCCTCTTTATCCCCTGGCTATCCCATGGCGGATTGGCCCTGGCCACTTCCATCTCCAACGCCTTAAACATGGTGATCCTGGGATGGCTGCTCTACCGGCGGGTGGGTGGCTGGTCTTTCCGGACCCAGTGGCGGGTGTTCTACCGGGCCGCGATCGCCTCGGCCCTCATGGGGATCGTGCTGGCTGCCGGCTTTCCCTGGCTGCTCTCTCTCTTCCCGGGAGGCGGTTGGTGGGCGACGGTGCTCTCCTTGCTCCTTGCCGGTACAGCCGCCGCCGCCGTATATGGCGGGACGCTCCTGGCCCTGGGTACGCCGGAGGTCAAGGAGTTTGCCGAACGACTGCTCTCCAGGGTCACAGGGCGCCGCAATGCGCCTCCTGCCAGAATCGATCAAGTTTAGGGGTAAAGGGCGCTTTCAAATCGTACGACTTCGACTGTCGACAATGTTGGTTGTCAGCAGTCTTTTTTTATTCCAATCAGACCAGCCTCTCTGGTGGGTAACAGTTGGGATAGCAACCCATATTTTGGTATTATCACAACGGAAAACCCCATCGGAGGTATTGCCCGTGAACAAATGGAACGTTGGCGCCGTGGCTGCGGTCACCGGAGGGCAACTCCTGTCCGGGCGCCCGGAGGATCCGGTCCGCTACATCACTGAGCGATTGGCCGATTGCGGTAAGGGTGATGTCTTGATCCCCTTGGCCAATCTGGCCGATCCTGCGGGATATGTCGCCCGGGCTGCCCGCAAGAGCGTGGGCGTGCTCGTCCTGCCTGCCCGGGCGGCTTCAGCGGCAGTCAATGCCGGCGTGCCTGTCATCAGCGCAAACTCTGTCCGTGAAGCCTATTTTAAACTTGTCAGGGCGTACCGGCGGCGCTGCAAGGCGCGCATCGTGGCGGTCACCGGATCGGCGGGAAAAACGACCACCAAGGAGATGATCGCCGCCGTACTGGCCGAAGCGGGAGAGGTGCAAAAAAACTGGCGAAACTACAACGGCCCCTACGGGATCGGGTACACGCTCTTTCGTCTCCGCCCACGCCATGCCTTTGGGGTCGTCGAAGTCGGCGCTTATATCCCCAACAGCATTGATTTCGGCACCCGGCTGGCTGCGCCGGAAATCGGTGTGATCACCTGTATCGGGCTCAGCCATGCGGAAGGCCTCGGGGGGAGAGAGGGTGTCCGCCAAGAAAAGGAGAAGTTGCTCAAGCACCTCCCCGAAAAGGGCCTGTTGGTACTAAACGGCGATGATGCCGGCTGCCGCAGCGTCGACCTTTCACGCTGCAAGGCGCCTGTCCGCTGGGTGGGGCTGGAGCGCGAGCAGGAGGACTTGTCTCTCTGGGCCGAGCGGATCCAGGTGCACCGCAACGGCACCCGGTTCCTCCTCTGCGGACTGGAAAGGGAGGTCGAGGTGGAACTGCCTGGATTTTTCGGGCGGACGGCTGTTATCGATGCGCTGCTGGCCGCTGCCGTTGGCGACCATGTGGGGCTTTCGCCGGAATTGATCGCCGGCGGTTTGGCCAAGGTCGAACAAACACCGGGGCGCTTTACTCCCGTCCTCCTGCCGGGGAGGCGGTTGCTGATTGATGCCACTTACAACACCAACCCCCATGCCATGACCGCCTCCCTGGAAACGGCGTCGAGACTCGCCGACGAGGGGAAAGGGCTGGCGGTTTTAGGAACCATGAGCAACCTTGGCGAGGAAGCGCCCGCGCAGCACCGGGCCATCGGCAAGCTGGCGGCGCAACTTGGCTTTGCCCTGATCGCGCTGGGACAACATGCAGAGGCCATCGCAGCCGGGGCAATGGAAGCCGGGGGAAGGGTCCTCTACGCTGCGAAGAACTGGAAGAAAAAGACTGTCGTCGACCTAGCCCTGAAGGAACTGCCGGAAGAAGGGCTTTTGCTGGTCAAAGCCTCACATAGTGTGGAACTGGAAATCGTGGCTGACGCCATCGAGAAGGAAGCGGCGCGCCGTTCCGGCCTTGTTCCGCCCTTAGCAAAGATCGACATCACCCGGGGCTACGGCTTTTCATGCAATGGGATCACTCGCCAATGGGCGCTCCACGAAGGGATCGATCTTTCGGCCCGCCGGGGGACGCCTGTTTTGGCTGCCGCCGCTGGAACAGTCAGCAAGGTGCAACGGGATCACCCCATCTTCGGCAATTACCTAGAGATTGATCACGGGGATGGGATGGTGACAGGCTATGCTCACAACCAGAAGATCTACGTTGAGGAAGGAGAGCCTGTGACACAAGGACAGTCTATCGCAGAGGTCGGCAGTACCGGTAGGACCACGGTGCCGCACCTGCATTTCGAGTTGCGTTTGGATGGAAAGGCGATTGACCCCTACTACTATGTAATAAGATAAATCCACAGAGTCTTATGAGACCGGCAGTTCTTGGAGGCAAAAGCGGGATAGCGTACAATTGTTGTCGAAAAACTAGACGGTAGAGGTTCATCGGGAAAGGAAGATCCCCTTGCTTCCCATCGGAAAAGCAGCCCACTTCATCACCCTTCTTTTCCCCTCTGGATCATCCTCTTTTCCCTGTATGCCCTGAACCCCCCCTTTTGTTCCAGCCCTTCCGGGGGGCGAGCCGTCGCTTCTCGGCCTCGTCATGCTCGGAGTGGGCTTGACGATGACGCCTGGCAGAACCTGACCGGGTACGTCTTGGCTGGATATTGGGGGAACGCAGGATTTGGGGCAAAAGATGGAGAATGAATGATCGAATACAAAGCGGCAAAGACCGACTTCTGGAGGTAGCATGGGATTTTTAGAGACGGTCATGGAAGGAAGGAAGATCGGCGGCGCCCTACGGCGCTTAGAGGATCTGGAAGAACTGATCAGCCACCCCAAAATTCGCACGATCTTTCTGCTCGGCGGCGACGTGAACCATCTGCCCAACGCGATCAAGCGCATCCGTGCGGCCCAAAAAAAAGCACTGGCACACATCGACTTAGTTGAAGGGATCGGGAAAGACAAGGCTGGCATCCACCTGCTCAAGCGCATGGGCGTGCATGGCATCGTCACCACCAAATCCAACCTGGTCAAACTCACCCATGACGAAGGCCTCTGGGTTGTCCAGCGGGTGTTCATCGTCGATTCCGAATCGATCAAGACGGCCATTCGCGTCGCCGGCGATGTGAAACCCAGCGCTGTGGAGATTCTGCCGGCGACGGTGCCCCGCTTCGTCATCAACGATTTGAAAAAGTCACTTGGCATTCCCGTCCTTGCCGGCGGATTGTTGCGCACAGAGGCCGATGTGCAGGAGGCCTTTGAAAAAGGCATTGATGCCGTGTCCACGAGCCTGCGCCATCTCTGGCAGTGTTCTTAACATTTTTTTAATGGACGAGCAGGATTTTGAGCCGGCATGGCGAATGATATAACTAGCGCAAAGATGCGGACCCATGGATTGAAGCGATAAGACAATTTGATCGATGGGTTGGAGTCTGTAGTGAAACCCCCCAGAAAGCATGGTAACATGCTTTTCGGGGGTTTTTTGTTCCAGAAGGAGGGATGCGGGCCTTCGAAACGCCAGAGGAAACGGTTCTAGTCAGTAAATTTAAAATAATTCGGATTTTTCAGCAGGAATTTGCCCGAAGATGAAGAATGTTATAACTAAGAACAATTTGATATCGGGTTAGGAGAAAAAGAGTTAACCCCCGATGCGGCATCCACTGGATGTCGAATTGGGGGTTATCTATTTTTCTCGCTGGACCCGGGCTATGGAGTTCAGGAGACGGCCGCTTAGACGCTCGAAACCTTTCGGCGAAGATGTGGTCGTGATATCTTACGCAAGGAAGGGAGTGATCTGCAAAAAAGCGGCCAACCTCCTATCGCTCCGGATAATACCGGCAAGGGGGATGATTCCGATTCAAGCGATGAAATACCAAATGGGGCAAGCGGTAAGCGAAAAGCCTGCGCGTCGAATCCGCTGGTTGCATGCGAAAAAGCAAAAGGAAAAACAGTACGAGGAGGACAAACTATGTCGCCGTTTGCAGCAGAACTTATCGGTACGATGATCCTGATTCTCCTGGGTGACGGTGTAGTCGCCGGCGTGTTGCTCAACAAATCGAAAGGCCAGAACGCTGGCTGGATCGTCATCACTGTCGCCTGGGGTCTCGCCGTTCTTATCGGAGCCTTCAGCGTCGGCCAGTACAGCGGCGCCCACCTCAACCCCGCTCTGACCATCGGTCTCGCCTCCATCGGCAAATTCCCCTGGGCCCAGGTTCCCAGCTACATCGCCGCCCAGATGATCGGCGCCTTCCTCGGCGCAGTGCTCGTCTACCTGGCCTACCTGCCCCACTGGAAGGAAACCGATGACGCCGGCCTCAAACTGGCTGTCTTCAGCACCGGCCCGGCCATCCGCAGCTTCGGCGCCAACGTGGTCACTGAAGTCATCGCCACCGCCATGCTGGTTCTGGGCATCCTCGCCCTCGGCGCCAACAAGATGGCGGACGGCGTCGGCACCATCTCCGTTGCGCTGCTGATCGTCGCACTCGGTATGTCCCTCGGCGGCCCCACCGGCTACGCCCTGAACCCTGCCCGCGACCTCGGCCCCCGTATCGCCCACGCCATCCTTCCCATCCCTGGCAAAGGCAGCTCTGACTGGGCCTACTCCTGGGTTCCCGTCGTCGGTCCTATCATCGGCGCAGTACTCGGCGCATTCTTCTACGCCACCTTCTTCGGCGCTTAATCTTACCGCCGCGAAGGCACGCTTCACAGGAAAAAAAGAAGCGACCCTTTTCCGCAATCATAACCTTGATGCTGGCGGTATCGCCCCATCCGCCGGCCGCTTGAAACGGGAGAACCATCCTAAAGCCGCATCCCGGTTGGACCTTTTGTAGAAAAAAGGAATGCCCATCAAATCGACGGTGAACGAGTTCATCACAGGAACAGTCCGTACAGCGATCTTTCGAATCAAATTTGATGAATCAAAAGATTTAAAGGAGTGTCGGATTCGATGAGCAAGAAGTACGTTATGGCTCTGGACCAAGGCACCACGAGCTGCCGCGCCATTCTGTTTGACAAGGACAGCAACATCGTCGCCGTAGCCCAAAAAGAATTCACCCAGATCTACCCCAAAGCCGGCTGGGTCGAGCACAACGCCGATGAGATCTGGAGCACCCAGTATGGCGTCATCGCCGAACTGCTGGCCAAGACCGGTGTCAGCGCCGAAGAGATCGCCTCCATCGGCATCACCAACCAGCGTGAAACGACGGTCGTCTGGGAAAAAGCTACCGGCAAGCCGGTCTACAACGCCATCGTCTGGCAATGCCGCCGCACCACCGCCATCTGCGACGAACTGAAAGCCCGCGGCCTGGAACAAACCTTCCGGACCAAGACCGGTCTCGTCGTCGACGCCTACTTCTCCGGCACCAAAGTCAAGTGGATCCTGGACAACGTGGAAGGCGCTCGGGAAAAGGCCGAAAAAGGCGAACTGCTCTTTGGCACCATGGACACCTGGCTGATCTGGAAGTTGACCGCCGGCAAGGTCCATGTCACCGACTACTCCAACGCCTCCCGGACCCTGATGTACAACATCCGCGATCTGAAGTGGGATGAAGAGCTGCTGGCCGCCCTGAACGTGCCCGCCTCCATGCTGCCGGAAGTGAAGCCCTCCAGCGAAGTCTACGGCTGCACGGATACGGAACTCTTCTTCGGCCACGCCGTTCCCATCGCCGGCGCCGCCGGTGACCAGCAGGCCGCCCTCTTCGGCCAAGCTTGCTACGCGCCCGGCATGGCCAAGAACACCTATGGCACCGGTTGCTTCATGCTCATGAACACCGGCTCTGAACTGTATGACTCCAAGAACGGCCTGCTGACCACCATCGCTTGGGGCATCGAAGGCAAAGTGGAATACGCTCTGGAAGGCTCCATCTTCATCGCCGGCGCCGCCATCCAGTGGCTCCGCGACGGCCTGAAACTGATCGAAGCCGCTCCCGACTCGGAATACTTCGCCGGCAAAGTGGATGACACCGACGGCGTCTACATGGTTCCCGCCTTCGCCGGCCTGGGCGCTCCCTACTGGGATATGCGCGCTCGCGGCGCCATCGTCGGCCTGACCCGCGGCACCACCAAGGCCCACATCGTCCGCGCCGCCCTGGAAGCCCTGGCCTACCAGACCAAGGATGTCCTCGGCGCCATGGAGGCCGACTCCAACATCAAGCTGCAAGCGTTGAAAGTGGACGGCGGCGCCGTCGCCAACAACCTGCTCATGCAGTTCCAGGCTGACATCCTCGGCGTTCCTGTCGACCGCCCCCGGATCATTGAGACGACCGCTCTGGGCGCCGCCTACCTGGCCGGCCTGGCTGTCGGTTTCTGGGAGAGCAAAGAAGAGCTGGCCAAGCGTTGGCAGCTTGACAACCGCTTCGAAGTCGAAATGGCCGACGAAAAGCGGGCTAAGCTCTACGGCGGCTGGAAACGGGCCGTCACCCGCAGCATGGACTGGGAAACGGAAAACTAATCACAGAGCAACGAGCCTGCGACGCAGGTTAGCGATCTGTGAATTCAGAACCTGTGCAACAGTTGCTTCGTGAACCGGCGATGTAGTGAATAAGCGTCAGCGAACCAGCGATAGAGCGATGCAGCGAAACCGTAGATCATCGGGTCACAGAAGCAAAGTGAGTAGGGGGAGGCCGTGTTGTCTGCTTGACAGGCGGCGCGGTTTCCTCCTGGCTCCTCTTTCTCCCTTTCGCACAATCCGATAACGTCGTCAATTCTGGTCGTCGGTCAACGAACCATTAGGGTTGCCACCTGACCGAGAGGCCAATTCGATAGAGCTATTTCAGCGACCCCAAGTTCGTTCAACCTCTCGAAGATAGAACCCATAGAACTTGATACGGGCTTGTGAGTTTGGAGAAGCCGCAGCAGTACCGGAGGAGTCCCGGCATTGGCGGCTTTTTTTCATAAATTGGATGACTATCCATTGGGTGAATGTTTTCTATATGACGAAAGGGACGGAGGTTGACCAATGGTAACCGAACGTGTTCAGGTGGTGGTGATCGGAGGCGGCGCCACGGGGACAGGCATCCTGCGCGACCTGGCCATGCGGGGCATATCGGCCCTCCTGGTTGAGCAGGGCGATCTGGCCCACGGCACCAGTTCCCGGTTCCACGGGCTGCTGCACAGCGGCGGCCGCTACGCCGTCAAGGATAAAGAGGCGGCGAAAGAGTGTATCGAAGAGAATCTTCTGCTGCGTCGCCTGGCACCGGACTGCATCGAGCCGACGGGCGGCCTCTTCGCCCAACTGCCGAGCGACGACCCGGCGTACGCCGAACTGTGGGTGAAGGCTTGCGCCGAGGCGGGCATCGAAACGGAAGAACTCGACGTCAAAGGACTGATCAAGAAGTACCCTGTTCTCTCGCCGAAGATCACCCGCGCCTTTACCGTGCCTGATGCGGCTGTCGACGGCTTCCGTCTGCTCTGGAGCAACGTCCACTCGGCCCGCCGCTACGGCGCTAAGATGGCCAACTACAGCAAACTGACGGCGGTGCATCGTTCGAACGGCCGTGTCACTGGTGTGGAGATCACCAACACCCTGACCGGCGAGACCCGTCAGATCGAGTGCGAGATGGTGATCAACGCCGCCGGCGCCTGGGCCGGCGAGGTGACAGCGCTGGCCGGTCTCGACGTGAGCATCATCAAAGACAAGGGCACCCTGCTCGCCTTCAACCACCGGTTGACCAACCAGGTCGTCAACCGCTTGCGACCCCCTGGCGACGCCGACATCTTCGTCCCCCACGGCACCATCACGCTGTTGGGCACCACCTCTGTAGCGGTCGACGATCCCAACAGCTTCAAGACGACCGATAAAGAGGTCCAAGACATGCTCGCCGTCGGCCGGGAGATGATGCCCCGCATCGACGACTACCGGATCATCCGCGCTTTCGCTGGCGTGCGGCCCCTTTACCAGGCCGACAAAGGCGCCGGCGGGCGGGCGGTGACGCGAAACTTCGCCCTCATCGATCATGAACAGCGTGACGGCCTGACCGGCCTGATCAGCATCGTCGGCGGCAAGTTCACCACCTTCCGTCTGATGGCCGAAAAGACCGTCGACCTGGCTGCCAAAAAACTTGGCAACAGCACCCCCTGCCGGACGAAGGAAGAGCCCCTCAGCGCGCCCCAGCCGGCGGAACTGATGGAGCGGGGGAAAAAGGTCTTCGGCGTCTCTGGCGCCAAAAAGGCGGCGGAACGGCTCGGCCAAGATTTCGCCAAGGTCGTCGCCGAGGCGGAGAAAGACCGCACCAAGCGCCGCATGTTCTGCGAATGCGAGATGGTCAGCGCCGCCGAGATCGACCATGTGGCCGGCGACGGCGACAGCAAGACCTTGAGCGACATCCGCCGCAAGACCCGCATGGGCATGGGCACCTGCCAGGGCATCTTCTGCAGCTACCGCACCCTTGGGGCCATGAGCGATCACAAGCAGTTCACCGGCACCCATCGCGAATTCTTGGCCGAGTTTTTGCAAAACCGCTGGCGCGGCGTCCGGGCGGTCCTCTGGGGCCAGCAACTGCGGGAAGCCCAACTGTCCTCGGAGATCTTCTGCACACTCTTCGGCATGGAGAGAATGAAATGATGAACAAAAAGACAGATGTGTTGATTATAGGCGCCGGCTTGTCCGGCCTGCTGGCCGCCGCCAAGGCGGCCGAATCGGGAAAACGGGTCACCGTGGCCGCCAAGGGCATGGGCTCGCTCAGCCTCTCCTCAGGCTGCATCGATCTCTGGGGATATGACATCGACGACCTGCAACAGGTCTGCCAAAACCCGCTGGCCCAGATCGACCGCCTGATCGAAGTAAACCCCGATCACCCCTACACGAAAGTGGCCGATGTGCTCGAAGAGAGCCTGAGCTACTTCCAGGGCCTTACGGAACGCTATGGCTGCCACTACCGGAACAACGGCGGCGCCAACTGGCTGCTGCCGACAGCCGTCGGCACCTTCCGGCCTTCCTTCCTGGCGCCGCCCTCGATGGCCGTCAAGGACCTGGACAAGGCCAAGCGGATCGTCATCGTCGGCTATGAGGAACTGAAGGATTTTTACCCCGAAGTGATGGCCTCCAACCTGGCCCGCAACGGCAACCTACCGGACACGGTGAAACTGACCGTCGTCAAGCTGCGCAGCGCCTGGAAAAAACTCTACGCCACCACCCTGGCCCACCGCTTGGAACAAGCCGAAGGGATCCAGGAAGCAGTCGAACAGATCAAACCCCACATCGTCAATGGAACGGTCGTCCTCTTCCCGCCGGTGCTCGGCGAGCGCCTCGATATCGACGTGGCCGGCCAGCTCTCGAAAGCCTTGGGCGCTCCCGTCTACGAAGTGGCCAATATCCCGCCGGCCCTCCCCGGTCAGCGGTTGCAGCAACTGCTGCTCAAGCATCTGCGCAACATGGGCGTCGATGTGATCATCGGCTGCACCTTCACCGGCGCCAAGGTAGAGGGCAACCGCTGCCTCCAGGTGACGGCCGAAGGCGCAGGCAAGACCTTCACCTTCTCGGCCGAGACCTATATCTTGGCTACGGGCGCCTTCGTCGGCGGCGGCCTGGACAGCCGGATCGGCGAGGCGCGGGAAGTCATCTTCAACCTGCCCGTCCGCACGGCGGAAAAATGGGCTTCCGGCGAGTTCCTCTCCATGAACGGCCACGGTTTCAACCGCTTCGGCATCGCTGTCAACGACCGGTTGCAGCCCCTTGACGGGGAAGGCCGGGTCTGCCTGGAAAACGTGCGGATCACCGGCGCCAACCTGGCCGGCGCCAATGGTCCCATCGAAAAATGCGGCAACGGCGTCGCCGTCGCTTCCGGCTACAAGGCCGGCAAGCTCGCCGGGGAGGTGGCACAATGAGTCAGGACCGTCATCTCATCCTCGACAACTGCATCAAATGCAACATCTGTGTGGCCAACTGCCCCGTCGTCAAGGTGACCGACCAGTACGCCGGACCGAAACAGAACGGCCCTGACCTGGAGCGCTTCCGCCTCGACGAACCGGCCGCCGTCCATCCCTCCATCGGCTACTGCAGCAACTGCAAGACCTGTGACTTCGTCTGCCCCTCTGGTGTCAACGTAGCCACCATGAACTGCAAGGCCAAAGGGGAGTATGTGGCCCTCAACGGCGCTCCTCTTCGCGACCAAGTTCTGGGCCGGGTCGAACTGATCTGCAAAGCCGCTCAGATCGCACCGTCCATCGTCAACTGGGCCGCCGGTGTCGGTCCCTTCCGGGCCATGGGAGAAGCCTTCTTCGGCGTCGCCGCCGGCATGCCCTTCCCGCGCTTCGCTTCGAAAACGTTCCTGCAACAGTTCAAGCCGAAGAAGATCGCCAATCCGAAAGGGAAGGTGCTCTACTACCCCGGCTGCTATGTCAACTACTACACCCCCGAGGTGGGCCTGGCGCTGGCCAAGGTCTTCGCCCACAACGGCATCGAGATGGTCGTCGACGACTTCAACTGCTGCGGCTTGCCGACCGTATCGAACGGCCTCATGGATCAGGCGAAAGCCTACGGCGTCAACAACCTGGCCAAGCTGAACCGCTACATCAACGAGGGCTATGCCGTCGTCACCACCTGCCCGAGCTGCAACCTGATGCTGCGCCAAGAGTACCATGAACTCTTCGACATGGACACGACCCTGGTGACGGAAAACACCTACGACGCCTTCGAGTACCTGGTGATGCTCCATGAGAAGGGGCAACTGGATAGGAACCTGAAACCACTGCCCCGGCGCTACGGCTACCACCAGCCCTGCCACCTGCGCGCCGTCGGCTATGGCGTCCCCTCTCAGGAGATCCTGCGGCTCATCCCCGATCTCCAGGTGGCCGCCCTTGACGCCGGTTGCTGCGGCCTCTCCGGCAGCTACGGCTTTAAAAAAGAAAAGTACCCCATCGCCCGCGAGATCGGCCAGAATATCGTTCGGGCCGTCGCCGACACGAGCGTCAAACAGGCCGTCACCGAATGCGGCATGTGCCAGTTGCAGATCAATCATGTGACCGGCCTGCCGGTGGTCCATCCGATCGAACTGCTGGCTGAGGCGTACGGGCTGTAGTATCGTTTTTTGGCATAGGACCTATAAACGTAGGGAATTCGTGCCGACGAGAATGACGTGTTACAATGGGACCGAGTTCTATTGTGAAAGAGGTATCATATGCGAAGGACAAAAATCGTCTGCACCATCGGGCCGGCCAGTGAGCATCCGGACACCCTGAGAGAGATCATCCGTTCTGGCATGAACGTGGCCCGCCTCAACTTCTCCCACGGCTCCCATGAGGAACATGGACGCCGCATGGAGACCATCCGCCGCATCGCTGCAGAACTCGGCGCTAATGTAGCCATCCTGCTGGACACCAAGGGACCGGAGATCCGCACGGGCGATTTCGCCGCTCCGCCGATCTTCCTGGAAGCAGGTCAGCGATTCACCTTGACGACCGATCCCATCCTCGGCGACGCATCGCGGGTCTCTGTCACCTATGCCGACCTGCCCAAAGACGTGTCACCGGGCGTCCGCATCCTCGTCGATGACGGCCTTGTCGAACTGGAAGTAGAGGCCGTCGATGGCAACGACGTCATCTGCCGCGTCCTCAACGGCGGCAAGGTCTCCAACAAAAAAGGCGTCAACGTCCCCGGCATCTCCATCAACCTGCCCTCGGTCACCGAAAAGGACATTGCCGACATCCGCTTCGGTATTGAGCAGAAGGTAGACTTCATCGCGGCTTCCTTCGTCCGCAAGGCTGCCGACGTGCTGGCCATCCGCAAACTCCTCGAAGAAGGCGGCGCCAACATCGAGATCATCTCCAAGATCGAGAGCAGCGAAGCCGTAGACAACCTCGACGAGATCATCCAGGCCTCTGACGGCATCATGGTCGCCCGGGGCGACCTGGGCGTCGAGATCCCCGCCGAAGAGGTGCCCATCCTGCAAAAATCGATCATCGCCGAATGCAACCGCCTCGGCAAACCGGTGATCACGGCCACCCAGATGCTTGATTCCATGATGAACAACCCCCGGCCGACCCGCGCCGAAGCGAGCGACGTGGCCAATGCCATCTTCGACGGCACTGACGCCATCATGCTCTCCGGCGAGACGGCCAACGGCAAGTACCCTGTCGTCGCCGTCCAGACGATGGACCGCATCGCCCGGCGCGCCGAATCATCCTTGCAAAGAAACCAGACAGTCCACAACGGCAAGACGAGCGTCACCGACGCCATCGGCCAGGCCGTCTGTGTCACGGCGACCCAACTAGAGGCGGCGGCCATCATCACCGCCACCGCCAGCGGCTATACGGCCCGCATGATCGCCCGCTACCGTCCCCAGGCGCCCATTGTCGCCGTCACCCCCCGGCCGGAAGTCCTGCGCCGTTTGGCCCTCGTCTGGGGTGTCGTTCCCTTGCCGTCACTCCAGTTGACCGACACGGACCGTATGCTGGCGACAGCTGTCGATGTGGCCGTCGAGCATGACCTGATCCAGGGCGGCGACCTCGTCGTCATCACCGCCGGCGTCCCTGTCGGCGTGCAGGGCTCGACGAACCTGCTCAAGGTCCACACCGTCGGCAAAGCGGCTGCCCGGGGCACCGGCATCGTCACCCGGTCAGTGACCGGCAAGGCGAGAGTTGTCCGCACTGCCGCTGAGGCCTCTGCCCTGGAACCGGGCGAGATTCTTGTCGCCATCGGCACCGACGCCGAGCACGTCCCCTACCTGAAGAACGCCGCCGCCATCATCTGTGAAGAGGGCGGCCTCACCTCCCACGCGGCCATCATGGCCCTCGAGTACCGCATCCCTGCCGTCGTCGGCGTCGACAACGCCCTGTCCCTCTTCGAGACAGGGGAGACGATCACCGTCGACGGACGGCGCGGCCTCATCTACCGGGGGACGGCGAAAGTCCTCTAAGCCCACCGAAGCTGTGCGAGGTTGGCGAGGGTGTCAAGTTTGTCCGTAGCCGCCTCTAGGGAAACACTCTCTGATAAAAGTTGAGATGCCCGCTCGATGCCTCCTTCTTTCGCACGATTAACTTGACATCAGGCCCCGGAGGTTTTGAGCAGGCCGCTGAATGGATCAAGCGATCCATTCTCCGCGCCTGCTCTCTCTTTCAAAACCTTTTACGAATACAAGCCTGCCCCAGAGAAACCCCTTCGTTGCGAAAGCCTTTTCCTTTTACCCGAATCAAGAATGAACAAAATGATGGAGGAATGCAAAGATGACTACGAAAATTGCCATCAACGGATTTGGCCGGATCGGCCGCAACGTGTTGCGGGCCATGCTGAAGCGGGACATGCTGAAAGCCGGTTCTGACGTGGAGATCGTCGCCCTCAACGACCTGACCAGCCCCGAGACGCTGGCCCACCTGCTCCAGTACGACTCTATCCATGGCGAACTGCCCTATGAAGTGACCGTTTCCGAAAAAGCGATCACCGTCAACGGCGTCGAGATCAAGGTCTGCGCCGAAACAGACCCCGCCAAATTGCCCTGGAAAGAGCTCGGCGTCGACATCGTCGTCGAATCGACGGGCCGCTTCACCAAAGGCCCCGATGCGGCCAAGCACATCCAGGCCGGCGCTAAAAAAGTGATCATCTCGGCCCCTGGCAAAGACATCGACGCCACCATCGTCATGGGCGTCAACGACCATACATACGACGCCGCCAACCACCACGTCGTCTCCAACGCCTCCTGCACGACCAACTGCCTGGCCCCCTTCGCCAAGGTGCTCCATGAGCAGTTCGGCATCGTCCGCGGCCTGATGACGACGGTCCACGCCTACACGAATGACCAGCGCATCCTCGACCTGCCCCACAGCGACCTGCGCCGCGCCCGCGCCGCCGGCCAGTCGATCATTCCCACCACGACCGGCGCCGCCAAGGCCGTCGCCCTCGTCCTGCCCGAATTGAAAGGCAAGCTGAATGGCTTCGCCATGCGCGTGCCCACCCCCAACGTCTCCGTCGTCGACCTGGTGGCTGAACTGGAAAAACCGGCCACCGAAGAAGCCATCAACAGCGCCCTGAAGGCCGCCGCCGAAGGCCCCCTGAAAGGCATCCTGGCCTTCTGTGAAAAGCCCCTCGTCTCCCGCGACTTCAACGGCAATCCCCATTCCTCCATCGTCGACGCCCCCTCCACGATGGTCCTCGACGGCAAGATGGCCAAAGTCGTCGCCTGGTATGACAACGAGTGGGGCTACTCCAACCGTGTCGTCGACCTGGCCCTGCTGATGGCCGCAAAGGGGCTGTAAGCATGGAGAAGATCTCCCTTCGCGACATCGAGGTGCGGGGCAAGCGCGTCCTCGTCCGGGAAGACCTGAACGTCCCCCTCAAAAACGGTGTCATCACCGATGACACGCGCATTCGCATGACCTTGCCGACGCTGCAGCACCTGATCGATGGGGGGGCGCGGGTGATCGTCGCCTCCCACCTGGGACGCCCGAAAGGCCAGGCTGTCGACGAGTTCCGCCTTACCCCCGTGGCCAAGCGCCTGGCCGAGCTCCTCGGCAAACCGGTCGCCAAGGTGGACGACTCCATCGGTCCGGAAGTCCAGGCCGCCGTGGATGCCATGCAAGAGGGCGATGTGCTCCTCTTAGAAAACGTCCGCTTTTACAAGGAAGAAGAAAAGAACGAAAAGGCCTACGCCAAAGCGCTGGCCGATTTGGCCGACATCTACGTCAACGACGCCTTCGGCACCTCCCACCGCGCCCACGCCTCCACCGCTGGCGTCGCCGACTTCCTGCCTGCCGTCGCCGGTTTTCTCATGGAAAAAGAGCTCGCCATGCTCGGCAAGGCCGTCACCAACCCCGAGCGGCCCTTCGTCGCCGTCATCGGCGGCGCCAAGGTCTCTGACAAGATCGGCGTCATCGAGAATCTCTTGAACAAGGTGGACAGCCTGATCATCGGCGGCGGCATGGCCAACACCTTCCTGAGCGCCCTCGGCTATGAGACAGGCAAGTCCCTCGTCGAGGCCGACAAGGTGAACCTAGCCGGCGAACTGATCCTGCGCGCCAAGGCGCAGAAGGTGAACCTGCTGCTGCCCACCGATGTCGTCGTCGCCCAGGCCTTCGCGGCCGGCGCGCCCCAGAAGACGGTCGGTGTCAACGCCATTGAGCCCGGCTGGATGGCCCTCGACATTGGCCCCGAGACGGCCAAACTCTACGCCGACGTGGTCAAAGAGGCGGCCACGGTGCTGTGGAACGGCCCCATGGGCGTCTTCGAGATCGACGACTTCGCCAAGGGAACGGAAGCCGTAGCCCGAGCCATGGCCGAGTGCCGCGGCACGACCGTCATCGGCGGCGGTGACTCGGTGGCGGCCGTCAACAAAGTGGGAGTGGCGGATCGGATGAGCCACATCTCGACTGGCGGCGGGGCCTCCCTGGAATTCCTCGAAGGCAAGACCCTGCCTGGTGTGGCCGTTCTGCGGGACAAACAATAGCGAAAACGAACAGAAAAAAGCGCCTCTATGTCTGGAAAAATGCGATCACCAATCATTTTGGATTTCCATACAGAAGGGAAGCGAAGCACCGAAATGCGAAGACCCATCATCGCTGGCAACTGGAAGATGCACAAGACCATCGCCGAGGCTGTTCAACTGGCCGAGGCATTAAAAGGGCAGCAGGGGGAAATCCGGGCGGAGATCGTCCTCTGCCCGCCCTTCACCGCCCTGGCCGCCGTGGCGGCCATCATCAAAGACAGCCCCATCGCCCTCGGCGCCCAGAACATGCACTGGGAAGAGCAGGGCGCCTATACCGGCGAGATCTCGCCGAATATGCTCAAGGACGTCGGCTGCACCTATGTGATCCTCGGCCATTCAGAGCGGCGCCAGTACTTCGGCGAAACCGATGAACTCGTCAACCGCAAAGCGAAGGCCGCCCTGGCCCACGCCTTGACACCCATCGTCTGCGTCGGCGAAACCCTGGCCCAGCGGGAAGCGGGGGAGACGGAAGCCATCGTCGCCACCCAGACCCGCGGCGCTCTGGCCGGACTGACGGCCGAAGCCGTCGCCTCTTTGGTCATCGCCTATGAGCCCGTCTGGGCCATCGGCACCGGAAAAACCGCCTCTGACGACGACGCCCAGCAGGTCATCGCCTTCATCCGCGCCACCGTGGCCGCCGAATTCGGCGACGCGGCAGCAGCGGCAGTCCGCATCCAATATGGCGGCAGCGTCAAGGCTGCCAATGCGGCGAGCCTGCTCTCCCGTCCCGACATCGACGGCGCCCTCGTCGGCGGCGCCAGCCTGAAGGCCGCCGATTTTCAGGGGATCATCGACGGCGCTCGATAAGGATGGTTTAGCACAAGATACGGAATCGCACGTCAACGCTATACGACGAGTGTTACGACGAATGGATAGGACGAGCATTCCCTTGACTCGTGGACGCAACAGCAGTTGACTAGAATAGGGCATCATGGGCGCATCGACGCACGATATGGAGGAAGCAACATGACGATCATCAGCGATATTAAAGCGCGCGAAATCCTCGACTCCCGGGGCAACCCGACTCTGGAAGTGGATGTCTGGCTCATCGACGGCAGCAAAGGCCGCGCCGCCGTTCCCTCAGGCGCCTCGACCGGCGCGTATGAAGCCGTCGAACTCCGCGACGGCGACAAAAGCCGTTACCTGGGCAAAGGCGTCCGCCAGGCCGTCGCCAACGTGAACGACATCATCAAACCGGCCCTGAACCAGATGGACGCCGCCGATCAGGCCGCCCTCGACCAGAAGCTGATCGAACTGGACGGCACGGACAACAAGAGCAAACTGGGCGCCAACGCCATCCTCGGTGTCTCCCTGGCGGCGGCCAAGGCGTCGGCCAACTACTTCGGCCTACCCCTCTACCAGTACGTGGGCGGCATCAACGGCCGAGAACTGCCGGTCCCGATGATGAACATCCTCAACGGCGGCGCCCATGCCGACAACAACGTAGACATTCAGGAGTTCATGGTTCTGCCCGTCGGCGCTTCCAGCTTCGCCGAAGGCCTGCGCATGGGCGCCGAGATCTTCCACAGCCTCAAAGGCGTGCTCAAGGCGAAGGGACTCAACACCGCCGTCGGTGACGAAGGTGGTTTCGCCCCGAACCTGAAGAGCAACGAAGAAGCCCTGGCCGTCATCGTCAACGCCATTGAAAAAGCCGGCTACCGGCCTGGCGAAGACGTCTATCTCGGCCTCGACGTGGCCGCCACCGAGCTCTTCAAAGACGGAAAATATATCCTCGCCGGCGAAGGAGCGACCTGCACGGCCGACGAGATGATCGCCTTCTATCAGGACCTGGCCGCCAAATACCCCATCATCACCATCGAAGACGGCCTGGCCGAAGACGACTGGGAGGGTTGGGCCAAACTCACCCAAGCCCTCGGCAAAAAACTCCAACTCGTCGGCGACGACCTTTTCGTCACCAACACGGAGCGCCTCGCCCGGGGCATCGCCGCCAACGTGGCCAACTCCATCCTGATCAAAGTCAACCAGATCGGCACGCTGACAGAGACCCTCGACGCCATCGAACTGGCCCGCCGGGCCGGCTACACGGCTGTCGTCTCCCACCGTTCCGGCGAGACAGATGACACCACCATCGCCGACCTGGCTGTGGCCGTCAACGCCGGCCAGATCAAGACCGGCGCCCCCTCCCGGACCGACCGGGTGGCCAAATACAACCAGTTGCTGCGCATCGAAGAGGAACTGGGCGAACGGGCCTGCTACCGCGGTCTCAACGCCTTCTACAACCTCGACTTCACCGATAGCCGCGCCAAACGCATCCTGTACTAATAACGTGTCCATCACACTGCGCCTGTAGAAAAAAACAACACCTGCAGGGCCATGCCATGGCAGTTGCTCTTCATCGCTTAATTCAATGAATGCGGGCAGAAGGGAAGCTATCGGCATGGCTCATTTTTTCTTGTATACCATGGAGGAAGGTTACGATGAAAAAGACAATGTGCCCCCAGCCTCGTGAGGAAGCGAACGTCGACATCCTGCCCTTATCGGAGAAACTGGGACTCGACGCCCACCAGGTCAAATGGACCGTCGGCGAAACGGCGGAAGTGGCCCGCAGCCTCGTCAAGATCACCGAGCGCAACGGCCAGGACCTGCTCGACGGTTCGGCCCGTTTGCAGGAGATGACCGGCGTGGCCCGGCTGCTTGAGGAGCGGGCTCGGAAAGTGGCCGACCTGTCGGCGTCCCGTCTCGAAGAAGCCCGTGAGGGTGAAAAAAGAGTCGCCGAGGCGGAACGCCTCCTGCAACGGATCGCCTCCGATGTGCTTACATATGCTCAGGCGGCCCTCAAATTGCGCGAAGAGTCGGAACAGATCGCCCGCTTTGTCCGGGAAGCCCGTGATATCGCCAAAAAGACGAACCTCCTCGCCCTCAACGCCTCCATCGAAGCCGCCCGCGCCGGCACAGCCGGAAGGGGCTTCGCCGTTGTGGCCGAAGAGATTCGCAAACTAGCTGAAAAAAGCGCCCAGTCAGCCCAGGGGATTCAAAAGGCGGCTGACCAGATCAATCAAGACATCCATATCGTCGCTGCCGGCGCCGATCTCAGTTCCAAACAGTTGAATACCATCACAGAGGATGTCCGGTCCGGCCGGGATGTTCTCTCCCATACAGTCAAGACCTTCGGCGAGATCACCGAACTGAACAAGGAACTCTTCGAGGCCACGGCCCAGCACGCCGAGGGGGCGGAACAACTGGCCGCCATCTTCGTTTCCCTTGGCGACGGCATGCAGGACATCATGTCCCGAGTCCGCGATCAGGAGAAACACCATGGCAAACTGCTTGGTCTGGCGGAAGGGCTCAACAGCAACGTCCATCATCTGCAAAAACAGGCGGCCCGCTTCAAGGGGGAAGACGAACTGGTCATCGGCATCAACCCCGCCTTGAGCCCCGACACCATTCGCCAGCAGTATCTCCCTGTCATCGCCGCCCTCTGCGACAACCTCGGCGTCAAGCCACGCATCCTCATCGCTTCTGACTACAACGCCCTGGCCGACTGCCTCATCGATGAGATCGCCGATGTGGGCTGGTTTTCGCCGCTGGCCTACGTCAACGCGGCTGCGAAGGGAAAGGTCATCCCGCTGGCCACCCCGATCGTCAACGGCCACGCATCCTACAAGGGCTACATCATCGCCCGCAAGGGGAGCGGCATCGCGAACCTTTCCGCGTTAAAAGGCAAGCGGATGGCCTTCGTCGATCCCCAGTCCGCCTCAGGCTACGCCTACCCGCGCCTGTTGCTGCGCCGGGCCGGCCTCAACCCGGACAGGGATCTGGGCGAGATCATCTTCCAGGGGACCCACAGCCGTGTCATCGAAACGGTCCTCAAAGGCGAAGTCGCAGCTGGCGCCACCTATTCCGAGGCCATCGACGACGCCCGCAAGCGCAACCTGCCTGTCAACGACCTGGTCTACCTGGCCGAAACGGAGCCGATCCCCAAAGACTGCATCGCTGCCCGGGGCCGGCTGAACAGCGACCTCGTCGACCGGTTGAAAGCAGGACTGCTGGCCCTCGCCCGCACCGACAAGGGGAGAAAGGTCATGGCCGAATCATCGATCCAGGGGTTCATCGACACGCGCGATGAAAATTACAACATCATCCGGGAAGTCTTGCGCGAAGGCGGGCGGTAGTTGCGCAACACCTTTCAGAAAAACAGAAAAATGTGGTAAAGCAGAGGGGAACGATCCCAAATCTGGACAGCTTCAGTAGGACTTGGTACGATATTTTAAGAAAACCAAGTCTTTGACTGGAGGGAGACCACATGGAAAAGGCGCAACCGATGGGCTTGCTGATCGACGGCGCATGGGTGATGACAGAAGACCTGCTAGAGGTCCGCGATAAATACTCGGGAGAACTGTTGGCCTGTGTCAGCCAGGCCGGTGAGGCTGAAACGGCGTCAGCTGTGACGGCGGCGCGGCGCGCCCTGGCACAGCCGCTGACCGCCCAGCAGCGCTATGGCATCCTGATGAAGACACGGGAACTCCTCCTCGCAAACCAACAGGAGTTGGGCCGTCTCATTGCCGCCGAGGCGGGCAAACCCCTGAAGGACGCCCTGGCCGAGGTGGGGCGGGCTGCCGAGACCATCCGCCTTTCTGCCGAGGAAGCCTTGCGCATTACCGGCGAGACGGTCCCCGTCGAAGCCTTTCCGGGCTCGGAAAACCGGATGGCCTTCACCATCCGCGTGCCTGTCGGCGTCGTCTGCGCCATCAGCCCCTTCAACTACCCTTTGAAGCTGCTCTGCCACAAGGTTGGCCCCGCTATCGCCGCCGGCAACGCCGTGGTGGCCAAACCGGCCTCAACGACCCCCCTGTCTGCCCTCGCCCTTGCCCGGTACATGCAGGAAGCCGGCTTGCCGGCAGGTTGGCTGAACATGGTCATCGGCCCCGGATGGACGGTCGGAGAGTGGCTCTTAGAGAACCAGGGCATCGACTACTACACCTTCACCGGCTCCTATGCCGTCGGAAAAAGGCTCCGTGAGCGGGCGGGACTGCGTAAAGTGACCTTGGAACTGGGCGCCAATTCGGGCACCATCGTACACAAAGACGCCGACCTGGAACTGGCCGCCCGGCAATGCGCCCGCATGGCTTTTGCCAATGCCGGACAGATCTGCATCTCCGTCCAGCGCATCCTTGTCCATGAAAGCATCGCCGACGCCTTTGCCCACGAACTCGTCGCCCGGACGAAAGAACTGATCGTTGGCAACCCCCTCGACATAACCACCGATGTGGGCCCCCTCATCTGCGAACAAGAGGCGGAGCGGGTCATCGACTGGATTGAAGATGCCCTCCGGAGCGGCGCTGTGTTGCTGACAGGCGGAACCCGGCAGGGCGCCCTGGTGCAGCCGACGGTGCTCGCCGACGTGCGTGCAGGGATGCGCGTCTGGTGCCAGGAGATCTTCGGCCCGGTCGTCTGCTTGGCCACCTACAAAACCCTCGATGAAGCCCTCGACCGGATCAACGATTCCGAATATGGCTTGCAGGCTGGCGTATTTACAGGCTCCCTCGACGTGGCTCTCCGCTGCGCCCGCGAGATCCGGGTGGGCGGCGTCATCATCAACGACGTATCCACCTACCGCGCCGACAACATGCCCTACGGCGGCGTCAAACACAGCGGCTCCGGCAAAGAAGGTCCCGCCTACGCCGTCCGGGAGATGACGGAAAGCCGGATCGTCGTCTTCAACCATCGCCCGCCGAAGGAGTAAGAGACGGGTAAGAAAAAAGGGAGTGACCCAATGAGTGTGCGGGTCAGTCCCTTTTTTACTATAAACGATTGAGCGGATTTTGACGTATTTAGACCCCTTTAGGTTGCCGCCCAAGCTGTAAAACCTAGAGGATTCTACGAGACACTTTTATCGGTTCCCGTTTCCTCGTCAGCGCCCAGGCTCAGCCAGCGGGCGAGCATGGCCGTCAACTGTCTCCTGTCGATCGGCTTGCTGATGTAATCGTCCATCCCCGCTTGCAAGCACCGTTCGCGGTCGCCCTGCATGGACAGGGCTGTCATGGCGATGATCGGGATGTGCTGGCCTGTTTCGATCTCACTGTCACGAATGATCTGGGTCGTCTCAAAACCGTTGAGATCGGGAAGCTGACAGTCCATCAGGATGAGGGCGTAACCCTCTTCGCCCAAAGCGTCGATAGCTTCGAGACCGGTGCCGGCGCAGCGGACGGAGAGACCCATTTTTCGCAACAGCGCTGTGATCAGCTTCTGATTGACCGGATTGTCTTCCACTACCAGAATGGACACCTTGCGAAGCGGCGGGAGGGGAGCCGGAAAATCCATATTGGTGGGATGATGAGCCGGATGAGCCGGATGAGCAGGGGGATGGGTGGGATGATGAGCCGGGGAACGAGCGGGATGTACCACAGGCTGAATCACGGGTTGGTTGAGGGGGTGACTGGTGGGATGATTGGTGGGATGATTGGTGGAATGGTTGAAGGGATGCTTGGCAGGATGATCAGCCGAGGGATGAGCTGGGGGATTTGAAAGATGATTCAAGGTGACCTCGGCGGTGTCAACAGGCAAAACCGTGAAGGCGCTTTTGCGCACCGGCAAGGTGAACCAGAAGGTGGAGCCTTCGCCAGGCTTGCTCTGGACGCCGATCTTGCCGCCCATCAGTTCGACGAGGTTCCGGGAGATGGCGAGACCCAAGCCGGTTCCGCCATATTTGCGCGTCATCGACGTGTTTCCCTGGCTGAAGGGTCGGAATAGGCAGTCCCGGATCTCCGGCGAAATGCCGATGCCCGTGTCAGACACCTCGAAGCGGACCGTAGCCAGGGAATCAGTTTCGGAAACTGAGAAGACGCGGATGTCGATGGCGCCCTTGTCGGTAAACTTGACGGCGTTGCTGACGAGATTGAGCAACACCTGCCGTAAACGTCCCGGGTCGCCCTGGAAGAGGAAGCGCGCCTCCTCGGCGATGGACGTGGTGATGGTGAGGCCCTTTTCCTTGGCTTTGCCCCGGAGCAGGCGGGCCACGCCATCGATGACCGATACAGGATCGAAATCGATCGTCTCCAACTCCATCTTGCCGGCTTCCACTTTGGAGTAGTCGAGGATGTCATTGATCACGTTGAGCAGGAGTTCAGCCGATTCCTGCACCGCCTGGGCGTAGTCTAGTTGTTCCGTCGTCAGTCTTGTACCGAGCAGCAGTTCGTTCATGCCGATGATCCCGTTCATGGGGGTCCGGATCTCATGGCTCATCATCGCCAAGAAAGAACTCTTGGCCAAACTGGCCTCTTCAGCGCGGACCTTGGCGAACTGCAACTCTGCGTCGACGGCTTTCTTATCCGTAATGTCCATGAGCATGCCATCGAGACGGCTCACCGTCCCAGCAGTGTCGGTTACCGGGATGACATGACCGCTCACCCAGCGCGCCTCGCCGTCCTTGCGGACGATCCGGAACTCATCCTGAACGGCTTTACCGACAAGCACCCGTTTGGCCATGCGCTTCAAGCGAGACAGGTCGTCGGGGTGGATCGCCTGAATCCAGGCTCCCGGCTGATCGAAAAAGGTCTTCGCCGGCACGCCGAAAAGCCCTTCACAGGCTGGCGAAAGCTGCAAAAGGCGGCTCTGTGACACATCGTAAGACCAGAAGACGATGTTCAGGCTGTTGAAGAGGTTCTTCAACTGCTCTCTCGTTTCCAGCAATTTTTCTTCGATCTTGCGCCGTTCCGTAATATCGGTAAAGGTTGCCACGACCCGGAAAGGAGCGTCTTCGCCCGGACGGTAGAGCGGTTCGGCGTTGACGAGAAGCCAGGACATATCTCCTTTCGGTTTATGAACGCCCATGACCACATTGTGACAGGGCTTCCCGGTCCGCAGCGAGACCATAGCGGGGTGTTCCTCGCCGGGAAAAGGCGAGCCGTCCTCGCGAACGGCTCGCCAGCGCGGGTCGTAAGAGGTCCGTCCCAGCAACTGGTCGGCCGTCAAACCCAGAATGGTCTGCGCCTTTTTGTTAAACGATGCGATCCGCCCATCGCGCTCCTGGACCACCATGCCCTCGGCGATGGCCGAAACAATGGATCGGTAGTGTTCCTCGCTGTCGCGCAAGGCGGCCTCCGCCGTTTTTTGCTTCGTAATATCGAGTGTAGCCCCGCGAAAACCGATCACCGCACCCTTTTCATCGATGACCGGAACGCCATTCGCGCTCAGCCAACGCAGGTCGCCGGTAGCGGTGAGCCGCCGGTATTCCAGGTTACGGACCATCCCGTTATTGACGGCGGCATTCGTGAAACCCTTCCAGAATCGTTCCGCATCGTCAGGATAGACGTATCGCCGGACGGGCTGGCTGATCAGTTCTTCCGGGGTGACACCCAAGATGGAACGGATCTGGGGCGACACATAGGTGTACCGGCCTTCTGCGTCAAGTTCCCAAATAAACTCGTCGAAGGCCCGTTCCACATCGCGAAAACGTTGATCCCTTTCGCGGAGGTCTTTTTCCATCTGCCGGCACTGTTCGAGCAGCGAGCAATACTTTCCAACCAAGCTTCGACAGGTGTTTTTGCTAGATGGCGAACAGGATGGCGAGCAAGTTGGCAGACATTGATCTTCCGATGGCACCGCTTCCAGGGTGAACAGCAATACCTTGTTTTCGTCGTTCAGGGCGATGGAACTCACCTGCGCGCAGAGGGATCGCGACTCTCCCTCCGGTGTCACAATCCGGCCGCAATAGACGGCTGGGACGGCCGGAGGGCCGGACTGCCCGGCAGCCGGATCGGCTGCCTCTTTTGTATCAAAGTGAAAAAAATCCTTGCATTTACGACCGGTGACCCTTTGACTGTCCCATCCGGTCAAGCCTTCGGCGGCAGGATTCAAAAAGCGGATGGTATGGTCGGCGTTTACGACCGCCAAGGGCAAGGGGATCTCCCGGAGGACCGACAGGAGAGTCTCGGAGGCATCCGATGGAATGATCAAGAAGATCACCGCCTTACGGGCAATAGGGTTTGGTCCTGCTGTTCAAGCATGTCTTTTGCAATCGCAATTACATTATACATATTTTCCTTGCCTGGAATAAGAGGGGGACGCGGCGAAAAGGGGAAAAATTGTGAAAAATCTTCGCATCAACCTTTTTCAGGAGGGGAAAAGGGATTCCCGGCCTGAGCCGCCAATAAAAAAAGGAAGCAAGGACATCTTGTAAAGGGAGTGATCTCATGGCATACAAGGCCGTTATTTTTGATCTGGACGGAACCCTGCTCGATACCCTGGCCGATCTAGCCGATTCGATGAACCGTGTGCTCTCCCGCGCCGGTTTTCCCACCCATCCCGTCGATGCCTACCGGTATTTCGTCGGAGACGGTATGGTCACGCTGGTCCAGCGCGTCTTGCCGGAGGACAAACGAGACGACGAGACGCATCGGCGCTGCCTGGCCGGGATGCAAGCGGAATACGGACGGAACTGGGCCGTGAAAACCGGCCCTTACGCCGGGGTGACGGAAATGATCGAAGGTCTGGCGGCCCGGGGCATTCCGATGGCTATTTTATCGAATAAACCCCACGACTGGACCGTCGAGATGACCGATCACTTTTTCCCGCAGCGGCCTTTTGCCATGGTATTCGGCCAGCGTCCGTCCGTTCCGAAAAAGCCTGACCCTGCCGGAGCTCTGGAGATCGCCGCGCGCTTTGGTTTCGCGCCGGCGGACATCCTCTATCTGGGGGATACGAATACAGACATGAGGACGGCGAACGGAGCCGGCATGGCGGCCATCGGCGTCCTTTGGGGCTTCCGTCCGGCCGAAGAGCTGCTGTCCAGCGGGGCCAAGGGGCTGATCAGCCACCCTTCGGAGATCTTCCCACTGATCGATGAACAATAGAGACACAGCGTCGAACCGAATCCAGTTTGAATTTTAAGAGAGAAGGAGATGAGCCCATGCGCTATACACCCGCCGAAGAATTGGAGACACGGATCGTCCGGTTCCAATCGATGCTGCGCCAGAAAGAACTGGATGGCGTACTGATCGTGCAAAACGCCGATCTCTTTTACTTTTCCGGCACCATCCAGCGGTCCCACCTTTACATCCCGGCTGAGGGCAAAGCGTTGCTTATGGTCAAACGCAACCTGGAGCGGGCGCGGCAGGAGTCAGCCTTGGAACAGATTGTCCCCCTCGACAACCCCAAGGAACTGCCGGCTATGCTGGCCGCTTACGGCTTCGGCGTCCCGGCGCGGCTTGGGATGGAGTTGGACGTGCTGCCGGTACTCCACTTCCAACGCTACCAGAAGCTCTTCGCCGCCAGCCGCATTGAGGACGCATCTTCCCTGATCCGGACAGCCCGGGCTGTCAAGACGCCCTTTGAATTGGAACGGCTCGGCGAGGCGGCGGCCTTGAACCGGATCGTCTTCGGGAATGTCCCTCAATGGCTGCGTGAAGGGATGACCGAGTTGGAACTGGCCGCTGAGGTGGAGGCTTGTTTCCGCCGCCACGGACACCAGGGATTGACGAGGACCCGCGGGTTCAACATGGACATCAGCTACGGTCACACCCTCTCCGGCGCCAACCTGGCGGTGCCGTCTTTCTTTGAGGGGCCTATCGGCGGCGTCGGCCTCAATCCCTCCTTCACGATGGGCGCTGGCACTAAGGCGATCGGTCGCGACGAGCCGGTCATGGTGGACCAGGTCGGCGTCATCGATGGCTACGGCGTGGACCAGTCCCGCCTCTTCTGCATGGGCCGGCTGCCGGCTCACCTGGAGCGGGCGCACGGGGTTGCCCTGGAGATCCTCGCAGGTTTGCGGGAAAAGGCCCGCCCGGGCGTGACCGGCGGAGAACTGTACGACTTCGCCCTGGAAAAAGCGAAGGACTACGGCCTGGCCGATCACTTCATGGGCCACAAAGAAAAAGTGGCCTTCGTCGGCCACGGTGTCGGCATCGAGTTGGACGAGCTTCCCGTCCTCGCCAAAGGCGTCAACATGCCGATGGAAGAGGGGATGGTCTTCGCCCTGGAACCGAAGTTCATCTTCCCGGAAGGAGCTGTCGGCATCGAAGATACCCTTGTCGTCCGCGCCAACGGCTTGGAGACGATCACAGTCTTTGATGAAGGGGTCATCTACCTGCCGTAGGGTGTATGTGGGATGGTCACCGCTTCTTCTTTTTCTCACGGCCGTTCTCCCGGCCTCTTTCTCCGCCACGGCCGCGCTCTTTTGTCGGTGCGCCGGCGGGTTCCTCGGCGACTTCCGGAAAAAACCGCCTCGACCAGTAGATAAAGAGCAGGGAGACCCCGAAGAGCGCGATCAGGTAGAGCATCAGATAGATCGTGTCATAGCGGGCCGATTGGTAGAGGGCGACGGGAAAGTCGATGATGGCATGAGCGGCGATGGCGGCGAAGAGGAATAAGATCTTTCCTTGCCGCACCCCGTAGAGAACGAGCAACGACAGGGCGATCTGCATGGCGAGGGCAATGATTCGCTCCACTCCCCCGGCGAGGAAGGCGATGGGCGGCGTCGACAACAGGAGGTTTTTCGCCTGTTCCAGCGCCGCGGGAGGCAGGTTGCTCCCCAGGTTTTCCAGGGTTCCTGTGTTGATCATGCGCGCCATCAGGACCGACTGAACGCCCATGATGCCGCCGATCAAGAGCGACTCGACGCCGCCGTGGCCGAGCCCGTAGGCGAGGCCGTCCTTCCAGGCCCGGAGTTGCTTTAGCCAGGCTGTAAAGGCGATATACCGGCCGACCTCCTCAAAGATGCCGGCCACCAAGGCACCGTAGAGGGCGAACCAGAAGGGGCTTTTCATCAAGGCGGCCGTGAAGGGGTTCACGTCGAGGACATAGACGTGGACCATCTTTTCGAGGCCCTGCGTAAAGAAAAACCAGACAAGGGCGCCGATGGTGACCGCCTTCCAGGAGATCTGGTGGCGCTGGTGCAGGTAGATCAGCAGGCCGACAGGGACCCCGATGGAGAACAGCACCGAAAGGGACATAGAAAGGATCGACAGATTGCTGACCAAGGGAATCCTCCTCGGATGACGCACGAAATGCCTGTTGGAAGACTAAAAGTCGAACAAAGCTCATTCTTAGGTGTCGCCAAATCAGGGCGGGAGTATACGAAAAAACAATGGTCCGGCGGTTACTTTTGTACCGCCGGACCATTGTTTTCCATACCTTGTTATTGGAGGCAGTACTAACAAACAGATTCCATCGGAAAGGAGGCTGCAGGCATGGGTGGTTATGGTTATGTGGGCACCGGTTTCGGCGTTGTCGCCGGTCTTGTCATCACCCTGATCGTGATTGGCGCCTTTTACCCCAGCATCGTCGGATTTGGTTACACCGCTCAGTAACTTTATCGGGAAAAGCCCGGTGACGATCCAGCAAGTGCTCTAAAAAAGGTCGAAGGGAGGGTTTCCTAATGAGTCATTGTGGTCCTGTCGGTCCTGCTTGCGCACAAGGCGGCTATATCGGCAACTGCATCGTCGCCCTCGCCATCCTGATCATCATCATCGCCATCCTGGGCACAGGTTTTGGCTTTGGTTACGGATACGCCGGTTAAATGTAGCAGTGAACAGGCAAACCAAGAAAAGCGTGGGGAACTGCCCTCACGCTTTTCTTGCGCCTACAACCCTGCCGCAAAGTCCCGCTCGAAGCGCGTGATGGATAGACCGTACTGGGCCTGGAAGCTGGCGGCGACACCGCTGTTCCGGGCGCCCGCTAAAAAGGCCCGCAGTCGCTCTTCGCCGTATTTTTTGATCAGGTGGTCGACGGCGAGATAGTCCTGCCACTCCACATTGTAATCGGCGCGCAGGATATCTTCTTCCGAGGCGGAGAGGGGGAGGATGCGACCCTCCCTGGCGGCCCGTTCGATCTGGCTGTCGAGGGATTTGGCCAGCCGGCGCGCCATAGCGGGGTTGACCTTCTTCACCGCCGTCATCCCGGCGTCCCAGGCGACGCCTTCGTTGACCCAAGTCGGCAGTTTGCTGCCGAGGCCCTGCTCGTTGAAGACGACATGGACCAACTCGTGGGTGAGGACGTTGGCCAGGCTCGATTTATCCTGGAGGGAGTAGAGGGGGATCCAGACGTCTGTTCCGATGCAGATGCCGTTCGTGTTCTCAACGATGGGGGTGATCAGATTCGCCTCGACGCCTGCCTCGACCAGGGCGTTGCGGTAAGCGCTCTTTGTCGAGTAGAGGACGACCACCGTCTGGTCGGAGGGCGCCTGGCCCAGCTTGGCTTGCACGATCGGCAGGGCGGTCGCCTGCACCGTCTCGGCGGCCTGCCGGACGATGCTCTCCGGAACGCCGCTGTCGCCGGCAAGGATCTGGATGCCCGTAGACGTCTTCTGGCTCCGGCTGATCGTCTCCGGGTCGGCGGGGCGGGGGAGGTGGCGGTTGCCGAAGTGCCTGGCCAACAGTTCCCGAGGGTCCCGGCCCTGAATGAGTAGCTGGTCGTTGATCGCTTCCACATTGTTGATGATCTCGCTCAGGCGGCGGTTGAGTTGCTCCTTCACCTGCTCCGGATCGTCCATGGCTTCTTTGACGCGGTCGACGCCGCTTTTGAGACCATCGACGACGGTGACCTGGGCTTTGCTGTAATCAAGGCCCGTCAGGCGGTCTTTCACCGCTTCTGTCCACTTATGAAGGGAAGCCTGCACTTCTTGGAAGGAAGGAAGGTTAAGCTTTTCGGACAAGCCGGGCCGATTCGAGCGATCCGTCATATCCGATGGGCGCGGAAAGTCGGACAGGCCCGACCCGAAAGGGGAGAACAAGCGCCAACCGGCGAGCAGCAGCGCCGCGACGGCGAGAAAAGTTAGCAGTTTTCTCACAGTTGCATTCCCTTCTGTTCAATCTTATGAGCGGTATTCGCCAGGAACAAAGAGAATCCTTCGGAAAAAACAGAGGGAATCGTTGGCGCATCCAAACAAAGACAGCGGCGCCGGCTCTCGCATTTGGAGCCTGGCGCCGCTGTGTTTATCCGCAGTCGATGCAGGAAAGGGCTTCGGCGATGGTCTTGGCTTTTGTCTCCTCGCTGTATGTATCGATGATCTGGCGGGCTTTGCGGTTGTGGTTGAGCGACGCCGGACCGCCCACACAACCGCCGGCGCAGGCCATGCCCTCGATGAAGTTGCCTGGCGGGCGACCCACCTTGGCCTGCCGGAGCGCCTTGATGCAGGCATCGAGGCCGTCCACCTGGACCGGTTTCAACTCCACCGACACGCCAGCCTCCTTCAGCGCCTGGGCGATGGCTTCCGCGACACCGCCGCAGCGGGCGAAGCGGCGGCTGAAGGGAGAAGCCTGCTGAAGTGGCTCGTCGGGGCACTCAGACAGTTGAATGCCGGCGGCGTCAAACATGGCCAGGATCTCTTCGAAGGTGAGGGCCAGGTCGATATAGTCGCTGCTCTTGGGCAATCCGATCTCCACTTTCTTGGCGTAGCAGGGGCCGATGAAGACCGTCTTTGCGCCGGGGTGCAGCTTTTTCACATAACGCCCCACCGCCACCATGGGCGATACCGAGGTGGAGATGTTCCCTGTCAGCGTGGGGAAACGCTTTTCAATGAGGGAAACGAAGGCGGGACAGCAGGAGTTGGTGGAGTTGGTCAGGAAAGAGCCTTCCTTCAACTTCTCCGCCAACTCCTTCGCCTCATGGTCAAGGATCATGTCGGCGCCGAGGGCTGCCTCATGGACGGCGGCAAAACCGAGTCTTTTCAAGGCATGGTGGACCTGGCCGATGGTGACGCCGGGAAACTGGCTGGCCACCGAGGGGGCCAGGACGGCATGGATAGTGCCGTCTTGGGGTTTCAGCATCTCCACCGCCTGGGGGATGTAGGAGATGTCCGAGATAGCCCCGAAGGGGCAACTGATGGCGCAGTGGCCGCAGGAGACGCATTTGTTGGGGTCGATGCGAGCGATTTTGTCCTCGCCGTACTGGATGGCTTTGACGGGACAAGCCTTGATGCAGGGGCGTTGCATATCGGTGATGGCGCCGTAGGGGCAGACCTGATGACAGCGGCCGCATTCGATGCACTTTTGCTGGTTGATGTAGGCGAGACGGTTGATCTGGGCGATGGCGTTGACAGGGCAGGCCTCGATGCAGCGATGGGTAATACAACCACGGCAGGCACCGGTGACAGTGAAGCGGTCAACGGGACATTCATCACAGGCGATGTCGATGACGCGGACAAGCGGGTCGGTCACAGCAGGTCTGCTGTCCTCCTTCGCGTTGTTGACGTTCACCGCCACGGCACCGCTCCCGCTGGATCGCGAACTGGCGGATGCGCTATCGACGTTCTCGGACGCCTTCGTCGCCGACTCCGTAGGCGGCGCCTCCCCGCAGGCCAAGCGGACCCGCACGGCCGCGACGGCCCGCTCCTTATAGACGCAGCAGCGAAAGCGCGCCTTATTTCCTTGAAAGACAACAGTGGGGATAAACTCGCGATGCTCCTGCAAGGTTCCTTCCATCGCCATCTTGGCGACCTGCTGGAAGACCTCATGGCGGATCATCTGGATGGTCGTCTCATATTTTCGTCCGTTCACCGATTCGTTCGGCATGGCTTGTCCTCCTTTGGCGAATAAAATACGACTTCGTGTAGGTTTGATCGCTTCAATCCCTATACGTATTAGACACAAAGGATGCAAAACCTTGCTTTGGCCCTGTTGAGGAGCGCAAAAAAACGACTTGTTTCTGAATACTACTTGTAGCGGATGGAATAGACGGTCCATGTTCCTCGAAAGGTATGGTTCCTCTACTCCAGCGCTTTCACATCGAGAGAACGCTCCGGCTTTGGAGATACCGCCACATCAATATCAATTTTCAGTACCTCTTCCCAGTTTGACTACCTCTTTCCGGCCGATGGGGATCTGTTCAGATTGGGCCCGATTCTCCGGAGTGGCTGAGAATCGGGCGTGTTTTTTTACTTTACATCCACAATTCGACAAGGTTTTCTCGGAATATCAGGCATAATAAAACTATTATAAAGATATGAGACACTAGGGAGAGGCATACAGTGAGGTATAAAAGTCAAGGGTGCGGTGAGGCAGCAGCGCCAGAGTGGCGCATGAACGCGCAGGCCATGGTTACGTCATCGACAGGATTCACCTATGCAGCGGTGCTATTGTCAGCCTGTCTGGTTGCGACCATTTTTTTACCTTTATGGGAAAGACAACACTTTGTCCTGCATGCAGTTTTCGAACTCCTCTGCGTGTTGTTCGCCTTGTCCGGCTTTATCATCACATGGATTCTCTTTGATAAAGGAAGGCCGGAAAGCCATCTCTTTGGCTTCGGATTTCTGGCTGTCGGTTTGTTGACGATTCTTCATGTCTGCGCTTTTCTCGGAATCTTGGCGATACCCACGGGAATCCATCATGTGGCAGGCCGGTTCTGGTTGACCGAGCGACTTGTTGAATCCACGATTTTTCTTATCGCTTCTGCCGGCATTTCCTTCCGGATAAATCGGTGGGCATGGCTCTTTCTGACGCTGCTGGGAACATCGACGATCTCCCTCGCCATTGTCTCCATTCCGGGCTTCTTTCCAACGCTGTTTATTGAAGGTCAGGGCGGGGCCACAACGGCGAATATAGTGATTGAATACAGCATCACGGTTATTTTTTTCGCCAGTCTCATCATGCAGTTGCGGCAAAGACCGCTGCAACAAAAAGGAGATAACCAATATGTCATTTTGGCCTTCTTGCTGGCCTTGCCGGTGGGAGCGCTTTCTAACGTTGACTCCATGCGCTCCTTTAACAGCCTACTCATCCACATGCTGAAAATCTGTTACTATTACTTTTTATTCAAAGGACTTTTCGTCCACATGATTACGTCGCCATACCGGGAACTGTCGGTGGCTTCCGAGCGTTTTTACAAAATATTTCATGCGAGTCCAGCGAGCATCTCCATCATCACCATCCAAGGATACCGGTACGTCGATGTCAATGAAGCCTGGATGAGGTTGACGGGCTATTCGCGAGAGGAAGTCATCGGCAAAAGTCAACAAGAATTCGGATGCCTCAACCAGGATACCCACCGGGCCATCGCCAACCAGCCGGTGCAGAACATCATCGGTAAATTTACCACGAAAAGCGGCGAGGTGCGGGAAGGGCTCATCACCACGGAAGTCATCGAATTGGATGGCGTGCCATGCTTGTTTTACGTCACCATCGATGTGACCGAAAAGAACGAGTTCGAACGGGAGTTGGCCCGCCTCGACCGGTTGAATCTGGTGGGACAGGTAGCCGCCGGGATCGGCCACGAGATCCGAAACCCGCTGACGACGGTGCGCGGATTCCTGCAACTCTTTGGCGCCAAAGCCGACTTGGTCTCCTATGACGAGTATTTCCAATTGATGATCAGTGAACTGGATCGGGCCAATGACATCATCACCGAATTTCTCTCCCTGGCCAAAACCAAACCAAAGCAATTAAAGCGGCAGGATCTCAACGAGATTATCGTCAGTCTGCACCCCTTATTGATGGCGCAAGCCTTCAAAATAGACAGACATCTCGTTACTGATCTCGGCCGAATTCCCTTGTTGGCGCTGGATGAAAATGAAATCCGCCAACTCCTCTTAAACCTCGTTAACAACGCCATGGACGCGATGAAACAAAAGGGAACAGTGACGATCCGAACATACGTAGATGGCGAGCGCGTCCTGTTGGCCGTCCGCGACGAGGGAGAGGGGATCCCCGAGGATATCCGAAGCAAGATCGGCACCCCCTTCTTTACGACGAAAGCCCATGGCACAGGACTGGGGCTGGCCACCTGCTATACCATCGCCGAGCGCCATCGTGGGCGGCTCGATTATGTAACAGGTCCGAACGGGACCACCTTCTTTATCGCCTTTCCACTTGAAGCTGAAGCGAGTGGAGATTTGGACATTGCATCTTAGCCGAGAAGCAGGTTCCATAGAATGCAAAAGGCAAAAAATGGCCCCTCCTAACGCCGTCGAAATGGCTGCTGATAGGAGGGGTCTTGTTTATGCCCAGGATTTTCCGAGAACTTTCTCGACGAACACCCTGGCGACCGCTTCGTCGAACTGGGTTCCGGCATGTTTTTTCAGTTCCTCGATGGCCCTGTCTTCACTGAGTGCATCTCGATAGGGTCTTACCGCCGTCATCGCTACAAAAGCGTCGGCAACGGCCAAAATCCTCGATGGCAAGGGAATGGCGTCGGCAGCAAGCCGTCTGGGGTAGCCTGTGCCATCGATTCTTTCGTGGTGCGCCAGGACATAATCGGCGATCCGGGTAAATTCATGGACGGAACGGAGGATCTGGTAGCCGATTTCCGGATGGCGATGAACCTCTGCCCATTCCTGCGGGCTCAGCGGGCCGGGCTTGTTGAGCACGTGGGCGTCGAGTCCGATCTTGCCGATGTCATGAAGGATGCCGGCGATGCCCAACTCAATAATGTCGTTGGCGTTCAAGCCAAGGGCGACACCAAGTTCCTTGCTGAGGTAGCCGACCTGTTCACTGTGGAACTGCTCTGTCACATCCTTCTCATAGAGGCTTTTCGAGATCAGCTTGATCGTCTCGCTTTTCATGCTCATGCTCTCCGAGAGCTTGCGCCGGTACATATCGTCTTCTGCATAGGTGAAAACTTTTGAGATGTTTTCCCGGAGATCATGCTTCGTTCCCCAGCCGAAGGAAACGGAGAGGATCGCCTTTTCCAGTTTCTTACGGCTCAAGGCTTCTTTCAAGCGTTCCACGATTTTTTCCGTGCTGGCGCCATCCGTTTTTGGCAGCAGAATCACGAACTCATCGCCGCCGATCCTGGCGAGAACGTCGCCGATGCGGCATTCTTTTCTCAGTGTTGCAGCGATCGTCTGCAGCAGCCGGTCGCCTGCTAGGTGTCCGAAGGCGTCATTGGTCAGTTTTAACCCGTTCACATCCGCAATGACCAGGGAGATGGGCAGGTTGTCTATCGAATCGATCCGGCGCAGTTCTTCTTCGTAAAAACGCCGGTTGTACAGGCCGGTCAACTGATCATGATAACTGAGATAGCGGACCCGTTCCTCTGACTTTTTTCTTTGTTCGATATTGCGGCTGACGCCGACGATCTCGATCTCCCCTGTGGCGTTGTAGCGGAATTTCGTCGATACTTCCACCCAGATGATTTGGCCGTTTTTACAGGGCTGCTGGATCTCATTGATGTAATAATTGGGCGCGTCAGGGTTCTCCTGGAAAAAGGCAATGTCAGTGGCAATAGATTCCATGACCAATGCTAAAGAATCAGGCGTCAAAGACTGCTCCAGCGTTTGCGCCATGGCCTCTTCCGCCGAATAGCCGCGCAGATGTTCAATCGCCGGACTGATATAGGTGAACTTCCCCAAGGTGATATTGAAGACCCAGATCACATCAGAAGCGAATTCGGTTAAGAGACGGTACTTTTCTTCCGTATTCCTTAGCTCCGCTTCAACACGCAGTCGTTCAGCGAGTTCATTCAACTGCCTCATCTCTTTGGAGACATCGATAAAGTAGGTAACAAAGTAGAAGGGTTGCGGAGAATAGGCTGTAATGCGATACCACCGCTGCAAAGATGCTGAGAATTGTTCAAACTCTTTGCAGCCGCCATGGATGGCAATTTCGCCGTATGCGCGGATCCAATCAAATTCTGTTTCGCCAAGGGCAGGCAGCACTTCGGTCACCCTGCGGCCGATGATCTGGTCTGCCTGCCAGCCTGTTAATTGTTCAAAAGACGGATTTACCTCGATGAATTCATAGTCGACGGGATTTCCTGCGTCATCACAGATGATCTTATGGTAGGCATACCCGGTCGGCGCGTTTATCACAATGGCTTTGTAAAAATCATTCTCCATAGGTTTTGCCTCCATTCCCAGAACGGGCGCAGATTCCGCCGGCATTGAGATTTCGATAATAACAACTAATAACATGTAACATATATCTGTTCCACAAAGAAGCGAAGAATCCTGTCAGAAATTGTGGTCGTCGGAAAAGAAATTGGCTGCCGCCGAGGCGGGAGGCAGCATGGAGAAAGCATCTTCAGCGAGGATGCAGGAGAAATAGAAAGCAAAAGGCCCAGAATGACGCTGTGACGGTTCGTCAAAGCGGTGAACAGCCTTTGTAACCTATTTGCTCAGACAATATACTTTCAACATACGACAAATACGGGATGAAAGAGGGGGCCGCGATTGAGTCACCTTACCATTAAGAAAAAAATCGTCATCGCCACGCTGTTCTCCATCCTGCTCATTACATCAGCCGTCGGCGCATTGATCTTTAAATCCTACAACGACGAAATCCGAACCTACGGAATCGAACAAAAGAAAATCTCCAGCGAGAATTTCGACCGCCTGCTGCAGGGCGATGTGGCCATGATGTCATCGACGATGGATGCCTTGATGAACAACCCGCAGATCGCCGAGATCTACCGGCAGCGCAACCGGGAGGCGCTCTATGCCGCCACATCGCCCCTATTCCAACAACTCCGGGAACGCTATCGCATCACCCACTGGTATTTCCATACGCCGGAGCCGGAGAAAAAAGCCTTCCTGCGCGTCCACCAGAAAGAGACCTTCGACGACGAGATCAAACGGGTCACCTATTTACAGGCGATCGAGACAAAGAAAACAGCCGCCGGGCTGGAACTGGGCAAGACCGCCTTTGCCCTGCGCGTCGTCTCGCCCTACACCTACCAGGGGCAGTTGATCGGCTACATGGAATTGGGTGAGGAGATCGACCACTTCCTGAGCATCCTGAAGGAACAGACCGGCTATGAATACGGGATGCTGATCAAGAAGAATTATCTCGACCCGAACGAATGGGCCAAACTGCGGAAAAACCGGGGCCTGGCGAACAACTGGGACGACCAGTCCGGCGTCGTCCTGGTGGACCAGACCGATAAGGCGTCGGCGATCTTCGATTACGCCGGCACTGTGGAGGACCTGCCTGACGACGGTCAGGTCTTACAGGATGTCAAGCAGGACGGGTTGGTCTTTACCAAAGCCATCTTCCCCATCTTTGACGCCGGCCATCGGAAAGTGGGTGCCGTCATCGTCCTGCGCGACATGACAGCGGCCTATATGGAGATGCAGAAAAAAATGGCCCTCCAGATCGGCGTCGTGCTCCTGATCAACATGGCTGTCATCTACATATTGACCCGCCTGATCTACCGACCCATCGTCGACCTGGGCGCCCTGGCCAAAGAACTGGCGGCGGGAAACCTGAATGTGCTGCTCGACGACAACGGGCACAACCACGATGAGATCGGAGAACTGAAGAGCGCCATCGCCGCTAACGTGAACGACATGCGAAACCTGATCACCCATATCCGCGAAAAGTCGACCCGGGTGGAGGAACTGTCGCGCCACCTGAATACGGCCTTCCAGGAAATCAGCGACGTGACGGAAGAGGTGTCCCAGAGCACCCAGGCCTTGGCCGAAGGCGCCGCGACACAGGCCGAGGAGGCGGTGAATGCCCGCGACCTGGCGTCACAGATGATCGACATCAGCCAGGTCGTCGACCGGGAACGCACGAGCCTGGTCCAGATCGTCGGCCATACGGTGTCCCTGACCGACGACGGCAACGCCAAGATTCATGACGCCGTCGCCAAGATGGAAGGGATCGCCGAGACCAATCGGGAGACGGTGGAACAGATCAAGACGCTTGCCCAACGCTCCCAGGAGATCGGCTCCATCGTCGACATGATCACATCCATCGCCGCCCAAACGAACATGCTCGCCCTGAACGCAGCCATCGAGGCGGCCCGCGCCGGCGAACTGGGGCGCGGCTTCGGCGTCGTCGCCGATGAGGTCAACAAGCTGGCCGGTGAGTCGGGAACGGCCGCCCGGCAGATCGCCGAACGGATCAGCGGCATCCAAACCCTGATCCGTGACATCACGGAAAACATCAACGAAGGCGCCAGCCGGATCGTGGACGGCGTTCGCGTCGCCAACCTGGCCGGCCAGGGCTTCCAGGAGATCGCCCAGTCGGTGGGCCAATTCCTGAGCGAAGTCGATAAGCTGAACCGGGCGACAGAGGAACTGGTGAACAAGTCCCAGTCTGTCATGACCGTCATCAACCATGTGGCCGCCGTGACGGACGACTCGAAGAAGGCCACCGAGAACATCTCGGCAGCGACGGAGGAGCAGTCGGCGACGATGCAGGACATCAGCGCCACGTCGCAGAAAATGGCGGGGATGTCGACGGAGTTGTTGGAGGTTGTGGGGAAGTTTAGGATGTGAGGAGATACGTGTTTCCTCATAAAGTAACAGCCGTTAAGCTGATAGCCCCCCTATGGTAGATAAAAGGACTACCATTGGGGGGCTACTTTAATCACAAACTAAATATAACATAAATAATAGAATGCAAAAGAAATTAAGTAGCTTAAGTAAGATGTTGCGGGAAAAGGTCGAATAGCGGTAACGTAACCATGGGCAATTAATATTTAGGATTATTATTTGACAGACTAGAAATTGGCATATAATAGCTGCTAAAAAATAAAATTAAAACATTGCAGTTCATGACTGACACGAAATTTTTCTTTCTTTAACCATATAGGTTCAGATTTCTAGATAATCATAATATGGAGGCAGTAATAAATTGATCATTCAATTATCTCCCCCGCTTGAAGGAATAGCTGCTGAAAGATTTATAGCTTTAGCAAAACAACTTGCGCGTCTTCAAGAGCGTAGACTCCCGATTGAATTTTGTGATTTATGTGATTCTGAAATCAACTGGTCCAAAAGCCATCCGCATCTTAATGGGCATCGTGAGGTCTATGAGGCCTGTGCACGTGTTTTAATAGATTTAGCTCGACTAAGATGGTTAGTACATGTGGATGGTTATGGTATTGAGCTTCATTCCCCGAACTTCCGACCGGAGCGACGTTTAACTCAAGCAGAAATAGCACAGTACAAGAGCTATACAAGACAAGAGTTACTTACCCTTCGAGATGCCCAACTATGCGATCCTTCTGTTCAGCGCTTTATTCAAAACATGGAGCAACCAGGACAAAGCAAAAAATCAGTGCTACATTTAATAGCAGATGGTAGAGAGTTATATTCTCGCTTGCAACCAGCTGTAAATGCTAATGGTCAAATAAGAGAAAGCTTACTTTTTAATGTTGTAAAGCCCTATCTTCAATTAGTACCTAGTGATGGTCAAGCGAATGAAAAAGATCAGTTTACCGGGTTATTGTTAAGAGACATATGGCGTTACTTTAGGTTTACATGGGTAATCCCACAGCTTCCTATACCGGGGCGACAACTCTTATATCTTGTCCGAGATGCGGCGCACCCATATCATGCAATAATTGGCATCGCGGCATTAAGCAATAGTGCGATGCAATTGAAAGATCGCGATACATACATTGGTTGGACATATGAGGCTTTTACAAAACATGTCAGGGAAATACTGGAATCACCATCCGAGACTGTTGAGTTAGAAAGTTTATTACATCGGCTTGAATACAATATTTCACAAGCTTTAGAAAATATTGAATTCGCGGGATTAGTAAATGTTGATGAGGTAAATACTCCGTCTCCTGAAATTATTGCCCGACTTCGTCGAAAAAGTGAACAATTTGCTTCATTGAGGGAGGATGCATTAAAAGAATTACTAAGTGATGAGGACCAACTCCTATTTATTCAAGAAACAGAGACTGACGGAGGAGAACCGCCGGTTTCAGAGGATTTATTAGCACTTGAAGGAAAACGCCTTACTAGAAAAGCTTTTATAAAAGCACACAAAATGCTGGTAGCAAAAAAAAGAGCTTTTGATTTGGCTCGCTTACTTCAGAGTCGACTTACTCTCAGAACTATCCGTCAGAGTTTTGTAAATCCATCCAACACTTTGAATGTATTGCAGAAAGAGGAGTTCAAGACTGCTGTAAATACTGCCCTAATGGCAAATAAAAGTGCCCGAGTTGGTTCTAATATGTTGGAACTTACAACTTGCGGTGCGATTAAACCATATAACCTTATATTAGGGGGGAAGTTGACATCTTTATTATTGTTAAGCCCTCAGGTGCTGGATGATTATAGAGATAGATATGCTAACGAACCATCGATCATAAGTTCCCAATTAAAAAATGCTCATGTTTATCGGGATTCAACTCTAGTTTACATTGGCACAACTAGTCTTTATGCTCAAGGTAGTAGTCAATATAACCGGCTAAGAATTCCTGCGGGAATTATAGCTCCTGATCAACCAGAAATTAAATTCAATCAAGTTGGATATACCAGTGGATTTGGCACTGTACAGTTTTCACCTGAAACAGTTAGGTCAATAGAAAAGGTACTAGAACAAAAATTAGGTTATCAAAATGTAAATAGTATATTCGGAGAGGGTCCCAGCCCTCGATTTAGAAAACTAAACGCAGGTTTAACAGTATTACATGGGGATCGACACCGTTCCATCCAGTTCCACGGTACGACAACGATTGGAAAAAGCCGTCGCGTCCCACCCGGAATGGAATGCCATTTTGATGGAAGAATCGGCTCGTCTGATTCAAAAAGTCAACGCGCCTCTAACACCGGTTCGCGTCGGCGGAGTGGACTATTTCACGCTCGACGTCGACGTTACGCCGTTGGACAACTCCGATTCGAAAAAAGAAGGCGTGGGCAGAACCTACAAAGGACACGATGGATACGCGCCTATACTGGCCTACATTGGGCAGGAAGGGTACTGTGTCAATGTCAACCTGCGTCCAGGCAAAGACCACAGTCAAAAAGGAACGCCCGAATTCTTGAAGCAAAGCATTGGCTACGCTCGCATGTGCGGTGCGAAAAAGCTGGTAGCGCGAATGGACTCCGGCTTTGACAGCGCCGATAACCGGGCGGTCTTCCAGGCAGAAAACGTCGACTATGTGATCAAACGAAACCTGCGTCAAGAATCGCTCGACATGTGGCGAGACATCGCCATGGAAAAGGGCACCGCTCGCATTGTTCGTGAAGGAAAAGTCGAGTATACAGGCAGGTATTAGGATTTAGTCCCGAAGCGTTAATGCGACATAATCAGCACCGATTAATATATGCAGCACTTTTATGCAATGAAGCTTTAGATTTCTTACGGGGCGAATCAGTTAAATTACCGGAGTATATTATTATGCCAAAAAAGTATAGAGAGGCAACTGGGCGTATAGCTAATTATTGGTGTAAAAGATGGTTAGATAGTAGATTGAATAATACCGATACTTTAACCAAGTTAGCCACTACTAATAGTTGGGCGCTTTCCGAACAATTACCGGTAAATTCTCCTGAACGCTTCAACGAGGACGGTGATGCTTCGTTTATGAAATCTACTGAACTTCAGGAAAATGAAAGAACTACTAAAGAAATTGAATTTTGGCAGTCTTTAGCTGTTGCAGGTCCAGTAGTTTGCGCCGATGAATTATCAGAAGCAGATATTCAGAAACTACATGTTGAACAAAATTTAGAAGCTTTCATAATTGAAAAAGTTAAGAACGGCTTTAGCATAATATTAACGGGTAACGCCGGAGATGGAAAAACACATATTCTTCGTCGACTGGAAAACGAACTCTTAAAATTTGATGCAGTCATACAAACCGATGCAACGGCAGTTATTCGACATAATGATGTAAAACCAATTGTAGATGAATGGCGTCAAGCATTAGCAACTGGAAGACCATACTGTTTAGCGGCAAATGAGTATCCTTTATATGAACTTCGAACCAAAGGAAAACACTTGATTCCGCAATTGGCGGAAGTTGACAGACAATGTCGTCAACGTTTTGCTTATGGTCCTGAATTGGAACATGAAGATGCGAAGGGAAAAGTAATAGTCATAGATTTGAGCATTCGTAATCCGCTTGTTCCTGATTTTGTATCAAAAATGCTCGAACGCATATTGGACAATCCTGATTTGGTTGATTTTGCCAGTGCGGGAATAGACCCAATATTTAGCAACAACTTTAAGCACCTTTCCCATCCAATCGTTCGAAGACGGTTTCTTAATCTATTTTATCGACTCGTTATTCGTGGTCATCGAGCACCTATAAGGGAACTTTGGATCATTATAGCTCGAATATTTTTCTCCAAAAACTCGAGAAATCTTATTCCTCGTTCTCCAGGAAGTTGGTACTCAGAGAGACTTTTCGAAACAGATGGACGTTTTTCTCTCCCGCAGGCACTTAAGAAGTACTGCGACCCTTGTTCGTTTAGTCACCCCCAATGGGACAGATTATTAGAGACACCGTCGGGGACAAAATCTACTGATTGGGTAGTTGAAAATCAAGAACCGTTGGTAAGTTTAAATCGTGATATGATTGAACGGTTCAAGATTATAAAAAGATTATTCTATTTTGAACACGTTCATGGGGACAAAGTATTTGAACTTGAAGATGATGCAGCTCGTAATTTTAAGTTATTACTCGAAGATATTGACAGTCCGGATGAAACAATAAAAAAGGAGCTTATCGAGACTATAAACTTAAGCTACTGTCCGTTAAGGTTTAATGGTATGAAAGACGCACTGTACCTTTGGATCGGTCATCGTTTTCATGAAAAGCCGACTCGCTCATACGTAGCAAATCAATCTATTCCATCGGGACAATTTCAAATTCTAAAGCCACGGTTACCCCGCCGTCTTTCATGCGCTATTGATTATGTACCTGATCATTTTCTGTTACGATTTGAATATCAAAACCAGATTGTAAATCTAAAAATTGACTATTCGCTATATAGTACCCTAATTAAAATTCGTAATGGATTACCTAGACATCTCGTTCCGGAAAAAGATGCTAATACCCTTGATGTTTTTTTAGAAAAATTACATGCTTTAAACATTAAACAAGAACGGGTATTTATTACCTTTAATGCCGAACATCAAGTAGTTAGTCGCATTCAGCTTTCCGCTGATTGGAAAAAATATATGGCGGTGACCCTTCATGAGTAATATACCAGTAGACAAACAAAAGATTCATTTCGAAGCTCTTGGGTATGAACCAATGAGAATGAAACCAGTTCATTTTGCTACGGGGTTCTTTTTATCTTTAATGGGACGGTATTATACTTTAGAAATGCTCAATAAGGTTGCCGTCATAAAACACAAAAGTGGATTAAGGGGAGATTATACTAACGAAAACCTACTTCAAATATTAAAAGATTTAGATTGTGTTGGAACAGATTTGAATGAAAGAAGTCTTAAATTGTTACGTTTGCAGATTAATAGTATAATCGATAACGATGATGCTGTCTTTGCAACATACAAACCATATTCACCTTCTTTTGGGAATGATTATACTGTAATTTCTGATAGAGTATTAACCTCCCAAAAACGGTTAGATGGTTTCGCTGGATATTTCGTTTATCAAGTGCTTAAAAATTCTGGTGATGATGGTGAAAAAATACTGAACTTTGCCCAGGAATGTATAGCATGTAAGGAATCTACATTAGATCGTATTATTACTCCATTGCTAGATGAAGTATCCTTTTTATGGGATAATCCATACCCAGTCAAACTTGGGGAATTAAGTGAAGAAAGATTGCAAACACTATCGTGCCTAATGAAAGCACAAACCCAAGCGATTGCAACCCTTTGTGAAAATCTTAAGGATAATGCCTCCAATCAGACTATGTTAAGAAGTCTTGTTCTCGGCTTATGCATTTGGTTATTTATTTACCTGCAAAAGGTATCAGAGATAGGACAAAATAGTCCGCTTCTTGTCATGGATTTTTTAGGTAGAAAAAACTTGCGACTTCGTACTACGAGTAAAAACAGTTTTAACCGACAAAGGGAACGTTTCTATAATTTGTACATGAACATGTGGGATGCTGGACTATTAAGTTTTAATGGCAGTCCGAAGAGAGGGTAGTTCTTTCGTTATAGAATGTATAGAGGTTAAAACTACTGAAAGTCGCTCTATATCAGACGAAGGGCAGATAATTAGTCATGCATGTGATCAAATTACTGCAACCTTAGATGCATGTGCCAAAGCTCTTCCAGACAACACTGCTGGGGAAGACCCTTTGTCAGCACCTCGCTGTGAGATGCTTAAGGAAGTCTTTGTTTCGGCATGTCAATCACGATCTTTTGATGCGGAACTAAGAAGCCGCTGGGGTACTTTATTACGGTCACTTTTTCGTGAAGATGGTGAGACTGTTCCAATTACATTCCAAGGAGAAGTTGTCCGTGTTCTGCTAGGTAGTAATGATAACCTACAAGAGACTGTTATAACAGCAGAACCTTTTCTTATAAAAGCCAGAAATCTTACAGAGAGTAGGTTGCAGGATTTAATTGAAGGTGTTAGTGGTAATGTGGAGAAAATAGTTGACACCTCCATTGTATCTTCTCCATTAACCAACCCAAAAAGTGAGGTTCTCCAATACCCGAGCTCTTCAACGCTTCCCTCTGATGAATATTCAAATTCAGTCGAAGAAATCTTGCCTATTTCTAATGTACAAGGAAAGAATGTAACAGAGAATGTTGCAGAGCAGAAATCATCGTACAACATAACTCAACCAATACAAGCTACTCAACAGTTAAATTCTAATGAAAAGGTAGAATTACCTTGGCCTCCCCAAGTTAACGCGCTTGGGATGATTGGACAAGATCAAGCCGTTCAACAACTTATAAATCAAGTTAATTTTGCTCGTGTATCAGGTCATAGGTTTTCGGACAAATTGTTGGTTGGTCCAGCAGGAGTAGGAAAAAGTAGTTTAGTACGTGCAGTTGCTAGAAAACTTTTGAACGAGGAGGAGCTGCTGTTTAACGGTGCAGACCTTCGCCACCCGAAAATGATAATATCAAGACTTCAAGAGAAGAAAAAAATACCCAAAACTTCGCATGGAAATGTACGGATCGAAAAATGTTTGATATTTATAGATGAAGTACATGCGATATCCCCCGTGGTTGCTACTGCCTTATTAAGTGCAATGGATGACGCTCGAATTACAACTATTGAAGGAACAAATTATGACTTCGGCAATGTAATTATCATGTTAGCCACTACAGACTCTGGAAAACTATCCGAAGCTTTTAATAGTAGACCAGATAAAATATATCTTCCTCCGTACTCTTTACATGAACTCGCAGGAATCGGAATCGTTTGGTTACATGGGAAGGAATGCCTTGGGGGATATGAACTACCACGTCAAGTTTGCATCGAAATTGCTGCTCGGAAACGTTGTCAACCTCGTCGGGCCGTAAGAGTTCTTAAATACGAAATGATTCCCTATTTCTTTGGGATAACACATGAAGGAACAGAGGAAACAGTAGATTATTATCGAATTGCACAGTCACTTACTCCCGAAACGGTATCTCAATGGTTTGAAGAAAAAGGTATAGATTTTAACGGTTTAGACGCGCTTGATTTAAATTGCCTTGGCTATCTGCGTAGACAAGGGGCAACTTCTCGTGAACGTCTTCAACAAGCATTGGGAATTTCGAACAAAGGTGACTTTGTCGAACAGATTGAGTACCTTATAAGACTAGGATTAGTAAATGTGTCCGTTGCAGGTTGTACTCTTACACGGGATGGTTCACGATATCTTGAACGACCTTTTAACCTGCGCGACCGGATTTCTAGACAGATTATTGGTTAGTTAGTATACAACTATCCTTATTCAAAAACAATTACAGGGAAGCAGTTCAGCCAACGCGCTGGACTGCTTTGTCTTAGCTGTTTCAATGGACAGGGAGGGTGGGGTTTATTGGATTTGGATGCGAATAGGAAATGTCATCTATTTGAAATGATTACGATTAGTTCGAAGGGAAAGGAAACGGTTGCATCTACTAAGGAGTTAGCATCCATTAGGGAAAACCTTTTCTAGAAGAGCCCATATTGAAAAATGGCTTAGGTCGATATGATTGGCTAGATGTTCGTTTATTTCACGAATTGACCAATTACCAAATTTGTGGATTGATTTTTTAAATATTGAGGAACGTAAGAACATGTCAGAAAGAAAAATGAAGAACTCAGAAGACCTCTTCTTCGAACTCTTCGCCGAAACCTTCGGCCTCGACAAACTCCAATACCTTGTCCCCGAGTACGCCTTCGAGGACATCTACGGTTATCCAAGGCGCATTGACTACGCGCTGATGAGCGGTGTGGACAAGTTTGCCCTGGAGATCGACGGACAGCGTTATCATGATCCATTGCAGGTGGCGAAAGACAAGTTTATCGACGATCTGATCCGTCAGAACAGCCTCGTCTACCAGGGTTGGACCGTCTATCGTTGGGCCTACCGGCAATTGTCCCAAAGTCGGGAACAGGTGAAAAGCGAGCTGGTGCAGTTCCTTGGACACAACCCGTTGCTCCAGTTGTGGGCGGAGTTTCTGCCCTTGCAGCGGACTGGCGAAGTGACCTCAGGGGATTTAGAACTGCGCGAACATCAGGCTGCTGCTTTGGATGAATTGGCCCGGCTACGCCAGGAAGGGAAAACCATCGCCCTGCTGACACACGCCACCGGAACGGGAAAGACGACAACGGCGGTTTTGGACGCCAAGCGCAGCGGGCTTCCGGTTCTATTTCTGGCCCACACCCGTGAACTGGTCGAGCAGGCCGCCCGCACCTTTGCCCGTCTCTGGCCGGAGGCGTTGGTGACGATAGAGGACGGCGATGGACGCCGCAGCCTCAGTAAAACAACAGAAAGTTCGGAAGGAAGCAAAAGGGCAGGCGCCCCCGTTGTTGTCGAGGGTGAAGAGAACATCTCTCCTCCGGTAGAGGTGCTCGTCAGCAGCGTCCAATACGTGAGTCGCAACCTTTTCTCTTTTTCACCCGAACAGTTCGGCTATCTCGTCATCGATGAAGCCCATCACGCCGCCTCCCGTACATACAAGGAAGTCATCGGCTACTTCAAAACCCGGTTCATGCTTGGGCTGACGGCGACGCCGGAACGGATGGACGGCCAGTCGCTCCTCGATATCTTTCAGCATGTGGCCCACCGCATGGATCTGAAAATGGCCATCGAGATGGGGGAACTGGTTCCCATCCGCTGCGTTCGCGTCAAAACCAACGTCGATCTGTCCTCAGTGCGCGTCAACGGATTTCGCTATCAGGCAAAAGACCTGGAGGAGAAACTGCGCATCCCCGAGCGTGACCGCTTGATTGTGCAGGCCTATCTGGAACTGACGCCGGGGGAGCGGACCGTTGTCTTTTGCGTCAATGTGGCCCATGCCGAAAGCTTGGCAGAACTGTTTTGCGCCGAAGGAGTCCCGGCCCGTGCAGTGTCGGGCCGGCAAGGCCGGACGGAACGACAGCAGATTCTTGCCGATTACGCTGCAGGCGCTATCCGGGTGCTCTGCGCCTGTGATATCCTCAATGAAGGCTGGGACAGCCCGGAGACGCGGGTCCTGTTCATGGCCCGTCCGACGCTCTCCAAGGTGATCTACCTCCAGCAGTTGGGGCGGGGCACCCGCAAAGCCCCCGGAAAAGAATCGCTGCTGGTAGTCGATTTCGTCGACAACGGAAACCGTTACAACCAGGGGTTGAACCTGCACCGCCTGTTTAAGATTCGCGAGTATATGGCCGGTCGGCTGGCCCTGGCGCCAGCCAAACAGATCGCCGAAGAGCAGGCGGCCTGGGAGGCGTCCCGGCTCAGCCGGGAACTGCCTGAGGCGCTGGCCCATCTGCACCTTTGGCTGAAAGACATCGAAGTGGTGGATCTCTTTGACTGGCAGGACGCCATCGAACATATGTGGAGCCACCGCCGCCTGGCGATGGAACTGGGCGTATCGGACGATACGGTGATCAACTGGGTGAAAAAGGGCAAGGTCCAGGCCGATCATGCCGTACCTCTCGGCAAGCGGACTTATTACTACTTCGAGCCTGACCGGGCCGAGGAGATCCGGCGTTCGACGAATACGCCGCCAAGACTTCCGATTTACGATGAGTTTTTTCTCTTTGTGCGCCAGGCCGATATGGTCTTCTCCTATAAGCCGGTCTTGTTGACGGCCATGCTGGAACTGGCCGATGCAGAGGGGCGCGTCCGTGTCGACGGCCTAGTGGAACGCTTTGCCCGCTTTTATCGAGAACGGGATGAGCGGGGATTGCCTGTTGAAGCGCCCAAGGCGAAGATGGCCCGCGTGCGTGATCTGACGAGCGACAATATCCGTGCCGTCTTGTTCGAAATGCCCTTCGAGAAGTTTGAACGGAAAGGATACTTCCGCCGCTGCCGCGAATTGACGGAAGTGGAGTGGCATCCCTCCCTATGGGCCAAGCTCACTGCAAGCGACAAAGAGATGCTCCTACGTGAGGCCCAGTGGCAGATCGATGATTATTACGCGCGGCGGGTCGTCCCTCAGGGTTAACGTGTGAGGGAAGAGCCAGCAGGAGAAGAAAGGAGCGCGCACCATGGCTATTGTTTCCCATAACAAACTCGTCCGCGACCTCATCCCCCAGATCATCCTCCGCGCCGGCAAGTACCCGGAAATGCGCATTGCTGACGACGCCGAGTATCGCCAACTGCTCCTCGAAAAGCTTCAGGAGGAGATGCAGGAATATCTTGACTCGGGTAATCCGGAGGAACTGGCCGATATCCTGGAGGTCTTGGTGGCACTGGCCGGGGCCGATGGGCTCTCCTGGTCGGAAATCGAGGCCTTGGCCGATCAGAAGCGACAGGAACGGGGCGCTTTTCGGGAAAAAATCGTCTTAATCCGGGTGGAAGATTGACACTTGTCATAAATCGACATTTTCCAACAAAGGGTTATGCCCCCTGACGGCGAAAAAAGCATAGTTAAAAAACCTGCCGCTTTATCGGGTTTGTCGGCAGGTTTTTCTTTTTCAATGGGATGCTCGATGGAAGCAAGCGAGGAAGCCGTAACCGTAAAGTTTCGATGCAAAGGGGAGACGAGCCAATGGCGCGCGTGGTGGAACAGGATGAAGTGTTGAAAAGGGAGTTTCAACGGCGTATCGATCAGAAGATAAAAGAAAAAAAGGACGCCATGAAGAAAAGCATAGATGAAGACCTTTCTCCCTTGGTGTCTTGGTTTGTCAAACCGCTTGCCGGTCTCGTTTTTAACGTAGAGCAAGCCAAGCGGGAGAACAAAGGCGACGATGGGGAATCGGAAGTGGCAAGAGCCCTGAAAAAAGGCCTGCCCGACAACTGGGTGGTGATGAACGATGTGGTCGTTGAACCCGACCCGGAGGTGTTCGCCCAAAACGATCATATCGCCGTCGGACCGCAGGGTCTTTTCGTAATCGAAACGAAAGCCTGGGAAGGTTCTTATCTGGCCCACAAGGATCATTGGAAGCGGCGGGAGGGTAAGAACTGGGTCAAGTGTGACAGCCCTACCTTGCAGAACTGGCGTCATGCCCAGCGGGTTGGCAAATGGCTTCAGGATACGGGCTTGATGAATATTCCCTATCCTTTGGCCGACTGGGTCCGCCCGGTCGTCGTATTTACATGCGCCAAATGGGTGAAGGCGAACGACTGCTCCATGCCGATCACCCAGGGCGTAAGCGAACTGCTCGCTTACATCCGCCTCTTTGAGCAGGAACTGCTGACACCGTCTCAGGTGGAGAAGATTGTCACCCTGCTGCAGTATCCGCGAGTCGCCAAAGCCTTTTCCAGCAAGGCTATCGTCTCCATCGACGTGGAAGCCGAAATCGCCGCGACGACGGAGAAGCCGGTCCAAGCTCCTCAGGGCAGTGCCGGTGAATCTTCTTCGACGGCGAGCGCTGAACCCTCCGCGGCGAACGATATGGAAACCGTTACTGTTTCACCTGCGGCGGTTAAATCGGCGACAGGCAAGGTGGCTTCGCCTGCCCAGACGCTTGCCGAGTCATCTCTTCAGGAAGCCTCGCCGGCGCAAGTTCTGGCACAATCGGCCTCTTTGACCACTACGGGACCTGCACAGCCTCAACCCACACCATCTCCTGCGCCTGCACAGAACCAACCCGCCCCATCGTCCGCCTTATCGAAGCCTGACCTCCCGCCTCACGAACAGTCGACCACCCGAGATGGAAAGGGATATGTGCGCGTTACAGCCGGTTATGAAGACGCGAAGCGCCTCTATGAGCACTACAAGCCCAACCACCCCAACATCGGTCCCCTTAAGCGGGACAGGTACAAAAAAGACACCTTTTACTTCTATCTGACGTAACCCTTAAAAAACATTCTGCCAATACCCTAGAGTTGACATCACTGTTTAATCTAAAGACGGAAACCCCTGAAATCACCAGCGCGGAGCGGATTTTTCAACGATCCGCTCCCTTTTTCTGGGTGCAAGACCGTCATTCCCGTTTGCTTTATTGACGATATAAAAAGTGGGAAGGGAGGGCATCTTTTTCCTTGCCGGTGATTGACAGCCGGCTCAACCTGTGAGAGGATAAATTTGCAGAGATCTATCCTCGTTTTACCATGGCGAACAACCGTTTTCCCTAAGGGGGAAGCGACACGAAGGAGGTGTCGTCATGGTTGGTTCGATCAGTTCCATCGGGTATAGCCGGTATATCGGCGCCTACCGGACATCGCTGGTGAGCTCGCTGGTCGCGAGTTCTGCCCCTGCGGCCACGCCCTTTGTGCCTTCCGTTACGCCGGGTTCGACGCTGCTGGAGAACCGGAATCGCTACCTCTCGACGGTCCAGAGCGCCCGCGACCAGTTCGTCGATCTGGCGAAGCAGGCGAAGGATCTCGCTGGCGGCGAGAACGTTTTTGACCAGCGGAGCGTCGATGCGGGCGGGTCTGCCGCGGTTGCGGGCACGGCTGCTAAAAACGCCGCCTTTGCCACCTACAACGTAGGCGTCAGCCAAGTGGCGAAGGCCCAGCAGAACACCGGCAACGCCTTCACGGCGACCGCCCTTTCCGGCGACGCCGGATTTGCGGCGGGGACGAACAAGTTCACCATCTCCGGCAACGGCGTCAGCAGGAGCCTCTCCGTCGACGTGGGCGCCGGCGACAATGCGAAGACGGTGCTGACGAAGATGGCCAACGCCATCAACAACGCCTCCGGCCTCGGCGTCACCGCCCAGGTGGTCGACACGACCGCCGGCGGCGTGACGAAGAGCCAGCTCAAGCTGACGGCGCAAAAGACCGGCACCGACAACACCTTTACTGTGGCCGACACGGTGGGCAACCTGGCCACAGCCAGCGGCGCCGGCAACGAGACGACGGCGGCCCAGAACGCCCAGTACAAGGTCAACGGCGCGGCCTTTACGAGCCAGAGCAACGACGTGAAGCTCGACGGGGGCAAGGTCAACCTTACCCTGAAAGGGACGACCGTCAGCGACGTGGCGGTGAAGGTCGGCTACGATGCGAGCGCCATCACCGGCGAGATCAACGGCTTCGTCAAGTCCTTCAACAGCACCGGCGACGTGCTCCAGAAAAACGCCGGCTTGCTCAGTTCCACCTTGAGCCGCGGGATGGAGCGCTTTGTCTCCGACAGCCGCAACGCGCTGAAAGACATGGGCATCACCGTCACCTCCGGCAACAAGCTGAAGATCGACGCCGACAAGCTGAAGCAGACCCTGGCCGACAACCCGAGTCGCGTCGAACAGACGTTGGCCGGCTACGGCGGCTTCGCCTACAAGGTGGGCCAGTTTGCCCAGGGTGTCTCCGCCATGTCTCCGTCGTCGCTGGCCGCTCCGTCGGCCCGTTATGGCGGTGGCGGCGCGAACAGCCTCCTGCGCCAGCAGTATGGCCTCTATATGCAAAACGCAAATCTCGGTCTCTATATGCCCCAGATGTTCGGCACCGGGAGTTTTTACGACTCCTACATCTAGATCGCAGCGACGGTCCGGCCAAGCGCCGGGCCTTTTTTCGTCTGAACCAAAAGTGGGTTCCATGCCTTCGACTTCAACGGTGTTCGGATTTCTGATAAATGCCTGGTCAGTTGCAGAAGGGGACGTCGATGGTTGATAATAATGGCGAGGTGGAAAATGTCATGTACGAAACAGCGGCCCTTTTTGCCGTCGGCGATTCCCTGACCTTCGGATACCCTTATGGTCCGGACGATTCCTGGACAGCCATGGTGGAGCGGTCCCTGGCCCGCCCTGTCGTCAATCTCGGTGTGAACGGCGCGACGACTGATGACATGCGCCGCGAGTTGATCAACATCCTCCCCGATGTGGAGCCCCGTTCCGCCGTCATCATCACCGGCGGCGCCAACGACGCCTACAACCTGGTCTCGCCGACCAAGAGCCTGCGCCACTATCAGGACATGGTCGAGCGGATCCTCATCGCCCGCTGCCTGCCCATCATCGGCCTGACCGGCCCCATGAGCGATGAGCCTTTCCAGACGCGCCTGTTGGAGTTTCGGGCCTTGCTGCTTGATCACCTGGACGAGATGCTCGCGCCAGCCTTGCGGCAGTGGAAGGCGCAGGTGTCGGGGCAGGTGTCGGGGCAGGCGCCGGCGCAAGCCCCAACCCCAACCCCAACCCAAGCCCTAATACAGCCGACGCCCCTGCCGGTGATCGATTTCTTTCCCGCCCTCGTTGCGCCCGATGGCCGTTCCCTTCACCCCGAACTCGCCTCCGGCGACTGCCACCCGAACCGGGCAGGTTACGCCAAAATGGGAGAGGCGGCCGTCGCCGCCCTGCGTCAGTTTATCAAGTGAGCAATACCCCGTCGGATACCCCGTGGGAACCCTGCTGGTGGCGCTCACTGGCTTCGCCGGCGGGGTTCTTTTTTGCCCGATGCGCCCCGGCGGGCGCTGAATTGTAAGAATTGTGAACCAAATGGTGATCCCAAGTCGCCCCTTGTCCCGTATACTGATGAATAGGGATTTTTTTCATATGAAGATGCCGGCAGCGGCAAATCATGGGGAAACGGGGCGAGAGTCGAATGGGTCCTATCTTAGTCCGTGAAGCGACTGCCGCAGATGCCTCCGCCATCGCCAGGATTAACGTCGACACCTGGCGGACAACCTACCGGGGGATTATGCCTGATCAGATGATCGACGCCTTTTCTTATGAAGGAAGGGAGAAGTACTTTCAGGAATTTCTCCATCAGCGCAAAGACAAGTCCTTCCTGTTGGTGGCCGAATTAAAAGAAGCCGGCGACGCGCCTGCTGCGGACTTGCCGGGTGAATTGCTTGCTGCGGACCTGCCGGGCCAACCGACTGCCCCAGACATGGCGGGTGTGATCGCCGGCTTCGCCTCCGGCGGCCCCGAACGGTTTGACATCGCGCCCTTTTCCGGTGAAGTCTACTCGCTCTATGTATTGCTGGAACATCAGGGAAAAGGCGTCGGCGGGCGGCTCCTGACGGCGGCTTTTGACCGGCTGCTCCAGGCCGGCCTGACGTCATCGACAGTCTGGTCCCTGGCCGGCAACCCCTATCGCCGTTTTTATGAAAAGATGCAGGGAACGGTCGTCGACAACCGGCGCTAGACGAAGGGCTCGAATTTGCCATCTACGGCTGGTTCGACCTCAAAACGGCGGTGTCGGGGGGCTTGTGGCGATGATCGGGCCGATCTCACAGATTCTTGTTTTGTGCGAGCGGCGAAGTCAGTTATAATTGTGCTAACATACCCCTTGCTCCATTTATCACCAGACGCCGCGCTTCACGAGGGGGAGTATCTTTTTGAACCAAGCTGCTGCCGCTCCCGATCCTCGCCGCTGGTTGATCCTCTTTTCCGTCATGACTGCCGGTGTGATGGGACCCATCGACGGCAGCGTCGTCAATGTGGCCTTGCCCACCTTCAGCCAGTTCTTTCAGGTGGGCCTGCACACAGTCAGTTGGGTGACCATGTCCTACCTGCTGGTGCTGGGCAGCCTGATCCTGACCTACGGCCGGCTCGGTGACATCTACGGCTTTAAGCGCATCTTGCTGGTCGGCATCGCCATCTTCACCGCCGCATCGGCCCTTTGCGCCCTGGCGCCCACCATCTGGGCCCTCGTCGCCTTCCGGGCCTTGCAGGCAGTCGGGGCCGGCATGTTCATGGCCGTCGGTCCCGCCATCATCGCCTCCGTCTTCCCGCCGCAAGAGCGCGGCCGCGCCCTCGGGACGAACGGCATGGTCGTCGCCGTCGGCCTGGCCCTCGGTCCGACCCTGGGGGGATTTCTCCTCACCTGGGCCGGCTGGAAAGCCATCTTCCTGATCAACATCCCCGTTGGCCTGATCGGCTTTCTCCTCTGCCTGCGCATGGTGCCTGACCGCCGCGATCGCCGCCCCCAATCCTTCGATCTGCTCGGGGCGGCCCTCGGCTTTTTCACCCTCGGCGCCTTCTTGCTGGCCGGCAGCTATGGCGAGGAATGGGGATGGACGTCACCCCCCATTTTGACGCTGAGTACGGTCTTCATCGCCGGGGCCCTTTCCTTCGTCGCCTGGGAGCGGCGGGTGGAGCAGCCCATGCTCGATCTGGACCTTTTCAAGAACCGGGTCTTTCTGTCAGCCAACTTCGCCGGTCTGATGAACTTCATGGCTTTATCGTCCATGATGTTTCTGTTGCCCTTTTTCATGCAGCAGGTGCTCGGCTATGCCCCTGGGCGGATCGGCCTGATCCTGACCGTGTCGCCGGCGCTGATGCTCGTCATGTCGCCCCTGAGCGGAACCCTCTCCGATAAGCTGGGGACGCGGCGGTTGGCCTTCGCCGGCCAGTCGCTCGTCGCTGTCTCTCTGCTGCTCATGGCGACCTTGCGCCCTGACGCCGAGGCCGTCGATATCCTCTGGCGCTTGAGCATCTTCGGCCTGGGCGCCGGCGTCTTCATGGCGCCGAACAACAGCGCCGTCATGGGGAGCGTTCCCCGCCACCGCCTCGGCATCGGTTCCGGCGTGCTGGCGACGGTGCGCAATGTGGGCATGGTCCTCGGCATCGCCGTCAGCAGCGCCCTCGTCACCTGGCAGGCCGGCGTCCATGCAGCGCCGGGGGCTGTTGACGGCGTGGCCGGGTTTATGGCCGGCTTGCGGACGGCTTTTCTCGCCGGCGCGCTGCTGGCCGCCGCCGGCGCCTTCGCGTCGCTGGCGCGGGGGGATCAGGAGTTGGCCGGTTAGATGAAGGCGGATAGCCGGACGAATCAAGTGGAAGGGCGCAACCGACGATAAATAAAGATAGTCACGTGAATCAGAAACATAGCAGCGAATCGTCGCGAAAAAAATGATGGTTGGGAGAGTTTCCGATGGAATTGCGAGAGGTCATCTACGGGCGCCGGTCGGTGCGCAAATATGCCGAGCAAAAAGTGGAGCGCGAACAGGTGCAGGCCTTGCTGGAGGCGGCGGTGCAGGCGCCCAGCGCCATGAACAGCCAGCCCTGGGCTTTTGTCGTCATCCAGGACAAGGACAGGCTCAAAGCCTATTCCGATCAGGCCAAGGCGATGATGCTCGCTCTCTGTGACACGCGGCCGCTCTTTGAGAAGTACCGGTCGCTCTTTACCGATCCTGACTACAATATCTTTTATGATGCTTCGACGCTGATCGTCGTTTACGCCAAACCGGCCGGTCCCAACCCGACCATCGACTGCGCCCTGGCGGCTCAGAACATCATGCTGGCGGCGCGGGACATGGGGCTTGGCTCATGCTGGATCGGCTTCGCTCTGGGTCTGCTCAATGACCCGGTGGTGAAGGCGAAGTTGGGCGTTCCCGAGGGCTGTCAGGCGGTGGCGCCGTTGATCGTCGGCTATCCGCAAGGGGAATTCCGGCTGATGCGCAAGAAAGCGCCGGAGATTATGGCTTGGTTGGAAAGCGAAAAGATTGACTGTGAACATAGCGTTAACGAAAATGAGTGACCCCCGATGGGGACCATTGACCTCTGGACACTGCCGGGCTGATGATGGCATCCCATGGGCTTTGCCGGGCTGAAATCGCGATCTTGAGAGGAGGTGGGGTTTGTTGGATTCATCATCTGCGCTGTCCATTGAATTCGGCGGAAACGTGCTATCCGAACGATTGAGCCGTTGCGAAGTGGCAGCCCAGGCGAACCTGATCGAAAAACTCGAAGGCGTACGGGTTGCCTTCAATGCCCTGCCTCATGTCACCATGGTGCTCAACCGGCAGCGGCAGATCATCTTTGCCAATTCGGTGCTTTTCGATATGCTGGGCAATGTCAACATGGACGAGGTGCTGGGGGTGCGCCCTGGCGAGGTATTGCGCTGCATTCACGCCCAGAACGAGACGGGCGGTTGCGGCACCACCGAATCTTGCCGGACCTGTGGCGCCTTCTTTGCCCTCATGAACGGCCTTGACGGCAAACTCGATTGCCGGGACTGCCGGATATCGGTCCGTGCCGGCGAATCCTTCCGCGCCCTCGATGTGCGCGTTTTGGCCAACCCCATTGTGGTGGACGAAAAAATCTTCTCGATCGTGACGATGACCGACATCAGTCACGAAAAACGGCGCAAGATGCTGGAACGGATTTTTTTCCATGATGTGATGAACACAGCCAGCGGTCTGCAAGGACTGCTGGAGTTGGGCCGCGAAGTGGAAGATGTGGAAGAGGCCCGGAGTCTCCTCGGCACGCTCGAATCGGTGGCCAGCGGTCTTGTCGACGAGATCGCCGAGCAGCGCGACCTGATCGCCGCCGAAAACGACGAGCTCAAGGTGATCCCTGCCTATATCCGCTCGCGGGAACTGCTCGAAGGGCTGGTGCGGCAGTTTATCGCCAATGAGCAGTACGGGCGCTGGGCTGTCCGCATGGAGGGGAACTCGGATAACGCCACCTTTCTTAGCTCGCCGGTGCTGCTGCGCCGGGTGTTGAAAAACATGCTGAAAAACGCCGTCGAGGCGTCGCCGCCTGGCGCGGTGATCACAGCCGGCTGCCGGAAGGTGGGCGATTGGGTGGAGTTCTGGGTGAACAACCCCGTTCCCATGACGCGGGAGGTGCAGCTCCAGGTCTTCAAGCGCTCCTTTTCCACCAAAGGGGAGGGCCGCGGGATCGGCACCTACAGCATGAAGCTGTTGACCGAGCGATACCTGAACGGGCGAATCCACTTCACCGTCTCCGCCGATTCGGGGACGACCTTTGTCGTCGCCTATCCCCTCGACAATCAGGAATGGAAGAGTGAGGAATTTGCCGGCTGAAGCGGTTGAGGTGTTGCCCATGTATGTGGCCCTGCAATACTCCAAACCGGATTTATGGCCCCTGGAGCCGGGACCGCTCGGCTGGAAGCTCCTTCGCCAGGGGCTCATGACCCTGGAACCTCGGACCGCGAAGGCGCCCTCCGAGGAACGGCGCCATAGCAGTTGGGTCTATCTGGAGATCCCTGAAACGGCGCCAGCCGTCTACTGGTTGGTCCGTGAATCGCTGCCCGGACCGATCAGCGGTCATATCTGGCTGCATATCCGGGCGCCGCAGCGTTTCTGGGACATCTATGAGGAATACGCCTCCGGCTTGGCCGAGGGTGGGCCGGAGCAGGTGGAATGCATCGTCGAAGCGGTCCAGCCGCCCGGTTCGGTCCAGGTGCACCGGCTGGAGGCGCTCCTGCCGGAGCATTTCCCTTCAGGGCCGGTCTGGCGGTTCGTGCAGTTTTTGATGGAGCGTTGGGGTCGCCCCTTGTCGGCCGACTAGCCGGCGAGGGATAGTCTCCTTTTGCGTGGGCAAACTAAAAAAAACGCAGAAGGAGGATGAAAGAGGATGCCGCAACAGCACATTCACTGCATCATCAGCAACTGCCACTACTATGCCACGGGGAACAAGTGTGTCGCCAATGAGATCCTTGTCGCCAGCGACAAGTTCGGCGCCAACGAGCCCGACAATATGGACGCCATGATGGCGGCCCAATTGAGCGCCGTCTCGGCCAATGATTGCATGTCTACCTGCTGCAAGTCCTTCGTGCCCAAGGGTTCCGACAAGGTGGGCGTCGACGGAATCAAGAAGATGCAGTAAGCGGACTGCCCCTGCGCTGAGCCTCCTGGATGAATGGCGTTTTTCCGACTGGAAGAACGGAGTCTCTTGACTGGTAGAATCGAGTCTCTTGAGTTGAAACGACATTGACGGAAAGCTGCCGGCTGAACGCCGGCGGCTTTTTTTGCGCGCCAAAACAGGGCACCAAAAAAGGGGATCCCTGGGGGCTTGTCGAAGAAATAGAATACAATCGTCCCGCCGGGTGGTGATATGTAAGGCGAATCGTCCTTGTTGCGAAATAAATTTTGTCGAAAAGAGGTTAGGCCATGCAAAAACGGTGGTTGCTTTTTTGTGCCATGCTGCTCGGACTCACTTCTATCCTGTTCTCGCCCTATCCGGCGCTCCCTCCCGTTGAGGCGGCCAACGTCACCTTGGGCAATGAACGCCTGATGAGTACATACCACAACGTCATCGTCGGCAAGCGGGTCGGCCTCGTCACCAACCAGACAGGCATCAACAGCCGAGGCGAGCGCACCGTCGATGTGCTGGCCCGCGATCCGGCGATCAAGCTCGTCGCGCTCTTCGGACCTGAACATGGCGTTGACGGGACCGCCAAGGCGGGTGAGTACGTCGCCTCTTATCAACACCCCACCTTGAACATCCCCGTCTACAGCCTCTACGGTCCGACGCGGATGCCCACCGAAGAGATGCTGCGCGATGTGGACGTGCTGCTCTTTGATATCCAGGATATCGGTGCCCGCTCCTATACATACATGTCGACCCTGAACTACTGCATGGTGGCCGCTCAAAAGTACAACAAGCCGATCGTCGTCCTCGACCGGCCCAACCCTGTCGGCGGCGTCATCGCCGACGGGCCGGTCCTGGAGGACCCCTTTAAGACCTTTGTCGGCGTCGACAACCTGCCCATGTCCCACGGCATGACCGCCGGCGAGCTGGCCCTCTACTTCAACCGCAACATCGGCGCCAAGCTCACCGTCGTGCCCATGGCCGGCTGGCATCGCGCCATGGTCTTCCAGGATACGGGCCTTCCCTGGGTGAACACCTCGCCGATGATCGTTGACCTTGACGCCGCTTTCGGCTATATGGCGACCGGCCTCGGCGAAGGCACCGGTGTCTTTCAATCGAACTTTAAGTGGATCGGTTCCAAGGGCATCGATGCGGACCGGTATGCCGCGTTGCTCAACGGGGCCGGCCTGCCCGGCGTGACCTTCGTCGCCGACCCGCGCGGCTCCGCCGGCGGGGTGCGGCTTCAGATCACCGACTACCATACCTTCAACCCGGCCAAAACAGGCATCTACGCCCTGGCCTACGCCCATTCCCTCAACCATTTCCCTGTGCCCAAAAGCGGCGACAAGGTGGTCATGTTCGACAAGATCATGGGCACCGACAAGGTGGGCATCTGGCTGGAGGCCGGTTTGTCGCCTCAGGAGATGGAGGAGAACTACCGGGCCGGCCTGGAGGCCTTCCGGGAAGAACGCAAGCGCTATCTGATTTATGAAGACCAGCCCGGTCCGCCGCCCGGCCTGATTGAACCGATCCGGGTCATTGTCGATGGCCGGGAGGTGGCCTTTGATTCGGCCCCTTACCTGGATCGCAATGACCGGGTGATGGTCCCCTTGCGGGCGATCGTGGAGGCCCTCGGCGCGTCCGTCGCCTGGAACAGCGACAGTGGCACGATCACCGTCGAGAAGGCGGGGCAAAAGAGCCTCTTTACGGTCAGCAGCCATTTCGCCGTCATCAAGGGGGAGCGGAAGCGCTTTGACACCACCCCTGTGATCGTCGGCGGGCGGACGATGGTCCCGGCCCGCTATGTGACCGAGGCTGTCGGCGGCGCCGTCGAGTGGGACGGCGCGAAGCGGGCGGTCATCGTCCGGGCGAAGCCGTAGCCCGGCGTAGAGATGCGGCTGCGAAGCGCCGGCAGGAGTTGACCTGCTTGCTAGAGTTGACCGGCCGGCTGGAGTTGACCCGCCTGCTGGAGTTTATCCGCCGGGACAACCGGCGAGCGGCAGGTCGGCGGTGTTGACTTCCAGCAGGATCTCTTTTACACTTGAGGTGAACTTCGAAGAAAGGGCAAGGTATGTGAGAGATGCGCAAGTAATCCTGTTCCAACTGATCTCCGAATGCAAACGGCCCCTTGGCCGTCTGGGATTCCTATTGCCCAGGCCAGGTGGAATGCGATCAGCTCGGAGTCAAGAACAGGATGGAATCGCGCAGATCAGGCAAACAGCCCTTTGTCCGTAACTCATTGACGCTACGTCTTTCCAGCGGATCGTCCATATTCCCCTTGGCGGACAGCCCCTTCCGCTGGAGCGGTCGAAGGTGAGTTGCACTCCTCGTCATCTCAGGGAACCCGACGGAATACGTCGGGTCTCTTTTGAACGCATGCATGAGGGCAAAGAAACGGATCATCAGTGCGCCATCCTCTCTTGGACTCCCAAGGGAGGTTTTTTTATGCTCGCAGCAGAGCTTCGTTCTGTAAAGAAATATTTCGGCGACCGTTTGATCCTGTCCGTCGACGAATTGAAGATCTACCGGGGCGACCGGATCGGCGTCGTGGGGCGCAACGGGGCGGGGAAAAGCACCTTCCTCCGGCTCATCGAGGGGAGATTGCTTCCTGACGAAGGTATGATCCGGCGGTATGCGGAAAACGCCGTCATCGATCAACTCGCGCAGAGTGATGTTGGGGATGTCACTGGTATCGACGCGGACCCTCAGAAACCCTTTCCAAGACCCGCTTTTCCCGAAGTGGATCTTTCGAGCCCGGAGCAGGCGGACAAAGCGAAGCGGTTTCATGTCCAAGCGGGTGATCCGAATCAACTGAGCGGCGGGGAGTTGACCCGCCGCAAGATCGCCGGCGCCCTGGGGCGCGCCTCCGGGATCCTGCTCGCTGACGAGCCGACGGCCAACCTCGATCTGGCGGGCACGCAGCTTCTGGAGGCCCACCTGCTCGATTACGACGGCGCCCTCCTGCTCGTCTCCCATGACCGGGAACTGCTCGATCAGGTGTGCAACCGCATCATGGAGATAGATAAGGGCCGCCTACGCCTCTTTGTCGGCAACTACTCGGCCTATCGCGCTCAAAAGCAGCTTGAGGCGGCGCAACAGCTTGCCGAGTATGAGGCATATGTGGAGGAACGGGAACGCCTGGAGGCGGCCATGCGGGATAAGTCCCGCCAGGGGAAGGAGATGCGCGCCACGCCGACCCGCATGGGCAATTCGGAGGCGCGTCTTCACAAGCGCGGCGTCAACAGCAAGCGGGCCAAGCTCGACCGGGGCGCCAAGGCCATCGAATCCCGCCTCGAACGGCTGGAGAAGAAAGAAAAGCCCGAGCCGGCGCCGGGGATCCTTTTTGATCGACCGGGAGAAGGGCAACTGCCCGGCAAGATCGCCATCCGGGTGGAGAAGGTGAGTAAGCGGTTCGGCGAGCGCTTGCTCTTTCATGATGTCTCTTTTGAGATCCGGAGGGGGCGCAAGGTCGCCCTCGTCGGCGACAACGGCGCGGGAAAGACGACCCTGATCAAGATGATCCTGGACCAGGAACCGGGGATCACCATCCATCCGGCGGCCCGCATCGGCTATTACGATCAAAAACTGGCCCTTCTACGGGAGGACCGGACGGTGCTGGAGTCGTTGCGGGCGGTTTCCGAGCGGCCCGAGTCCTTTGTGCGGACGTTGCTGGCGCGGCTGAACTTCCGCCGCGACGATGTGCACAAGCAGGTGGCCATGCTCAGCGGCGGGGAGCGAGTCAAATTGTCGCTGGCGATGACCCTGGTGCAGGACTTCAACGCGCTGCTTCTCGACGAGCCGGCGAACTACCTCGACATCGACGCCCTCGAAGCGTTGGAATCGCTGCTTCGTGAGTACCCGGGGACGATCCTCTTCGTCTCTCACGACCGCCGGCTCGTCCAGCAGGTGGCCGATGAGGTGATTCGGATCGAGGACGGGCGGGTTGGGGCAACGCAAGCGTCGCCGTCTTCAGAGCCGTTCTATCGTTGCCAACCGCCGCAGCCGCCTCGAAGCAAGACCGCCAAAGAAGACCAAGGCGTCCTTCGCCATGAAAGGGAAGTCACTGCGGAACGGTTGCTGCTCGAATGCCGTCTGGCCGATCTGCTGGGGCGCTTGTCCCAACCGCGTCAAAAAGGCGACGAGGCAGAGCGGGCGCAGTGGGAGGCGGAATACGAGGAAATTCTCGCCCGGTCGGCGCGGTTAAAGAAGTGATATTTCATAAGCGCAGGGAAGAGCATGAACTGTATAGAACATGAACTGTATAGAAAGGGAAGGAAAATCGTTCAATCCATAGAATGATCACAGGGGAACTTGTTATGCCCCGATACGGTTCAGCCCAGGTGACCGATCAAAACAGAGAGGTGAACTGCCCTGTTGCAGGAACGTGTCAGTGGGGTGCTCTTGCACCCCACCTCGTTGCCCGGTCCCCACGGTGTCGGCGATCTCGGCGCTGACGCCTACCGGTTTGTCGATTTTTTGGGCCGCACCCGGCAGCGATTGTGGCAGGTGCTTCCCTTAGGGCCCACTGGGCGTGGGCACAGTCCCTACTCTTGCCAATCGGCTTTTGCCGGCAATCCCCTCCTGATCAGCCTGGAGCGGCTGCGTGAGGATGGGTTGCTCACCGGCACCGAGGTGGAAGAGGTGGACCGCTCCAACCCCTCTCGGGCCAATTTTTCCTGGGCTTGTTGGTATAAGGGATCCAGGCTGCGCCTCGCCTTTGAGCGCTTTCGCGCCCTGCCGGAACGTTCTTCCCTCAAAACGGAGTATGAGCCTTTTTGTTACCGGCACGCCCGCTGGTTGGAACCCTTCGCCCAATTTATGGCCTTAAAAAACCGTTTCGGCGATACGAGCTGGCTGGACTGGGACCCCGAGTTCGCCTGCCCCGATGAGTTGGGATGGGCGCGAACGATGGACACCTTTACCGATGAAGCCAACTACCAGAAGTTCGTGCAGTTCATCTTTTTCCGTCAGTGGTACGCCCTCAAGGCCTACGCCAACGAACGGGGGATCCGGATCGTCGGCGACATCCCCATCTATGTGTCCCTGGACAGCGCCGACGCCTGGGGCGAACGAGCTATCTTCGCCCTCAATGACAAGGGCTTTCCCAAAGAGGTCGGCGGGGTTCCGCCGGACTACTTCAGCGAGACAGGGCAACTCTGGGGCAACCCGGTCTACAACTGGGACTACTTGAAGTCGACGGGATATCAATGGTGGATCGAGCGGTTCCGCCATAACCTCTCCCTGGCCGATATCATCCGTGTCGATCACTTCCGCGGCTTTGAGGCCTATTGGTCCGTACCCTACGGCGAACCGACGGCGGTCCGCGGCCAATGGCGAAAAGGCCCTGCCGAAGCGCTCTTTTTCGCCGTCGAAAAGGCCTTGGGGCCGATTCCGATCATCGCCGAGGACCTGGGCATGATCACGCCGGAGGTCACGACGCTCCGGGAACGATTCGCCTTCCCAGGCATGAAGATCATGCATTTCTCTTTCGAGGGCCAGAATGGCTTCAACCACCTTTTTTACGATCATGACAAAAACTATGTCATCTACCCGGGCAATCACGACAACGACACGACCCTCAGTTGGTTTTTGACGCTCCAGCCCTGGGAGAGGGATCAACTCCTTGCCTACTTCCGCTGTGACGGCCGGGACGTTGTCTGGGAGATGATCCGCTTCGCCATGGCTTCCAATTACAATAGCGCCCTTTTTCCCATGCAGGACCTGCTGAACCTCGGCGTAGAAGCGCGGATGAACCTGCCGGGGACGATCAATGACAAGAACTGGACGTGGCGCTTCGTCTGGAGCCAGATTGACGAGACCTTGATGGAAAAGCTCTCCTGCATGACGGTGCTCTACCGGCGCTGGTCGGGGAAGGAGGACGCGAAAAATTAACCCTCGGAAAAACAGTAAAAAGCGTTTGGAGACCTCTCGGGTTCCAAACGCTTTTTACTGTCCTGTCAAACTTGCCGTCGTCGACGCCGTTGACTAGGCCAAGGACACAGCCGAAGAGCCGGGCCGCCGCCAATGCCAGGTGATCCCACTCCATTGCGCCATTATTGCAATTTCTTGTACTTTCGCTACTTTTCGATCCTTCCGAAAGCGCTTTTCTTTCGTTATAATAAAACTTGTCACCACTATCACGAAAGAGGTCGATGTCGTTGATCAAGCTGCCCTATCATAAGACGTACCTGGCTCTTCCCCTTGAACCGGGACCCAAGGTCCGCTTGCTCACACCGGAGAACCATGCGTACACCCCGGAAGACACCCAGGAAGAGATCGTCCGCCGCGCCCTGGCCAATCCCATCGCCTCACCGCCCCTGTCGGAACTCGTCAAGGGCAAAAAGAATATCGTCATCATATCGAGCGATCATACCCGCCCTGTGCCGAGTCATATCAATATCCCGCTCATGCTGGAAGAGATCAAAAAAGGCAACCCTGACGCCGATGTGACCATTCTGGTCGCCACCGGCATGCACCGCCCGACGACCGACGAGGAACTGCTGGCCAAGTTCGGCCAAAAGGTCGTCGACGAGGTGAAGATCGTCAATCACCTTTCGGAAAAAGATGAGGATATGGCCTTTTTGGGCATCCTGCCTTCCGGTGGCGAACTGTGGGTGAACAAGCTGGCCGTCGAGGCCGACCTGCTCCTGGCTGACGGCTTCATCGAGCCCCACTTTTTCGCCGGCTTTTCTGGCGGCCGCAAGAGCGTTCTGCCTGGTGTCGCCTCCCGCAAGACGGTCATGTACAATCACAACTCCACCTTTATCTCCAGCCCCTATGCCCGCACGGGCAACCTAGAGAACAACCCGATCCACCGCGACATGCTCTTCGCCGCCGAGAAGGCGAAGCTGGCTTTCGTCCTCAACGTGGTGATCAACGCGAAAAAAGAGATCATCTACGCGGTGGCCGGTCACACCGTCGAAGCTCACTTGAAGGGTTGCGCTTTTGTCCGTCAACTGGTGGCGGCCAAGCCGATCCCTGGCGACATTGTCATCTCGACGAACGGCGGCTATCCGCTGGATCAGAACTTGTACCAGGCAGTTAAAGGCATGACGGCGGCAGAGGCAACGGCCAAGCCGGGTGCCGTCATCATCATGGTCGCCGGCTGCTCCGACGGGCTCGGCGGTGAGGACTTCTATCACCAGTTGGCCGACTTCCCCTCTCCCCAGGCCGCCATGGACACCTTCCTGGCGACGGCCAAGGAAGACACGCCGGCGGATCAGTGGGAATCGCAGATCCTCTGCCGCATGCTGATCAAGTACAAGGTGATCATGGTCAGCGACCCCAAACTGGCAGGCCGCTTCCGCGACATGCACCTCGACTACGCCGAAACGCTCGAAGAGGCCCTGGCCATGGCCAAGGCCGTCAAGGGCGATGATGCAGAGATCACCGTCATCCCCGACGGTGTCGGGGTCATCGTCGGATAGGACGGTCAGGCTGCCGAAAGGCTGGCCGGTCGATTAGAGAAAAAGCTTTGAACAAGCGCTTGAGATGAAAATGCTTCAGACAATAACATCCAATAACGGTGCGCTCTCTCTGCAAAGGGAGGGCGCTTCTATTCAGCTTCTTTTTTTCGTAAGGGGACAAACATTAAGTGTAAGTGGACAAACCGCCGAATAATTGCCAGCAGACTACATACTGCTACACTTGTGGTATGATAAGGATTGAACTTGTCGGGAGGAGTCGGTTTCCATGGATCATTCGAGGCTGACCCATCTGTTGCGGGCGGTCCAGGACGGGCAGATGCCCGTGGAAGAGGCCGTTGAACGGCTGAAAGGTTGGCCCTATGAGGATATCGGTTTTGCCAAAGTCGATCACTATCGGGCCATCAACCAGGGGTTTCCTGAAGTCATCTTCGGCCTCGGCAAACGTCCGGAACAGACGGCGGCCATCTTCGAGCGATTGGCCCGGACGGGTCTGCCGGTGCTGGCGACGCGCTGCACGGCGGAAGCCTTTGCCGCCGTGCAGGCCAAGGTTCCCGAAGCGGTCTTTCATGAACTGGCACAAGCCGTTACCTTGCGGGTTTCCGAGGAAAATGAGCGGCCCATCGGGACGGTCGCGGTCGTCACCGCCGGAACGGCCGATCTGCCGGTTGCCGAGGAAGCCGTTGTAAGCGCCCTCGCCATGGGGTGCCGGGTAAAGCGGATCTTTGACGTCGGTGTGGCCGGTTTGCACCGGCTGTTGTCCAAGCGGGATGAACTCGGCGAGGCCCAGGTCATCATCGTCATCGCCGGCATGGAAGGCGCTTTGGCCTCTGTCGTGGCCGGCATGGTGGACATCCCCGTTGTGGCCGTCCCGACGAGCATCGGCTATGGCGCCAATTTCGGCGGTCTCTCGGCGTTGCTGGGCATGCTGAACTCCTGCGCCCTCGGCGTCGGTGTCGTCAATATCGACAATGGATTCGGCGCGGCGGCCTTGGCGGCGACGATCGTCCGCAGCGCCGGTCGCGAAGCAGGGAGGAGCCTTGATGTGTAATAGCGACGAACATGGTCAAGATCACGGCCACGACGCCCACTCCCGTGACCACGGCCATGAACATCCGCACGAGTCTGCTCGGAAACATGGGCAAACCACCGGCCATGGTCATGGAGAACGAGGCAAACATTCGCACGGATACTGGAATGACGCGCCTACGAATGGTCATAACATCCTCGTCGTTGATCCTGTCTCCGGCGCAGCCGGTGACATGTGGCTGGGCGCCCTGGTCGACCTGGGTGTTCCCTGGGAAGAACTGACGGAAGCCTTGCGAGGGCTCGGCGTCGACGGTTACGAACTGCGCTGTGACTCTGTCATTTCCAAAGGGATTCGGGCCACGAAGGTGAACGTCCTTCTCGATGACCGGCCCCAGCCCCATCGCCACCTGCATCATGTGGCGCAGATTATCGAAAATTCCGCCATGGCGTCCCCGGTGAAGGAGAAGGCCATCCGGGTCTTTACGCGCCTAGCGGAATCGGAAGCCAAGGTGCACGGCTGCCCCGTCGAAAAGGTTCACTTTCATGAAGTGGGCGCTGTGGACGCCATCATCGACATTGTCGGGACCTGCTGGGCGCTGGAATACCTGAAGGTGGAGGAGATCCTCGTCCTGCCCCTGCCGCTCGGATCCGGCACGGTCCGCTGCGCCCACGGGGTGATGCCGGTCCCTGCGCCGGCTACGGCGGACCTCGTCCGTGACTTCCCCGTCTACCTCGGCGGCGGGGAGGGCGAACTGGTCACTCCGACTGGCGCCGCCCTCTGCACAACCCTGGGCCGTCCCCATGACAGCCACTCCCAGGGGTTACCCTTGCGGATTGAGCGGATCGGCCACGGGGCAGGCACCCGGCCGGCGAAGGACCGGCCCAATGTGTTACGGTTGCTGCTCGGCAGGCGCGAAGAAGCGGGGAAAAGCTGGCTCGTCTGCACCGGCGGAACGGCTCATGCCCACGGACATAGCGACAGGCATGGACAGGGACATGGCAGCCATGGTGGTCATGTCGGTCACGGCGGCCAGGGCGGTTACGGTGAGGGACGTGGTCAGGCGCTTGGGCAAGGTTCTCAAGGTCATGATGGCGTACATCATTCCCTTGTCGGACAGGCAGGAATTTGCCTGGGGGAGATGCAACGGGGCGGGAGTGAAGACAGGGCCGGCGGTGTGACGGCGCTCCTGTGGGAGGATGTGCAGGTCATCGAGACGACCGTTGACGACATGAATCCCCAGTGGCTCTCGCCCCTGACAGCTCGGCTCTTTGACGCCGGCGCGCTGGATGTGCAAGCGGTTTCGGTGATGATGAAAAAAGGTCGTCTCGGCTGTCACCTGACGGTGCTTTGTCCGCCCGAGCGCGGGACGGTCGTGCTGGAGCAACTCTTTGCCGAATCGACGACGCTAGGGGTGCGCTCGCGCTTGGAACGGCGGGCCTGCTTGGACCGGGATTGGGTGACGGTGACCACCGATGGCGGTCCGGTTCGACTGAAGCGGGGCATCTTAGGGGGGCACGTCGTCAACATTCATCCCGAATTTGATGACTGCCAGGCAGCGGCTCGCCGGGGGAATCTGCCTGTCAAAGAGATTCACCGGCAGGCTTTAGCGGCTTATGAAGAGATACGGCCGAAGAAAGCCGAGTAAGTTCAAAAAATAATTGCAGGCTCCTTGAGGAATAATGCTATCTGAAAGGAGACCTGCTGTGGATGAATGTGTTGGGCAATCCCCTCGGTGTGCAGTTGCTGGCCGAGGTATGGGAATGTAATCCCGATAAACTCAACGATGTGAAGACGGTGGAAGAGGTCATGGTTCGCGCCGCCGAGAAATCAGGGGCCGATATCCGGGAAGTGGTCTTTCATCGCTTTGAACCGCAAGGCGTCAGCGGTGTTGTCGTCATCTCCGAATCCCACCTGACGATCCACACCTGGCCAGAACTCGGATATGCCGCCGTTGACATTTTCACCTGTGGAGAACGGGTGAATCCTTGGGATGCGCTGGAGTCCATCGCCCAGGAACTCGATGCAGAAGAGGCTCATGCGATGGAGATCAGCCGGGGAATGAAAAACTTGAGCCGGTTGAAGAAAAAAATGGACAGGTCAAAAGAATAACCCTGGAAAAGAACCAGGGTTCAATCATAGTGATTCGCTGTTTATCAGGAAGCCGGAGCATGTTGCCCGGCTTTTTTTATATGAAAGCCCTTTTCATCATCGCTAGTGACCCAACGGGTCATGAACCGTTGTATATGAAATTTTCATCATAACCTGTGGCCGAAGGGTCATGGTTGTTTTGTTTTTGATCAAAAGGATTCTGCGCGTAGGTTGCCTGTGGGATTCCCAGTCGACTTTGAGGGGAGAATGAAAGGAGCGACCCATTGGGATAAAGCACATACTTGAATCAAGGACACGCGTGGAAAGGTGGTTCTCATCGCGTGCAAAACGGCTGGGTTGAATTGTTTCGGGTGATAACGCAGACGCTGGTAGCCTATATACTGCTGACCATCCTGACTCGCATCATTGGAAAAAAGCTGTTGTCTCAAATGACCTATTTTGATTTTGTCATCGCGATCGTCATGGGGACGATAGCCGGCACCTTTGTTGTCACTGAGGTGAAGGGCGCCTGGGTGCTCTTGAGTCCCGTGATTCTGACAATCGCCACAGTGGCCACCAGCCTGCTCCATTTGAAAAGTCTGGCCGCCCGCAAAATACTGGAAGGGGAGCCCGTCATCGTCGTTCAAAACGGCAAGGTGATGGAAGAAAACATGAAGCGGCTCCGCTACAGCCTGGATAAGTTGGAGATGCAGCTACGCAATAAGGGGGCCTTCAACATCACCGATGTGGAGTTTGCCTTGTTGGAGCCTAACGGAAAACTGAGCGTTCTGAAGAAGTCGCAGCACCTGCCGGTAACGATGAGCGATCTGGGCAAACCGACGGCATATAAGGGCTTGGCGACGGAGATCATCAAGGATGGCGATGTGTTGGAACAAAATCTGTGCCAACACAACCTCAGTTTCAAATGGCTCTACGGCGAACTGAAAAAGCGGGGCGTGGAAGATCTGTCGGAGGTGTTTTACGCCGCCCTGCAGAGCGACGGGACCCTCTATGTGGATGTCCGTCGCGATGGGGTAGGCGGGGTCCACGAGGCGGAAGACAAATTAGAGTAGCTTAGAAAGATAGCCGTTGCATATTGCCTTTACGGTTCGTAGATCATCTTGCGCGTCATGCCCCCGTCGAGGACCAGGTTGGCGCCGGTGATGAAGTCGTTGCCCTCCGCGGTGAGGAAGAGGCAGGCCCGCGCCACATCGTCCGGCTTGCCCACCCTGCCGGCGGGGTGCTGGCTGTGATCGATGGGGCGCAATTCTTCATAGTCGCCCGTCTCTATCCAGCCGGGGCTGATGGCGTTCACGCGGATGTTGTCGGGACCGAGCGAGACCGCCAGGGCGTGGGTCAGGGCGATGATCCCGCCCTTGGATGCGGCGTAGGCCTCTGTATCCGGTTCGGACATGAGCGCCCGCGTGGAGGCGATGTTGACGATAGCGCCGCCGCCTTTTGTCCTCATCACGCAGGCTGCCGACCGGGAACAGAGGAAAACGCTGCGCAGGTTGGTGTTGAGGATGTCATCCCACTCTTCCACGGTCAGATCATAGGGGGATTTCCAGCGGGAGACGCCGGCGTTGTTGATCAGGACGTCGACCCTGCCGAAACGCTTTTCCGTCTCCGCCATGAGCGCGTCGATGTTGTCAGAGCGGCGGACATCGACGGGGATGAATAGGGCTTTGCCGCCTTTGTCATTGATGATGGCTTCTGTTTCTCTCCCGGTTTCGGCGTTTTGTTCGGCGATGATGACCGTTGCGCCCGCCTGTGCGTAAGCCAGGGCGACACCGCGGCCGATGCCGTTGCCGGCGCCGGTGATGACGGCGACTTTGTCGGTGAATGTGTGCAGGGCATCCACGAGCGATGGCTCCTTTCCTACTGAAATCATCTGCGCTTCAAGAGATGAACCGTTTCTCAGGAAGTGAAGGGGACTTTAGAAGGGACTTGAAGGGCAAAGGGATTTGAAGGGGGGTTGTGAAAGAAAGGATGACAGAAGTGTCACCCTTTCCCTTCAAAGATTATAGCCTGTTTTTCTTGGATTAACTTGATTGTCAGTTTTATTGAGAGGGCAATCTATTACTTCCCCTTAGTCTAACCGGGCAGTCCCATTTCCTTCGCCAGCGCCCGGAAAGCCTCCAGCGAGTTCTCGATGTTCCGCTTCTCGACACAGTAGGCGATGCGGAAGTAGCCGGGTTTGCCGAAACCGCTGCCAGGGACGAGGAGGATGTTGTATTTCTGGGCGCGCCGGACGAACTCGACGTCATCAGCCAGGGGGGACTTGGGGAAGAGGTAGAAGGCCCCCTGGGGCTTGACCATCTCGTAGCCCATGGCGGTCAGGTTGTCGTAGAAGAGATCCCGTTTTTCCCGGTACTCGTCGATGTTCACCGATTCGTTCTGCAGCTTGGCCACCAGGCGCTGCATCAGCGCCGGCGCGTTGACGAAGCCCAGGATGCGGTTGGCCAGCACTAAGCCGTCGAAGAGCAGGGGCGCCTCTTCGATCTCGGGGCTGATGGCGATATAACCGATGCGTTCACCCGGCAGGGCCAGGTCTTTGCTGTGGGAGGTTACGACGATGCTGTTGCGGATATGGGCGAAGACGGGAGGAACGGTCACCCCGTCGTAGACGATTTTCGCATAGGGCTCATCAGAGACGACGAACAGGGTTCGTCCGAACTCGGCGCCCTTGGCTTCCAGGAGGCGATTCAATGCGTCGAGGCTCTCGGCGGGGTAGACGACGCCGGTGGGGTTGTTGGGGGAGTTGATGATGACGGCCCGCGTCTTCTCCGTCACCGCAGCGGCGATGGCGTCCAGGTCCAATTGGAAGTCTTCTTTTGACTGGACGATGACCGCCTTGCCGCCTTGGTTGGCGAGGTAGCCTTTATATTCGACAAAGAAGGGAGCGGAGATGATCACCTCGTCGCCGGGGTCGACGATCGTCTTGAAGACGACGTTCAGACCGCCGCCGGCGCCGACGGTCATCACCACATGATCGGCTGTCAAGGCCTTGCCGCTGGCTGTGCTGAGGGCGTCGGCCACTGCTTGGCGGGTCTCGGGGTAGCCGGCGTTGCTCATGTAGCGGTGCATGCCGGGAACGGGGTGGTTGGCCAACTCTATGAGGGCTTCTCGGAAAGCGGCCGGCGGTTCGTTGTTCGGGTTGCCGATGGTAAAGTCATAGACCTTGTCTTCGCCGTAAATCGGTTTCAGGCGCTCGCCCTCTTCGAACATCTTGCGGATCCAGGAGGACTGGCTGATCTGCACGCGGATATGTTGTGCGACTGGGATAAGAATCGCTCCCTTCAGTGCGGAATGGTTTATCCCTATGATAGCCTCTTCCAGGGCAGGTGACAACTTTTTCATTGCCTTGACTGGATTATCCTTCTAGACGACAGGGGGATCACCTAAAAGACAGAGTTATCTTGAGAGTCGCCTTTATCAAGCGTGTTAGAGCGCTTTAAGAATCGAAATAAAAGAACGCCATTCTGTCAAGATATCGTGCACTGAGTCTGGATTTTCAACCATCCAGTTTCGGATCGCGATCCGCGGATGTAACTCAGGCTCATCGATTAGTACGATTGAGCGTGCAATCTGTTGACGTACGAAGTCATATAGCACAAACGTCCTCCCTTGTTCTGTGCATCCAGATAAAGGGAGGACGAAAAACTGACAGATATGTTACGTACAAATTGATCACGGAATCATCACCTTGTGAGCGACGAACCCGGCGATCAACAGCGCTGTGGCCATGCGGTGCACCCCGGAAGCGGGGTTGCGTGTGCCAGTGAAGATTAGGAGGCCGATGCCGACGGTCGCCAGCATGCCCGTGGCGTTGATCAAGGGTTTTTCCATGCCCATCTGGGTGAGCGCGTACATGGCGTGACCGAGGGTGGCGGCGCCGATGAGCAGGCCCAACCCGCGGTGCAGCGTAAAGAGGCCTTTGTTTTTCATAAAGCGTGCGGCGAAAGCCGCCAGCAAGGCGACGGCGATGAGCGGAACGAGAATCTTACCGGTCATGTCGACTTGTCGGGCGAGGGGATTTTTCGCGGCCTCGGCGGCCCAAGCGGTAGCGGGGCTCATCACCAGGAGCGCAGATGCGCCCATGGCACGCTTCATCCAGGATACAAACATGGGACAACCTCCTCGTGGAAAATCGTGTAAAGGCAACGCCCTTATAATAAAACACAAGAAACATCATTTGGTCAAGAATTTGTCGAGATTTTGTGTAAAGTTATTGCAACAATTGCAATGGAAAGCCGGGAGGGAGCGCTTCACGGCGCCGCCTCCCGGCTTTCCAAATCAGATCCGCCGTTACTGGGCCAGGCTCTCCCGAACCTTTCCCAGGTTTGTCGTCGGCGGCTTGCAGGCGAAGTTTTCGCAGATATAGTAGGTGGGACTGTCGCCCTGAGGCGCCATCTTCTCCACGAAGGGAGCCAACTCAGCCAGGTCCTTGTACTCCGGATCGGCCAGCCGGTACAGGAAAACTGTTTCCGGGGCAAAGAGGCTGTGCAGTGATTCCAACTCATGGCGGAAGGTCTCCCGCTTCCGGTTGGCGACAACGACGACCTCCTTGCCCGGGGTGCGGGCGAAGAGGAGGGCCATCAGGGCGAAGGTGTACCCGGCCGGCTGGGCGTTGATGTTGCCGGAAAAGCTCTCTAGGAGTGTCTCCGCCTGCCGGGCGTACTCCTCGCGGCTGGTGATGCGGGCCAGGCGGAGCAGGTTGAGGGCCGAAACGGAGTTGCCCGAAGGGGTGGCGCCGTCGTAGATCTCTTTCGGCCGGGTAAGCAGTTCCTCGCTGTCGCTGCCGTAGAAGAAGAAACCCCCTTGGTCGGTGTCCCAGAAGAGCCGGTTCTGGTCCTCCTGGAGCACCAGCGCCCGCTTCAGCCAAAGCGGGTTCGTGTCGGCCTGGTAGAGTTCGATGAGCGCCCAGATCATGAAGGCGTAATCGTCGATATAGCCCTTGTAGGCTGCTTCGCCGTCACGGTAGCGGGCGAGCAGGCGGCCCTTGTCGTCGCGCAGCTTCTCCCAGACGAAGTCGGCGGCGCTCATGGCGGCGTCGAGGTAGGAGCGGTCGTGGAGGACGCGAAAACCCATGGCCAGGGCGGCGATCATCAGGCCGTTCCAGGCGGTAAGGATCTTTTCGTCTTTAAACGGATGGACCCGTTTTTCCCGGGCGACGAAAAGCTTTTGCTCGGCGTCGGTCAGGATCTTGTGCCAGGTGTCCATGCCCATGGGCGGCGTGAAGGGGCGCTTATCGGCGTCGATACGGTTCAAGATGCTCTTGCCCTCGAAGTTGCCCTTTTCAGTGATGTCATACCACTGGCAGAAGAGCTTGCCCGTCTCCTCGCCGAGGATCTCCCTGACCTCCTGGGGCGTCCAGACATAAAACCTGCCTTCAACGCCTTCCGAATCGGCGTCTTCAGCCGAGTAGAATCCGCCCTCTGGCGAGTGCATGTCCCGGAGCACATAGGCGAAAATCTCCCGGGCCACCTCGGCGTATTCGTCGTTTTCGGTGACCTGATACGCCTCCAGGTAGGCCATGGCCAGTTGGGCATTGTCATAGAGCATTTTTTCGAAGTGAGGGACGAGCCATTTCTCATCGGTCGAGTAGCGGGAAAAGCCGTAGCCCAAGTGGTCGTAAATGCCGCCGGCGTGCATCTGTCGGAGCGTCTTTTCCACCATGGGCAGAGCCTCCGGTGCGTCGGCCAGTTTGTCGCAGCGGAGCAGGAAGAGCAGATTGTGAGGCGTCGGGAACTTGGGGGCATGGCCGAAGCCGCCGTAGATATCGTCAAAGCGCTTTTGGAGCCACTCGTAGCCCTGCATGATGGTCTCATCGCTCAAGCTGCCGGTGTTGTTGGCCTGGATCTCCCGCTGCAGGTGCTGGGTCACCCTGTCGCCGGCGGCGGCCAGCTTGCCTCGGTCATTTTTCCACTGATCGACGAGGGCCTCCAGGATGTCGAGCAAGCCCGCCAACCCCTGCCGGCTGCGCTTGGGGAAGTAGGTGCCGGCAAAAAAGGGCTTTTTGTCGGGTGTCATGATCACCGTCAGCGGCCAGCCGCCATGGCCGGTGATGGACTGGCAGACGGTCATGTAGATATGGTCCACGTCGGGCCGTTCCTCCCGGTCGACCTTGATGGAGACGAAGTGCTCGTTCAGGTAGGCGGCCACTTCCTCGGCCTCGAAGGATTCTCGCTCCATCACATGACACCAATGGCAGGTGGAGTAGCCGATGGAGAGGAAGATGGGCTTGTCCTCCTGCTTCGCTTTGGAGAAGGCTTCGTCGGCCCAGGGATGCCAGTCGACAGGGTTGTAGGCGTGTTGGAGGAGGTAGGGGGACTTTTCGTGGACCAGGCGGTTGGCTTTAGGAGCCTTTTCGGCAATGGTCATGCGACTGACCTCCATTGGTCTGTAATCATCAAAACCTAGTATGCGCAATAAATGCGCTCACATCGGGGACTGCGCCGTTGTTCATGTTCCGCTAAATTCACCCGTTCGGGGGATATATTGTTATTCCTTCCTGATATACGCTTACAGTAAAAATGTAAGGCGAAAGGAAGGGACCGATAGCTACGGGCGGACAGTCTATACGGTGACAGCGCCGGGCAATCTGCTCATCCTCACCAAAATGGATGATAAAAAATATACCCTGGCGCCTAAGACGCTGGGACGCTGGAGAAGTATCAGATTAGAGTGGAAGGGCTGCAGCGGTATGCCTAGCAGTTCTGATAATGGAGGGTTGCTTTTGGAATTTACTCTATTGGCTGTAGACGATGACAGCTTATGAAGTATTCGGAAATATATCATTTCAAGAAGCCCATGGACTAATAACAAGAAGTATTGTTAAACCTTTCGATGTCATTGGATTGCTAGAAGACGTGAAATTCTTTCTTCAAATTCAGTAAAAATATTCTTCACACCGTCAATGTAAACCGAGTAGGTTCTTGCCGTATAAACCCCTTACCTTCAACATAGCGGTAAGGGGTTAGTTAATTTGCGTTATTACGTTACCGCTTAAGGATGACCTCCATGCGTTGGCGCCGCTGACGACGATTGTCTGACACCTTGATAGTTGGGGACATAATCGACTTGTGCGCCCAAGGCTTCCGATACAAAGCGCAAGGGCACAAAAGTTCTTCCATTGACGATGACCGGCGACGCGTCAATATGGACTTGATTGTCGTTGATGCGGGCTTCAGAGGATCCGATTTGCAGCCTAACGGTGCGGTTATTGAAAAGCGCAGGCGGATAGTTGTTCGCAAAGTCGATGCCAGGAATCTTGGGGAATTTACGAACATTTGGCCTTTTGACCTGGGGACGTTGATCGCTCGTTGAAGGGGTTGCGGGCACTGTTATAGCTTTGGCTGGCGGCGTTACCGGTGGCGCAGAGGGAGTGGGGCTTGCCGGCTGGCCACTCAATACATAGGGATTATTCGCTGATCCGTCGCCGGATATGACGTGGATTCCGCCTTTCAAATGCACGGCTGGGCGGACGGCGTTCCATGAATCACTGACGCGATGCCATGTTAAAGTTGAGACGTTGATTTCCTGTGCAAGGCGTAGGCGAGGGACATTTTCGATTCTTTTCCCTTGGGTTATTCCTGTAATGACGGGGTTTACACCAGTATGCTTGATATTGGTTTCGTCGGGTATCACCCAAAGGGGGGATAATTGGCGCCCTGCATGATTACGACGGTTTCCCAATAAGTTCCATGCTGTGTGGCAAAATTCAGTGTTACATTGCTGCCGAACGGAAAAAGTTATTATGCGAAATCCCCCAGGTGGGGGATTTTTTTCATGCATAGAACCGTTATGATTTTTACAAGGACAATGGAACGGGCAATGGAGCGGGAGAGAGACGCTGGTCTGCTTCAGTTGCAACAGACTTTGAGCCCTATCTGACGGTTCGGCCTGTCGATTTCGGTGAACAACAGCGAACCATGAAACAGTGGACAGATCAGCAAAAAGTCCAGGCGAAACTCCCACTGGAAAGGTATATTGCGGAAGAAACAGAAGGAAGACTGACGGTTGTGGACGGGCCTCAATGGGAAAAGTTTTTTCAGGATGTACAGCATACTTTTGCCTACGCGAAACCGGTCGATGGATGGGAGCACAGGATCAATCGCCGTTCTTCCGACGATTCTCGGATATATGGGCTCTTTTTTCGGCAGGATGAGGAACCTTGGACATCATTGACCGGACCGCTGTCGTTGGGGGAAAAGCAGTATTTGCATAGACAACGAACCCCGGACGATTGTAGGTCGTACCGGGGTTTCGCATCCTTCTTTAACAATTTTGAGTTAGGGGGAGTTGGAACCGTTCTCTCTGGAGGAACGGAACGATTTGAAACAAGGGTGTAGGAGATTATTTCTTTGTCCCATTCCATCCGCTCTTCCATGCATTGGAGCTTCCATATCTCCAATTGCCGTTGAAGGACTTCCCGTTTGAAGACAAGGTGAATTGAATGTCTCCTGCGTCATTTGGCGCTGTGTATGATGGGCTTTCTGACCATGTTCCTTTGAGCGTGTTGCCGGTCACAGTGCCTTCGATTTTCCCGTTATCGTGAGTGTAGGTTCCGGTGACATGACTTCCATTTTGGACAAGCGTCAATTCTCCAAAGTCGGTTGACCATTTTCCGGTCCAAGGTGCTGAGGTTGCATTTTGGACAGGAGTCGGGGACGGATTTGTAGCAGAAGTCTGTTTTTGACTCGAACTACTGGTTGGGGAGGAAGGCAAATCTGAAGGCAAATCACCTGCTCTGCACCCATTCACGACAACGGCATTTCGAGCAGGGTCCCATGTAACAGTAGCACCCAGTGCTTCCGCTAAGGCTCGTGCGGGTATCATTGTTCTTCCGTTGATGACTTGTGGAGGCACATCTGATTGAACTTCGCTTCCGTTCACAATCAGTCGAATCCTCTGCGCTGCTTCTCCCCAGTTTTGCGCGTGTGCAACTGGGGGGACTGCCATCCCTGCCACCATTCCTGTCAAAAACAAGGACAAGATTCCCAGCGCAAACCCTTTTGATAGACGTTTCATTTTCATTCGGCTCCTTTCGCAATCCATATAATACCAAGAAAATTAGTGACCCCTTAAGGGCAACTTCATCAAGAATGATACCAATCCCCTCTTTAAATGTTTAAATTATCCAGTCAACAGTCACATTCACCCCGCACACGTTTATGGAAAAATACACCTTGTTTCTACCTTTGCTTCGATAGGCAATCCCACCCTTTCACCCCTTGTCAGCTAAGCAGTAGATAACCCCCACTCCCAGACCCAACGATATAGGTGTAAGGATATCCACCTCGTCGCTTCGCGCATTTCATCTATGATATATCGAAGCGGCACATCTCGATGACGAGAGGCAGGGAGATGGTGAAAGAAAAACAACCTTTCTCTCTCCAAGTTGTTTGAGCTTATTATCTATATATAGAGAACAACCTGTATATCCCCCTTTTGGGGGATATTTTTGGTGTGCTTGGCATGGGCGTTGCCACTAGGGTGAAAGGCCCGAATTAAATATTTCAACGGTGGTCTCAGGGATATTTCCTCCACGAACGGGTCCATTCTTGCTATACTAGGAGTAAAATGTCGGAATAGTGCGTCACTGCTGGAGGGATGGGTGTGACGGAGCGGGAATTGGAACAAAGCTATTGCAGCACCATCAGCGTGGATCTTTATCGAGGGAACTTGGGCAAGCGGGAGGCAGTATTGCGGTTTCTTCAAAGGGCGCTTTCATTGGAAAGTCCAACACGGTTACTGCTCACCAGCCAAGAGGATATGACCTGGTTAAGTGGCGATCGCGACTTTTTGGAGACATGGAAAGCCCTTTTGCATCGAGTGATTGAATCGGGTCACAAGATCGTCATCATCCACAGTTTTGACAGGAGCCTCTCCAGCCTCCTGTTTATCATGGACTATTGGTTGCCGATGCATTTGACCGGTCGATTAGACGGGTATTGTTACAGCGATTTTGCCTTTGACCGTCCCAAAACAACCTTGTTTATCCTTGAACAGCAGGCCTGCATTTTTTCTCGAACTTATGAGGGTGCCGAACACCAGCAAGCCTTTTACTTTACTCAAAAAGATGTCATTAGCATGTTTGAAGAGTCCTTTTGGGCAAAAGTTCGGAGTTGCCTGCCTCTGATGAAGCGGTTGTCGCCATCCCCCCTGGAACGCATGCAGGAGATTGCTGATTTTGATAAAAAGAACGGCACCTGTATCGCTTTTGCACAGACCATGTCGGCATGGACGATGCCTGTTCATATCTACGAAAAAGTCCTTGGCCGTTTGGACATCGACCAGATTGAGTTGAAACGGCGCAGCAACTACCACCGCAAGCGCCATGCCGATTTCATCAGGGCTATGAAAGAGCAGAAATATTCATTGATCTACTATACAGACACGCTGGAAGTAATCGCCCATCGAGGCGGCGTCACATACGGCGGCTGGGAGTTCTTTGAATCGGAAAATATAATCGTCCCTTCAGCGGATTTCTTTGAGCATCTGGTCTACATCAACGACTTGCTGGAGACGAATCCATTATTGGAAATTTCGCTGGTATGCCGGGAAAACCCCGCGTTGAAAATGAAGGATTACGGTTACATCTTAAAAGAAGGCGACCGGGTAGTTCTTACGCCCGGCCGCCGGCAATCGACGACATCTGTCTACTTAGCTTCGGATGAGCCGACAGTGATGCGCGCTGTCAGCCTTTGTCACCAATACCTGCAGCAGAGCATCTCTCCGGAAGACAGAGATGTGAAAACGATGGCGCTCATGTTCCGGCAAGCCGCAACGACTGCGCCCCTCGATCCTTCGTCCTGCTTTTACGGTCTATTGACGGAGCGAGAATATGAGATTGCCTTGATGATCGCCGAAGGACTGACCTCAAAGGAGATCGCTGAAAAAACCTTCATCAGTCTGAATACAGTCAAGAGTCACATCAAAAACATCTACCGCAAAATCGGCGTGAATACGAAAGTAGAACTCACCAAGTTGATCAGCAGCAGCAAAAAGGATTCGGTCTAAACGGTATACAAGGCTCTGCGCCGGAATGTCTGGCGTGGAGTTTTTTCTTTATAATCACCCGTCCATTATGGCGGTGAGACACGCCGGTTCCATGTCTGGCCAGTCCGAGGCAGTGAATGATATCCGTGAGATCCTCATCTCCGTTTAATTGTTTCTCTGGCTGCTGACCAGTTCAGTGGCCTTTTGTGCTTATCAAGTCCCGCAGAAGGTCCTGTAAGGGCCGCAAGATGGTGCAGGCGGTGTGGTGTACTCCGCCTGATCGGGGGTATGCGCGTAGGGCTTCGACAGAGCGTCTAGCAAACGTTCCATGACGCTGTAGTCTTCTTCTTTCACCGCGGCTTCCAGCGCCTCTTCCACCCGGTGGTTGCGAGGAATGACCGCAGGATTGCTCTTTTTCATTAACTGATGGGATGTTGATGTTGCCTTCGGCTCCTGCTGCTGGCTCAGTCTCGCTTGCCATCGCTCATGCCACTCCGTAAATTCCTGCGTTCCAAACAGGGCCGTATCCTCGGCCTTGCCAAAGGTGAATGCGCGGAAGGTGTTCGTATAGTCGGCGCCATGCTTCTGCATCATCTTGAGAAGATCTTCGAAAAGGGACTTATCCTCGGTCTCTTCATTAAAAAGTCCAAGTTTTGCTCTCATGCCCGCGAGCCAATGACGGTGATACAAATGGGCAAACTCCGTAACTGCCTCCTGGGCCAGTTCGACAGCCTGCTCCTGATCGTCATGGAGCAGCGGCAGCAAGGTTTCGGCGAATCGCGCGAGATTCCATCCGGCAATAGAGGGCTGGTTGCCGTAGGCATAGCGTCCTTGAACGTCGATGGAACTGAATACGGTTGCCGGATCATAAGCGTTCATAAAGGCGCATGGACCGTAATCGATGGTTTCTCCGCTGATGGTCATATTGTCCGTGTTCATCACCCCGTGGATAAAGCCAACCAGTTGCCATTTGGCGATCAGCGCGGCCTGTCGACGGATCACTTTCTTGAGCAGCGAGAGATACCGTCCCGCATCGGCGGCGTCCACCTCCGGGAAATGGCGCTTGAGCGTGTAGTCGGCGAGGGTCCGGAGATCATCGATCGTCCCCCATTGCGCCGTGTATTGAAAGGTGCCGACGCGCAGATGACTGGCAGCGACACGAGTCAGAACGGCGCCTGGCAGGGTCGTTTCACGGATGACCGGCTCTCCCGTCGTCACGACCGCCAGGCTGCGGGTCGTCGGAATGCCCAGCCCATGCATCGCTTCACTGATGATGTATTCGCGCAGCATCGGTCCCAGCGCCGCCCGGCCATCTCCCCGGCGAGAGTAGGGCGTCTTGCCGGAACCCTTCAGTTGGATGTCGAACCGCTCGCCCTGGGGTGTGATCTGCTCGCCGAGCAACAGCGCCCGTCCGTCCCCTAACATGGTGAAGTGGCCGAACTGATGCCCCGCATAGGCTTGCGCGAGAGGTACAGCCCCTTCTGGAATCCGGTTGCCGGCAAGCGCTTCTACCCCATGTTCGCTTTGCAGCGCCTCTGCGTTCAAACCCAGGTCCTTTGCTAACGGATGATTGAGAATGACCAGCTTCGGTGAGTGCACAGGGGTTGGATTCACGAGGGAAAAGAATGTTTCTGGCAGGCTGGCGTAGCTGTTGTCCAGGTTCCATCCGGTTTCTGTTATCGTTTTTTCTTTTATCATCTTACCTCCTTATACTTGGCTTTGGTCAAGTCTTCGTAACCTCAGGGCGCCTGTCGACGCATCTGACCAGCCTTATCCCGATAGTCCCAAGGGTAGTATGCGCAATAATGCCCGTTGCTTGGCATGGGCCTCGACAATCGCCCTCATGGCGCCATCGAGGGCGTCGGCAGCGCGATGCTGCCGCTCTTCGACCCGTCTTTCCGCAAACCGCTTCATTTGGTAGGGGTGGGCTTCGCCGCAAAAGACGCCCTCATCATAGACGAGGATGCGGCGCAAGTCATAGGGGTTGTAGCGGACTTCGACCCGCTTGCCCATCACCGCAATGCGCCGCAGAGGCTTGGAATGAAAAATCTTTGCATTGTCGACATAGTATCGCTCCGGGACGCCCTGTTTGAGAATGGCTTTGAGCAAGAAAATGTTATTCTATTAAAAATTAAAGACTACTAAGAGCCCTGCTCCCAGTAGCCTTTTAACGAAAAAGTTAATTCTTCTTCGTGCAAATCATCAGTTGACCCCGAGTCTAATAAATTATTTCACTGTTGTCTTTAGCAATGAATGCTTTTAGAAATGTTAAATATTCTCTTCTATCTTTAGATTTATCAATATTCTTTAATCCGTAATAGCATAACAGTTCAATATTACTTTCCGATTAATACCATCCCAATCCACCGAAACACCATTTAGATATTTAGGTGCGTCGCTAATTGAAACATAAGTAGTACCATCAACGAGCAGAACAGGTTTAGATAGCTGGATATCTTTTTTCGTCTCTGCCGTCTCTGCTTTATTGTCTATAAACACTTCTTTATGGAGAATTGTAGAACCTATTTTGAAAGAATACCGTTCAAAGCCTCGCGGTCCTTCCACTTTGGCGATGATCGTCTGATCCTTTGAATTATAGGCCAGTTGTTCTGGTAAAAATAAAACTCTTATTGGGACCATAACACGCCCGTCAAGAACAAGTGGTTTTTCAGGTAAACTACGATTTTTTTCAGTTGGGTCTTCAATGTCCAGGACATTACGGACAATTCGAATATCAGTATCCATTACGATTGAATCTGCGTGAACTGGTGTCATAAAGACAAACAGCCCTAAACAGGTAAGAGAAGCAAACAGTTTCTTCATGATAATACCTCCCTCAATATATTTCATCTAAGGGTTCAACGCAAACTAAAATTTACCTCCCATTTAATCCCAAAAATTTGAAATATTTTTATTTGGGACGCTAATATGCGAATCAGGTGTACGGCGTTGGTAGTAACGGACGTAGCAGGAATTTACAATTTTTAGGCGAATAGTCTCCCATCAGCACAAAAAGGATGGGGGATTACGACAGATGTATTCGAGCGCAGAAGATCTTCTCCGAAAGATCAACCAAAAGCGGCATGAAGCGTCTAGGCTTTTACTCGAACTGTTACAGCTAAGGTATAACGTCCAGAAATAGACGATGTTAATTGTCCGAAACTTGACGGCTTCACTGTCAAGGCAACACATGCCGGCTCGATGCTGCGATCCCGCCGTCACCGCCTTTCGGAGGGTCTCATACAGACCGTCGCCTGTTGAATCGGCGAATGGTGGTGGTCTTTGCCGGTGCCGCAGTCGCCCGTCACGACGGCGAACAGTTGGCGGCTGGCTGCATACTCGAGTCGTCCCAAGGTCTCTTCCAGCATGATCGAAGAGTACAGTTGCTCCGTCGGAATGTCCCGCGCAAAGGGCGTTTGGGTGAAGCCATAAAAGGATTCAAACACCGTTGTTCCCTTCCTTTCTCACCGTTCGGTAGGAAACAACCGGGGCTTGTCGCGTTTTTCGTTGCTCCTTTTGTTGGGTTGCCGCGGCGAGCAACCGCGATGAGTCGGCGCTCTGCGGGCTGAGGCGCTCCGGCAGTTTCGGCCGTGGGCCGGTGCGCTCGCCAATGACGAGTTGCCGCGCTTTCCACGGCGCATGGTCGGCGTATTCGATGGTCAATTCGGCGATATCGGCCGGATCGTAGATGACATCGACCGTGCAACCGATGAAGGAAAGCCCCACCTCATACTTTCTTCCCTTGAAACTGATGCAGCCGGACTTGTCCACCTTGCGTGATTCACAGTGAAGAAAGGCGTTGGCGACCACATCGGGGTCCAAGAATTTGACCGCCTTCTTGTCACTGCGATAAGCGGTTTCCGGACTGACGTTCCCTGCCAATGCCGAATGGGGCTTGTTCTGGTAACACTCGTCCAGCCACACCCAAAAGAGTTGATTGAGCTTGTCTAATGTGTGGGGCTTCTCCAAGGCGGCTTCCTGCAAAAAGGCGTCCACCGTTCGGTTGAAGCGCTCCACCTTGCCGGTGGACTCCGGCGAATAGGGCTTGGCAAACAGCAAGCGGATGCCCATTTTGGCGCAGGCGCGATGCATCCATTTGGTGCGGTACTGTTTCCCATTGTCAAAGAACACCGCTTCCGGCGCCCCATACTTGAGGATGGCTTGGCGGAAACAATCCTCCACGATCACCTGGTCCAAGGTCGGATAGAACTGCCCATGCAGAACGAAACGGGTGGCGTCATCGAAGAAGGTGACCAGGTAGACTTGTTTCTTCGCCCCGTCGGGGCCGAACGGCAGGTAGGGGCCGTATTTGATGTCCGAATGCCAACGTTGGTTGCGGTGCTTTTGCTGGAACCGCCGCGCCGCCACACCGGTGTTGGCGTACAGTTGCATGTGCCGGGTGCTGTAGCCGCGCTCGGCCAGTTTCTCCTGCAGGGTGCTTCGCTTGAGCTTGCCCGGCTCTGCCTTGCCTTCCCATTCAAGGATCTGGATGATCTGCGCGATGCTGCGCCGGGGAACCTCTCGCCGCAACAAAATGGCTTCTTCCAATAGGGCATGGGGGATCGCTTCTTCGGAGCGCGACCGCCCCTTTCCCTTCGGTTTGAGTCCCGAGAAACCCTTTTCTCTGTACTGGGACAGGTATCGGCGCAGGGTGCGCTCCGATATCCCTGCCTGTTCACAGATTTGCTGTTTCATGAGGCGGGCTCGGGCTGCATCCAATCCCTCCGCCAGCAACGGAGACAGCAACTGCACCCGCTGAGAAGCGATATCCTCAGCCTTCCTTGCGTCTTTCATGTTGAACCAGCCAACCGCAGGCGTCGCCCACATACCGCCAGATCCGTTGGAGCGCGGACTCGGGAAGGCCGGATCGTTCTTCCGCAGAAGCAATGCCAAACCGCATCGCAATGGACAGCAGGCATCCCAAAAAGTGATTGACCATCGCCAGAAACCATCCCCGCCACCGGGCAAGGGTGGATTCGTCTGCCGGCACGGCCAACGCCGCATCACCGGCGATCACTGTTTCGATGCTCCTGCTGCTGTAGCGCTTGTAGGGAACCAGGATGTCTGGAAGCTCATGATGAATCCGCTTGCATACAGCGCATCGACACCGCCGGATGATCAAGGTGATGCGTTCTCCCATGTCTTGATAGCACTTCCTTCGACGGCTTCCGATCCCGTTCAGTGCTCCATTACAACAGGGACAGGGAATCTGCTCCGCGCTCCTTACAAAAAACACCCTTTTCGGGGTGTTCAATCAACGTAAAGTCTGCTACAATAATCATGCTTTTTTGTGTGGACGCCCTTGGTGCTACTTGCAGGTAGTACCTTAACAGGGGCGTCTTTTTCCTTTCAATTTCATTGGTTATGGTCATTATATCCAGCAACTCTCGGTCAGGCAATCCCAGCAGCTTTTGGGCATTTTAGGCCAGCGTAAACATTCGACGCTCAAAACCACCGGCTGGATGGAAAAACTGGAAAATGATAAAGTCACATAGAATTCTTTAAATGAGTTTCAAAAGGGGATTTCCATGAGAAAAATTCTAATCGTCGAAGACGAAATCGATGTAGCCAAACTGGTGGCCGATCAGCTAAAAAGCGAAGGTTTTCAGGTTCAGTTGGCTCATGATGGAAAGAGCGCCATCGATTCCATCGATGCGGATGAATTCAATTTGTATATTTTGGATATCATGCTTCCGGACATAGATGGCAGTGAGGTATTGCAATATATTCGTCGGAAAACATCCAAACCTGTGATCATGTTAACGGCAAAAGATAATGATATGGATAAAGTTGTCAACTTTACTCTCGGAGCCGATGACTACATTGTAAAGCCTTTCAGCCTAATCGAATTGACGGCTCGGGTAAAAGCAGTTTTGCGACGAACAGAGGGAAACCATCAAATCACCGAAAAACAGGTGGGAAAGGAAACCATTCTTCACTGTGGCTCCTTGGAAATCAATTGTGATACTACTGAAGTAAAAGTAAAGGGCAACGTGATCTCATTAAAAGCCAAAGAATTCACCCTGTTGAAATATTTGGCTGAGCGTCCGAATCGAGTGGTAACGATCGCGCAGATTTACGAAAATGTGTGGGAAAAAGAGTTTATTCATGACGACAATACCGTCATGGTTCACATCTCTCGACTGAGATACAAAATCGAAGAGGATCCCGCTAACCCGCAGCGACTGCAGACCGTTCGCGGATTAGGGTATCGATTGGTGTGTGGGAAATGAACCTATACGTATGGGCTGCTGTTGTCTTTATCATCTTCTTGGGAACGGTCATTGTGTTTATGGCCGTTGTTTATCAAGAAGTCAGGCGTATGCAACGGTTGTTGGCGGAAGCGATTCAGGGAAATCGACAAGTACGCTTTTATTCGCGCCTTTCGTTGCTTCATCCCATCGCAGCGCAAGTCAATATCCTTCTCCAACAACTGCATATACAAGAGAGCAACAAGCGTAGGGACGATGAACAGCGCAGGCAATTTATCACCGCCATCACCCATGACCTGCGAACCCCGTTGGCATCTGTATTGGGGTATCTCGAAGCGGTGCACAAAGGGCTGACTGACGAATCCCGATAAGAAAGACGAATATATTGAAACGGCTTACCATAAAGGGCTGACGTTACTCAATACCCTGAACCGTTTCTTTGAGTGGGCCAAGCTGGACTTGCATCAAGAGCAAATTTATCCCCGAACCATCAATCTTGCAGAAACCCACCGTGAAGTGCTGATAGAATTTTTGCCATTGCTGGAATCGAGAGGAACTCAACTGATGGCGGAAATTCCGCTGGTGGTCCATGTGACCATTGATCCGGACACGGTTGCAAGGGTGATTCGAAACCTTATCCAAAATGCCATCGATCATGCCCTTGACGTGACCATGATACGTGTGAGCTTGGACGCAAATAAAAGACGGACGGTTATTGAAGACAACGGGAAAGGGAAAACCGAAATCGATGATGATATCTTTGAGCCCTTTCAACGGCAACGAAAGTCCAAAGGCCTTGGATTGGGATTGGCGATTTCCCGGCAAGCAACTTCTGCGCATGCAAAAGGGTAACTTGTATGTAGAACCTTCCGGGGAGGGAGGCCTTTCTTTTATCATCCAATGGCCTTCCGCATAGACCGATCAATTTAAGGCAGGGTTAAGGTCAGAGAAACGTCTCTGTAAACTTCCTCGGATATACTTTTATCCAAGGGAGGGAGAAAGACATGCAACAGAGGACACCAATTTTAGAAGTCTCGAATCTGGGCAAAGTTTACAACGGAACCTGGGCGGTCAAAGGCTTGAATTTATCCGTGAGGACCGGCGAGATATACGGTTTTTTAGGGAGAAACGGTGCAGGGAAAACGACGACGATACGGATGATCATGGGCCTGATTCGCCCATCTCAGGGTCAGATTCGACTTTTTGGCCGCCCCAAGGAATCCTTCGGGCAAGACATGTTTCGCCGCATTGGTTCCATGATTGAGTATCCGGGGTTCTATACCCACTTAACGGCACGAGAAAACCTTCTCTATAACGCGAGAATGATTGGCCTGCCGAATCTGAAGGCCATTGACGAGATTCTTTCTTTTATGCTATAAAGCCCCCTAATTGTATTTGAGCTTATATGGGGCTGGGGCAGGCTGCCGATAAACAGGTCAATCAGTTCTCGTTAGGAATGAAACAACGATTGGGTATCGCCAGGGCATTACTGCATGAACCGGAATTGCTCATTCTCGATGAACCGACGAATGGACTCGATCCGGCCGGGATTCGAGAAATTCGCCACATCATTCGAGATTTGAGTAAGTATCGAAATATCACCATCTTTGTCTCGAGCCATATTCTTCCGGAAATTGAGCAATTGGCCGATCGGGTCGGCATCATTCATCAAGGTCAATTGGTCGAAGAGATCGCCATGGATGAATTGGAGCGGAAGGGGAAGCAGTATCTCACGGTGAAATCATCGAATCCACATCGTGCAGTACAGATATTGGAAGAAAAACTTCGGATTCAACAGCTTCGTTTGCTTGACAACGGTGAAATCCAGGTCTTTGAGCAGCTAGAACAACCACACATAATGAACCGAGTTCTGGTCGAAGCAGGGCTCGATGTATTTCATTTATCCGTTCAAAAAGAGACCTTGGAGGATCGCTTCATGCGTCTGACAGGAGGGGAGACAAGATGATCTTAAGCATCCGATTAGAAATGACGAAATGGAAACGTTCCCGAATGGTATGGATGACGTTCCTTGGCTCGGTTGTCGCTCCCTTTTTCGCGCTCCTCTCGTCTCTCCAGACGATGAATCAGACCCAACAGTTCAAAAGCTGGGATGAACTCTTTGCGGTTGCTTTTCAGATTAACCATCTGTTGTTCTACCCCTTTATTTTCGGAGCAGTGGCTTCCTATGTTTTTGTACAGGAATATCAAGGCGGGGCCATTATCAACCTCTTCACATTGCCTGTAAGCCGCGCCAGGATCATTTTATCAAAGATAATCACCGTATTTTTGTTTGTGATGCTGTTATCGTCGGTGTCGACGGCGGTGACATTTCTTTTTGGGTGGAAGGCCACATCGACACCCTTGGATTGGAACCATTTTATTCGCAATTTTCAACTGGCCATGGAAACGACGCTCATGCAATTTATGCTGGTTCCAATCATCATTTGCATTGGCTTATGGACCAAGCATTTTGTTCCACCGCTGGTGGGTGCAGGTCTTTTTGTGGTGCTGAACTTCGTATCTTTTGTATCCAGCAGTGTGGGACCATTCATTCCGACCGCCATTCCTGCCTTTGTCGTTTTACAACATGTCGGTTGGAATCAGTTTTTCATTCCCTTTGTTTGGACCATGCTGATCCCCCTATTCGTCCTATTTACAGGTATTTCATTCTATATTGTGATGACCAGGGATGTGACCTAACTGGAATTCGGAAAAACGGGGTATAGAAGGATGCAAAATGGGCGTGACACCAGTGGGTGTTCACGCCCATGATTTCGTGCAAGTACAGCAAGCACATGCGCGATACCGCAGAAACCTTCTCAACGGATAAAGTTCGTAAAGTGCTTGCTCTCTTTAGCTGGCTTTTCAACCAAGGGACTGCCTTTTTCGATGACTTTCAAAAGCCAAGCCATATTCTTGCCCAGAATGCGCATGATCTGCAGGCCTTCCTCGTCTTGCAACACTTCTCCAGGACGGGTTCCATGGATGACATTCCAATAATTCGACGTGGCCATAATCATTTCTGAATAAGCTAAGTAGTTGTTGAGTTGCTCAAAGGTAGTAACGCCGCCGGAGCGACGAACGGCCACGACAGAGGCGCCTACTTTATGGCGCAACATGGATTGATTCACAGAAGCCACATAGAAAGCCCTGTCTAAAAAGGACTTCATGGTTCCCCCGATGGCGGAGTAATGAACAGGCGAACCCAAAAGGATGCCATCGGCGTCTTTCATTTTCTGGATCCATGTGTTGACGTCATCGTTTGTGATCAGGCATTGTTCGTTTTGCTTTCTTGCGCAACCATTGCAAGCAAGGCAACCGCGAACCACCTTATCACCGACATGAACGATGTCGACGGTGATGCCTTCTTGTTCAAGTGTTTCTGCCACGATCTTCAAGGCATGATAGGTATTGCCGTTCTTCTTGGGGCTCCCGTTAAAAGCGACAACATGCATTGATAAGCCAGTCCTTCCAACTGTATTTTCTCGGCTATTTCCTCGTAGGGCCTTTCTTGTGTAAAATATATAGCACAGGAAAAGCGGAAACAAGAACGCACTTTTTGCTCAGATGACTAACGGAAAAGTAAGATTTGAAAGACTGTCCGCTGATAGACCGCGACAGCGGTATCGAGATAACATGGAAATGAAATGGAGTGAAGGCCCGTTGATCGGGTATAAGGGCAAGAAGTTTGTTTGCCACCTCGACCTTGGGATGGAGTTCATCCGCGGAAAATGGAAGCCTGTCATCTTATGTCATCTCCAGGACGGCCCCAAACGATTCTTGGAGCTTCAAAAGATTACGGCTGGAATCAGTCAGAAAGTACTGAATGAGAAGTTGCGCGAGTTGGAACAGGATGGCCTGATCTGTAAAAAGGTCTATGCAGAAGTCCCGCCGAGAGTGGAGTTCGAATTAAGCGAAAAAGGGGCAGAGCTTTTTCAAGCATTGGACATGATCCAAAAATGGTCGCGCAAGCATTTTACTGCAATTGATTGAGTGGCCCGAAATAGTTCAACCTATGGACGAACGTGTTAACAGAGAGACGAAAAACAGGAACCGGGGCACTGGATCCGGTAACGCCGGCTATCTTTGGTGTAAAACCGATCGACTGCGGCCATGCTTGGATGGACAGATGCAAAGCGCAAAGAAGCGTAACCATTTTTTAACCTTCTCTTTATTGACTTCCTCCTCCGCATATTCGACGATAGAAGCAAACAGATGGCGGGAGGAAATGAAATGCTAGAAGTGAAGATCCTCGGACAAAAGTGCGCAAACTGTAAAAAAATGACATCTCTTGTAGAGAGAGTTCTGCCGGCGTTAGGCATAGAATATACGCTTGAGCAGATTTATGATTTCCCGGAAGTCATGAAGTACGGCTTTGTCACGATCCCGGTGCTGATGATCAACGAAGAAGTAATTGCTCTTGGTCAAGTTCCCAGTGAAGAAACCTTCATCGAAAAAATTAACGCTATGGTGGGAAGCAAGTGAAAATCGCTGTTATCGCCGATATCCACGCCAACGACGAAGCCCTTAACGCCGTCTTGCGCGATATGGATTCGCAACAACCAGACCTGGTGCTCTGCGCTGGAGACCTCATTGGGTATGGTCCTCAGCCCAATGAGGTGGTGGAGCGGCTTGCCGACTTGAAGATCCCTTCGGTGATGGGCAACTATGACGATGCCGTGGCGAATACCCGCATGATCTGCGGATGTGACTACACGTCGGAAACAGCCCAAGCCATCGGCGAATTCTCTATTCGTTTCACCGCAGAAAAACTGGAAGAAAAGAACAGGGCTCGTCTGCGCAGCCTGCCTTACCACCTGTTCTACCGGATCGCCAGCGGCAAGGCCGCGCCAAAGACGAGTGGGGACGAGAAAGGACTGAACCAGGCAGAAGCCCCCCTCCGTCTCAGGTCGGAGATTATAGCGTCGCTGTCGCCGGAATCGCTCCCCGGCCTCTACCCCATATATGAACCGGCCTTTGATTATATGGATGATGCCGATCCGAAGATCCAGTCCTACCGTGAGGCTGTGGAACAGTACGTCAGCCCGCAAAAACCTCCTTCTGGGGAATGGCTCCTTCATGTCTTTCACGGCTCGCCCCGTCGGCTCAATGAATACCTGCGGATGAGCACCCCGCTGGAAGAACTGCGAGAACTGGTGCGACTCACCCCGGCCAATGTCATGATCTGTGGCCATTCCCATCAGACCTTCCATAAACTTGTCGACGGCGTTCACGTCATCAATGTGGGGAGCGTCGGCAAGCCGAAACAGGGGAACCCTAACGCTGCCTATGCGCTCATCCACCTTGATGACACTGTCACCGTCACCTTCCGGGAAGTCGCTTATGACGTAGACCGGGTCATCGGCCAGATGGAACGCTACGGGCACCCGCAGGCATTGATCGATATCATTCGGACGGGGATCGATGGATAAGAAGCTGTCCTGGAACTACACCCGATAAAACAAACAACGGAGGGCAACCGATGAAGTGCTCTCCGTTTTCCTTTCCACTCGATAAATAAGGGTGTGCTATAATGAAGCAGAGTGTCACGTCCTGCCTAAACCATTGAGACCGGAGAGGAACGGTATGACTTTCAACAGCAACGCAGTGGACGCAAAGGAAATTGACTTAGAAAAGGCCTTGCAAAAACAAGAACGGTTGCTCCACGGCGTAACCTGCGCCGCCAATCGGTTGTTGACGCGCAATTCCTTCGAGGAAGCGATCGAGGATACCCTTGCCATACTCGGCCGGGCCGTGGATGTGGACCGGGTGTATCTCTTCGAAAACACCTGGCGCCCAGAAGAGGGAGAATGGCAGATGAGCCACCGGCACGAGTGGTGCCGCGAACCTGCCCATGCCTGTCCCCATCGCCCCGATTTGCAAAACCGTTCTTACCGGGGCAGCGGTTTTCAACGGTGGCTGGACATCTTCCTCAAGGGGGGCATCGTCTGCGGCCTTGTTACGGACTTTCCTGCATCGGAACAACTCCCTCTCCAAAGGCACAACAAGATCCTTTCTCTGATCGCCGTGCCCATTTTTACGGACGAGCGGTTATGGGGATTTATCGGCTTTGATGAGTCCCGCACGCCCAGGCAGTGGACCCAGCAGGAAGAATCGGCTCTTTTCACCGTCGCCTACAGTCTCGGCGGCGCCATCAAACACCAGCAAACCTTAGAGGCGTTGAACCGCAACGAACAGCGTCTGCGCGCGATTTTGAACAACACCCGGGAAATCATCTATACCCTCTCCTTGGATGGACGTTTGACCTTCGTGTCTCCGAGCAGCACCAATCCATTGGGCTACTCGGCCGAGCATTGGGAGAACCAACCTGTCGAGCGGTTTCTCCACCCTGGCGACTGGGCGACTGCCCAGGCGTTTCAGCAACAGGTTTTAACTGGCGAAGGGGGCAACGAGGGGATGGAGTGTCGCCTGCTTACGCCGGACGGCGGCTCGCGGTGGCACCATGCCAGCCTGTCGGTTGTGCGCAATGCTCAGGGGGAACCGTTGTACCTCGTCGGCGTGGCCCAGGATATTCATGAGCAGAAAAGTGCGGAAGAGCGGCTCAAGCACATGGCCAGCCATGATTTTCTGACGGGCATCCCCAACCGCTATCATCTGGAGATGGCCCTTGCCCGGACGATTCAGGCGTCAACACCGGAGCGCACCGCGGCGTTGCTCTTCGTCGATATCGATAACTTCAACGTGATCAACGACCTGCTCGGCCATGACGTAGGGGACCGCTTATTGATCGCCCTGGCCAAAGTGCTTCGCCGGAAAGTCAGTCCTCCGAACGTGGTCGCTCGACTCGGCGGCGATGAGTTTGCTGTGCTGCTGGTAGATTCGGATGAGGCCGCCGCCTGTCAAGTGGCCGACGAATTGAACCGCTGGGACCAGGAGGATGGCGCCATGCCGGTGCTCTTTGGTCAGGGGTTGCGCTTGACGACCAGTGTGGGCATTGTCCCTATCGACGGCGCTATGAGTCCCCAGCAGGTTCTCGCCCGCGCCGGTAGCACCATCCACCTGGCGAAATCGATGGGACGGGGCCGGCGACTGATTGCCCGGGCCGATGAGCAAGGCTTGACTCGCCTGGAAAAGACGCAACAGATCATTGAATTGCTCAAAGATGCTGCCGAGGAGGGGCGGTTTTCCCTCTTTTTTATGCCTATCGTCAACATTGCGGAGGGTTCAATCCGCCATTATGAGGCGCTGCTTCGCCTCTCTGACCGTCATGGTCATTGGATCTCCCCCGGCGAGTTCATCCCGGTGGCGGAGAACTTTGGCCTGATGATCGATATTGACCGCTGGGTTGTCCAGGAGGCGCTACGGTTTCTCCAGGCCCATCCGCAACTGGAACTGTATATCAACATCTCCGGGGAAAGCCTCGGCGACATGGAACTGCTCCAATTCATAGCAGATGCCATTCGGTCCAGCGGCGTCGCGCCGGAGCGACTCGGCTTCGAGATCACCGAGACCGCCGTTGTCCGAGACCTGATGAAAGCTCAGCAATGGGTCTGTGAGCTAAAGCAACTGGGATGTCCCTTTGCCATCGACGACTTCGGAAACGGCTACTCCTCTTTTTCTTACCTCTTCCGATTGCCTGTGGACTACATCAAAATTGACGGCGCCTATGTGCGGGCCATCGAGGAGAATCCGGAAAACATGGCCCTTGTCAAAGGGATCAACGATTTGGTCCATTCCCTAGGCAAACGGACGATCGCCGAGTATGTGGAGAATGAGCAGATCTGGAGACGGCTGAAGGCCATGGGCATCGAATGCGGCCAAGGTTATTACTGGGGCGCGCCCAAACCTGCCGCAGAGAGCATTGATTTTAACGATTGGTGAATAAGCTGATGTATAGAAGAAGGGTGTAACCGTATCGCCGGTTGCTCCCTTTTTTATTGTGAGTAGAGTGGATGATTGGAAATGATGCAAGTATTTATGTCAACAAAAAGACTCGCTTACTTTGTATAATAATGCATAGGTTCGCGTCTGTTTATATTTTGGAGGTGTAACGATGAATCGCCGTCATTTTTTAGGAGGGGCGCTGGCCGTCCTCGCGACGCTTCCCTTTGGTTCCCTGACGGCGCATGCGGCAACGCCTCAGTTTGGCTCGCGGGAACTCTACTGGGGTGTTACCGGCGCTGATGTGCAACAACTGCAAGGGTATCTCAAAGACATGGACTATTTTGCCGATGAACTAACCGGCTATTTCGGGGATGCTACGTCCAAGGCGGTCAAACGGTTTCAGGCAGACCGCAAGCTGCTCGTGGACGGCGTGGTGGGTCCGCAATCCTACAAAGCCCTCCGCCCGCAACTGCTCGATTGGTTCAATTCGGTCATCTTTCTTCTGCCGGTCGGCGTGACCGCCAGGGTGACGGATCCCATCACCGGTCTCTCCTACAGGATCAAACGGACCGGCGGCGTCAAGCACGCCGATGTGGAACCGGTCACCGCCTGGGACACATCGGTTATGAAGCGGATCTACGGCGGCGTCTGGAGTTGGAACCGCAAGCCTGTCGTTGTCACTGTGAAAGGATGGCGGATCGCCGCTTCCGTCAACGGCATGCCCCACGGCTATGACACGATTTCCTCCAACAACATGCAAGGGCAGACTTGCATCCACTTCTTGAACAGCCGGACCCACGAAGGTGACCGCCTCGACGCCGATCACCAGGCGGCCGTGCGCAAGGCGGCCATGTACCTCTAAAAAATAGATGATTTGATGAAGGGAAAGGCATGAACGCCTTTCCCTTGGCCGATCTGTGGCATTGTTATGTTTCAGTGAGAACAGGGCCGTTGTATCAACAGGCGATTGCTCATGCATGGCAGGATGGGTCGGGCCAGGTGTTTTCCAAAAAAAGGTGCAGAAGCTGTAACTGACAGAAAAAAATTCCATATAGTGAAGTGAAAAGCAGCTGATATCGGAGATGAGGAGGGAAAAGGGATGGCTAATGGGTACGCTGGCTTCTGGGGAGGCTTCGGTGTTGTCGCCGGTCTGGTCATCGCTCTAATCGTGATTGGCGCTTTCTACCCGAGCATTGTCGGCTTTGGTTATGTAGATCCTTAAGAAACAGGTTTTTGATTAACACGGAAGAGGAGGGACCTCGATGGGCGCTAGCTGCGGCGGCGGATACGTGAATATCGGCAACTCCATTGTGGCCTTGGCCATCCTGATCATCATCATTGCCATCCTGGGAACTGGCTTCGGATACGGTTACAGAACTGCATAAGAGAAAAGATGTGGGGGAGCGCCAGCCATTTCCGGCGCTCCCCCCTTTTGTGTGCCTCAGATGACAGAGGCCTAAAAGCCCTCCATGATCGAACTGAAAAGGAGGGCTTTCGCTTGTTTAACGGCTGTAGCCGAACCCGAAATTAGTGCCCAAGATGGCGATGATGATGATTAGAATGGCCAGGGCGACAATGCGATTCCCGATATAATTTCCTCCATAACCGCATCCGTTGCTCATGCCGGTCGCCTCCTTTCTTCGAACAGTGCGTCTCTTTATTGGCCTGTGTAACCGAAGCCGGCAATCTCAGGATAGAAGGCGCCAATGACGATCAGGGCGATGACCAGGCCGGCCACCACTGCAAAACCGTTGTTGAAACCGCCGCAGTAGGCGTTGCCCATCGTAGATATCCCTCCTTGGGCGAGGCCGTTTGGTTTATTCCTTGCCCGCTAATAGAGTATGAGATCCAAAGCAAAACGGTTTCTAGAAATTGCCATCGGAGGGGCGGGAATCCTTCGCAGCCGGGCGATCCCCTCTTAGAAGTAGCGAAAGAGGATATAGAGGTGGGCCATGGCGACGGAGAGGAGCATGAAGGGAAATCCGACGAAAAGGAACTTCTTAAAAGAGAGGGGAACGCCCGCTTTTTCGGCGATGCCGGCGACGATGATGTTTGCCGAAGCGCCCACTAGTGTTCCATTGCCGCCCAGGCAGGCGCCGAGGGCCAGCGACCACCAGACCGGTTCCAGTTCCATCCCCGAGAGGGCGCCCATCTCATGGATCATGGGGATCATGGTTGCCACAAAGGGGATGTTGTCGACAAATCCTGAGGCGATAGCGGAGAGCCACAGGATCAGCAGCGACGCCGTCTGGGTGTTCCCTTGAGTGACGTTGAGGGCCCACTGGGCCAGCGCAGCGATGACGCCGGTCGCTTTCAAGCCGCCGACGAGGACAAAAAGCCCCACGAAGAAGAAGATGGTCGGCCACTCGACGAGAAGCAGGATCTCCTCCGGCTCCTCCCGGCTGACGATCATCAGGATCATGGCGCCAGTCAGGGCGATAGTGGCTGATTCCAGGTGCAGGAGGCTGTGCAGGCCGAAGCCGACGATCGTCAAGGCGAGGACGGCGAGCGATTTCTTAAGGAGCGCCCAGTCTTTGATCTTCTCGGCTGGATCCATGGCCAAAATGGTATCGCGGTTTGCGATTTCCGAGGGAAATTCCTTGCGGTACACCACCAGGAGCAACGCCGTCGTGACCAGCAGGATCACCACCGCGATCGGCGTCATGTGGATGATGAAGTCCATGAAACCGAGACCGGTTGAACTGCCGATCATGATGTTGGGCGGGTCGCCGATCAGGGTGGCCGTGCCGCCGATGTTGGAGGCGAGGATCTCGGCGATTAGGTAGGGCATGGGGTTGACCTTCAGCGTGTCGGCCAGGATGATGCTGACGGGAGCGATCAGGAGCACGGCGGTGACGTTGTCGAGAAAGGCCGACATGACGGCAGTGATCAGCGACAAGAGGCCCAGCAGGCGGAGTGGGTTACCGTTGGTCGCTTTGGCGGACCAGATGGCCAGGGCTTCGAAGATGCCACTGCGGCGGGTGATGGCGACAAGGATCATCATGCCGATCAGCAGACCGAGGGTGTTGAAGTCGATGTCATCCTTGATGGCGATCTCCTGGTTCAGAAAGCCGAGGAGGATCATGATCAGGCCGCCCAGCATGGCGGTCACCGCCCGGGGGATCTTCTCCCAGATGATCAAGCCGTAGGCGACGACGAAGACGATGATCGAAGCGATGAAGGCCATGTCTTTCATTGTTCTCTCTCCTTGAAAAATCTTTTTTTGATAAAAGAAAAGTAAAAAACGCCAAAAAAACAGAGGAGCCCCTTGGTGACAGGCTCCTCCTCGATTTCCCAGTATTCGTTTTTAAGTGAAAATCATGCCGTTATTGTATAGTAGCAGGCATTTTTCCGTCAAGGGTGGATCGCTTTTTTCGCGAAGCGTCCCCCCATCACCTCGGCCACATGCTCGACAGCCACAAAGGCGTCCGGGTCGTAATCCATGACAATCTGCCGCAGTTTGGCCAGTTCGAGACGTGTTACCACACAGTAGAGGATCTCTTTGTCCTCGCCTGTGAAGCCGCCTTTGCCGTAGAGGTAGGTGACGCCACGGCCCAGGCGTGCCATGATCGCTTCGGCGATCTCTTGGGGGGTGTTGGAGATGATGGTGACCGCCTTCGATTCGTCCAAGCCCTCTAAGACCAGGTCGATGGTCTTGAAGGCGATGAAGTACGCGAGCAATGAGTACATGGCCTTATCCCAGCCGAAGACAAAGCCGGCGCTTCCGAGGATGAAAATGTTGAAAAACATGATGATCTCACCGACAGAAAAGGGGAGTTGGCGGGTGAGTATGATAGCCAGGATCTCCGTGCCGTCCAGTGAGCCGTTGTAGCGAAGGATGAGTCCGACGCCGAGTCCGAGGGTGATGCCGCCGAACACGGCAACCAACAAGAGGTCCTTCGTCACCGTCGGCGCGCCGTGGATAAGCTGAACGCCGAGCGCCATCACAGAGACGCTGTAGAGGGTTGACAGGGTAAATGTCTTGCCGATCTGCTTATAACCGAAAATGAGAAAAGGGATGTTCAGCACCAGCAAAAAGGCGCTGAGCGGCACCGAGAACAAGTAGGAGAGAATGATCGAAACGCCGACGATGCCGCCGTCAATGATGCGGTTGGGGACCAGGAACACCTCGAGGCCCACAGCGACAAGCATAGCGCCGAAGGTGAGAAAAAGGCCGCGCTTAAGGGTTTTTAAGGTGGTTTGCTTTTTGTGTTGACTTGGTGTCACGGAGAAGCCCCCTTTCCACAGGGAGTTTCTTTACCGCATCGACGTCCTTCTGCTTCAGTCGTCCTTCCTTCGTTTTGAGCTTCTTTCGAATTACGTTGCAGGCGTGAAAAACAAGCGCCACACAATCGCCCCTTTCATGATTTGATAAGAAACCCAAGGAGAAAAAGTGATAAAAAGAAAGGGAGCCCGTGGTGACAGACTCCTCCTAAAAACCCATTACGATTTCGATTACTGATAGTATATCATATCCTGGTCTCTTGTTCCACCAAAAAGAGTTGATAAGCCAGAAATTTCCTTAGGGTTGGGCCGTTGACATCGCTGACTTTCCCCGTACCCTGGCAGGAAAACCCCCTGGTAAAAGCGGCTCAACGCTTTGTACGGTTTTTCCTGCCCAAAGCCAGCTCCTCTGTTTGTCCGCTTGTTTCCCCCCCGTTACTACCGGGGATTTTGCCGGTGTGATGTCAAGGGGGGCGGTTTTTTTATTGGTGGCATCGCATCAACTCGAAATCAATATCATGAAGTGAAACAACGGTTTTTCTGCTGTTGTCAAAGTGTTACCGATTCTTAAATTGTACTTTACTGATATGTCCTATATAATGAAAAAGGTATTACTAATGTTTGAACGCTTCCACTTAGAACTTCGCCGCCGAGCGTGACAGAAGAAAATCGGCAAGACAACAGAGACTCCCGAATTAGCGAAGGAGGTTGGCTTGTGGCTTGGCTAAACAAACTGAAAATCTCCAAAAAATTGCTTGTATACACCCTTTTCGTTTTAGGGTTTCTCATCATCATGGGAGGCGTCAACTACTACTTCCTTGCTCAGATCACCAGGGACGCCGAGGAGATGTATGTTGACCGTTTGCAGCCGGTGCAGTGGATGGGCGAAGTTCGCACATTGAGCCGGGATAGTGAGGCGAAGATGTGGGAGATCATCATCTCCCGCGAGGTCGAGCGAAAAAAAGAACTGATCAAGGAGCTCGACAAAAACACAGCCCTTATCAATGAATTGCAGGAAAAGTATAAACAGACAAAGCTGGACGACTATGAGCAACAGATGCTCGCCGAGTTGGAAAAGACATTGGAATACACCAGGGGCGTTCGCAAAATGGTGATCCAACTCGGCCTCGAAGGGAGAATGGAAGAGGCTACAGCCGTCTTCCAGGCCAATCAGCCTACCTTTACTAAGGTGATTACACTGCGACAGGACATCGCGGAATACAACCAGAAGGTCGCCGAGGGGCTCCATCATGAGATTGAGAAGCGGGTTGTCCAGACCAACATCACCGTCATCATCACCACCGCGCTGCTGATGATCGTCTGCTACCTGATCGGCTCGTTGATCACGCGGTCCCTCACTGCCCCGATCAGCGAACTGCAGTCGTGCATGACCCGTGTTGGCGCCGGGGATTTGACGGCCTACGGCAATGTCCGTTCGACCGATGAGGTCGGACAGATGACAGCCACCTTCAACCAGATGGTGAGCAATCAAGCCGATACGGTGGGCATAATCCGCGATGCCGCTGAAAATCTCGCTGCCAGTTCAGAGGAATTGGCGGCGTCAAGCGAAGAGGTGTCGGCGTCGGTCCAGGATATCGCCCATAACATCCAGTCCATCACCGACGAGACGGAGCAAGGCAATCAGGCGATCATCGACGCCTCTTCCGTCCTGCTGGAATTGTCATCCTTGATTCAAATTGCCCGCACCCAGGCACAGGCGGCCGCCGAATACTCCCATGTGATGACAGAAGCTGCAGAAACGGGGAAAGGGACCGTCGGCGAAGCGATCGGCCGGATGGCCAAGATCAAGCAAAAGTCGGTCGAAACGGAAGAGATCATGCGCACCCTAGGGGAGCATTCGAAGCAGATCCGGACGATCTCCGACATGATCACGGCGATCGCCGAACAGACAAACCTATTGGCCTTTAACGCCTCTATCGAGGCTGCCCGGGCTGGCGAAGCGGGGCTCGGTTTTGCCGTCGTTGCCGACGAGGTGCGCAAGCTAGCCGAACAGTCCAACCGGGGCGCTTGGGAAGTCAGCCAATTGATCGGAAAAATCACCGAGAGCACCATGGCCGCTGTCGCGGCGACGTTGCAAAGCCGTGAAGAAGCGGATGCCGGTGAAAATGTGGTCCAACAGGCAGGCAAAGCCCTGGAAAACATTCTGGAGGCAGTGAAGCATACAGAACAGGCTGTGGAAAATATCGTCAGCGTCACGGCGGAGAATGTGGCGAGCTCCGACAAGATCGTCAAACTCATTGATTCTGTGGCGACAGCGATCGAAAACGTTAACGTACATATCCACGAGGTTTCTGCGGCTGTGCAGCAAACGACGGCGGCCATGGAAACGATCGCCGCCGGAGCCGAGGAAACAAGCGCCGTCGCCTCCGAACTGATGAATTCGATCCACCGTTTCAAGCTGGAAAACGACGGCAGCCTGACGCCGGTGCAGATCCTGACTAAGGCCAAATCCGATCACCTGCTCTGGAAGCTGCGCATCGAAAACATGTTGAAGGGTGTCATCGAGATCCTGCCGGAGGAGGTCAACTCCCACAAAGAATGTCGCTTGGGCCGGTGGTACTTCGGCGACAATGCGCTGAAAGGCGACCCCGACTTCATCGCTGTGGATGGACCGCACCACAAGGTGCACGACTGCGCCGTCAAGGCGGTCATTGCCTTCCAGGCTGGCAACCGCGCTGAGGCGGAACGCCAGTACAAGACGTTGGAGCAGAATTCGGAGCAGGTGTTGCGGCTACTTGATAGGCTGATTAAGAAGATGGTTCAGTAAAATTCGGCATCTGTTTCAGAAATATCTTAAGCCTGTTTCGTCTACCGATGGAAAAGCCGCTGCGCAAAGCTGCAACATGGAGAACTACAGAGAGAAGCACGGAGCATATCGGTAGCTGACTTGACGAGTAGAGCAAATCCGCGATACAATGCAATCATCAAGACAATCAAGGGGTCGCGCGACTGGCGGAAGTGGAGTTCACCACAGGGAGCGCGGCTGATATGTAAAATGCCGACCGCCTGGGCAATCGATGTCCGGGCGGTTTTTGCTTTTAAAAAACCAAAAGCCCTCCTGACATCGATGGGTGCTTTGCATCCTCAAAAACAATGTTTGATGTCGGGAGGGTTCGGTTTTTATGGCAGTTCCGCAATTTCAAGGATTCAAGAATGAACGAGATGAGGTCAAGACGCAGGCAGCCGCGCCGCATCCCTGGGCAGATTTTAGAGGTAAAGGCTGGCGCGAAGCGATCGACCTGCGCCAGTTCATTCAGGATAATTACCAACCCTACAGCGGTGACGCCGATTTTCTGGCGGGCGCGACCGAGCGGACGCGGGCGCTTTGGGCAAAGGTTTCTGATCTGATGCGGCAGGAGCGGGAGCGGGGCGGCGTTCTCGATGTGGACACGGAGACGATCGGGGGCATCGGCGCCCACAGACCGGGCTATATCGACAAGGAACTGGAACGCATCGTGGGCCTGCAGACCGATGAGCCGCTGAAACGGGCGGTCCTGCCGAGGGGCGGCATCCGCATGGCCCGTCAGGCCTGCGAGGCCTACGGCTATACCTTGAATCCCCGCATCGAAGAGATCTATACTCACCACCGCAAGACCCACAACCAGGCTGTCATGGACGCCTACACGCCGGAGATGCGTCAGGTCCGGCGTCTCGGCCTGATCACGGGCCTACCTGACGCCTACGGGCGCGGCCGGATCATCGGCGATTACCGGCGCGTCGCTCTTTACGGCGTCGACCGTTTGATCGAAACGAAACGGGCAGAACTGGATGCCGTGGGCGCCTCCGGGATGGACGAAGGAGCGATTCGGCTGCGGGAGGAATTGGGCGAACAGATCGCCGCCCTTACGGAGATGGCGGAGATGGCTGCCGCCTACGGCTTCGATATCCGCCGTCCTGCCGCCGATGGCCGCGAGGCGGTCCAGTGGCTCTACTTCGCCTACCTGGCAGCGGTGCAGGAGCAAAACGGCGCCGCCATGAGCATCGGCCGCGTCTCCACCTTCCTCGACATCTACTTGGAGCGGGACCTGCGGCGGGGAACCCTGACCGAGGAAGCTGCTCAGGAACTGATCGATGATCTCGTGATCAAACTGCGCATGGTGCGTTTTCTCCGCCCGCCTGCCTACAACGAACTGTTCAGCGGCGATCCGACCTGGGTCACCGAGAGTGTCGGCGGCATGGGACTCGACGGACGGACACTGGTGACGAAAAACAGCTACCGCATCCTGCACAGCCTGAACAACCTCGGCCCGGCGCCGGAACCGAACCTGACTGTCCTCTGGTCGGAGCGGCTGCCAGACAACTTTAAGCGTTTCTGCGCTGAATTGTCCGTGACCACGTCGGCGATCCAGTATGAGAATGACGATCTGATGCGCTCCTACTGGGGCGACGATTACGGCATCGCCTGCTGCGTATCGGCCATGCGCCTCGGCAAGCAGATGCAGTTTTTCGGCGCCCGCGCCAATTTGGCCAAGGCTTTGCTCTACGCCATCAACGGCGGACGCGATGAAAAGACGGGGGAGCAGGTCGGTCCGCTCCTGGCGCCCATCGAGGGCGACATTCTCGACTATGACGAGGTGATGGCCCGCTTCGACCTCTTCCTCGGCTGGACGGCGCGCCTCTATATGGACATGCTCAACATCATCCATGCCATGCATGATCGCTACGCCTACGAGCGGGCACAGATGGCGCTCCATGACCGCGACGTGCTGCGCACGATGGCCTGCGGCCTCGCCGGCTTGGCAGTCGTCGCCGACTCCCTGTCGGCGATCAAGCACGCCTGTGTACGCGTCATACGCAACGACGCTGGTCTGGCTGTTGGCTATGAGGTGGAGGGCGGTTATCCCGCCTACGGCAATGACGATGGCAGGGCCGACGCCATCGCCGTCGATGTGGTTCAGCGGTTTATGGAGAAGCTGCGCCGCTGCAAGGCCTATCGTGGTGCTGTGCCGACCTTGAGCGTGCTGACGATCACCTCGAACATCGTTTACGGCAAAAAGACGGGCGCTACACCGGACGGGCGCAAGGCCAGCGAAGCCTTTCCGCCAGGGGCCAACCCCGTCTACGGTCGCGATCGCCGGGGTGCCCTGGCGGCGCTGAACTCGGTGGCCAAGCTTCCCTATGCCGACTGCCAGGATGGCATCTCCTACACCTTCTCCATCGTTCCGCAGGCCTTAGGCATGACGGCGGAGGAGCGGCGCGCCAACCTGACAGCCGTTGTGGACGGCTTCTTCCAGCAGGGCGGACACCACATTAATGTGAACGTATTGGACCGGGAGACGCTGCTGGACGCCATGGACCACCCGGAAAAGTACCCCCAGTTGACGGTCCGCGTTTCTGGCTATGCCGTCAACTTCATCAAGCTCACCAGGGAACAGCAGCTTGACGTGATCCGGCGCACCTTCTTTGAGCGGGTGTAGGGAAGAGGGATGATGGCAAAGAAATCGTTTCATCGGGGTTCCCTGTACGGAACAGCGCCGGAACTGGCGTCAGATAGATCGAGAGTCTACGGACGGATCCATTCGACCGAGACCTGCGGGGCTGTCGACGGCCCCGGTCTACGCTATGTCCTCTTCTTAAGCGGCTGCCCGCTGCGCTGTCTCTACTGCCACAACTGCGACACCTGGGATCCGGCGTCAGGCCGGTTGCAGTCGGTCGATGAGGTGATGGCCGACATCCGGCGCTACCGGCCCTATTTTCGCGCCTCCAGCGGCGGCGTCACCCTTTCTGGCGGCGAACCGGCGATGCAGCCCGACTTTGTAGCCGCCCTCTTCAAGGCTTGCCGGGAAGAGGGCATCCACACCTGCCTGGACACCTCCGGTTACTGTGACCGCGAGGCGGCGGAGCGGTTTTTGCCTTATACGGATCTGGTTCTGCTCGACATCAAGCAGATCGACTCTTTTCGCCACCGCCGGTTGACTGGCGTGGACTACGACAAGATCCACGCTTTTGCGCAACGGCTGGCGGAGCGGGAGATTCCGGTCTGGATCCGCCATGTGCTTGTTCCGGGGTACACGGACAGCGTTGAAGACATCGATGGATTGTGCCGGTTTACGGCCTCCCTGGGCAACGTGCGGCGTTTGACATTCCTGCCTTTTCATACGCTAGGCAGTGAGAAACGGCGGGAGTTGGGAATTGAGGATCCGCTGGCTGGCGTGGCGTCTCCAGATCATGAGGGGATGGAGCGGGCGCGGGAAGTTGGACGGCGTTATGGCTTGAATGTTGCTAACCCTTGAAGCGGGTTAATTCTTTCGACCGTTGTGGGATGGAGCTGACACACATCATTCAGGCAATCGATGCGCTTCGTATTCAAAAAAAAAAGCGGCCGGTGATCCGGCCGTTGGGGGATGAGAGGCGATATATTGTCGGAACAAAAAGAGGTAGGCTGAAATCGGTATTGAAGTCTCGTCGGAAAACGCTCCAATAAAGGGATTCTCAAGAAATGCTCATTCGGCTCCTCATCAGTGATGAGCGCTTGATGAGTATTTCTATTCCCCCTGAACCATCCCAAATCCTCTTTTTTAACGGATGTATTTTTTGGTATTTTCAGACTTTTTATTCCATATGGTGTTTTTCCCATAGCCGTTCGATATCGCCGATCACGTTTTCCAGGTGGTCGACCATGGCGGTGCGGGCGGCTTCGGGAGCGCCGCTCCGGACGGCGTCGAAGATTTTCTGGTGATCCTCCATGATGCCGCTGTAGACTTCCCGGCGGATCTCTTCCAGGGTGAGGGAGTGGCGGCCTGATTGATAGATGAGTTCCAACGCCTTGGCGAGGACGGGGTTGCGGCAGGCGCGGGCCAGCACCTTGTGAAAGGCGATGTCCTGCTCAAAAGCCAGGCACCCTTGCCGGCAGAGTTGCTCCTGTTCGCCGATGATCGCTGCCATTTCCGCAACTTCGTCTTCTGTGATCGAGAGGGCGGCCAGGGCGGCGATCTCCCCTTCGATCGCCCGGCGGGCCACCATCATATCTAAGAGGTTCTTTTTGCGTTCTTGCCCTAGCGTATCGACCAGTTCTATGCTGATGGAGGATTGTTCCAGCCGCTGGTTCAGGGTGTTGAGCCGCTGTTGCCCCGCTACAGTCAGTTGGCGTCCCAGGAACCCCTTGCGGACGGTGAATCCCTGGTTGTCCAGGTTTTTGAGGATCCGCCCGACGGTGGCTTCGCTCATCTCCAGGCCGCGGCGGGCCGCTTCAGCGCGGATGCTCCCGGAACCGACCGGCTCCGGGCTTCCGTGAATCACGGCGAGAATGATCTGTTCCTGGGCTTCTCTATGGGTGAGCATTAGGAACCCCTTTCAGCAAGCCGGCTTCAGCCAAGGGAAAGACCTTCGCCACCGCCTTGCCGAGGATGCTCTTGCCGGCTACAGTTCCAAAATAGCGGCTGTCCAGGCTGTTGTTGCGGTTGTCGCCCATCAAGAAGTATTCGCCTTCCGGGATGGTCAGGGGGCCGAAACGGCCAAAGTAGCCTTGAACATAAGGCTCTTCCAGCATCTGTCCGTCGATGTACACACGATCTTTTCGAACCTCAACCGTCTCGCCGGGCAGGCCGATGACGCGCTTGATCAGCACCTCATCTTTTTCCAACACCTCCGGCGCATCGAAAATGACGATGTCGCCCCGCTCATACTGGTGATGCATACGGTCGATGAGCACCACGTCATGGACCTGCAAGGTGGGGAGCATGGATTCACTGGGGATGTACCTGGCTTCGCCGACCTGCGTCCGGATGACGAGGGATAGGGTGATGGCGATGGCGACCGGCAAAAGGTATTCTCGCAGCCAAGAAAGGTTTTTTTTCACCTTTGGTCAGCTCCTTGGAGGTCGTTGTGATCAGTGGGCTATTGAAGATGGGTGCCTTGTCCACTCATTCGGAACATTGTTGATTATACCATGATTATATGGCAGATAGTCTTCCGTTGCGGCGAAGCAATTGTTGCCAAGGAGGCAAGGAAGATGAACCAAATTTTTCCTCTCGCCGTATAGTACAGTATCCTGACCGAGAGGGGGGAACCACCATGTCTCACAGAAGATGCCGCCGTCGCCGTCGAGTGAGAGTTGTCAATCTGCGACCCGGTCAAGTTGCTGTCATCCGCTGCCGCTGTTGCTGCAACAACTAACTTTCGGTCACGCCGTCGCGCCGTGAAGGCTCGGCGGCTTTTTTATTTTTGTTTCTCAGCGCGCCAAGCTTCCAGTTCCGCCATCTCTTCTTGTAAGAGGTCGTCGGCGCCGGCCAGGTCTTCTAGGTGGTGGCGCAGTTCATGGAGGATCGTTTCGTACAGTTCATCCTCCCAGACATCGGCCGGCTCCTCTGGAAAACAGCCAGCGAAGGAGCCATGGTAGATGTTGATCCAGTGGCCCAGGTACTCATCGAAGAAACACTCGCCCAGGATAAAAAAACCCTCGTCGTCCTGGATCGTGTCCGGTTGGATATGGATGCCTCCGTTAAGGCGGCGGAGGAATTTTTCTGGGATATTGGCGATCATGCGCTCGGCCAGGTCGGCGAAATGATCGATATCAAAGGGGATGGTCATGGCAGGACGCCTCCTCGTCTTTGCTGTTCCCCATTATTTTTTACGCGATTCCCTGTTTCCCCTTCCGGTAAGGAAAAAAGCGCCCATTTCTTTTCGAAACGACGGATTTTAGCGTACAAGGATGTAGAAAAAGCGTTTATACTTTTTATGAGATGGTTGCTCCTGCAACGCCTACGGGAAATGGATGGATGGATCGATGAATAACCGCCATAGAGCGACCCTAGTCCTCGTCATCGCCCTAATCGGCTTTCTGGTCAGCACTCCTTTTCAAGATTCATTGCTGGGCGGGGTGATCGCCAGCGGCTGCAGCGCCGCCCTGATCGGCGGCTTAGCCGACTGGTTCGCCGTGACGGCCCTTTTTCGCCGCCCCCTAGGCATTCCCTGGCGGACGGCCATCATCCCCCGCAACCGTGAGCGGATTTTCGAGGCTCTCGTGACCATGGTCAAAGAGGAATTGCTATCCCGGGAAACGCTGAAAGGGCAATTGAACCGCTATGACCTGACGGAGCCCATCTTCACCCATCTCCTCGGCGACGGGAGGAAGGGAGAACAACCCTTGAGTGAGGCCTTGGCGGGGATGTCGACGCTCCTCAAGGAGCCGAAGGTGAAGGATGTTCTGGAGGACGTCGCCGCTTCCTTGCTCGCTGGCTTGCCCTTGTCACCGGTGCTGGCAGACAGCATCGAGTGGGCCCTCGACAGCGGTCAGGCGGGACGGGTCATTGACATGGCCGTAGGGGAATTGGTAAGCCTAGTCCGTCACCCCTTGGTCAAGGGGGAACTGGCGCGCCTCGTTCGGGAGACGAGAAGCGCCTACGAATCGGGGATGCGCCGCCGCCGCTTTTTTGACGACCTCGTCATCGGTTTGGCCGGCAAGACGCCGGAGACCCAACTGATCGACAGCGCCGTAGATTTTTTGGAGGGGTTTCGCAGACCCGGCGACCCGCAGCGGTTGCGCCTGGAAGGGCAGATCCGCCGCTGGGTCGATGAACTGCGCGCCGATGGGGAACGGCAGCGCCAGGTGGAGGCATGGAAAGCGACTTTCTTGCAGCGCCTGGAACTGGGGCCCCTGTTGACGGAATTGCTGGAGGATCAGAGGGGCCGTTCCGGTGATGAACCCCCACGGTGGTTGAAACTCTTGCGCAGCCGTTTGGAGCGGTTGTTGACGGAACTGCGCCAGGATCGGGAACGGCGTCAGGCTCTCGACGGGATGCTCAAGGTCCACCTCTTCCGCTGGATCGACGAGCGCCATGAGGAGATCGGCAAACTGGTTCAGGAGAACTTGCAGTCGATCAGCGATGAACAACTGGTAGAACTGATTGAATCGAAGGCAGGCAACGACCTGCAGATGATCCGGATCAACGGGGCGGTTGTGGGCGGTTTGGCTGGCGTCGTCCTGCACCTGACGACCCTCTGGCTGCCATGAGGTGACGGTATGAAGTGGAAGAAGGCGGATATCGTCCTGGCCGGCGCGGCGCTGGCTTTTCTCCTCTTTGCCTGGCTGCGGTGGTTCTATCCGCAGTGGTTCTGGGCGAAGATGGGCTTTTTTGTGGCCGAAGCGGCTCTCGTCGGCGGCATCGCCGACTGGTTCGCCATCACGGCCCTCTTTCGACGCCCCCTCGGTTTTCCCTGGCATACGGAATTGATCCCGCGCAACCGGGAAAAGACGATCGACGCCATCGTCAAGGTGGTGGAAGAGAATCTCCTCGGCATAGAGGTGGTTAAGGCGAAACTGGCCCATGTTCGCCTGACCGACGGGATTATCGATTGGCTGGACCGGCAGGAGGGGAAACAGTACTTCACCGATTTCATCGGCCATATCAGCCAGGAGGCTTTGAGCCACCTGCAGCCGAAAACGCTGGCCCGCTATATCGAGCGGCCGGTGAAGGATAAGCTCCGGCGCATCGACCTTTCGGCCCAGTTGGGCCAGCGGGGACAGCGGGCGTTGCGAGAAGGAGAGGAGGAGCGATGGATCGCCCTCTTGATCGACGAGATGCACCAGACGGCTGCGCGGCCGGAGACGCGCGATCGGATCTACCGTTTCCTCCGGGGGGCGGAAAAGCGGCAGTCTGAAGGGTTGCTCAGTGCCCTCGTGTTGACGACGGCACTGCTCACCAATAGCTATAACCCGTCACAAGCCGCCGAGTCGCTGCACCGGAGGCTGCTGGAGAGCCTGGCGGAGATGAAAGATCCCCAGCATCCCTTGCGGGTGCGGTTGAAGGAGATCCTGCTGGAAAAGACAACAGGTCTTGCCGAACGGACCGAAATGGTCGAGACGATCGAGTCCTGGAAAGAGCGGATCATCGATGAGCTGCCGATTGAGGACTGGTTGCGTTCCTTGTGGCCTACTGCGCAGGCTGGCCCCTCGGTCGCCTTCGGCCCATCAAGCGCCAATAACTGCACCATCGAGGAGGAAAAGGGGCCTGTTGCACCGCTGCAAGGCTCGGTGGAATCGATAGTCCGACGCCTGGTCGACGATCCGCTGCTGCGGGAGCAGCTGGAGGAACGGCTCAAAGAGGCGCTCTTCCAGATCATCGAAAAAGAGCATTCATTAATTGGCGCCATCGTGCGCAACGTCCTCGATTCCTTCACAAACGACGATTTGAACCGGTTTATCGAAGACAAGGCCGGCAATGACCTGCAGTGGATCCGGATCAACGGCTCCCTGGTGGGGGGCATCGTGGGGCTCGTCCTCTTTCTGTTTCTGCACTACCTGTACCAGCCGTGGATTGTCTCTTTGCTGCGTTAGCAAAATAAATGGGGCGATGGAAGGGAATTGCCTCTTATGGATAGAAATAGGATTCCGTGGTTCGCTTGATTGTGTTACAGAGAGACAGGGGGCAGCAACTTGGAAACGACCAGGACAGATCCCCAGGGTATGTCACCGGCGGCAGGGTTGGCGACAGGCATCCCTATCGTCATCGGCGCCGTCTTTTTGTTGCTCATCGCTAGCGTCCTAGTTCCCCCGGGAGTCAAAGCGCCATGGAACGATGATTTCTTATTGCCGCTGCATATCATCGTCGAGGGCGCCGGTGTCGTCGTTTCCCTGTTTATCTTCTCCACCATCTGGCATACGCGGGAAAAGGCGACAGCCAGGCTGGTATACATCGGTATTTGCTTCTGGGTAATCGGCATGTTCGATACCCTTCACCTGGTGACCTATCCGGCCATGTTGACTTCCTCTTTGACGAGCGCCGATCTCTACGTGCTGTTCGGATGCAGCAGTCGCCTGATGTTGGCCGGAGCCTTGCTGACCGCCTTGATCATCTCTCCGCTGAAAAGGGTTTCACAGCGGGGAAGTCTTTTCTGGTTTTTATCGGCCATCGCGCTCTTTTGCGTTGTCGCGATTGCTTTCTTCACCTTCTTTCTATCCGAGCCAGAACGACTGAACGAAGAGGATTTGGCAAGGATTCGTAACACCGCCACGGCAATGACTTTCGCGCTGGACCTGGTCGCCGCCTTTTTCTATTGGCAGCAGGGAAGAGAACAAAAGAGTGATCAAGGAAAACGGATTGCCATCGGTCTAGGCCTTGCCGCCATGTCATCAGCAGCGTTCTTCATTCACGCCGCATCCTCCACCGCTTTTGACCTCACCAACCATATCCTGAAGGTCCTCAGTTACGGCTTTTTTTATCAAGCCATCTTTATTACACAGGTAAAAACTCCTTTTGAAGAGTTGTCCCGCCGGCGCTCTGAGCATCGGGCGCGAATGGTGGCCCTGATGAACGCCACCAAGGACGGGATCGCCTTCTATACGCGCAAACATGGCGAATGGGTCTGCAACGCATCCTTCGGCGAGATGTTCGGCATCGACGAGGAGTTGCTTCATTTTGACGACAGCGAACTCTTTTTCCGCGCCATTCAGGGCAAACTGGACGAGCCGGAGAAGCTAAGCGGTATCTTGCAGAACGAGTTGAAGCGGGAAGCCATTGAATCGCTGGGTCCCTGGCGCATCTTGGTGCTGTCTGAGCCCCGACGCGGCGTCGACCTCTATGTCAACCCCGTTGAAGTGGAGGGCGTGGTCCTCGGCTGGCTGTTCATCTTCCGCGATGTGACCAAGGAGATCGAGTTTCATCGCCTGCGGAGCGAGTATTTTTCCGCCGCCACCCATGAGATTCGCACCCCCTTGGCCTGCATTGACGGCTTTATCGATTTGGCGTTGGAACCGGGTGTTTCCATGGACGAACGGCGCCATTACCTCAAGCAGGCCAAGTCGAATCTTACCCGCCTTCACCAACTCGTGAGCAACATCCTTGACCTGGAAAAGCTACAAGCGAGTCCTCCAGGCCATCGCTTCCAGAAGTTGGACGTGGAGGCGCTGATCACCCCCATCGCCGACAACTACGCCATCCTTGCCGCCAAAAAGGGGCTCCACTTTCAATGCGAGATCGTCCCGGGATTGCCGCCCCTTTATGGCGACGAACTCCGTCTCGGTCAGGCGATCAGCAATCTGCTTTCCAATGCGATCAAGTACACTCCCGTTGGAAGCTGCGGGGTCTATGCCAGCCAGCAGGGAGAGCATATCCGGATTGATGTGCGCGACAGCGGGATCGGCCTTTCCGAATCAGAAATAAACCATCTCTTCGAACGCTTTTACCGGGCCGAGAACGAGGTTACCCGCAACACGGCAGGAACAGGTCTCGGCCTCACCATCGTCAAGGCGATTGTGGAATCCCATGGCGGAGAGATCACCCTATCGAGCCAATGGGGGCGGGGGACGACCTTTACCATCTTGCTCCCGATCATCGGTATAAGTCAAAGGGAACCAGCGGCGTCCTGAGCGACGGCCGCTTTTTACTTTGCCGTTTTTCTGAATATAGTGGGCTTTCCCTTTGCGCCCTGAGAAGGTATACTATTACAATGTGACACTATGCAATTCTGGGGCTCGCCCCTCCTTTTGACTGGATCTAACGAAGCATTGATATTTTGGAGGAATGGAATACATGTCCACGACGGCGACGGAACTGCAATCAGAAGTCCAGCGGCGCCGCACCTTCGCCATCATCTCCCACCCGGACGCAGGGAAGACCACCTTGACGGAGAAGCTGCTCCTCTACGGCGGCGCCATCCGCCTGGCCGGCACTGTCAAGGCCCGCAAAGCGGCGAAGCACGCAGTCTCGGACTGGATGGAGATTGAGAAACAACGGGGCATCTCGGTGACTTCGAGCGTCCTGCAGTTTGATTATGACGGCTACCGTGTCAACATCCTGGACACCCCCGGTCACCAGGACTTCAGTGAAGACACCTACCGCACCCTGATGGCCACCGACAGCGCCGTCATGGTCATCGACGTGGCTAAGGGCGTCGAGGACCAGACGAAAAAGCTCTTCCATGTCTGCCGGCAGCGGGGGATCCCCATCTTCACCTTCGTCAATAAGCTGGACCGGCACGGAAAGAGCCCTTTCGAGTTAATGGAAGAGATCGAGAACGTGCTGGGCATCCGCGCTTACCCCATGAACTGGCCCGTCGGCGTAGACGGCAACTACAAAGGCGTCTACAACCGCCGTCTCGCCCAGATCGAGCTTTTTGAGAGCGGCGGCGCCCACGGGCAGTGGGTGATGCCCTCCACCATCGGCAGCGCCGAAGACCCGGCCTTTGCCGAACTGCTCGGCGCTGACGCCCATAACCAGTTGATCGAGGACATCGAACTGCTCGACATGGCCGGCGACGAATTCGATATCGACAAGGTGCTCCAGGGCGAACTGACGCCCATGTTCTTCGGCAGCGCCTTGACTAACTTCGGCGTCCGTCCGTTCCTGGAGGAGTTTTTGCAACTGGCGCCGCCGCCGCTGGCTCGGCGCTCCATCGACGGATTGGTCGCGCCTGACGATGAGGGCTTCACCGCTTTCGTGTTCAAGATCCAGGCCAACATGAATCCGACCCACCGGGACCGCATCGCCTTCATCCGCATCTGCTCGGGCAAGTTCGCCCGCGGGATGAGCGTCAAACACGTGCCTTCCGGCAAGACCGTCAAGCTGGCCCAGCCTCAGCAGTTCATGGCCCAGGAGCGGGTGATCATCGAGGAGGCCTACCCCGGCGATGTGATCGGGCTCTTCGATCCGGGCGTCTTCGGCATTGGCGACACCCTCTGTGCAGAAGGCAAAAACTTCCAGTTTGAGGATTTTCCCGTCTTCCCTCCGGAGCATTTCGCCCGGGTGCAGCCGAAAGACACGATGAAGCGCAAGCAGTTTGTCAAAGGCATGACCCAACTGACCCAGGAGGGCGCCGTTCAGGTCTTTCGCCAGCCGGAAATCGGCGTCGAGTCCTTCGTCGTCGGCGCTGTCGGCGTGCTGCAGATGGAGGTCCTCGAATACCGGCTCAAACAGGAGTATGGCGTCGACATCCTCATGCAACACCTGCCCTTCAGCGTCGCTCGCTGGCTGGAAGGCTACGATCCCGGCAAACCGGTCAAGGGCCTGGACAGCGGCATGGTGATCCGTGACGGCAAGGAGCGGCCGGTGGCTCTCTTCCGCAACGAGTGGTCCGTCCGCTGGGCTGTCGAGCAAAACCCGCAGATCAAGTTTTTGACGGTGCCGGAACGATGAATCTTCGATCGATCGGGCCCAAGGGCGCCGCTCTCCTGGCGCTAATCGCGCTAGGCGCGCTGTTATTCGGCACCGAGCCAGGGCGGCGGATCATCGACCTGGTGACCTTGACCGATATGGATGAACTGACGGCGGTCCTCCGTTCCTACGGCTGGTTTGCCTGGGTCGCCGGATTTTTGATCATGACCTTGCAAACCTTGATCGGCGTCATCCCGGCCGTATTCCTGCTGGGTGCCCTCGTCATCGTTTTCGGATGGATTCCCGGTCTGTTCATTGGCTGGACCGGTGAGATCGCCGGATCGGCGATAGCTTTTGTGCTGTTCCGCTACTTCGGCCGCGGCCCTGTCGCCCGCTGGCTGGCGAAAAACAAGCGGTTTTCCCAATGGGACGAGTGGACGGCGAGGCATGGCTTCGGCAGCATTTTTCTCGTCCGCCTGGCTCCTTTTGTACCTTCGGGCGCCATCAACTTGGCGGCTGCCGTCAGTTCCGTCGGATTTGTTCCCTTTATCTTGGGAACGGCCCTCGGCAAGATCCCTACGATCCTCTTGGAGACCGTCGTCGGCCACGACATGTGGAATCCGGTAGAAAACGCCAGCCGGTTGGCGCTGGCGCTTATCGCCTTGGGCTTGCTGGCTTGGGGATTAAAACGATATCATTAGCGGAGGAGGGGTCTACACCCCTTCTCCTTCGTTTTTTCTGCAACAAAGTTTCTTCTTTCGGCTGTATAAGGGGCCGGCGGTCATTGTGCCTGACTTTTGCACTGGCTATAATGGAAATGGGACAACAGACTGTGTGAATAAGGCTTCGGCCGCAAGCCCACGGTCGAAGGGGGCGAACCCGGATTGGAATTTCTCTTCACTATAGAATCGACCTTTGAAGCGGTCGATCAGTCGATCAAAGCGGTGATGACAGATATCCGGGAGAAGGGGCCGCACATCGGCGGCAAACAGATCTTTGCCGTTGACTTTGCCCTGCGGGAACTGCTCAACAACGCTGTAGAACATGGAAATAAAATGAACCCTGCCAAACAAGTCAAGTGCCGGCTTTCGATCACAGAAGAGCAGGTCAGCCTGGATGTCTGGGATGAGGGAAAGGGGTTCTGTCTGGAAAACGCCGTTGATGTTGATGTGCTGCAAGACCTGATGCGGGAAAGAAACCGCGGCCTGGAGATCATCGGGTTGATGGGTTTTTCCATTACCGTCACTGGGAACCATGTGGAGGCCCGCCTGGATTGGGCCAACCTGGACCGGCCGCAACAGGGTGTCCTTCGTCAGGAATAGAGCCATTCCAGAAGGAAAAGGGGGGGATCAGTCTGATGCGATTTCAAAAAGAGGGCGACCGGATGATCCTGCTGGTGGACGCTGATCTCACCGCCAACCGGGCGAAAGAGATCGTCGATGAGGCCAAACAGCGTGTGGCCCAGCATGAGGAATACAATCATCTTGTCATCGATTTGACCCGGGTGCAGTATATCGACTCCACGGGCATTTCTTTTATCATCGGTCTTTATAAATCGACTTGCAGCAACGGCAAAACCTTCAAACTCTCCGGCTTGAATGAGGACATCCTGGGCTTGTTCCGGCTGATGAAACTGGACAAGATCTTTGATATGACAGCGTCCGGGTAAGGGGTGGTCGGCAGTTGCAGAATCTCGAATTTATTAGGGAGTTTGTCGAGGAAGCCGCATCCCATCTGGAGACGGTGGAAAATGGCCTGCTCCTGCTCGGCGAGGACCGGCAGGAACGGGATACCATCCATGGCATCTTCCGGGCCGTTCACAGCATTAAGGGGACGGCAGGTTTTTTTGCTCTCCGCAATATCGTCGAGATTACCCATGTCATGGAAAATCTGCTCGGCGAGGCACGCAACGGCAAGCTGAATATCGACAGCGACATGATCGACGCCCTGTTAGCGTCCAACGACTGCTTGAAGGGCATGGTCGCCGATGTGGAAAACAGCGATTCTCTTGACATCACTCCCCATGTGCAGGCGCTGGATGCTTTTCTAAAGGCGAAGGAGCACCCCCACACCGAACCAGCACCATCGATCATCGTCACCGACGCCAAACAGAACGAGGTAGCCCTGAAAGAAAAGGAAAAAAGCGTTATCTCAGACGCCCTCAAACATGGGCACCGACTGTACAAGATCCGGCTCAATCTCGTCGAAAACGTCAGCGCCAGCGTCTCGCCGGTTGTGTTTTTTCGGAAGATATCTTCGATCGGGCAGATCATCGATTCCTATACAGACATCAGTGATGTAGGCGGCCTTGATGATTTTCTTGAGGCTGGACTTAACTTTGTCTTCCTCTTCACGACGGTTCTGGAAAAAAAGCTGATCGCCCTTGCCCTCGATATCCCGGAAGAACATATTGAGGAACTGGATGTGAACACCAAGCCGGAAGACCTGGCACAGATCCTCCGGGAAGGATTGCCGGCGACAGAAGACACCTCTATACAGTCACTGGATGTGACGGCACACGTGGAATCTGTCCAGGAATCAGCCGTACATAACCCAGCGGATAGCCTAAGATTGCCGGCCGAAGGGGAGAAGATTGTTCAAAGCGGCGCTCCCGCTGAAGATGGCGTCGAGGCCGCCAAGAAGGCGGCGGCCATCGCCGATGATACGGTGCGCGTTCATGTATCCCTGCTCAACGACCTGCTCAACCTGGCCAGCGAGATGGTCCTGGGCCGCAATCAACTCCTGCGCTGTTTGGAGAGCCACCGCAAGCAGATCGCCGGCCTTGGCGGCATCCTGCAGAACATCGACAACATTACGACGGAACTGCAGGAAAAGATCATGCAGACCCGTATGCAGCCAGTGGCAAAAATATTTAATAAATTTCCCCGGATCATCCGGGAACTCTCCAAAAAGCTCGGCAAGGATATGGAGTTACATATGGAAGGGACCGAGGTGGAACTCGACAAGTCGATCATCGAGGCCCTCGCCGACCCCCTCACCCACCTGATCCGCAACGCTGCTGATCACGGCATCGAGATGCCCGAGAAACGGGAAGCCCTGGGCAAGCCGAAGACAGGGACGATCCTGCTCAAGGCGTACCATGAAGGCGGTCGTGTCAACATTGACATCGCCGATGACGGCGGCGGCATTCGGTCCGAAAAGATCAAGGCCAAGGCGCTGGAAAAAGGGCTGCTGAAGCCCCATGAAGCCGAGGGACTCGCGGAACGAGAGACGCTCAACCTGCTCTTTCTGCCCGGTTTCTCCACGGCGGAGCAGATCACCGATGTGTCCGGCCGCGGCGTCGGCATGGACGTCGTCAAGACGAATATCGAGAAACTCGGCGGCAGCATCGATATCTTCACCCAGCCAGAGCGGGGCACCACCTTCCGGCTCACCCTGCCCCTCACCCTTGCCATCATCCCCTCGTTGATCGTCGAGGTGGCCGGCCAGAAGTTCGCCCTTCCCCAGACGAACCTGCAGGAGATGGTCCGCATCAAACCGGGCGATGCCAACCGGAGGATCGAGCGCTTCCATGACGCTCAGGTGCTTCGATTGCGCGGGCGGTTGCTGCCGGTCATCCACCTAGGACAGGTGCTAGGGTTGCGTCACGACGCCATCGACGCGAACTCGGTCGTGCGCGTCCTCGTGCTTAAGATCGGCGCCAAGCGCTACGGCCTGGCCGTCGACCGGATCCATGACGGCGAGGAGATCCTCGTGAAGCCCCTTCCGCGTCACCTCGGCGAATGCGCCTGTTACTCAGGGGTGACCATCCTGGGCGACGGAAAGACGGCTATGATCCTCGATCCGGACGGCATCGCCGCCAAGGCGAACCTGCGCTTTCTGGAGGAACAACGGCAGCGGGATGAGGCAGAACAGGCGGCGGCCGATATGGCCGAAGTGCAAAACCTGCTGCTCTTCCAATGCTCCGGTCCAGAGACCTTCAGCATAGATCTCTCCCTGATCGCCCGCATCGAGCCGATCCAGGCCCGCCAAATCGAAGGCATCGGCGACAAGGAGTTCATCCAGTTCCGGGGCGATTCGCTCCGCGTCATTCAGCCAGAGCAGCACCTTCCTGTCAACAGCGGGGGGGCGCGGCCCGAAAAGCTCTATGTCCTCATCCCGAAACTAGTGCGCTACCCCATGGGCATTTTGATCCACCGCATTTACGACATCGTCCAGACGCGGGTCCGCTTCAACCAGGAGAACATCAAGGCCAAGGGTATCATCGGCTCCACAATCCTGCAAAACCGGATCGTCCTCGTCGTCAACATCTTTGAACTCTTTGAACTGGCTTCGCCGGAGCACTACGCCGTCGCCGAGCGCCGCCGCGAGAGCGGGCAACAGCGGACCGTCCTGCTGGCAGAGGACACCCCATTTTTCAGTCGAATGGAAAAAAGTTACTTAGAATGGGCTGGATACCGAGTGTTGCCAGCAAGCAACGGAAAAGAGGCGCTGAAAATCCTCGAAAAAGAGCCTGTCGATGTGGTTGTCTCCGACATTCAGATGCCGGTGATGGATGGATTTGAACTGGTGCGCCGTATCCGGGGGGACAAGCGTCTGGCCCACCTCCCGGTGATCGCCCTCACCTCCATGACCGATGAGGGGAGCCAGCGCCAAGGCAAGGAGGCTGGGTTTGACGATTACGAGACGAAGCTCGACAAAGACAGGATGCTCGAAACGCTGGAGAAAGTCCTGGCTCGGAGAAGGGAGGCCCTATGAGCGGAAAAGTGCTCACCTTTTACCTTGACGGGGCGCTATTCGGTTTAGATATCCACACAGTCAAAGAAATCCAGCGCAACGTGGAGTGCACTCCGATCCCGGACTCGCCCTTACATATCGTCGGACTCTTCAATATGCGCGGCCAGGTGGTGACACTGCTCGATTTGGCCCGCCTGCTGCAACTTGGTGAGAACCTTAAAAAAGAAGACCCTTTCGTCTGTATCGTCCTAAAACCACGTCCTGAGATGCCTGACCTGATCGGTTTCCCCATCGACCGTCCCGGGTCGGTCGTCGATATCGAGCCTGAAATGGCCGAACGCCCGCCGGCCAACTTGAACGTCCGCCTGACCCGATTCGTCAAGGAGGTCGTCAAGCTGCAAAGCGAGCTGTTGATGGTGCTCGACGCGGAAGTCGTCTATGAACAATGAGCCAAAGAGGAAGTAGGGAGGACGCAGGAAATGCAGTGGTTTCATAACTTGAAAATCGGGACGAAGCTGCTCGCCAGCTTTTTCTTGATCGCTTTCATCGCCGGGATCATCGGCATCCAAGGGTATCTGGAGGTGAATGAAACGGTTCAGGCCAATAAAGAGATGTTTGCGACGAACCTGCAGCCCTTGCATGATATCGGCGATGTGGCCATCTCCTTTCAGCGGACGCGGGTGAATCTGAGAAACCACCTTTTAGAAAAAAGTCCCGAGGAAAAACGGCGCTATGAAGACCGGATCAAAGAGCTGAACAGGGAGATTGACGAGTCACTGAAGTCCTTTGAATCTAGCGTAAAAGCGAAAGAAATCGTCGACGATACGAAAAAACTCAAAGACGCCCTCAATCGTTGGCAGCCCGTGTCTGAACGGATCATGCGTTTTTCCGAGGCGGGACAAGATGCTCAGGCGATTGCGCTGATCAACGGAGAAGGGACCGATCTGGTCAAAGAAGTGGACACCCTCATTGATAATCTCATCCATTTGAAAGTCGAACAGGCGAAAACGAAGGCTGATGAGCACGAAAAAGAGGGTAAAGACGCTACGACGCTCATGCTGGTCCTGGCGGCGACAGGCGTCATCCTGTCCATCATCCTCGGTTTGTTCATTTCCCGGTCGATCACCCGTCCCATCCAGCAACTACAGGCGCTGATGGCGCAGGTGGAAAAGGGCGATCTGACGGTGCGCGGCGATGTTGCATCCAAAGATGAAACCGGTCAGTTGACCCATTCCTTTAATAATCTGGTCGCCCGTTTTCAGGCCATGATCGGAGAAATCTATCAGAATTCCCTGTCCTTGAGCAAGTCTTCCAATAGCCTGCTGAACACGGCCACCACGATGGCCGCCTCCAGTGAAGAGATGAGCGCTAAGACGAGCGTCGTCAGCGCCGCCACCACCCAGATCACGACGAGTATCGACGGGACGGCCAACGCCGCCAGCGACGCCAGCCGGAACATCAATGTCATCGCTTCCGCCGTCGAAGAAATGTCTGGCACCGTCCGCAACCTGGCGGCAGCCTCCGAGGAGATCTCGGCCAGCGTCGAGCAGGTCAGCGGCGTTATCGATCAGATCTCCGGCGGGATCAACAATGTCTCCCATTCGGCCACCGACGTTTCCAGCGCGGTCAACACCGTCGCCACTGCCGTCAAGGAGATCAACATCTCCCTGCAAGAAGTCAGCCGCAGTTGCGAGCGATCAAAGGACATCACCGGTGACGCTGGCGAGAAAGCCCGTGAGACGAACGTGATCATCGGCAAGCTCAACAACTCATCGAAACAGATCGGCAAGATCATCAATGTGATCAACGATATCGCTGAACAGACGAACATGCTCGCCCTCAACGCCGCTATCGAAGCCGCCGGCGCCGGTGAGGCTGGTCGGGGCTTTGCCGTCGTCGCCAATGAAGTGAAGGAACTGGCCAAGCAGACGGCCGAAGCCACCGACGAGATCAGCCAGCAGATCGAGGCGATGCAGGACAACATGTCCGGCGCCGTCAAAGCGGTGGAAGCCATCACCCAGGTCGTCCGGGAAATCATGGAGATCACCAACACGATCGCCTCGGCGGTGACGGAACAGTCGGCCATCACCGGTGAGATCTCCAAGTCCATCGTGGCGGCAGCCGAACGGGTCAATGCCATCACCCGCGAGATCGGCGATCTGGCGCTCAATGCCCAGCACGCCGCCCGCAGCGGCAACGAGGCGTCCAAGGGGGTCCAGGAGATCGCCCGCTCGGCCCAGGAATTGGCTGGCGCCGCCAACGAGGTGGCCCATAACACGGAAAACGCATCGGAAAAGGTCGGCGAAGTGGCTCGTTCCGCCGTCGAGGTGTCCAAAGGCGCCAACGAGATCACCCAGAGCATCCAGGAGATCAGCATGGCCTCCGGCGAGACAGCGTCGGGCGCCGAAGCGACCAGCAGTTCGGCCCAGGAACTGTCCGAGATGTCCGGTGCCATGGAAGCACTTGTCAAGCAATTTAAGATTTGATCGCAAAGGAGCGTTTCTTGGAAAAGCTGAAGGTTCTCATCGCAGAAGACACCCTGGTCTACCGGAAAATCCTCACGGCCGCTGTCGAAAGCACCGGACTGGCCGCTGTCGAATGCACCGCCTCCAACGGTCTGCTCGCTTTGGAACGGCTGAAACAACACCCGATTGATGTGGTTCTTCTCGATGTGCACATGCCGGAACTGGACGGACTGGCTACGCTGGCGCGGATCGACAAGGAATATCCCCACCTGCCGGTGGTCATGATCAGCGGTGGCGGCGCCGATTCGGCGACAACGACGATGAAGGCCCTCGGCGCCGGCGCCATCGACTTTATCCTGAAGCCTGCCGAGGCCGACGCCGACAAAAGCATGGAGAGGCTCAAGTCCCAGTTGCAAGCCCTGTTCACCCAGATCCACATGGGGAGACTGATGTCCGGGCGGGATGCGACGCCAGTTCGAAAGAGGCAGCCTCTTACACAAGCCTCGATGCAGCCCATCGCGCAATCCCCTGTGCAACGTAAAACCTCTGCTGCGCCGGATGAACCGGAGAATGTAAAAACGCCAAAAAATCGGGGGCTCACAGGCGTCGACCTGGTGGTCATCGCCTCCTCCACCGGCGGTCCGGTGGCACTGGAAAAAGTTCTTTTCCCGCTGCCGGCTCATTTCTCCAAACCGGTCCTCGTGGTCCAGCACATGCCCGCTGACTTTACGCGCATCCTGGCCCAGACGCTGAGTCGAAAATGCGCCCTCCCGGTGACAGAAGCCCGCGAGGGAGAGGCGATCGCGCCAGGCCGCATCCTGATCGCCCCCGGTGGCGTCCACATGTCCGTCACCGTCCAGGGCAAGGACAAGGTGGTGAGACTGGATAAGGGACCGCCTGTCCACGGCGTGCGTCCCGCCGCCGATGTGCTCTTTTCTTCCCTGGCCCGGGAGTGGGCCGGCCAGCGGATCCTGGCGATCATCCTGACCGGAATGGGCAACGACGGGATGCGGGGCGTTGCTGAATTGAAAAAACATTGCAACTGCTATTGCATGGCCCAGAGCGAGAAAACTTGCGTCGTCTATGGCATGCCGCGCAGCGTCGCCGAAGCGGGACTGGCCGATGAGATGGTCGATGTCACCGACATCGCTGCTCGCATCACTCGAATCGTCTCGGGGGGACTGTAACCCATGCGCGCTTTACAAGATTTGAAAGGCTTTCGGTTGATGCAGCAGTACATCGAGCGGGAATGCGGCATCCATCTCGACGACGACAAGTTCTATCTGATCGAAGGCCGTTTAGGCAGGCTGCTCGCCGAATCGGGCGCCCGAGACTTTGAAGACTTTTACCATTTTCTGTACAAGAGCCGAGATCGCCGGATGGCCGAAAAGGTGATCGATGCGATCACGACGAATGAGACCATGTGGTTTCGCGACCGGACACCCTGGCGCATCCTCGAAGAGGTGCTCCTGCCTCGCTTTGTTGAGGAACTGCGGGCAGGCAAACGCCTGCGCGTCCGCCTCTGGAGCGCCGCCTCTTCCACCGGACAGGAGCCGTACTCGACCGCCATGTGCATCGATCGCTACCTCAAGGACAAGGCAGTCGCCGGCATCTCCCTGGACCAGTTCGAGATCATCGCCACAGACATCTCCCCTGCCGTGTTGCAGGTGGCCCGTTCCGGCAAGTACGACAGCATCTCCATCCTGCGCGGCCTCGAAGCCGCCTATAAAGACCGTTACTTTCAAAAAGAGGGACGCGTCTGGGCCATCGAGGAGAGGATGCGCAAGGCTGTCCGCTTTGAACGCTTCAACCTGCAGGATCCCTACCAGGCCATCGGGAGATTCGATGTTATCTTTTGCCGTTACGTGGCCATCTACTTCTCTGATGCATTGAAGCGCGATGTCTTCCGACGGATGGCCGGGCAGTTGAACTCCGGCGGGGTGCTCTTCCTCGGCGGTTCCGAAATCTTCACCGACTATGGCGAGCACTTTCTGCGCAAGGAACATCAAGGTGGGATTTACTATCTCGTCAAGAGGGAGCCATGATGAAATTCTTATCTGTCGATGACTCCGCCATCATCCGGAAGATCATCCGCGCCGCCGCCGAGGTGCTCGAAGGCGAACTCTTGGAGGCGACAGAAGGGGCGGAAGCGCTGGCGATCCTGGAAGCGCATCCGGATGTGGACCTGATCTTGTTGGATTGGAATATGCCGGGGATGAACGGCTGGGACTTTCTTCAGGCGATCAAGCATCATCCCCATTACAAGTACATCCCCGTCATGATGGTGACCACCGAGGGGGAGCGGGAGAACATCGTCCGCGCCATCCGCGCCGGCGCCATCCACTACCTGGTCAAACCGTTCACCATGGAGGAGCTGTTGAAGAAGATCCTGGAGTGCTTGGGGAGGGGAGAGCTATAAACAGCCTGCGCGAGTCCCTGGTTGGCGCTGTCACCGAGGTGCTGCGCACGATGGCGGGCCTGGCCGTGGAAGAAAGGGCTTGTCCGATTCGGGACCGCCCTGTCTGTGATTTTACCGGCGCCATGATGATCATCGGGCGGCGAACGGCGATGGTTGCCATTGGCTTAAGCCGCGAGGCGGCGACGATCACCGTCTCCCAGATGACCGGTCTTGCGCCGGAGGAACTGTCGGAGGCCGACCTGGCGGACGGAGTGGCCGAATTGGTTAACATCGTCGCTGGGAGCGGAAAGTCTTGTCTGGTGGGAACGGATCAGCACTACCGGATCACCCTGCCCTTTGTCCTGGTGGGGCAGAACCGTTATATCCTGTACAAGAACAAGGCCGTTGACCGGTGTCTGCGGTGCTTCACCGGCGACATCGACCTCATCATGGAAATCGCATATTTGGAGGGAACATTATGACCAAAAAGATTCTTCTCGTCGACGATTCCCCGCTCATTCACAACCTGCTTCGCAAGACCCTGGTCAAGCACGGTTATGAAGTCGCCGGCGACGCCATGAACGGCAAGGAAGGCGTCGAACTGTACCGGAAGCTTTCCCCCGATCTGGTGTTTATGGACATCACCATGCCGGTCATGGACGGTATCGAAGCGGTGAGAGCCATTAAGGCCGAGAGCCCCGAAGCGCGCATCATCATGCTCAGCGCCATGGGCGATGAGGAGATCGTCACCCAGGCGAAGGAACTGGGCGTCGACATCTTTCTCCAAAAGCCCTTTGATGATTACAAGATCATCAGCGCCATCGCCAAAGTGGTATAAAAGGGGGATAAACCATGGATGAGCGCATGACGAAACCCTTTTCCGAAGCCGTCGTGAACATCTTCCAGCAGATGGCAGACATCGACGTGGAGATCGAATCCGGCCCTGCGTCGGACAGCGACGAGATCCACTCCCTCGGCGTCACCTCCATCCTCACCTTCGCCGGCAAGGTGAAAGGGCGCTTTTTGCTCGACCTGGACAGCGAACTGGCCCTGCATCTGGCGAAGACGATCGCCGGCGACGATTACGCTTCCGTCAAGGATCATATGGTGCTGGCCTCCGTTTCAGAGATGAACAACATCATCTCCGGCAACGCCATCACCCAACTGAACAACGAATACGGCTTGAGCCTGCGCCTGGCGCCGCCCATCGTCTTTGCCGGCAACGATGTGATCATCGCCATCCCCAAGATCGCCTCCACTTCTGTCACCTGCAAAACCGCGCATGGAAGACTGAAGGCCAGTGTGGCCATCAGCAAGGCCTAGGGCGCCGATAGGAGGAGCGACTCATGCAAGATAAGCATATCGTCCCGTTTTTGGACGCCCTGGACAACGTATTAGGCCAGTTCGGCGCCAGGGACATCCGCCGGGGCGTCCCGGAACGGAAAGAGACCATGCATGTGGACATGGATGTGACGGCTGTCCTCGGCTTAGTCGGGAGCCTGCGGGGGAACGTGGCCTTTTCCCTCTCGTCGGAGACGGCGAAAAAGATCGTCTCGGCCATGATGTTCGGCATGCCTGTCGAGGAACTGGACAGCATCGCCCGCAGCGCCATCGGCGAGCTGGCCAACATGATCACCGGCAACGCCCTTACCGCCAATGTGCAGGCTCTGCTCTCCGGCGGGACGGCGACCTATGACATCACCCCGCCGTCGATCATCTTCGGCAAGGACATCTTCTTTATCATCAGTTCCGTCGAGACCATCGCCGTGCCGGTGGAGACGTCTTTAGGGAAGATTGAGGTCAATATTGGGCTGGAAATCTAAGTACCCGTTCAGAAGATCCACACCATGGTTCCATTTCGTAATAAAACGATAATCCCAATAATTGACCACAAAAGGGCTGCCCTCAACAGGGTGGCCCTTGCTTTTTCTTGATGTTTTCGTTACGCCTTCATGAGATTTCTTGACGCGCCTTTGACCGTCAAAGGGGCTATAGTAATCACATGCATCGGCAAGGGCGTTCATTCTAGCGAGAAGGAGGAAGACCATGAACGATATGGCTCTGGGGCTGTTTGTCACCGTTGTCTTACTGATTTATCTGGGTTACTGTCTGATGAATGCGGAGGGAATCTAAGGTGAAAGAAATGGATATTTTGCAGTTTGGCCTCTTTCTTTTGATTCTGCTCGCCTTGGCTGTTCCGCTGGGCATCTACATGGCGAGAATGTATGATGGCGGGCCGACTCGGTTGGATGTCCTTGTTAGCCCAATGGAAAGACTCATCTATCGCCTGGTTGGCGTAGACCATCACCGTGAAATGAATTGGAAAGAATATTCGCGTCTACATCCGACAACTGCGGCAAAAGATTGAGACGAACCCATCACAGCCGCAACATCTGATCACGGAACCCGGTATCGGTTATCGGTTGTTGTGACATAAAGAAGCCGCTTACAGGTTGTACAGCCTGTAAGCGGCCTTTGTCTACAGCTTGGCCCGAGAGGCAAAAACCGTTAGAAGGACTTCGTCGCTTCTTTCGCTTTCGCCTTCGGATGCTCCTTGATGATGGTGTACCACTTGATCAGGGCGTCACCCATGACGATGACCGAGAGGCCCATCATGATCGAGGAGAGAACCGTATTCAGCATGTTATTGGTCGGCAGGTACTGGTTGACGATAGTCCAGTAGCCGGCGGTCATGACGGAGCTGAAGAGGTAAACCATGGGGACAGCCGTCACGAGGCCGTAGAGCACATTGCCGGTCCGGCGGAGGATCAGGCTGGTGCCGATGGCCAGGGCCAGCGAGGCGAGGAGCTGGTTGGAGACACCGAAGAGGGGCCAGACGGTGGCGATGTCGCCGCCATAGAGCAGGTAACCCCAGAGGAAGCAGACCAGGATGGAGGAGCCGACAACACCTGGCGTCCAGTCGTTGTCCCGCAGTTTCGGGATGACCTGGCCGAAGAAGTCCTGGACGATGTAGCGGGCGACACGGGTGCCGGCGTCGATAGCCGTGAGGATAAAGACAGCTTCAAAGAGGATGGCGAAGTTGTACCAGTAGGCCATGAGGCCTTTCATGCCGGGGAGGGCGGAGAAGATGTAGGCCATGCCGACGGCCAGGGAGACGGCGCCGCCAGTCCGGCCGGCCAGGTCCATGCCGACCAACTGAGACAGTTCAGGCAGGTTGACGACAGGCATGTTCAGTTTGGCGAAGACGGCCGGGGCGGAGTTGATGGCGAAGTAATCGCCAGGCATGAGCACACAGGCGGCGATGAGGGCCATCATACCGACGAAGGTCTCCATCAGCATGCCGCCGAAACCGACCAGTTGAATGTCCCGTTCGTTGTCGATCATCTTGGGTGTCGTGCCGGAGCCGACCATGGCGTGGAAGCCGGAGATGGCGCCGCAGGCGATGGTGATGGAGACGAAGGGCCAGACGGGGCCTTTGATGATGGGGCCGCCGCCGTTGACAAACTGGGTGATGGCCGGCATGTGCAGTTCGGGGTTGACGAAGATGATGCCCACGGCGAGAGCGCCGATGGTGCCGATCTTCATGTAGGAGGAGAGGTAATCCCGAGGGGCCAGGAGGAACCAGACGGGCAGGGCAGCGGCGAAGAAAGCGTAGATGGGCAGGGCCAGTTTGACGCCCGTTTCCGAGAGGGTGAAGAGGTTGCCGATCCAGGTGCCCTTGATGTAGGGACCGAAGGCGACGGCGGCGATGATCAGGGCCATGCCGAGGATGGTCGCTTCGCGGAGCTTATCTGGACGGGCTTTGATCATCAAGCCGACAATCATGGCGATGGGGATGGTCATGCCGACGGTGAAGGTGCCCCAAGGGTTGCCCTTCAAGGCATGGACGACGACGAGGGAGAGGCCGGCCATGGTGATGGTGATGGTGAAGAGGATGGCCAGGCCGACGGCAAAACCGGCGATGGGACCGATCTCTTCTTTGGCGATTTCAGAGAGGGAGCTGCCTTTGTGACGGACTGAGGCGAAGAGGACAACCATGTCGTGGACGGCGCCGCCGAGGACACCGCCGATGAGCAACCAGATGACGCCTGGCAGGTAGCCGAACTGAGCCGCCAGGATCGGGCCGACGAGGGGGCCGGCAGCGGCGATAGCGGCGAAGTGGTGGCCGAAGGCGACCCACTTGTTCATGGGCACGAAGTCGGAACCGTTGTTGAGTTCGTGGGCCGGCGTTTGGCGAGCCGGATCGAGGGCCAGCACCTTGGAGGCTACGAAGCCGCCATAGAAGCGGTAGCCGATCACGAGGATACAGGCCGTGGCAATGATGAGGGTGAGCGCGTTCATGAGACCTTCCTCCTTTTTCAGGCAGATTGGATAGTATAAAGACCGGTTACTTATGATTTTAGTGAACGCAATCACAAATAGCTAGAAAAGCTGCATGAAAAGCAAAAAAGCGCGCATCAGATGCAGGCTTTTTTGCATGAATGACAGGACTAGAGTCCCAGTAGGTCTTTGAGCTGCCGGGCGTAGTGGCGGCTGACGGGAACCTCGCTCTTGTCGTGGAGGATCAGGTTGTAGGCGCCATTGAACCAGGGAACGATCTCCCGGATCGCCGACAGGTTGACGAGGAAAGCCCGGTGGGTCCGGCAGAAGCGGTTCGGGTCAAGGCGGTCCTCCAGTTCCTGCAAGGTCAGGTTCAGTTCCAGCAGTTCGCCGTCGACCTTGATCAGGGCTTTGCGGCCCTCTACGGTGGCATAGTGAATGTGGGACACATCGACGAGGAGCAGTTTTCCCTCCTTGTTTGCGGCGATGCGGTCAAAGGCGCGGTGGCCGCTTTGGGAACCGTTGGCGCGAGATTCTGCGGCGGAAAGGGCATCTTCCGGCCACGCGGGCGAAGGCCCGCCGGGAGGTTCTTGCAACCCTTTTCCATCGGGATCGTCTGGTGACTCCCGCCGCGACCGACTACTCTCTTTGTCATGCGACTTGCTCGGAGGGGTCCGAAGGGCGGTCACCGGCTCCCGGCTGAGCAACATCGCTTTCAGTTCAGCCAGGTGCTCCTCTAAACCGGTTTGCTGCGCCAACCGCTCGCGGACGCGCTGCCATGTCGCCTCCAGGCGTTCGGGGTCAAAGGGTTTGAGGATGTAATCGAGGGCATGGACCTCGAAGGCTTTGAGGGCGTAGGCGTCAAAAGCGGTAGCGAAGACGACGAGGGGCAGGCGGTTTTTCTCTAGGAGCTTATGGGCCACCGAGAGACCATCGAGGTCGTGCATCTGGATGTCGAGAAAGAGCACATCCACCGGGAGGTCTGACAGGATCTCCAAGGCTTCCTCACCGCCGCTGGCCTCGCCGACGATGCGGCAGTCGGCGAGTTTTTCCAATAAAAAACGCAGTTCCCGGCGGGAAGGGGCTTCATCATCGACGATAAAGGTGCGGATGAGCATGGTGTTTCCCTCCTCAACGGCCTAGCTGGCCATTAACAGGGCGATGTCTTTATCCGGGATGCGCAGGGCGCAGATGGTGCCCAGGCCAGGCTTTGACTCGATGCGCAAGCCGTAGTCGGGACCGTAGATGCTGCGCAGGCGTTCATGGACGTTGCGCAAGCCGATCCCTCCGGAAGCGCCGCAGGCTGAAGGACTGTGGCGGGTAAGCAGTTGGTCCAGCTTTTCCGGCGCCATGCCGACACCGTCGTCTTCGACGGAGATGTCCACATGACCCTCCGCGTGACGATGTGCCCGGATGGTGACGGAGCCGCCGTCGCGCAGCGGGAGCAGGCCATGGCGCAAGGCGTTTTCGACCAGCGGCTGCAGCAGCAAGGGGGGGATAGGACAGGTCAGGGCAGCCGGGTCGATATCGTGGATGACCTGCAAGCGGTCTTCGAAACGGGCTTGTTCGAGGGCGAGATAAGATTCGATGTGGGCCAGTTCTTCACGCAGCGAAACGAACTGGGAGGGTTCGCGCAGGTTTTTGCGGAAAAAATCGCCCAGTTGGATCAGGAGGTTGCGCGCCGTTTCCGGGTGGGTGCGCACATAGGAGGCCACTGTGTTGAGGGCGTTGAAGAGAAAGTGCGGGTTGATCTGGGCCTGAAGAGCGCGGATCTCCGCCGTCGCCGCCAGTCGGGCCTGACGTTCCAGTTCGGCGATCTCGAGTTGAGTGGAAAAAAGGTGGGCAAGGCCTTTCGCCAGTTCTTCATCGACGATGCCAACTTGTTTTGTCCGGTAGAGCTTAAGGGTACCCACAGGCTTGTCCTTGCTCAACAGGGGGACGATGACGGCCGCATGGAGGAGGCAGTCCGGATGAGCGCACTGGATCTCATCCTTGGACGAGGCGATAACAGGGCCGCCTGTTTCCAGGGCCTCTTCGGTCGCTCGGGTTAGTATGGGCTGTCCGGCCAGGTGATGGTCAGCGCCAAGACCGACATGGGCCAGGATCTTCTCCCGGTCGGTCAAGGCGACAGCGTCCAGGTCGGTCATGTCCTTGACGACCTTGGCGACAGCCAGGGCGGACGATTCGTTGAGGCCGCGGCGGAGCAGGGGCAGGGTGATGTTGGCGATGCGCAGCGATTTTTGCGCCTCCAGCGCGCCAGCCTGCTCCTCCTGGGAGCGGATGTCCTGGATCAGCATGACCGAGACGGCGATGCCGACGGCGTTGACGGTGATCATGGGCAAGGCGATATGGCTCACCAGCAGTACGGCGTCTTCAAAGGGCCGGGCGACAGCCAGGATGATCAGCATTTGCAGCGTTTCCGCCATCAGACCGGTGATCAGTGCGCCCATGCCGTTTAAGGCCTGGGGGTGGTAGCGGCGGATCAGACCGGCTAGAACACCTTCGGTGATGGTTGAAATGGCGCAGGCCAGGGCGGTGAAGCCGCCCATGGCGAAGCGGTGAACGCCGCCGATCAGGCCGGCGCCAAAACCGGCCAGCGGTCCGCCCAGCAAACCCGCCAGCACAGGACCGATGACACGCGAGTTGGCCAGAGCGCCGTCGATGGGGATGGCCGCATAGGTGCCGATGATGGAGAGGCCGCCAAAGATGACGATCAGACGGTACACATCTTCGCGGGTCGTCGTCCGGTTGGCGAAAAAGCGGCGGATGGCCGGGTGACGGGAAAGCAAGAAGGAGATGGTGATGACGATCGTCATCCGCTGGGCCAGAAAGAGCAGGATGTCATGATGGATCAACAAGGGCGATTCCCCCTTTCGCGAAAAAACGGAGCGAAGATCCGATAGTATAGCGCGTATGCGGTATCTAGATCAAGGGTAACAAGAAATATTGCATGATGCAAGTAGTGGAAAAAGGGGTCTTTGGCAGATACCCACCTTCGAAGAAGAAATAAGCGGCTCTGGCGGAAGGCGGATAAACGAAAGATGACGACCGAAGCGCGCAAGGGAGAAGGAGCGATGAAAGCTGGGGATGGACAGGCAAGGAGAGGCGCAGTATAATCTTAATGTCAACTAAATCACTGAAAGCAAGTTTACAATTTGGCGCTGATGGAGACAGGTCTCCATAAATGACTCCACGAGACCCGAGACAAGGAAGAGAAAGTGCAACAAACAAGCAAGACCGAAAGGACGATGACACCTTGCAAGCCATCATTAAGGAAGCGGAAGCAACCCTTTTCGACGGCAAACCTTTAGACCGAGACGCCGCCCTTCGACTCGCCGAGATCGAAGGCAATGAGATATACGCCCTTATGGACTTGGCCCGTCGTGTGCGGGACCGCTTTGCCGCCGGAAATGTGGATCTCTGTTCCATCGTCAACGCCAAATCGGGCGCCTGTTCCGAAGATTGCCGCTTTTGCGCCCAGTCGGCCCACCATCAGGCTTGCGTAGAAACCTATGATCTGATGGACCCTGACACCATTGTTGCCCGGGCAAAGACGATGGAGGCGGAAGGCGCTCACCGCTTTTCCCTCGTCACCAGCGGGCGGGGGATGGCTGATGCCGAATTGGAACCGGTGCTTGCCATCTACGAGAGACTTCGCCGGGAAACGAAGCTCGGCCTTTGCGCTTCTCTGGGCATCCTGAATGAGGCTCAACTGCGCCGGCTAGCCACAAAGGGTGTCACCATGTACCACCACAACTTGGAGACGTCTCGCCGCTATTTCCCGCAGATCTGCACCACCCACAGCTATGATGAACGGATCGCCACCATCCGGGCCGCGCAGGCGGCCGGTATGGCTGTCTGCTCAGGGGGCATCTTTTCCATGGGAGAGACGATCGAGGACCGCATCGACATGGCTTTTGAACTGCGGGAACTGGGCGTACAGTCGGCGCCGATCAATATCCTCAACCCCATCGCCGGGACGCCCATGGAAAAGCAGCTAGTCATTGCCCCGTTGGAGACGCTCAAGTCGGTCGCTCTTTACCGCCTGATCCTGCCTTCGGCCCGCATCCGCATGGCCGGGGGACGGGAAGGGGCGCTGCGCAACCTGCAATCCCTCTGTTTCATGGCTGGCGCCGACGCTGCACTGGTTGGCAGTTACCTGACGACGAGCGGTCGGACGGTGGCTGAGGATATTCAGATGCTTCAGGATCTGGGGCTTTATGTGACCCATTCGTGAACAGCCCTGAAAGCTTCCTGGTTTTTATCTACCCAGGTATCCACACACATTCATTTCCATAATCACCCACTTCCCCTGGTTCGCCTCCTCTGGAGTGTTCCAGGGGTTTTTCTTTATCAGATCGATCATTTATGCGTTGCCACTCATGCGGAAGGGAGGTAAGATAGAAACTAATTCAAAGCAAACTTTTTCTCAATCATATCTATACTTATTTAACAGCGAAACAGGGTGCTCGACAGCAGTTTTTGAGGAGGCGGTGCCTGTTGCGGTTCTTTCGCAGTATCCAGGCCAAACTGATTCTCGTCATCGTCGGTGTTCTGCTGGTTACAACGACGGTGGTGGCCCTTTTTTCCTTACAGACGACGAGTGATGCTTTCGAAGGGAACTTTGCCCGGCAGACCGAGAAAAACCTGGTCGGCTTCAACAGCCTGCTCGAAAAATATAAGACCCAGGCCTCGGCCCATGCCGCCAACCTGGCTTCCCATCCTGCCATCATCGCAGGGACAAAGGCTCATGATTTTTCCGCGTTGCTGCAAGCGACAACGCCGATGATGAAAAAAGGAAACCTCGATTATCTGGTGATCACAGACGCTTCAGGGAACGCCATCATTAGGACCCATGAGCCGGACAAGGTTCCCAAAGCCGATGACAACATCGCCAATCAGGTCAACGTTGCCCGCGCCCTCGAAGGCAAGACTTTTTCCGGCATTGAGCAGGGCAAAGTAGTGCGCCTGTCTATCCGCGCTGGCGCGCCGATCTTTGACCAGGGGCGGCTGATCGGGGTTCTCTCGACAGGCTATGTGGTCAGCAAAAATGATATCGTCGATGAGGCGAAGGAGATGTTTGACGCCGACTTCAGCCTCTTCCTTGACCGGGAGCGGGTAGCCACGTCCATCGTCGACAAAGGGGGACAGCGGATCACAGGCAGCCAGATCACGGCAGAGAACATCATCCAAAGCATATTTAACGAACGGAAGCCCTATATCGGCCTCAACAAAGGGTTGGACGGTGATTACATGACCGGCTACGCGCCGCTGATCGGCGCCGACGGCAACGTCATCGGCATTGTAGGGACAGCGAAGGAGAAGTCGGCTTTGCAGGAAGTGAAGCAGTCGATCGCCGGGCGGATCTTTCTTTCCTCCCTGGCCGTGCTGCTGCTCGCCGGTTTCGTCGGCATCTGGTTTGCCCGCCGATTGGGGCGTCCGCTGGTTGAACTTCAGGACCTCATGGCTCGGGCGGGCGCTGGTGACTTGACGGTCCATGGTGCTGTCCACTCGACCGATGAGATCGGTCAGTCGGTGGCCGGCTTCAACCTGATGATCCGCCGTCAGGCGGAAATCGTCTCCATGGTGCGCAAGTCGGCTGAGGAGATGGCCGCCGGCGCCGAAGAGATGGCCGCTTCGACCCAGCAGGTGACAGGCGCCGTTCAAGATGTGGCTCGCAACATGCAAGAGGTGGCGAACAACGCCGATAAAGGGAACCTGGCAGCCCTTGAGGCGTCAGAAGTGTTGCTCGAACTGTCTTCCTTGATCCAGTTGGCCAAGAACCAGGCAGCCACGGCTGCCGACAACTCCCGGCAGACCCTCTCCACGGCCGAGCGGGGGCGGGAGACGGTCGCCAAGTCCATCGAACACATGCTGACGATCAAGGATAAAACCAACGAGGCGGAAGCGATGATGGCCGCCCTGGACCGGTACTCCCGCGAGATCAACCGAATGACTGAGACGATCACGGCCATTGCTGCCCAGACCAACCTGCTGGCGCTCAACGCGGCCATCGAAGCGGCCCGCGCCGGTGATGCCGGCCGCGGCTTTGCCGTCGTCGCTGATGAGGTGCGCAAGCTGGCCGAGGAATCGAACCGCGGCGCCAGTGAGGTGGCCGAACTGGTGGGCAAGGTGCTGGAGAGCGCTGCCGCCGCTGTCACCGCCACCCAGCAGAGCCACAGCGAGGCCGAACGAGGCGCTGCCGTCGTCAAAGAGGCCGGTGAGGCCTTGCAACTGATCCTCCAGGCTGTTCAAGGGACGGAAAAAGCCATCGCGGGCATCGTCACCTTGACCAATGAGGAAGTGGCCAGTTCCGACCGCATCGTCCGTCTCATCGATTCCATCGCATCCGTCATTGAAGCGACAGCCGAGCGGGCGGAGACGGTGGCGGCGGCGACAGAGGAGACATCGGCCAGTATGGAGACGATCGCCGCAGCGACAGAAGAGACGAGCGCCATGGCTGTCGAACTGGCCGGATCGGTGCAGAAGTTCCGGTTGCCCGACATTCGCACCGCCCTGAGCGCCGCTGAACTTCTGGAAAAGGCAAAGTCAGACCACCTGCTCTGGAAGATCCGCATCCAGAACATGCTCAAAGGCTATGAACAGGTCAACCCGGAGGAAGTGACCTCTCACCACCACTGCCGCTTGGGCAAATGGTATTTCGGCGCCGACAACCCCTTCAAACAAGACCCTGACTTTGTCGCTCTCGACGGTCCTCACGCCCGTGTCCACGAGTTTGCTCAAAAAGCGGCCGACGCTTTCCGCGCCGGTCAACTTGATGCAGCCCAGCAGATGCTCGCTGCCTTGGAGAAAAGCTCCGAGGAAGTCCTTCAGCGTTTGAACCGCTTGATCAGCAAAGCGAAGAAGTGATGAAGTGATAGGAACCTCACGGAAGGTGATACTAACCTCTGAAGACAAAGGAGGTTGGAGAGCCATGCCGTTGCGTCCCCAATCCCCCAACGAGAAGACGGGGCTAACGAATGCCAATGTCGATGCCAAGCGGGGCTTGCAGAATTCCGGTGAAGGCGACCCGGAGTCTGTCGATGAGATCCAGGAGTTTGACGGCATCAGCGGGCTTCAAGAGATCGACACGATTCCGGAAATCTCAAAAGATGATGGCTGAGGGATAACTGGATTGCTGGAAAAGTCACAGGGTAATGCTAAGCGAGAAAAATTAAAAGGGCCTGCCGCAGAGGATGTGGCGAGGCCCTTTTTCCATTTTATGTTTTTCGCATGCTTCTCTGTAACAGTGAACTGATGTGTGCGGCAGTTACAGAATCACCAGAACCGTGTAGAGCAGCGCCACGAGGAAGCGGTAGTAGGCGAAGGGCGCCAAGCCGATCCGCTGCAACAGCTTCAGGAACCAGACGATTGCCGCCCAGGCGACGACGAAGGAGACGACAAAGCCCAGGGCAAAGAGGGGCAGGTCAGTCGATTCGAGGTATTGATAGGACTTCAACATGTCGTAGCCGGTGGCCACGGCCATCATCGGCACAGCGACGATGAAGGAGAACTCGGCGGCCACCGCTGAGGTCATCCCGGCCAGCATCCCGCCGGCGATGGTGGCGCCGGAGCGGGAAAAACCGGGCCATAGGGAGAGGCACTGGATAAGGCCGACAAAGAGCGCCTGGCGGTAGTTAATCCGTTCGAGATCGTCAATGGGGCGACGGGGACCGCGCCACCAGGCGGCAGCCAGCATGAGGAGGCCGCCCAGGACGAGGCCGATGACGACCGTCTTATCGGAAAAGAGATAGGTCTTAATCGACTTATGAAAGAGGAAGCCGAAGAGGCAAGCCGGCGCCATGGCGATAGCCACATGCCAGACGTTGAAACCACGGTCATCAAATCGGATGCCGTCGGCGAAGAGGTTCAGGATCAGGTTCAAGAAGCGGTCCCGGTAGAGGACGAGCACCGCCAGGATGGCGCCTAACTGGATAAAGACCTCGAAAGTGGCCGCCTTATCTCCTTCAAAGCCAAGGAGGCTGCCGACGAGGATCATGTGCCCTGTCGACGACACGGGGATGAATTCGGTAAGACCTTCCACGATGCCGAGAATGACGGCGATGAGATACAAGTTTTCCATGGCATTGCCCCCAACCAATCAGATTCCTCTCCTACAATAAGGGGAGCCTGGCCCTAAAGTCAACGGAAAAAGGCGATTTTACCCTTCATAAAACAGGCTGGTGCTCAGATAGCGCTCTCCTGTATCGGGAAGGAGTACAACGATGCGTTTTCCAGCGTTCTCCGGTCGTTTCGCCGCTTCGATGGCGGCGAAGGCGGCGGCGCCAGCCGAGATGCCTACGAGCAGACCTTCCTCCCGGGCCAAGCGGCGGCTGGTGGCGAGGGCGTCCCCATCGACGACCTGCAGGACTTCGTCGATCAACCCCTTCTCATAAACATCAGGAATGAAGCCGGCGCCAATGCCCTGAATCCCGTGGGGTCCCGGCTTGCCGCCCGACAAGACGGGCGATCCGGCCGGCTCGACAGCGATGACCTGGAGGTTAGGGTTTCTCTGTTTCAGCGTTTTGGCCGTTCCCGTGATCGTGCCGCCGGTGCCGACGCCGGCAATGAAGATGTCGACCCGGCCATCGGTGTCCCGCCAGATCTCCTCGCCGGTGGTCACCTCGTGAATGGCCGGATTGGCCGGGTTGGCGAACTGTTGGGGCATGATTGCGCCGGGAGTCTCCTGGACGATCTGCTCCGCCCGTTGGACGGCGCCGCGCATCCCCTCGGCGCCTGGGGTGAGGACCAGTTCGGCGCCAAAGGCCTTGAGAAGGTTGCGTCGCTCGACGCTCATCGTCTCCGGCATGGTCAGGATGAGCCGGTAGCCGCGAACAGCAGCCACCATGGCCAAGGCGACGCCTGTGTTGCCGCTCGTCGGTTCGACGATGACGGCGCCCGGTTTCAACAGGCCCCGTTCTTCAGCATCCATGATCATGTTCAGGCCGATGCGGTCCTTGACGCTGCCGCCGGGGTTGAAGTACTCCAGCTTGGCGATGATCTCTGCCGCAGCATCACCGTCATTGGCGGCGCTGAGAATCCGGCGCAGTCGGACCATCGGCGTATTTCCGATCAACGCGGTCACATCCTGGGCGATCCGTTCCATCGATACCACACTCCTTGCTGCAAAACCAACTATCTAAGTCGGAATATCTTATATTTACTAGACTCCATGATAGAAGCGGTGGGGAATCCTGTCAAGGAAAGGGAGGTTTTTCGCAAAGAAAAGTATTTGTTCAACTGGCGAAAAAACCCTTGACGCCTGGCTATTCTTCCTGTTAATGTATAGTCAATCCGGTTCACACTGGAAAAATCGAATATGATGCTCTTATCAAGAGTTGGTGGAGGGACTGGCCCGATGAAGCCCGGCAACCAGCAGGCATGCCTGCATGGTGCCAATTCCTGCAGGGGAAACCCTGAAAGATAAGACATGCCGTGCGGCTGATGACGGTCTTCTCTTTCAGAGGAGGCCGTTTTTGCGTGGCTATCGGAACAAGCCCCAAGAAAAAATGGGCGAAAAGCTCGAAATGAGATTGAAAATGAATCATTAATCAGGTTATTAAGGAGAGGTTCTGACATGCATATCGATTCACTGTTAGCCCAAGGAGGCAACGGTAAAGATGCCGGCACTGGCGCTGTCAGTTTTCCCATCTACCAGAGCGCGACCTTCCGACACCCGGCTTTAGGGGAAAGCACCGGCTTTGACTACAGCCGCTCTGGCAATCCGACGCGGCAGGTCCTGGAAGAACTGATCGCCCGCCTCGAAGGTGGCCGGCGCGGTCTGGCTTTCGCTTCTGGTTTGGCGGCGATCACCGCTGTCCTCTCCCTTTTCGGCTCTGGCGACCACTTGATCCTTTGTGAAGACTTGTATGGCGGGACCTACCGGCTGCTGGAGCAGGTCTATCGTCCCTGGGGTCTCACGGCCGATTATGTAGATACGAGCGACCCTGAACAGGTGAGAACCGCCGTCACGTCGCGCACAAAGGCCATCTTGATCGAGACGCCCACCAACCCGACGATGAAGATCACGGACCTGCGAGAGATTCGGCGGATTTGCGACGAACAGGGCCTCCTGCTGATCGTTGACAACACCTTCATGAGTCCCTACCTGCAGCGGCCCATCGAATGGGGCGCTCACATCGTCATCCACAGCGGCACCAAGTTCCTGGGCGGCCATAACGATGTCGTGGCCGGGCTCGCCGTAGCGGCCCGAGAGGACCTCGGCGAAAAATTGGCCTTCTATCAAAACGCCTCTGGCGCCGTCCTCGGTCCCTTTGATTCCTGGCTGCTTGTGCGCGGCATGAAGACCTTGGGATTGCGCCTCGACCGGGCGCAGGAAAATGCGACCGCCATCGCCCGCTGGCTGGCAGCGCACCCTGCCGTCGATCAGGTTTACTATCTCGGCCTCGACAACCACCCGGGCAGGGAGGTTCATTTTCAACAAGCCTCCGGTCCTGGGGCGATGATCTCCTTTACCCTCCATGATGCCGCAAAAATCCCGGAGGTGTTGTCACGGATCCGATTGATCGCTTTTGCTGAAAGCCTGGGCGGCGTCGAATCGCTGCTCACCTTTCCAGCCCGCCAGACCCACGGCGATATCCCTGAAGACATCCGCCGACGCTGTGGCGTCACCGACTGTCTACTGCGATTGTCCGTCGGGATTGAAAACGTCGACGATCTGATTTATGACCTGTCCCAGGCCTTGGCCTGAGAGGAGCGAGCGTCCTCTCAGAAAAAAACTTGCCTGCCTACAAAAATGATCATTGACAGATAACCTGCCAGTCTTTAATATTATAAATATAAATCAAATAACTCGGGATTAACCGACGCTGACCGGATAGACCGGAGGCCGAGGCGCTTCGATCCAAACATGGAATCGAAGCCCTTGGCCTCTTTTTGTCTTGGTAAGGGGGAGTGGTATGGACGGTATTCGATTTCCCGGTCTGTTGGCTACGAGGCAGTTCACGCCGGCCGAGGTAAAGGATGAACGGGATTTCAAAAACCTTTGGATATATAGGTGTTTCTTTCATGGGTGTTTTTGTTAAGCGGCCTGAGGCTCCTGCCGGACACGCCGCCAGCCATGTGAACGAAGGTAACGCAAATTGATACGAATTGATAAGGAGGATGTTTTCCATGGCTAAAATCGCCAACAATATCACTGACCTGATCGGCAAGACCCCCCTGGTGCGGTTGAATCGCGTCGCCAAAGGTGTGGAAGCGGATGTAGTCGCCAAGCTGGAGTACTTCAATCCCGGCGGCAGTGTCAAAGACCGCATCGGCTACGCCATGATCAAAGACGCCGAGGAAAAAGGGCTGCTCCATAAAGACTCGGTGATCATCGAGCCGACCAGCGGCAACACCGGCATCGCTCTCTCCTTTGTGGCGGCTGCCCTCGGCTACCGAGTCATCCTGACCATGCCGGAGACCTTCAGCATCGAGCGCCGGAACCTGCTGAAAGCCTATGGTGCCGAACTGGTGCTCACCCCAGGAACGGAAGGCATGAAAGGCGCCGTGCGCCGGGCCGAGGCACTGGCCGCCCAGATCCCCAATGCCTTCATTCCCCAGCAGTTTAACAACCCCGCCAACCCGAAAATTCACCGCGCCACGACGGCTGAAGAGATCTGGGCCGACACGGATGGAAAGATCGATATCCTCGTCGGCGGCGTCGGCACCGGCGGCACCATCACCGGTGTGGGAGAAGCGCTGAAGGCGCGCAAGCCCGGTCTCCAGGTGATCGCCGTCGAACCCTTCGACTCGCCGGTGCTCTCGGGCGGCCAACCGGGGCCCCACAAGATTCAAGGCATCGGACCTGGCTTCGTTCCCCCTGTGCTGAACCTGGAGGTGGCTGACGAGATCTACAAGGTTCGCAATGAAGAGGCTTTTGAAACGAGCCGGCGGATCGCCCGGGAGGAAGGCATTCTCGTAGGGATCTCCTCCGGCGCGGCAGCCTACGCCGCCTTGCAGATTGCCAAGCGGCGGGAAAACGCTGGTAAACTCATCGTCGTTGTCCTGCCCGACACGGGGGAACGTTATCTGAGCACCCCCCTCTTCCAAGAGATGTAATCAACAGCGGGAAAGACACTATTGACATTTGATTCCTGCACGTCCTATACTCACCTTAAATTAAAGTAATCAAGTCGGATTAGTGAAGATTGGGGTGGGGGGATAGGTGTGGTAAAACGAAGCGAACTCAGGAGCGCCCAGGAACCTCCGTCAATCCCCCAAGAGGTGTTGGCCCGGATCGAGAAGGAGATTCGCGCTATGATCTTCGGCACGGTGACGCTGGTGCTGCAAGACGCCCACATCATCCAGATGAACAAGCTGGAGAAGATACGCTTCGACTCTGACGAGGGGATAAAGAGCGCCAAAGCGGCAGCCCCGGAAACGGTTGATGTGCCGTCGCAGGGACAGGGACCATCAAGTCTGCGCCGGCGGATCATCGAAGCCGTGGTGGGACTCCGCTACGGTGAGGTGGTCATCGTCATTCAAAAGGGCCGCATCGTTCAGATCGAACGGACCGAGAAACGCCGCTTCCCGCTGCTTGAAGGGCTGTACGGCGATGGAATCTAAAATAATATACAGGAGGTTTTACTCTGATGAGCGCTGCTGAAAAAGGATTTTTCACGAAAGCCCTTCACGCCGGTCAGGCCGTCGATCCTACCACTGGATCCCGGGCCGTTCCCATCTACCAGACCACGTCCTACGTGTTCAAGGACACCGATCACGCCGCCAATCTCTTCGGTCTGAAAGAGTTCGGCAACATCTATACGCGTATCATGAACCCCACCACCGACGTGCTAGAACAGCGCATCGCCGCCCTGGAAGGCGGTGTGGCCGCCCTCGCCGTCTCGTCGGGGCAGGCCGCCATCTCGTTGGCCCTGTTGAACATCGCCCACGCCGGCGACGAGATTGTGGCGGCCAACAGCCTCTACGGCGGAACATACAGCCTCTTTGCCTACACATTCCCCAAACTGGGCGTCACGGTCCGCTTCGTCGACCCGAAGGATCCCGAGAACTTCCGGAAGGCGATCACGCCGAAGACCAAAGCGATTTACGCCGAATCGGTGGGCAACCCCAAGCTGGACACCCTCGACTTCCAAAAGGTTGCCGACATCGCTCATGAAGCGGGCCTGCCGCTCGTCGTCGACAACACCCTGCCGTCGCCCTATTTGGTGCAGCCCATCAAACACGGCGCCGACATCGTCGTTCACTCCCTGACCAAGTTCATCGGTGGTCACGGGACCTCCATCGGCGGCGTCATCGTCGATTCGGGCCGCTTCAACTGGGCCAACGGCAACTTCCCCGAATTTACCGAGCCCGATCCTAGCTACCATGGGCTGAAATACGCCGAGACCTTCGGCCCCATCGCTTATATCATCAAAGTCCGCGTCCAACTCCTGCGGGATCTTGGCGCTTCCTTGAGCCCCTTCAATGCCTTCCAGATCTTGCAGGGCGCCGAGACGCTGCCGATCCGCATGGAGCGGCACAGCCAAAACGCCCTGGAAGTGGCCCGTTTCCTGCAAAACCACCCGAAAGTCACCTGGGTCAACTACCCCGGTTTAGAGAACCACAGCTCCCACGACATCGCCAAACAATACCACCGGGAAGGCCTCTACGGCGCCATCGTCGGCTTCGGCATCGCCGGCGGCCGGGAAGCAGGCCGGGCCTTCATCGACAAGCTGCAGCTTCTCTCTCACCTGGCCAACGTGGGTGACGCCAAGTCGCTGGCCATCCACCCGGCCACGACGACCCATTCCCAGTTGACGCCGGAAGAGCAGCAACAGACCGGTGTCACCGATGACTTCATCCGCCTCTCCATCGGACTGGAAGATGTGAGCGACATCATCGCCGACATCGAACAAGCGCTGGTTGCGGTGTAAGGGTACAAAAGGATTCCACCAGTTAAAGTTGGCTGACCAGAAAGACTGGAGGCCGGACAGGGAAGGCGAAGCAACATTTCGCCGGCCCTGCCCGGCCTTTTTTCTTACGAAGAAGGAGGGTTTCGCGCTTTGGCGGAGTTGAAAAGAAAATTGCTTCAAGATCTGTCGGACGCTGTTCTCGACATGGATGAGGAGAAGGCGGTTGAGACGAGCCGTCAGGCGATCCGGGAAGGCATTGACGCCTACGAAGCCATCGATCAGGGGCTCGCCAACGGCATGGCCCGGGCGGGCGAACTCTTTGAACAGGAAGAGTACTTCATTCCCGAGATCCTCATGTGCTCTGACGCCATGTACGCTGGCCTGGAGGAGCTCAAGCCCCACCTGAAAGGGCGCGACGAAGGGGAGAAGGTCAAGGTGGTCATCGGGGTGATCGAAGGTGACACCCATGACATCGGCAAGAACATGGTCAAGATCATGCTCGAAACATCGGGTTTTGAGGTCCACGACCTGGGGCGCGATGTGCCGCCCCAGCAATTCGTTGAACGGGCCGATGAGGTGGGCGCGCAGATCATCGGCATCTCCACCTTGATGACGACCACCATGGAAGGCATGGGAGAGGTTGTCCGACTACTGGAAACGCGGCAGATCCGCAACCGCTTTAAGGTGATCGTCGGCGGCGGTCCCATCTCCCAGCGTTTCGCCGACCAGATCGGCGCCGACGGCTACGCGGCCAACGCTGCTGACGCCGTAAAACTTGCCCGGAGGCTGGTCAGTTGACAACAACGATCTACAAACCCCGCTGGGATCTTGAGACGATGACCCCCATCGAACGGTTGGCCGCCTACAACCGGGGAGAAGCAGTCGACCGTTTGCCCTGTGTGCCCATCGTGGGCAACACGGCGGCCCGCGTCATCGGCGCGAAGATCTCCCAGTTTCGCGGCAACGGCAAGTTGCTGGCCGAGGCGCACACCGAGGCGTACCGCTTGTTCCGTTACGACATCATCCGGATCTTCACCGATCTGTACACCCAGGCCGAAGCGATGGGTGCCACCGTCCATTACCCCGATGACGAGACAGCCTATCTGGCAGCGCCGGCCATCAACGACGTGTCCGAGATCGATCGGATCATTCCGGCCGATCCGACGCGGGACGGAAACCTGCCCCACCACCTGGAGGTCTTGGAGCGCACCCTGGAGGCGGTGGGAAGGGAAGTGACCGTCACGGCGGCGCTGACCTGCCCCTTCACCAACGCTTCCTTCCTGATTGGCGCCGAAACCGTAGTCCGCTTGACCCTGCGCAATCCCGAAGCGGTCCACCGGCTCTGCGAGGTTTCCTTCGAAACGAGCCTGCGATACGCCAAGGCGATCCTCGACGCTGGCGGCGTTCCCAGCCTCACTGACGCTATGTCCTCGAGCACAGTCATCAGCCCGCGCCAATTCAAGGAGTTTTCCTTCCCCTATCTGAAGCGGCTTATCGACTACATCCATTCCCGTGGGAAGGCGGTGACCTTGCACATCTGCGGCAAGACGAATCGCATCTGGGACCTCATGGTCGAAGCTGGCGCCGACTGCATCAGCATCGACAACGACGCCGACCTGTTGGAGGCAAAGAAGAAGGTCGGTAACAGCGTCCGTTTAATGGGCAATGTCAAACCCTCCGAGACAATGTTGCAAGGTCGTCCCAAGGACGTCCGCCAAGCGGTGTTCGAGTGTATCGCCCAGGCCTACGACAGCCCGAAAGGGTATATCGTCGCTTCCGGATGCAGCTTGCCGACGGAGACTCCCTTTGCCAACATCCATGCGATGCTGGATACGGTGCGGGAAGTGGGTTGGCCAGTTAAACCATTTTACAGAGAAGGCGGGGAGACAAGGTGAGTTCCATCAGCCCGAAAGAACGGTTGCTCCGTGTCCTGCGCAGGAAGAAGACGGACCGGCCGCCTGTCGTCTGTCCCGGCGGCATGATGAACGCCGCCATCGTCGATGTAATGCATCAAAGCGGCCATACCCTGCCGGAAGCCCATCACGACGACAAGCTGATGGCGGATCTGGCCTATGATATCCACGAACATACCGGTTTTGAGAATCTGGGCATCCCCTTTTGCATGACCGTTGAGGCGGAGATGTTCGGTTCGGTCATCCACTTCGGCAGCTTGGCCTGCGAACCGAAGATCGAGAAGGAAGCCTACCCATCCGTTTCGGCGGTACCTTTCAAAAAGGCGGGCCAACTGCCGGCTGCGGGCCGGATCGAGAAGGTGATCCAGGCAGCCTGGCGGTTAAACCGCAACCATCCGGACATCCCTGTCATTGGCAATTTGACCGGTCCGATCAGCACGGCCGCTTCCATCGTCGATCCCATGGTGTTTCTGAAGGAATTGCGCAAGGACCGGGAAAATGCCCACCGCGTGATCGACTATGTGAGCGACCATCTGATCGCCTATGCCGAAGGGTTGATCGACGCCGGCGTCCGGGTCATCTCCATCGGCGACCCGACGGCGACGGGAGAGATCCTGGGACCGAAGATATTTGAAGAGTATGCCCTGCGTTACCTGAACAAGGTCATCGACGGGATCCACAACCGCGGAGGCGCAGCCATTGTTCACATCTGTGGTGACATGAAATCGGTGAAACACCTGATCCCCCGCATCCATGGGGACGCGATCAGCACCGACGCCATGGTCAACCTTCGTCTGCTCAAAGAGGAATATCCCGAACTGATGACCATGGGCAACCTGAGCACTTATCTGCTGGAGTTTGGCGACGCCGCTAAGGTGGCCCACCAGACCCGCCGCCTTGTCCATGACGGCATCGATATCATTGCGCCAGCCTGCGGTCTGAGCACCTCCACCTCCATCGGGGTCCTTCAGGCGATGACCCAGGCGGTGAAGGAGACAGAACAGCGTGGATAGACAGGTGAAGATCCTCTTTCATCCGTCCCGGAAAAGCATTCAGATAGAAGCGGGCGCGACCATCCTTGAGGCGGCGCGAAGGGCCGGCGTGCTCATTGAAGCCCCCTGTAACGGCGCCGGAACCTGCGGCAAGTGCAAGGTAAAAGTGGAGGAGCGCTTCCGTCCCTTCGCCCAGTCTGGGGGCGTCCATCACCTGACGCCTGAAGCGGAAGCGGCAGGCTGGGTGCTTGCCTGTGAGGCTGTCGTCACCGGTGACATTGAAGTTGAGATCCCTCAGCAAGCCCGGAAACAAACGCTGCAAATCATCAGCCATGGTCAAGCGCGTCCTGTCGCGATTGCTCCCTTTTTCTCGAAGGCATATGATGACGTATTGGACGAGACCCATGTACTGGCCGGCGGAGCCTTCGTGACTACGGAGCCGGGAGACCGGGCAGACCGCCTCTTCGGATTGGTCGTCGATATTGGCACGACGACACTAGTGGCTTCCCTCGTCCACATGGGCGCTGGCGCTGAACTGGCGGCTGCTTCCGCCCTGAACCCGCAAAGCCTCCATGGACAGGATGTGCTGTCGCGCATCAAGTTTGCCTCCGACCCCTCGGGGCGTGAACTCATGCACTCGGAACTGATCGGAGAGATCAATCGATTGATCGCCCAAGTGACGGAGGCGGCTGCAGTCGAGCGCGGCGACATCGCTGAGGTCATCTTCAGCGGCAATACCTGTATGCTTCATCTGGCGACGGACACCGATCCGGCATCGCTAGGAAAACACCCCTACACACCGGTCATCACCGGGGGCAGTCACGTGCCCGCCGGGGCGTTGGGACTCGATGTGGCCCCTTACGGGCTCATCTATCTGCCGCCGATCCTCTCGGCCTATGTGGGCGCAGACATCACCGCCGGGATGCTGGCGGCGGGTTTGGCGGAGCTGCCGGGGGTGACCCTTTTCGTCGACATCGGCACCAACGGCGAGATGGTCCTCGCTGTCGACGGCAAAATGGCTGCCGCCTCGACGGCAGCCGGACCGGCCTTCGAGGGGATGAACATCACCTACGGCATGCGCGCCGGCAGAGGCGCCATCGAACACTTCCGCGTGGATCCCGATGGCGCGCTGACCGTGAAGACGATCGAGGACGCTGAGCCAGCCGGCATCTGCGGCAGCGGACTCTTGGACATCGCCGGGGAATTGGTGGCCCACGGCGTCATCGATAAACGTGGCCGCTTTGTCCGGCCGGACAGCGCGATGATACCCGAGGCCTTACGGGAGCGTCTGGTCAACCGCGACGGCAAACCGGTGTTTCGCGTCGCTGGGGACATCGTTTTGACCCAAAAGGATATCCGGCAGATCCAACTGGCGAAAGGGGCCATCCGGGCCGGTGTCGAACTGCTGCTGCGCAGCAAGAACGTCCGGCCGGAAGATGTAGACCGCGTCTTCATCGCCGGTTCTTTCGGCTACCACCTGCAAGCCTGCAGCCTGATTCAGATTGGCCTTTTGCCGGAGGCTTTTGAGGGGAAAATTGAGCTTCTTGGCAACACCTCGAAAACGGGCGGGCAGTCTCTCTTGCTGAACGGCGACCTCCGCCGGGAACTGGAGGCATTGGTCTCTTCCGTGGAGGTGATCGAACTGGCTGATTATAGCGACTTCGATCAGGTTTTCGTCAACTGTCTAGGCTTTTCAGGGCGATAGGTCTTTTGGGTTTATCAAGAAAAAGGAGTGGGTTCTGTGAACGATGACAGCAAAAAGCTGAGTTGTTCCGACTGCGGCGTATTGAACTGCTATCGTCGCGAAAAAAACTTTCCTGGTTTCTGCCTGACCACCGGCGCCGAGGGGGATCAGATGGAGCGCATTACCGAGTTGTACCGTACAGACGGGGAAACAGCCCGCATCGCCCGAGTCGCTGCCGAAATCGAAGGTCTCTATTACGGAAAGTTGACCCGGGTTGAAGAGATCATCGCCTTCGCCAAGCGTTTGGGCGCCAGGAAGATCGGCATCGCCACCTGCATCGGGCTGATCAACGAGACGAAAACCTTCGTCAAGATCCTTGAGGCCAAGGGGCTTACCGGCTACAGCGTCCTCTGCAAGGTAGGCGCTGTCGACAAGACCGATGTCGGCGTGCCGGAGGAATTGAAGATCCAGAAGGGATGCCACGAGTCCCTCTGCAACCCCGTACTGCAAGCGGAACTGCTCAACCAGGAGCAGACCGATCTGAACGTAATCAACGGCCTTTGTGTCGGCCATGATTCCTTGTTCATCAAGTACTCCAAGGCGCCGGTGACCACCTTGATCACGAAAGACCGGGTGCTGGGGCACAATCCAGCGGCCGCACTGTATACGTCCGGATTTTACTACAAGCGTCTGCTGGAGCGGGATGAATAACCTGCTATGTGGCGCTGAGAAAGTGGGAGTGAAGCGATTGAAGCAAGGGATTCAGCAGTTGCAATGGATTCGAAAGTTACAATCGACTCAATGGATGCAAAAACCGGCGCTGCGAAAGGGGATCGCCAGCGCGATGATCCTCGCTGTGACCGCCTTGGCGATGGCGGGATGCGGTGTCCAGGAGCAAAAGGAAACAGCCGCCAAGGGGGACGCCGCGCCGGCGGCCGACGCCAAGATCAAACTGAACGTGGGGTACCTGCCGACGCCGGGCGATGTCCTCTTTTTCGTCGCCAAGAATAAGGGCTTTTTTGACCAGGAAGGCCTCGATGTGGAGATGTTCCAGTTCACTAACTCCGGCGAAGGGTTGAACGCCATCAAGAGCGGCAAGCTTGATACGGGCGCTTTCGGAACGGCGGCGCCGCAGACTTTCATCGCCAAGGGAACGCCCTTCGTCGTCATCGCCGGCATGCAGAGCGAGGGCCACGGCATCGTCGCCAAGCCGGAGAATGTCGACCGCTTTCGCTCACCCCAGGGGTTTGTGGGCCAGCGGATCGCCACGGTCCGCATGTCCACAGGCGACGCCGTATGGCGGTACGGGCTCTCTCAAGCCGGCATCGACTGGAAGAGTCAGGTGACGATCATGGAACTCGATTCGCCCGCCGCTGTCATCGAAGCCGTCAAAAAAGGCGCCGCAGACGCGGGGAACGTCTGGGCGCCCTTCTCCGAAATGGCGGAGCAACAGGGTCTGAAAGTGGCTGATTGGTCGTCGAGCTACATGCCCGGTCATGTCTGTTGCCGGGTGGTGGCAATGGAAGAAACCCTAAAAGCCAAAAGGGATGCTTTTGTTCGCTTCGACAAGGCGCTGATTCGCGCTTATGATTTCTACACCCAACATCACGATGAGACCGTCGACATCCTCTCCCATTACGTGAAGATTGACAAGGAATTGATCAAAAAGTCGACCTACAGCGGGCATATCCACAGCATACCCGATCCGGACAAAAAGCGATTTACCGCCTTCTGGGAAGCGATGAAGCAGAACGGCTACATCCAAAGCGACCTCGATATCAGCCGCTTTATCGAACCGGCGATTTATAAAGAAGCCCTCGACCAACTGAGAGCCGCTGAGCCCAGCAATGCCACCTACAGCCGCCTCGAGGCCGAATATAAGGTCAACAACCAATAAAGTCAAAAAATGAGATAAAGAACTCGTCGGGAAAGGACGTGAACCCCGGTGGCCTTTTTGCGCATGGAATCCGTCTCCCTGAAGTATCCCGCCGATGAGCGGTGGGTGCTGCAAGACATCGATCTGGAGATCAGGGAAGGCGAGTTCATCACCATCGTAGGACCCAGTGGCTGCGGAAAAAGCTCCACCATCGGCTTGCTGTCCGGTCTGCTCGCCCCCACGCAGGGCGCTATCACCGTAGAGGGAAGACCGATCACAGGGCCCGGTCTGGACCGGGCCGTCGTTTTTCAGGATTATTCCCTCTTTCCCTGGATGACAGCGCTGGAGAACATCCGTTTCGCCCACCAACAGGTCGGCGACGGTTCCCGGGAGTCGGCCCTCCGTTACCTGGAAATGGTGGGACTCGGCGAGGCCCGCCACAAATACCCCGGCGAACTGTCTGGGGGCATGCGCCAGCGGGTGGCTATCGCGCGCGCCTTCGCCCTCGAGGCGCCGGTGTACTTAATGGATGAGCCCTTCGGCGCCGTTGACGCAAAGAACCGCATCTGCCTGCAGGATCTGTTGCTGCGCCTGCGTCAGGAAGGGGATCGCCCACGGACAGTCGTCCTGGTTACCCATGACATCGATGAAGCCCTCTACCTGGGCGACCGGGTGATCGTCTTTTCCCCCAGCCCCGGACGGATCCGGCAGATCATCGACGTACCCTTCGGACGGCTGCGCAAACGGTTCCAGTTGGCCCATGATCTGAACTACCGGGTGCTGCGCAACGATATACTCACCCTGCTACAGGATGGTCTGCTGGAGGAACTGGAGAAGGTGGAAGGAGGGGCGGGGATATGAGCGATTCTCAGATATGGCGAGATCGCCTGCTGATCCTGGCCGGCGTCCTTTTGGCCTGGGTGTTCGCCACCGACACCGTGCCCCTTCTCGATCCCTTTTTGTTTCCTTCTCCCCAAAAGGTAGCCCGGTTGCTCTGGGAGGATGCCCCTGTCTTCGGCAAAAGCATCGTCAGTTCCTTTTATCTCCTCATCGGGGGCCTCTTGCTTGCCACGGCGACGGCTGTTCCGCTGGGGCTGGTGGTCGGCTGGCAGCGCCGCCTGCACCAGGCCATCGAGCCCGTCACTAACCTCTTGGGGCCCATACCGCCTATCGTCTACATCCCCTATGCCATCGCCCTCTTGCCCACCTTCACCGCCTCCTCCGTCTTCGTCATTTTCGTGGGCGCCTTCTGGCCCCTCTTCATCAACACGGTGGCCGGCGTTCAGTCTGTCGAAAAGGGGCTTGTCGACTCGGCTCGGACGCTGGGTGTGAGCCGGTGGACGCTCTTGACCCGTGTGTTGCTTCCTGGCGCTATGCCCCACATTCTTTCGGGCGGATCCATCAGCCTCGTCATGGCCTTCATCCTGCTCACAGCCGCCGAGATGATCGGCGCCACCAGCGGCCTCGGTTGGTATGTGAAGTACTTCTCCGATTTTGCCGACTACAGCCGGGTGGTGGCCGGCATTGTCGTCATCGGCCTCGTTGTCCTCCTGCTGATGACCCTTTACCGCCGTCTTTCCGACCGTTTGCTGCGCTGGCAGAGGATCGGCCGTTGAGGGATCGTAATGAGATTTTTGATTGTGGGGAGGATGACAAGGTCTCCGCGCCGAATCATCATTAAGGCAAAACGAATATTGCTTTCGAGCCGGATTTTCAGTAAGCGCATTACTGTAACCCTAACCTTTGCCGGTCCCGGTTCGTATCAACCGGCAGTACGGAGGCATAAAGAGAGATGACGACAACACTTGTTGCAACGACCGATGGCAAATACGCCGCGCTCCAGTCGGCCCTTCGGGAAATGGGCCATGTCCTGGTGGCCTTTTCCGGCGGCGTCGACAGCACCCTCCTGCTCAAAGCGGCCTATGATGTCCTGGGCGAACGGGCTCTGGCGGTGATGGGGATCTCGGAGACGGTGCCCAAGCACCAGATCGCCGAGGCGAAGGAACTGGCGAGCCGCATTGGCGCACCCCTGCTGACTGTCTCCACCAACGAGTTTTCCCGGGAGGCCTTCGTCAAGAACGGCCCTGATCGCTGTTTCCACTGCAAGACGACCCTCTTCGAGACGCTCTGGCAGATCGCGAAAGACCGCCAGATCCCCTTCATCCTCGACGGCAACAACGCTGATGATGTGGGCGATTACCGGCCGGGGATGACGGCGGCGAGACGGATGAACGTCCGCAGTCCCCTCCTCGACGCCGGCTTGACGAAGGCGGAGATCCGGTCCCTTTCCAAAGAACTCGGCCTGCCCACCTGGAACCAGGCAGCTTCTCCTTGTCTCTCCTCCCGTTTCCCCTACGGCACCCCCATCACCTTGGAAGGACTTGACCGGGTGGAAAAGGCGGAGCAGTTTCTGAAAAAGCTTGGCTTCTATCAGGTGCGGGCCCGCTTCCATGATCGCCTGCTGCGCATCGAAGTGGAACGAGAGAGCCTCGACAAAATCATCGAACAGGCGGATGAAGTCGTCCGTTATATGAAAAGCCTCGGCTTTACCTATGTGACCCTCGATCTGACCGGTTACCGGACCGGCAGCCTCAATGAGGCCTTAATCACCCAATCATAGCGGCTTTAAGGCAAGACAGATCCCTCTTTTCAACCGGCCCCATCGGCCATGAAAGGAGGGGTTTTTTCTTTTAGGTGCATAGGTTTTTTGTTGACGAAAGGAGATAACACCAGTACGGTTTCCGGCGCGGCGGAGAGCGAATTCCGAGGCACCCCTGCCTCTCCAGGCGCATAGAGTAGAGAACAACGCAGGGGCTTTCTCTGGCGCGCCTTACGGTGGGCCTTTCCGGTCGGGCAGTGACGCGGGGGGCGGAAGGATGGAGGTTTATGTTACACCAAACCGTTCCCAAGAAAGAGTCAGGATTTACGCTCTGGTTGACGGGGCTTTCAGGAAGCGGAAAATCGACGCTCGCCCACCTCATTGGACTGGAGGTCGGCGCGCGGCGGCGGAAGGTGGAAATCCTCGACACTGATGAGGTCCGTGAGCACCTCTTTCCCGAGTCAGGACTCATCCGGCAGGAGCGGTACAACCAGATCAAACGGGTGGCCTACCTAGCCAAACTCCTGTCGCGCAACGACGTGGTCGTCATTTCGGCGGTGCCCACGCCCTACCGGGAGATGCGCGAATATGTGCGGGCGCAGCATAGCGGTAATTTTGTCGAGGTCTTTCTTAAAGCCCCGCTGGAGACTTGTATGGCCCGGGATGTGCGGGGGCATTACCAGAAAGCGCTGACCGGAGGGATTCGCTGGTTCACGGGGATCACGGAACCTTACGAGGAACCGCTGGATCCCGAACTGGTTGTGGAGACACACCGCGTCACCCCGGAAGAAAGCGCCCGTCGCATTATCCGCAAGCTGGAGGCGCTGGGATACCTCTAGGGAGGCGAACCCTGTGTACGGAGGATTCTTTGGGTCCGACTGGGAGGGGTCTTGCCGGAAGGGTGGGTTGTCGGTGGTTCTATTGATCGAGCGGGAACGTTGCAATGGTTGCGGAGGCGGGTACCGGTGCGCGGCGATATGCCCGGGAAACCTCTTGACGCCCGGGGAAGACGGAAAAATCCAATTCCGGGAGCCTGCTCTTTGCTGGGATTGCAGGGCTTGCCTCAAGGTATGTCCCCGCGGCGCGCTGGGCTTGCGCCTGTCCAACGGTGAAGATAAAAGCGATGATGCCATTCTCAAAGCCAGAATGGGGAAAGATACCATCCGGTGGACGATCCGGTTTTCCGATGGACGTGTCAAGGTGCTTGACATGCTCAACCGGAGAATACCGATGGATGTTTGAGATACAACGAAATTGCAAGAAACATCCAGCAAAAGATGAATGGACGATCGTCGTTGAGGTGACGGCTGATGAAACGAGGCGCTTTTTTCCTTGGGACAACCTTGTGCTTTTCGCCGTGAGCCCCTTTGCAACCGCCAAAAGTAAAATCATGATGATAATATGATGAGAAAAGGATGTTCCCGGCTGGAAAAGCATGGTCCCCTGCCGTAAAGTGATTTGGAATCAATACTCGCGGAGGGGACTCGATGAATACCTGCGTTACCTGTTACTCGCGCTGCCGCTGATGGTGGGGAGGAGTAAAACCAAAAAAGGCAAAGGTGCAACGATAGCGTGTTCATTACGTGAAGGAACGACAGCGATTCGATGGGGGAAAGTCTCGTGGAATACGAAAAGGTATCCCACGGGGCTTTTTTATCTATTCTGGAGGAAGTACGGCGACAGACTTCCGCCAGGAGCATGCATAGTTCCAGACAAAAGGGCGAAAGATTGAATTTGGAGGAAATCTTGTCCAGTGGAACTTATCGATACAGGGAGGGTGTCTCGAAATGTACAGTCGCTGGAAAAAAGGTTTGGCTGCCGCATCGGCAGTCACTGTAATGGCAGGCGCTTTGACGCTGACTCCTGTTCAACAGGCGACAGCCGATTTTCTATCCCTCTTCCGGGCGCAGCGGATGCAGGCGGTCAAGATTACGCCGGAACAGATGGAGCAGATGGCCCAGTCGATCCGTTCCCGCGTCGGTGAGGTGGATCTGCAGCAGTTCGGATCAGTGGAGGTCATTGAAAAACCGGAATCCCGGCCTGTCTCCCTGGCAGAGGCGCGGAAGCAACTCCCCTTTGCCATCAAAGTGCCCTCCCGTCTTCCCGAGGGACTTCGCCTGGCCGAGTCGGTGACCCTCTTTACCGGCGGGCTTGCCGAGTTTCGTCTTCAGGCCGACCAGGTGAACCGCCTGCTGGAAGGGCTTGGCGTGGAGGCCCTGCTGCCCTCTGAACTGTCAGGCAAGTCTTTTCGCGTCGGCATCCCTGCCGGGGCGCGCTTGAGCTACGAAAAAGCTGAGGGAGGACAGGCCTTTCTCCTCGAACAGTTTGCCAGTCCGGAGATGACGGCGCCACCTGGCGTGGACGCCAACGCCTTGCGCCAGTCCTTGCTCGATCTGCCGATCCTGCCTGACGATCTGCGCAAACAACTGGCTGACATTGAAGACTGGCGGCATACGATGGTCGTCCCTTATGCCGAGGGGCGGATGGAGAAGGTGGACATCGGCGGTCTCGATGCGATTTTCGCGCGCAACATCCACAGCGGGCAGAACTGTCTCTTCTGGGTGGATAGCGGGATCCTCTATCGTCTGGAAGGCGACTTGGATAGGGAAGGCGCGGCCCGCCTGGCTCGGTCATTGCAATGACCATTGCAGGCAGGGTGGACAGTTGATCGCTGTTGCGGGAATGAAAAACGTTCGATTTCAATCATGCGATCCATAAGTGCCCAGACCGACGAAGGAGAATCATGCAGATGTTTGCGGTGGAAACAGATGGTCTGACGAAGGTGTACCAGGGAAAAGGGGGGTGCCGGGAGGTCTCCCTGACTGTCCCTCGGGGCGCCCTCTTCGGCCTGCTCGGGCCGAACGGCGCCGGGAAGAGCACCTTGGTCAAGATGCTGGTCAGCCTGATCCATCCGACAGGCGGGCAGGCGCGCATCCTGGGCAAGCCCCTTGGCGATGTCAATGTTCGGCGCAAGGTAGGCTACCTGCCGGAAAACTTCCGTTATCACGACTGGCTGACCGGGGAGGATCTGCTGCGCCTGCACGCCGCCCTCTTCGGGTTGACCGCTGCCGAAATAGCCCAGCGGGCGCCGGAGGTCCTCCGCCTTGTTGGGATGGAGGAGTATGCAAAAGGGACCGTCGGCAGCTACAGCAAGGGGATGCAGCAGCGCATCGGCCTAGCCTGCGCCCTCTTGCCGGATCCGGACCTGCTTTTTCTGGACGAGCCGACATCGGCCCTCGATCCGATCGGCCGCAAGGAAGTCCGGGAACTGCTGGCAAAGCTTCGCCAGGCAGGCAAGACGGTCTTTCTGAACAGCCATCTCCTGAGCGAACTGGAGACCGTCTGTGATCGGATCGCCATCATCAAGGGAGGACGGCTGATTTACCAGGGCGACTGGCGGCAACTGGCCGCCCAGGCCTGCAGGATCCGTGTTGTCATCGGCGACGCCTCACTGGAGCGGCTATCGGCGGCTGCCGCCCCAGCCGGTTTTTCCCTCCTGTCCCAGCGTTCTCTGGCAGAGGCGAAAGCGGCAGGGCCGGCGCTTCAAGAGATTCTCTTCACAGCAGGCGAAGGGAGCGGCGACGCGCCGCGTCTTGTTCAAAGCCTCGTCGAGGCTGGCCTGGCCGTCCATGAGGTGACACCCCAGGTGGAGTCCCTGGAGTCGCTATTTTTGCAGTTTGTCGAGGGGGCCTGACCGATGCTGATTCTCGCCCGGCTCACCTTCCTGGAAGGCGCCCGCAAAAAGGTCTTTCTGGCGGCCCTCCTGCTCGCCCTGGTCTTTCTGCTCCTCTATGCCATCGGCCTTGAGTTTGCTGCCAAGGAGTTTCAGCGCCTGCAGGCGTTGCGGGGCCAGCAACCGCTACTGCGCCAGATCATTGGCAACCAACTGCTGGGATCGGGCCTTTATTTCGCGTCCTTCCTGCTCACCCTGTTGGCCATGCTGGCCGGTGTGGGCGCTGTCGCCGGCGAAGTGGAAACGGGCTTGCTCCATGCTGTCGTATCGAAGCCCCTGACCCGTCGCGCCATCATCGCAGGCAAGTTCATCGGACACGCTGCCATGCTGACCGGATTCGGGCTCGTGCTTTACGGCGGCATCTTGCTGCTGAACTGGCTTTACAATGGAACAACCGTATCGATGCTTGACGCCGCTCACGGCCTCTTCGGCGCTTTTCTCTTCATCCTGCAACCGTTGGTGCTGCTGGCGGCGGCCATGCTCTTCAGCACCCTCCTGCGCCCCCTCACGGCAGGCATCGTGACGGTGCTCCTCTATGTCCTGGCTTCGGTGGGCGGTTTTCTCGAACAGGTCGGAAGCATCGTCCACAAAGCCGCCCTTGTCGACATCGGCATCGCCGTCAGCCTGCTCATCCCCATCGACGCCATTTTTCGCAAACTGATGACGGTCATGACTGTCCAGGAGGCAACGGCTGTGGCAACGCTGGCCCAGGGACCCTTCGGCGCCGCTTCTCCGCCGAGCAGACTCATGGTGATCTATGCCATGGCCTACCTGATCACCGCCGTGGGGCTGGCAGTTCACTTTTTTGAGAAAAAGGATCTGTAAGGCAGGATTGCAGGGAAGCGCAGCGAATAGAGATAGCGTATAAGAGAACAATCCGCATCTCTCGGGGACGCTGCGGCGGCTCTGGGACCTCGGAGAAACAAGTGACGCAACAGAACTTCAGAAAACGTTTTTCTGGGTCCCCGTGCATACGGGGGCATTTTTATTGGGTGAGAAAGAAGGGTAGTTGACCGATGAGCCAGTCGAACATCCTTTCCCTGAACCGGAAGGGGGAACTCCGGGAAGGGATTTTCGGGCATGCCTTTGTGGGCGCCTTTGCGCAGAGGGAGAACCGCTGGTTCCATTCGGTATTCAGTTTCCGCGCCGCCTGGCAAGGTCAGGGCAAGTCGTTAACGGTATGCCTGGGCCAGTTGAGTTTCAACCCCACAGATCCCTCCTTCCTGCTCTGGCAGGAGATGAGTCGTCAGGAGTGGCAGATGGAAAGCTGCCGCAACCGGGAGGTTCCTCTCGACCAAGAGGAACTGGGGCAGGCTGTACAATCCCTGCTCCGTTATTGGCAGGCTGTTGACGGTAGGCAGGATGACCTTTCCCTTATCAACGAGCAGTGGTCGGAATTGGGAAAGTTGCTTGACTACTTGCAGCCGTTGTCCCCCCTTTCGGCGGAATCAGGCCGGAGGCTGCTGCATAAGCTCCGCCCTCGCCAGATGTCGCCGGAAGATGCGATTTTCGTATGGCTTCATGCCCAGCAAAATTTGGACTACGAACTGGAAGGGGCGATTCGGAGTCCCCGCGGCGATTCTGACGGGGTTCCCTGGTGGGAGATGTTGGAGCGGCGCCTCACCGAGGTCGATCTTCCGGTGAGCGAACCCCTGGCCCCCTGGCACATTCACGGCCGCATGCGCCGGCGGATGGCGCAGCGAATCGGGCCGCAGTCCGGTTTCTCTCCAGGCGACAGAGGCGCTGCCGATCTGATAGTGGAAGACCTCATGAATGCGGCTCTGGTCGCGCCTTGGCGATCAGAGCATGTCCACCTGCGCTCCTTGCCGGAAACAGTAGGATACCCGGGCCATTCCGAGGCGACCCACCAGTACCATGTTCGATGGCTGAAGAGCGCTTTCGTCGAAAAACCGCTGATTTTAGACATCTTCGGCCACCCCTGCGTCGAAACACAATTCGAATTCACCCTTTATCATGCCGGGGTGCACTGGTGGATCGAGACGGTCAAGGCATCGGAACCGCAAAGCTTGACCATGGCTGAAAAAGTGAAGCGGCTCCGTGGATCTTTCTTGTATCGGGTCTATGATCTGGGACGCAATCTGCTGCGGGTGACAGGCTGCCTGGACGGCAGCGATGAGCTTTTTTCTCCCCTGGTGCGGGTCAACTACTACTGGGAGGAACGGCCTACTCATTGGAAGAGCCTCTTGGATGAAGGACAGGATCTCCGCTGTAGTTTTTTTCTGCTGGGACAGGAACTGATCATCCTGGGCAAGGATGAGAGCCGTATCGCCCTCTGGGAGCGGCGCCTCTTCAGCCGCTCTGCATCGGCGAGGGAGCAAGGACAACTGCCCCAGTGGCTCTATCCGGCCTTCTCGGAACGTCTCCGCAATGTGGACGCCCTCTCCTTTAGCGAGTGGCGTCAGGGATTGGTCAAAGCCTTCTCGCTGTTGAACCCGAAGCTGGCGGCCCTGCCGAAGGAGTGGCGACAAGCGCCTCAGGATTCGCCGGCGCCGGAGGCTTACTGGTCTCAAGTGCTCCGCGGCTGGAGCGAATGGCTCGATGACGGTGAACGGATCGACCTGGCCGAGGCCATTATGCTGCTCGGCAACTCGATGGGCGCCTCTCCTGAGTTGCTGCTGCGTCCGAACTCATTAGCCCGCGGTTTATTGCTGGAATACTTAGCCATGGCCCTTCCACCGGATCGCCACCCGGCCGGTTTGCGCCACGAACCGGAACTGCTTCACCCCCACTTAGCCGAGGTGCTGCGGAATTGGAGAGAAGAGCCTTTCGGCTTTTACAAGCTTCTGGAGTGGCGCTCAGAAAGCGGCTGCCGCCTCCATGACCTGTTGCGGGACGAAGAGAGGGAACTCTGCCTGAACAGTTACTTTGAGCCGCCAAGAGAAGGCCAATCCTTCGTCGCTCGCTTGCTTCCGCTGCAACGGGACCGCTGCTGCCTGCTCGGATGCCTGGAAGTGGAGGAGCGCCTCGTCAAGCCCTTGCGGGAGCACTTTGACCGTCGGCGAAGAGAACGAAGGCTGTCATGGGACGATTATCTGACGGACGCGGGCTGGGAACTGCTTGGCGAGGTGGTCCGCTTCCTGCGCAAATCGCTGGCGCTCCTGCCGGGAAGGACTTCCGGCGACGCTGCTGCTGCTGTCGACCTTCCAGAGTTTGCCGGTCGCCTGGTCTACCGTTTCCGGGTAAAACAAAAAGGGGCGCCCGGCCTTTCGCGCGATGTGGAGGTGGCGGGGGAACAGACTCTGCACCAATTGCACGAGATCATCCAGCACGCTTTTGCCTGGAAGGATAACCGCCGGTACGCCTTTTATCTCAACAACCGCCTCTTCGACAAAGCGGCGGAGTTTGGCGGCGCCGGATCAGCCGCTCAAGCGAAAAGCGCCCAGTTGGCCCGCTTGAACCTCCAGGCTAGGCAGAAGTTCGCCTATCTCTTTGATTTCGATCACGAACATATCTTTGAGATCCGGGTGCGGGACATCGTTGCGCCTGAACCGGGCGTCCTGTATCCGCGGGTGGTCCACGATAAGCGTGATAAAGGAAGGACGCCGCATCCCCTGAAGACCTCCAATGCTGCGGAAGAATAGCCCGCAGCATTGGGCCCAAAGGGATGGCCCAGCTAAGATAAAAGCCCGCTTTTTCTGATGAAAAGCGGACTTTTATCTTAGCTGATGCAGGCGTTGATGATCACGCCGAGGGTGATGAAGATGCCGGATTGAATCCAGGCGACGGCCATGTTCCCTTTTTGCAACTCTTCCCGGGTGGCGAGCTTCGGCGTCAACCAGTCGAAGAGGAGGTAGGAGAAGATCATCAGCGTCGATCCAAAGAATCCCCAAATGACCGTCTCTAGCAGGGTGTCGTTGTGGGAGATGGCCGACCAGAGGATCAGGCCGAGGCCGAGCATCTTAGACAAAAGGGTGAGGCCGACGGCGCCATTGCCTTTTTGAATCTCCTCGGCGTCATTGTAAGGGGTCACCTTGAAGAAGACCCAGACGGCGATCAACAGGATCAGCGCCGAAACGGCGAAATAGAGCAGGGCGTTGAGAAAGTTCGCCGGAACCAATCGAATCGCTCCCTCCTTCAGTTTTTTTCAACCAGGGTGGGCGCCCAGCAGACATCCCGAGGTCCCACGATCAGCGGACTGAGCCGGGTGTAGTAGCCGACCAACTCATCTTTCGCGCAGAAGGCGCCGATCGTCGGAAGGAGGCGGCGCTCCCGGATCCGGCCGTTGCGCATCGCTGGAAAGGAAAGGGGGATGGCGTCGACCCGTTCCTGGTAAATCGCGTCATCCCTTGTGGCCTCATGGAGGGAAAGGGCTTCTGTGTAGACGATGCCGAGGCCCTCCCGGTTGTGTAGCGGTTTGATTAGGGCGGGGCGTCCGAGCAAGGGATCGGGGTCGAGGGCGGTGTAAGGGATGTACCGTTCCAGCGTTTGACGGTGCTGAGCCGTCAATTGGGGGGCGATCAGCCAGATCAAGGCGAAGAGCGCCTTTGAGTGCAGGACCAGCGTGGAAGGCGGATTGATCAGTCGCAACCGCCCTTTGACGAGACTGTCGACGAACTGGGGGCCGCCGGGGTCGCGGGCGAACCACTCGACGGAATAAAAGGTTTGCAACAGATCGACCGGCGCGCCGCCCAGGCACAGCTGCCCCGCATGATTCACCGACAAGGCTTGCACATCGCCGATCAGGACGCGGGAGGGATAGCTGGCCAGATCCCGGATCAGCGAGAGGGTGGCCAGTTCCTCCGGATCGGCGCAAAAGCCGACGATGGCGGTCAGTGAATCTGCTGTTCCGCCCTGGCGGTGGAAGGAATCGCGCAAACCGTCGCCGATCCGAACGGACAGACCGGCATTAGGGTCAGACAGGTCACAGTGAAAAAGGCGGGCCAACTCCGGTTGGAGGCGGCAGGCCTCCATCTGGCCAAAGGGCGTCTCGCTGTTGAATTCGAGCAGTTTGGGCCCCTCTTCGGTCCAATACCAGTCGAAACGGCCGAGGGCCGTCAGGTAGGGGAGGGGGCGGGTGAGACAGTGGGGCTTCAGGATAGCGGGGATTCCCAATATGTCGAGGGCCTCGGGATGACTGTCGAGGAAGTGGGCGACGTCATGGAATAGATCGGTCACTTGCTTTTGGGCTTCCCGTAGGGCGCCATCCTCTTCGGCGGTCAGGACGAGGGCGTGCAGGTTGAGAAAGTGTTGGCCCCTGGCGTCAAAGGCCCAGGTGAAGTTCAAATCCTGTTCAAAGCGGTCGGCGACAGCTTCCCAGCGGTCCAGGTAAGCCTCGCGGTCTTCCCTTAAGACAGGGGCGATGCGCAAAGGAGATCCCCCCTAAAAGAGCAGGGCGCCCTGGTATTCAGGCTTGCGAAACTCGAAGTGGGCCTCTTCCTGAGGCGATAAGGGATGGTACAGGCAAAGATAAGACAAACCGAGCGCGCAGAGACCCTCGGCCAGTGTGATGGCCATATCGCCATCGACAATCACCCAGCGCTGCTGGAGCCACTTGGTCAGCGCCGCTTCCACCGTCGGGGCCAGGGGTTCTTTGGGCATGTACTGGCCTACGTTTTCGGGGATCTGGACCAGCCAGTGTTCCAGGCGTTCCCCTGCTGGCGGGTAGTAGGTGAGGAGGTAATGGCGCTGCTGTTCTTCCAGACGGATGAGCACGTCTTCTACGACCTCGGCGGAAAGGGGCGCCGCTTTTGTCAAGGAGAGGGCTGCCATGGCTTGATCCACATCCGTGATGAGTTGCACAGGGATCATCCTTTCCATATCGTCCAATCAGCCGCCGCTCGAGGAGGAACCGGAGCCCGACGAACTCGACCGGGAGCCGGAGGAGGAAGAACCGAAACTTGATGTTGAACCAGAAGAGCCGAAGGAACTGCTGGAACCTCCGCTCGATTTGCGGGTCACCGTGCCGACGCCGCTCGATGTGGTCGGTTTGGACGCGCTCGTCGTCGGTTTTACATAACCGGGGTTGGCTGTCCATGAAGGGGGATGCTTCGACCCCGTATAAGGCACATAGGTTCCATTGTCTCGCCGGACGAGGGTGCCCCCTGCCATGGAGCCAGTGTAACCGTGATAAGGGTAGTAGTTGCCGCCGCTATAGACGAAGATGTCATTGTCGTCGACATCTTCCTCCTCGTCCTCCATGATGGCCGGTTGGACATCGCTGATTTGCTCAACGTCGGTCGGCGGCGGCGGATCGTCAGAGCATCCCGTCACCACTAGGGACATGCCGAGCAGGGAGGCGAGGGCGACTGTCTTGCGCCAGGGGATCCGCCCGCGCCTAGCCTCTGATTGAGGATCGGTTTCCGGCGTGTCGCCTGGTATTGCGCCTTCATACAGGGAGGCGATCTCTTCCCGCCCATCGTTCGGGGCGAAAGGAGACGCGAACAGCGGTTTCAAAAGGGGATCACTCCTTTCCGGGAGCGGGCGCCCGAAGGGCGGGCAAGATGTTTCTCCGACATCCTATTCGCTCGTATCAGGGAAGTGGTCACTGTACCATGCTGTACGTGTAAGAGAAAAATTCGACATTCAGGTGAAAAAACCTACAAAAAAACGAAACCGGAGTGATCCATTTTTGAGATCTCTCCGGTTTCGAAAAAACCAGCGTTACTTTGGCTCAACCGGAAGAGCAAAAGAGCGATTCCGGCAAACCGATGGCTACTCGTTCACAGTGAACGGCAGCAGGGCCACGTGGCGGGCCCGCTTGATAGCGGTAGTCAACTGGCGCTGGTGCTTGGCGCAGCAACCGGACACCCGGCGGGGAAGAATCTTACCCCGTTCCGTGATGTACTTGCGCAGCTTGCCCACTTCCTTGTAATCGACCGATTCAATCTTGTCGACGCAGAAGAAGCAGATGCGGCGGCGGGGACGGCGTCCCTTGCGGCCTTTGCGTTCAGGCTTATCGCCTCTATCGTGCATGGTTCAAACCTCCTTTTCCCTCTGGTTGGCAGGCTGACTCTGGCGGGTGGGTTACTGCTCGTCTTTACGGACGACCAGGAAGCGGATGATGTCATCCGAGATCTTCATGACGCGCTCCAGTTCATGGGCGACAGCAGGTTCGCCCTTGAAGTTCATGAGGAAGTAGAAAGCCTCTTTGAACTTGCTAACTTCGTACTGGAGCCGGCGTTTCCCCCACTTGTCCACCTTGACAATCTCGCCACCTTGTTGGGGAATGAGGTTGACGAACTTGTCCATGACCCCTTGCAGGGCCTCCTCTTCCAGGTTGGGGCGAACCAGCACAACGGCTTCGTATTCGCGCACAATCGGCACCTCCCTTCGGACATATGGCCCCGCCTCAACGAGCGGAGCAGGGAGTGGCGTGAAGCCACACAACTAAAGAATTTATCACACTTTGCTGAACTGCGCAAGGGAAAAAGCAAAAAAGTCTCCGGCTTCATCGGAGATTGTCAAAAAGCAACCCCGCCGGCGCGCCGACGGGGAAGAGGAGGAGCAATTTGCAGGAGATTATCCCTGGAATGGCGACTATCAGGAGACTACATCATACCCGGCGTCGTCAATCGCATTCTTGATGGCGTCGAGTCCGGTCTCCGTCCCGTCAAAGCGGACCGTGACCTCCTTAGCCGCCAGATCTACGGCGACTGAAGCCACACCGGGCAAACCTTTCAGCGCCTTCTCCACCGCCGCCTTGCAATGCCCGCAGGACATGCCTTCCACCTTCAACGTAACATCCGTCATGAGAAAACCTCCTTAAATGTTTTATACTGCCGGCCGTAAAGCCGGAAGTAGCACAGGTAACCGTTCAGCCCAAGAAAGCTGTCGTCTTTAGTCTCGCCGTATTATCGAAAAGTGCCTGGGGGAAGCCGGGCCGTGAGCGATTTGCGTGGAGCGGCGAAGAGCGAGCGCAGCCGGTGGAGCGTCCGGCGCGCCATCGACATGCAGACTAGCCTCAGAGCTTTGGCGCGCCAGCGGAACCGGCCAGTGAGCCGCCGCGGAACGCTTAGCGAGCGGCCCGGCTTCCCCCTGCACAAATCCAACAACATCGGCGATGAGCCAAGCGAAAATCAAGGTGCGACCTGCCTTCGAACGCAATGACGCAAAGTGCCTGGGGGAAGCCGGGTCGTGAGCGGTTTGCGTGGAGCGGCGAAGAGCGAGCGCAGCCGGTGGAGCGTCCGGCGCGCCATTACATGCAGAAAAACCCCAGAGATTTGGCGCGCCAGCGGAACCGGCCAGCGAGCCGCCGCGGAACGCTTAGCGAACGGCCCGGCTTCCCCCTGCACTATTCTCGCGATTCAACGAACAGGCTTTAGTAGTGTCAGGGGCGCTCAAGACGGTACGGCTCAACCCGCCTCAACCGCAGCGCATTCATCACCACCGACACGGAACTGAACGCCATCGCCCCCCCGGCGATGACCGGACTCAAAAACCCGGCGGCCGCCACAGGGATGCCGAGAGAGTTGTAGATCATCGCCCAGAACAGGTTCTGGCGGATATTGGCCATGGTGGCCCGACTGAGTCGGATGGCCGCCGCGATGGCTCGCAGGTCGCCTGACATGAGGGTGATGTCGGCGGCCTCCATGGCCACATCGGCGCCAGTGCCGATGGCCATGCCCACATCGGCCATGGCTAGGGCGGGAGCGTCATTGATGCCGTCGCCGACCATGGCCACCACATGGCCCTCCTCCTTGCGCTTTCGCACCTCCCGGGCTTTGTCTTCCGGGAGCACCTCGGCGATGACATGGTCGACGCCGGTCTTCCGGGCGATCGATTCGGCGGTCCGGCGGTTGTCGCCGGTGATCATCCAGACCTGGATCCCCATCGCCTTCAGTTCGGCGATGGCCTGGGCTGACGACTCTTTGACCGTGTCTGCCACGGCGATAGCAGCGATGACCTGACCCTCCAGGGCGAGCAGCATGGCCGTCTTGCCCTCGTTCTCCAGCCGCTCCAAGAGCGGTTCGTGCTCTTGATAGGATAGGCCCTGCTCCGCCATCAGGCGGCGCGTGCCCAGCAATGCTCGCCGCCCGTCGATTGTGGCGATGACGCCCTGACCGGGGATGGCCTGGAATCGTTCCGGATCCTTCAATGGGGGAACCGATTCTGTCGCCTTCTTGACGATCGCCTCGGCCAGGGGGTGTTCGGAGGGTTTTTCCACCCGACCGGCGATGGTCAGCAGTTCCGCCTCTCGGCCTTTCCAGCCGCCGAGACCGATCAGATCGGTCAATTCGGGCTTGCCTTTCGTGATGGTCCCTGTCTTGTCGAGGATGACGGCGGTAACCTTGTGGGCGTTTTCCAGATGCTCGCCGCCTTTAAAGAGGATGCCTTTTTCAGCGCCTTTGCCGGTGCCCACCATGATCGATGTCGGCGTGGCCAATCCGAGTGCGCAAGGGCAGGCGATGACCAGCACGGCCGTAAAGTTCAGCAGCGCCCGGGTGAAGTTTTCCGGCGCCACAGCAAAGTACCAGACAAGGAAGGTGACGACGGCGAGGGAGACGACGACAGGGACGAAGTAGCCTGAGATGGTGTCGGCCAGCCGCTGAATGGGCGCCTTGGAGCCCTGGGCCTCCTCGACGACGCGGACGATCTGAGCCAGGGCCGTGTCGCGGCCCACCTTGGTCGCCCGGAACTTGAAGCTGCCCTGTTTGTTGAGGGTGGCGCCGATGACGGTGTCGCCCGGCTGTTTGTCCACGGGCAGGCTCTCGCCGGTCAGCATGGACTCATCGACGGCAGAGGCGCCTTCCTCGACGACACCGTCGACGGGAATCTTTTCGCCGGGGCGGACGACGACCAGGTCGCCGGCCAGCACCGCCTCGACGGGGATGTCCTGTTCGCCACCGTCCCGGATGACGCGCGCCGTTTTCGCCTGGAGTCCCATCAGCTTTTTGATCGCCTCGGAGGTGCGACCTTTGGCCACGGCTTCCAGTGTCTTGCCGAGGAGGATCAGTGTGATCAAGATGGAGCTGGTCTCATAATAGACGTGATAGGTGTGATGAGCGCTGGGGCTGAAAAAGGTGAAATAGACGCTGTAGAAGTAGGCGGCCGATGTGCCCAGGGCGACGAGCACGTCCATGTTAGCGCCGCCGTTTTTCAAGGCCTTCCAGGCGCCCCGGTAAAAGGACCAGCCGGCACCGAACTGGACTGGTGTGGCCAGGAGAAACTGAGTCTGTTTGGCCATGAGCCAAGTGGGGAGGGGGAGGCCGGTCATCTCGCCGATCATGACGAGCAGCATGGGCAGCGAGAGGGCGGCGGAAGCGCCGAAGAGGAGCCACTGGCGGCGTAACTGCCGCTGCCGCGCCTCTTGCTCGTCGTCGGCGCTTTCCGCCGCTTCGGCTAGGCGGGCCTGAAAACCGAGTCCAATGACGGCGTTGATCAGATCGCTCGTCTCGACTTCGCCGGGGTAGTGTTCGACGACCGCTTTTTCTGTGGCCAGGTTGACGGCAGCGTTGACGACGCCGGGGAGGCGGTTCAGCTTCCGTTCGATGCGGTTGGCGCAGGCGGCGCAGGACATGCCGCCCAGGGAAAGTTCGATCCGCTCCGTCGGCACCGCGTAGCCCAGGTCGGCGATCTTTTGGGTTATGCGGTCCACGCCGGTTGCGGCCGGGTCGTATTCGATAGTCGCTTTTTCCATGGCCACGTTGACGTTGCAAGCCGTCACGCCGGGGAGTTTGCGCAAGCCTCGTTCCACGCGGCTCGAACAGGCGGCGCAGGTCATCCCGGACACAGGAAGGGTCACTTTGGCGGCTGCGGCGCTGGCGCCGCTGGATCGGTCCGTCATGGACATCGTTCCTTCCTAGGGATTTGCTATTTCATGAACCGGTCGAGCACATCGACCAGTTCCGCCACCATCTCGTCGCCGCGGTTTTCCTTAATGGCGGTGGTCACACAGCCCCGGGTGTGATTTTCCAGAATGGCCAGGCCGACCTTCTGCAAACCTGCCCGGGCGGCGCTGATCTGGAGGAGGATATCGACACAGTAGCGTTGATCTTCGATCATTTTGGTGATCCCGCGCACCTGCCCTTCCAGGCGGCGCATGCGGTTGATCAGGTCTTGCCGGTTTCGCTCCGGCAACGGCGATTTGTCTGCAAGCTCTGCAGGCTCAGTCGTTTCTGTCCTGTCGGTCGTCTTCATCGGCAACCTCCTTTTTAATACAATACCCACCGTAGGGTATCTGGTATAAATGTAACCCCGCGCACAAGGGCTGTCAACAAGTATTTCTGATTTCGACAGGGATTACACACAGGCAAAAGGAATCCGGCTCCTCGCGGCGAAATATCACAAGTATATCAACGGTCATTGAGCTACGTAACGGTCACTCAGTTGCATCAACAGGCCAAGGACTCACTAGGGGCGCTATCGCGAGCCGCTACCGCAAGGGAGATGCAAGCCCCTCATTCCGGGAAGGCTTACGTTGCAGGCAGAAGCGAGGGCGCGCCCGTTGGAGGATATCCAGCGGGGTGAATCGAATTAGAAACATGGCAAAAAGAGGATTCGAACTGGCGGTGACTGAAGGAGCAAAAGGCATGCGTTGCCTTTGATGAGAACCGAGACGAGGCGCTCGAAGCGTGAACGACTCGGGAGAGGGGGGCTTCGGAAACGAAGTGAATCGTCCGAAGGAAGGGAGTACCTGATGGCGGCGATAAAGCTGATACGATTCTCCAGTTCTCTGACCAATGTGGATAAGGCGGTTGAGCAGGTGATCGGCGAGGTGAAAGCCCTCCCCTGGGAGGCGATGGACCTTGACTTCATCAAGCTGGCCCTGATCGAAGCGCTCGTCAATGCAGTCGTTCATGGGAACCTGGAGGATCCTGAAAAAGAGGTGACCGTCCGCTTCGACGTCGGTGAAGACCGCTTTTGGGTGGAGGTTTCTGATCAAGGTAGCGGTTTTGAGCCCCGAACGGTAGCAGACTTTGACTTGCTCAGTGAGACAGGGAGAGGATTGCTGCTCATCCGAGCCGCCATGGATGAGGTCACCTTCAATGGAAGAGGGAATACGATCCGGCTTGTGAAATACCTGCGCCTGGAGTAAGGCGCGTTTTTCCGCGATTGCAGAGGGTCTGTCCGAGGGCAGACCGTGAAGGGAGGAAAGGCACATGAGCCAAATCAAAGGCGATTCGAATGAGATCCAACTGGTCGTCTTCCGGCTCGGTACGGAAGAATACGGGGTGCCCATCACACAGGTGCAGGAGATCAACCGTCTGCTGACGCCGACCAAGATCCCGCAGGCGCCTTCCTTCGTGGAAGGGATCATCAACCTGCGCGGCAAAATCATTCCGATCATCGACCTGAAAAAACGCTTCGGCCTCATCCAGGAAGAACATACGGCAAATACGCGGATCATCGTGGTCAACGTGGAGCAGCACACCGTCGGCATCATCGTTGACGCCGTCACCGAGGTGTTGCGCATGGCCCAGAGTGCCATCGAACCGCCGCCGCCGATGGTCAGCACGATCTCTTCCGATTACCTCAAAGGGGTTGGCAAAGTGGACGAACGATTGCTGATCCTGCTCGACCTCGACAAAATTTTGACGGAACGGGAAAAAGCAGAACTGCAAGCCCGCCCGCTGTAAAAAAACGCCAAAACCCTGTGTGTTGAACAGGGTTTTGGCATTTATTCTCAGGATATACTATTTTAGAACAACTGTGAGGCGACGAGTTCCGTGGATTCCATGGCTGTAGGCTGTGATATCGTGGAGATTGCCCGCATCCGCAAGGCGGCGCAACGGCATCAGCGTTTTTTGCGGCGCGTCTTTTCACCGGCGGAGATCGCCGAGTGCGAGGGCCGCGCCAACCCCTGGCAGTCCTTTGCTGCCCGCTTTGCCGCCAAAGAGGCGGTGATCAAGGCGTTGCCGGCGGGCTGCTCGCCAATGCTGACGGAGATGGAGATCCTGCGCGATGCCGCAGGGAAACCGCAGGTCCATTTTACCGGGTCGGCGGCTGAACTGGTGCGAAAAACGGGCTGGAACGGCTGGTCCGTCAGCCTGTCTCATGACCGGGACCATGCCATTGCCACCGTGATCGCCTGGCAGGCGAGAGGGGAGGAGGCGACGCGATGCGACTCGTGACGGCAGAAGAGATGCGGCGTTTTGACGCCCGGGCCACTGATGAGTTCGGCATCCCCTCGCTGATCCTGATGGAAAACGCCGGCATTCAGGTCGCCCGTGAGGCAGCCCGCCGCTTCCCCGGCGGCATCCGGGGAAAACGGGTGTTGATCCTCTGTGGCAAGGGCAACAATGGTGGAGACGGTTTTGTGGCCGCCCGGCACATGGTCAACAGCGGCGCTGAGGTGAAGCTCTTTTTGCTGGCTTCCGAACGGGAGGTCCGCGGCGACGCATTGACCAATTTGACCATCTATCAGCGCATGGGCGGCAAGGTGTTTTCCCTCATGGATCCGAAAGACCTGAACGCCTTGCGGATGGCGATCCTGTCGACCGAACTGGTCGTGGACGCCGTCTACGGCACCGGCTTTGCCGGCTCGACGCCGGAATTGACGGGCCGCGCCTTTGAGATGATCAACGAAGCGGGCTTGCCGGTAGTGGCAGTCGATCTCCCTTCCGGATTGGAAGCGGATACAGGGAAAATCCCTTCAGTCTGCCTGCGGGCGACGGTGACGGTCACCCTGGGGATGCCCAAGCTCGGCCTGGCGATTGAACCGGGCGCCTCGGCAGCCGGCGAGGTCGTCGTGGCCGATATCTCCCTGCCCCGGGAGATGATCGATAGCACCCACATCCCCCGGTCGCTCTTGACGGAGGACCTCTGCCGGAGCTGGCTCCGGCGGCGGCCGGCGATGGCCCATAAAGGCGACTTCGGCCACCTGCTGATCGCCGGCGGCCAGGCAGGGATGGCTGGCGCCGTCGTCCTGGCGGCCCTGGGCGCGCTCCGCGCTGGTGTGGGCCTGCTGACGGTGGCTGTCCCGCAGACGATCCTCTCCCTCGTGGCGACGCAGGCGCCTGAGGCGATGACCTGGTCCTTGCCGGACAAAGAGGGCGGTCTGACGGGCGAGTCTCTGCAGGGGCGGGAGTGGAGCGCCTTCGCGGCTGCTGTCGTCGGGCCGGGTTTGGGCCGCGGCGCGGAACAGACCGATTTTCTCCTCGCCTGCCTGGAAGGCGCCAGCGGACCCATCATCATCGACGCCGACGGCCTCAACGTCCTGTCAGGCAACATCGACCTGCTGGCAGCGGCCAGGGGGCCTGTCATTCTTACGCCCCACCCTGGCGAGATGGCTCGTCTGGCCGGCTGTGACACGGCAGCGGTCCAGTCGGACCGGATCGGCGTCGCCGCCCGGTATGCCCGGGAGTGGGGTTGTGTCATCGTCCTGAAGGGCGCCCGCACCCTGGTGGCCGCCCCCGATGGACAGATCTTCGTCAACCCCACAGGCAATCCAGGCATGGCGACGGGCGGCAGCGGCGATGTCCTCGCCGGGATCATCGGCGCCCTCGCCGCTCAGGGGCTTGCCGCCGAGCGCGCCGCCGCGCTGGGCGCGTACATCCATGGCTTGGCCGGCGATTGCTCGGCCCGGCGGCTTGGACAGCGCGCGATGAACGCCGGCGACATCGTTGACAGCCTGGCTGAGGCATGGTTGCAACTGGAGCCGGCCTGAAACGGAAGCATAGGATGAGAAAGGCGGGTGCCTGATGAGTTCGAAAGATTTGAAAGCCTCCGATATCATGAGCCGGGAGGTCTATACCGTTTACCCTGACACCCCTGTGGCCGACGTGGTCAAGCTGATGATCGAAAAGCGGATCAGCGGCGTGCCGGTCATTTCCCGCCAGGGCGCAGTCATCGGCATTATCTCGGAGGGAGACCTCCTGTTCAAGGATAAAGACCTCCGCTACCCCTCTTTTATCTCCCTCCTGGGGGGGATGATCTACCTGGAAAGCCCCAAGCGCTTTGAAGAGGAATTCCGCAAGTCCATCGCCTTGAGAGCGGAGGAGATCATGACGGGCGACGTGATCACCGTTGAGGAAGAAGCCCCTGTATCGGAGATGGCTGGCCTGATGACAGAGCAGCAGGTCAACCGCCTGCCGGTGCTGCGCAGCGGCCGACTCGTCGGGATCGTCACCCGCGCCGACATCCTCCGCGCCCTGGTGACTGACTTCGAGTGAGGAGCAGTAAGCGTGGACAATGCGATCGAATGCGAGATAGAAGAGAATAGGGGCCTTTTGCTCGGTGAAGGACGATGCGGATGCGATGGAGCAGCCGGAGCGCCCTCCGCTAAGGCGCACGATCCGGGAGCATACCCAGCGGAGGGCCGCCCCGCCTGGGCGGAGATCCGGCTCAGCGCCTTCGCCCACAACCTGAAGGTTCTTCGCCAGGCGGCCCAACCCCAGGCCCGCCTGATGGCGGTGATCAAAGCGGACGGCTACGGCCACGGTGCTGTGGAACTGGCGCGGGAAGCGGTCCGTCAGGGTGTCGACGGCTTCGTCGTCGCCTTGCTCGATGAGGCGCTGAAGCTGCGCGACGCTGGGCTCACCCAGCCGATCCTGATCCTGGGGTATACGCCGCCGGAAGCCTGTTACCGCGTCGTCGCCGAAGACATCAGCCAGGCTGTCTACAGCCGGACTGTGGCGGAAGCCCTCTCGGCGGCAGCGGTAAGACTTGGCCGAAGGGCGCGGATCCACCTGAAGGTGGAGACCGGCATGGGCCGCGTCGGCTTCCAGGGCGAGGCGGGCGTGCGGGAGATGCTGACCATCGCCCGGCTGCCGGGGATCGCTGTGGAGGGTGTCTTCAGCCACTTCGCCTCGGCCGACGAGCGGGACAAATCCTTCGCGCGGGAACAGTTGAAGCGGTTTTTGGCGATTACCGGACAGTTGAGCAAGGCCGGGCTGGACATCCCCATGCGCCACATGGCCAACTCGGCAGCCATCCTCGCTTTGCCCGAGTCGCACCTCGAGGGGGTGCGCGCCGGGATCGCCCTGTACGGCTCTTCCCCCTTTGAGGAGGCAGAAGCGGACAAGGCGCTCTTGCAGCCAGTGATGACCTTGAAAGCCCGTGTTGTTTTTATAAAGGAAGTTGCCGCCGGGACCCCGATCAGCTACGGCTGTACATACCGCTGTCCCGCCAGGACGCGCATCGCCACGATCCCCCTGGGCTATGCCGACGGGATCCGGCGCACCCTGTCGGGACGCATTGGGGCTTACCGGGGGGGCCGCTTTTTTCCCCAGGTCGGCCGGATCTGCATGGATCAGTTCATGATCGACATCGGCGACGCCGAGTTGGTCGAAGGGGACGAGGTGGCCCTCTTCGGGCGTTGGCAGGAAGGCGACGCCTGGCGAACGGCGCCCGTCGAGGACTGGGCGCGGGCGACAGGAACGATTTCCTATGAGATCCTGAGCGGTGTCTCGCCGCGGGTCCCCCGCTTTTATGTGCCATAAATTGGATGAGCAGGGGGGCCATGTTACCCTTGCGCACTTTGGGGCACAATTACTATAATGGAGTACGAAGGCGGATTATCCCTGGGAGGTGCACTGTGTGCCCGAGTTGAAACGCATCCAGGTTACCTTGCCGGAATCATTGTTGGACGAACTGGACCGGGTATTGATGGCCGAGAAGATGAACCGCAGCCAACTCATTCGGGAAGCGGTGAATTTATACATGAGCGAGCACAAGCGCAAAGTCATGCGTGATCAGATGCGCCGGGGCTATGCCGAAATGGCCCGCATCAACCTTGAGCTTGCGCTTGAAGGCTTTGTGGCCGAGGTGGATGTGGAGCGCCTGTACGAGGCGAGGTTGGCCAGGTAATCCCGATGGCCATTCGAAGAGGAGAAGTCTACTACGCCGAATTGAATCCGGTCGTCGGCTCGGAACAGGGAGGAACCCGCCCCGTTCTGATCATTCAGAACGACATCGGCAACCAATACTCTCCCACCACCATTGTCGCCGCCATCACCTCCCAGATCAGCAAGGCCAAACTGCCAACCCATGTGGAAGTCCCAGCCCGCCGCAGCGGGCTGGACCGGGATTCGGTCGTCCTGCTGGAACAAATCCGCACCATCGATAAAACCCGCCTTCGGGAAAAGATCGGCGTCCTCGATGACGAAATGATGGATAAGGTCGCTCGGGCGCTGGAAATCAGTCTCGGTCTCGTCGATATCTAAAAACCTGCAAACCCGGGAATCGCCCCGGGTTTTTCTATTTGTCCAAAAACATGTCCAGCAGGAGGGGAAGGCTGATGGCAAGACCAGGGGTGCTGCTTACGCCGTCCTTTGAGCGCGGCCGTTTGTTGCTCCGTCGGGAGTACTGCCGGGCGCTCGCCGACGTCGGTCTCACCGTATGGCCTGTTCCGCTGGAGGCGGTCGAGGAACCTTGGAGCTACCTGGACATGGTCCAGGGCATCGTCCTCTCGGGCGGCGGCGATATCGATCCGGCCCGCTACGGCCAACAGCCTCATGCCAACCTGGGCGAGGTGGACCCGGAGCGGGACGCCCTGGAGTTCGCCCTAATCGCTGAGGCCTTGCGGCGGCAACTGCCGGTCCTGGCCATCTGCCGGGGGATGCAGGTCCTCAATGTGGCCCTCGACGGGACGCTCATCCAGGATATCCCCTGCCAGCGCCCGCTTGCCCTGCGCCACCAGCAGAAAGCGCCTCGCTGGCACCCTTCTCACTCGATCGAGGTGGCTGGCGGCAGCCGGTTGCGGGAGATCTACCCCGCCGGATTCGGCCGGGTCAACAGCTTCCATCACCAGGCCGTCGACCGCGTCGGCCGGGACCTGCGGCCTGTGGCGGTCGCCCCGGACGGGACCATCGAGGCCTTGGAAGGGATGGGGGCTGGCTTCATCGTAGCTGTGCAGTGGCATCCGGAAGATTTGTGCCACGGCGAACCGGAGTCGAGAGGATTGTTCCGCCTCTTTGCCGAAGCTTGTAGGGGGGGTATGGGAAAAAGGGGAGAAACCATTGGGGGTGGGAGTTGATGAGTCGAATCAACATCGACGCTGTCCAAAAGGGATTGATTTTGGACGAGCCCATCTATACTAAGACAGGGGCGTTGCTGTTGCCGCGGGGCACCGTCCTTGATGAACGACGCATCCACTTTTTAAAAAACCTCGGTGTGGAATGGGTAGAAGTGACCACCAAGCTCGCCCGGAAAAAAGCTAAAACGGCTGCCGGGCGGTTGACTCGCTCGCCGGGCGGAACGGAAGGGGAATCGAAAGAGGAAGGGAAGGCCCAGGGGGCTTCCGCCTCTTCCCATGAGCAGGAGCCGCCGGAGGAGCGCGCCTTTTACGACCTGTTGCGAGAAGATCTGCTGCTCCAGGTGAACAGCGCCATCGTCCACTACTCTCAACAGGGGAGCCAAGACGGCGAAATTGGCGATCTGCTGGCCCTTTTCGGCGATCTGCTCCGTGAGCGCAACCGGCTCAACCACCTGCTCGAGGTGAAGTCGACCGACGCCTTTACCTTCAAACACTGTGTCAATGTGGCCGTTCTGGCGACGTTGACAGGGTTGACGATGCGCTTGTCGGAAGACAGCCTGCGCATGGTCGCCCTCGGCGGCCTCCTGCACGATATCGGCAAGAAAAAAGTGCCGCAGGAGATCCTTTTTGCTGAGGGGGCGCTCAGTCCCGAGAGCCGCCGCCGGATCGAGGAGCATACGGAACACGGCTATGACACTCTCGTCCGGGATACGGCCTTGCCCGAGGAGATCGCCCTCATCGCCTTGCAGCACCATGAGCGTCTCGACGGCTCGGGCTATCCCCGCCGGTTGAAGGGCAAGGAGATCCATCTGTTCAGCCAACTGGTCGGCATGGCTGACGTATTCGAGGCGATGACGTCGACGCGCAATTATCGTCCTGGCTTTAACCCGGTCGAGATCGTCGAGTATCTGATGGGCGCCAGCAGCACCCTTTTCCCGGAACGGATCGTCAAGGCGCTGCTGGACAGCATCACCATCTACCGCATCGGCTCAGCGGTCCAACTGAGCAACGGCGAAACAGGTGTCGTCATCAAGGCGAACCCGCAACTGCCGTCGCGTCCCGTCGTGCGCATCGTTTTTGACAGCCGGCGCTTGCCCATGCGCCATGAGCACACGGTCGATCTGTCCCAACCTGCCCATATGACCCTCTGCATCGTCCGGTCCTTCGGTTGACCCCTGAACATACAACATAAGGAGAGAGTCAGCATGTCCGCAGTACTTGTCGAAGTTGTCCGCGGTTCTATGGTCGAAAACCGCCACCGGGGCGCCATTGTCGTCGTCGACGGAGAGGGGCAAACGATCGCCTCTGCCGGCAAACTGGGCGTCACTTTTATGCGTTCCTCCTCTAAGCCGCTGATGACCTTGCCTCTCGTCGAACAGGGGGGTCTCGAACACTTCGGGCTTGGTGACGAGCACCTGGCCATCTTCGCCAGTTCCCATGCCGGCGAAGAGGAGCACCGCCGTATCGTCACAGAAGCGCTGCAGAAGATCGGCCTCGCTGACACAGCGCTCGCCTGCGGTACCCACACCCCTTTTGACCGCAAAACGGCTGACGCCTTGCGGGCCGCTGGACAAAAGCCGACTGTGCTTCATTGCAACTGTTCCGGCAAGCACACAGGGGTGCTGGCCTATGCGCTGTTCAAAGGATATCCCGTGGAAAACTACTTCGCTCCCAAGCATCCCGCCGAGGTGGAGATCCTGGCCGCTGTCGCCGACATGGCCGGCGTCCAACCGGACGATGTCGTCATCGGCGTCGACGGCTGCGGCATCCCTGTCTATGGCATGCCGCTGGAGAACATCGCCCTCTCCTTCGCCCGTCTTGGTTTAGCCAACTACGGCACGGCGGAACGGCGCCAGGCTTGCCGCCGCATCAGCCAATCGATGATCGACCACCCCTTCCTGATTTCCGGGACAGGCCGTCTCGACACGGACCTGATGCAGGCGACCGGCGGGGCCGTTATCGCCAAGATCGGCGCCGACGGCGTCTACGCCTTGGCTGTGCCGGAAAAGGGCTGGGGCCTGGCGGCCAAGGTGGAGGACGGCAACATGCGGGTCCTCGGGCCCATCGTCCTGGAGGCACTGAGCCAACTGGGCGTCCTGTCAGCGGAGCAGCGGCAGGCCTTGGCCGCCCATGACCGCTTTGCCGTGAAAAACAACCTCAAACAGGTCGTTGGCGAAACCCGGGCGGCCTTTACGCTGGAAGGGTAGCGCCATGGCGACAGTGATTCGCGGCGGACAGGTGATCACGCTGGCCGGGGAGAACTATTCCCCCGGCTTTGTCGCTTTTAACGATGATGGGATCATCATCGCTGTGGGACCAGATGTTGACGCCGAAGCTGGCGTCGACGCTGGTGTTCATGCTGGCATTGATGCCGGGGCTGATATGGGCAGGGGCGCTGATGCCGGTGCTGATGCCGGCGCTGATACGGACACTGGTACTGGCACAGGCTCAGCTGCGGATGCCGGCAGTTTTCGACTGCCGGCTGGACTTGACCTGGACGGGCCGGTGGAGGTCATTGACGCCAGAGGCAAACTGGTCCTGCCCGGTTTCATCGACGCCCACTGTCACCTCGGCATCGTGGAAGAAGGGGCGCCCGTCGAAGGCGATGACCTGAACGAAACATCGGATCCAGTGACGCCCCACTTGCAAGCGCTGGACGGCGTCAACCCGGCCGACCCCGCCTTCGGCGACGCCTTGCGGGGCGGTGTGACGACCGTCTGCGTACTGCCGGGCAGCGCCAATATCGTCGGCGGACAGGCAGTGATCTTAAAGACGGCCGGCCCCCTCGCCGAGCGGGTCGTCCGCAACGGCGCCGCCGTCAAGGCCGCCCTCGGCGAAAACCCGAAGCGCGTCTACACGGAACGGAAGAAGGCGCCCATCACCCGCATGGCCTCGGCGGCGCTGCTGCGGGAGGCCCTGACTCGCGGGCTCGAGTACGGGCGCAAGCGGGCGCAGACAGCGGAAGAGCCTTCGAAAAAGCCGGAACTTGATCTGCGCTGGGAGGCGTTGCAGCCCCTATTGTCGCGCCAGGTCCCTCTTCGTCTCCATGCCCACCGGGCGGACGACCTGCTCACGGGATTGCGGATCATCGAGGAGTATGGCTTGCAGGCGGTGCTGGAGCACTGCACCGAGGGCCACCTGATCGTTGAGGAACTGGCCCAAGCTGGTGTCCCTGCCGTCGTCGGGCCTTCCCTCGTCAACCGGGCCAAGGTGGAGATGCGGGAAATCACGCCGGCGACAGCCGGTATCCTCCATGCCGCCGGCGTCCTCGTGGCGCTGATGACAGACCACCCCGTCATCCCTATCCAGTACCTGCCCCTTTGCGCCGGTTTGGCCGTCCGCCACGGCATGGAGGAGGAGACGGCTCTGCGCGCTATCAGCCTCCACGCCGCCCGCATCCTCGGGCTGGAGGCGTCTGTCGGCAGCCTGGAAGCGGGCAAAGAAGCGGACGTGGCGATCTGGGATGGACACCCTTTCGACACGCGCAGCCGTGTCAGCCAGGTCTGGATCAAGGGGAGGAGGGTCTTTTCCGTCTGATGGCAGGAGCACCGATTCTTCAGAAGCGACCGCAAAGGCGGAAAAACGGATTGGAATGACATAAAAAAACGACATGAATGGGAAACTAAGGTTGGCAAAACTTGTAAATAAGACTGTAAAACAAAATTGTTCGGAAAAGAGTCTCTTTTCCCGGTGGAAATTCAAAATTCGGCAGGAATTTGCGAAAGCAAGGAGAAATGGTAAATACATGATGAGTTGTAAATAGATTGTCGGATTTTGTCGAGAGGTGAGGCACCAATGGAAGCTGGGAAAAGAATTCTCATTGTTGATGATCAAGCTGGTGTCCGCTCGTTGTTACGGATCATTCTCCAGGATGCCGGATATCAAGTATACACTGCCGTCAATGGCATCGAAGCGGTTCGCAAAGCGGAAGAGTTCAGTATCCCTTTCGTGCTGATGGATGTGCGCATGCCAGGGATGGATGGTTTTCAGGCCATGTTGCAGATGCTCAAGCACAACCCGGATGTGAAGGTCGTCTTGATGACGGCGTTTACCGATGAAAATCTGATCCATCAGGCCTTGCAGGAAGGCGCCATCGGCTACCTGACCAAGCCCTTTGACGTCTATCAACTCCGAGAGCGGATCGACTGCATGTGGGACGCCACCGTCGGCAGCGCTTGGTTGGTGCGCGCAAGCGAAACGGAGAGCCTAAAGACGGGAACATCGAGGTAAGACAAGGGAAAGTAAAGAGCTGGAAGGAAAGGGAATAGTCTTAGAGCCGGCGATCATCCCTTGCGCGCTATTGATATTGGTACGCTCTTGATGATGAATGATCAATGAATGACTCAAGAAGCTCCCCCTTGTTCAGGGGGGCTTTTTTTGCGTCTCTCTGTCTAGAATCATAGAGAATGGAGGAAATAGCGGAGGCAGGGACGAAACAGATGAAGTATTGCTAAGGGAGTGCTTATGATGCGACAGCGACCTTTTTTGAAATGGGCCGGCAACAAATACCAGATCATCCACCGCATCCTGACCATCCTCCCCTCGGGAACTCGGCTGATCGAACCTTTTGTCGGTTCCGCCGCCGTCTTCCTGAACACCGGTTTTCAGGAAAATCTGCTTGCCGACAGCAACGAAGACCTGATCCGCCTCTACGAAACGGCGAAAGCGGGCGGAGAAGAGTTTATCGAATACTGCCGTTCTTTCTTTACGGAAGAAAACAACCAGCCGGAGCGGTACTACGAACTGCGGGAACGCTTCAACAGCACAGACGATGGGAACCTCAAATCGGCCCTCTTCATCTACCTGAACCGTCACGGCTACAACGGCCTCTGCCGCTACAACGCTAGCGGCAAGTTCAACGCGCCCGTGGGACGGTATAAGAAGCCTTATTTTCCGGAGCGGGAACTGCGGCTTTTCGCGGCGAAGGCTCGCGACGCCCAGTTTTTTTGCCAGGACTTCTCGGTGACGATGGCGATGGCCCGTCCCGGCGATGTGGTCTATTGTGACCCACCCTATGTGCCCCTCTCCCAGACATCCAACTTCACCAGTTACAGCGCAGGCGGCTTCGGCGAAGCGGAACAGTTGAAATTGGCCGAACTGGCTCTCCAGTTGGCCGATCGGGGCGTCTCTGTCCTCATCTCCAACCATGACACCGAATTTACGCAAAAGGCCTATCGCGCCGCCCACATCGAACGCTTTCAGGTGCAGCGATATGTCAGTTGCAACGGCGCCAAGCGGGGGAAGGCGGGAGAGGTCTTAGCCCTGTTCGGGTGAGCGTTTCCTTTTGCTATATCGGCACTTTTCCTGAAGCATGGGATAGGGGTGTTTGCATGAACCGTCATGCTGAAATAGCAGCATATGAAGCAATGGTCAAGGACTGCCGCGCCTGCCCCCTCCGCGAGGGCTGCAACCAGGTCGTCTTCGGTGAGGGGAATCCCGAAGCGCGACTGATGCTCGTCGGTGAGGGGCCGGGGGCAGAGGAAGATCGCCTGGGACGACCCTTTGTGGGGGCGGCTGGTCAGCTTTTGGACAGGATCTTGATTGCGGGTAAGTTCCCTCGCCCTGACGTATATATTGCCAATGTGGTCAAATGCCGCCCGCCGGGCAACCGTTTGCCTTTCCCAAAGGAGGTAAAGGCATGCCGGGTCCACCTGGAGCGGCAGATCGAGATCATCAACCCGCAGATCATCATCTGCCTGGGCGCGCTGGCCACCCAGACGTTGATCGATCCCAACGCCCGGATCACCCGGGAACGAGGCAAGTGGGTGCGCAAAGATGGTCGTCTGCTCATGCCTACCTTCCACCCGGCGGCCCTGCTGCGGGATCCCGCGAAAAAAAGGCCTGTCTGGGAGGACATCCAAAAGGTGATGGCCGTCTATCATGACAGTGCTGTGATTTGATTTTGCCATTTTTTCAGTACCTAAAAGGAGACCATGGAAGAAGATAGGGCTGTCTGCGCTCGTAAAGGGGAATACTGGTAGAGTCAACGCATTATCGACGATTTATCTTTAATTTCAATGCCTTATTTTGATGCCCCATAGTGACGACACCTAAAAAAACGCATTTTGCTACGTTTCTTGAAATATGTCTTTAATACAGATTGCGAGGGAACCAGCGCATTGACTGAACAACGATGGCAAGTGCTCCTGCCTGATGAAGCGGCCACAGAAGACCTGGGGAGATGGCTGGCCGAACGGGTTCAACCGGGCGACATCCTGCTGCTCTACGGCGACCTGGGCGCCGGCAAGACGACCTTAGTGCGCGGCCTCGCCCGCGGACTTGGCTATAAGGGACGGGTGACGAGCCCGACTTTCACCCTTGTCCACGAGTATGAGGGACAGTTCCCCATCTACCACTTTGATCTGTACCGGCTGGACGAGCCTGATCAGGTCTGGGAAATCGGTTGGGCTGACTACCTGCGGGGCGATGGCGTGCTCTGTGTCGAGTGGCCGGAACGCCTCGGCAGCCTGCTCCCTGAAGAGACGCTGATCATCCGACTCTCCCGCCTGGATGGGGATCCCGGCCTGGACGAGGATCCCTGTGGGAACGAGGAACCCTGTAAAAACGAGGAAACCGGCGGAAACGGGGAGCCTTGCAATAACGGGTATCCTTCATCGGAAACGGTCGGGGGAATAGCATACGAAGTCGAAGAACAAGTTTTAGCAGGGCGCCTCGTCGAAATGACCGGTCACGGCGACCGTCCAGAGTCCCTGGTGAAGGAGTGGAGAGAAGCATGTACATCTTCGGGATCGACTGTTCCACCCGCGTAACGGCATTGGCAATTGTCGACGATGAGCAGGTCGTGGCGGAAACCTTTTTACATAATGACCGGCCCCATTCGAAGCGGCTGTTGCCGGCCATCGAACAGCTTCTCGCCCTGGCGGAACTGTCTCTGGCCGATATGGCCGGGTTGGCCGTCGCCATCGGTCCTGGTTCCTTCACAGGCTTGCGCATCGGTCTGGCGACGGTGAAGGGGATGGCCCATCCCCTAGGCTTGCCGGTTGTCGGCGTGCCGACGCTGGAGGCGCTGGCCTGGAACGCCTGGCCTTTTCCGGGATATATCTGCCCGATCCTCGATGCCCGCAAGAACGAGGTCTACACCAGCCTTTACCGGGGCAGAGTGGATGGACTGGAGAAGGTGGGCGAGGACCAGGCCGTTGCGCCGAAGGCGCTCCTGGAACAACTGCGGCGGAGGCTGGAGGAAGCACCGGAAGCAACGAAGGTACCGGAAACAACGAGACAGGTGCTCTTTTTGGGCGACGGCGTCCCCGTCTATCGTGAACTCTTGCAAGCAGAACTCGGCGACTGGGCCGTCTTCGCCAGCGCTGAAAGGCGCTACCCACGTGGCAGCCAGGTGGCCCGCCTCGGCTGGCGTCGTTTGCAGCGAGGCGACACCGACGACCTGCACACACTGGCGCCCATGTACATCCGGCCATCGGAAGCGGAGGTCAACTGGGCGAAAAAGCATGGAACGCAGCCGGCCCCTTGCCGGGTTGCGCCGGAGGCGTAAAGCGATGCAGAACGAAACAGACAAGCACTATTTTCGGCCCATGGCGATCAAGGATGTCGATGAGGTGCTGGCCATCGAAGAGGTCTCCTTTCCGACGCCCTGGAGCCGCAGCGCCTTTGTGACGGAACTGACGGATAGCCGCCTGTCCCACTACTGGGTTTGCGTCGAACCGACAGAGTCGGAAACTCGGCCATCCCTTTTTGTCGCCGAGCCAGTGAAAGGAGAACGGGTGATCGGCTATGCCGGCGTCTGGATCATCCTTGACGAGGTCCATATCACCACCATCGCCGTTCATCCGGACCGGCGTGGCGAGGGTCTCGGGGAAGCCCTGCTGGATCACATCTTCGAGGAAACGGCCCAACTCGGCGGGGAGCGGATCACCTTGGAGGTGCGTCCCTCCAACACCAATGCGCTGACCCTCTACCGCAGATTGGGCTTCCAGGAGGTGGGTTGCCGGCGAGGCTACTACACCGACACGGGGGAAGACGCCATTATCATGTGGCGTGAGTTGGAAGCCCCAAAAAACCAGCCCCGGAACGGGGAGGGGTAAGGAGGATTTCCCCCGCCTTTGCCGAAAAGAATCACAACCGGGTCTTTCAAAACATTCGGAAAGGCAGGTTGGCCGCCATGATCGTTCGGGACAAGATGGTCACCCCTGTAATCACTACCGGCATATTCACACCGATTCGGGACGCGTTGCGGATGATGACAGAGAAAAACATCCGTCGTCTGCCTGTTGTGGATGACAAGGAACGTCTCGTCGGCATCGTCGCTTTTCATGACATTGACAAGGCCATGCGCTCCCCTGGCGTGATCCCATTGACACCGGTGGAATGGGTGATGACCAAAAACCCCGTCTACGTCGAGGCTAATATGCCCTTGGCGGATAGCGTCCGCATGATGCGCCGCTACAAGGTGAGTTGCCTGCCTGTCGTCGCCGGAGAGAAGGTTGTGGGCATCCTCTCGGTCAGTGACATCCTAGAACTGTGCGCCGAACTTCTCGAAGCCGACCAGTGATAGATAACCCTGCCATGGGCAGGGTTTTTTGGTTTCGAATCCGCGAAAGATACCCCAGCTTCGCGGCGGCCCAGCCGCGCGAAGCTGAGAAGGGATGATACGATGCTGATTGTAGGGGAAAAGATCAACACGGCGCGACCTGGGATTGAAGGCGCCGTCATCTCCAGAAACGTGACCTTCATTCAAGATCTGGCGCTGCGGCAGAAGCTCTGCGGCGCCGATGTGCTCGATCTGAACTGCACCACCCTTCGCCACCGCGAACCGGACGCCTTGCGGTGGCTCGTTGAGACGGTGCAAACGGTCGTCAACGAACCGGTCTGCCTGGACAGCCCGAACCCGTTAGCCTTGGAAGCGGCCTTGTGCGTCCATAAGGGGAGGGCGTTCATCAACGCCATATCGGCCGAAGAGGGCCGCTACCAGACGCTGATCCCATTGATTCGGAACTACAACTGCAAGGTCATCGCCCTCTGCTTCAATGACAGCGGCATGCCCAACACGGTGGAAGAGGAGTTGGCAGTCACCCGCTCCCTGGTGACGCGCCTCGTTCGCGACGGCGTCGATTTTGAAGACATCTACCTCGATCCCTTTATCCGTCCCATCGGGCAGGATGAGCACTGGGGCAACTTCGGCCTCGAGATCATCCGGCGCATCCGCGAGGAGTTTCCTCAGATTCACATCCTTTGCGGCATCTCCAACATCTCCTACGGCATGCCCGCGCGGGCGCTGCTTAACCGCACCTTCCTGACCCTGGCCATTTACGCCGGCTTGGACGGGGCGATCCTTGATCCGGAAAACAAGGGGTTGATGGCCTCCCTGCGCAGCACCGAGACGCTCCTGCAAAAGGACCCCGGTTTTCGGCGCTACCTGCTGGCGTTCCGAGAAGGTCTATTGACGTAACACCTGTAAGTGGTGGGCTGAAACAAAAGTCAATGAAATCCTAAAGGGTCATGCTAAACGGTGACGCAGCATTCTGCACCGTTGTGAAATAAACCGAAGAAGGTGATAGGATGACACAGCTTTTTGACAGCAGCGGCTTTGCCAAGCTGGACAACCCCCGTCGGCGCGAACTGCTGCCGCCCGAGGCGATCCTGGAAGCACTGGACGTCTCAGCAGGGACACGCCTGGCTGATTTTGGCTGTGGAACGGGGTATCTCGCCCTTCCCGCCGCCTCGGTCATCGGTCCCAGCGGTCACATCTTCGCCATGGACCTCCAGGAACGGATGCTGGTGGAAGGCCGCCGCCGCAGCGAGGCTGCCGGCCTGCAAAACATCGCCTGGATTCTTAACCCGGAAAGTCACATCCCGCTCCCTGGCGCTTGTGTGGACCGGCTGGCCATGGTCGCCGTTTTTCATGAGATCGAAAAAGGGGACGCCACCCTGGCGGAGGCCTTTCGCGTCTTGCAGCCGCAAGGGAAGATCGCCGTTGTCGACTGGACGCCCGGTTTTACGGAGATGGGGCCCAAGGGGGACCACCGCGTCCCCGCTGAAAGGGTGGCCGGGCTCCTGGAAGCTGCCGGATTTTCGAACGTCTCGATCGGGGCGATCAGCGCCGCTTTTTACTTCGTGACCGGGGAAAAAGGGGCCTGACAGTTGCATGGATAGGGGTAAGGGGTATAATGATGAATAACCCCATGGGGGAAACATAGGAGGGGACAAAAGGATGCAGTGGGTCATTGACGCCGATATCCGCGAACAACTGGCGGAACAGGGTGAAGTGTTTACGGTGGAACTGACGCGGATCTGCACATCAGGGGGATGTTCCTGCATGGATATCTATTACCCGGTGCTGCGGGCCGGTCTGCCGGACCAGCCCGAGTATTACCTGACAGGGCAGGCCGAGGGTGTTACCATCCATTACCCGCGCGTCCTTCAGTTGATTGACGCAAATCAGCCCGCCCAGGTCAAAAAGGCCGGTCGCTGGTCCTACGGCGAATTCGATGTGGAAAACGTGCGGGTCTTGTAGAGGAGTAGTCGATTTGTCGATATTTTCACTGCACGGACCGGCTCATGAGGCCGGTCGTTTCATTTTAGGTTTGGAGACGAGTTGTGATGAGACCTCGGCGGCGGTGCTCCGGGACGGACGCGCCATCCTGTCCAACGTCATCTCCTCTCAGGTGCCGACGCACCAGCGCTTTGGCGGCGTCGTCCCTGAGATCGCCTCAAGAAAACACATGGAGAACATCACCGTCGTCGTCGAGGAGGCCTTGCGGGAAGCGGGTGTCACCTGGAAGGATCTGACGGCTGTGGCTGTCACCGCCGGACCCGGGCTGGTCGGCGCGCTGCTCGTCGGCGTCGCCTATGCCAAAGGCGCCGCCCTGGCCCGCAACCTGCCCCTGGTCGGCGTCCATCACATCGAGGGGCATATCTACGCCAACTTTCTTTCTGACCCGGACTTGCGATTCCCGCTGCTCTGTCTTGTTGTTTCCGGCGGACACACCCACCTTGTCCACCTGACCGGCCATGGACAACTCCACATCCTGGGTGCCACCCGCGATGATGCCGCCGGCGAAGCTTATGATAAGGTGGCTCGGGCCTTGGGGCTCGGGTACCCCGGCGGGCCCCTTGTGGAAAAGCTCGCCCGTGAGGGCATGGCTGGCGCCTATCCCTTGCCCCGAGCCTTGCTGCAGGAAGACAGCTACGATTTCAGCTTCAGCGGCCTCAAGTCGGCAGTCCTCAACCTGCTCAACTGTGCCCGCCAGAAAGGCGAGACCATCCACAATGCCGACCTGGCCGCCTCCTTTCAGGAAGCTGTCGTCGATGTGCTGGTCGAGAAGACCCGCCGGGCCGCCCGGGAGACGGACGCTTCCACGGTGCTGCTTGCCGGCGGCGTGGCGGCCAACAGGTACCTGCGCGACCGTTTGCAGGAGGCTTTAGCGACGGAAGGGCGACGGCTTGTCGTGCCGCCGGTGATCCTCTGCACCGACAACGCCGCCATGATCGCCTGTGCCGGTTATCACCGGCTGATGGCCGGAGAGACGGCGACCGCCGATTTGAATGCCGTGGCCGATTGGCCTTTGGGGACGTAAGGGACCCATCAAAAGGATACCTTGACTGGAAAGGAAACGAACGAAATGGAGAACCTTCGCAACCACATACTGCACTATGGCCGTCTATTGATCGAACGGGGGCTGGTGTCCGGCTCAGGGGGGAACATCAGTTGCCGCCTTCCCCAGGAAGACCGGATGCTTGTGACGCCTAGCGGGATGGTTTACGATAGGCTCACGCCGGAGGACCTGGTCGTCGTGGCTATCGACAGCGGCGAGGTGATCGAGGGAACACGGCGGCCTTCCATCGAACAGGGACTGCACCGGGCCATCTACCAGGCTCGTCCTGATGTGAAGGCCGTTGTGCACACCCATTCCAAGCACGCCACAGCGGTGGCGGCAACAGGTAAGGACATGCCGCCGATCCTCGACAACATGGTGGCCTACTTCGGCGGCGGTGTGAGGACATCGGCGCACGCCCCCATCGGAACGCCTGAGTTGGCTGAAAACACAGTCCTTGCCCTCGGCGAGGCGCCAGTCGCTTTGCTGGCCAATCATGGCGCCGTCGCCGCCGGCAAGGACCTGGCGCAAGCGTTTTCGCTGGCCGAGTTGATCGAGGAATGCGCCATGATTTATCTCCTCTCCTTTCTCGCTGGCGGTCCCGTCGTGCTCTCGCCCGAGGTAGTCGAGCGGGAAAGAGCCTGGTTGCAAGGGCGTTATGGCCAACGTTAGCGCTTCTTGTCGAATAAAAGTTCGAGAATTGTGTCATAAGGGCGCGAAAATTCCGGGAGTACAGTCCCGGGATTTTTTTTGTCAAGGGGCAAACACATCTTCGACTTATCCCCACTGTGGATGAAAAAACTGTGGATAAGGTGGATAAGTCTGTTGATTACTTGTTTAACAGGGATTTTTCATGTGGAAATCTTGCGTGCACAGGGAAGCAGAGAAGCTTGTGGATGCAGTGGATAAGTTTTAAAATTCCTTATACAATAAGGCTTGGTGCTGTGGAAAAGATTGTGGAAAAGGAAACTCCATATACGGGTAAAAAATAGGGAATTGTTAAAAAAGTTGTTCTCTCCTTGACAAGGTGGCAGAGTTCGTTCTACCTAGCGCCTGTAATGGCTCATAATGGTAGACGTGATTGCCCGAACAAAAAGTTGTTCACAAAACAGTCTTTCCTTAACGGAACGATAACTTGTCCGAGGGAGGATTTTTTCCGTTATTGGCGAATGGAATATACTAACATTCTATGTCAGTGATTGGATGGAGCATTGATCGTTGAGGACCTCAATCTCTCTGTTGGCCCAACCGTAGCGCCTGAACCGGTTCCGGAGCTTTCTAGGAAGATCGGGGATAGGGGAGAGAAGGGGCCGGGACTCATTGGGAAGACAGGATGGTTTGAGCGTCCTTTTGCCCAGCTTGCTGATCTGCCGCTGGATTGGGTGGAGCGGGAGTGGCGCGCCCAGATTGAGCACTACCGGGACTTGACATCCTCTTGCTGACGATACCAAACCTCGAAGGGAGATAAACCCATGTTGCAAGTGACTTTTTTCGGTCATGCCAATTTCATGCTCGATGACGGGCAGACGAAGGTGTTGATCGACCCCTTTTTCACGGGCAACCCCCTTTGTCCTGTCAAAGCGGAAGCGGTCCATGCCGATTACATCCTGCTCACCCACGGTCATGGCGATCACTTCGGCGACACGATAGACATCGCCAAGCGCACTGGCGCCACCATCATCACAACCTTTGAACTGGCCGGCTACTGCCAACGCAAAGGCGCAGAGGCCCACGGCATGGCCATCGGCGGGAAACGGGATTTCCCCTTTGGCCGGGTGCGCCTGACGGTGGCTCTGCACGGCTCAGGGATTGTCGAGGGCGATCGCGCCATAGATGTGGGCAACCCCTGTGGTTTCCTGGTGAACATGGGCGGCAAGTCGGTCTATCACGCCGGCGATACGGGCTTGACCCGCGATATGGAACTCATCGACATGTGCTTCCTGAAGGGAGGCCGTCTTGACCTCGCCCTGCTGCCCATCGGCGATAACTTCGGCATGGGACCGGAAGACGCCCTCTATGCCACCAAGCTGCTCCATCCGCGTATGATCGTGCCGATGCACTACAACACCTTCCCCGTCATCGCCCAGGATGCTCAGGCTTTCAAGAAGGCCGTCACAGAGCAGACCGATTCGGAATGCCATGTCCTCGCCCCTGGCGAGATGCTGACCTTAAACGGCAACGGACGGTAAGTCCAGCTGCTGTTTCTGAATAGAGAAGCCCCGGAAACCAGCATGGTCTCCGGGGCTTTTCCAGTTTTCGGTTTCTCATCATCTTTGTCTTGTTTTTCTATATCCTTACTTAGCTCCCGCCGCTATCTCCCATCCTAACCGTTCAGACGAGACCACCACTTGCTGTGCCGGTGCCGGGCATACTCGGCGTCGATGAGTCCGCTGAACATGCCGGGCATCAGATTCCGGTTGGCCGGGATGGCGAAGGCCAGCAGGTGGGCCGCGATGCCCAGCAGCAGCAGCACCGATGTCAGGGTGTGCAGCAGCGTCGCCGCGTAGATGAGCGATTCGGACATTTCCACGCCGGGGATGTTTTTGAACACCTTCACCATCCCCGTGGCGATCAGGGCGATCACGTTCACCCCGATGAAGGCGTAGGCCAGGCGCTGTTCGGCGAGGTACTTCTCGGAAGGCGGTTCCTGTCCGCCCGAGAACATGGCCTTGATGATCAGCCAGGACTCGCCCACATCGCCCTGCTTCGGCCAGATGTCGAATTCGCGCCGGACGATGTGGTAGGTGAGGTGAAAGGCGACGATGAACATGAGCAGGATGGCGCCGGCGTAGTGCATGTTCAAGGTGATTTCAAAATTGCCTGACCAGGCCATGCCGGGGACCTCAGTGAGCATGTAGCGTTTGTAGAGGGGCATCTGGCCGAAGCCGGAGAAGAAGAGGGAGAAGATGGAGAAGGCCGCCATCCAGTGGACGAAGCGGGGAATCAGGCCGTGACGGCGCACCTTGCCGGGCGCAGGGAAATTTTTCGATGTTTTTTCCGCCATCGTCACTCATCTCCCTTCATGGTGCGGTAGGCGACGACACCGGCGGCGATGACGCCGGCCACCGGGGCGATCATCATGCCGGTGACTTTGCCGTTGGCGCTGTCCATGATGTTTTTGGCGTTGACCGGCATGGCGGGACGTCCCGGTTTCCCGTCGAGGGCTTGTTCCTTCATCGCCTGGTCGATGGCCTCAAAGGGCACGGCAGAGACGTAGAAGGTGGAGGTGCCGCCGTTTTCCTTTTCCCCGTAGATATAGCCGCCGATCTGCTTGGCCCGCTCCCGGGCCCTTGCCAGCATCTCCGTTTTCTTGCCGAAGGAGATGGCCTTGTTCGGGCAGGCATCGACACAGGCGGGCAGTTGGCCCTGGCGGATGCGGTCGAGACAGAGGTCGCACTTGTACATGACGCCGCCGCCGGCGTATTTGGGCATCAATTTCATGTAGAGACCTACGCCGGCCTGGCGCGCCGGGATTCCCCATGGGCAGACCTCGCGGCACTTGGCGCCGCCGAAACAGAGATCCTTGTCGATGATGACAGGCCCTTCCGGCTTTTTCGTATGGGCGCTAAAAGGGCAGATGTCGGCGCAGGGGGGATTGTCACAGTGCATGCAGCGCCGGGGCACATAGACGTCCTGCTGTTTCCCCTCATGTTGGACCGTCACCTTCTGCACATAGGTCCAGTTGTAGGGCGTGAGCCGGTTGGTCAGTTCCCGCTTGTCTGACCAGTCCTCATGCTTCTTCTGGGGCCAGTTGTCCTCGATCGGTTTTTGCGGTTCCGGGAAACGGGAGTGGTTTTTCTGGCGGCAGGCGGCGACACAGCGCGGCGTCTTCTCGCCGGGGCAGCCGTCGCAGCGCGTCAGGTCGATCATCGTCCCTACGGCATCGGCGCCAGCGAAGGCCGGTCCGTTCGGTCCAAAGGTCAGCACGCCGGCGCCGGCGACACCGGAGGCGATGGCGCGCCGGAAAAAGGTTCTCCGGTTCAACTCGGTCATTCGGGCTCCCTCCTTATGCGAACAATCAGGACCCTCAGAAGGGGTCTCATCTGTTTTTAATCTACCCTATAGGGGTATTCACTGTCAATGGATTCAACATGCCCAGGACGAGCTTTTGGGATAAGGGTTGGAAACATAGTTAAATGATTGTGCGCCCGATCAGGAATGCCCGAACCCGGTATAGAATGCAGATTCGGTTTAAAACAAAAATTCCGCTCGTAGAGCGGAATTTCACATCGTTCAACCGATGTCCAGCAGCTTTTCTGTCTGCGGAGAGTGATTGAAGTGGCTACGGTAGCGGGATAGGAAGTCATCGAGGGCGCTGCGGTGTCGCGCGATCTCACGGGCCCATCTATGCAATGTCTCGACACCTCTGTCGGTCAGTTCGTAACAGCGTTTGGCCGGTCCGCTTTCCCCGGTCTGCCAGTTGGACTGTACCAACTGTTCTTCCTCCATTCGGCGCAACGTGCGGTAGATCAGGGCAGGGTCGGTGGGTCCGTCGAGGAGGACCAATTCGCCGATCCGTTCCATCAACTCATAGCCGTAAGAAGGCTTTTCCGAAAGCAGCAGGAGCAGCGCCGGTTGGACGAAGCGGTTGATACGGCCAACGGTGTAAGGGAGGGAGTTCACCTCCGCTTGACAAGAATCAACAAGCCGGGACATAACCCATGGTCTCCTTTCGAGCAGATCACAGGGGAATAGACCCCCATCTCTATATTATGATCATCCGACAGGAGATGTCAAAACGGGGATTAAAAAAAATGTTGCAAACTTTACGCAAAAGTTGCAAAAAAAGGTATTGCATGTGGAAACTATCGCATGTATAGTTAAATTACAGATAGACAAACATTCATAGGATATCGGACAAACGATATCCAAGGTAAGCCCAACGCACATAATTTGACATCAATGAAGGGGATGAGGACGTGAAGTTTTTCAAGGTGCCTGAGCCGACAATCATGCGTTTGTCGCTCTACTCGCGGATCCTTGAACAGTTGGAAGAACGCGGTGTCCCGATCATTTCCTCGGTGGAGTTGGGTGATGCCGTGGGAATCAATTCGGGTGTCGTCCGCAAGGACCTGTCCATGTTCGGGGAATTTGGTGTTCGCGGTGTAGGCTACAATGTGCGGGAACTGCGGGACAACATCCGCAAGCTCCTGGGTCAAGACCGCAACTGGCCCGTGATCATCGTCGGCGCCGGTCACTTGGGTTCCTCCCTGGCCGCCTACCCGGGATTCCGTCAACGCGGATTCGACGTGGTTGCGCTGGTGGACACGGATCCTGAAAAAGTCGGTTCTACCATCATCGACAAAACCGTCGTCTCCTGGGAAGAAGCTGAGAAGCTTGTCAAAGAGCACGGCGTTCGCATGGCGATCCTGGCTGTGCCCGCTGATTCGGTCCAGGCCGTTGCCCAGCAACTGACCGATCTCGGAATCGAAGCGATTCTTAACTTCTCGCCCATCATCTTGAAAGGTCCCTCCAAAGCACAGGTGCAAAACGTTGACCTGACGGTCTACTTTGACCTGATGCGGTTTACGCAAAACCTCAACGACAACGGCCTGCGACCCCAAGCGTCTAACGTGCGCGGGATCGCCGTTCGCTGATATTTCTCCAAACCTTGTTCCGTTTCCTGCTCCTGTTCGTTTGTTCCGAACGCTTCCAAAGGCCGCAAGGCCTTCTTTTTTTTGTCATCGAAAGAGACGAGGGATTGGACGGTTTACGACGAATCTTATGAATATCACATTATTTTGTCGAATTGAGGGTGGCGCGTTGAAAGAGAGCTTGCGCCAGTCGGCGTTACAAGGGCGAAAGGGCTTGACACCAGCGCAGATTGAAGCCAAAAGCCGGTTGATCGCTGATCATCTCTTTGCCATGCCCGCTTATGCGACCGCATCGATAGTGATGATTTACGTCGACTTTCGCCAGGAAGCGCAGACGGGGGCGATCCTGTCCCGGAGCCTGAACGAGGGGAAAAAGGTGACCGTTCCCGTCTGTGAAGGGAGCACGCGACGTCTGATCGCCGCGCAGATCGCCCGCTACCCCGACGATCTGCGGCCAGGGACCTGGGGGATCCTGGAGCCGGCGACAGTCAAACCGATTGACCCATCTTCGCTTGATCTGGTCATCGTTCCCGGCGTCGCTTTTGATCGAGCGGGCAACCGGCTCGGTTATGGCGCAGGCTATTATGACCGGTTTCTTCCATTTTTGCGCACTGACGCGCAGAAGATCGCTCTCGCCTTTGACCTACAGATTGTAAAAGAGATATGCCCCGATGACCACGACATTCCCATGGACCGGATCATCACTGAGAGCGGGGTCATCAATTGCAGGGAGGAACGCGCTCATGGCTGAATGCCGATGCTGTCATAAGGATCAAAGCGAACTGGAAACGGAAAAAGACCGGCGCCTTGCCGCCCTGCTGGCCGAGTGGTGGAAGGAGCGAGGCGCCTTGATTCCGCTTTTGCAAGGGGCCCAAGAGATCTACGGCTACCTGCCGGAAGTGGCGATGGAAACGATCGCCCGGACGCTAAAGTTGCCTGTGGCCCAGGTCTATGGGGTGGCCACTTTTTACGCCCAGTTTCATTTCACGCCGCGCGGCCGCCATGTGGTCCGGGTTTGCCTGGGCACAGCCTGCCATGTCCGGGGCGGCGCCCGGATCTTTGAAGCCTTGCGGCGGGAACTAGGTGTCGACGACGGGGGGACGACGGACGATCTGCGCTTCACTCTTGAATCGGTCGCTTGTATCGGCGCCTGCGGCCTCGCCCCGGTGATCATGATCGACGACGACACCCATGGACGGTTGACGCCGGAGACCCTGCCAGGCATTCTGGCCCGGTATGAATGAGGAGGCGCCCTGACATGAAGAGCTTGATGGATCCCTGCTGTGAACGGTGCGCCCATCGACCGGCCACACCTTGTATGGAATACCTGCGCTGCAGGACTGAAGGACCCTTCTGCCATGACGACGAAGCCTGCCGGAGAGCCCGGCGGGAGCGCATCGAGGCAGTTGAGCCGGGGGAGGCCGAAGCGCAGACAGAACCTCTGACAGAACCCAAGACAAAAGCTTTCTCCCGCTGGCGGGTGCTCGTCTGCGCCGGCACCGGCTGCATCGCCTCAGGCGGCGGTCCCATACTGGAGGCGCTCCGGCAAGCGACCGCAGAGGCTGGGATGGCTGGACGAGTCGATATCGCCCTGACTGGTTGCCATGGCTTTTGCGAGCAAGGGCCGATCGTCGTCGTCGAGCCGGGCAAAACCTTTTACCGTCGCGTCAGCCTCGATGATGTTCGTGAAATCGTTGATACCCACTTGGTGGGTGGACAAAGGGTCGACCGGCTCCTGTACCGTCTTCCCGAAGGCGAGCCTGTGACCAGTTACCCGTCGATTCCTTTTTACGCCCGCCAGCACCGGATCGTATTAGCCAATTGCGGCCACATCAATCCGGAGGACCTGGGTGAGTACCTGGCCCGCCAGGGATACCGAGGTTTTCTGAAGGCCTTGGCCATGGACCGGGGCGCCATCATCGCCGAGGTGAAGCGTTCCGGCTTGCGCGGCCGGGGCGGCGCCGGTTTTCTGACCGGTCAGAAGTGGGAGTTCACCGCCGGGGCGACGGGGGAAGAGAAGTACATCGTCTGCAACGCCGATGAGGGCGATCCGGGGGCCTTTATGGACCGCTCCGTCCTGGAGGGCGATCCCCATGCCGTGTTGGAGGGGATGCTCGTCGCCGGCTACGCCATTGGCGCCCGTGAGGGGTACATATACGTCCGGGCCGAGTACCCCCTGGCCATCCGCCGCTTGCGGATCGCCATCGCCCAGGCGGAAGCCTGCGGCCTTCTCGGAACGAACATTCTCGGCAGCGGCTTTTCCTTCCATGTTCACGTCAAGGCCGGCGCTGGCGCTTTTGTCTGCGGCGAGGAGACGGCTTTGCTCACCTCCATCGAAGGCAACCGGGGGATGCCCCGTGTGCGGCCGCCCTTTCCTGCCGTCAAGGGGCTCTGGGGCAAGCCGACCAACATCAACAACGTGGAGACCTTCGCCAATATCCCCCACATCCTGCGCCGCGGCGCCGATTGGTATGCCGCCATGGGCGTGGGACGGTCGAAAGGGTCGAAGGTCTTCGCCCTCACCGGCAAGGTGAACAATACGGGCCTCGTCGAGGTGCCCATGGGCCTTCGCCTCCGGGAGATCATCTTCGACATCGGCGGCGGCGTCCAGGGCGGGAAGGCCTTCAAAGCCGTTCAGATCGGCGGGCCCTCCGGCGGCTGCCTGCCGGCGTCGCTCCTCGACACGCCTGTCGATTATGAGTCCCTCCTGGAAGTGGGCGCCATGGTCGGCTCGGGCGGCCTCGTCGTCATGGACGAGTCGACCTGCATGGTCGACATCGCCCGCTATTTTTTGAAATTCACCCAGCAGGAGTCCTGCGGCAAGTGCGCCCCCTGCCGGGAAGGGACGAAACGGATGCTGGAGATCCTGACGCGGATCACCGAGGGCAAAGGAAAACAGGAAGACCTGACGGCGCTGGAAAAGCTGGCCGGCGTGATCAAGGCGACCTCTCTCTGCGGTCTCGGCCAGTCGGCGCCCAATCCCGTCCTGACCACCTTGCGCTATTTCCGTGATGAGTATGAAGCCCATATCCAGGACCGGCGCTGCCCGGCCGGCCTTTGCTCGGCCCTCTTGACCTACCGCATCGAGGCGGAAAAGTGTCGCGGCTGCACCCTCTGCGCCCGCCACTGCCCTGTCGGCTGCATCGCCGGCAAGCCGCGGGAGGCTTATGTGATCGATGAGAGCCGCTGCATCAAGTGCGGCGCCTGCCTGGAACGGTGCAAGTTCGGCGCTGTCATACGCCGCTAGGAGGAGAGACGACGATGAAACAAGGCAGCGCTGAACAGAAGAACAACGAGATGGTTGAATTGACCATCGATGGACAACCCCTGTCCGTCCCGGCAGGCACGACCGTGTTGGCGGCGGCGCGGGGGCTCGGCATCGACATCCCCACCCTCTGCCATGATCCCGAATTGACCAACCCCGGCTCCTGCCGCCTCTGTGTCGTGGAAATCGAGGTCCCCACAGCGAGCGGGATGATGAAGATGCGGAACCTACCCACCTCCTGTGTGACCACCGTCTCGCCGGGGATGGTCGTCCGCACCTGCACAGAAGCTGTTGTCGAGGCGCGCCGGACAGTGCTGGAACTGCTCTTGGCCAACCACCCGCAAGACTGCTTGCGCTGCGAGCGCGCAGGCGACTGCAAGCTCCAGTCCTACGCCTACGAGTATGGCGCCGATTTTCCTGCGGACGGTTCCGCTTTGGACGGCGAGCGCCGCCAGGATCCTGTCGACGATAGCAACCCTTTTATCCGGCGGGATATGAACAAGTGCATCCTCTGCGGCAAGTGTGTCCGCGTCTGCGCTGAGATCCAGGGCCGTCATGTCCTCGATTATGTCCATCGCGGTTTTGCCACGATGGTGGCGCCCGGCTTTGCAAAGCCGCTGGGCGATTCGGACTGTGTCTTTTGCGGCTCCTGCGTCGCCCTCTGCCCGACCGGCGCCCTGACGGAAAAGACGAAGGCAGGGAAGGGACGCCCCTGGGATGTGCGCCGCAAGGTGAGGACGACCTGCCCCTACTGCGGCACTGGCTGCAACTTTGATCTGGAGGTCGTCGGGCGCCCTGTCGCCGGCCAGCCGGAGCGGGAGGAGATCATCGGCGTCGCCTCGGCGACCGATGCGCCTGTCAATGGCCGCCACCTCTGTGTCAAAGGGCGGTTTGGCCTCAACTTTATCCATCACCGGGACCGCTTGCGCCGCCCCCTCGTGAAAAAGGATGGCCGCTTCGTCGAGACCTCCTGGGAAGAGGCGCTGGCGCTTGTGGCGGAGCGGTTTCACGCCATTCGGAATGGCTTTGGTGGCGATGCCTTCGGCGTATTGGCTTCGGCCAAGGCGACGAACGAGGAGAACTACCTGATCAACCGCTTCGCCCGCGCTGTCCTGGGCACCAACAACATCGACCACTGCGCCCGCCTCTGCCACGCCTCGACGGTGGCCGGCCTGGCCGCCGCCTTTGGCTCCGGGGCGATGACCAACCCCATCGCCGACATCGCCAAGAGTGACTTTTTGCTCGTCATCGGGTCGAACACGACCGAGTCCCATCCTGTCCTCGCCCAGAAACTGTTGCAGGCCATCGGAGGGGGGACGCCTTGTGTCGTCATCGACCCGCGCAAAACAGAGCTGGCCGCAGCGGCGACAGAACATCTGGCCATTCGCCCAGGCGGCGACCTGGCGCTGCTCAACGCCCTGGCCCAGGTGATCATTGAGGAAAAACGCTACAACGAGAAATTCATCGAAGAACGGACGGAAGGCTTTGAGGAGTTGCAGGCGGCTGTTGCCGGCTGTTCCCCGGAATGGGCGGCGCCCATCGCGGGGATCGCGCCAGAGCTGATCCGGGAGACGGCCCGGCGCTATGCCAAGGCGAAGCGGGCTTCCATCTACTACACCATGGGGATCACGCAGAAGCGCACCGGCACCCACAACGTGATGGCCATCGCCAACCTGGCCCTGTTGACGGGCCACATCGGCAAGGAGGGGAGCGGCGTCAACCCCCTGCGCGGTCAGAACAATGTGCAGGGGGCTTGTGATATGGGCGGTCTGCCGAACGTCTTCCCCGGCTACCAGCCGGTCACCGATGAGGCGGTCCGGGCGAAGTTCGCGAAGGCCTGGGGCGTCGACCCTGCCGAGCTTTCGGCCAAGCCGGGCCTCACCGTCGGGGAGATGCTGGAAGCCGCCCATACCGGGTCACTCAAGGCGATGCTGATCGTGGGGGAAAACCCGGTCCTCTCTGACCCGGACAGCGCCCATGTGGTCGATGCCCTGAAGCGGCTCGACTTCCTCGTCGCTGTCGACATTTTTCTGAGTGAGACAGCCCGGCTGGCCGATGTGGTGCTGCCGGCCTGTTCCTTCGCTGAAAAGGAAGGAACCTTCACCAACACGGAACGGCGGGTGCAACGGGTGCGACAGGCCATCGAGCCCACCGGCGAATCGCGCCCGGACTGGCGGATCATCTCCGATCTCGCCGCCGCCCTCGGCCGTCCCTTTCACCTGGCCGACCCGGCGGCGGTGATGGCCGAGATCGCCCAGGTCACCCCGTCCTACGGCGGCATCCGCCACGAGCGCCTCGACGCGGAAGGGGGGCTCTGCTGGCCCTGCCCGGCGCCGGACCATCCCGGGACGCCGCGCCTGCATGTGGGCCGCTTTACACGCGGCAAGGGCCGCTTCCACGGCGTTCACTACCTGCCGCCGTCGGAAGCGCCTGACGAACAGTACCCCCTTGTGCTCTCGACGGGCCGGCGACTCTTCCACTACCATACGGGGACGATGAGCCGCCGGACCGGGCTGGCGGCCATCTATCCGGAGGAACACCTGGAGATGCATCCCGGTGACGCAAGGGGACTCGGATTGAACGACGGCGATTGGGTCCGCCTCTCCACTCGCCGGGGCGCCATCGACCTCCCGGTGCGGCTGACCGAGGCGATCATCGCGGGAACGGTCTTTACCTCCTTCCACTTCGCCGAGGCGGCCGTCAACGCCTTGACGAACAGCGCCGTCGACCCTGTCGCCAAGATACCCGAACTGAAGGTTTGCGCCTGCCGCGTCAAGCGGGTCGAGCCGCCGGAAGGGTATCAGCCGCCTGCGCGCAAGCGGGTATTGGTTTAACCGGAAGCCTGGTCGCGAAAAAAAGCGCGGCCAGGCGCTTTTTTTGCGTTTTGATGGAACGGAAGGGGTATAATCACCAGTAGATACTGCGCAGCCAACCATAGTGCTGTGCTGTGGAGGGGATCGGGTTGATCGCGCGAAGAACGCTGGTGCCTAGGCAAAGAAGCCTTTATTCCGCTTTTCCGACCTTTACGGAACACCGGGACAGGCTCTACGTTTTTTACCGCCAGGGGGTGACGAGCGCCCGCCAGTGCCATGGCGTCGACGGAACGGTGCGCTGCCTGCGGCTGGACAAGGGTGAGTTCCTGGAACGGATGCATCACGAAACGGAGCAGGGGTTTATCGACGCCGGTGAAGACCGGGTCATTTTCCGCAGCGAAAACGAGATCGACGCCATCGTCTCCCGGTTGGATGAAGACCTCTTTACCCTCTGCACCCGTACATACATGCGGGGAAGGATATGCCCGGCTTTCGTCTCTGTCGCTGACGAACCGCGTTTCACCGAACGGCGCGTCGTCGAGATCAAGGGGCTCAACTGGATCGTTTTTTACGGCAAGGCCCTCAAAACCCCCATGGGCTGCGTGTTTCCCGCCTATGGGATTCTGAAGGGGGAGGGCTTCACCCGTCCTCTGGTCATCGTCACTGACGATTTTGAACACTGGGACCTTTTATCCTATTTGCCCAGCGACATCGACGGCGCCGTTTTGAATGAAAGCACCATTGTTTTCGACGGCAGCCGCTACCGGATGTTCAGCCGTCAGGACAGTTCTCCCTTCGGCATCTGGTTGGCCGAATCGGAGGATCTTCAGCGCTGGTCGACGCCCAGGCGGATCTTTACGCGAGCCCATGCGCCCATGGCTGTCACCCTGCCCGATGGGATCGTGTTAACCTACCGGGATCTGCTGGCGAAGGAAAAGAGCGCTGTCGCCCTTCGTTTCCTGGGGGCCGGAGAGATGCTTCCAGAGGAGAACCCTCACACGGATTCTGTCGACGGTTCCGACAACTGCGGCGAGACGTCACCAAGGAACGATGCGAGCCTGACCATCGACCGGTACGAAGGCAACCCCTATGACGGGGGATACACCGATCTTGGCGTCGTAGAGGACGATCTGGTCGTTGTCTACTATCATGGCAACGAGGACGGCGAACCGGCGATCCGGGCCGCCGCGTTGCCCTGGCGGGAACTTCGCGATCGCTTTGACACCGAAAGGGAGCGGGAATAAGCAGGGTTTGCGGGGAAAAAGCGAGAACATTTTTTGAAGACGACCCAGAACCTGAATTAAAGGAGCACCGAACCTGTGCGCAATGCTGTTTTCATGGTGATCGACGGCAGCAGCCTGCTTCACCGGGCTTTTTACGCGCTGCCGCCCATGTCGACCTCTCAGGGCGTTTTCACCAACGCCGTCTACGGTTTTTTGACGATGCTGGAGCGGCTGCGCCGGGATTACAAGCCCGATTACCTGGCCGTCTGTCTGGACAAGAGCCGCGTTACCTTCCGGACGCTGCGCTATGAAGCCTACAAGGCCCAGCGGGGAGCGACGCCTGATGAACTGCGGCCCCAGTTCGGCCTGCTCAAGGAGGTCCTCGCCGCCTGGGGGATCCCTCTCTTTGAGGAGGAGGGCTTTGAGGCGGACGACCTGATCGGCGCCCTCGTCTGTTCGGCCAAAGAACAGGGGATCTACAGCCTGATCGTCACCGGTGACCGTGACGCCTGGCAGTTGATCGCCCCCGGTGTGGAGGTGCTCTTCACCCGCAAAGGGATCAGCGAGATCGAACGCTATGACGAGGAAGCGCTGAAAGGCAAGATCGGCTTGACGCCCCGGCAGGTGATCGATTGGAAAGGGCTTATGGGCGACGCCTCGGACAACATTCCCGGCGTGCCGGGAGTGGGGGAAAAGACGGCCTTCAAGCTCTTAGAACAGTTCGGCGACATGGACAGCCTTTATCAGCGGCTCGATGAGGTCAAGGGGAAGCTGAAGGAAAAGCTGGCGACCCATCGGGAACAAGCTTTTCTCTCGAAAGAACTGGCCACCATCAAGTGCGATATCCCCCTCAACGTGGACTGGGAAGCTTGCCGGGCCGCATCGCCCGACTTCCCGGCCTTGCGCAAGCTCTATAAGGAACTGGAGTTCCGGAGCCTCCTTCGCCACCTGCCCGGCGGGGAAGAGGAGGTTGGGGCCGAAAGCGGCAGCCTCTTTGCAACCGCTCAAGGCGCTGAAGCCGGCGCGGAGGAAGTAATCCATGTCGATGTGGAGGCGCCCCTGGCTGTCGATTACACCACCGTCGAGGACGAGGAAACCATCGGCGTGATGCTGACAGAACTGATGCGCCTCGGCGCCGAACCGGGCTGCCGGACGGCGGTGCTGGCCGCCTGGGAGGGTTCCCCGCGGACCGGCCAACTGAAGCAACTCGTCCTCGCCGCAGGCAAGGACGCCCTGCCGGCGTTGCCCCGTATCTGGGTGATCGAACAGCCGAGCGCGATTTTCGCGGCCACGCGCCCTTTTTGGGCATCGAAGGACCATCGCAAGCTCTTTTTTGACGCCAAGTCGCTCTCGCTGCTGGCCCGCCAGGAGGATACGTTCATCGAAGGGGTCAACGGCGACGCCCTAATCGGCGCCTACCTGCTCGATCCGCTCGCCAACAGCTATAGCTTGGCGCGGTCGGCCCACGACTGGATCGAATGGAAAGTCGACGCCGAAGCCGGCCGGAGCACCTTGCCGCCGGAGGAAGCGGCCCGGGCCGCTGCTGCCCTTTTCCATATGGTTCCTGTCATGGAAGCCCGACTCGGCGAAGAGGGGTTGAGCGCCCTCTACCGGGATGTGGAATTGCCGCTGGCGTCCATCCTGGGCGCCATGGAATGGGCCGGTGTCAAGGTCAATCCCGCCGTCCTCGAGGAGATGGCCGGCGAGCTGGGCGCCGACATCCACCGTTTGCAGGCCGACATCTACGACCTCGCCGGAGAGACCTTCAACATCAACTCGACCCAGCAGTTCGGCAAGATCCTCTTCGAAAAACTGGGGTTGCCGGTGATCAAAAAGACGAAGACCGGCTATTCTACCGATGTGGAGGTCCTCGAAGAACTAGCCGACCGGCACCCCATCGTGCCCAAGGTGCTCGAATACCGCCAGTTGATGAAACTCAAGTCGACTTATGTGGAGGGGCTCCTGCCCCTGATCGACAGCGGCGACGGCCGCATCCACACCAGTTTCAACCAGGCGGTGACGGCGACAGGCCGCCTCTCGTCGACAGAACCGAACCTGCAGAACATACCGGTCCGGCTCGAACAGGGCCGGCGCATCCGCAAGGCTTTTGTCGCCCCCGGCGATGACTGGACCCTGTTGGCCGCCGACTACTCCCAGATCGAACTGCGCATCCTGGCCCACCTGTCGGGCGATCCCTCCTTCAAGGACGCCTTCGCCAAAAACCAGGACATCCATACCCGCACAGCCAGCGAGGTTTTCGGCGTGCCCATGGAGAATGTGACCCGCGAGATGCGCCGGCGCGCCAAGGCCGTCAACTTCGGCATCGTCTACGGCATCAGCGACTTCGGCCTCAGCCGCGACCTGGGCGTGCTCCGCGCCGAAGCCCGCCAGTACATCGACGGCTACTTCGACCGTTACAGCGGCGTCAAGCGCTATATCGACGAGATCATCGCCGAGGCGCGCCAGCAGGGCTATGTGACAACCCTGCTCGGTCGCCGTCGCAAATTGCCCGATCTCTTTGTCAAAAACAAGATCCGCCAGAACTTCGGCGAGCGGGCGGCCATGAACACGCCCATCCAGGGGACCGCCGCCGACATCATCAAGGCGGCCATGGTGCGCATCCCCGGCCTGCTCGCCGCTAGGGGATTGAAGACCCGCATGCTCTTGCAGGTCCATGACGAACTGATCTTTGAGGCGCCCATCGAGGAACTGGCTGAGGCCGCCGCGCTGATCCAGGAAACGATGGAACAGACGATCCGCCTCGACGTGCCCCTCACCGTTGATGTGAAGACGGGACCGAACTGGTATGAGATGAAACCCTATCTGTAAAGCTGCTGCTTCTTTCATTTTTCAGTTGCTTTTTCTACGGGAGACTTTTTGCGTAACGGAGGAACCAACGTGCCCGAACTGCCGGAAGTGGAAACCGTCTGTCGCAGCCTAGCCGGCCGGATCACCGGGCTGACCATCGAAAAGGTGGAACTGCGTCTGCCCAAGATCGCCTCTGCCCTGCCGGGCACGCTTTTCGCCGACGCCCTTCGGGGGCGGCGGATCGTCCAACTGGGGCGGCGGGGGAAGTACCTGCTGCTCCACCTGGACGGTGATGAAACCCTCGTCATCCATCTGCGCATGACCGGCCGGCTCATCCACCTCCGCCCGGAGGAACGGGGCGAGCCGGAGCCGGCCCACACCCATGCCGTCTTCTACCTGGATGACGGCAGCCTGCTACGCTATACCGATGTGCGCCAGTTCGGCACGCTGACCCTGATGTCGACTGAAACCGCCCTTTGTCAGCCGGGCAAGGGACGTCTCGGCCCCGAACCGCTGTCCGAGGATTTCTCCTTCGCCGATTTTCGCGACGCCCTGGCGAAGCGGAAGACGAAACTGAAGCCGCTGCTGCTCGACCAGTCCTTTCTGGCCGGTCTGGGGAACATCTATGCCGATGAGGCCCTCGCCCGGGCTAGCCTGCACCCCGACCGGACGGCCGACTCCCTCGACGACGGGGAGAGCCGCCGGCTCTATGAGTCCATCCGGACGGTCCTCCAGGAGGGCATCGACGCCAAGGGGACATCCTTCCGTGATTATGTGGACGGCGAGGGGCGCAAGGGCGAGTTTCAGGAGAAGCTGTGGGCGTACGGGCGGGAGCGCAACCCCTGCCGCCGCTGCGGCGGCGAGATCGTCCGGGAAAAGCGCAGCGGGCGAAGCACCCATTTTTGTCCGCACTGCCAGAAATAATGCCCCAAAGGGAACTGCCAAATAAGCGCCCAAAAATAAAAGGAAAAGGGAACAATGAGCAACCGTATCATCATACAGAGCAAAAACCTGGCCCTCAATTACGGCGTCCGCCGCATCTTTGAGAACGTCACCTTTATCATCCATGAAGGGGACAAGGTGGGCCTCGTCGGGCCGAACGGGGCGGGGAAGACCAGCCTCTTTCGCGCCCTCACCGGATCGGAGGAACCGTCGGAAGGCGTCCTCAGTTGGACCCAGGGCGTCCGTGTCGGCTATTTGCAGCAGGTGCGCACGCCGCCGGCGGGGCAGACGGTCTTTTCGGCGGCCCTGGAGGAACTGGCTGACATCTTGGCCATGCGCGCCGAAATCAGCCGCCTCGAGCAGGAGATGGAACGGCCCGAGACCTTGGCTGACGAGGCGGCCCTGGAACAGATCATGACCGAGTACGCCGACCTCATCCATCGGTACGAGGAGGGCGGCGGCTACGGGGCCGAGGCGAAGGTTCGGTCCGTCCTGCGCGGGCTCGGCTTCAGTGAAGACGACTTTTCCCTGCCGGCGGAGGTGCTCAGTGGCGGTCAGAAGACGCGCCTTGCCCTGGCTCGTCTGCTCCTCCGCCCTTATGACCTGCTCATGCTCGATGAGCCGACGAACCACCTCGACATCGCCGCCACCGAGTGGCTCGAAGACTATCTGCGCGACTACCGCGGCGCTGTCCTCGTCATCTCCCATGACCGGTACTTTCTCGACAAAATCTGTAGTCGCATCTTCCACCTGGAGCGGGGCTGCCTCGACGTGTACCCTGGCAACTACTCCCGATTCCTGCAGCTCCGTGAAGAATCGCTTCTGGCCCAAAGGCGCGCTTATGCGAAGGATCAGGCGGAGATCGCCCGCATCGAGGAATACATCCGGCGCAACAAGGCCGGTGTCAACGCCAAGCAGGCGAGGGGGCGGGAGACGCTGCTCGCCCGGCGGGAGCGGATCGCCCAGCCGGTGGAGAGCATGAGCCTCCAGGACCTGAAGTTTGTCCCCCAGACGTCTAGCGCCGAACAGGTGCTGGTCCTCCGCGATCTGGCGGCCGCCTATCCGGGACGGCCACTCTTTTCCGGCCTCGACCTGACTGTCAAGCGGGGCGAGTGCATCGCCATCCTCGGCAAAAACGGCGCCGGGAAGACCTCCCTCTTTCGCATCCTCCTCGGCGAACTGCAGCCGGCCGGCGGCGATATCGTCTTCGGCCTTCGCGTCAAACCGGCCTACTACGCCCAGGAGCAGGAACATCTCAATGACAACGATACGATTCTGGAGGCCATTCGGGGCATGCGGCCCATGACAGAGGAGCAGGCCCGCACCCTCTTGGGACGATTCTTGTTCCGGGGCGATGATGTATTCAAGACGGTAGGCGTGTTGAGCGGCGGCGAAAAGAGCCGTCTCGTCCTGGCCCAACTCTTTTTAACAGGGGCCAACCTCCTGCTGCTCGATGAACCGACGAACAACCTGGACATTGGCGCCAAGGAAGCCCTGGAAGAGGCCCTGGCCGATTTTCCGGGCACCCTCCTTGTCATCTCCCACGACCGGTTCTTCCTCGATCGACTGGCAGACCGCGTACTGGAACTGGCCGATGGGTGCTTTAACCAGTATTTGGGTAACTACTCTGATTTCCGCGCCAAGAAGGCCGAACGGGAAGCGGCCAATAGAGAAGCGGCTGCGGCCCGGCGGGTTGTGGCTGCACCTTCTCAGGGCAGGGCCAACGGGCCGGCAATGGGCGTCAGCGATACCGCAAGGGCTGAGAGCGGGATTGCCAAATCTGGAGCGGGCGCTAAGGCTGGCGGAGGGAAGATCACCAACCCCTGGAAACGGGAACAGGCCTTGAAGGAGGCCGAGTCACGCATCGCCCGACTGGAGGATCGGTTGCAAACCCTAACGGAAGCGCTCGCTGACGAGGCGACCTACCGGGACGGCGAGCAGGCTCGCCACACCCAGGAGGAGTACGAACAGGTCCGCCAGGAACTGGCAGACGCTTACGCCGAATGGGAGGCCGTCGTCGAATCAATGTAACCGGGAGACCCTTCTCGCTTGCAGGCCAAACGCCGCATTCGATCCGCTTTCTGCCGGTCGTCCCGCCAGTGGACCTTTTTCCGAGAGCGCATAGTATATCGGGAAAAAGCGCAACCCGGGAGGGAACCACCTTGGCAGCATGGTCATTGTTGGGGTTGGCGATCGCCTTAAGTTTGGACGGATTCGGGGCGGGGGTAGCATACGGACTTAAGCGCATCCGCGTTCCCTTGGGCTCTTTGTTCGTGATCTGCCTCTGTTCCGCATTGGCCATGGCCATCGCCCTTTTGGCCGGACGGGGATTGACGGCGTTGATCCCTGGTGAGTGGGCCGGCAGGCTCGGCGGCGGCATTCTGGTCCTTTTAGGGCTCTTTCAACTGGTCAATGTGGCCAGGGAAAGCCGGAAAAAAGAAGCAGGTGGCGAAGCGCAGCTCCTGGGCGCGCAAGAAGTCCTGGATCCAGGCGAGAAGGCCGCAACAGTGTCGACGGCGCTGGCGATGGCAGTCGATGATACGCTGGAGGTGAAAGCGGAAGAGGTGTTGTCCATCACCCTCCGTCCTTTCGGGCTTGTCATTCAAGTCCTACGTGAGCCGACCGACGCCGACTTGGACCATTCGGGCGAACTAGGACCGCAGGAAGCATTACTCCTGGGCTTTGCCCTCAACATGGACGCGATCGCCGCCGGTTTCGGCGCTTCCATGGTCGGCGCCTTGCCGCTCTATGCGCCGCCGGTGGTTGCCTTCACCCAGCTTGTCTTCGTCTGCGCCGGCCTCTATTTTGGTCGTATGCAGGCCCACTGGGCCGGCGGAACCTGGCTCGCCTATGGCGCGGGACTGGTTTTGCTGGGGCTCGGTTTAATCAAAATCGTTTCCTGACAACATTGTCTAAACCGTCGATTTTGTGCATAAATATGGAAATGGAGGCGGCCCCGTGAAAGTCATTGCCTTAACCGGTGGCATAGCCGCCGGGAAGACGACGGCGGCTGCCTGTCTGAAGAGGTTGGGCGCCCCTGTCATCGATGCCGATGTGGTGGCCCGTGAGGTCGTCGAGCCGGGTGAACCGGCCTGGAAAGAGATTCAGCATGCCTTCGGTCCCGCTGTCATCCGTCCCGACGGCGCCATCGATCGGGCGGCCCTGGGGCGCATCGTGTTTTCTGATCCGGAAGCGCGCTCACATTTGAACGGGATTGTCCATCCCCGGGTGATCGAGCGTTTCGAACAGGAACTGGCGAAACTGGCCAGTCGAGGGACGGCGGTCGCCGTCCTTGACGTGCCGTTGCTCTTTGAGGCAGGGATGGAAAGGATGGCCGATGAGATCTGGGTGGTCGTCGTCGGCGAGGCGACCCAGATCCGCCGTGTCATGGAGCGGGACAACCTTGACGAGGCTGCCGCCAGAGCGCGCATATCCGCCCAGATGTCTCTCGATGAAAAAGCGAAACGGGCCGATCGGATCATTGATGCCAGCCTACCCCTGCCGGAGATGCTGAAGCAGGTGGAACGGCTATGGAAGGAGGCTGCCGGTGAAGGGGACTGAATCGCTCCGGATGTTATCGATCCCGCGCCTCGCGGCGGCCATCCTCATCTTGGCCGTCGCTGGAAACCTCCTCTGGTACAGCCCGTGGGTGCAGAAGATTTTTTATCCCCTTCCCCACAAGACCTTGATCATGAAATATGCCTCGGAATACCAGGTGGATCCCTATCTCGTCTCGGCGATCATTCGACGGGAGAGTAAATTTCTTCCTTGGGCCGAGAGCAACCAGGGCGCCAGGGGCTTGATGCAACTGATGCCCCAGACAGCCGATTGGATTGCCGTACAGATCCCGCTTCGCGAATATACGCCGGAGCTGTTGCATGACCCGGAAACGAACATCCGCATGGGGTGCTGGTACCTGGCAGACCTGAAGCAGGAGTTCAAGGGAAACATCCCCCTGGTCATCGCCGCCTACAACGGCGGTCGGGGAAATGTGCGCCAGTGGCTTCGCGATCAGAAGTGGACAGGCAAGGAACAGACCCTAGAGTTGATCCCCTTTCCGGAGACGCGGGCTTATGTAAAGGGTGTCCTGCACGATTATTCCATGTATCATCAACTTTATGATTAGGAGTCGATTGCCTTCTCAGGATGGAGCGGTCCTGGTCTTCCGAATCTGACCGGCGATACCCTTCTTTGGCGTCGTTGGGCGGTCATATTCGCTTCCCCAGCGGTCATAATAGTAGAGGTTTGAGTAGATTGGCCGTATGGGGTGCGACGATGGATATTCAAGAAGCGCTGGTTATCATCACCAGAGCCCTCATCGTATATTTTTCCGTCCTGGTGATCATGCGGATTATGGGCAAGCGGGAGATTGGCAAGCTGTCGCCGGTCGATCTGGTCGTCGCCATCATGATCGCCGAATTGGCCGCTATCCCGATGGAAGATCCTGCAATCCCCTTGCACCACGGGCTGATTCCGATCGGTGTGTTGGTCCTGGCTGAAGTGGGTTTCTCGTACCTTTCCATGAAGTCGCCTGTGGCCCGTGACTGGTTGAACGGATCGCCGACGGTGATCATTGAAAATGGGATCATATTGGAAAGGGAGATGCGGCGGACTCGATACAATCTGAACGACCTGATGGCTCAACTGCGGGAAAAGGACGTGCCGAACATCAGCGATGTGGAGTTTGCCATCCTAGAGACGTCAGGCAAACTGAGCGTTATCCCCAAGTCGCAGAAGCGTCCTGTCACACCCGAAGACCTGCAATTGCCGACCGCCTATGAGGGTTTGCCGACACCGCTCATCCTCGACGGCAAAGTGGATTACCGTAATCTCCATTCCATCTGTCTCGATGAAGAATGGCTGATTAAAGAATTGCAAAAACATGGCATTACTGCCGTCGATCGAGTGTTCTTCGCTTCCATCGACTCAAAGGGTGAGTTGTATCTCTGTCCGAAAGCGTCTGCCTATGATAATTCAAAACCGGCCTGGCAAGGCCCCTGAGAACGTCTTGGCGTAAAAAGGGAGTTTTTCTTAAATTTATCATACACGCCGGTGAGGAAGGGTTTAGGATATGACTTGGCGAAGAATGTAATCGATTTCAAGGATTCTATTTTTCAACCGAATGTTAGGTGTCGATGATATCCAGTGATAGGTGATAGGGAGGGATGCTGTCAAAAGGGTTAGCCGCCCTTACATAACAATCATTGACGGTTAGGTGTATTTTTCGGTACAATTACCTTCGGATGGTCGATGGTTTTTCCATAATCTGTTGCAAGAGACCTCTTCCCTCCCTGAGGGCAGAGAAAGGAGAGAGTTGACCCTTGATGTTATGGGAAACTCTGTTTGCCCAGAAGTACGACTTCATCATGGTTCCATTACAGTTGTTGATCGTATTCTGCACCGTTTACTACATGGTTTTGTCTGTCTTTGGCTTCTGGAGGAAGAAGGAAGGACCTCCGGTCGCGCCGGAGAAAACCTTCGCGCTCGTTGTCGCCGCTCATAATGAGGAATTCGTCATCGGTCCCCTGGTGGAGAACCTGAAGAACCTCGACTACCCCAAGGAACTTTATGAGATCTTCATCGTCGCTGACAACTGCACCGACCGGACGGCCACCATCGCCCGTGAGGCCGGCGCCCAGGTCTACGAGCGTTTCAACCGCCAGCAGCGGGGCAAGGGCTATGCGCTGGAGTGGATGTTCGAAAAGATCTTCCGCATGGAGCGGCACTTTGACGGCATCTGCATCTTTGACGCCGACAACCTGGTCAAACCCAATTTCCTGACTGAAATGAACAAAAAGATGGTGGAAGGCCACCAGATCATCCAGTGTTACATCGACTCGAAAAACCCCTTTGACACCTGGGTGACGGCCACCTTTTCCATCGCCTTCTGGCACACCAACCGCCTGCTCCAACTCGCCCGGTACAACCTGGGTCTCTCCAACCTGCTGGGCGGCACCGGCATGTGTATCTCGACGAACCTGCTCCGGGAATACGGCTGGGGCGCCACCTCCCTCGTCGAGGACATGGAATTCTCCATGAAGGCGCTCATGAACGGCATCAAGACGTCCTGGACCCATGAAGCGGTCATCTACGACGAAAAGCCCCTGACCTTTATGCAGTCCTGGCGGCAGCGCAAGCGTTGGGCTCAGGGCCATGTCGATATCTTCCTCCGCTACTTTCTCAAATTGTTCTGGCGGGGACTGACGACAGGCAACTTTTCCATGCTGGATGGGGCCTTACACCTCTTTCAACCGGCGCTCGTCGTCCTCGTCTCCCTGTTCATGCTGCTCAGTGTGATTGAACCGATCAGCCTCAGCTTCACCCAGTTGTTCAGTTCGACCATCCACCAGCAGACATGGATGTTTCTATCCTACATTCAGTTTGCCCTGCCCCTGGTCGCCCTCATGTTGGACAAGGTCGACCGGCGGGCCTGGAAGTGGGTCCTCGTTTATCCTGTCTTCGTCTACAGTTGGGTGCCCATCGTCTTCCTCGGTTTCTGGCATCGCAACAAGCGGGAATGGAGCCATACACTGCACACGCGCGGCCTCTCCTACAACGAGGTCATTAAATAGTCCACCTATTACAGGACCCTTGGGGGACTTAAATAAAGGATATCAAACCGTTCCAGGCAAGGGAGGCGCGCGCTTTCCTTGCCTTCAATATTAATGCAAAATTATTGTTTATTTTTCTGCCCTTCTGGTATAATAAACGAGGTTTGCGACCACATTAAAAAAGGAATTATTGGAGGTATGCTTATGCTGCCCGTGCCGAAGAAATTTTTCATCACAGCGGCTGCTGCGGAAGGGAAAAGCAAACTGACGGCGTTCGACAACGCCTTGTTAAAAGCCGGAATCGGCAATGTCAACCTGGTCCGGGTCAGCAGTATCTTGCCTCCCGAGTGCGAGTTTACGCCGGGCATGAAGATCCCCTATGGCGCCCTCGTACCGACCGCCTATGGCTCTATCGTCTCTGACATTCCTGGTGAAACCATCGCTGCGGCCATCGCTGTGGGCGTATCGCCGGACAGCTTCGGCGTCATCATGGAATTGACGGGCAAGTTCACCAAAGAAGAGGCGGAAGCCCGCATCACCCGCATGGTTCAGGAAGCCTTTGAGGTACGGGGCATGGAACTGAAGGAGATCAAGGTTCAAGCCGTTGACCACACGGTGGAGAAGATCGGCTGTGCCTTCGCCGCCGCTCCCTTGTGGTATTAAACCGTTCCGACATCCTTCACCTGCCTGCAACCGGCAGGTGATTTCTTTCTTCTAAATAAAAACAGAAGTCTTCGCCTAAGCGAAGCGGTCTGTGAATCGAATGGAAAGGGGCAATGTGCGCATGTCCTCCGGTTTTTGGTATACAGAAGAGCAGACGCCCAACCTCCGCTACAGCAGCAAGATCACCCAGACCCTGCATACAGAAACGACGCCCTTTCAAGAGCTGGCCATGATCGACACGGTCCAGTGGGGGCGCATGCTCGTCCTCGACAACATGGTCATGACGACAATCAAAGACGAGTTTGTTTACCATGAGATGATCAGCCATGTGGCGCTGAACACCCACCCCAATCCGAAAAAAGTGATGATCATCGGCGGCGGCGACGGCGGCGCCATCCGCGAGTGCGCCAAGCACCCGAAGGTGGAGAAAGCCGTGCTCTGCGAGATCGATGGGCGCGTCATCGAGACGTCGAAACAGTACCTGCCCGAGATCGCTTCGGCCCTCTTCGGTCATCCGAAGGTGGAGGTGCTGGTCGCCGACGGCGTGAAACATATCCAGGAGAACGAAAACGAGTACGACGTGATCATGGTCGATTCGACGGAACCGGTCGGCCCTGCCGAAGGGCTCTTCGCCGCCGAATTCTATCAAGCCGTTTATCGCGCCCTTAAGCCCGACGGCATCATGGTCGCCCAGACGGAATCGCCCTTCGTCAACGCTGACCTGATCTCCCGCGTGTTCAAGGACATCCGGTCCATCTTCCCCGTCACCAAGCTCTACCTGGCCTCCATCCCGACTTACCCCTCAGGCCTCTGGAGCTTCACCATGGGTTCCAAGCAGTATGACCCCGAGGCGGTCGATGTGAGCGCCATCCCCGAACTGGAGACGCGCTACTACACGCCGGCCCTGCACAAAGCCGCCTTCTGCTTGCCCAAGTTCGTCCAGGATCTGATCAAAGAATAGGTAATAATTCCACAGAAAAAAGCATTGACGGCAAGGGCAATATACGATAGAATATCCCTTGTCGGCACGGAGCAGTGGTGTAGAGGCCTAACATGCCAGCCTGTCACGCTGGAGATCGCGGGTTCGAATCCCGTCTGCTCCGCCATTTTGCCTCGGTAGCTCAGTCGGTAGAGCAGAGGACTGAAAATCCTCGTGTCGGTGGTTCGATTCCGCCCCGAGGCACCATCTGCGGGAATAGCTCAGCGGTAGAGCATCGCCTTGCCAAGGCGAGGGTCGCGAGTTCGAATCTCGTTTCCCGCTCCAGAATGTTAAGAAATCGCCACCCCGGTGCAGGGTGGCGTTACTATTCTTTGGGATGGCTGTCCATCCCCGGGAACCGTCTGGCTTTTGGGGATGTGTCTCAACACAGCTTGCGCCGAACAGTCAGCGCAGCTTCGGAACGGCCAGCGCCGCTTCCCACGGTCAGGTCAGTGCAGCTTGCGCCGGGCGACGATGTAATACTCCCGCCCGTCATGAGAGCCCTCGGTGTGGAATTTCATCCCGTTTTTTCTTAGGAAGGTCATGATGGAATCGGTCTGGTGAGCGTCATTGGCGTCCACAGAGATCACCAGCTCATCACCGTCACGGAGTTGGTTCACATAGCGGTCCAACCGACGGATGTCGTCGGGATAGACGATATCACCCACATCAGTGGAGAAGTCGACCAAGCCAATCACCTCCTCTGCTTTAGTCTCTCTTGACGAATCGCCCTTGAAGCTGGTAAAATTTAAGTCACCTACGGCGGCATCGCCAAGTGGTAAGGCAAAGGTCTGCAAAACCTTTATTCCCCGGTTCGAATCCGGGTGCCGCCTCCAAATGACTATCTATGCCATTGATTGCCGGTGTGGCGGAATTGGTAGACGCAAGGGACTTAAAATCCCTCGGTCGCAAGACCGTGCCGGTTCGAGTCCGGCCACCGGCACCAACCATACCAATCAACGATCTCAGGTTTTTTCCTGGGGTTGTTTTTTTTGAAAAGCCATTTTTAGCATAGCGTGTGACTTGACGGATTATGGAAGTTTTATTTGAAAAAAAGCCAAGAGTACCCAGAAAGCATTAGTGAAAACAAATGAATTACCATTACATAAATTGCATTTTCGTGAAATGCATAAAGGTTTTTCGCGTATCAACCTACACTGGGAAATTGGAGTCTGTTTAAACAAAATTTTGACACCTTTTCGTTAGTTTTGATTGTACCGAAACGTACATTGTGGTAACATGGTCGTGGGCACAATAATGAGTTGCTTTGCCGCAAAGGTAGAGCAAACCCCGGCTCTCTTGTACTCAAGAGTCGGGGTTTTTTTTTTGGAGAGCATAACGAAAAAATAATATCCCCAACCGACAGGAAATATCAATGGCTTATAGAATAGAGGGAGTAATAAAGGTGGCTACGTACTGACTTGCTTCTGGAGGGATGTTGGAATGGCCTGGGATTCATCGGAATTGCCCAAGATCTGGGTTGAACTTCTGACCCAAGATGAGCTAAAGGACCTGCTTTCACTCCTCCATCAGTCAGAGGAAGGGCTGACGATTTCGGTATAGACAAATACTGTTTTAAGAAGCTCACATGATGAGAGGTTCCGCTGAATGGGGAACCTCTCTTTTTTACGTTACCGGTTCAGGCGATAGATCGCCCAAGCGAGGGCAGTGGCAAAAGAGGACCAGAGGGCATAAGGCAGGAAAAGCAGCGCCGCCGGACGAGAGTAAGGCCATGATGCAAGGACCAGCAGGATTGCCGTCACAGCGATGGCTGCCGTATCGAGAAAGGAATAGAAGAGGTTCCGGCTGAAGGATTGACCGACATAGAAGAGCTGGTTGAAGAACCCATTGGCGAGAAAGACGGCCTTCCAGGTGAGGCCGAGGCGGCGCAAGCCCACCTTCTCATAAAGGATCGCCACGGCCAGGGAGATGAGCGCGAAGATCAGCATCCAGGCTATGCCGACGACCATCCCCGGCGGCGACCAGGATGGTTTGTCCAGCGATGCAAGCCATTTGCGGTCCATGGGGAAAATCCAGCTTAAGGCCGTAAAGGCGATATAGGTAAGAAAGAAAACGGAAACCGATGAAAGCCGTTCCATGATCTGAATCTCCCTTTCCTCCCGAATTCTTGCGCGTTGTTGTTTTAGTCATACGCAGTCGTCTCGCGCGGTATCCCTCGCCTTTTTGAAAGGATTACCGGGAAGGGAAACAGAGGAAAAGGGCGAATCTTGTTTAAATTAGATAAGACCTCGACGGGGGCTTGCGCAAAGAGAAACTGGCCGGGCGAGACCAGCGCCCCCGTTGCTCGGGAGCACGAAGCAGGGTTGAGGTGAATGACAGCATGTTGCCACAATATCGAACAGTACGCGGCTACGGAGAAGCTTCTTTTGAGATCGAAAAATCGCGCTTTATCGCCTACGCCGATCGAGCAGAAACGGCCGATGCCGCCCAAGCTTTTATCGCCGCCATCCGTAAAAAACACTGGGACGCCACCCACAACTGCACTGCCTATGTCTGCGGCGAGCGCGATGAGACACAGAAGGCCGATGATGACGGCGAGCCTTCAGGAACGGCGGGAAAGCCGATCCTGGAGGTGATCAAAAAGATGGGACTCAAGGACTGCGTCGTCGTCGTCACGCGTTACTTCGGCGGGATCAAGCTGGGAGCGGGCGGACTGATCCGCGCCTACGGCAAGGGTGCTAACCTGGGGTTGCAGGCGGCAGGAATCATCGAACGGCGGCTGTTTAGCCCCATCGCCATAGAGATCGACTACGCTTTGTACGGAAAGTTTGAGCAGGAACTGCGTCTCCGGGGCTATCGCATCCACGAGACCCAGTTCGGAGCCGCTGTAACGGTGATCGCCTTGGAAGAGGCGGGACAAGAGGAGCGCTTAGAAAAAATGGCCGCGGATTGGTCCTCCGGGCGGGCCCAATTGTCTCGTTGGGCTACAGTCTATGTGGACAGCGCGGTGGAACCGGGATAGGGGCGCACGGTGAAGAAACGAAGGTCATTTTGGGACGCAGGGTTCGGGAATTGGAGCGCCACATTCACGATGCTTAGAAACAGGATATTCAGGCGATAAATGCCATAGAAGCATTGTTCGTTAAAAGTCGCAAATGTGTTATGATTACAGGGGTAATACAAACGATTTATTTTGCAAAGGCATGATTAAATATCGATATAAAACCGCTATTTTGCCCAGTTACAGAATGTAGAAAAGTCCGGTAATACTATGTAATTTATAGATGCGGGTTGCATCATCCTTGATTGTGCGTTATACTTCTACTCGTCTTTCTTTTCAAGTCGTTATCCCGATAGCGACTTTATTTTTTTAGCGAAAGGAGTGACGCAACATGAAAAGGAAGATCGCATCCATCGCCGCCAGTCTGCTGGCCGGCGTGATTTTCATCACCAGTGCCATCTCCCCGGCAGAGGCCTTCTATCAGAAGTTCACCACTCAACAGGCGATTGCCAATTACAACCAATACCTGAGCACCTACACCAACACAGATGTTCCGCGTGTCAACCAGTACCGCGAACAGTACAAGAGCATCAAGGGCAGCCTCGCTGACCAACTCGTCGAACGGGCCGTCTGGTACATGGACCATGGCTACACGGTCTATGGTCACCTCTATAAGGGGTACAAGGACTATGGCATCGTCGACTGCTCGAACTTCACGTCGCTGGTCTACAGCGATTTTGGCTTCAACATCACCACAACCGCACGTGAGTATGGCTCCGTTGGAACGAAGGTCCAGGGCGTCTACGCTGCCAAAGAGGGCAGTTACTGGACGATCAAAGGGACGGAAAAGCTCCTTCCCGGCGACCTCTTTACCTTCTACGCCACTGACGCCAACGGCAATAAGTATATCAGCCACGCAGCCATCTTCATGGGCATGGTCAACGGACAGCCGCTGATCATCAACACCATGGACAAGCGCCCCACGGCTCTGGGCACCGTGAACGACTTCCGTTACTGGTACGGCAGCAACTTCTTCTCCGTCCAACGGGTACTGCCCACCGGTTCCTGGACCCCTGGTCAAACCATCACCGGGCATACGGCCAAGCCGCCGGTCATCCCCGCTTCCTATGTGCTGCCTCCGCAGAAGCCTGTCGTGATGCCGAGCGGCATCACCACGACTCCTACGCCGGATTCGTCTCCTGCTCCTGCGCCCACCCCGACCTCGACGACGCCACCCGGCGGCATTGAGGGACGGATTTATGCGCAGCCTGGCGACACCCTGACGCTGATCAAAGGCGCTTATCTGAAGAGCGATGCCAGCAGCGCCTCGTCTTCGAACAAGTACCTTTCGGCGGGTACAACCGTCAAAGTAATCTCTCAGACTAAAAACCCTAACTGGTGGATCTATGTTCAAACCGCCAGTGGAACGAAAGGCTATGTCACCAACTCGTCCACTTATGTGAAGCTGACCCCGGCCACCCAGGTGGCTGGCGTCACCAACACCTATACGGTGAAATCTGGTGACACCCTCTGGCGCATCGCCAGCAGCCATGGCCTTTCAGTCACTGACCTGATGAAGGCCAACAACCTTACCTCCGGCGCCATTTATCCCGGGCAGACGCTGCAGATCCCCGCTTCGTCTGCTGGACAGTACCGTGTCGTCGCTGGCGACACCATGTATAAAATCGCCGCTAAGCTGGGCGTCTCCCTGAACAGCCTACTTCAGGCCAACCCTGGCGTGGACGCCAACCAGCTCTATGTCGGTCAAGTCCTGAAGGTTCCCCAAACCAGCCAAGCGCCGACCCCCCAACCGACGCCTTCTGCTCCCACAACGTTGACCATGGCCGAGCAGGTTGTCCAACTGGTGAACGCCGAACGGGCGAAAGCCGGTCTGAAACCGCTCCGCGCCGACAATGCCACCCTGAACCAGATGGCCCGTGATAAGGCCGTCGACATGATTCAGAAAAACTACTTCAGCCACAACTCGCCCACCTACGGTTCTCCCTTTGCCATGATGGACAAGTACGGCATCCAATACGGTTATGCCGGCGAGAACATCGCCAAAGGGCAGACTTCGGCCCAGCAGGTGATGAAGGACTGGATGAACAGTTCCGGCCACCGCGCCAACATCCTGAGCCCCAATTATGACACCATCGGCGTCGGGTACTACCAAGGCGCTTGGGTGCAGGAGTTTATCAGCGCGCGGTAATTGTCTACCAACCACATTCAACCTAATTCACACTTGACGATAAAAGCGCCGTTGGCTTAGCCAGCGGCGCTTTTAGTAGAAAAAAGCATCCGCCGCAACCTGCCTAAGACCCGGGTCGAAGCGGATGTTCTTTTTTTCCTACCCCTGCGTAATGAGAAAAACTAAGTTTTCTGTAAATAACCAATCATCTTGCCGTCGTTGTTTTAGATATGTTAAGGTATTGAATAGAAAATGTTGCAACCAATGATGCCCGTTTGTTGACTGTATATCACAACGCATCTCGAAATAAAACGGTTCATGAGAAACCAGAAGTCCAAAACCGGCACAGGGAAACAAAAACGAGAATCGAGTTCCAGAGGAGATGAATTCCATGGGCAAGATGCTAACGGTCTGCCCCGAATGCGGCGCCAATCTGCTAGCCAAGACGGAATCGCGTGCAAACAAAAGCATCAAAAAGTCCTACACCTGTTACCGCACGATCGGCATTTTGAACTACAACGGCGATCAGACCGTGGCCTGGCAGTGCCCCGAATGCAAATGCCAGTGGCCGGCTGAACAAAAGTAACCGAAAGGTGTCTAAACGCACCCCATAGCGACCCCATCGCATCCGATAAGCACCCCTCTGTTGCCGTGAGTGATCACGGTTTTTTTATTGGCCAAATAATCTACTCAGTTTTTTCTCGCGACGATGTCCGGCGGGCATGCAGGGAATTCGGTGATGAAGACGATGGCCCAGGAGGTGGCCGCTTTATCGGAACAGGTGGCCCAAAGAGCCTCGTTGCTGTCCAATCTGGCTCAGTCCTCCCGGGCAAAGGCGGAACGGTTCGCCGTGGATTAAGTGGCATTCAGATGCTAAATCCCATTAAAGCGATGTCTCTTCGATGGTGACCTTCTCCATGATGATTTCCTCGGACGGCTTGCTCTTCTCGCCACCGAAACCGGCAGTCACTGGCGTATCGGAGATCTTGAGCACCGTGTCCATGCCGTCGATGACTCTGCCGAAGACGGTATAGTTGGGCATCTGGTTGAGGTTTTTCGCTTTTTCACCGTTGCAGACGAAGAACTGGCTGCCGTTTGTATTGGGGCCGGCGTTGGCCATGGCGACGACGCCTGGCCCGTAGGTGAGCTTGGGCGGCAGTTCGTCGGCGAAGGTGTAGCCGGGGCCGCCCGTTCCGTTACCTAAGGGATCCCCTGTCTGGATCATAAAGTCCTTGATGATCCGGTGGAAGCGGATGCCGTCAAAGAAGCCATCCCGGGCGAGGAAAACGAAGTTGTTGACTGTTTTCGGGGCGTCGGCGGCCAGCAACTCGATCTTGAAGGCGCCCCGGTTGGTCTGCACCGTGGCGATGTACTGCTTCTTGGGATCGATCTGCATGGCCGGCGGCGCATTGTACTTTTTGTTGCGCTCCGCCGTGGACGCCTTAGAACTGTCCGGTTTGGCCGGACTGGCCTGTTGGGGCGGTTCCTGCGCCTTTTTCTGGTCTTGTGAACTGTTGCAACCAGCGGCGGTCAAGAGAGACAGCATGGCTACGGCGGCGACGCCGGTTTTCCACATTTTTTGCATGGGTACTCATCCTTTCATGTAAAATAGCGGCGATTCTAGTATAAACGGCTCAAATCGGCGGAACAAGCCGGGATAGCCTGCTCATAGAGTGTTTTCAGGAGTCTCCTTTTATGAGAAGATGGTAGAGGAGGTGAGGCCGTGAGCCTTTTTGATCGCATGCGCAGGATCTTTGAATCGGAGACCCAAGCCGGCAAGCCGGTGGCTCGGGAACGGACGCTCTTCGACCTTGATGTCAACGATATCGTCTCCCTCGATCTCGAAGACTGGGTGATCGAAGGAAAGGTGATCTATCACAGCCTGCCTGGCTGGGTGATGTACTGGCTGAAGTCAGGACGCCAGCGCCAGGGGCTCCTCATGGATCGCTCAATACCCGACAAGGCCGTCGTCATCACCCCCTTTGCTGGACGGACGGACAATTTCAATGAGGTGAAGACCGAATATATCCTTGACGGCAAACATTTTTTTCTTGACTATAATGGGGAAGGGATTGTGGACGCCTTCGGATTGACGCCGGTGCGCACCGGTCAGGTGATGTACTGGCAGTTCGAAACGGATGCACGCGACATCTATCGGATCGAGTGGCAGGAAGGGCGCTTTTTCCATTATGACGGCCGCTGGATCGACGCCTTTGAGGTGTCCATCGTCGCCGGTTAGGGGAACTGCCGGCTGTTATGTTACCGGAACGGATAAAGAATTGTGGATGATGTAAGGAGGATTCACCAGATGAGCCTGTTCAAACGGCTGAAAGACTTGACCCTGGCGAACATCAACGCCTTGCTCGACAAAGCGGAAGACCCTGTGAAGATGCTGGACCAGTACCTGCGGGACATGGAAGAGGATATTCAGGACGCCTCGGAAGCGATTGCCCAGCAGATCGCGGTGACGAAGAAGTTTGAAACCCAGTATCGGGAAGCCGAAGCGATGGTGCAAAAGCGGCAAGAGGATGCTGTTAAGGCGATCAATGCCGGACGGGATGACCTGGCCCGGCGGGCGCTGGAAGACAAGAAAAACCACGAAAGCCGCATGAATGAATACAAAGCCCAATTCGAGACCCACTCGGCTACCTCGGAAAAGCTGAAGCGGCAACTGGCTGATATGCGCGGCGAGTTTGACAAGCTGAAGGCCCGCCGGGATACCCTCGTTGCCCGGGCCAACGCCGCCAAGGCGACCCAGCAGGTCCACAACCTGATGGGCGGCTTCGACAGCCAGTCGGCGCGGCGAGGCTTTGACCGCATGGAGGATAAAGTGGCCTCCCTGGAAGCCAAAGCCGAGGCGAGCAAGGAATTGTCCCGCGGTCCGTCGGGCAGCCTTGACGATGAATTGGCGGCCCTGGACAAGGGTTCTGGTGTGGACGACGAGTTGGCGGCATTGAAGCGCCAATTGGGCAAGTAAAGGAAAAAAGGAACCCCCTTGTCCGCGAGAAAATCGCGACAAGGGGGTTCCTCTGTTTCCACCTGTCAGCCGATCAAGGTCCAGTACAAGGTCGCCAAGGCCAAGCCGATCATGAGAACGCCGAAAACTTTTTGAATCTTCGGGAGGATGTGCATCTGCCACTGGAAAAAGGGGGTCCGGGCCAACCGGGAGATGGCGGCAAACCAGATCTCCTGTCCGAAAAGAATGCCAAAGATGAAGATAAGACCGAGAAAGGGGGATGTGGAGTTCCAACTGGCCACAGCAGTCGTGCCCACGCCGATCCAGAGGGTAAGGGTCGCCGGATTTAAACCGGTGAGGAGCATGCCGTTCAGGAGCGCTCGCTTTTTGGAACGGCAGCTTGTAACGTCAGTGAAGAGCGATTGCAAGGGAAAGGGGCTGTTTTTCCCAGCAGACGCCCTTTCTGTTACGACATCGACGGCGCCGGATGCGGCGCGGGCCATCTGTTTCCCGGGACGGAAGAGGGAATAACCGAGAATCAGTAGAATGATTGTGCTGACCAGTCCGAAGACGGTGCGGATGATCGGCTGTTGCAGGAGGGGGACGAGCCCGAACTGGATGATCAGGAGGTAAAAGCCGTCTGCGATAATCGCGCCTGTTCCCACGGCCAAGCCCATCCAAAAACCATAGCGCATGGAATTGCGGAGCACTTCAACAGCGATCGGGCCGAGCGGCAAAGCTAATGTTACACCTAAGAGCAGGCCGCTAAAGAGGGCCTGAATGAGTTGAGTCGGCGAGGGCGGAAGTGCAAGCACCAAGCGATGGCATCCTCCTTTCTGTTTGCTTTACCAGATATATTTATGCGCGGGAAGATTTATCAATTACCAAAAAATCTAAAGAAGACGTTCTTGTTGACTTTTTTCAGTATAGCATAGGCGATTGCCGATTGTCTAACTTCAAGGTGCAGGCTTTGTCATAATCCTTTCTGCCTTCTGCGCAAGGTTGTTCGGGAAGCGAATCATTCCGACAGGGAGAAGGGAAATAGACGTTTTTCGCGAATTTACGAGGTGAGCGTTGTCTAAGGATATACGATTTCTAAAGGCAACCCAAGTGAGGCGAACCGATTGAATGTTGCGAGTTGCGTAGGCAACCATAGCAAAATGAAATACGAAAAGGAGTGCGGTGTATGGCGGAAGCCAAGGTGCAACTAGTGATTGACGGTGTGACCGGTGTCGGCAAGTCCAGTCTGGTCCAGATCCTCTCGCAAAGGCTCGACCTGGTTGCCTTTAGCGAGATGTTTGAAGATGAGAATCAACTTCTCCATAAGTTTTTTCATGACCGCGAGCGGTGGGCCTTCCCGATGCAGATCAATTTTTTAACGAATCGTTTCAAGCAATACCGAGAGGCTTCGCGGATGGAACGGGCCATCATGGATCGGTCCATTTACTCGGACGGCATCTTTGCCCGCCTGTACCGTGAGCAAGGGTACCTGAAGGTAGAGGAATTCAGCGTCTATGAAAACCTGTTGAACAGCATGCTGGAGGGACTGACACCGCCCCGGCTGATGGTATACCTGAAAGTGGACACGGACGAGGCGATCCGCCGCATCCAAATGCGCGGCCGCGCTGATGAGTTGACGGTGGAACGGGATTATTGGACTATGTTGAATCTTTTTTACGAGAACAATTACCGCAATTATAAAGGCGGCGAACTGCTGACAATCGACGTGGGTCGTCTTGACTTTGTCCACAATCCCGATGATCGAGAAGAGGTCCTGCGCAAGATCATCACCGCCTATGAGGCGGCTTGCTAGGGGGCGCTTTCGACCGGATAGAATGAGACAGTTTTTCATTGAGATTTATCGGAAGCAATCTACATATGATTTCAGAAGCAATGTAGATGCCTATTTTGGGGGGAATACCCCTGAGGATGCTCAGCAATCTGGAGCAGGCCAAGGCGGCCTGCTTTTTTGTTTTAAAAAACGTTGCCGAGAAAGAAAATATTTGATATAAACAGGATAGAGTGGAAGGATATGGAAAAGACCTGTCGAATAGGTGGTTGAGAAGGAGGGGGCAGGAATCATGAAATTACCCGATGAATTGACGGTTGTGCAAGCCGCCAAAGTAACGGGATTGCAACGGTACACCCTGCGGGATGCGATCCATCGCGGCGACTTGGCCGCCAGGCAGCAGAAAGTCCCGGGAGGGTTTAAGTACCTGATCCCCCTTGAGGCGTTGCGGGAATTTGCGCGGCGCCGTGGGGTCCAGTCTAGCCTGTTTGGACTGGAGGCGGAGCAGCCGGCCGTAGTGGGCGAAGGGGCAAACCCTGATCCTGAGAGGACGATGCGTTCCAGCGGTTTGCTGGTGGAGACGTCCGTCGAGGCGCCGGCCTTGAGTGTCGATTGGCAGGAGTTCAAGGAATCGACCCAGGAACTGATTCAGTTGTTGCGCGACCTCCCACGGGAGGAGCAGCGTGCCGATGGGCGCGTCGAGGAGCGGCTGGAGCAGATGCTTCAGCAGATTGTTGAGGTGCAATCGGATGTCTTGGGCCTGAAGAAAGGCTTTCACCAGCACTTGAGCAAGGTGGAGGGCCGGGTGGTCAACCTGCAGCAGAGTGTAAACGGTGAACTGCGGACATCGATGGAACGCATCCGCCAGGGGATGAATGCGGGACTCGATGAGTTCCGCTCCGGCCTTGACGCCTGGCAGCACAATGTGGACACCGTTTTTGACGACATGCGCTCCACGCTCCAGGAGGTGGCCGCCAGCCAGTCTGACGCGGAGATGCGCCAGGCCTTCGTTCACAAGTTGTCGGTGGACAACCAGTCCACTATGGGCGAGGTGAAGAAGCTAATGGTGGAAGTGAGCGAGACGGTGGGACAGATGGTCAGCGCCCAGCAGAGCGGCGCCCAGGTGCTGGAGCGGCGCCTCGACGATGTCAAGTCCTCTGTCGATGGCGTCCGGCGTTCTGTGGACCGCTCAACAGAGATGATCATCAAGTGGCGCCAGAAGATGCAACTCGATCAGAACCGGCGCGGTGTTAAGGGTTGGTGGAATCGGTTGTGGGGAAGGTCTCAGGCGCCGGTGCTGTCGAAGTAGAATTAAGCTGAATAGGGAACTGCGAAGAGCGGGGAAATACTCCGTTCTTCTTTTTTTGCATAAACAAAGAGAAGAGAATAAAGCTGATCAAACCGTACTTCTATAGGTTTCCAATGAAGCAGCGTTCTCAATTTCTGTCTTGTATTGTTCTAGACTTTCAATCACAAACCTATGTAACTGTTCAAAAAGTGTCATATCTACCGGAACCAGTTCACCATGAGCGATTTCGTTCCTACTCTTTAATAACTGGTGATCGATAAGTGGAGATTTCTTTTGCCACGTATTATCGAACTTGATGCCAACCGTGTGCATGATTTCTCTCAGCACGGTAGATGAGAGGTTCGATTGAGTGTCGATGGCACCTCGCTTTCCCACTGCAAGTCCTTGAGATCAGTCAGATATTTTGTTTTCGTCAGTGCTAAAGGTGGTCTTTTTTCCCCGTCTGGACTGCGTAACTCTCCCGCTAATTCGAATAACGTGGACAGCCGTTGTAGACCGTCAATGACTTCCCATTTTCCATCATGCCGTTGAGAAACAAAAATCGATGGGACCGGGATCCCTAAAAGCAAAGATTCCACAAGGCGAGACTTTTGTTCTGGAGACCAACGAAAAAAACGCTGAAATTCCGGACGAAGGACTAAATCCCCATCCTTGTACATCGTCAGCAATTCTCCTACTGACATCGAGTAGGAGTCTGTAGAAATCTCTTTACCTCGTTCTTCAATCTGCTCTAACAGGCTCATAAGAAACATCCTTTCTTTTTGTATTGCCTGAATCGAGTATTACTCTAAAACAATTATGTCGTTGGTCGCAGGGACTTAAACCCTCGACCGAGGATCTCCTTCGCGTCAGAGATGATCAAAAAGGCCTGGGGGTCGATTCCGTAGACGGCGCGCTTCAGGGCGAAGAGCTGGTTCGGCTCGATGGCGCAGAGGATGATGTTCTTGTCATCATGGGTGAAGGCGCCTTCTCCTTTCAGGAAGGTGACGCCGCGACCCAATTCGCCCATAATGGCCCTGGCGATCGCTTCGGCGTCTTTCGAGATGATGGTGACCGCCTTTTTCGGCAAACCTTCCTGGATAAAATCGGCGACACGGTTGGAGGCGTAAAAGGCTACGATGGTATACATGGCCGCTTCATGGCCGACGGTCAAACCGGACAGGAGCACGATGATGGAATTCAAGGCGAGGTTCAAGGTGCCGAAAGACACGCCGGCGCGGACGGAGTAAATCTTCGCAATGATGTTGACGCCGCCCAGGCTGCCGCCGACGCGCAGGATCAGGCCGACGCCGGAACCGTAGATCAAGCCGCCGTAGAGGGCGTTCAGCAGGATATTCTGGGTGGAGAAATTGGGCAGGTACTGCAGCCAGTCGATGAACAGGGACGACAGGGTGACGGCGATAAAAGTCTTGACGACGAACTCCCGGTTGATCTTCCGGTACGCCAGGATGTAGAGGGGGAAGTTGAGCAGAGACATGACGATGCCCGGCGACAGGTGGGAGAGGTAATAGACGATTGTCGCCAAACCGGCCACACCGCCCGGCGCCAGCTTGGAAGGAAGGATAAAGGCGCGCGTGCCGAGGGCAAAGAGGAATGCGCCGGCGATCACGAGCAGGTACTCGCGCAAGTTGATCCTGTTCATATTTTTCGAACCCCTTCTGTGTCTATTCTTCAAATGGTGCCTAGACGATTGTTTCATCCCTGACATTACTGATGTGCCGGACAAAGAGATGCATAGGAGCAGGGGCGTTAAAGAGCAGGAGAGCCTTGATAGCCTGCGCTGACATCGGGACGGCTATGATCCTGATGAAAAAATTGTAAAGAAAACGGGGCGCCGGAGCAACCTTTTTGCCGATTGTTGCGTCTTTTTTGAGAGAACAGATAAGGCGGTGGTGAGGATTTGAAACCACGACGCAGCGAAGAAGTCCGTTATTTCGTCCGATTTGCGTCGGTGACGGCTATATTATTGACCTGGATGATGTCCTTTGTGACGCCGGCGCCGGCTCTGGCTGTGCCGGCGCCCGCGGCGCCTGTTCAAATCCAGGCTGAAAACGCAGCGACGGAGCCTTTCGAAAACGATGAGGCGAGGCAACTTGATCAAAACAGGCAAAAGGTCGGGCATTCTTCCCCGGGAAACACGAATGGGGCCAAGGTGCGTCTTCAGGTCACTCCGGGATATGGCGGCGACTACAAGCCCAATCACCTTGTCCCCATCCGGGTCAAGGTGTCGAACACCGGCGTTCCCCTCGAGGGCATCTTGCGCATAGCCTCTAGGGAACCGGAACCGCAGGTGGGGCACTATGCGCTCCCGCTGTCGATGGCGGCGGGAGAGGTGAAGACCTTTACGCTTTACGCCGCAGGACAGCATCTTCAGCCGAACATGGTCATCCGACTGGAGGGTGACGATGGATCCCTGATCGCCGATGAAAAAGTGGGCGGTCGCATGCTGAATGGAGAGGACCTGTTGATTGGAGTGCTTAGCGAAAAAGCAGGCACAGCCGACTTTCTCGGCAACCTTCGCCGGGAGAAGACGCAAGTCCTCTATCGGCTTCAGCCGCTTTCCGAGGCGGACATACCCGACACCGCCCAATGGCTGAAGCTGCTGGATGTGCTCGTCATCAACAACTTTCCGTCGGAAAAGCTGTCGACGGCTCAGGTAGATGCCATCTGGGGATGGGTGGAGAACGGCGGCATCCTTGTCCTCGGCGGCGGCGTTGATTACCGGCGTTCCGCGGCGCCCTGGCTGGCCTTATCTCCCGTCACCGTTCCGGCCGAATCCCCGTTGACCCGTCTGAGCCGGTCGAGCCGTTTAGCTGAGAAAGCCGGTATGGAAACCGTACCCGATGGACCGATCACGGTGGCGACAGGCAACCTGACAGAGGGGCGGATCCTTGTGGAGGAAAAAGGGCTCCCCCTCATCGCCCTGCGGCCTGTCGGTGACGGCCAGGTCTTGTTCTGCGCCTACGACTTGGGCGAAGAGCCCCTCGCCCACTGGTCCGGCAACAGCCCCTTGTGGAGCCGGATCTTGCTTCCCCTTTTCGATGGGAAGCATGCCGGCTTGCATGGCGGCCCCCCGGGCATCGATTCCTGGCATGCCCTTGCCATGGCGGCGGAACGTATTCCCGCATTCCGGACGCCGTCCATCGGGGTATTGTTGGCGCTCTTTGGCGCTTATATCGTGATCGTCGGTCCTGTCCTCTACTACCTCATGGGGCGATGGGACCGGCGGGAGTGGAACTGGCTGGCGATTCCTGCAACGGCCTTGCTCTTTGGCGTCGGTTTGTTCCTGTTTGGCGCAAAAGACCGGATGGGTGGGGCGCTGACCCAAAACCTCTCCGTGATTGACCTGCATGATCGCTGGTCCCATATCACGACCGGCGCGGCATTCTTCGTGCCGGAAGGCGGGACCTATCGAGTGGAGGTGAAGGAGGGGCCGGTCCTCTGGCCCTTTGATGTTCCCGATTACAGTCGCCCTGATGATCTTCAGCTTCTCCTCTCCGGCGGAGATACTGCCATGACCGCAGAATTTCGAGACGTGGAGTTCTGGTCTCTCCGTAAAGCCTTGTTGCAGCAGACGAAGCAACGGGGAAGCATCAATTCCCAACTGATCTTCCGGGACGGTCGATTGACGGGAATGGTTGTCAACAGATCCCCCTTCGCCATCCGCGACGCCCGGATCCTCTACGGTGTTGACGTCATCCTTGTGGGCGACCTGCCGCCAGGAGAGGTCGTCACCGTCAATGCCCCGCTTGATGACGGGACGGAGCAAAAGACGTCCACTTCATTCGGGCCAGTCAGCCTGATCCCCTTGGAAAAACTGCTTCCGGGAGACACAGCCCCGGCGAATTCACCGGTTCGAGCGAGCCGGGAAAGGGACATTTTGGGCGCCTTTTTCCGCGGTGGACCGGTATTGCCCTCAGGTGAAGCGGAGCTTTTTGGATGGACCGATGATCCTGTCGTCGACTATGCCATCGCCGGTCATCCCCATACCGCCGTTCATCTGGGACTTGTCCATTCGACCCTCGCTTTGTCGCCGGGAGCGGACGGGACGATTCGCTATGCCGCTGGCGCTTTTTTGCCGAAAGAAGTGAATCGGCCCGTTGACGCCGACGTCTCTCCCGAGGGATTCTTCCTTGATGACAGCCCGCTCATCCTCGACTATGGCGTCAAAGAGCCAAACACAGCCGACTTCATGCGTCAGAAGGGCGCCTTCGCGCCGACGTGGATTCACATACACTTTCGGTCCCATGAGCCATCCCTCCATTTCAAAAAAGAAGTTTTCGACTGGCGCCAGGGTGTCTTCGTCGATTGGGAACAGGTCGCTCCCGATAACCGCCTGGAAGGGGATGCCCTGCCATCGTTCCTTTCCCCGGATGGAAAGCTGAGGCTTCGCCTTTCCCATGATCAAAAAGAGATGCTGCGCAAGTTCGTGGAGTTTCCCCTTCTGACGGTGGAAGGGAGGGTGGCGCCGTGATCCGTCTTGTCGACATCCATATGTCCTTCGGTCCGGTGCAGGCCGTCAAAAAGCTCAATCTGGAGATCGGCCAAGGGACGATCTTCGGTTTCGTCGGTCCCAATGGCGCCGGCAAGTCGACGACCATGCTGATCCTGGCCACGCTGCTCCGTCCGACGGCAGGGGAGGCCTTTGTGGACGGTTTTGACGTAGTCCGCCAGCCCAGGGAAGCCAGGCGGCGGATCGGCTATATGCCCGACTTTTTCGGGGTCTATGACAACCTGAAAGTTACCGAGTATCTCGACTTTTACGCCGCTTGCCAGGGGATCCCGCCGCAGGAACCGCCGGCGATTAGAAAGCGGCTCCTGGAGTTGGTCAACCTGGTCGAACAGGCCGGCGCCTATGTGGACAGCCTGTCGCGGGGAATGAAACAGCGCTTGGGATTGGCCCGTTGCCTCGTCCACGACCCGCCGGTGCTGATCCTTGATGAACCCGCCTCCGGTCTCGACCCGCGCGCCCGCGTGGAACTGCGGGAAATCCTGAAAAATTTGCGCGGACTCGGGAAGACGGTGCTCATCAGTTCCCATATCCTGCCCGAACTGGCCGAGATCTGCGACGACATCGGCATTTTGGACAAGGGCGAACTGGTTGCCAGGGGAAGCGTGGCCGCCATCCGGTCGCGGCTGAAGGGCCGCCGGATCGTCCGCATCCGCCTGACAGGCGCGCCAGAGGCGCCGACGGTGATGGAACGGTTGCGTTCCCACCCGGCCATCGCCGGAGTGGCGGCAGAAAAGGACGAGTGGGTCGTGAACATCGACGGCGATGACAATACACAGGCAGAAATCCTTCGCAGCCTCATCACAGGAGGTCTGCCCGTAGTCAGCTTTGCCGAGGCAGGCAGCAACCTGGAAGCCATTTTTATGGAAATCACAGGGGAGGCGATCCCATGATCCCGTGGCCAAAAGGGCTCTCACCGTTGCTCGTGAAGGAATTGGTGGAACGGATGCGCGCCAAGCGGACGCCCTGGGTGATCGCCCTCTATCTGGCGCTGATGGGGGGGATCATCCTGGCCGTCATCTACCTGGAGACAAACGGAGAAGGCTACTTCAATCCGAGACGGAGCCGCGAGCTCTTTACCCTGTTGGCCGGGGTGCAGTTGGCGATGATCGCCCTGATCACCCCGGGGTTGACGGCCGGCGCGATCAGCGGTGAACGGGAGCGGCAGACGCTCAATCTGCTGTTGACGACACAGTTGACGCCGCTCAGCATCGTGGTGAACAAACTGCTGTCAGCCATCGCGTTTATCATCCTGCTTGTCCTGGCCGCCCTGCCGGTCTATTCCATCGTCTTTCTCTACGGCGGCATGTCGCCCGGGCAGATTGGGCGGCTGCTGATCTTTTTTCTGAACACCATCGTCGGATATGGCAGCCTGGGGATTGCCGCTTCGGCGGCGCTCCGGCGAACGACGATCGCCACGACGGCCTCCTATGGTCTGCTCTTCGCTTATGGGGTAGGCACGTTGCTCCTGGCCTCTCTCGTAGAACGCTATTATACGGAGTCAATCCGCGTAACGGCCCAGCACATTCCGTCTGAACCGGTCACGCCGGTGTTGCCCCATGTCCTCCAGTCGATCAACCCGGTCCCTGTCGTGGCCACGCTGTTCAATCCCTCTTACATGGTGGGGGATTCGTCGCTGCCCAGTCCCTTTTTCATCTACCTGTTCTTTTGGACAATCCTTTCGGCCCTGCTTCTCTTCGCCGCCGGCTGGCTGCTGACGCCGGGTCGGCAACCTCTCTTTTCGCTGCGGCGAGGCAAGGCCTGATCGTTGTCCAAGAATGAAACGATTTGCCATCTGTATACTTGTATAATCAGAGATGGTGAAGGAACGACGATAAGAATTGGCGAATAAAAAGATGGTACGACAGAGTGCTCTTTGGAGTCTCTTTGGAGAAAGCAAATTGGCCCGGACTGTTGAGGTGATTGCCGGTGGAACTGACCGTCGCTGAGTTGGATACCATGCTGGCTACGTACCGGCAGATGGAAGTGGAACTGCGCGTCAAACTCGAATCGCTCCGGTCGCCCTTGGAAGCGAAATACGGGCGACCAGTGATCCTTTTCATAGAAAGCCGCACGAAAAAAGCGAAGAGCCTCGTGGAAAAAGCGCGCCGTTATGGTTGGCCCGTCAACGGGGAAATCAGCAGCCGCATCAAAGATATCGCTGGTCTGCGGGTGATCGTGCAGCACCTCGACGACATCGCGCGGGTCGTGTCCATTCTCAAAAACCGCAAGGACCTGCGCCTGGTTAACGAGAAGGACTTTGTCCGCTCATCGAAACCGAGCGGCTATCGGAGCCATCACCTGATCGTCGAGTATGACATGTATACGGCTGACGGCGCGGTCACCCTCTTCGCCGAAATCCAGGTGCGGACGGTGGGTCAGCATTTCTGGGCCGTCTTGCAGCACTCCATGATGTATAAATACGGTCTGGAGGTTCCCGCCCACATCGCCGAGAACCTGCGCTTGATCGCAGAAGAGACGAACAAGGCCGATGAGAAGATGATGGTCATGCGTCAGGCCGTTTCGAAGGATCTTGAGACAGACCAGATCCGCGCCTATGCGCGCCATCTGGCGGGCATCCTGAGACGCCTGGAATCGCCCATGACCAAAAGCCCCTCGCCCGATCCCGCCCACCACTTTGAGACGTTGACCATCCTCGAATTAAGCTTCCAGTTGGGCCGCCGGGGGATGCACCCACAGAGCCTGCGGCCGCAGGAACTGGCGCGCTGCTCCTGCTGCAAGGCCCCTTTCCTGCTCCACGAAGAGGTGCGGGCCATCCTGCCCCGCATGGACCATGTCCAACCGATCTCTGATCCCGTCCGGCTCTGCAATGTCTGCTACTCCCTGGTGCTGCCGATCTTACGCTGGGAACTGGCGCCGGCCTTGGATCGCGTCCGTCACCAACGGGAGCCCGAGGAGGCCGGTCACCTGAACCGGAAGTTTCAGCAGTTTTATGGAGAAAAGATTCAGACGCCCCTGCTGACGCGGTTACAGAAAGCGTCTGTTTTGATGGCTGAACACCTGACCGTCTGCCCGGCGAACCTGAATGTGGGCGCCGTCACTCTGCTGAAGGCGAAACTGGGCGATGGTTTGAGCGTCCAGGTAGCTTCGGACTGGGACCCTCAAAACGCCGAGATGGAGAACCTCTCATTTTACTTTAAGGTCAACTATCGCGTCGTTGGCCGGTTGGCCGTCACCTACCGCTATCCCGAGATCGAGTGGGATGAGTTTCACGAGCCAGAACTGGTGGAACCGGAATCTTTCGGCCATGATGAACTCGAACTGGAAAGGATTTTCACACAGATCGACGGCACGCTCCGGGAGATGCGCGGGGCCTTGCGGGCCAGTGCAGGCGGTTGAACCGGCCCTTTTTATGCCCCTTTGCCGTCATTTGGAATAACGGTCTGCTACCCGCGTGGCGCCCACGGCGAAGGGTTTCGTCCGCACCGCATATTGATAGACGGGAGCCAGGCTCTCGGCCCAGCCGACCACCCGCGGCAGATGGAGACGGCTGAGCCCGTTCTCGCCGCCATCGATATGTAGCTCCAGTTCCCAACAGAGCAGGCGACCGTTGAGGACATGGCGCAATTTGCCGATCACCTCGATGGACATGTGGGTTTCAAAATCGAGCTTTTCGCCGAGAGGGAGGCAGCGGTTGAGCACCTGTGTGTACTGGTAGGACTGGGCGCCTTTGCGTTCCCGATAGCCGGTGATTGATGTGACAACACGGGTTGAGGCGCCGTGGGACTGGCTGTCGGTGCCGATCCAGAGGTGCATTCGCGCGTCCGGGTATTCACCGGAGAATCGTTGAAAAGCCTGTATCACCTGTTCGATGGGAAGGATTCCTTGTTGCCCGCGAAATAACATGCGGGTTTCCTCCTTTCCGGTCAGTGGCGTTCTGATACCAATCCTATCCCCGCAGGGTTAAGCGCCTGTTAGATTCCGATTAAAAAGTGAGTTTCAGTAGGGTCTTTGAACCGATTTGGCCCCTATGGTAGTTTATCCCGGACGGTTCGGTTTTATGGATGCGAAAAAGCGAAGGTTTCCGTTGTTTTTGGCGGAAATCTTCGCTTTTTTCTCGTTTAGAGCAGGGATAGCGATAGAACTGCGCCGGTTTTATTCACCGCCGCCGCCCTGGCCGGCCTCCTTGCCGCCGCCTTCACCGTCGCCGCCCCCACCTCCGCCTTTGCTGCCTTCCTGGGTTTTGGCGGCTGATTGGATTTTTTTCTTGATCTCCGGATCGTCCATGCTTTCTTTGATTGTTTCTTTGATCGACTTGCGGACCTCTTTTTCCTTCATGACCAGGGCTAGGTTTTCTTGGAACTTGGAGTCGCGGAGCATCTCCTGGAGCGTCTTCTGGAACTTCGGATCTTGGGAGAGAACCATCGCTTGAAATTCCGGGTCGCGGATCATGCGGGCCAGGCGTTGCTGGTATTCATCGGTCTTGATGATATCGATCATCATGGTCTTCATATCCTGATAATCGGGCTTTTCCTGGCCTTGCTGCCCCTGCTTCCCTTGCTGTTGCCCCTGTTGCTGGGACTGTGTTTCCGCCGGGCGGCGCTGGGGTGAACAGGAGGTGATCCCGGTGATAAGCAAAAAGGCGATGATCAGTAACCAGAGTAATCGCTGCATGCCCTCGCCCCTTTCTGCGGTCACCTGTAGAATCCCTCAGGGCAGGAAAGCCTATTCCCCCGAACTGTATACTCTGAAAATGGCGCACATATACTACAGCATAAAGGGGGTGAACTCCTTGGCAGCCATTTTATCGATCGGGGCGAGCCGCAATCTCGACGGTCTGAACCACAGGCTCATGCAGGAGATCCGGGCGCTGGCGGGGGAAGGTTGGCGGCTTAGCATGCGGCAGGAACGGTCCAACGGGGTTCATCAACTGACCTGTTATTTGGAGGATCACCCGGCTGGGGAATCATCAGACGAGATGACCCTGATCCTGCGCCAGTTCAGCGCCAGGGTGCTCATGGAGTGGATCCTGGAGGTTTGGGAACGGGACCTGATTCAGAAACGGCTCCGGGCTGATCACCCGCACTTCAACGAACAGGAGCGCAGGCTGATCGGTGACAAAGCCCTTCTTATAATAAAGCGCAAGGAAGAGGTCTCAAAAGAATACATCATGTACCGAATCGGCCGCAACCAGCGCATCCTGGAACGCCTAGTGGAGGTGTTGGTCAATTTCGGCCGGATCCATGTGGACGGCTTTCTTCGCTTCCGCTTGCAGGATTATCTACAGGCTGTCGCCGACGCCGTCGACGGTGCCGTCGACGAATATATGATGGAAAAGGAGTACAACGAGTTTATCCACCTGTTGCGCTACTTTCTGGAGATCCAGGAGTCGCCTGTTGAGGTGGTGCACGTCTTCTTGCGTCCAGGCGGGTTCCAACTGCTCGATGAAAAGGGCAAGCCGGTCAACAACGAGGTGGTCGACGGATTCAGCCGCGACTACCTGGATCATGAAGAGATCAGTTTCGAGGATCTCTTGATCAGCGCTCTCGTCACTGTCGCGCCGGTGCAGGTCGTCCTTCACTCCCGCGAGGGGATGCCGGTCAGTGAGACCTTGAGCACGATCCAAGCCGTCTTTGGCGATCGCCTGCATCGCTGTCCCGGCTGTGAACGATGCCAGGCCTTGGCGGCGATGGAGCAAAGGGAGATGCAACATACCTAGCGAAGGGCCGGTCCTTGAAGCATGTCTCCGAAAGTTGACAAGCCATTCCCTGACGATTAAACTGAAACCAAGAGACGGACTTACCGCCTCTCGTCCCTGAACCGGGGCGAGAGGCTTAACTGTATTTAAGGAGGACGCACATCTTGAGCAATATCGTGAAAGTGACCCTGAAAGACGGGGCTGTCCGGGAATTTCCCCAGGGGACGACCGTCGGCGCTGTCGCCGAGGCCTTGAGCCGCAAGCTGGCTCAGCATGCTGTCGCCGGCAAGCTCGACGGCAAGGTGGTCGGCTTGACGACGCCGATCGAGAAGGATGTCCAGTTGGAGATTTTCACCTTTGACGACCCTGAAGGCCGCGAGGTCTATCGTCACTCGTCGTCCCACCTGCTGGCCCAGGCGGTGTTGCGGCGCTTCCCTGGGACGAAGCTGGGCATTGGCCCGGCTATCGAAAACGGCTTCTATTATGACTTTGATTCGGAACACAAGTTTACGCCGGAAGACCTGGAGGCGATCGAGAAGGAGATGGCCGACATCGTCAAGGCCGACTACCCCATCGTCCGCCGCGAGGTCAGCCGGGAAGAGGCCATCCGCTTCTTTGAGGAGCGGGGAGAACAGTACAAGGTTGAACTGGTCAAAGACCTGCCAGAAGACGCCGTCATCAGCATGTACGGCCAGGGTGACTTTGTCGACCTCTGCGCCGGACCCCACCTGCCTTCAACCGGTCAGATCAAAGCCCTCAAGCTGATGAACCTGGCCGGCGCCTACTGGCGGGGCAGTGAGAAGAACAAGATGCTCCAGCGCATTTACGGCACATCTTTCCCGAAAAAAGCCGAACTGGACGAGCATTTGCGCCGGATTGAAGAGGCGAAGCGGCGCGATCACCGCCGGATCGGCCAGGAACTGGAGTTGTATACGATCCTCGAAGAAGGGCCCGGTTTCCCCTTCTTCTTCCCGAAAGGGATGATCATCCGCAACGAACTAGAGAATTTCTGGCGCGAGGAGCACCAGCGGGCCGGCTATCATGAAGTCCGCACGCCCATTATTTTGAATCGGTCGCTCTGGGAACGTTCGGGCCACTGGGCCAACTACCGGGAAAACATGTATGTGACCGAAATTGACGAACAGGATTTTTGCATCAAGCCGATGAATTGCCCTGGCGGTATGCTCGTCTACAAGCAGGCCATCCACTCCTACCGCGACTTGCCCTTGCGCATGGGCGAACTCGGCCTGGTGCACCGCCATGAGATCTCCGGCGCCTTGCACGGGTTGATGCGGGTCCGCTGCTTCACCCAGGATGACGCCCACATCTTCATGACACCCGGCCAGATTAAAGAAGAGATCATCGGCGTCATCGAGTTGATCGACCGGATCTATAAGACCTTCGGCTTCGAGTATCATGTGGAACTGTCGACGAAGCCAGAAAAAGCCATGGGCAGCGACGAGATCTGGGAACTGGCGACAAACTCCCTTGAGGAAGCCCTTAAAGCCAAAGGGATGGACTTCAAGGTCAATCCCGGCGATGGCGCTTTCTATGGGCCCAAAATCGACTTCCATCTCAAAGACTGCATCGGCCGGACCTGGCAGTGCGGCACGATCCAACTCGACTTCCAGATGCCTGAGCGCTTTGATCTGACCTACGTCGGCGAGGATGGTCAGAAGCACCGGCCCGTCATGATCCACCGCGTCGTCTTCGGTTCCATTGAACGATTTATCGGCATTCTGACCGAGCATTATGCCGGGGCTTTCCCGACCTGGCTGGCTCCGGTGCAGGCGCGGGTGCTGCCTATCACCGACCGCCACCACGAGTACGCCGAATCGGTGCGGGCCGCGCTGGCAAAGCAGGGCATCCGCGTCGAAGTCGACGGACGCAACGAGAAGATCGGTTACAAGATCCGCGAAGGCCAGGTGCAGAAGATCCCCTACCTGCTCGTCGTCGGCGACAAGGAGGCCGAGAACGGTGCCGTCGCCGTCCGTAAGCGCGGCGAAGGCGACAAGGGGGCCATGGAAGTAGCAGCGTTTATCGCCCAACTGGTTGAGGAAATCCAAAAGAGGGAAAATCCCGACTCTGTAATGTGTAATTAACAAGCAGGCACCTTTTTCGTGCGCATTTAGCAGGGCCTCCCCCAAGGAGAGCACTGCTTTTTTTTTGTGATCTATTCGGTGGATATGCGAAGAAGACAGGTTTCTCGGCTGTAACGGCGATAGTCCAGAGTGAGTAGGATGATATCAAAACAGGAAAGAGGGGGATGAGATGGCGATCATATGTCCTGAGGTGTCCCAAAATACCGCTACCATCGCTGTCCCAAACGTTTACGAATTTAATTTCACATTTCTAGGTGTGGATTACGATTTTGCTAGTGGCACATCCACATTTACCTACAGTGTGTGTAAGCCGGGAACAGGAAATCAGTTCAGCGATCTCAGTCACTTTGTTATCGCCTTCGATTGCGAAGGCGTGAATGTATTATCCGGGGGCATATTTGAAGACCCCGATCCACCTACCGGATTGACGGGTATTAAGGTGGAAACACCTGGAAACACCGCGGTTTGCCCGAACGTCGATATCTATTCCTTTACGGTAGATGCGCTCTTGGAAATCGGGCCCGTACCCATCGCTGCCTTGAGAAAGTCATGGGGCTTATTGACAAAGTTGCGAGTATCAGCGTAGGCCCGAATAGTATCGCGCCGTTGCCCCTTTCGTTGGAATGTGACCCTAACCGCGCAGTTCGAGTTACCTTAAGCTTGGCCTGTACAGAATTGGTCAACCGACCCTATAAGTTCTTGATCGAAGTTTATCGTCCAAATTCTTCAAACCCCGTCTGTTTCAAGTTCGTCGACTGCATCCTCCTGAATGAACCCATTAATGTAACAATTCCTATTCCAGAAACAACATTGGATACGGTCACATACAACGTTCGGGTCTATGCTGCTGAGTGTCTGCTGTAACCGTTTTGTTGCATCCCACTCCTTGACCATAGTCGCATCAATCTGGCCAGGGAACGCTTGTCTCATCACTCGTCATAAAGTAACCTGATAAAAAAAGAGGCGGCTCACCGTTAGGGAACTGCCTCTTTCTCATTTGTGACAATAGCAACCGGGTAGTATCCATTGCCTTTTGGCGATAGATTGGCCCGAGCTATTAACCGGCCCATCTCGGGATTGGGCACATGAAAGCAGCATTCACATTGCAGATTGCTAAACTGACGTGAAACAACATAGGTTCTACCGGTTCTACCTTCAACAGTACTAGAAAAGATAACAACTGCATCAAAATGAACCGTTACTCTGATATTGCCGTGCGAATACTGCTTTTTGTTACCTCCAATGGTTTCGACCTTGCAACGTACGTTTAGTGGGTGATAGGCGACTATCACAGCCGATTTCGGTATTCCAAAGGTTTTTATCTGATGACGCGACGAACAACGCTCTATTGCCTTAAAGTCGACAACTGCCGCCATGATGTGTACAGAGGCGCCAATAGCGCCGAAAGCGCATTTTTCCTTCTCTTCAGCCAGATTCGCGTCAATTTGAACGGGAACTACCTTGCGAAGTACGACAGTACAGTCAAACTCCACTTCACCTGGATATGGATGAATACAAGGCAGTTCCACATGTGTTGAAACGACTTGGTTTGGTCCAACACACACCGAAGTCGTCCCATCCCGAATCGCACTATCCATAGGCACCACACCCATCAGACGTATTTTCTTTTCTATATTATGCGAAAAGCAACGATTGGGCACAAAAAGGATCTCGCCGCATAGGCACGCAGCTTCAATAAAGTCGTTGTCATCGTTAACCAAGCAACATGCTTGTAAGAGACTTAGTCCAAACGCTCGACAGGCAGTCTTAAAAATAAAAAACCAATTTTAAATTGTGCCAATTGGTATATTTTTGAGTAGGATACTAATGGAGAGTGTTTTTTACAAATATGCAACACTCTCTGAGAAAAAAGAGGAGGTGTCTTCATGGATCAAAAAACAATCGAAGCATCTGTTCAACAATTACGTGAAAAGCTGTCAGGTGTTAATTCGAGCCAAAACAAAAAGGAAGTCATTACCGACGCCGTCCGGAACATGATTCTCAATCTGGGAATTACCCTGCCCCCTAGCGCCGTCGAAGCCCTCAACCAAATAAACTTCAATGCCCCTGTCCCTACTGTCGTAACCGTTCCCGTTGCCCAATCACGCGGTACTGCTTCAACCCCTGTCTATCGTCCGCCAGCACCCGTACAATCATCGAAAGCCTCAAGAAGAACAAGAGCTTGTCCCCACTATGGCCATATAACGAAGTAAAAAGGGAAAGAGCTACAAACAGCGGGGGCCGGATCATTGACCGGTCCCCCACGCTCACCTCGCTTCGTTCCCTTGAAGTCGCTTCGGCATAACCATTGGCTCCACATAATCATAGGGAACCTGGTGTTCGGTTCTTATCATGCCTTGTAATTCGAGCCATCTGTTCTCTTCGGAAAAACGCAATAGGCTGTAATAATCCTGATAAGACTGGGCAAGTTCTACGCTGCTTGGCGCGTTTAACGTCAGATAAGCATAGGGATTATTGCTGCCTTCGTTTAGAAATAATTTTGATACTTCCTGCTCTAACCCTCGTAAGGATTGCTGTACCTTATCCGGTAAGCCCCCTGTTATTTGTTGTTCCAGTCCCTGCAGTCTGAAAGGGTAAAGCGGCAGCGTATCTTCCACAATGAGATCGACCAGCAGCCCATACCGTTCTAGTACAAGGGCAAAGTCGGAGACGGTGCGCTTCAGGATGTTACATACGTCTTTCCCAACTCGCAACCAGCAGTAGCCGTATTTTGCTATGTCACTCTTCTCTTCTCGCCTCCATTTTAGCGAAGCTAATTACTTCAATAATATGATACGGAAAAACTACCCAATGTGATAGACAGGGCCCTTGGCCTCTACCACGGTAGAGACAAGGGCCTAGTCGTTCCATACCTACTTGGTCAACGCGTGGCCGCACGTTGGACAAACCTTTGCTTTTTGGGGGATATTAGACATAGCCTTTTGAAGGGCTTGAACGTGATAGGTGGGAGTCGTGACGACTGTCGGTGGCGGGGGCAAAGGGGTGACGGAAACAGTAGGAACGGATACTTTGGTTACAGTCACGGGAAAGGTGGGGGTGGACGGCTTTGTTGCGTTTTCTGGATCGGTGGGAACGACTGGTCTGGTTATCGTGAAAGGGGGGGTGGGAACGACTGGTTTGGTTTGCGTAACCGCGGGAACGGGCACAGCGGGTGTGGCTTTTGGCGCCGGTGCTGGAGGAACAGCCGCCGCTGGATTGCTCGGGAACTTGATCTTCTCAATGATGTCAAAAGCTTTGTCGGGGATGTTGACACCCATGTTGAGAATCATATCCCGGACAGCGTCGGCGACGATTTCAACCTTGTTTTCAGCGTTCTTGGCTTCTGCGATTTTTGTCCGAATTTGCGTCATCGCGTCTTCCATTTTTTTTGGATCCACGAGTTTTCCCTCCTCTGATACTATTGAAGCGGTCGAGCCGACTCGATCCACTCCATTTACACAGTATTCTGATTGGCAATGATTGCCACGACACATTTTTATATCCTTGTTGAACGCAGGTAGGCGCCTGACGCCATTTCCTCTGCCGTATAGATGTACCTTGGTTTGCCGACGACGCCGACGCTGAGCAGTTCCCTCCGGTCATAGAGAGCGCCTCTGGGAACAAAATCGACGGTCACGGGAAAGCGGTATTTCTCTTCAAGTGCTGTGATCATGCCAGGAGGCATCTCATTGACCGGCGGTTCCGACTCGACGACAAAACGCAGTCCCGGTGGTTCGACGCCCACGACCCAAAAACGGCGGCAGGGAAGGCGGTCGACGAGTTCGTCAAGGTCCCAAAGGTCGAGGGTCTGTTGACCCAAGGTCACTGTGTGGGCGGTCCGGCCTCGGATTTCAAGAGTGGCCTGCCGGCCACAGGAGCAAGGTTCGGAAATCAGGCGGACCCGGTCCTGGGTGACGTAGCGGACGACCGGTGTGGCTTTGTCGGTAATGGTGGTGACGACCAGGATGCCCGTTTCGCCTGGTGCCACTTCGCCAGAAAGGTCATCTCGAAGGACTTCGAAGATGAAGTAATCTTCCAACGGGTGCAGCCTCCCATGGCGACAGGCGGCGCCGGCGGTGCCGATTTCAGTCATGCCGTAGATGGTAAAGACCGGCACTCCCCAAACACTCTCCAACAGGCGGCGTCGACCCGGTGGGAGCGGTTCCCCGCCGAGGAGCAACGCCCGCAGGTGAGGAAAGTCCCGGTCAGGCTGCAACCCCAGCAACTCTGCCGTCTCGGCGAGCAGCAAGGCTTGCAGCGGCAGACTGGCCAGGACGGTCACCTGAAGCTTGCCCATTAGATCGATGATCCGGGGAAAGGGACTGACGGCCGAACGGGAACTGGCGGCAATGACACCGGCGCCCCGGTTTTGTGCCGCCCGGTGAACGGCATGGGCGATCATGGAGATGGCGTAGGGAAAGCGAACGAGGACCGTGTCTTTTGGTTGAAAATCGATCCCGCAGGCGTTGACCTGGTCGGCGTTGTCTCGCAGATCGCCCTGATGAAACCAGGTGGAGGCCGGCGTACCTGTAGTGCCGAAGGATTCATGGTACTGAAGCACCTCAGCATGAGGCACGCAAAGCATGCCGTAGGGTGAATGGTCAATCAGGTCCCTTTTGGTCATCAGGGGGATGTTTTTTAGCTCCCCCAGAGAGGACAGAGGTTGTTCCGGCAGTCGGTCCCGGTAGAAAGACGCCTTGCGGTATTGACTGAGAGCGACATTCAGCGCCTTCAGCCGCTCTTCCGGTGTCATGGGTTGTCGCTCCTGGCGAGCGCCATGCCGGTGAGTTGGGCGATGTTTCCGCCGAGCACCTTGTCTAGGTCGCTCCCTTTCAGTCCCAGGAGGAGGATCTTATCCAGTTCGACTTTGGGATGGGAAAGGGGGAATTCGGAGCCGAAGATGACCTTGGAGGGACCGGCCCGTCGGATCGACTCCTTGATATGCAGGAAACTGCCCGTTGATGTTTCTAGAAAGAAGTTGTCATGTTGGATGGCCGCTTCCAGCCCCTCTTGATCGGCCGGTCCGAATCCCATGTGTCCGAGGATGAAGTTCACTTTGGGAAAGCGGCGGGAGAGGGAGACGAACTTGGCCGTCGAAGCGCCGGGACTGAAGACGGTATGGGTGTAAAGGGGGACGCCGAAGGTTCCGCAAAGATCAGCCAGTTCGGCCACGCCTTTGCTGGCGAAGGAGAACTGATGGCTCATCGGTGATAGTTTGAGCCCGCGAAAGCCAGCCTTCAGAAGTGTTTCTAACGTCTCAGGGCCTTGGGGGTCGTGGGGATCGACACAGGCGAAGCCGGTCAGCTTCGCGCCAGGCAAGATACAGGCGGCAGAAACGTAGGCATTGTCTGGGATCGGTTTTTCTGGTTTTGCCCGGCCGGTGATGTAATCGGTCATCTTGCGCACATCCATCATGCCGCCGGGCACGACGACGGCGCCGTCGATGCCAGCCTCGCGCAATTGGGCTTGATAGAGGTCGTTGTTGCCGTATTCGGTGTTCGACAGGTGGGCATGGGCATCGATGATCATGGCGCTGCCTCCTCCCGAACAACCCGGACTGTCTTGCCGCGAGGACGGGGGATGGTGTCGACAATCTCTACCTCGCAGGGCACGCCAACAGCGTACTCCATCTTGCTGGACAGCTTGTCGGCCAGTTCCGCCGTGGCGTTCACCTTCGGCGCCAGTTCGGTGCGGATTTTCAAACAGTCGTTGTCTCCTGCCTTGACGATGAACTGGTACCAGTTGCCCACCTCACGTTGGCGCATCAAAAACTCCTCCAGGTAGAAGGGGGAGAAGTCAAAGCCGTTGATCCGGATCTGGTCGCCTTGCCGGCCCCGCAGGTGCAGAAGTGGCAAGGGGACGCCGCAGGGACAGGGGTCGGGGTCAAAATAGCCCAAGTCCTGTGTGCGGTAACGGATCAAGGGCGCGTCACGGCGGGTAAGACAGGTGACTACGATCTCTCCGACCTCCAAAGGTTCTAATGGTCGGCCTGTCTTCGGCTCTACAACCTCGAGGATGACATGGCTTTCTGTGACGTGATAGCCACGGTGTTCGTCACATTCGATACCGACGACACCGCCTTCGAGGGTGCCGTAATAGAGATTGGCTCGTGTTCCCCAGAGTTCTTCCACTCGTTCCCGGAAGGCGGGGGAACAGCCTTCGCCTGTCAGCCACATCTTTTTCCAGGGGATGGAGGTTAGGTCGAACCCTTCTTTTTTCGCCGTCTCGTGCAGCGTAACAGCGTAGGAAGGGGCGGTGATGGCGCAGTTAGGTTGCAGGTCGCGCATCATCTGCACCGTTTTTTCCGGCGTCGAGTAAGCGCCTCCCTTGCCGGCAGTGAGGACGGTTGCGCCGCAGCTATTGATGAAGGACTTGTGGAAGGCGAGACCAGCCGAACTCATCTCGTAGGGCAGGGCGTTCAGCACCATGTCGCCGCGACCGACAGGGACGAGCACGGGAAAGCCTGGCGCCAGGTCGTGCATATAGTAGTCGTCCCAGGTGTGCAACACATAGATCTGCTTACCGCCTGTCGTTCCTGTAGAGACGTGGATGATGCTCACATCGGCTTTGTCACAGGCGAGAAAGCGCCAGGGATCCTGCCGCAGGTCGTCCTTGGTCGTAAAGGGCAGTTTGGCAAGGTCTGACAGTTCCTGCACATCCTCAGGCCGGATGCCAGCTTCGCGGAACTTTTCTTGGTAAAAGGGTGATCTGGCATGGGCGATGGCCACGATCTCTTTGAGGGCCTCTTTTTGGTAGGCTGCCAGCCGTTCCAGGGGCATGGCGTCGGAAGCTTCTCGAAAGTAGCGGCGGAATAGGTCGGGTGTTTGGGCAGCCCGGATGCGGTCTTCAAAAGCCAGGGTCATGGCGTCACCTCTTCTCGGGCTGAGACAGGAATGTCTGCGCAATAGGGGGAGTCAGGGCAGTCGGCAGACAGGCGTGCCCAGATTTTTTTGGCTTCAAAGTCATTGTTGGAGCGGTGGCAACACTCTGCCAGGTGGTGAAGCACGCGCGCGTACTCTTCTTTCGATAGCAGCGAGGGATCTTTCTCATAAGCCTCCAGGACGAAACGAAAATCCTGGACAGCCGTCTGGGCTGTATGGAAGAAGGCTTCCGGCAGGGAATAGGCCAGGTAGGCTCGCAACAGGCGGATGCGCACGTTTTCAGGGTCCTTTTCCTTCGCATCCCGCAGCACTTTCATCGTCCGGATGGCGCTGCCGAAGAGAGCCTGCGGTTCGAGGGCGTCTTTTTCGATAAGCGCCGTTGCAGAGGCGGAGTAGGCCAAGGCAAGAGCGTCCTCCGGGTCGGCTTCATGGGCTTTTTTCAGCAGTTTCTGGGCGACTCGGGCTGCGCCCCTGTCGCCGGCGGCGCCGGCTTCAAAAAGCCGTGCCCCCTCGCGCAGCAGATCCGCCTTTTCGGTTAACGTGAGCAGTTTGGCCTCTTCATCGGCGTGGAAGTCGCCTCGCACCCGTTCGACAGGACGGACAAAAGACCCCTCGGAGTCGATGGCGAGGAGACGGTTCCAGACCTCATCGGCCGCTTCCGCCATGCCCATACGATGGTAGGCGCAGCCTAAATCGAAGAGGATCTGCTTGTGCTTTTCCGGAGGCAACGCAAGGCGACCCTCATCATAAGCGGCCAGGATCGCCTCAAAATCGCCGATGGCCGTCGAGGTACGACGGAAGAAGCCCTCATGAAGGCGGAAACTCTGGTACGCCCGAAGCAGGCGAATCTCCAGGTCGTCGGGGCGGTTTTCCACGGCCTGGTCGAGAAGCTTGATGGCCGGGATCGCCATTTTAAACATGCCGTAGGAGTCATCGACAGTGCTGCCGGCCAGGGACTGGCAGTCGGCAAAATAGGCGGCGACGCGGTCGTCGGCGCGATGCCGGTCGTACAGCACCTGGAAGTAGGCAAGAGCCCTTTCGATGGCTTCCCGGTTTCCTGTCAACGCCTGGCTGTGCAGGGCTACGCCTTCGGCGATGGCCTCGTCCGGCGCCGGCCGCTGGGGCGCCGGCGCGAGGGTGATCCCCTGTTTCTGTGATGCCCGCGGCTCTTCTCGCAAGCCCGACCAGGCGGTCACGCGGGGGATGGAAAAAGGAGTTGATGAAGCCATTCGACAGAAACCTCCCGAATCAACCAATTTGGGGGACAAAGCCCTCTTGTTCGATGAGGGCGCGGTATTGGGGGTCTTTTGTGACGGTGAGCAGTTTGGACCAAGCCGCTTTCGCTTCGTGCATCAGGTGGATGTTTTTATAGGCCACACCAAGTTGGAAGAGGATGCGCCAGTAAAAATCGGCGGAAAAGAGGCGGCTGTCCTGTTCATGGCGGGAGATGAGGTAGTGGAAGTCCTCGATGGCCGTGCGGCTGCGGTGAAAGAACTGCTCGGGCAGGCGGTAGCAAACCTGGCCGCGTAGGACCCGTGCCTGAACTAGGTCGGGATGGGATCTGACGACCTTGTCAAGTGTCTTCAAACCCTCCAGCGCCTTGGCAAACCGTTCCGACGGATCGACGGCGTCCCGGCCCAGGAGACAGACGACACTGCCGTAGTAGGCTTCCACTAGCGGCGCTGCTGACCGCCGACGCAGTTCGGTGAGTATTTGATGAGCTTGAATGACAGCATCCTTATCACCGTCGATGCCAGCGTCATGGAGCGCTACCGCCTTTCGGAGTTCAACAGGTTCCTTATCAGAAGATGCTGACGAATTCAGCCCCTGCGCCGCGTTCCCCGGGAAAGTGACAGTGAAGCCAGCCCAGGAGCGATTGGTGGTTTGTGAAGGGGGCTTTTGTTGAGTCACAGTTCATTCCTCCTGGTTCCTTCGGATGCTAATTGTCGACGGAGGACGCCAGTTCTGTCAGTCGGGAAGCCTCCACAGCGCCGTCGAGGATACGTCGAATGGCAGCCGTAAGCTGGAGCGGGCGCCCATGTTGGAAGATGTTTCGCCCAATAGCCACGCCCATGCTGCCGGCCTGTTGGGCCTCGTAGACCATAGCGAGCAGTTCCTTCGTCGTTCCTGTCTTTACGCCGCCAGCAATGATGACGGGGATGCGGACACTGCCGGTAACCGTCCTAAAGCTTTCCGGCGAACCCGTGTAGTTGACCTTGACGATATCGGCGCCCAGTTCTTCAGCGACACGGGCTGCATGGGCGACTTTTTGCGGATTATACTCGCTTGCTTTATCGCCGTCACGGACATACATCATCGCCAGCAGCGGCATGCCCCAGAGTTCACAGGCGTCAGCCACCTGGCCCAGGTCTTCGAGCATTCCCTTTTCCGAGGAGACGCCCAGGTTGACATGGACGGAGACGGCCGTCGCGCCGAGTCGTACGGCATGTTCCACCGATGAGACCAGTTCCTTGTGGTTTGGTTCCGGCGAAAGGGCAGTCGAGGCCGATAAGTGAACGATCAGGTCACACTGTCCCGACGATAGCACCCCGGCGATCTGCCGTGCCAACCCCTTATGAACGATGACGGCATCGGCGCCGCCATCGGCAACCGCTTTGACCATATGGCGAATTTCCTTCAGGCCGTCGAGGGGACCCAAGGTGACGCCGTGGTCCATAGGAACGGCGAGCAACTGCCCGGAAGCCGAGAAGAGCCGGTTCAGGCGAATCTCTTTTCCTGTCATGGCTGCCGCTGCCTCCTAGCTTTCGATGATCTTTTCATCCACCTTGATGCCTACATGCCGGCCTGGCTCGCAGACATAGGCCAGAAGCTGCTCTCCCGGCTGGATGGTGGTGGCGTTGCGCGGTTCTCCATTGGCGCCCATCAGACGGATGTGCCAGTCATCCTGGACGATCACGTTCAAGTCCATGCCGTCAGCCACACCTCGGATCAGGAGCAGCGGCCGCACCTCCGTCTTTACCCGGCCGACGCTGAGCGGTCGCGTCTCCCCTTTTGTGTTGACACACAGCACGGGTAGGCCGGCCCGCAGGTCGGTCAAATAGTCGGTGGCGTTGCCGGGGCGCCAGACGTAGGAGTGGACGGCGCCGGCGTTGACCCGGAACGGACGCAGGTTCATGTAAGGGAGGTAATGCGTCTCCGAGCAGACAAAAACCCCGCCCGATGAAGTGGAACCGATAATCATCCCTTCATCGCGCGTCATAATCCCCGTTGTATCAATACAGGAACGCAGACCCATCCCGATATGGCGGATCTCCGTGACTGTCAACGGATGCAGTTGCAGTCGCTCGGCTCCCTGGCGAGCGAGGAATGCTTTCAACCGGATGATCTCATTCAGATCGTCCGTGGTCAGCAGGACGCCGTCGCTACCCTGTTCCAGGACGCCGAAAGCGACCTCCATCGCTTCCACACTTTTCTCCGCTTTAAGCAGCACCGTCTTGCTATTCTGCAAGCGGGCGATGATCAGTTCCAGGGGAATGTTTGTTGGCAGGTCAAAATCGACGACGGCATAATCATGGGCAGCCGCCGCCCGACTGGCTTCCTCCAGATCCTGCTGACCGCCTTCGATGAAGAAAGCGATGCAGGTGCGCAGACCCTTTTCCCGAGCGGTAGCCAACAGCGCCGGAATGCCGGAAAGGACGATATCTCCTTCTGACAGGCCATTCAGGTCATCGGCTTCTTTGATTTCCGTGATCAGAACCGTTTTGAGCGGGAAATGGCCGTCCCGCCGTTGCGCTGGTGTGACGACAATGTTCTGAACGGGAGAGTTGTCGATCAATCCCCAGATATCTCTGCGCTCCAAAGGCACGAGGCGTCCGTCAAACCAGACCTCCCGCGTAACGGCGCCGGTACCCATCTCACTAGCCACGAACACCAACTCCATATCCTTGAATTCCCTCGCCGAGATCCACCCGGCTATTTGAATTCTATTCAATGGAAAATAATGGTGTTACATTGAGGCTAGCGAAATAGAAAAACTCCGCCATTGGTGGCGGAGCTTTCATTGTCTTGCTTTTTGAACCAACGTGTTTCTATATGTCTTTACACTCGCCTAAATCTTTCATAGTGGCTTGAAATGCAGTATTAGGGTAGTCTGATGAGAAATACAATTTAATATATTCTGATGAAAAAATTGTATTGCAAAACGTTGCAGAAGGATCAATTGATAATATTAGTTTTTTTACTTCGCTTTCCCATGTGAACTTGGTATCTTCACTGTGCTTTCCGTATTTTGTAACTGAGTAATGCAACGTTTCCGTCCTCCTTCAATCGTCGAATATGGCTAATTCTTAATTTACCTTATACAAGGATGCGTGGTCATGTTACTTCCTCATCGTTCAGGATAACATTGATATCTAACAGTCTTTCCCTTGACAGGCATTCCGTCGTATGCTATAGTAACCAGCGGAACGACAAACAAGCAGAAGCCATCCGCTTCTCACCCAGGCGCACAAAGGTTGCCACCTGGGTTCATCCGTCAGAGCCGCGCGGCACAGAATCGGCCCATGCCGAACTGGATGCGTTGTGCAATGGGAGAAGCATGCGGGTGGAAGACCCCGCATTTTTTTGTTTGTTTCGTTAAAGAAATCAGGGGGTGAACATTTATCAGCAAGGACCTGCGCATCAACGAGGAGATCCGCGTCCGCGAAGTTCGCTTGGTGGGGAACGAAGGGGAACAACTGGGTATTTTGAATATCCGCGACGCCCTGCGTATCGCCCAGGAGAGCAACCTCGATCTGGTGGAGGTGGCGCCGACGGCCAAGCCTCCCGTATGCCGGATCATGGACTATGGCAAGTATAAGTTTGAGCAGAGCAAACGGGAACGGGAAGCTCGCAAAAAACAGAAAGTTGTCAGTATCAAAGAGGTTAAACTGCGCCCGAACATCGAGGACCATGATTTTGACACGAAGGCCCGCAACGCCATCCGCTTCCTGGAGGACGGCGACAAGGTCAAGGTCACGATCATGTTCCGTGGACGTGAGATCACCCATCCCGAGTTGGGCCGGCAGTTGTGTGTCCGTTTGGCTGAGGTCTGTCGACCGATTTCCAACGTGGAACGCGACGCCAAGGTGGAAGGCCGCAATATGATCATGATCCTGACGCCGAAAGCCGAGACCCAGCGGGAACCTCGCGCCGAGAAGCCTCGGGATGCCAAAACGGCTGAGAAAGCGGAAGCCCCGGCCACCGGAGAAACCGCCGAATAAATCGCCCCTTTACTCGCTATTGAGGAGTTGAACGACATGCCTAAAATGAAAACCCACCGCGGGGCGGCCAAACGGTTCAAGAAAACCGCCTCCGGCAAATTCAAAGGCAAAAACGCCTTCACCCGTCACATCCTGGAGAAGAAGTCGGCCAAGCGCAAGCGCCAGCTCCGCGGCACCTCTGTCGTTGCCAAGGAAGACACGCCGAAGCTGAAGGAACTGCTTCCCTATCTCTAGGCTGGCCAGCCGGTATCACACCCTATTGAAAATACGCCTCAGGCAGCACAGGAGGTCTTCGTATGGCTCGCGTCAAGACGGGTCCCATGTCCCGTAAACGACATAAAAAAATCCTCAAACTCGCTCGCGGCTACCGCAACGCCCATTCCAAACTCTTCCGCACCGCCCACCAAGCGGTGATGAAGGCGCTTTCCTATGCCTACGCCCACCGCAAGAAGAAGAAAGGCGACTTCCGCAAGATCTGGATCACCCGGATCAACGCTGCCGCCCGGATGAACGGCATCTCCTACAGCGTCATGATGAACGGCCTGAAAAAAGCCGGCGTCGAAGTCAACCGCAAGATGCTCGCCGACCTGGCTGTCAACGACTTGGCCGCCTTCGCCAAGCTCGCCGACGTGGCCAAGGCGAAAGTGAACGCCTAAAAATCAAATCAGTTATCGAAAAAACAGACATGGCCGCGGGGTCATGTCTTGTTTTTCTGGGGAAACTGGTATTAAGACGAAGGATCCCAACCTGGAATTACACTTGCCATAGAACCAAGGAGAGACGGGAGTCGGACTGTTCATCTATGCAACGATATGAACCGCCCAGACCCATTTTCGCCCCCTATGTACAGGGGAAGCGGCCCAACTACGGGCTTTCGCCGGCCCGGGTGCTCGTCGCCGGCTTTGCCCTCATCATCCTGATCGGCGGATTCCTCCTCAGTACGCCAATGGCGTCACGGAGCGGCCTGGGAACGCGTTTTCTGGACGCCCTGTTTACTGCTACTTCCGCTGTCTGTGTGACCGGCCTCGTCGTTGTCGATACCCATGACAATTTCTCGCTAGTGGGCCAATTGATCATCATCACCCTGATCCAGGTGGGCGGGTTGGGTTTTATGACCATGGCCACCCTGATTTACCTGTTGATGGGCAAGCGGATCAATCTGAAGGAACGGTTGCTCATGCAGGAGGCATTGAACAGCCTTTCCGTCCAAGGCGTCGTTCGATTAGCCCGCCACGTTCTACTGACCACCTTCTTGATTGAAGGGATCGGCGGTGTGATCTTATCACTCCGTTTCATTCCCCAGATGGGGCTGACGAAAGGCCTCTATTACGGCTTTTTTCACGCCATCTCTGCCTTCTGCAACGCCGGTTTCGATCTGTTTGGCGGTTTCCGCGGCATCACCGGATATGTGGACGATCCCATCGTCACGCTGACCATCTCGACGCTGATCATCATCGGTGGCTTGGGTTTTACTGTCATTGCCGAGACCTTTCGCTACCGGGAGATCAAGCGATTCAGCCTTCACACCAAGCTGGTCTGGATGATGACGGCAGTGCTCATCCTCTTGGCCACCTTGGCCGTCTTCTTCCTTGAATTCAACAATCCCAGGACACTGGGCGCCCTTGGTTGGGACGGCAAGCTGCTGGCCGCCTATTTCCAGGGTGTTACACCCCGGACAGCCGGCTACAACACAGTGGGCATCGCCGACCTCAAACCGGCGACACAGTTTCTCATGATCATCCTCATGTTTATCGGCGCCTCGCCAGGTTCCACCGGCGGGGGCATCAAAACAACCACATTGGCGTCGCTGCTGGCCGCCGTGTGGAGCATGCGCCAGGGGAAGATCGATGTGGGTTTCTTTGAGCGGCGCATCCCGCCGGACACCATCTTTAAAGCAGTCGGCATTACCATCATGGCCGTTCTGCTTGTCATAACCGTGACGATGCTGCTGACGATCACGGAAGATGCCGACTTCCTGGCGCTGCTCTTTGAAGCCACTTCCGCCTTTGGCACCGTGGGGCTTACCATGGCAGTTACTCCGAACCTGAGCGACTTCGGCAGGGTGCTGATTGCACTCACCATGTTCGCCGGCCGGGTAGGGCCGTTGACACTGGCCGTTGCGCTCAGCGGCAATGTCCTTGCAAAACTGCGTTATCCGGAAGAAAAAATCATGGTAGGGTAGGGGAGCCGTCATGGCCAAAGTGAAATCGCAAAAACTGTTCGCCGTCATCGGTTTAGGGCGCTTCGGCACAAGCGTAGCCAAGACCCTCTTTCGCATGGGTTACGAGGTGCTGGCCATCGATAATTCGGAAGAACGGATCAATGAAGTGGCCGACTTTGTCACCCATGCCGTGCAAGCGGACGCCGAAGACGAAGAGGTGCTGAAAAGGCTCGGTATCCGTAACTTTGACACGGTCATTGTCGCCATCGGATCCGATGTGCAGGCCAACATATTGGTGACGGTCATTCTCAAGGACATGGGCGTTCGCCATGTGGTGGCCAAGGCCCAAAACGACCTGCATGGCAAAGTCTTGACCAAGGTGGGCGCCGATCAGGTCGTCTACCCCGAGCGGGACATGGGGGTCCGCGTGGCCCATGCCCTGGTTACGTCGACGGTGATGGACTACTTGGAACTTTCGCCCATCCATTCGCTTGTTGAAATTCGTTCACCTGAACGGTTTGTCGGACAGACCATCGGCACGGCGGATCTGCGCGCCCGTTACGGCATCACCGTCATTGCCGTCCGCAAAGGCAATGATGTGTTGGCATCGCCTGGGGCGGACACGCTGATCGAAAAGGGTGACATCCTCGTCGCCGTTGGTTCCAATGATGACTTAAACCGCTTTGAAGGAGAGGCCTTTTGATGATCACCTCCCCGGACAACCAGCATGTCAAAGAGGCGCGCTCCTTGTCGCGGAAGAAGGAGCGGGGCGTCACCGGCAAGTACCTCATCGAGGGGGTGCGCCTTGTCGAAGAGGCGGCCGCATCGAAGGTCTCTCTGGCCTATTGCCTCTATACAGCGCGGGTATCGGATCAGCCTCGTGGACGGCGTTTGCTCGATACTCTGGCTGCCAACGGCGTCGACTGTCTGGAGGTGGATGATCGCGCCCTGGCTACCATTACCGAGACGGAGCAGAGCCAGGGGATCGTCGCCGCCGCTTTCCTGACGCCGGCGGAATGGGAGAGCATCATCGCTGCGCCGGAACCGTTTTTGCTGATCGTCGATGGCCTGCAGGATCCCGGTAACTTGGGCACGATCATCCGCACTGCCGAGGCAGCCGGCGTCACGGGTGTGCTGCTCACGCCGGGTACCGTTGATCCCTATGGTCCCAAGGTGATACGAGGCACGATGGGCGCCCTGTTCCGTCTGCCTGTGGCAACGGCGCCATCGGCGGAAGGGCTCGCCGCCGCCTTGCGGGAGCGGGACATCACCCTGGCCGTGGCCGATGCCCGTGACGGCGTGCCTTATTTTGAAGCGCCCTGGGTGGGGAGGCGTCTAGCCATCGTCATCGGCAGCGAGGCCCACGGCCCCCAGCCGATCTGGCGAGACCGGGCACAACTGCTCGTGCGCATCCCTCTCGCGCCGCCCGTCGAATCGCTCAACGCTGCTGTCGCCGCCGCCGTGCTCCTTTTCGAAGCGTCCCGCCATCGCTCGGTTGCTTCGACAAGGGGGCTATGATATAATTTCCCTAGCTGGTGGACCCTGGAACGCAGAAAGGTTGTGGTCGTCGGTGTTTTCCGCAGACTTTTTCTGGCGTATCTTCGAAGTGACAGGTTCCGTTGCAGCGTATATGATCTACCGGCGGTTACTGGTGCAATAAATTGATTAGGGCGTTGAACGGGAGCAGTACTCCTCATCCCGCTTGCCAGGGAGACGATCGCCATGGACTGGAAGCGACGTTGAAGCGGAGTGGAGGAATTTCACCCGGGAGCTTCGGGCTGAAGCCTGGAAAGTCAGGACCAATCGGGGGCGAGCTTGACCCCCGAATGAAGCTGGTTTTGCAGGTGGGTAGGTTTTGACGGTTTCCCTCCGTTACCGGGGAACGACGAATCAGTCGGCCGAGTGGGTTGTCCTTTGGGCAATCTAGCGGGGTGGTACCGCGGAAACAACTTCCGTCCCCTTGGGGATCGGGAGTTTTTTTATTTTTCTTTTGAAAATCGGGAGGTCTTGGCGATGCGTGAACAATTGGAACAGATCCGGCGCGACGCGGTGGAAGCGCTGCGCGATGTCGACACGATGGAAGCGCTGCAGGATTGGCGTGTCCGCATCCTCGGCAAAAAAGGAGTCTTGACGGGGATCCTGCGCGGTCTCGGCGCCCTTCCCGCCGAGGAACGCCCGCTCATGGGCGCCCTCGTCAACGAGGTTCGGGCTGAGTTGGAGTTCAAGTTGGAAGAGAAAAGCCGTGAACTGAAAGCAAGGGAAAAGCAGGCCCGCCTCTCCAGCGAGTCCATCGACATCACCCTACCGGGGCGGGTGCAAACGGTTGGCGGCAAACACCCCCTCACACTGGTCATCGACGAGATCAAGCAGATCTTCCTCGGCATGGGCTATGAGATCGCCGAGGGGCCTGAAGTGGAACTGGACTACTACAACTTCGAAGCCCTCAACCTGCCCCAGGACCATCCGGCCCGGGACATGCAGGATTCCTTCTATATCACCCCCGACATCTTGCTCCGCACCCACACATCGCCGGTGCAGGTCCGGGCGATGGAGCGCATCCGCCCGCAACTGCCCGTCAAGGTGATCTGCCCGGGCCGTGTCTTCCGCCGCGACGACGACGCCACCCATTCGCCCATGTTCCACCAGGTGGAAGGGCTCGTCGTCGACAAGGGAATCACCTTCGGCGACCTGCGGGGAACGTTGCTCACTTTCGCCCGCCAGATGTTCGGCCCTGACCGGGAGATTCGTCTGCGCCCCTCCTTCTTCCCCTTCACCGAACCGAGCGCCGAGGTGGACATCTCCTGCGTCATCTGCGGCGGCAGCGGCTGCCGCGTCTGCAAAGGCTCCGGCTGGCTCGAGATCCTCGGCTCCGGCATGGTCCACCCCCGGGTGCTCGAATACGGCGGCTACAACCCCCAAGAACTCACCGGCTTCGCCTTCGGCATGGGCGTCGAACGGATCGCCATGCTCAAGTACGGCATCGACGACATGCGCCTGCTATATGAAAACGACATGAGGTTCTTAGCTCAGTTCTAGGAATCGGATAATCTGGGATTTGGGCCTTTCAAGGCAACACTAGCGTGTAGCCCTTGCTAATGCTACCCCTACCGTAAAGCTGGGGGGTGGACTGGCGCAGTGAGCGATTTGAGCGGAGCGGCGAAGAGCGAGTGACGTTGCGGAGCGTTAAAGCGCGCCATGACATGCAGAAAGACCCAAGACGTTTGGCGCGCTAGCGAAGCAACGGAACGAGCCGCCGCGCAGCTCTTAGCGAACGTAGCCAGTTCACCCCCCCGCTTACCGATTGATGCACCGACAAGTCAAGGTCGAAGAAACCAAACGAGGTGGAAACGAATGCGCGTATCGATAGACTGGCTCAGCGATTACGTCACCGCCGGCCTGGAAGCCGCCGAACTGGGCGAAAAGATGACCCGCTCCGGCATCGCCGTGGAAAATGTCTTGCGCCGGGACAAAGGGCTCGATCAGGTCGTCGTCGGCCAGATCGTGGAAATGACGAAACACCCCGAGGCGGACCGCCTCTGGATCTGCACCGTCGACACCGGTGAGGGTGTCCGCACCATCGTCACCGGCGCCCAGAACGTCCGCGTGGGGCAGAAGGTTCCTGTTGCATTGCCGGGGGCGCATCTCCCTAACGGCATCGAGATCGGCGAGTCGGTCCTGCGGGGCGTCCCCTCAGCGGGGATGCTCTGCTCCGCCGAGGAACTGGGCCTGGAGGAGAAGACGATCGCCCCGGAAGACCGGGAAGGTATCCTCATCCTCAGCGCTGATGCGGTGACAGGCCAGCCGGCGGTGACGGCTCTCGGCCTCGACGATCCTGTGCTGGAACTGGAACTGACGCCCAACCGGGCTGACTGTCTGGCCGTCGTCAACGTGGCCCGCGAGGTGGCGGCCATCACCGGCGCCGATCTGACCCTGCCTGAGGTGGTCGTCTCCGAAAAAGGGGAGGAACGCGCCGAAGAGCGGGTGAAGGTCACCATCGAAGACGGCGACCTCTGCGGCCGCTATGCCGCCCGACTCTTCACCAATCTGCGCCGCGGTCCGTCGCCGCTATGGATGCAGCGACGATTGCAGGCGGCCGGCATGCGGCCCATCAACAACATTGTCGACATCACCAACTATGTCATGCTGGAACTGGGCCATCCCCTGCACGCCTTCGATTACGACACGATCAAGGACGGCCAAATCATCGTCCGGCGCGCCCGGGCCGGTGAAAAACTGGTCACCCTTGACGGGCAGGAACGGGAATTGAATACTGACCACCTGGTCATCGCCGATCCGGAGAAGGCAGTCGGCTTGGCTGGCGTCATGGGCGGCTTGAACAGCGAGATCTCCGACGGCACGACGACAGTCCTGCTGGAAGCGGCTCATTTTTACCCGGCCAACATCCGCCGCACCGCCCGCCAGCTCGGCTTGCGCTCCGAGGCGTCTCAGCGTTTTGAAAAGGGTGTCAACATCGACACGGTGACATGGGCCATGAACCGGGCGGCTCAACTGGTCGCTGAGTTGAATGTGGCCGATGTGGTCCCCGGTCACGTCGATAACTACCTGAAGCAGGCAGCGCCCCAGCAGATCCCTTTTTCCGTCGACCGAATCAATGCCCTTTTGGGCACGAAGCTGACCGGAGCGGAGATGGACGCCATCTTCCGCCGTCTCCGGTTCCCTGTCACCTGGACCGGCGATACCGACGGGGAAATGGGCTCAGGCGTCGTCGAAGCTCCCACCTACCGACCTGACCTGCAAGGGGAACACGACCTGGCTGAAGAAGTGGCTCGCCTCTACGGCTATGACCGCATCCCGACGACCCTGCCGGAAGGCAAGACGACCGTTGGCCAGCGCACCTGGGCTCAGACGGTGCGCGAGCGCATCGCCGATACGCTCGTCGGCGCCGGGTTCCGGGAAGTGGTCACCTTCTCCTTTATCCATTCGCGCCACCTGGACCGGCTCGGGTTAGCGGCTGATGACCCCATGCGCCAGGTTGTGCCGGTGCAAAACCCCTTGAGTGAGGAGCAGGGCATCCTCCGTCCGACGATCCTGCCGGGCTTGTTAGAAGTGGCTGCCCGAAACGCCAGCCGCCGCATCGCCGATGTGGCGATCTTCGAGGTGGGTTCCACCTTCATCCCACGCGCGTTGCCGCTGAAGGAACTGCCCGATGAACCATGGAAGGTCTCGGCCCTCGTAATGGGCGAGGAACCGATTCAATGGAGCGCCAAAGCGCGAGTCCTCGATTTCTATTATCTGAAAGGAATCGCCGAAAAACTGCTGGCTATCCTAAAAATCGAGGATGTTATCTGGCAGCGGGAAAAAGAGCTTCCCTACCTCCATCCCGGACGTTCGGCGCGGCTGACTGTGGAACGGGAGGGCGTCGAGATCCACCTGGGCGTCCTTGGCGAGATCCACCCCGATGTGCGGGAGGCTTATGATCTGACCGGCCGGCCCGTCGTCATGGAACTGGACCTATCGGCGCTGCTCCTGCTCGCCCGTGCGAAAGGGGACTACAAGCCGCTGCCTCGTTATCCCTCAACCGACCGCGACATGGCCATGGTTCTCCCCGTCGATGTTCCGGCAGGCCAAGTGGAAGCCGTCATCGCTGAGACAGGCGGAGACATCCTGGAGCGCTGGCGTCTCTTCGACGTCTACCAGGGCAACCAGATCGCCCAGGGCTATCGCAGCCTGGCCTACACCCTCCGCTACCAGGCGCCTGATCGAACCCTCACCGACGAAGAGGTCAACAGCCGCCATGAATCGATTAAATCCACCCTGGCCGACCGGCTTGGCGCCACGTTCCGCTAAATAAACCGCTGCTTGCAGGAAAAGGAAGAAGGTTTTTTCGACATTGGCAGCGAAGAGGGAATCAATTCTTCACTGAGATAGCTGAGAAAGACATGGTCTTAGAGACGTGCTTGTAGGAAAATCAGATCGATAAAGAATTCTTCGTAAGATTCGTCAAGCGCTGTCAATGTCGAGGGGGAACAATCTGTGTCTGATGATATTCACAAGACGACCGTACACATTTACGGAGAACCTTATACAATCCGGAGCCCCTTGACACCCCAACAGATGAGGCAACTGGCCGCCACCGTCGATGAGCGGATGCAGGAGATCAGCCGTAAGGGGCCCCACCTCTCCGTCTCCAAGGTGGCCGTGATGGCGGCGCTCCACTTTGCCCATGACTTGGCCAAACTGCAGGAGGATTATGACGATCTGATCAAACTCCTAGAGGATTCCAGTTCCCCAAAATGAGAACCATCGGAATGGTGAGCGCCGGGGAGCCGGCGCTTTTTTCCTTATCGCTTGGGCACAATAGCCGGAAGGAGGGAAAGCCGTGCACAACCAGGAAATTGCCTGGGCCCTCGCCGAGATGGCGAACCTGCTGGAGATCCTGGGGGAAAACCCCTTCAAGGTGAGAGCTATCCGCAAGGGCGCCATGGTCATCGAGAGGCTGGAAACTCCTGTCTCTGTCCTGTCTGCCCGTGGACAACTGGCCAAGATCGACGGCATCGGTAAAGGGCTCTGCATTGAGATCGAGGAGTTGCTGCGAGAGGGCGAGAGCCGCCAACTGCAGCGACTGCGTGAAAAGGTCCCGCCCGGCGTGCTTGACATGTTGCAACTGCCCGGCATCGGACTGCGGGCGGTGCGCACCTTTTTTGCCGAAGGGTACACGACGATGGAGGAGTTAGAGGAGGGTGCCCGCAAGCACCGGTTGCGCTTATTGCCGGGTATTGCCGCCAAGACAGAACTGGCGGTCATTCGCGGCGTGGAGATGCTGCGGCGGCGGTCAGGGAAATTCGGCCTCGGCGTCGCCCGGCCCCTGGCCGAGGAGTTCCTCCGTTTCTTGCAAAACCTTCCTGAGGTGACCCGCGCCGAGATCACTGGCGATCTGCGCCGCAGTCAGGAGGTAGTCGAAGAGATCCACCTGCTGGTCGCATCGCAGGAACCGGAGGATGTCCTGGATCTGGTGAAAAAACACCCCATGGCGACGAAAGTGCTTGATGAAGGCGACCGCTTTGTCCGGTTCGCCTTTGCCTTCGGCCTGCCCGTCCGGATCGAAGTCAGCAATGAGACTGATTTTGTCGCCCGCTGGGTGGAGACGACGGGGACGGCCCAGCACTGGGCGGCCTTAAAAAGCCGGGGCGCTCGTTCGGCTACTTCCAGCATGGGAGATTGTGCAGCCGGAGCGGAACCGAAAGGCGCTCTTGACGGCGACTGGCGCCGATTCATCTCCTCTCAAGAGGCGGAGGAGGACTTTTACGAGCAACTCCACCTCTCCTGGATTCCGCCGGAACTGCGCGAATCGGGACAGGAGGTCTCCCAGGCCGCAGCGGGAGAACTCCCCGACCTGGTCGAGATGAATGATATCTTGGGGGATTTTCATATTCATACCAACTGGAGCGACGGCGTATCGTCACTGGAGGAGATGGTGTCAGCCGGGCGGGAGCGGGGCTACGCCTACATGGCCATCACCGACCACTCCCAGTCCCTGGCGGTGGCCCGCGGTCTGTCGGAAACGAAACTGCGGGAACAGCAGCGGACCATCCGTCAACTGGCCGCCCGGGAGAAGGATTTCACCCTCTTTTCGGGGATCGAGATGGATATCCTCGGCGACGGACGCCTCGACTACGCCGATGACCTGTTGAGAGAGATGGATGTGGTCATCGCCTCCGTGCACACCGGTTTGCGCCAGGAGCGCCACAAGGTCCATACCCGCTTGGAAGCGGCCCTGAAAAACCCCCATGTGGATATCATCGGCCATCCGACAGGCCGGCTGATCGGCACGCGGGAACCCTATGACGTGGACATCGATTGGCTGCTCGACTTGGCGGCGAAGACAGGGACGATCCTGGAGATCAACTCTTCGCCCGACCGGCTCGATCTTTCGGCCCTCCATGCCCGTTTGGCCAAGGAGCGGGGCGTCATGATCGCCATCAATACAGACGCCCACGACCGCGCCCGTCTGAGCGAGATGGCCTACGGCGTCAACAACGCCCGGCGGGCCGGGTTGGAGAAGGACGATATATTGAACACAAGACCCATAGGGGAGGTTAAAAAGATTTTAGCCAGGCCGAAAGGGTAGAGAATATCCTCAAAGGTGAATGGAAATGGATACAGGAGGCTGACGATATGAAAGCTCGCGAGATTTACGAACTCTTCGTCTCCATGGGGATCGACGCCGATCCCAGGGGACGGGACGATGTGGACCGCCAGTTAGCCCGGCGCAAGCAAGAGTTCGGCGAACTAAAGGAAGCAGACAAGGCGAACTTTGACCAGGAGACGCTGACCAACCCCTACAGCGACACCCGTTTGCTGGTGGGCGATCCCAACCGTGAGGTCAAGCGGGTGCTCGTCGGCATCGATATGGAGGTCGGCGAGGTGTTGCTGGCTGACCGGCTCGGCGAGAAAGGCAAGCCCATCGATCTGCTCATCGCCCACCACCCCGAAGGCAAAGCCCTCTCGGCCCTGCATGAGGTGATGCACATGCAGGAAGACCTCTTGGCCAAAGTGGGCATCCCGATCAACGTGGCCGAGGGGATCATGGCCAGCCGGATCAGCGAAGTCAAGCGTGGCCTCGCGCCACTGAACCACAACCGCGCTATCGATGCCGCCCGTCTCATGGACCTGTCCATGATGTGCGTCCATACGCCCGCAGACAACCAAGTGCAGACGTTCCTGCAGCAGCGGATCGACGAGAAAAAGCCCTCCACCGTCGGCGATATCCTCAACCTGCTTAAAGAAATCCCCGAATACAAGGAGGCGGCCAAAGCCGGCTCCGGTCCCACCCTCTTCACCGGACGCAAGGAAGGCCGCTGCGGCAAGGTGATGGTCGACATGACCGGCGGCACCTCCGGTTCGGAGGACGCCTACGCCAAGCTGGTCCAGGCCGGCGTCGGCACCATCGTGGGCATGCACATGGGCGAGAAGCACCGCAAGGAAGCCGAAAAAAACCACATCAACGTGGTCATCGCCGGACACATGGCCAGCGATTCACTCGGCATGAACCTGCTGCTCGACGAACTGGAAAAGCGCGGCCTAGAGATTGTGCCCTGCGCGGGGTTTGTTCGGGTCAGCCGAAACGGGTAATAAGTCAGATAAACGAGAAAGACTCCCCGGGATCCAGACAGATCCGAGGGGAGTCTGTTTTATGATCATCCATGGGCAAAAGGGGTTCATCTTGGAAAAACCGATCTAACTTGCGGCATTAAAAAAACCCGATAGATCATTGTCGTACTGCAGAGTGACCGGATCAGGTCTTCACGCTATACCTGCTTTCCTTGGGAAGAACCCTTCCTTTCCGAATAAAGGTCCGGTAAATATATGCCGTATAAGTCAGCACGATCGGCAACCCGATCAGCGCCAGGATCAGCATGATCATCAACGTCCGCTCTGACGAGGAGGCGTTGAAGACGGTGAGGCTGTTGGCCAGGTTGTTGGAGGCCGGGACGATATAGGGGAAGAGGCCAGCCGCCAGGGTGGTCAGCAGGCCAAAGATGGTCAGGGCCGAGGCGCCCAGCGGGGCATAGGCACGACCGCCCTTCAGCGCAACTGGGAAGTAAGCGAGGCCGCTCAGGGCGATCAGGGGGAGCACCCAGAGCAGGGGGAGGTTGAAGTGGTTGGCAAAGAGCCTGGGCGTGCCAATGTAGCTCCAAGCCGTGCCGATGAGAAAGAGGGGGATCAAGGCCAGCCAGGCCCTGTGCGCCCAGCGGCGGGCTTTTTGTTGGAGGTTGCCGTCGCTCTGGGAGATGATGAAGGCCGCGCCGTGCATGGAGAAGAGGCAGAGGCTGACGAGGCCCATGACGAGCGAGTAGGGGTTAAGCAGGCTCAGGAAGTCGCCTAGGTAGCCTCCCTTGGCGTCGAGGGGGATACCCCGCAAGATGTTGCCGACAGCCACGCCATAGAGGATGGAGGGGAGCAGGCTGCCGAGGCCGAAGCCGAGGTCCCACCACTTGCGCCAGCCAGGCCTGTCCAACTGGTGCTGGAACTCGATCGAAACGGCCCGGAAGATGAGGGCGAAGAGGACGAGCATCAGGGCCAGGTAAAACCCGCTGAAGACGGTGGCGTAGACCATAGGGAAGGCCGCGAAGATGGCGCCGCCGCCAGTGAGCAGCCAGACCTGGTTGCTATCCCAGTAGGGGCCGATGGAATAAATCAGGCGCTTCCGTTCCTCCGGGTCTTTTGTCAGCAGGTAGAGGCTGCCCACGCCGAGGTCAAAGCCGTCCAGGAGGGCGTAACCGAGCAGGAGCACGCCGACGAGCACCCACCAGGTGATCTGCAGTTCCATCATACGCCCACCCCCGTTCCCGATTTGTCGGCGCCTGTGGCTGTTGCGAAGGCCTCAGGACCTGCCGCCAGCTTCTTGCGCAGCAGATAGAACCAGGCGACGAAGAGCAGGCTGTAGATGAGGACGAAGAGGATGATCGAGGCAAGGATTTGCCAGGCCGGCACGGTATAGGAGATGCCGTCCACCGTCCGTAGGAGCTTGTACACGATCCAGGGCTGGCGGCCTACCTCAGCGGCGATCCAGCCGACCTCGTTGGCGATGAAGGGGAGCGGGATCGACCAGAGGGCCAGCTTGAGGAACAAGCGGTTGTCTTGAAGCGTCCCTTTACGCTGGAGCCAGATGCCCCAGAGGGAGAAGAGGATGAACAGGGTTCCTAGGCCCACCATCAAATGGAAGGTGACGAAGGGCAGGAATACAGGGGGCCGTTCGTCTTTCGGGAAGGCGTTCAGGCCCTTCACTTCGCCGTTGGGGTCATCGGTCGCCAGCAGGCTGAGCGCTTTGGGAATGCCGACCTTGAAATGGGTCACCCCGGCTTCCTCGTCCGGGATGCCGAAGAGGAGCAGAGGAGCACCCTTTTCCGTCTCAAAGAGCCCTTCGATAGCGGCCAGTTTTTCCGGTTGTGTCTGGGCGACCTGGACGGCGTGCATGTGCCCGATGGGGATCTGGGCCAGCGACGCCGCAAGGGCCATGAAGAGGGCGTATTTCATCGACTTTTTGGCGAAGGCGACTTCCCGGCGGCGCAGCAGGTACCAGGCCGAGATGCCCATGACGAAAAAGGCGCCCGTGATCAGCGCGCCGTCGACGGTGTGCAGGTAGCGGGGGACGGTGGAGGCATTCAATAGGGCTGCGTTGAAGTCGATCAGTTCGGCGCGGCCGTTGACGATGTGGTAACCGGCCGGTGTCTGCTGCCACGAGTTGGCGATGATGATCCAGAGGGCCGAGAGGGTGGAGCCAACGGCCACCATCAGGGAGGAGAACCAGTAGACTCTTTTCGATACGCGGTCGGCGCCCCAGATCAGGACACCCATGAAGGCCGATTCAAGGAAGAAGGCGAAGATGGCTTCCGCCGCCAGGGGACCGCCGAAGATGTCGCCCACAAAACGGGAGTACTCGGACCAGTTGGTGCCAAACTGAAACTCCATGGTGATGCCGGTGGCGACGCCGACGACGAAGCTGATGGCGAAGATCTTGAGCCAGAAGCGGGACATGCGCTGATATAATTCCTCTCCCGTTTGTAAGTAGCGAGTCTGCATAAAGACGATGAGCCAGGCCAGGCCGATCGTCAGCGGGGGGAAGATGAAATGAAACCCCGCCGTGACGGCGAATTGGATCCGCGATAACAGAACCACATCCATCCAGACAACCTCCTTCGAATCTGTTTTGTGTGCGGCGATGATGTCGGTGTCTGCGCGCCGGGGCGCAGCGAATCGCTCGGTCTTGATGCAATTCGCTTTTGCCTTGGTCCTGGGGGATAATTCTGGGACTTAATTCTTGCAATAACAATTATAATCGACATTCGACCGAAGTTCAACGGTAACAGTAATTACTATTAAGACTTTTAACTTTCATTAGGCCTATTTGACTTTAACGTTACCTGCAAAATGTTACGCCTTTCTATTCCCAGGCGTTTCACGAGCAAGGTGATGAACGGAAGCTTTTTTATCCCCCATTACGCCTTGACAGGTTATACTAGAAGGTAGAGAAAACACGGTGGAGGTTCCCCCATTGAAACAATTACCTGAGCTATTAGCGCCGGCCGGTTCGATGGAGGCGTTGCGGGCGGCCGTGGAAAACGGCGCCGATGCCGTCTACCTCGGAGGCAAACGGTTTGGCGCTCGCCAGTATGCGTCGAATTTTGATAAGGAAGAACTTCAAGAGGCGGTGGCTTACAGTCACCGGCGGGGTGTGTCCATCTATGTGACGGTCAACACGCTCCTTGACGACGGGGAACTTGATGCGCTGCCCGATTACATCCAGGAACTCTACGAAGCCGGCGTTGACGCCGTCATTGTTCAGGACATGGGCGCTCTCCGCGTAATTCGCCGCCTGTTGCCTGATTGGGAGATTCATGCCAGCACGCAGATGACGATCAGCAACGTGGAAGGGGCGCGGCTGCTGGCGGAGCAAGGGGTCAGGCGGGTCGTTCTGGCCCGGGAATTGACCTTGGCAGAGATTGCCCAGGTGGCAGAGGAATCGGGGGCAGAGGTGGAGGTCTTTGTCCATGGGGCGCTTTGTATCGGCTATTCGGGGCAGTGCCTTATGTCCAGCTTGATCGGCGGTCGCAGCGGCAACCGCGGTCGCTGCGCCCAGCCCTGCCGTCTCGGCTACGGACTTGTCGACGGCGCCGGGCGGGAATTGGTGGACCGGCAAAAAGTGGGGCAGCACCTGTTGAGCCCTCGCGATATCATGACTCTGGACCTCCTGCCGGAACTGGTCCGGGCGGGCGTCCGCTCGCTGAAGATCGAAGGCCGCATGAAGCGACCGGAGTATGTGGCTACTGCCGTTCGCCAATACCGGGAGGCTTTGGACCGGCTGGCGCTGAAACTGGAGGAGAGCGATCGGGGGGCAGGGTTAGGGCAGGTAGTAAAGGAAGCGGCGAAAAGCAGGCCCCAAGGGGAAACGGGGCGGGAAGGGAGAACTGGAGCGACCACTGGTACCCAAGCTGAAGCGGAGCGGGCCTTGCGGCAGATTTTCAACCGTGATTTTTCTGCCGCCTACCTGAGGGGAAACCCCGGCAGGGAACTGATGAGTTACAAGCGACCTAACAACCGTGGACTTTTTCTGGGACGCGTCTTATCTGCCGACTACCGCCAGGGTTACGTCGACATCGCTCTGGAGGAGGCCATCGGCGTCGGTGACGAAATCGAGGCTTGGGTGACTCGGGGCGGCCGGACGACTGTGAAGGTGCAACGCCTTTGGGTAGATGGCGAAAAGCGTGAACAGGCGCTGCCAGGCGAAGCGGCGCGTGTCGAGTGGCGAGGGAAGTTGCACCCAGGCGATCGGATTTTTAAGATACACGACGAGGCCTTAGAATCGAGCGCCCGCGAATCGTACCAGCGACCGGGCGACGAACGCCGTTTTCCCCTGACGGCCCATGTGCGGGCTTACGTGGGAGAATCGGTGACAATTGCCTTTCAAGATGCTGATGGTCGCATCGGAAGGGGAAGCACGGCTGATCCGGCTCAAGCGGCGGTGAAACGGCCGTTGACGGAATCGGTGCTGCTGGAGCAGTTGGGCCGCCTGGGCAATACGCCTTTTCGACTCGAAGGGGTGACGTTGGAAGGCGACGGTCAAGCCATGGTCCCTTTAAGCCAATTGAATGAAGCGCGCCGCCAGGCAATAGAAGAATTGGAGACCTTGCGGAGCGCGTTGATGGCGAGAACGCCTATTGATGAGACCCGCTGGCAGCAGGCTCGCAGGGAATTGGGGCTTGCCAGTCGGTCGGCCGCCCGGAGAACTGCCGTTGCGGGCGATCCTGCGATGAAGCCGCTGCTCACAGTTGCCATTGAAGGTATGTCTGCCTTACAAGCTGCCTTGTCTGCCGGCGTCGATGAGGTGATCCTGAGCGCGGAGGGATACCGCCACGGCGAGCCCTTCCGCGCCGGTGAGGAAGCGACAGCCTTGAAGCTCTGCCGCGAAGCGGCTGTGACCTGCTCTGTGGCGATGCCGCGCCTGTACCGGCCGGAACAGCGATCGTCCGTCGAGGCGATCATCTCGCGTTGGCATGCCGCCGGAGCGAGAACTTTTCTTATCGCCAACCTGGGCTATTTGGAGCCCCTGCGGAGACTGGAAGGCGTCAAGATCCGCGCTGATTTCCCCTTGTGGGTCTTCAACGGCCAGGCGGCGCGTTTTTTGGCCGAACAGGGCCTTCGCGACTTTACCGTCAGTCCCGAACTCTCCCTGGAACAACTGAAGTCACTGTCCCGGCACGGCCTGCTCCGCGCCGGCGCCCATCCTTCACAGGGGGAGATCGTCGTTCACGGCTCCCTACCGATGATGGTGAGCGAATACTGCGCCACTGGCGCGCTGCTTGGCGGCCGGACCTTGGACCAGCCTTGCGACAACGCCTGCCGCCGTCACCGGGAGCTCTACCTGCAGGACCGGCTGAATTTCCGCTTCCCCCTCTATACAGACGCCTTCTGTCGAATGCATGTGATGAACCCCAAAGACCTCTCCCTGCTGGAAAACCTTCCCGAACTGCTCCCCCTCGGCTTCAAACGCTTCCGTGTCGAAGGCCGCACGGAGAAGGCCAACTGGCTCAAGACCGTCCTGCCCCTCTACCGGAAAGCCATCCAATCTGCCGTCTCCGGCCGGTGGGACGAAGGTCGCGCCGGCGAATGGCGGGCTGAACTGGAGAAGGTCCACCCGGCGGGGTATACGAAGGGACACCTGTTCCGGGGAGTGGAGTAAGGAATCGGAAGGTCTAGTGTAGATAAACGGAAGATTTTAAGTTGAAAACTGAAGAGCCGATGTAAACGAAGCTCCAGTCTCATTGAAAGGTCTCATATAAAACGGAATCTCTTATTGAACTCTAAGGTAAAACTGGGGCGGATTGGCGGAGTTTGGGCGGAGCGGCGTCGCGAGCGCCGGTCGTGAAGCGGAAAAGCGCGCCACGGTTCACATGCAGAAAAGCCCAGAGGTTTGGCGTGCTCGCTTCGCGACCCAGCGAGCAGCCGCGCAGCCCTTAGCGAACTCCGCCAATCCGCCCCGTTTCACCTCGCTGGAGTCCTGTATATTTCACGTTGCGAATTGAGGCAGATAGATTCCCCACAAACGGAAAGGGAGATCAAACTTGAACGAACGGACCCTCCGCAAACTGGAATACGACAAGATCCTAGAGCGCCTGGCTAACCACTGCGTCTCCGAGATGGGAAAAGAGATGGCCCTGGCGCTCCGTCCCAAAGGGAAGCTCTGGCAGGTCCAGGAGGGGCTCAGCGAGACGACGGAGTCGAAGGAAGTCCTGCGTCTGCGACCCAATGTCCCCCTGGCGGCCTTTCACGATATCCGCCCCTACCTCCGCAAAGCCGCCGTCGGCGGTATCCTGGAGGCTTCCGAGTTGCAGCAGGTGGCGACGGCGCTGCGCATCTCCCGTCAGGTCCGCGCCTTCCTGCTCAGCGACGACAAAAAGGTTGATGATAAAAAAAGCGCCCCTATCCTGACGGCGCTGGCCGAGGGTTTGGGTCTCTACCGGGAAGCGGAGACGGAGATCGACCGTTGCATCGTCGGCGAGGGCGATGTAGCCGATGACGCCTCGCCGGAACTGCTGAAGATCCGCCGGACCATGAAGACGATCCAAAACCGTGTCCGCGAGAAGCTGGACGCCCTGATCCGCAACCCCGACACCCAGAAGTACCTTCAGGACGCCCTGGTCACCGTCCGGGGCGATCGTTACGTCGTGCCTGTCCGGTCGGAATACCGCAGCCAGATCCCCGGCCTGATCCATGACCAGTCGGCGTCAGGGGCGACGGTGTTTATCGAACCGATGGCTGTCGTGGAACTGAACAACGAGTTGAAGCGCAACCAGGCGGCGGAGCGGACGGAGATCATTCGCATCCTGCGCGATCTTTCCCTGCTCGTGGCCCAAGATGCAGAAGATATCGGCGTCAGCCTGGAGGTGCTGGCCCGGCTCGATTTCATTTTTGCCAAGGGCAAGCTCTCGGCCAAAATGGACGCTGGCGAACCGGCCGTTAACACACAGGGGAAGCTGAAGATCCGTTTGGGACGCCATCCCCTCATCGCCGGAAAAGTCGTCCCTGTCACCATCGAATTGGGTCATGCCTTCGACACACTGGTCATCACCGGACCCAACACTGGGGGCAAGACGGTCACCTTGAAAACGGTCGGCCTCTTGACGCTGATGGCCCAATCGGGCTTGCACGTCCCCGCCGAGGCGGACACGGAACTATCCCTCTTCGAACATATCTTTGTCGATATCGGGGACGAGCAGTCGATTGAACAATCACTGAGCACCTTCTCCTCTCACATGACCAACATCGTCGGCATCCTGGGTGAAGTCGGCCCATCGAGCCTTGTCCTCCTCGACGAACTTGGCGCTGGGACCGATCCGACGGAGGGCGCCGCCCTGGCCCAGGCGATCATGGAATTCCTCCTCGCCCGGGGAGCGAAGACGATCGCCACCACCCATTACAGCGAATTGAAGGCCTTTGCCTACAGTCATAACCGCGTTGAAAACGCCAGCGTCGAGTTTGACGTGGAAACCCTGCGACCCACCTACCGGTTGCTCATCGGACGGCCGGGACGTTCCAACGCCTTCGAGATCTCCTTGCGTCTTGGCCTGCGTGAAGATGTGGTCAAGCGGTCCCGTTCCCTCCTCAGCCAGGACGAGCGCGATGTGGCTGATCTGATCGAGCATCTGGAGGCCAACCAGGTGACGACCGAGCGGGAGCGGGAGGAAGCCGAGCGTTTGCGCCGGGAGGCAGAGGAACTGCGGAGCAAGCTGGAACAGCGGGAGCAGACGCTACGGGAAAAAGAGGCGGCCATCCTGGAAAAAGCCCGCGAAGAAGCCTATGCTATGGTCCGCAAAGCCAAAGAGGAGAGCGATCAAATTGTGCGCTCCCTCCGGGAGGTCATGAACCGGGCGCCCGTTAAAGAGGAGATAGCCCGCGCCGAAAGCGAACGCCAGCGCCTCCGGGAGATGCAGAACAAGCTCGGAGAGGAGCGTGACGCGCGGGAGGTCGCCGGCCCGCAAGCGCTAAAATCGGTGAAAGTCGGCCAGACCGTCTTTGTGCCTCGTCTCAACCAAAAGGGCACCGTCCTTACGCTACCAAACCCACAAGGAGAACTGCAAATCCAGGCGGGGATCTTGAAGCTGAACGTCAAGCTGGCTGAGCTGCAAGGAACGAAAGAGGATAAACCGAAGATCGGCCAGACAGAATACGCCGCCATGGCCCGAGGTAAAGCCCGCGAAATGTCGCGAGAGCTGGATTTCCGGGGGACCACCGCCGATGAGGCCATCGAACTGGTCGAAAAGTACCTCGACGACGCCTACCTGGCGGGATTGGATACGGTCAATCTGATCCACGGCAAGGGCACCGGCGCCTTGCGGGCGGCTATCCGGTCTTACCTGCAAAAACACCGCTATGTCAAGTCCTTCCGTAGCGGTGAACACGGCGAAGGCGGCGTTGGGGTGACGGTAGTGGAGTTGAAGGGATAGCGCTCATCACCTATAAGAGAAGAAAAGGAACCGTTGACTGGCAGCGTTGGCTGCAGGTCGACGGTTCCTTTTTTGGCGCCCGTTTACTGGGCAGTATCGGCTTCAGAAGAGGGAGGAGCAATCTGTGTAGGCGCCTGAATCTGCGCTTCCGTCAGGAACTGATGCATCGCCTCTTTCGCCGTCAAGAGTTCCGGCGCTTTCGCCAGGATCTGCTGCTTCGAGCTGATCAACTGATCGAGGGCGACAGAAGCGGCGGCGACATCACCTGACTGGCGAGCCGCTTTCAGGGCGGCATGGGCTGCTTTCACCTGCTCATGCAACTGCTTCAGTTCGCTGCGAAGAGTTTTTTGTGTCTCCCTGTTCGACAGAACCGTGTCCCGCAGCGTTTGCCGTTGTTCTTTTTCCAGACTTCCTTTCAGGGACTGGCGGACTGATTGGTTGGCTTCCCGTTGACTCTTGATCTGTCCGTGGAGTTCTTTGAGTTGACCGTTCAGGTTCTGCAACTGTTCGATTTTCGGGGCTAGCGTCTCTTTCCAGGCTTGGCGCTGTTCGGCTGACATTTTCGGCTGGGGTGCCGGAATCATGTCGCTTTCACTTGTGATCGCGGCAGGTGCCACGCTGTCGGCGTCTGCGGCAAAGGCCGCCGGAGCCATGAGCAACACTGCGCCAAGGGTGATGGCAGAGATCCATTTTTTCATGGTCGGATTCCTCCTTTAAAATCTCACGACTTGCAGACTACTTGCATCGTCTAGACCGATGCCTATACCGGCAACGCGCGTTGTTGTTCCGGTGATTCTTATTCTATACCTCATTTACGGCTCAACGGTAAGACGATTGCGGTTGTTTTGTGAAAAAAAGACGCCCCCCTCTATATCGGGAGAGCGCAATTTACGGCAGAATTGTGTAAAGGGGAGAGGCGCAGTTCAAAGAGGGCGCCGCCTTGAGGACGGTTCGAGGCGGTGATCGTCCCGCCGTGCTTTTCCACAATCGCTAGGGCGATGGAGAGCCCCAAACCGGTATCGCCGCGTTTCCCTTTATAAAAGCGTTGGAACAGGCGCGGGAGTTCCTGGGGGTCGATGCCGTCGCCGTCGTCAAGCACCTGAATACATTCCTTTGAGGCAATCACCTGGACATTCCCTTTTGCATGGCGCAGGGCGTTGCCCAGCAGGTTGATGACGGCCTGAAGCAACTTGTCTCTGTCGCCGGAGAGAGGAACGTCCGATACGCCGGAATGGTCGGAAAAGCGCAGCGATTTGCCCAGTTCCAGGGCCAGCCCTTGCATCTTCTCCACCCCTTCGCGGGCGACTTCCGTGAGCAAGAGGGGCTGAAACCGGTACAGGCCGTCCAGCGATTCCAACTTGGACAGAAGGATCATCTCATCGACGATCCCTTTCAAGCGCTGGCTCTCGGCGACGATCATATCGAGGCCCTTTTCCGCCTCGTCTCCTTCAAAGACGCCATCTTTGATCCCCTCGGCATAGCCTTGGATGGACATGAGCGGGGTCTTCAACTCATGGGAAGCGGTCTGCAAGAAAGAGCGCTGCATCTCATCGAAGCGCCGGATGCGGTCACGCATGACGGCGAAGGAACGGGCCACATCGCCCAGTTCATCTGCGCGATCGACAGGCAGATCAGCGTCATAGCGCCGGCGCGCCAGGTCTAGGGCCGCCGCAGACAAGGTCCGGGCGGGCCTGGAGATGGACCGGGAGAAAAAGACGCCGATGATCAGGGCCACCAGCCCGGAGATCAGGAGACCCATGAACATGGCGCGGTTGATCCGGCGACTCATGACATTGATGCCTTCCAGTTGGGAGAAGAGGAAGACTCCGCCCTTGACGGCGCCGTCCCGGTTTCGCAAGGGCAGGCCGACGACCACCAAGTCCCGGTCGCGGTCAATCCAGAGATTAGATTCCTCGCTGCCCGCCAGTACCTTCTGCATTCGCGGGTAGACCAGGACATCGCCCACAGGGAACCGCCTCGGCCGGTTGGAGGCCGTAATGACGCCTTCGGTGTCGACGATCACCGATTCGGCGTCGACTATGTCGGCCAGAACGCGACCAGTTTGGAGTTCATTGAGTTTCGGCAGGGCCGCCAAGTTCTTGTTTGTGGTCACCACCAGATTGGCCTGCTCCCGCAGATCCTCTTTCGTCTCTTGGATCAAAAATTGCCGGGTCAGGCTGTTGAAGAAAATGCCGGCGATAAGAAAGGCAAGGAGCAGCAGGAGGAAGTAGCTGATGGTGATGCGCCGGCCAAAGGTAAGCCGGAAGGGGGAACCAATCTTCTTGCCCAGGCTGTCCATCCCCTGTTCACCCTTTCCTATCGCTGGCGGGAGAATCGTCGATCTTGTACCCGTAACCCCAGACCGTTTTGATCTCCAAGGCGGAACCGCTTAGGGCGAGTTTTTTCCGCAGACGCTTGACCAGGTCATCGACGGAACGCAAGTTTCCGGCGAAGCTGTATCCCCAGATCTGATCCAGCAACTGTTCCCGCGTGAAAACCTTTTTCTTGTGTTTCGCTAAGAAGAGAAGAAGGTCGAATTCCTTGGTCGTCAGTTCGATTTCTCCCGCCGGGCCGGAGACCTGCCGTTCATCCGGGCTGATCCGCAGATCATGACAAAGGAATGGTTGCGCTGTCGACGCCGATTCGACTGCGGACTTTTGGGTTGGCAAGATCTCTCTCGATGGAATGGGCGTTGCTTCTACCACCGGCTCCTCCAAGGAAGGCTTTTCTGAGACGGCAGGACGCACCCGGCGCAGGATGTTTTTGACTCGGACCACAAGCTCCCGGGGGCTGAAGGGTTTGGAGAGATAGTCGTCTCCGCCCAGTTCCAGCCCGAGGATCCGGTCGATCTCTTCATCCTTGGCGGATACGATGATGATGGGCACTTCACTGTCCCGGCGAATGGTTTTGCAGACATCCAGCCCGTTTGTGCCTGGCATCATCACGTCAAGGATGATCAGGTCGGCTTTCTCGTGAGCGAAGGCGGCCAGCAGATCGTCGCCGTTCGCAAAAGTGGCTACCTCAAATCCTTCCTTGACGAGATAGCGGCGGATCAGTTCCAGGATCGGCGGTTCGTCATCGGCAATGAAAATTCGCGGCATTATCATCCCCCCTAGAAAAAGAGCCCGAACAGCATACGTTCAGGCTCGGAATCAGTGGCGCGGCTTTTGCCAGATAGGTTACTCTAAGTTACTCTCAGGTTACCCTTGCGGGGCCGCCACGCCAGAAGGTGTGGCTGGACCGGCAGGAGTTACCGGGCTTTTGCCCGTTCCGCTATTGGTCGACGTCTCATTTTTCGAAGTCCCTGCTCCGCCGCCCGATGGGGCGCCACCAGTTCCGTTCTTCCCTGATGGTATGGCGGGAGAACCGGGGGGGACTGGGACAGGCGGTTTACTTTCTGTCGACCCCGAGGTGGCCGGCTTCCCGGTGCCATTTCCTCCGTCGGTCGGGGCAGTTCCATGGGTTCCCGAAGTCGCTGCGCCGGCAGGCGCCGCCAGTTCGGCGTCCGCCGGCGGACGGTCGGGGTCGTAACCTTCGGGGCGTTTCAAGTAAATCTTCTTCTCGATCAGCGAAGCCTTCTCTCCCGACTTATAAGGCAAGCCCGTATCGGCGTTAATGTCGACTTGAACCCAGACGTTGCTCGTCTGCGTCGGCGCCGTCGATTCCTCAAAAAGTTCGGTGTCTATGAAATCAGGGGGTGTCAGCGGGCTCGGCAGGAGACCAGACTTGATGTCCACATTGACGTCCACGATGCCAGGTGGGCGTTCGAACCCTTTGACAGGGACGCCCTGAAGCGCCTTGCTCATGACGGAGCGCCACATCTGAGCGGGGTAGGAGCCGCCATAGGTTTTATACATGTAGTGATTCTGGTCCGTCTTGTCATAGCCCATCCAGACGACGCCCGACAGTTCCGGCGTGATGCCGGCAAACCAGGCGTCCTTGTTGCCGGTGATGTTTCCGAAGATCTCTTGCGGCAGTTCTGTCGTGCCCGTCTTACCTCCCGCCGGGCGGTCGAGTTGGGCCTTCGTACCCGTCCCGGAAGTGACGACGGTTTGCAGCATATGGGTCATCAGGTAAGCAGTCGTCTCTTTCATGGCCACCAGGCGCTTGGGCTTTACCTCCACCAGCGGCTTGCCCTCACGGTCTTCCACCTTCACGATCAGGTGGGGCTCGATCCAGATGCCTTTGTTGGCGAAAGCGCCATAGGCGCCGGCCAGTTCCAGCGGGTTCGTGCCTTTCGAGAGGCCCCCTAAGGCCAGGGAAAGGTTCATGTCGTTCTTTTCATCGAGGTTGCTGATGCCCAGATTGCGAGCGAAGGAAAAGCCGTTCTGGACGCCGATCTCGTTGAGCATCTTGACGGCGTAGATGTTCACAGAGAGGCGGATAGCTTCGCGCATGTTGATCAGGCCGCGGAACTGACCGTCATAGTTGCCCGGTTCATAGCTGCCGTAACGGGTTGGCACATCATCGAGGACTGTCGCTGGCGAACGCCCTTTTTCGAGGGCGGGACCGTACACGGCGATCGGTTTGAAAACCGAACCGGGTTGGCGCATCTGGTCTGTGGCGCGGTTGAGACCGCGTCGGGCCGTATAATCCCGGCCGCCCACAATCGCCCGCACCTCACCGTTGCTGTGGTCCACCACGGCGATGGCCGCCTGGACAGGTACGTTGTCCTTTCCTTTCGGGTAGTTGTTCGGATCGGACAAGGCGGCTTCTGACGCTTTTTGCACCTTCGGGTCGACCGTCGTATAAATCCGCAGGCCGCCCTTGTAGAGCATGTCTTCGGTGATGCCGTATTTGTCGATGCATTCCTCGATGACCGCGTCGGTGAAATAGGGGAAATTGATGTCATTGCCGGCGGCGGACCGCTTCGGCTGATCAAGCAGTTGCGGCTGCGTCTTTTTCGCTTTTTCGGCTTCATCGTTGGTGATATAGCCGTATTTGGCCATCTGCGTCAAGATCAACTGGCGGCGCTGTTCCGCCCCTTCAGGGTTTTTATAGGGCGACCACTTGGAAGGCGCGTTGGGGAGTCCGGCCAGCAGAGCCGCTTCGGCAAGTTTGATATCCTTCAGTTCCTTGCCGAAAAAGGTTTTGGCGGCCGCCTTCGCGCCATAGGCGCCCTCGCCGAAGTTGATGCGGTTCAGGTACATGAGGAAGATCTCGTCTTTGGAGTACTGCCGTTCCAGTTGAATCGACAAGACGAGTTCCTGGACCTTTCGCTTGATCGTCTTTTCGGGGGTGAGGAAGGTGAGCTTCACCAACTGTTGGGTGATCGTCGAAGCCCCTTGGGAGCCGAAGCCGCCGGTAATGTTAGCCGCGATGGCCCGGATGTTGGCGAACACGTCGACGCCGTGGTGATCGTAGAACTTGTTATCTTCAATCGACAGGAAGGCCTGGCGCAGTTGGAGGGGCACATCATTGATGTTTTCCACCAAGGTACGGTTTTCGCCAGCGTGCAGCTTGGCGAACTCCTGCTTGTTCACATCGTAGAGGACTGACGTCGTATGTACGTCCAAATTGCCGGCGTTGAAGCTGGGCGCTTCTACGGCCCAGGCGAAGATGAGGCCTGAGCCGATGCCGATGGTGGCGACGAGGAGCAGACCGATTATCAACAGCATCATGCGGGGCCAGCGGATTTTTTTGCGGGCATTTTTTTGCGCAGTTCCAGACGGGGCTGACTTTTGCTTGTCGGGCTGGCGGTTTTCTGAATCCACGAAACAGCCTCCTTTGCGGCGTTCAAACTAGGCCTATTATAGCATAGGCGACAGTGTGGAGAAATGGACAGGCTGTCTTTGTTGAAACAGGTGGAAAAACATGATAAAATGGGCAAAGTATTTGAGGGGTTCCTCGAGGGCGGCGCGCCGTCAGGTCGCGCGGGAGGGGGAGAAGGTTGTCCGAGACGAAGAGTTTGCCGAAACATATCCAAGATGAGATTGATCGCCAATTGGCGTTGATCCGGCGGGGAACCGCCGAAATCGTACCGGAAGAGGATTTGGTCAAAAAGCTCGAAAAAGCCATCGTTGAGAAGCGCCCGCTGCGGGTGAAACTGGGGCTCGATCCGACAGCGCCCGACATTCACCTGGGCCATACGGTCGTCTTGCGCAAGTTGCGCGATTTTCAGGACCTGGGTCATCAAGTGGTCATCGTCATCGGCGATTTTACCGGCCGTATCGGCGATCCTTCCGGCAAGTCGGAGACGCGCAAACAGTTGACCGAAGAAGAGGTCAACCGCAATGCGGCCACATATAAGGAACAGATTTTCAAGGTCCTCGACCCGTCCAAAACGGAGATGACCTTCAACTCCCACTGGCTGCAACCGCTGAACTTCGCTGACATCCTGCAGTTGGCGGCCAAATACACCGTCGCCCGCATGCTGGAGCGCGACGATTTTTCCAAGCGGATGCGCGAGAACCTGCCCATCGGCGTACATGAGCTCTTTTATCCCTTGATGCAGGGCTATGACTCGGTGGCGTTGCGGGCCGATGTGGAGTTGGGCGGCACAGACCAGAAATTCAACCTGCTCGTCGGTCGGGTGTTACAGAAGGAATACGGCCAGGAGACTCAGGTGGCCCTGATGATGCCGATCCTGGAAGGTCTCGACGGCGTCAACAAGATGAGCAAGAGCCTCGGCAACTACATTGGCGTCAATGAATCGCCGCGGGAGATCTACGGCAAGACCATGTCCATCGCCGATGAGTTGATGATCCGTTATTTTGAACTGGTCACCCGTGTGCCTGCTGACGAGATTCAATCGATCGCCGAAGGGTTGAAGAGTGGCGATCTGCATCCTCGCGATGCGAAGATGCGCCTTGCGAGAGAGATAGTGGCGCTCTTTCACTGCGCCGAGGCGGCCCAGGCGGCGCAGGATGAATTCATCAACATCTTCCAGAAGAAAGAGTTGCCTGACGAGATCCCCGATTTTGTCGTCCCTGCCGAACATATCGTTGAGGGTCAGGTGGGGCTGGTCAAAGCCCTCGTCCTTTCCGGCCTGGCTGCTTCCAACGGGGAAGGGCGGCGCAAGATCACCGAGGGGGCCGTCAAGGTGGATAACGAGACGGTCAAGGACTTTAACGCCATGATCGCCGTGGGGAACACACTTCTCCGCCTTGGCAAGCGCAAGTTTGTCCGCTTGGTCCTCCCTTAAGCGAGCGCCTCATCGGATGATCTGCTTCTATTTCCGATCAGGGAAGCACGGTCGGTTCCGGTGAAAAATCAGTACAGCGAAAATCGGTTTCAGAGAAAGCTCGGTCAGGTCTGAAAAGACTGGCTGGGCTTTCTTTTGCTTTCGTCATGCGGGATCGCCGGCCCCATCGAAGGCTGGGGCGCTGGCGGTGTTTAGCTTGACATGCTCGGGCAGTTGATTCGGCTTTTTTCACTTCTCGGCAATCACCCCGCCTGGGAACTGCGCATAGGCTGACTAGGCGGGGGGTGACAGAATGTTTTGGCTGCGCTGGCGATTGCGATGGGAACGATGGACACGGCGGGGATCGCCGGCCTACTGGATAGCGCCGGCGTCCATACTGCTTCTATGCCTCTTTGTGTTTACGCTGGCGGAAGTCAATATGAAGAATACGATCCTTGCGGTCGCCGAAAACCAAGGCAAAGTCATCGCCACCGAGGCGATCCATGAATCGATTTTGCGCCGCGTTGCCAATGATGCCAACTTTCGCGACCTGATCTTCTATAAGACCGACCAGGAGGGGCGCATCGTCCTCCTGCAGCCGAACACCCTGCGCATCAATCAACTGGCCGCCGAAACGGCCATGGACGTACAACAGACGCTGTCGAACCTGAATGAAAAAGAAATTCAGATTCCCCTGGGTCAGATGACCGGCGCACGGCTGCTAGCGGGGTGGGGTCCTAAGCTACACGTCCGCATGCTGCCGATTGGCAACGTCAAGGTGGAACCGGTGGAGTCCTTCGAAGAGGCGGGAATCAATCAAACGAAACATATGGTCTACCTCGATGTAGAGGCTTCGATTCGTATCCTCGTCCCCCTTGTTTCATCGGAGTTCCCCGTGAGCACGCGTATCCCCATCGCCACAACGATTATTTCCGGCGCTGTTCCGAACGTCTACCTACGCGGAGAGTCGGCCATCCACCCATCGATCGATCTAAAAAATGGCAGTTGACGAAAAGCTGTGGCTATGTTAAGATACTTCTTGTCGCTGACGAAAAAAACAAAAAATACCCAGTTGACTTGTGGGTAACGATTGTGATATACTATCTTTCGTTGACGCGAGAACGACTACGGTGTTTAACGGCGTCACTTCAGTGGGGGTGTAGCTCAGCTGGGAGAGCACCTGCCTTGCAAGCAGGGGGTCAGCGGTTCGATTCCGCTCATCTCCACCACTTTCGCAGTAATCTCGCCGTAAGGTGAGTTTGCTATCATACATTGCTCCTTGAAAACTGCACAGAGGAAACGTAAAGCGCAAACGGTTATGGTCGAAGCGAAGACGTGAGGGATACCGCCTGATGGGTAACACCTAAGGGCAAGGCCCCGAGCGAGAAGCAATGACAGTAACTGATATAAGGTCAAGTTAGTAAGGGCATACGGCGGATGCCTAGGCGCTGAGAGGCGAAGACTCTGTGTGGTTTTCAAGGGGCAAACGATTCTTATATGCAACTCATATAGGATTGTGGTGACTCCTTGCTGTTGTTCCTCGATAGCTCAACGGTAGAGCAACCGGCTGTTAACCGGTAGGTTGTAGGTTCGAATCCTACTCGAGGAGCCATTGTCGCGGGGTGGAGCAGTTGGTAGCTCGTCGGGCTCATAACCCGAAGGTCGCAGGTTCAAGTCCTGCCCCCGCAACCAAGATGTTATGACGCCTTCAGGAAATTCCTGAAGGCGTTTTTAATGTGCATGAATAGGTCTATTCTTTTCCATTGATAAGTACTGATAGAAGCTCTTACTGAATGAGACGCTAATCAGTCTTGTTCTTCCCCATCGCGCCAAGGTAAAATATGATGCGAAATCGAATAACAACTATAAATAGGGCTTAGGACATGTAGGCCTAAGCCGTAGACAACATCGGGGTGTGGATTCGATGCGAATTGCGGTGATTGACGGACAAGGCGGGGGTATAGGCCGGCATATAGTCGAACGGCTTCGACAGGAACTGCCTGATATTGAGTTACTTGGATTGGGCACCAATGCGATGGCGACGGCGGCCATGTTGAAGGCAGGCGCCAATGACGGGGCGACCGGAGAGAATGCCATGGTGCAAAACCTGCCTGAGGTAGACATCATCGCTGGCTCAGTCGCCGTTTTGATGGCCCACAGCATGTTGGGTGAACTCACCCCCGCCATGGCGGAAGCAGTCGGTAAGGCCAAGGCAAAAAAGATTCTGATCCCTTTAAATAGAAGCCGAGTTGAGATCGCCGGAGCTAAGGCTGAACCGCTGCCGCATCAGGTGCATGGACTGGTTCGTCGCATCAAGGAACTTGTGGAGGAGGAGCGTCATGTGTGAGGCCAATGCCTATATCCGAAGAGACGGACAGGACCACCTGATCCTAGAGGCTGTCGATAGACTGGTTCCCGAAGCTGGTCAGGTATCGATGATCAATATCTTCGGTCAGCAAAAGACGATCAAGGCTCGCATCATTGAGCTGGCGCTTGTCGATCACAAGATCATCTTAGAGGAGATATAGGAGGCAAGATATTCATATGGCTGGACATTCCAAGTGGGCGAACATCAAACACCGGAAAGCGAAGGTGGATGCCCAGAAGGGTAAGATTTTCACCAAAATCGGACGCGAACTGATCGTTGCTGCCCGTCAGGGCGGCGCTGATCCGAACAGCAACTTCCGTTTAAAAATCGCCATCCAAAAGGCGAAAGAAAACAATATGCCCAACGATAACATCCAGCGTGCGATTCAACGAGGCGCTGGCGGCGCCGAAGGGGCTAACTATGAAGAACTGACCTATGAAGGATACGGTCCAGGCGGCGTGGCCATCATGATTGAAGCGATGACTGACAATCGCAATCGCACCGCTGGCGAGATCCGCCACCTTTTTTCGAAAAGCGGGGGAAACCTCGGCGAGACCGGCTGTGTCTCCTGGATTTTTGAACCTAAAGGTGTCATCCGCCTGGCTGCTTCCCCTGAAGCAGGCGGCAAGGCTGTCGACGAGGACGAACTGATGCTCCTGGCGTTAGAGGCGGGCGCCCTGGATATCGCTGTGGAAGAGGAGGAAGCGGAAGTGTTTACCCTCCCCGAGGAACTCGATGCCGTCCGCCAATCCTTAGTCGATGCCGGTTATACCCTATTGTCAGCAGAGGCGACCCTGGTTCCCACAAACTCCATGGAGGTAACAGACAAAGAGACGGCAGCCAAACTGATCAAGCTGATGGATGCCCTTGAAGAACACGATGATGTGCAAAACGCCTACGCTAATTTTGATATCGATGATGCGGTGATGGAGCAGATCGGCTGATAATGAGGTCATCAAAGCAAGGTAACAATACAATGAGATAAAGAAACAAGAAAAGGAGTCCCTTCGCAGGGGCTCCTTTTTTACAAGTCTAGTTGAACTAGGTTTTAGGCAGATTGTTCTTCCGCGGGAAGGGGTAAAAGGGTCTCTTCTTTGGGGGTGGCTAACGCAATGGAGGTGCGAGTATGACTGACACCGGGCAACGATAGGATCTGCGTCGTCAAGATATGTTCGAGTTCCATCGTATCTTTGACGCGGATTTTTAAGAGAAAGCCATCTTCGCCGGTGACTCGGTGGCATTCCAGAATGTAGGGGCAGTCGACGATCTGCTCGACAAAGCGCTGATAGGAATTGGGATGGTCTAGCCGAAGGGAAATGAATGCGGTCAGACCCAGGTCGAGGGCTTTCGGATTCAAACGTGCCTGAAAACCCTGAATTACCCCTTTTTCCTCCAACTTTTTGATCCGTTCTGCCACAGCAGGAGACGAGAGGCCGACAAGCGATGCCAGTTCGGTCTGCGTTACTCGTCCGTTGCGTTGGAGGTGCTGAAGTATTCGGCAATCTACGGCATCATACATAAATTTTTGGCCTCCTTGCCTAAAACCACCAACCATTTGATAAGAATATATAAAATATAAGAGTGGAAGTCAAGGAAAAACGCTTTTTTGTTCGAAAAACCTTCGAATGACTCTCCCTTTTCTTTGTTGGTTAGAATATCTACTGCGTTAAAACGAAATTTTTTACAAGAAATCAGTAGAAAGATCTCGCCGATGGGGAAATGGGGTTTACTGAGTGTCATTCTCTGAAAAAACCCTGACTGCCAGAGAATCAAAGACGTCCCTTGTAACATCTTCGCCCGCTGCAGATTGGGCATCCATAGGGTCTGTTTTTTTGGCAGTTTTTATTGTCACCTTCAGCTTGACGGTCTTAACCGTTTTCGCCTATGATTTTATGGTCGTCAAAAGCGACGGCGAATGGACAAACCGGTACGGTAAGGACATGCTTCATCAGCCCATCGCGCCGGGCGTCGCCATCACGATTGAAAAAACCTATCGCCTCTGCGGCCATCAGGAGATAGAAAAGCTGGAACGGCCAGAGGACTGGACAGGCCGTCCGTTTCGGGAGCTGCTGCAGCGGTATCCGGAAAGTGCCGGTTGGCGCTGGGAACTGCGCCCCGGCCAGATCCGACTGTTCCGCAGCGTTGATGGCCTTTGCCCTGATGACGCGGCGAAACGGCATCTGGGGATTGTCGGAGGAGTCGTCGCCGTCATCGTTGGCCCGCCCGGCCTTTTTGGCGGGATCGACCGCTTAACCGACCTGCCTGCGGAGCGCCTCCCACGACCCTTATACGAGTTGGCGGAACGGGGCTGGCTAGGTGGGCTGACGCCGGAGGAACTCTCCCTGCTTATGGATAGCATGGACGAATCTGACGGTCATAAAGAAAAGGAATCAACCGAAGGGCGTCGAAATCCTTAAAACGTATCGAAACAGGGAGGTGGCGGGTTGGTCATCCTGGGGATCGACCCGGGAACAGCCATTTGCGGATACGGTCTGATTGAAGCGCAAGGCAATCGGCTCTCGCCCCTTGCCTATGGTGCTGTGCGCACACCGGCCCACACATCCCAGGCTTCCCGGTTGAAAACGATTTTTACCGATTTGGAGGCGATCATCGCCACCTATAAGCCAACCCATGTCGCCGTGGAGGAGCTTTTTTTCAATCGCAATGTCACTACAGCGCTCACGGTAGGGCAAGCCCGCGGCGTCGTGTTGCTGGCCGCTGCCCGGGCCGGCCTGTCTGTCCATGAGTACAAGCCGTCCCAGGTGAAGCAGGCTGTCGTCGGCTACGGACGGGCGGAAAAACAGCAGGTGCAACAGATGGTGCGTGTCCTGCTGGCGCTGGAGGAGATCCCAAAGCCCGATGACGTGGCTGATGCGCTGGCTGTGGCCATCTGCTGCGCCCATAGCCTTACCTGGGGGGTGGCCTGCCGGTGATCGCTTTTCTGCGCGGCCGTCTCGCTGGCGTCGGCGATGACTGCATTCTCATCGATGTGTCTGGCGTGGGTTACCGCGTCTTCGTTTCAGCGACGATGCTGGCCGCGTTGCCGCGGTTAGGTCGTGACGTATTGATCCACATCTATTATCACACACGGGAGGATCAGGTCAGCCTGTATGGGTTTTTGACGGAGGAAGAGTTAGAGTTCTTCCGCCTCCTGCTGGAGGTCAGCGGCGTCGGGCCCAAGGTCGGCTTGGGGATCCTTTCTGCTTTTTCTGCCGTGGAGGTCCAGCGGGCCATCATCGCCGAAGATGTGCTCGCCTTGACACGGATCCCGGGCATTGGGCGCAAAACGGCCCAGCGCCTGGTGATCGAATTGCGCGATAAGCTGCTCAAACAGGGGATTCGCGCCGTGCGAGTGCTTGCGATGGATGAGGGCGTTGGCGCAGATAGCACTGCTGGTATGCATGGACTTCCGCCAAAAGCGCCGTCTGGAGAGCCGCTCCAGGGCGAACAGGTTCGGGGAAAACAGTCGCCCGACGATGGAGCGCAGGAAGAGGCGACCCTTGCGGAACAATCAGTAAAGGATCCATCGCAACCCCTCGAACCGGCCGGAGCCCGACGGCGGAAAAAAGCGGTCCCTGCTGAAACCGGGCGGATGTGGAAGACGCTCCCCCGCGACGAGGCCTTCTCGGCGTTGCAGGCTCTGGGCTATACGGCCAACGAAGCCAGGGATGCCCTGGTCGAGGCGGCGGCCCACGTTTCGCCTGACGCCGGTGTGGAGGCATGGATCAAAGGAGCGCTCCGGTTTCTCGGGTCGCAGTAAAGGGGTGAGGCCGGGTGGATGAACGGATGATGACCTCGGCCAAGCGGCCTGAGGATCGGGAGGCCGAGTGGAGCCTGCGGCCGCGGACGCTGCGGGAATACATCGGCCAGGACAAGCTGAAAGAGAATCTGACTGTCTTCATACAGGCGGCCCTGGGACGGCGGGAACCGCTCGATCATGTGCTGCTCTACGGCCCGCCGGGCCTGGGCAAGACGACGCTGGCCCAGATCATCGCTACGGAACTGGGCGTCCAGTTGCGGGTCACCTCCGGACCGGCCATCGAACGACCCGGTGATCTGGCGGCCATTTTGACCAATCTGCAGCCGATGGATGTCCTCTTCATCGATGAGATCCATCGCCTCAACCGGGCCGTCGAGGAAGTGCTCTACCCGGCCATGGAGGATTTTTGCCTGGACATCGTCATCGGCAAAGGGCCGGCGGCCCGATCGATCCGCATCGACCTGCCCCGTTTTACCTTGGTGGGCGCCACAACAAGGGCGGGCATGCTCACGTCGCCCTTGCGGGACCGCTTCGGCGTCATTCACCGGCTGGAATACTACCGGCCCGACGAGTTGGAGTTCATCCTCCTCCGGGCCGCTTCAATCCTCGGTGTCACCGTCGAGCCCGGCGGCGCGCGGGAGATCGCTCTCCGCTCGCGGGGAACGCCCCGCATCGCCAATCGCCTCTTGAAGCGGGTCCGCGATTACGCCCAGGTGCTCTCTGACGGTGTGGTCACAACGGAGGTGGCCTGGGAAGCCTTGCGGCGTTTGGAGGTTGATCCGCGCGGCCTCGATACGACTGACCAGCGGCTGTTGGAGGCCTTGATCCGCAAATTTGCCGGCGGACCGGTCGGCGTGGAGACCCTGGCAGCCTCGATCAGCGAGTCTGTCGATACGGTCGAGGATGTCGTTGAACCCTACCTGATGCAACTCGGCTTTTTGAACCGGACGCCCCGCGGCCGGATGGCCACCCTCGCTGCCTGCGAGCATCTGGGGTTGCCTGTGCCAGCGGGATTGCAAGCGCTTCCGGAAGGGCGAGCGACAGCTTCGGCGGCGGGAACAGGCGAGACGGTTTCAGCGGTTGTCGGTCCCTCTCCGGGACAGGCGTCCTTAACCTTTGACGAGTAGGTGACCTTGATGCGGTTGCTCTTGCACACCTGCTGCGCCCCTTGCGGTATCGTCCCTTTCGACATGCTGCGCGAGGAAGGGCATGAGGTGACGGCTTATTACCATAACCCGAACATCCACCCCTACAAGGAGTTTCTCCGGCGCAAAGAGACCTTGGAAGAGTACGCTGCATCCATCGGGTTGCCCTTACTCGTCGATGAGGAGTACGCCTTGGAGGACTTTTTAGGGCGGGTGGCCCCCGACCCGGCTGGGCGCTGTCCTCACTGTTATGACTTGCGCCTTCGCAAAACGGCGGAAATGGCCCGCGAACTGGGCATGGAAGGCTTCAGCACGACCTTGCTGATCAGTCCCTACCAGGACCATGAAGCCCTATGGCGCGTTGGCGAGGCGGCTGGTCGAGAGGCGGGGGTGCCCTTCATTTACGCCGATTTTCGGCCTCACTTCCGGAAAGGGCAGCAGCGGGCGCGGGAACTGGAACTCTACCGGCAGCCTTATTGCGGCTGCATCTATAGCGAGAAGGACCGGTATTACAAGCCTAAAGGGAGGTCAAAGCAGTGATCGATGGAGGGTCTTTCGGCAAATGGCTCATGGTAGCCGGCGCCGGATTGCTTCTGCTCGGAGGTCTGTTCTGGCTGCTCAGCCAGTTCATTTCCCTGGGGAAGCTGCCTGGCGATATCAGTTGGCAAAAGGGGAACTTCAGCTTTTACTTTCCCCTGGCCAGCAGCCTCCTGATCAGCCTGCTGTTGACGATCCTGTTGAACCTCTTTTTTCGTAGATAGGATAATTTACCCCTAGAAAAATTGTCCTGGACCCGAACAAATATAATAAAGAAGGTGACACCTTGGCATCCTTGTTAGGCAGCAGTGTCTTCGCATCAAGGAATCAGGAGCCTGAGATCCTTCTTGTTCGAGCCCGGGAGGGGGACGAGCAGTCCCGCAACGCCTTGATCCGCAAGTTTACCCCCTTTGTGCTGAGGGTCACTTCCCAGACGAGCGGCCGCTATGTTCGCTTAGGCAGTGACGACGAAGCCAGCATCGCCTTGATTGCGTTTAATGAAGCAATCACAAGCTACCGAGAGGAAAAAGGTGTTTCCTTTTTGTCCTTTGCCGAGACGGTGATCCGTCGCCGCTTGATCGATTATTTTCGCAAGTCGACGCGGAGCCAGAAGGAGATTCCCCTATCCGTCTTTGATTATGAGTCAGAGGAGGAAGGTGGGGAAGAAGGGAACAACCGGATGGAGATCAGGCAAGCGACAGCCGCCTTTTTGGCTGAGTCGGAAGCGAAGGACCGCCGGGCCGAGATCCTCTATTACAACAAACTGCTTCAGGAATACGGCATCCGGTTCAGCGATCTGGTGGAACTGGCGCCGAAGCATGAAGACGCCCGCCGGCGAGCGATTCAGGTCGCCCGGCGAGTGGCGGAAACGCCGGAATACCGAGAATACTTGAAACTGAAAGGATCACTGCCCCTGAAGGAACTGGAACGGGATGTCGATGTGAGCCGTAAAACGCTGGAGCGGCAGCGCAAATACATCATCGCCGTTGCCGTTATCTTCATGGAGAACCTTGAGCACTTGAAGGAATACATAGACAAGGAGTGATTACCGGCGAGGACGGAACGACGTCCACCGGGATCAACGATGTCTGATGTTTCCAATGGACAGGAGGTCGGCCGCCAAGTGGATCAACGCGGCGTGGTGCTGGAGATCGAGGGGGACGAGGCGATCGTCTTAACCCCGAGCGGTGAGTTCCGGCGCCAGCGTATTTCCCATCCCAAACCGGAGATTGGCGATGAAATCCCCCTGTCATCTGGACAAAAGCTACCTACGACGTCAAAAGGTCGCTGGTCCAAGGCACCCTGGCACTGGATGACGACGGCTGTCGCAGCCGCAGTGCTCCTCATGGTCAACCTGACCGGTTTTGGCGGTCTGGGAGGCCCGTCTCTCCAGGAACCTGTTGCTGACAATGAGGCCGGCACTGTCCGCCTTGTGGCGGACTCAGCCCCCTCTCCTGAGGAACTGGCCGTCAAATTCGTGACTGTTGACATCAACCCCTCGATCGAATTGGCCTTAAATGAAGAGGACCGGGTGATCAACGCCCGGCCCCTGAACGCCGACGGCAAAAAGCTGCTCTATGCCGAATCGCTGAGTGGACTTAAGGCGGAAGAAGCCATTTCCAGGATCACAGGCGAAGCGGTCCAGCAGGGCTTTCTGTCGCCATCTCGCCGCAATGCAGTCGTCATCGCCGTTGCCGGAGAGGAGCGTTCCCCTGCAGGGGAAAAACCGCTCGCATCAAGGTTGCGTGATTCAGCCTTGACGGTGCTGCCCAAAGGCGATACTTTCGCCAATGAAGTGCAGGTTCTCCAGGCGCCCGTTGATGCGAGGGAAAAGGCGCAACAACTCGGATTATCGGTGGGCAAGTATGCTGTCTTTTTGGAAGCCCTCGACCAGGGACTGCCTGTCGGGGCTCAGGAACTCAAAGAGGCTTCCATCACCAACGTCATCTCTGCCGCTGGTGGAGATCTCCATAGGGTTTTGGAGGGAACTGCCGCGGAAGAGGATTTGGTAGGCAAGGAAGAACGACATCGCGATAAACTTAATGAAGAGATCCGCGAAGCCGAAGCGAGTTCATCGTTCGATGTGAATAACACCGGCGCTGATCAACCCATTGATGTCCCCAACGTATCATCGCCAGAGGTGATTCCACCGGCACCGGCTCCGGCTGGCGCGGGGGAATCAGACGAAACAGCCGAAACAGTGAAGCCGGAAGGTGGGTCTGAAGGCGCTCCCCCAGCGCTCGAATCCAAGGAATTAACGGCGCCTGCTGAATCTGGCGATCCATCGTCCGTCCCGGAGAAACCGCCAGTTGGAGCGGGTGAGGATCCTCCAAAAGGTTCCGCTGCCGTTTCACCACAAGCCCCTGCTGAGTCTGTCCTAGCGCCGATGGAAGCCTTTTTACCAACTCCAGTATCCTCAGCGCCGGCAGCCGGATCACCGGAAACGCGAAAAGAGGACGATTCCCACCAGACGGCTGCTCCTAGTTCCTTCTGAACGACGAAAAATGGAAACTTGATCTGTTTCTAAAGCTGTCGAGCCATCGGCAGCTTTTTCTTTTTTGGGTGAAAAAGGGCGTTGAACAGGAAAGCGCCGTCAATTTGTCGAATGCAGAGGAGGTTGAGTCCCGTCGAAAGGAGAACATTAACGAATGCGAGGTAACAAAATCTCCCTGCTGGCGATGCTACTGGCCCTTTTCACCAGCCTCTCCCTTTTCACCGGTCCGGCTGCGGCTGCTGCGGACGTAACAGGAGACAAGACGGAGTTGCGCGTGATCATCGGTCAGCAGTCGACGGTGGAAATCAAGGTGGTTTCCGGTACATATCAGTGGTATGATGAGGATTTGAAAACCGTTGTGGATTCTGTCGCATCGACCGATGCCTGGCGCGCCTCGACGGCTGGAGCGACCATCAAACTGGAGAAAAACGGTCGCCCTCTGGCGAAAGCCTTCGGTGGCCCCTTGCTGCTGCAAGCGACCGGCGCAGGCGAGAATAAGTTCGAAGTGGACGGTAAAAAATACCGGGGGAGTATGCGCCTTTATCATCTCCGCTCTCAAGGCGCTAACAACATGGCGCTGATTAACGTGGTCGACCTGGAATCCTACCTCTACGGTGTCGTCGGCCAGGAGATCGGTGTGAATGCGCCGGATGAGGCGATGAAAGCGCAAGCTGTCGTTTCTCGCACCTATGCCTTGCAGCAGCGGGAGCGTCGCAAGCAGGGTAGCGACTATTACGACCTGCGCGCCGATCAGGGAAGCCAAGTGTATAGAGGGGTCGACGGGGAACAGGCCAATGTGCGCAAGGCTGTCGATGAAACGCGCGGACAGGTGATCACCTTTGATGGCGCCATCATCGAAGCGGTCTTTCACTCCAACAGCGGAGGTCATACGGAAGACGCCCGCTACGTCTGGAACAGCGACCTGCCCTACCTGCGCGGTGTCCCGGCGCCGGAGGACAAATATGCCGAGGAGTGGGGCGGAACTGCGGCTCTCGCCTATCACTGGCGGAAAAGCCTCTCGCCTGCTGAGATCGGTCGCAAGATCCTTTCCCTGATCGGCAAAGACATCGGAGAGGTGCAGCGCCTGCGCATCCTCGAGACGACCGCTTCCGGACGCGTCACCCGTCTGGAGGTCGTGGGAACGCGGGGAACGGTAGCCATCGATCGCACCCGTGTCCGCCAACTGTTGGACACGCCTTCGACCAAATTCACCATCTCCGATGGAAGCGCAAGTTACCTAGCCGTGGCCTACGGCGCCGATGGGATGAAAACGAGCGCCATCCCTGCCAGTGGAACCTATGGGATCGCCTCAACCGGCTCGATGGCCGTGAGCGGGAATTTTTATGTCATCACCCCCGATGGAACCGGTCCGGCGCCGAAAGGGACAGCGTCGACGGCGACCGGGTCGATCGTCGTTGACGGTTACGGCTATGGTCATGGCGTGGGCATGAGCCAGTGGGGCGCCATGGGTTTGGCCCGCGACGGCAAAAAATACAGCGAGATCATCGAACACTACTACAACGCTGATCGCCGCGATGGACGGTTGCGGATCACGAGCAATTGGGGGAAATGATGGACGTCGCGCTTTTCGATTATGAACTGCCCAAGGAAGCCATTGCGCAGACACCAGCAGAGCCGAGGGACGCCTCCCGGCTGATGGTGCTTAATCGCCGGACTGGCGCCATGGACCACCGGATCTTTCGAGATATTACTGATATCCTGCAGCCAGGGGACCTGCTGGTCGTCAACCGCACCCGGGTCATTCCGGCCCGCCTGTACGGAAAAAAGCGAGATAGCGATGTGTCTGTCGAGATGGTCTTGCTGACGCCCAAGAACGATGACCGTTGGGAGGTTCTCGTGCGACCGGGGCGGCGGCTGAAGCCGGGAACCGTCGTCGACTTTGGAGAAGGCCGGCTGGCGGCGGAGATCATGGAGACGACTGATTTTGGCGGACGGATCGTTCGCTTTCATTACAAAGGTAACTTCGACAAAATCATTGACGAGATCGGTCAAATGCCCTTGCCGCCGTACATCGAAACCGCCCTGCCCCAGGCAGAGGCCGAACGCTACCAGACGGTGTACAGCCAAGAACGCGGCTCTGCCGCGGCCCCTACGGCAGGACTCCACTTCACGCCTAGGCTGCTCGACGAATTGAGAGGCCGCGGCATCGAGACCACCTCTATTCTGCTCCATGTTGGGCTGGGCACTTTCCGGCCCGTCCAAGTCGACCGGATCGAGGAGCACAAGATGCACTCCGAGTTCTTTCAGGTTGATCCCGAGGCGGCCGAAGCCATCGCGAAGGCCAAACGGGAGGGACGCCGGGTCATCGCCGTCGGCACCACCGTCGCTCGCACTCTCGAAACAGTCGCTAGCCGCAACAACGGCACCATCGCCGCCGGCTCCGGCTGGACAGACATCTTCATCTTTCCCGGTTACGCCTTCCAGTGCATCGACGGCCTGATCACCAACTTCCACCTCCCTCGTTCCACCCTGCTCATGCTCATCTCCGCCTTCGCCGGCCGCGAACAGGTCCTTGCGGCCTACAAGGAAGCGCTGGAGAAGGGATATCGCTTTTTTAGTTTCGGCGACGCCATGTTGATAATCTGAAGGACAAGCCACCAAGTCGGGAAGTCTGAGGATATGGCGGATCAGTAGAATAACCTAGGGGCATGCCCCGGTTTAGCACGATGTAACATACGGGCATACTAGGCAAACCGCACGCCAAAACAGTGTAACATTAACAAAAAGCTGGGGGCCGATTGGCGGAGTGAGCGATTTGGGCGAGGCGGCGAAAAAGCGAGCGAAGCTGCGGAGCGTTAAAGCGCGCCATCGACATGCAGAAAAACCCCAGAGGTTTGGCGCGCTAGCGGAGCAGCGTAGCGAGCCGCCGCGCAGCCCTTAGCGAACGGAGCCAATCGGTCCCCAGCTTGATGCAAAGGATGCTAATGAGGAGGATGCACTTGACCGCCCCAGTCCGCTACGAACTGATCAAAGAATGCGCCCACACAAGAGCCCGAGCGGGGATCCTACATACCCCCCACGGTTCCTTCGAAACGCCCATCTTCATGCCCGTCGGCACCCAGGCCACCGTCAAGACCATGACGCCAGAAGAGGTGCGCGAACTTGGCGCCGGCATCATCCTGTCGAACACCTACCACCTCTACCTGCGTCCCGGCTCCGATCTGGTCCGCGAGGCCGGCGGCCTGCACAAATTCATGAACTGGCCCCAGGGCATCCTCACCGACTCCGGCGGATTCCAGGTCTTCAGCCTCGGCCCGCTCCGCAAGATCACCGAAGAAGGCGTGCGCTTCAAGAGCCACATTGACGGCTCAGAGCACTTCTTCACCCCGGAAAAATCGATCCAGATCCAGATGGACCTTGGCGCCGACATCATCATGGCCTTTGACGAGTGCCCCCCCTATCCCGCCGAACGGGAATATGCCCAAAAGTCGCTGGAGATGACGATCCGTTGGGCCAAGCGCTGCCGCGCCGCCCACACCCGGGAAGACCAGGCGCTCTTTGCCATCACCCAGGGCGGCATGTACGCCGACCTGCGCAAAGAAAGCGCCGCCCGACTGGTGGAGCTTGATTTTCCCGGCTACGGCATCGGCGGATTGAGCGTCGGCGAGCCGAAGCACCTCATGTATGAGATGCTGGACGCCACCGTACCTGAACTGCCGACCAACAAGGCGCGCTACCTGATGGGCGTCGGCAGTCCGGACTGCCTCTGGGAAGGCGTCGAGAGGGGCGTCGATATGTTTGACTGTGTGCTTCCAACTCGGGTGGCCCGCAACGGTTTGGCCTTCACCTCCCATGGCAAGGTGGTCATTCGCAACGCCGAACACGCCCGTGACTTCGAGCGTCTCGATCCTGAGTGCAGCTGCTACACCTGTCGCAACTACAGCCGCGCCTACCTGCGTCACCTTTATAAAGCCGAAGAGATCCTCGTCTACCGCCTGTTGACCATCCATAACCTACACATGCTCCTCAACCTGATGCGCAACATCCGCCAGTCCATCCTGGAGGGCCGCTTCCAGGAAGCAAAAAAAGCCTTCTTTGCCAAGTATGGGGAGGAAAAGGCGCAGTAAAGCGCGAACAAAAAGCGTAATCTTCGGGAAGGAGGTTTTGCCATCATGGATTCGTCCCTCATGCTGGTCTACCTAGCCGCTATGTTTGGCCTCTTCTACGTTCTCTTCATTCGGCCCCAGAAGAAAGCCCAAAAGGAACATAAGGAAATGATCGAAAAATTGCGGGTGCACGAGAAAGTCCTAACTGCATCCGGCATCTACGGGGTCATCACTGAAGTGGGCGAGGACACAGTCACTGTCAAAATCGCCGAAAGTGTTCAGGTGGAATTCGCCAAATCGGCGATTCTGCGCGTTGTGGAAAAAGAATAATTTTTCGTTCCTCCCTTTGACAAATAACTGCAAAAAGTTTACATTAATAACAGGAAATCTAGAATATGGGTCGAATATGAATTGGCAGAAACGAATTCCGTTGTTAATACGGCTTTTTCAGTGTTGCTCTGTCGAAGGGAGGGGGATGAATGGATTCGTCAGTGCTCTTACGCCGAATTCAGCGAAAGCGCAAAGAACTGGATCGATTGGCCCGAAAATTCAATTGCCGCAACTTAACAAGTGGTGCTTTATATCGGAAGTCTTGTGAACTGGATGAGTTGATTGTCGAATACATGCGTGTCAATCGTCAGATGGAACTTGATTTTCCGGATTTTCTCCCTGGCCGCTGAGCAAACTACTCAGCGGCTTATTCACGTCCCATGGAAAGATAATATGACCGTCCGCTGTAAGGAAGTTAGAAAAAGGGAGATAGCGATGACCGTCGATATCGAGGCGATTCGCCAGAATCCAGAAGTCCGCGCCTATATCGAAAAAGGCGACGAGCGCCTGGCTGTTCTCGGTTTCACTGAACATGGGTTGCGTCATTCCGCTCAGGTTAGTGTCCAGGCAGGAGCGATCCTGTCTCACCTGAACTACCCGGAAAGGGTGGTTGAACTGGCAGCCATCGCCGGTTTCATGCACGACATCGGCAACGCCGTCAGCCGGGACAGTCACGCCCAGCTCGGCGCCTTGCTAGCCCGCAGCATCCTGCGGGACATGAAGATGGACTTCCATGAGATCGCCGAAGTCATGGCCGCCGTCGGCAATCACGATGAGACGGTGGGGCAGGTGATGAACCCGGCTGGGGCCGCCCTCGTCCTGGCGGACAAGAGCGACGTCCACTACCACCGGGTTCGGAACAAGGAACGGGTCGCTTTTGATATCCATGACCGTGTCAATTACGCCGTCCGGGAATCGAAACTCGTCATGGAGGGCGCAGATATCACATTGACGTTACAAACAGACCCGGAAATCAGCCCCGTACTCGATTACTTTGAGATTTTCCTGCCGCGGATGGTCATGTGTCGGCGGGCTGCTGCCTTTTTGAATTGCCGCTTTCACTTAGTTATCAATGACGCCAAGATGCTGTAGTTAATTTTTTTAACGATAGTGCTTCTGTTTGACATTCTTTGAGTTTAGGGAGTATAATTCGAATTGTTTCGTATTCCCAGGCAATCATCCGTAGAGAAAGAAGCAAAGCTTTACAAGGAGGCAGCGGGCAATAATGAATGCACGCAAACTGCTCCAACTGGTGGCCTTGATCTTGGTCGTGGCCATCGTTGCCGCGCTGAGTTACAACCCGATTGTACAGAACGGGAAACTCGGGTTGGATCTACAGGGCGGTCTTCACGTGGTCCTGCAGGCGGACGAGAAGGACCGCAAAGTGACGAAAGAAGAGATGCAGCAGGTCCAAGCGATCATGGAACAACGGATCAACGGGTTGGGTGTCGCTGAACCGCGGATCCAGTTGGAAGGAACCAACCGGTTGGTGATTGAACTTGCCGGGATCCAGGATCCCGATAAAGCCGTCGACCTGATCGGCAAAACGGCGGTTCTGACCTTCCGGACTGCCGACGGCAAGACTGTCATCGAAGGCAAAGACCTCAAAGAGGCCAAAGAGGCCTTAGAGCCGGGCAGCAATATGGCGATTGTTCAACTGACGTTGAACAGTGAAGGCGCCAAAAAATTCGCCGATGTTACTCGGGCGAACGTGGGCAAACAGATCGGTATCTTCCTGGATGAAGACCTCTTGCAAAACCCGACCGTTTCGGAAGCGATCACTGGCGGACAAGCCCGCATCACCGGCTACAGTTCACTGGAAGACGCCCGCCGCATTGCGCTGCTTCTGAACTCCGGCGCTTTGCCCGTCAAGATGGACATGGTGGAGAAGCAGACCGTCGGCCCGACCCTCGGCGCCGAGAGTCTGGATAAGAGCAAAACAGCCGCTGCTGTCGGTGTTGGCCTGATCTTCGCCTTTATGTTTCTTTATTACCGCGTCCCTGGCTTCGTGGCGATCATCTCCCTGATCCTCTATTCAGTGATCGTCGTCGGCATCCTGACGTGGCTGAAGGCGACATGGACTTTGCCTGGCATCGCCGGTTTTCTTCTATCCCTCGGCGTAGCCGTTGACGCCAACGTTATCATCTACGAGCGATTAAAGGAAGAGCTTCGCGCCGGCAAGACCCTGCGCACGGCCATCGAGGATGGCTTCCAGCGCGCTTTTACCACCATTCTCGATTCCAATGTGACCACCTTGATCTCTGTCGTCATCCTCTACTCACTCGGCACCGGTCCGATTCGTGGTTTCGCCGTCACCTTGGGCATCGGTATTCTCGTCAGCATGTTTACGGCGATCAGCTTCACCCGTCTTGTGCTGCGTGCTGCCGGCGGCAGCGGTGTTTTCAACAACAAGAAACTCTACGGCGCCTGATAGGAGGGAAACCCGGACATGGATATCATCGGCCGTCGCAAAATTTGGTACGCCCTATCCCTGCTGATCCTGATCCCAGGGTTGATCTCCCTGATGCTTCGTGGGCTAAACCTCGGCATTGACTTCACCGGCGGTTCCAAACTGGAACTGCATTTTGAAAAAGCCGTCACCGTCGAGCAGGTCCGCGGCGTTTTGGACCAAGCTAATATCGGCACGACCGAGGTTCAACTGGCCGAAGGGAATAACGTGATCGTCCGGACCCATCCGCTAGAGCAAAGTCAGCGCAATCAGGTGCTTGACTCGATGAAAGAGCAACTGGGCGATTTGTCCGTTCGTAACGACCGAAACATCGGTCCCACCATCGGCAAGGAATTAGCCCGCAACGCCCTGCTGGCGCTGTTGCTGGCTGTTATCGGCATGGTGGCCTATATTTCCTTCCGCTTTGAGTTCAAGTTTGGCGTTGCCGCTATTTTGGCGCTGCTTCACGACATCCTGGTGGTGACGGGGCTCTTCTCCATCTTTTATATCGAGATTGACGTCACCTATGTCGCCGCCATCCTCACTGTATTCGGTTATTCCATCAACGACACCATCGTCATCTTTGACCGCATCCGGGAGAACCTGCGCAAGAAGAAAAAAGACGAGAGCCTCGATGCAATGGTCAACCGTTCGGTGACAGAAACGATGACACGGTCCATCATCACCGTCTTGATGGTTGTCTTCATCCTTGCGGCCCTGCTCTTCTTTGGCGGCGCCTCGACGAAGGTCTTTACTTTGGCCATGTTGATTGGCGTCATCTCTGGCGCCTACTCGTCCATCTTCAACGCCAGCCCCATCTGGTATGACCTCAAACAGTGGGAACGGGCGCAGCGGCGGGCGAAAGTGAAAGCAGCGTAATCGTTTGAGAATTCACCTGTGAAAGCAATACTGCGGAAGTCATGAACGATTCTGAAAAGCACTCCAGCCTAACTGGGGTGCTTTCTGCTTGCCCAAACTGTGCTATAATAGGTGGCGGAAGTCTTACTGGCTTCTGATATTCGGGCATGGAGAAAAAGGGGAATCGGGTCATGGATGAACGCCTGCGGGTAGCGCAGTTATCGGTTTTTTCCAATACCATGCTGGTCATCGGCAAGCTGGCCGTCGGCTGGTTGATCGGTTCTGTCAGCGTCATCTCCGAAGGCATTCATTCAGGGATCGACCTGGTGGCGGCGCTGATCGCTTTTTTCAGCGTCCGCGAGGCAAGCCGGCCTGCCGATGACAGCCACCAGTTTGGGCATGGCAAAATCGAAAATGTGGCAGGGACGATTGAGGCCCTCTTGATCTTCGTGGCCGCCGTTTGGATTATCTATGAAGCTGTCCAGAAGCTCAGCCATGGCGGCGCTCCATCGGAGACGGGCTGGGGTGTCGTTATCATGGCCATCTCCGCCGGCGTCAACCACTATGTCTCCTCACGGCTGATGGAGGTAGCGCGCAAGACCGATTCGGTGGCCCTGGAAGCTGATGCTTTGCACCTGCGCACCGACGTTTACACTTCGTTGGGCGTCCTCTTCGGCTTGATTCTCCTGAAGCTGACCGGTTGGTGGATCGTTGACCCGCTGGTGGCCATCGGGGTGGCCCTTTTAATCTTGAAAGCGTCTTGGGATCTGCTGCAGGAGGCATTCATGCCCCTCTTGGACCAACGGCTGCCCGAAGAGGAGGAGAGCCAGATCCAGGAGCGGATCCAGCGCCACGCCGAAAAGTATGTCAACGTCCACGCCATCCGCACACGCCGGTCCGGCGCCGAGCGCCACATCGACATGCACATGGTCTTTTGCAAAAGGACATCGATCGAGGAGACCCACGAGATCTCCGATCGGGTGGAGGCGGAGATCCAGGAGATCTTCCCCCGGAGCACCGTCCTCGTCCATCAGGAACCTTGTGATGAACGTTGCGGCGAGTGCCAGTTCGACCACAAACGAGGGAATCAATGACCTATCCCCCGGGAACCCGGGGGATTTCTGCTATATCCTTTGCCGATAGAAGGCGATTTTCATTCATAAGAATAGTGTATAGTAAAATCTGGAACAATGAAGGCAACCTTGCGCGAACGATGAGGATTTCGATTTCGTTTGGAGGATTTCCGCAGCGCGAAGAGAAAATAGTAATGTCTTTGCCCTTTTTTGCGTTTTTCGAAGAAATCATAGACTTGCCGTAAGGCCTTATCGGGAGGTGAGCAGATGCAGGTAACCTTGGGACAGTTGTTAAAACGCGTCCAGAGCTATACACAGAACCCAAAGGATCTTGAATTCGTCCGCCGGGCCTTTGAATATGCCGATGCAGCCCACACCGGCCAATTGCGCAAGTCCGGGGAACCCTACATCTACCATCCCATGGCCGTTGCCTATATCCTGGCTGACCTGGAATTGGACGTGGCGACGATCGCCGCCGGTCTCCTTCATGACGTGGTGGAAGATACACCGATCACTCAGGAGCAGTTGGAAAAGGATTTCGGGCCCGAAGTGGCTCTCATGGTCGACGGCGTGACCAAGCTGAGCCGCCTGGAGTTTCACTCCAAGCAAGAGCAGCAGGTGGAGAGCTTGCGCAAGATGTTCCTGGCCATGGCGAAGGACATCCGCGTCATCTTGATCAAACTGGCTGACCGCCTCCACAACATGCGCACCCTGAAACACCAGACGCCGGAGAAACAGCGGGAGATCGCCATCGAGACGATCGAACTCTTCGCCCCGCTGGCCAACCGTCTCGGGATCTCGCGCATCAAGTGGGAACTGGAAGATCTGTCCCTCCGCTACATGGAGCCGGATACCTACTATGACTTGGTGACGCGCATCGCCACGAAGCGCGCCGAGCGGGAAGAGCGGATCAACGAGATCATCGCTGTATTGAAGGAAAAATTGGACGCCGTCGCCATCAAGGCAGAGATCTCGGGACGGCCGAAGCACTTCTATTCCATCTACCGCAAGATGACCTCGCAGAAGAAGGACCTTTCTGAGATTTACGATTTAATCGCCGTGCGCGTCCTTGTCGATTCGGTGAAGGATTGCTACGGCGCCTTGGGGATCATCCATACCATCTGGAAACCGATTCCCATGCGTTTCAAGGATTACATCGCCACACCGAAGACGAACATGTACCAGTCGCTGCACACCACCCTTGTTGGCCCTCTCAGCGAGCCCTTTGAAGTGCAGATTCGCACCTCGGAGATGCACAGGACCGCCGAATTCGGCATCGCCGCCCACTGGAAGTATAAAGAAGGCGGCAAGGCGCAAGGGCGGAGCTTCGAAGAAAAACTGGCCTGGCTGCGCCAACTGCTGGAGTGGCAATCTGACCAGAAGGATACGCAGACCTTCATGGAAACCCTCAAGATCGAGTTTTTCTCTGACGCCGTCTTCGTCTTCACCCCGAAAGGGGACGTCATCGAACTGCCGGCAGGGTCGACACCCATTGACTTTGCCTACCGCATCCATTCTAATGTGGGCCACCGCTGCATGGGCGCCAAGGTGAACGGGCGCATCGTCCCCCTCGACTACCAACTGAACAATGGCGAGATCATCGAGGTCTTGACGAAAACGACGGCAGGCCCCTCGCGGGACTGGCTGAATGTCGTCAAAACCTCGAACGCCCGCAATCGCATCCGCCAGTGGTTCAAGAAGGAGAAGCGGGAGGAGTTTGTCGAGCGGGGCAAAGAGGCACTGGAACTGGAACTGAAAAAACTCAAGATCGATCCGGCGGAAGTCTTGAAGACTGAACGGATGCTCGATATCAGCAAGCGTTTCAACTACCAAACGGTGGACGATGTCTACTTTGCTATCGGCGACGGCGTCTTGACGGTCAACCAGATCGTGCTGCGCCTGAAAGAAGGGCTGAAAAAAGAAAAACGCTTGGAAGAGGATCTGGCGCCGCCGCCGGAGGTAAAGCCTTTTTCTGGATTTGGGAAGCCCTCCCAGGGCGTGCGGGTGCGCGGCGTCGACAACGTGCTGATCCGCTTTTCCCGCTGCTGTAACCCTTTGCCGGGCGACGAGATCATCGGCTACATCACCAAGGGGCGTGGCGTATCCATCCACCGCGTCGACTGCACCAACGTGGTCAACATGTCTGAAGAGGAGCGGGAACGGATCGTCGAGGTCGCCTGGGACACGACCTCCCAAGCCACCTACCAGGTGGAGATGGAGGTCATCGCCATGGACCGCGAGCGGCTGACGACCGATGTGATGCTGTCGGTGGCCGACACGAAAACATCGATCAACTCCATTTACTCGCGGGCGACGAAAAACAAAATGGCTCAGATCAACATGGTCGTCGAGATCCGCGATCTCGGCCACCTGAAATACCTGATGGACAAAGTCTTAAAGGTGCGCGATGTCCTCGAAGTGCGCCGCCTGACGCCCAACACCAAACCGGAGAAAGACGGAGTATCCCTCTTGGGATAGAGGGAGATTGTTGATAGGAGGCTGACGATTTGCGCGCCTTGGTCCAGCGGGTGCTGCGGGGGCGGGTGACCGTCGAGGGGATTGAAGTCGGGTCTATTGGGCCGGGCCTGGTCGTCCTCGTCGGGGCCGGTCATGGCGATGGAGAAGCTGATGGGCGATACGTGGCGGAAAAAATCGCCCACCTGCGTATTTTTGAAGATGAACAGGGCAAGATGAACCGCTCTGTCTGTGATGCCGGCGGCGAGGTCCTCGTCGTCAGCCAGTTCACCCTCTACGGCGACTGCCGCAAAGGGCGCCGGCCGAGCTTTATCCAGGCGGCGCCGCCCGAAGAGGCCCGCCGTCTTGTCGACGTAGTCGTCGAGGAATTAAGGAAGCTCGGACTGATTGTCGCCACAGGCCAGTTCCAAGCCCATATGGTCGTCGAGATCATCAACGACGGCCCGGTCACGCTGATGGTGGAAGGAAGAGGAAGTGAATCATGAACATCCGGCGTTGGGAAGCAGGCATGCTCGCCGCCAACTGCTATCTCGTTCAGTGCCCCGAAACGGGCGAGGCGGCCCTCATCGATCCCGGCGGCGATGGGGAGATGCTCCTGCGCCGCGCTGAGGAAGCGAAGGCGAAGATCGTGGCCATCATCAACACCCATGGCCACAGTGACCATATTGCCGCCAACGGTGAGATCAAAAAAGCCACCGGCGCGCCCCTCCTCTGCCATGAAGCGGAGGCGGCGGCTCTCGTCTCGCCGGGGAAGAACCTCTCCCTCTACATCGGCGCGTCCTTCACCAGTCCGGCGGCTGACCGTCTGCTCAAGGACGGCGATGCGATCACCATCGGGAAAACGGTCCGGTTGGAGGTCCTCCATACACCAGGCCATACGGTCGGCGGCATCTGCCTGAAGGGTAAGGGCGTTGTCTTCACGGGGGACACCCTCTTTCACGGGTCGATCGGGCGCACCGACTTCCCCGGCGGATCTTATAGCCAGATCCTGGGCTCCATCCGGGAAAAACTGCTCAACCTGCCTGATGACACCGTCGTCTACCCTGGTCACGGGCCGGAGAGCACCATCGGCTTCGAGCGGGTGAACAACCCTTTTTTGGCCGATTGAGTGGCGGCTTTGACAACGTCTGGAGGTTATCCCATGGATGTCTGCTTGCGGGGGCTGCCCCCGGGGTATGGGGTCACCCTGCAAGAAATCCTCTGGATCTATTTCCCCGAGGCCCACTTTGTCGAGGTTCATGACCGTCCAAGTTCGACAGAGGTTCGCTTCCACGAGGAAAGCGGAGGCGAAGGGCAGCCGGTGATCACGTCCCGGTTCTGCCATGCCGGCAGGGAGGGGTTGGGACAGGCTCCGCTGTCGCCTGAGGGGGAGCGCGAGGGCGCTACTAGCGAAAACCTACATGGCGACAAGCGGCGAGAAGGGGAGAACGCCCGCCGACGCGCTACGAAACTTGCGCTTTTGCGGGCACTGGAGGATTACTGCGATGCCCCGCCGAACACCTGGGGGATCCTGACAGGTGTGCGTCCGGCCAAAATCGTTCATCGCCGCCTCGACCAGGGGAAAGACCTGGTGAGCATCCGCGACGAACTGATCGGCGACTACGCCCTCCAACCAGAAAAAGCCGACATGCTCATGGAGATCGCCCTTCGGCAACGTCCCTATTTTTACGCAGGCCCCGATGACCGCCGCAAGGTCGGTATTTATATTGGGATCCCCTTTTGCCCGACCCGTTGTCTTTACTGCTCCTTTCCGGGCTATGACGTCAAGAAATTCAAACGCTGGCTGGAGCCTTTTCTTCATTCATTGCAGCGGGAGATCGTAGCGGTCGGCTCGGCGATCCGCCGAGCGGGACAGCAGATCCAGCATATCTATATCGGCGGCGGCACACCGACGGCGCTGACGGCGCATCAGTTGGAGGAACTGCTTTGCTGGGTCAAAGAGCACCTGCGCGGTCCCGAGACGGTCGAATTTACCCTAGAAGGCGGTCGGCCCGACACGCTGGACCGCGACAAGCTGGAGCGGGCCTTCGTCGGCGGCGTCAACCGGTTGAGCATCAATCCCCAGTCGATGAATGCCGAGACGCTGGAGCGGATCGGCCGCTGCCACCGACCCGGCGAGGTGGTGGAAGCGGTCGAATTGGCTCGCGCCATCGGCTTTCCCATCATCAACATGGACATGATCGTCGGCTTACCTGGCGAAAACGCGGAGTCTGTCCGCGCCACCCTGGACCAACTGACCCCGCTCCGACCGGAGAACCTGACGGTCCATACGATGGCCATCAAACGGGCCTCGCGACTCACGGCGGAAAGGGAACAGTGGACGCTGCCGCCGGAGGAGGAGATCGAGGCCATGCTGGCCGTCACCCGCGAAGGCGCTCGCGACCTGGGACTCGTCCCTTATTACCTCTACCGGCAGAAGCGCATCCTGGCCAATCAGGAGAATGTGGGCTACACATTGCCCGGCCGGGAGTGTATCTATAACATCCATGTCATGGAGGAACGCCAGACCATCTGGGGGCTCGGCGCCGGCGCCGCGACGAAGATCGTCCGACCGGAAGACGGCGAGATCCTCGACTCCTGGCACAACCCGAAGGACCCCATGAACTACGTGGAGCGCCTCGACACAATCATCGGGCGCAAACTAAAAAAACTGGAGGGAATCCCATGCTAACCGGCGCTCCGCGCGGCACCAAGGACATCCTGCCTGGCCAGTCGCGGCACTGGCAGGTACTGGAGGACACGATCCGGGGCCTCTGCCGCGAATACGGCTATGAAGAGATCCGCACCCCTGTCTTTGAACACAGTGAGGTCTTCCACCGCGGCGTCGGCGAGACGACCGACATCGTCCAGAAGGAAACCTATGACTTCCAGGACCGCGGCGGCCGCGACCTGACGCTGCGCCCCGAGGGCACCGCCCCGACCGTTCGCGCCTTGCTCGAACATAAGCTCTATGCCGGCCCGTTGCCGGTGAAAGTCTACTATACCGGTCCCATGTTCCGTTTCGGCCGCCCCCAAGCGGGACGGCTGCGCCAGTTTCACCAGTTCGGTATCGAGGTCTTTGGCGCCGCCGGCCCTCGCGTTGACGCCGAGGTGATCGCCATGGCCATGGACTTCTACAGCCGGCTCGGCCTCAAAAACCTGGAACTGCTCTTAAACTCCATCGGCTGTCCGGCCTGCCGCCCGGCCCACCGCGAGGCTTTGCACCAGTTTTTGAGCCCGAAAGCGGGCGAACTATGCGAGGACTGCAAAAAACGCCTTGACCGCAACCCCCTGCGGGTTCTCGACTGCAAGAACGCGCGCTGCCAGGAACTCTCCCAGGGCGCGCCGACGACGGTGAACCACCTCTGTGACGAATGCGCCAACCACTTTGCCGATGTGAAGGAACTCCTCGACGCCGCCGGCGTCACCTACACCCTCGATGACCGCCTTGTCCGCGGCCTTGACTACTACACGAAGACAGCCTTCGAGATTGTCTCAACCGACATCGGCGCCCAGTCCTCCATCGGCGGTGGCGGCCGCTACGACCACCTCGTCGAGGCCCTCGGCGGACCGCCTGTTCCGGGCATCGGCTTCGGTCTCGGCTTGGAGCGGGTGCTGCTGACCATGGAAAACCAGGGTCTCCTCGCCGCCGACGGACGAGAGCAAAGGGATCTCTTTATCGCCCTGGCCGGCGAAGGCACCGCTCCGGTGGCCTTCGGTCTCGCTCAGACGCTGCGCCAGCGCGGCCTAGCCGTGGAGATGGACTACCTGGAACGCTCCCTGAAAGCCCAGATGAAAACAGCCGACCGCTTCCATGCGCCCTTTGTCGTCATCGTCGGCGAAGGGGAACTGAAAGAGGGGAAACTCACCCTCCGCACGATGGCGACAGGGGAGCAAGAGCAGATTCCCATCGATGGGGCGACGGAGTTTTTATATAACCGCATCATGAAACGGGAAAACTAGATAGATGAAAGGACGATTCACCAGATTATGAGCGATATGTTCACAGGACTAACACGTTCCCACCAAGGCGGAGATTTGCGCATCGACCATGCCGGACAGACCGTGACCCTCATGGGCTGGGTGCAACGACGCCGCGACCACGGCGGACTCATCTTTGTCGACCTGCGGGACCGTTCCGGCCTCGTCCAGGTCGTCTTCAGCCCGGAAGTGGGCAAAGAGGCCTTTCAAAAAGCCGAAGGCGTCCGCAACGAGTATGTCCTCGCCGTCACGGGCGACGTGCGTCCTCGTCCCGAGGGCACGATCAACGCCAACCTGCCCAGCGGCCAGATCGAGGTCTACGCCCGCCAGCTCTGGGTCTTAAACAGCGCCAAGACGCCGCCCTTTTACATCGAAGATGAGGTAGACGTCGATGAGACGGTGCGCCTCAAGTACCGCTACCTGGATCTGCGCCGCCCTGAGATGCAGCGCAACCTGATCATCCGCCACAAAACGGCCAAGGCCATGCGCGACTTCCTCGACCGCAACGGCTTTTTGGAGATCGAAACGCCCATGCTGACCAAGTCGACGCCGGAAGGCGCCCGCGAGTTCATGGTGCCGAGCCGCATCCATCCGGGCGAGTTTTTCGTCCTGCCCCAGTCTCCTCAACTCTATAAGCAGATCCTCATGGTGGCCGGCATGGAGCGCTACTTCCAGATCGTCCGCTGCTTCCGCGATGAAGACCTGCGGGCCGACCGGCAGCCGGAATTCACCCAGCTTGACATCGAGATGTCCTTCACCCAGATGGACGACCTGCTGGCCCTCATGGAAGAGATGGTGGCCCACATCTTCAAAGAAGCCCTGGGCAAGGAAATCCCGACTCCCTTCCGCCGCATCCCTTACGCCGAGGCGATGGGCCGCTACGGCTCAGACAAGCCGGACCTGCGCTTCGGCCTGGAACTGGTCGATCTGACCGAGACGGTCAAAGAGGTGGAGTTTAAGGTCTTCGCCAGCGTCGTCAAAGGCGGCGGCGAGGTGAAGGCCATCAACGCCAAAGGGTGCGCCCACTTCTCCCGCAAGGAGATCGACGAACTGACAAAAGGCGTCGCCGTCTACGGCGCCAAGGGACTCGCCTATGTTCAGATGACCGAGGAAGGCCCCAAGTCGCCTATCGCCAAGTTCTTCACCGACGAACAGTTCAACGCGGTGCTCGAAGGGCTCGGCGCTGAAAAGGGCGACCTGCTGCTCTTCGTGGCGGATAAACCCTCTGTCGTGGCGGCCTCCCTCGGCTTCCTGCGCCAGGAACTGGCCCGCCGCCTGAACCTGATCGACCCGGAAAAACTCGAGTTCGCCTGGGTCGTCGACTTCCCCCTCGTTGAATATGATCCGGAAGAGAAACGCTACAACGCCATCCACCACCCCTTCACGGCACCGAAAGACGAGGACCTGGACCTGCTCGATAAGGAACCGGGCAAGGTGCGCGCCAAGGCCTATGACTTGGTTCTCAACGGTGTCGAACTGGGCGGCGGCTCCTTGCGGATTTACCGCCGCGACATCCAGGAAAAAATGTTCGCCACCCTCGGCATGACCCCTGAAGAAGCCTACGAGAAGTTTGGCTTCCTCCTGGACGCCTTCGATTACGGCACACCGCCCCACGGCGGCATCGCCTTCGGCCTTGACCGCATGATCATGCTGATGACCGGCCGTGACACCATACGCGACGTCATCGCCTTCCCCAAAACCCAGTCCGCCTCCGACATGATGGTCGACGCGCCGAGCGTCGTCACCCCCCGCCAGTTGAAAGACCTGCACATCAAGCTCGACCTCCCCGTCAAAGCGCCGAAAGCCGAGCCGGCGAAGAAGTGAAACAACACGCCTTTGCCAGGACGGAACGGATCATCGGCGAGAAGGGGATTGAACGCCTAGCCGGCGCCAGCGTGGCCGTCTTCGGCGTGGGCGGCGTCGGCTCCTTCACCGTCGAGGCTTTGGCGAGAAGCGGCGTGGGGCGTCTCGTGCTGATCGACCATGACGAGATCTGCCTGACCAACGTGAACCGGCAACTGCACGCCCTCCACTCCACTGTCGGCCGGCCCAAGGTGGAGGTCATGGCCGAGCGGGTCAAGGACATCAACCCGAAGGCCAACGTCACCTGCCACCGGCGATTTTACGGTGTTGAGGCGGGCGAGGAGATCATCACACCCGAACTGGACTATGTCGTCGACGCCATCGATACGGTCAAGGGCAAACTGATGATCATTGAAAAGGCGAAAGCGACGGGCGTTCCCGTGATCAGCGCCCTCGGCGCCGGGAACAAGCTCGACCCGACCCGCTTCCAGGTGGCCGACATCTACGAGACATCGATGGATCCCCTGGCCAAGGTGATGCGCAAGGAGCTACGCAAGCGTGGCGTCGACAATCTGAAGGTGGTCTATTCGACCGAAGCGCCCCGTCCCCTAAAGGGGGAGGCGGCTTGCGCCGAGAACTGCATCTGTCCGCATCCGGAGGGGCCCTTCGGCGCATCATGTAAGCAAAAGCGCCAGATCCCCGGCAGCATCTCCTTTGTGCCCTCTGTGGCCGGCCTGCTTCTGGCCTCTGTCGTCGTCCGTGATTTGCTTGACGCTGTGGGGCTGTTGACACCGGCTGAATAACCTTTTATAATGAATGTTGATACCGGGTATGGGTATCCATTGGGGGTGGCGGTTTTGGAGGATTGTACCCAATCGAAAGAGGCATTGATCCGTCGGTTGAAAAAAATTGAGGGCCAGATCAAAGGCATTCAAAAGATGATCACCGACGATAAAGCCTGCCTCGACCTACTGGTCCAAGTCGCTGCCGCCCGGGCTGCGATCAACCGGGTCGGCACATTGATCATCATGAATCACACCCGCCGCTGCCTCTCCAACGTCCCCCTCTCGGGAGAACAGGAAAAGTCGTTGGAGGAACTCGTCGACGTCCTGACCAAGTTCACCAAGTAAATGAAAATAGTCTGAAGGAGATGGTAGACCCATGGCAAGCGCAAACGTGGTCGTCCTGACGGATGCAAATTTCCGCACGCAGGTGCTGGAGTCGGAAAAACCGGTCCTCGTCGATTTCTGGGCTGCCTGGTGTGGACCCTGCAAGATGATCGCCCCCATTATCGACCAGGTCGCTGACAACATGGCAGGCAAAGCCGTCGTCGGCAAGCTGAACGTCGATGAAAACCGCGCCGTCGCCGCCGAATACGGGATCATGTCCATCCCGACCCTGCTGGTCTTCAAAGGCGGCCAGGTCGTCGACAAGGCCATCGGGTACAAGTCTTTGGAAGATCTGACAAAACTGCTGAATAAGTACGTCTAATCAATATCCTATTCATCTTTTACATCGAACGTAATTGAAATCGAATGATCCTTCAACGTCGATCATCGGATCTTTGCGCCGGGGCAATTGCTCCCGGCCTTTTTTTTTGCGACAAGACGAAAGCTTTTCAGAGCTTTCTCAACTGCTTGACACTGCCGAGGCAGCGACCGATAATAAGAATAATGAGCGTGCAAGTGTCATGAGGGAAGCAAGGGAAAGGAACGCAGGATGAAAGAGTTGTCTTCGAAAAAACCTCTCATCCTGGTCGCCGATGATGATCGCGCCATGCGGCTGATGGTGCGGCGCGTCCTGGAAAAGGACGGTTACGCGATTGTGGAAGCAGAGGACGGCGCGGCGGCCCTGGGAGCGTATGAAAAGACAGAGCCGGACATCGTGCTGATGGATGTCCTCATGCCGGTGATGGACGGATTTGCTGTTTGCGCCCAGTTGCAGACGCTTCCCCAAGATCGGCGCGTTCCCGTGCTGATGATTACCGGACTTGAGGACGACACCTCCGTGGAAAAGGCCTTCAAATCCGGCGCCACTGACTATATCACCAAGCCGATCCACTGGGCTGTGCTCCGGCAGCGGGTCCGCCGTCTATTGCAAGCCCGCCATACGGAAAAGGCGCTGATGGCCCGGGAAACGCAGCTCAGCGCCGTCGCCTCCGCCCTGGGGGAAGGTCTGATCGTCCTCGATGCGGAAGGATGCTTGACCTTTATGAACCCGGAAGCGGAGCGGATCCTGGGCTGGCGCTTGAACGAACTGATCGGCAGGCGCGTCCATTCGCTCATCCACAACCACCGTTTCGATGGCTCGATCATCGACGAAGCCGAGTGGCCCGTTTTAAAAACGATCGGCTCTGGCGAGGTTTACCGCAGCGACGAAGACTACTTCACCCGCAAGGAGGGCGCTCTCTTTCCCGTATCGCTCGTCTCCACGCCGCTTCGCGTCAATGACCGGATCACCGGCGCTGTTGTTGCCTTTCGCGATATCAGCGAGCGCAAAAAAGTGGAGGAACGGCTGCTCTTGGCGGCTAAGGTAATCGAGAATACGACGGAAGGCATCATGATCACCGACGCCGAAGGCGTCATCCAGTCTGTCAACCCGGCCTTTTGCCGTTCCACCGGATATGATGAAACAGAGGCCATCGGCAACAACCCGCGCATGCTCAAATCAGGCCGCCATGACGCCGAATTCTACCGCAAGATGTGGACTTCCCTGCGAGAAACGGGCCAGTGGCAAGGGGAGATTTGGAACCGCCGCAAGGGCGGAGAACTCTATGCCGCCTGGTTGACGGTCAGCGCCATCAAAGACAGCCGCAGCCGGACGACCCAGTACGCCGCTGTCTTCAGCGATATCACGGAAGACAAGCGCAACCAGGAGCGGATCAAGCACCAGGCCCACCATGACGCGCTGACCGATCTGCCCAACCGGTTGCTCTTCATCGACCGTTTGTCCCAGGCGCTTGCCCAAGCGACAAGAAACCAGCATATGCTTGCCGTGCTCTTTCTCGACCTGGACCGGTTCAAGCAGATCAACGACACCTACGGCCATTCGCTGGGTGACCTGTTGTTGCAGGGCGTGGCGGGGCGACTGCGGTGCGCCGTCCGCGACAGCGATACGGTGGCGCGCCTCGGTGGCGATGAGTTCACGATCCTCCTGCCCCAGATCGGTACGGTGGAAGACGCCGCCAAGGTGGCCCAGAAGATCCTGACCTCCCTCCGCAAGCCCTGGTCTTTTGAAGGCATACCGCCCTTCTGCACAACCACAAGCATCGGCATCGCCGTCTTCCCGACCGATGGGCAAGAGGCGGAGACCTTGATGCATAACGCCGATGCGGCCATGTACCGGGCCAAGGAGCAGGGGCGCAACCACTACCAGCTCTACACGCCCGAACTCAACGCCTGGGCTTTTGAGCGGCTAGCGATGGAAACCCATCTCCGCCGCGCCCTGGAGCACAACGAGTTCCGTTTGTTCTACCAGCCGAAGATCGAAACGGCCACAGGCGAGCGGTGCGCCCTGGAGGCATTGATCCGTTGGCAGCATCCTGATCTGGGGCTCGTCTCTCCGATGGAGTTTCTGCGCCTGGCCGAGGACACGGGCCTGATCGTGCCCATCGGCGAATGGTGCCTGGAACAGGCCTGTGAACGCAACAAAGCCTGGCAGGACGCCGGCTTGCCGCCCTTGAAGATGGCCGTCAACCTCTCGGCCCGCCAGTTTCAACATCCCCACCTCATCGCTACGGTGAAAAAGACCTTGCAGAAGAGCGGCTTGCCTCCTCACTGGCTGGAACTGGAGATCAGCGAGGAAGTCATCCTCCGTTTTGCCGACCTCGCCCCTGTCGTGCTGGGCGATCTGAAAGCGCTCGGCGTCAGCCTGACGATGGACCAGTACGGAAAGGGCAACACCTTCATCGCCCTGTTGCAGAAGCTGCCCATCGACACGGTCAAGATCGCCGCGCCCCTTGTCGTCGACGTGGGCGCCATTCACGACGCCCAAGCGATCGTCAAGGCCATGATCGCCCTCGCCCACAGCCTGGGCCTGCGCGTCGCCGCCGACGGCGTCGGGACGAAAGAACAGTTTGCCTTTTTGCAGGCGGCCGGTTGTGACGAGGTGCAGGGGCACTTCTTCAGCAATCCCCTTTCGGCGGAGGAGATGGGGCGGTTGCTTTGAAAAACAGCAATAACGCTTGCAAGGCGGCTGAATCGATCGTCATGGTAATGCCGGGGCCGATGTCGTTCGGTTTGTTGTTAGCTAATTTCCCTAAATCGAATTGCATACAAAGGGCCGAGAAAAATAGGAACCCTGCCGCCCCATAGGAGGGGCAGGCAGGGTTTTCTCCTTCTATGAAAAGTCTTCAATGACCTGCTTCAGCCGCTCCGCCAGATAGGCCGTCCCTTGAGCGATTTCCTGCTGGCTCAAAGACAGGCGGACCCTTTTTTCGTCCATGTCGGCTGCCTCCAGCAACAACCCCGACAAACCGCGGGCCTTGCGGTCGATCTCCAATAGCAGTTCGATCCCGCCGGCTTCAGGGAGATAAGCCACTTCCAATTCATCAAGTTTTCGCTGGAAGTGGCGCGTCGGCTTATACTCGAAGTTCTGAATGAAGGGAATGCCCCGTCCCGCATAAGAGGCTTCGTTTTTCACCTTATAAAGGCGGAAGCCCAGTTGTTCGACGGCCTCCATGACAGCGGCCATATGGGGGTGGGGCCGTACCTGCAGATTGTCCCTGTCGGAGGGGTCAAGGGCCATTTCCACTTCCAGTTCAGTCTGCACCCAGACAGGGGTGTGGCCGACCGAGACAGGGGTGAAGGGGGAGAGGCGAAAGGAAAAGGGGACCTCCCGTTCCTCACCTGGCTGCAACTCGATGGGCAGGTTGATATCCACCTTCTGCACCGGGGCGTTCATCATCACCTTGCGGTCATCCATCTCTTTTTCGTACTGGGTCATCACCATCAGGCTGATTTTTTCAATCTGCTGCGCTACACCGCCGCCCTTGATCCGGATGACGCCGCTCACATCCGAACCGGCTGTCACCGTCTGTTGATCGAAGATGGCATCGACTTTGGCGCCGCCAATCCCAAGGCTGGCCAGAGTTTTCTTGAAAAAACTCATCTGTGGTCCTCCTCTTTCATCATGGAATCTTATCGGCGATTGATTTCTCCACTATGTTCCAGATCTAGTGTAACCGGAATGTGGGTTTCAATCAACGCAGAATTTCAAGTCAATGACAGAGCTGCCTGTACGGGTTGCTTGCAGGAAGTCGATCCGTTATGATAAAAATGGGATGATATTGGAACGCTTGTACCAATCGGCTTATCTCATTGGAGCATCATCATTCCCCATAAAAGGGCCTTCTTTTTATATTGATGGAACAGGCGATGATTGAAATGGACTTGAGCGAAAAGCTGAAAATCTTATCGACGGCGGCCAAATACGATGTCTCCTGTTCCTCCAGCGGCAGCAACCGGGGGAGGAAGGCCGGCGCCATCGGCAGCACCGCTGCTTCCGGCATCTGTCATAGCTGGTCCGACGACGGCCGCTGCATCTCCCTGCTCAAGGTCCTCTTCTCCAACGTCTGCTGCTATGATTGCTCCTTCTGCGTCAACCGCGTTTCCAACGACGTCCCCCGGGCCTCCTTCACCCCTGACGAGCTGGCCGACCTGACGATCAACTTTTACCGCCGCAACTACATCGAAGGGCTCTTTCTCAGTTCCGCCATCGAGAAGGGACCGGACCATACGATGGAACAACTGGTGCAGACCGTCCGCAAGTTGCGCACCGAATACCGTTTCAACGGATACATCCACCTCAAAGCGATCCCAGGGGCTGACAGCCGCCTCATCGCCGAGGCGGGCGCCCTCGTCGACCGGATGAGCGTCAACATCGAGCTGCCCACCAGTGAGGGCTTGCGCCGCCTCGCCCCCCAGAAGAAGAAGGAGAACATCCTCCGGCCGATGGGGCAGATCACCGGCGCCATCGCGCAAAACCGGGAGGAGCGGCGGCAGTTTCGCCGGACGCCCGCCTTCGTCCCCGCCGGACAGAGCACCCAATTGATTATCGGGGCCACGCCCGAATCGGACCGGCAGATCTTCACCCTCGCTGAGGGCCTCTACCGCAAATTCCAACTGAAGCGCGTCTACTACTCGGCCTATGTGCCTGTGAGCGGCGACCCGCGCCTGCCGGCTTTGCCGGCGCCGCCGCTCTTGCGCGAACACCGGCTCTACCAGGCCGACTGGCTGCTGCGTTTTTATGACTTTCAAGCCGATGAGATCGTCGACGCCGACAACCCCAACCTGGACCTGGAACTGGACCCAAAGACAGGCTGGGCGCTGCGCCACCTCGGCTTTTTCCCCGTCGAGATCAACCGCGCCGACTACCGCACCCTCCTGCGGGTGCCCGGCATCGGCGTCAAGTCGGCCAAGCGCATCCTCGCCGCCCGGCGGGTAGGGCGGATCCACTTCGAGCACCTGGGCCGGATGGGCGTCGTCATGAAGCGGGCGCGCTACTTCATCACCTGCAACGGCTGCTACTACGGCGAGATCGGACCGGACGCGGCCAGCCTCCGCCAGCGGTTGATCATGCCGGAGCGGGGGATAGCGAAGGGGATGGCTGGCGGGGAACAGTTGACCTTGTTTGGGGAGCCGGCCCCCATCGAGGACCGTTGGTCGGTGGTGACGGGAGACTTATAAGGGAAGGAGTCGGCATACGAAAAAGTAAGCGCCCATGAAGGAATCGTATAGTTCGTCGCGAACATACTAACTCATAAACCGAATAGGTCTGGGAACAGGTCACCTGTCCGATGACAGGTGTGAAAAGGGAAGCCGGTGTGAAACCGGCGCGGTCCCGCCACTGTGAGAGGGAGGCCCCCGTGCCATGTCACTGGCGCTATGCCGGGAAGACGCGATGCGGCCCATGATCTCAAGCCAGGAGACCTGCCTGTTCTAAAACTGCCGGTGTACCTACGCGGATAGGGAGGTGGTCTGCTTTGCCGTTCATGCATTGCTTTGTGGGGATGCGTCACGGCCCAAGAGAACCATAACCTTAGCCGAAAGGCTGAGGTTTTTTGCGTTCGAAGGGCCGAGAAGGCATGTTTTCTGCTTCTTCCTCATAGGAAAGGAATAACAACTGCATCATGCGAACAGGTCGCCTGCCGAAGGGCAGGCGTGAAAAGGGAAGTCCGGTGCAAAACCGGCGCGGTCCCGCCACTGTAAGGGTGTGATGAGGCTCTTCCATGTCACTGGCAGCATGCTGCCGGGAAGACAGAGCCCCAGATGACCCCGAGCCAGGAGACCTGCCTGTTCGTGATCACCGATCGCACCTACGGAGGATAGGGAGGTGATGAATAGGAAAGGCGCATCTCATGGCGCTTGGCCATTTGTTCATCATTTCACCCCCAGTCGATCGGCTGGGGGTTTTTGCATGGCGACACAAAAAAGGAGGACACACCATGTTATACCCTGGCGTCACCACCGGAATCGGAAGTCTGCCTCACGGTGATGTAGAAAGCGCGATGGCGGTCATCCGCCAGTTCTGCCCAGAGATGCCCCATTGGCCCCAACTGCATTCAACGTATGCCGGGGACAGCCTTCTCGCTGCCGCGCTGTCGCCGTTGCAACGGGTAGGGTTGATCACAGGAAAAAGCAACGGCTATCCGGTGATCGACACAAAGTCCGATAGCTTCCCCGACGCCTTGGCCGCTTTTTATGAAGCCTACGAGAATGAGGCGGCCTGTTGGATCCATCTCCATGAAGAGTCTCCCTTTCATATCGACCTGGATAGTTACCTGGCCTTCAAATCCACGATTGCCGATGAACATCACCAGTGGACGGACGTGACCGCTCTCCAAGGTGAGATCCTCGGTCCGCTCACCCTCGCTTTGAATGTGGTTGATGGCAAAGGGCGCGCCGTCATTCATGAGCGTCTCCTCTGGGATGTGCTCTGCAAGAACTGTGCCATGAACGCCGCCTGGCAGGTCAAAGACCTGCGCAGAACCGAGCATCCCGTGCTGTTGATGATCGATGAGCCAGGGATGATCGGATTTGACGATAGTACTCAGGACTCCTTAACCGCCGAAGACCTGCAAAGAGGCTTGCAGGAAATCATCGTGGCCATCAAACGCATGGGTGGCCTGGCCGGCATCCATGTCTGCGGGTCTACCGATGGCGCCATCCTCTTTGCCAGCGGCGCAGATGTCGTCGGATTTGACGCCTATCGTTCCATCGATACCCTTACCGATCATATCCCGGAACTGATCGCTTTTCTCGAACGGGGCGGTTGGCTGGCCTGGGGAATCGTGCCGGTCACCGGCGCTTTTGCCCATGAAAGCGCCCTTTCCCTGACGCGGCGGCTCCACCAGCAGATCGACGAATTGACGCGCTTGGGCGTTCCAGAAGCGCTGCTCCTCCGGCAGACGGCGCTCACCCCGGCTTGCGGCGCGGGAAGTTTATCGGAGGAAGAGGCGGAAGCGATCTATGGACGGTTGCGCGAGGTGTCGACGCTCTGGGGCTGGTATTGATGACACCGCTTTCACCGGCGCCGGGAAGCTGGCTTCCCCTCCTCCCCGGATTGCGCGGCCGCCTCGAAAAAGAGTGCATCCTCATCGCCGCCGATGGGCCCTGGCGCTGTGTCAGTTCCGGCATCCTCGGCGGGGGGATCAGCGAAAGACGGTTTTTCGTCAACCGTCAGGTGCGCAAGGATTATGACGACCGCCAGCCACAACGCGAGTTGATCGCCTTTTTGTCGGACGCTTTTCCGGATTGTCCGATGGAGCAAACGACCGCCTTGATGACAGCCGCCTGGGTCTCCCAGGCGGCCTGGATGCAGAGCCGGTGCGGCGACGTTCACCTCTTTGTGGTCGTGACAGCCGGTGTCGGCAATGCCTGCGCCGCCGGTGTCACCCCTTGCTGGGAAGGGACGCCGGCGCCGGGGACGATCAACATCATGGCCTTTCTCGATCAGCGCCTCACCGACGGGGCGCTGATCAACGCCGTTCAGACGATCACAGAGGCGAAAAGCCGCGTCTTGCGGGAGTTAGGTGTTCGTTGCGCCCAGACCGGCGACTGGGCGACCGGAACGGGGACAGACGCTGTGGTGGTGGCCGCCCGAGCAGGCGGCTCGCCGCAAGCGTATGCGGGGCCAACGACACGGCTCGGCGCCTTGCTTGCTGTAACCGCCGGCGCAGCCATTCGACAGGCGGTTATGGCCTATTTGAGAGCGACAGGCCGCCGCGAGCCGGAGGCGAGGGAAGCCGAGGCAAGGACATAAAGGAGATTCAGGCGAGAACATAGATACGGGAGAATAAATAGATGAACGAGAGGATGGATGGTTTTGCACCCCTTCTATCGCGCTAACCGGCGCAGCCAGAAGACAACGGCGCTGGTGATGGTTTTTCTGCTCTTTTGGAGCTTTTGTTTTCCCCTTTTCACAGCCCAGGCGGCGTCAGAAGATCCGGCCGTCAAGGCGGGTCAGTTGGCTGGCAAGGCCGTCGATTTCATTCACAGCAAAGTGAATAACGGAGAAGCCGTTGACGGTTATACGGCGGCCGCGTTGCTTGCGGCAAAGGAGGATCTGGGCGCAGCCAAGTGGACGCCGCCCTATTCCCTATCGGTGAAAAAGCAGCAGATCGCCGAGTCGGATGCCCTCACGATCGGGCCTGAACTGGCAAGCAAAAACAACCTGATTACATACCTCTTGGCCAACCAGAATGGCGACGGCAGTTTTGGTCCCTTTGCCAACGAGTATGGGACCAAGGTCTGTCTGGAAGCCCTGGCTCGGATCAAAGACGATGTCCCGGAGGGCGCCTTAAAGGAACGGGTCAATGAAGCGATAGGCAAAGGGGTCGGCTTCCTGCGGACGCGCTTTGGCCAGAGCCATGAAAAATACTCGAACACCGGTTTTGCCACCTTTGACGCACGCTTCGTCTCCGCCTTGGCTCTGGCCGGCGAGGATCTGACAGGGGCCCAATGGCTGAGAGACGGCAAGACGCTGCGCGAGCAGGCCGTCGCCGATGCCGTTTACGCCGCCGACCATCCCGCAGAAAAGAGCGTCACCGAGTTGGCCAAGCACTTGGCGGCCTTGTATCAGCTAGCGCCGAGTGATGAAAAGATCAACGCGCTGGGCGGAGCCATCCGCAGCCAAGCGCAAACCGTCGGCGACAGCGTTTACTTTGGCGCATCCATCTACGAGGATGTCGCTGTGTTACAGGCGCTGGGGCAATGCAACCAACTGGGGGGCATTGATCCGGCCAAGGCCCTCAACTATGTCAACCAGTTCCGAGCCGCCCACAGTGACGAATGGGGAGCGCCGGCAGGGTTCGCCTACGGCAGTTACAGCCCGAAGGAACCGGAATTGACGGCCCAGGTAATGGCAGCCCTTTCCGGTTTCACAGCGGGAACCGGTGTGAATGATGCTGTCAATGGCATCCAGACCTATCTCAAAGCGATCCAGCACAAGGATACGGCGGCCATCCCTGTCTCCGGCGACAGCACCACCGCCACCGCCGAAACGCTGATCGCCTTGAAGCGGCTCGGCCTCACCTATGACCAATACGGAGGAGACGACGGAGGGTGGTCAAGAGCCCCTAACGTCAAACCGTTGGCGCTCTCCCTCATGGCGATGCAGGCATTGCAGGAACAGGAGCGCGCCAACAAACTGGCGGACCTCCTCCTGACGAGGCACACTGCGCAATCCGGCTTTTCCAACAGCATCTATAGTGACACCTGGGCTTATCTGGCCCTGGAGGAAGCCGGAAAAATCGCCGCGATCAAGGACGACGCCCGCGCCTATCTATTGAGCAAGCAACAACAGAATGAACCGGACAAAGGCGCTTGGGGCGAATCTTTTGGCGGTGTCTTCTATGCCGACTTTATGTCGACCGCCCAGGCAATCCGGGCGCTGAAAGGCTTGCCCGGAATGGGCGGCGACGCCGCCGCGCAACAGGCGATCAATGATGGGATGGCCTATTTGAAGAGCAAACAAATCGCGGACGGCGGTTTCGGCGGCGCCTATGACGATCCGGTCGTCGACACGGCGGAAATGATCGTCACTATGCTAAAGCTCGGCCTGAATCCCGGTGAACTGAAAAACAGCAACCAACAGAGTCCCGTCGATTGGATGTTGACGAAGGCCCTCAATGATGATGGCAGCTTCGGCGGCAGCAAGAACGTCTTTGGCGCTACGGAAGCCGTAACGGCCTACCTGGCGCTGGGCGGTCTGCCTTCCGGCGGCGGACCGGGCGGCGGGACGACGCCGCAGGGCGACACGGCCAGTGTGTCGCTCGCCGTGATCGGCAAGTCCGGCGAGAAGCTCTTCGGACCTGCTGCCGTCACTGTGCGCAAGGACGGGCGCTGGGGGATGACCGCCCTGGGGACGCTGGAAGGGGCCGGCTTGAGCTACGCTGACCGGAGCGGCTTCGTGACCTCTATCGAAGCTCAAGCCAACCAAGGAATGTCCGGTTGGATGTATAAGGTGAACGACGTCACCCCGATGTCAGCAGCCAAAGACCAGGCGGTGAAATCGGGAGACAAGGTGATCTGGTGGTACAGCGTCGACATGAACAATCCCGGACCGACCTGGTCGGACGTGATCAGCGGCAAGTCGCTGGCAAGCGGAACCTCGTCGTCGAACACTGTTCCGAGCAGTGTCAAAGAACAAAACAGCCGTTTCCCTCAAGCGTTGCAGGCATCCGATCAAGCAGTCAAGGCCTTGGAGAGCTTGAAAAAAGAGACTGCATCGACCGCCTTGGCGCAGGAAAAGCCCATCGATGCGATCGGCAACGGCCTCGCGGCTCTGGTGGTGGCAGGCGATTACCGGCCGCTCACCGAAGCGGCCTATCAACAACAGCAGAGGGAACTGGCTGACAACCGCGTGTCCTTGCAGCAGGAGGTGAAGGCCGAACAAGGGGCGGTCATCGCCGATGCCAAGGGAGAAGTCGCCCTGGCGGCGCCAGCCAAGGCGCTGAGCCAGGACACGAGGTTGACCATTCAGGAAATCGCGCCCCCTTCTGGGACAGAGCAGCCGGCCCAACAGGCGCCGGCAGGGTTTCAGTTTCTCTCGTCTCTCTACCGGTTTGGTCCTGACGGAACGACCTTTGCGGAACCGGTCACCGTCGCCTTGCGCGTCGCCCTGCCGCCGGCGGCAAGCCCGGAGGATGTGACGCTGGCTGTCTTTGATGTAAAATCCAAGGCTTGGATGACCGTGCCTGCCGTCTATGACGGAACCAAAGGCATCTTCCTGGCGCAACTCCGTCATTTTTCCGACTACGCCGTCTTGGCAAGGGAGATGCCCGAGGCGCTTCCGGCGATGGCGAAAGTTCAAGAGCCTTTTGTCGATCTAGCTGGATTCGAGTGGGCCGCCGAGAGCATCCGGCGGCTGTCTGAGGCCGATATCCTCCACGGCGTTGCGCCCGGCCGGTTCGAACCGGGCCGGACCGTCACGCGGGCCGAGTTCGCCGCATTGCTCGTCCGGAGCCGTCAACTGCCGGCGACAGGCAAGGCGAATTTCCGCGATGTGCTAGCAGGCGATTGGTTTGCCCCGGCAGTGGCTGCCGCCGCCGAGGCCGGCATCGTCAACGGTGACCCCGATGGCGCCTTCCGCCCCAATGACCGGATCACACGGGAAGAGATGGCTGTCATGTTAGGCAAATCGCTCCGGTGGCAACAGGCTGAGACGGAAGGGGCGCCGTTCACCGATCAGGAGGCGATTTCGCCGTGGGCGCGCCCCTGGGTCGCCCAAGCGGTCAAACAAGGCTTGCTGCGCGGATATGAAGACGGCAGCTTCCGGCCCCAGGCGGAGGCCAACCGGGCCGAGGCGGCGGCGCTTATCGACAAGCTGATGAAGTAGTGGAGGTGAAGGCGATGGGCAAGCGAATCGGCTGGCACTGGGGATTTTTGCTGATCCTCCTGGCCCTGCTGTTCGGCGCTGTCAGCTTTTCCGGCAGAAGCGGTGCGCCGGAGAACGTGCAGGTTGCACCGATCACCTCTGCCGATCAGGCTGCTTTCCATCAAGCGCAAGGGGCGGCCGCGAGAGAGCCTTTGGTTCTTCAAAACGCTCCTGCGCAACCGAGTGAGGAAGGAGCGCAAAGGGGCGTTCCTTCCTCAACTGCGCCCACGGAGACGGCAAAAGAGGGAGAAAAGGCCGCCTCCGTGATGAGCGAGGCAGCCGAGGTTCCTCGGGCGACAGGCGGCGAAAAGCAGACGAGTGAAAAGCAGGCGAGTGAAGGGCAGGCGAGCGGAGGGAAAGAAGCCTCTGCGGACAGAGAGAGCCCCAAGGGTCTTTCTGTCTCGATAGCCATCGTCGGCCAAAAGGGGGAGTTGCTCTTCGGACCGGAGAGCGTCCTGATCAAAGACGATAACCGCTGGGGGAAGACGCCCCTGGGAGCGCTCGAAGCGACAGGATTGCGTTACGGCATGGGCGCCGGCTTCGGAAGCTTTGTCACCAGCATCAACGGCCAGGCCAACCGGGGGATGCGCGGCTGGATGTACAAGGTGAATGACGAGACGCCCATGGTGGCCGCCAACGAAAAAACGGTGCAAAGGGATGACCGGATCGTCTGGTGGTACAGCAATGAGATGGATGCGCCAAGCCCCGATTGGGAGGCGCTGTTGCAACAAAAACAAGGAGGAAGGCCATGAAAAAAGATTCCACAATAGCAGCCGGCAACCCCCTTTTTATCGCTCTTGCCCAGAGAACGACGCCATGAGCGGATACCCCGCAAGCCGCTTTTTACAGGGCAGGGAAGGCCCAAGTGATCAAGCGATGGCCGGCGCCGCTCAGCGACGGAATCAGCCGGCTCATGTTTGGGATAGCGCCTCGATACTGACCACGCTGCATCCGGCGGCTGCCTTGAGCTACTCTGTTGCCCTGCTCTTTCTGCTCATGTTCATCGACCACCCCGTCTTTCTCGCCGGCGCTTTCGCGGTTCAAGCCGTCACGATCGCGGCATTGGGCCGGTGGGGGCAATGGAACGAGGCCATGGGCTTCGCCCTGCCGTTGAGCGCTCTGATCCTGGTCATCAACCCGCTCCTGGTGCGGGCCGGGGAGACGGTCCTCTGGATCGGCCCGACCATCCCTTTGCTGGGGCCGCTGTTCATCACCGTGGAAGCCGTGGCCTACGGCGCGGCCATGGCCTTAAAACTGCTCAATGTCCTCAGCCTGTTCTTTATCTACAGCGGGATGGTCTCCCCTGACGACCTGCTGCGCCTCTTCTCCAGGTTGACCTTTCGTTCGACCCTGGTGATCTCTCTGGCAACGCGGCTCTTTCCGACGATGCGCCGCCGTCTGGAACGGATCCGCGAGATCCAGGAACTGCGGGGCGTCCGTTTTGATGAGGGGACGATCCGGGAGCGGGTGAGCAAGTATGCCGGCCTTGTGGAAGCGCTGCTTCTCTCGTCGCTGGAAGATTCGTGGGAGACGGCGGAGGCGATGGAAGCGCGCGCCTTCGGCGTCGGCCCCCGAACAAGCCACCGCCGGAAGCTCTGGCGGCGGCGGGACAGCATCTGCCTGAGCGGGGCGCTCCTGTCCCTCTTCGCCGCTGTCGCAGGCGCCTGGGAAGGAACGTTGCTTTACGCCTATTACCCGGCACTCGATCCCCTCCGCGGCGATGTGGTGACGTTTACTGCATGCATCCTGGCCGGACTGCTGGTTCCGGTAATCCTGCATTGGGGGTGGCGCAAATGGACCTTTATTCGATCCGCGATCTGACCTACTTCTACCCTGAAAAAAAGCAGCCCGCCCTGCGCATCGACAGCCTGCGCATCGACGACGGGGAGTTCGTCCTGGTGGCCGGCCAATCGGGTTCGGGAAAATCGACGCTGGCCCGCGCCTTGGCGGGGCTCGTTCCCCGTTTTTACGGCGGTCGCTTCAGCGGCGAACTGCGCTATTGGGGCCGTCCGCTCATCGATCTGCTGCGCCGGGACCTCGCCCGGGAGGTGGGCCTCGTCTTTCAAGATCCGGAAAAGCAACTGGTCATGACCGAGCCGGAAGCGGAAATCGCCTTCGGGTTGGAGAATCTTGGCCTTACCCCGGCGGATATGGCGGCGAGGATCGCCGAGGTGATGACCTTCTTTCAACTCTCGCCGTTACGGGGACGGGAAATCTGGACGCTGTCTGGCGGGCAGCAGCAGAAGGTGGCCCTTGCGTCCGCGCTGGCCATGCAGCCGCGCGTGCTGATCCTTGATGAGCCCACATCCCAACTGGATCCGGCGGCTGCCGAGGAAATCCTGGGTCTTGTCAAGCGGCTGAATGAGGACCTGGCCATGACGATCGTGCTGGTGGAGCAGCGCTTGGACCGTTGCTTTCATCTGGCCGACCGAGTCTTGTTCATGGAAGACGGCGCCATCGCTTTTGACGGATCGCCAGGAGAGATGGCCCAGTGGGGCGCTTGTCGATCGGGGGCACTTGCGCCACCGGTGGCCCGTTTCTTTGCCGGAATGGGACTGTCGCCCGTTCCGATTACCGTCAAAGCTGGGCGAAAAGTCCTTGCGGCGCTGCTTCCCCGGGAAGGCGAACCGGAACGAGCGCTCCCAATATCCCCCCAAATATCCCTCCCAACAACTCCCCCCACAACGAACCCCCCAGACCTAACCAAGGTAAAAGGGCAGAAGGTGGTTTCGCCAGCTAACGCTACGGTATCGCTGGATCGGGTCTGGTTCAACTACCCTGACGGGTGGGAGGCCTTGCAAGATGTCAGCCTGAGCGCCGCGCCGGGTGACTTTTTGGCTCTTCTCGGACCGAACGGCGCCGGCAAGTCGACACTCTTGCGGATCATCGCCGGGCTGTTAAAACCGGGGCGGGGCCGCTGCTCCCTGTCGTTGGCAAAGCAAGGGGGCGGCTCTGCCCGTACCGGCGGGCGGATCGGCTACCTGGCTCAAAACCCGAACGACTACCTGCTTCAAGACACAGTGGAAGCGGAAGTGGCCTTCGGGAGGCGCAATTTTGGCCTCCCCGACGACGAGACGGTGGAGAGGCTCTTGCTAGAGCTTCGACTTGAAGCCTACCGAGGCGTCCACCCCCGCGATCTGAGCGGCGGGGAACGGCAGCGGGTGGCCATCGCCGCTGTCTTGGCCACCGATCCGGAAATCCTCTTGCTTGACGAACCGACGCGGGGAATGGATGAGCGATTAAAAGACGAACTGGGCGCGCTGTTGCGCCGGCGGATCGATGGCGGGGCTTCTGTGATCCTGGTCACCCATGATGTGGAGTTCGTCGCCCGCTTTGCGACGCGTGTGGCGCTCCTTGACGGCGGCAGGGTGGTTAGAGATGGCGACCTGTTGCCGGTGCTGGGGGAATCGCTCTTTTACTCGACCCAGATCGGTCGCTTGTTTCGCCATGCCGCGCCTCACCTCCTGACGCCGGAAGCCGCCTGGGCAGCTTTTCAGGGTGTGGGCCGGCAGGCGCGCAAAAAAGCGGCGGGAAGGGAGACGATCGCCCATGTGGCCTGCTTGGCCTAAACTGCAAGTTCCGCTCATCCTGGCGCTGGCCGCCGGTTCCCTCTTTGCCAGCCTGATCGGAAGAAACATCGTCGGGCGGCAGGGTTGGGGATTGTTAGCCATGGAGATGGTCCTCCTGGCGCTGCTGCTGCTCTTCTGGGCTTTTGAGCGAAAAGCGATCTGTTCCCGCGAACTCGCCATGATCGCCGTCCTGGGCGCGCTGGCGGCAGTGGGCCGCGTCCCTTTTACCGCGCTGATGGGCATCCAGCCGGTCACCTTTTTGACGGTCCTGTCGGGCGCCGTCTTCGGTCCGCGGGCAGGGTTCATGGTCGGAGCGACAGCGGCGCTCGTGTCCAATTTTTTTCTCGGTCAGGGACCCTGGACACCCTGGCAGATGTTCAGTTGGGGGATGGCCGGCGTGTCGGCAGGCTTGCTGACGCGTTTTTTTCCGGACATCGGGAGGCCATGGATGATCGCCTTCCTCTTCGCATGGGGCTATCTCTACGGGTGGATCATGAACTTCTGGCACTGGAGCGCCTTTGTTCATCCGCATACAGGGCAGTCCTTTTTGCTTACCTATCTGGCCAGCCTGTCCTTTGACACGGTGCATGCCATCGGCAACTGCCTCTTTTATGCTCTTTTTGGCAAGCGCTTTACGATGATACTGCAGCGTTTTCGCAGCAAGCTGCGGGTGGCAGTGTCATAAAAAATAAATCCTTGCAAGGACCAGCGAACAACATTTTTCATCTCAATTAACCTAAAAAATTCTTGCTTGTAACAGAACAAAGGATGCCTGAGTACCTTGTTAGTGGATAAATTTTCCATTGGCAAGGCGCTAGAGGGAGGGTGCATTATGGGCAACGCATACGCTGGCGGCTTCTTTGGCGGCGGCTTCGGTGTTGTAGCCGGTCTCGTCATCGCGCTGATCATCATCGGCGCTTTCTATCCCAACATCGTTGGCTTCGGATACGCCGGTTAATCTGACAGAGTGATTGAAAGGAGGAGCCATTATGGGAGCCGTTTGTGGTGGCGGTGGTTTTATCGGTAACAACATTGTGGCCTTGGCCATTCTGATCATCATCATCGCGATCTTGGGTACGGGATTCGGATTCGGGTACGGTGGAGGCTTCTAGGGGAGCCCAATAGAAAAGGGGCCTTTCCGTTTATTCGGAGAGGCCCCTTTTGCCTGTAAAAGAGACTGGGCGCTCAAGCGCAGTCTCTTTTTGCTGTCTAAAAACAGAGAGGCGCTTGGCTTCCGGCAGTTGGAGATGATAAGGTGAAAAGGTGGGGGCTGCCTGCGACGCCATCCGAAAGGCTTTTACATAGGAGGCTTGATCTTTGATTCAACGCGAACGAATCCAAATCCGTAATCATGCACTTTCTCACGCAGGGCGATACGTGCTCTACTGGATGCAGGCCAGCCAGCGGGCCGAATACAACCACGCCTTGGAGTACGCCATCGGGGAGGCCAACAAACTGCGCCTGCCCCTGCTCGTCTTTTTCGGTTTGACAGGAGGCGTACCCGGCGCAAACGCGCGCCATTACCGATTCTTGCTGGAGGGGCTCTGCGATGTCCATGAGGCTTTGCAACGCCGGGGCATCGCCATGATCATCCGGCGCATTCCTCCGGTGGAAGGCGTCGTCGCTCTCGCCCGGCAGGCCGCCCTCGTCGTCACCGACCGGGGCTACCTGCGCTACCAGCGCCAGTGGCGGGAGACGGTCGCCGACCGGATCAACTGTCCCTTCATTCAAGTGGAAAGCGATGTCATCGTCCCCGTCGAGACGACGTCGCCGAAAGAGGAGTATGCAGCGGCCACCTTCCGGCCCAAGATCAAGCGGCTGCTGGACGCTTTTCTCGTCCCATTGGAGGAGCGGGATATCGACTGTCCGGCTCTGGATGGGGAGGCGTTGCTCGATGACGAGCTTCCTGGCAAACCGGTTTTTATCCCTGGTACCATCGACTCCTCCATCTCCCCGGCTGTGGGCTGGCGGGGCGGTTCTCAGGAGGCTCACCGTCGCCTCGACGACTTTCTGCGCAAGAAGCTCTCCCGCTACCACGAAGATAAAAACGACCCCTCCCTCGACGGCCTGTCTGAGTTGAGCCCCTACCTGCATTTCGGTCAAATCTCGCCGCTGGAGGTGGCATTGAAAGCCCGGGAGGTTCTCGATGCAGGCGGCGGGGCAGTAAGGGGAGGATTACACGGCGAATCGGAAGCTTCTCCCATTGCAAGAGAAGCGTTCCCTGCGGCAACAGAAGCATCGGCCGGCCTGGCCGCCTTTTTAGAAGAACTCATCGTCCGCCGTGAACTGGCCATGAACTTTGCCTACTACAACCCTGCTTACGACCAGTTTGCTTCCCTGCCCGCCTGGGCGCAGGCGACACTGCATACCCACCGCTCCGATAGCAGAGAATTCAACTATACTAAGGCGGAATTGGAGAACGCCTGCACCCATGACCGCTACTGGAACGCCGCCCAGACTGAACTCCGGCTGCGCGGCAAGATGCACGGCTACATGCGCATGTACTGGGGGAAGAAGATCCTCGAATGGACGGCCGATCCAGAGGAGGCCTACCAGGTCGCCGTCGAACTGAACGACACCTACGCCCTCGACGGGCGCGATCCCAACGGCTACACCGGCGTCGCCTGGTGCTTCGGCAAGCACGACCGCCCTTGGGGGGAACGGGCCATCTTCGGCAAAGTTCGCTACATGAACGCCGCCGGATTGCGCCGCAAATTCGACGTGGAGGCCTATGTGCGGCGGGTAGAAAACTGGATCGCAGAGAGCGAAAAAACCGGTAAAACCGGGGTTTGACAAATCCCGAGTGCCATGGTAAACTATGCTCCAAGAAATCCTATTAAATTAGTAGGGTATACACAGGGCTTGCCCCTGATCGTGTGACAGAGCAGTCAGCAAGGGGAGCATACCACCTTTTCCGGAACCACCCAGAGATGGAACGGGGAATCAGAGCAAGACAGCGAGACGACCGAGAGGTGATGCCATGAAACTCTCGACTAAGGGACAATACGGGGTGCGGGCGATGTTTGAACTGGCGCTGCAGTACGGCCAGGGGCCCGTCTCCTTGAAGCTCGTCGCCGAGCGCCAGGACATTTCCGAGCATTACCTCGAACAGATCATCGCCGGATTGCGCAAAGCCGGCCTCGTCAATAGCATCCGCGGCGCCCAGGGGGGCTACGTCCTCGCCAGGGAGCCTGCTGAAATCACCGTCGGCGACATTATCCGCGTCCTTGAAGGGCCGGTGGCCCCCGTCGACTGTGTCAATGACGACATCCCCGAGCGCTGCACCCGCGCCAACCAGTGCATCTCTAAGCGGGTCTGGGCCAAGGTGCGCGACTCGATCGAACAGGTCATCGACTCGATCACTTTGGCGGACATGTGCAAAGAAGCGGAAAAGATGAAATACAACGAGGGCGCTTTCATGTATCACATCTAGGAAGCAGGTAACGCCCCTGCCCGGCGCCCATTTCAAATCGGAGGAGAGAGAGCCATGCGACGCGTATACCTCGATCACGGCGCGACCACGCCCGTCCATCCTGCAGTCATCGAAGCCATGGTCGACTGTATGCAGAACCATTTCGGCAACCCGTCGAGCGTCCATTCCTTCGGCCGGGAAGCGAAAAAGCTCCTGGAAGAGGCGCGGGCGAATGTGGCCCACCTGATCGGCGCCCGTCCCGAAGAGATCATCTTCACCAGCGGCGGCACCGAGGCCGACAACCTGACCATCTTCGGCGTCGCCCGGGCGATGCGCAAAAAAGGCAACCATGTCATCACCTCGGCGACGGAGCACCATGCCGTGCTCGACGCCTGCCAGGCGCTGACCAAAGAAGGCTTTGAACTCACCGTGTTGCCTGTCGACGAGTACGGCATGGTCCGCGTCGAGGACGTGAAAGCCGCCTTGAAGCCCGAGACCGTCCTGGTTACGATCATGCACGCCAACAACGAGGTTGGCACGATCAACCCGATCAAGGAGATCACCCAACTTGTCAAGGCCCACGGCGCCATCATGCACACCGACGCCGTTCAGACCGTCGGCAAGATCCCCGTCGACGTGAACGACCTCGGCGTGGACCTCATGTCCCTCTCTTCCCACAAGATCTACGGCCCCAAAGGGGTCGGCGCTCTCTATATCCGCAAGGGGACCAAGCTGTTTCCCCTCTCCCACGGCGGCGGCCAGGAGCGCAAGCGCCGCCCCGGCACGGAAAACCTGCCCGGCATCGTCGGCTTCGGCAAAGCCGCCGAGATCATGGCCCGTGAACTGCCCGAAGAGATGGGCCGCATGGGCCGGTTGCGCCAGCGCCTGATCGAAGGCCTGCTGGCCATCCCGGAGGTGCAACTGAACGGTCACCCGACGGAGCGCATCCCCATCAACGTGAACGTGTCGATCAAATACATCGAAGGCGAATCGCTCCTGTTGATGCTGGACATGAAAGGCATCGCCGCCTCCTCCGGCTCCGCCTGCACCTCCGGCTCCCTGGATCCCTCCCACGTCCTGCTGGCCATGGGCATCTGCCACGAAGTGGCCCACGGCTCGCTGCGGCTGACACTGGGACGGGACAACACCGAAGAAGACATTGAATATGTGCTGGACGTGCTGCCGCCGATCGTCGAACGGCTGCGGGCCATGTCCCCGCTCTATGCCAACAAGGAGGGCTGAGCATGTATACCGATAAAGTGATGGATCACTTCATGAACCCCCGCAACGTCGGCGAGATCGAAAACGCCAGCGGCGTCGGCGAAGTGGGCAACGCCACTTGCGGCGACATCATGCGTATTTATCTCGACGTCGAGGACAACATAATTAAAGACGTCAAGTTCAAGACCTTTGGCTGTGGCGCCGCCATCGCCACCAGTTCTATGGCGACGGAACTGATCAAGGGCAAGACCATCGACGAGGCGCTGGAACTGACGAACAAAGCCGTTGCCGATGCCCTCGGCGGCCTGCCGCCCCAGAAGATGCACTGCAGCAACCTCGCCGCCGACGCGCTCCACAAGGCCATCGCCGATTACAAGGCGAAGCAGGAAGAAGCGAAGAAGTAATGTGACGATCTCGCATGAGCGCCGTTTTTCTCGCACTCTTGTGGTAGGGTGACGCATCTATAGAAGGTGACTCCTGGATTGAAAGTGATCAAAGCCGGAAAAAATACATCCCGGATGGGCGACGGCCTGTCCGGGATGTCGCTGTACCTGCCGTCTCTCCGTGCAAAACAGTCAACGCAGGCTGTTCATGGTTCGGTTTTCGGGAGAGCGAACCGTCGGGTCACAGCCGGGTAGGCATTATATAGCCAGTTTTGCCACAGTGAATGACTGTAGACCGTAAATCAGCTGTACAATAGAACGCATGGAAAGAAAAGGGATTCAAGTGAAAGAGACCGTAGTAGTGGCTATGAGCGGCGGCGTCGATTCTTCTGTGACGGCCGCTCTTTTGTTGGAACAAGGCTATGACGTCATCGGCGTGACCTTGCAGATCTGGCCGAAAGACGCGCCGGAAGGCGCCGAAGGGGGCTGCTGCTCCTTATCGGCCGTCGAGGACGCCAAGCGGGTCGCCTTCAAACTGGGCATCCCCCATTACGTGATGAACTTCCGCGACTACTTTGAAAAGGAAGTCATCGACTACTTCGGCCGCGAGTACCTGGCCGGCCACACGCCCAACCCCTGCATCCGCTGCAACCGGGTGATCAAATTCGAGGGCCTTTTGCAAAAGTCGCTCGCCCTCGGCGCTGCCAAGGTGGCCACCGGCCATTACGCCCGCATCGAGCAGGACAGCGCCACAGGCCGCTACCGCCTGGGCCGGGGTATCGACGCGAACAAAGACCAGTCCTACGCCCTCTTTAACATGACCCAGGAGCAACTCTCCCGGACACTCTTCCCGCTGGGCGGCTTCACCAAGCCCGAGATCCGCGAAAAGGCGGCCCAACTGGGCCTGGCCGTCGCCTCCAAGCCGGACAGCCAGGAGATCTGCTTCATCCCCGACAACGACTACCGGCGCTTTTTAGAGGAACGCTACCCCGGTCACACCTTTCAGCCCGGCCCCTTCGTCGACCAGGAGGGCAACGTCATCGGCACCCACCGGGGGCTGCCTTTTTATACGGTGGGCCAGCGCAAGGGCTTAGGCGTCGCCTTCGGCTACCCGGCCTACGTGATCGCCCTCGATGTGGAACATAACGCCGTCGTCATCGGCCCTGACGAGGCGGTGAAAGGCCGGCGGCTCCTGGCTGACGACCTCAACTGGATCGACATCGAAGGCCTGAAAGAACCGATGGAAGTGGAAGCCAAGATCCGCTACAGCGCCCCGCCGGCGAAAGCGGTCCTCTCCCCGGCCGAGGATGGCACCTCCGTCATCGTCAACTTTGACGCGCCCCAGCGGGCGATCACGCCGGGACAAGCCGTCGTCTTTTACCGGGGCGACTGGGTCGTCGGCGGCGGCACCATCGTCCGTAACCTCGATGTGAAGCTGCCGGAGATCCGCTATCGCGAGCCGAAGCCGGCGAAGGGGCCGAAGGCGAAGCGGCGGTAGGGAGACGAAGCGGCGTATGCGGCAGCCGAGTATAAAAGCCGTCCTCTAGCGTCAACAATAGATCATGGAATCGTTCCCAAAACCGGCGTCAACGCGAACGATGAGGGGAGACCTCCACAGGAGTGCTAAAGGGAAGAGACATCATCCACCTGCCTGTGGTTCACCCTGCAACGGGCAAGACGATCGGTCGGGTCACTGACCTCATGGTCGACACCAAGGAAGGCCGGGTGACGGGGCTGCTGCTGGCGCCAGAGGGGGAGAGCGCCACCCGGCGTCTCGAATGGACGCAGGCCGCCTATGACCGGGATGTGATCCGGACCGAAGCGGAGCCGGCCCCCCATGATCCGGCGTCGCTTGACCTCCTGTCACATGAACCGGATCATGAGGAGCAAACGTCTCAAAACCTGGCAACGCACGAGCCAGCGCAGGAACAGGCCGCTGCCCCAGTGGAACCGTCTCCGCGGATACCGGTCCTCCTCTGCCTGTCCCGTTGCGAGGGTCATCCCGTGCGGACCCAGGCGGGCCGTCCCCTGGGGCAGGTAGGTGACATCCTCTTTGATCCCGCCCAGGGCCAACTGACGGCGGTCGAGGTTTCCGACGGCCTGATGCAGGACTTGCTCACGGGCCGGCTCCAGCTTCCCTGGCCGGATGTGACAGAATGGCGGACCGACTCGGTCATCGTCGCCGACCACTGGCAGGACGCATGGCAGCGGGAGCGGGAATAGCAAACGGAGGGATTTCCATGAGCTGCCCTGTCTGCGGTGGGAAGCAGGTTGGCAAGGTTGGCGTAAACCAGTACTACTGCTGGAATTGTTATATCGAGTTCAATGAGCGAAAGGAGATCTTCGAGGTCGCCGAAGACGGCAGCCTGATGGCCTTAGAGCCCGATCCGCCGCTGATGGACCTCGACGGGGCGAACGCAGCGCCAATATAGAGCAAACGTTGCATTGAAGATGCATTCGCGAAAAAGCCTGTGCATAAGGAGTATTTCTTAAAGAAACATTTCCTAAAAGAAGCATCCGCTCAAGAAGCATGCGGAGAAGAAGCAAAATGCCCGCGCCGATGGCGGGCTTTTTGAGTTTCTCTGACGGAAAAAAACGGTGGAGGTGGAGGCGGCGTTGCCAAAAGGCCGTTGGCGCATCCTGCTTGTGGCCGGTTTCTGGGTGATCCTGCTGCTCCTGGCATACCTGTTGCGGCAGATCCTCGTTCCCTTTGCCATCGCTTTTGTCCTAGCCTACCTGCTCTATCCCGGCGTGATCTGGCTGGAAAAGCGGGGGCTCGGGCGCGCCGTGAGCATCCTCGCCGTCTTTGCCGTCGTCCTTGGTGGCTTTGCGAGCCTGATCGCCTTCGGCATGCCGCGCATCTTCAGCGAATTGAACCGCTTCAGCGTCCAGCTTCCCCAGTACAGCCAGGAACTGCAAGCTTGGCTCACCCGCATCCAGCAGGACATGATCCAGGCGGGCTTCCCGCCGGGCATCCAGCAGGTCTGGAGCGACACGCTCGCCCGGGGGGAAGGGGCGCTCCTGGCGGCGGTGCGTTGGGTCTTGGAGAGCGCCGTCAGCCTGGCGGAAAACGCCCTCGACATCGTCCTGATCCCGGTGATGAGCTTCTACTTCCTCCGCGACTGGGAAGCCATCGGCAAAGGGAGCCTCAACCTTGTCCCTCAGCGCTTGCGCGCCCATGTGCAGATCGTCGGCGGGGAAGTGAACCGCATATTGCGGGCCGTCGTCCGCTGCAACTTCCTCATGGCCTTCGCCGTCGGCGTGCTTACCACCGTTGGTCTTACCCTGATCGGCTTGGAATACAGCCTGCTCATCGGCATCATCGCCGGCATCGCCGACCTGATCCCCTACTTCGGCCCCCTCATCGGCATGGTCCCTGCCGTCGTCGTCGGCCTGCTTGAATCGCCGCGGCTGGCCCTCTACGCCGTTTTGGTCATGATCATCGTCCAGCAGATCGAATCGAACCTGCTCTCACCGAAGCTGCTGGGCGACTCGGTAGGGCTGCACCCATTGGCCGTCATCTTCGCCCTGCTCGCCGGCGGGCACCTCTTCGGCATCGTCGGCCTGCTTCTGGCCGTGCCGGTGGCGGCGGTGGGGAAGGTGGTGGGGAGATATGTCTTGTTGAAGGTGTTGGTGTAAACGCTAGTGTCTTGATAATAAAAAATGAATATACAATGTGGCTCCTCGTTTTACCGCACTTTTAGCGCCTACGTGCTGATTGGCAGCTTCGTAAGAACGGCTTAAACGGATCCAGGAACTTATTAAAAAGTTTGGATAGGTAATTAGATTAAGGGAGTAACCGTTCTGAAAGGAATACATTAACCATAATCTACAAGACACGGGGGCCTTGACGAGGGCACCCGATTTTGTTTTTAGACAATTCCGAGTTAGTCACCAGGGGTTATCAGTTAAACGTATGGGAGTTTGTTACATTTCATTCTTTTTACAGAAGCAAATCTAGGTTATAATTATATATATCTTTAAGTCGCTTATTACATAGTTTAAGGGGATATCTATCATGATGTCTTTTCGAAATGATAAGCTCGCTAAAGCGTCTTGGCCCAATTCTATCATTTCACTGCTGACCCGAATTGCCGAGTACAAAGGGAAACAGGCGCTGTTTGAGCGGCAAATCCCGGAGATCTTAAAGGCCATGAAAGATACGGCCGTCATCCAGAGCACGGAGGCATCCAACCGGATTGAAGGCATCCATGTATCGACCCGCCGGATTACTGCGCTAGTCCAGGAGAAGTCGGAACCGAGAAACCGTTCTGAGCAAGAAGTGGCCGGTTATCGTGACGTGCTGAAATTGATCCATGAATCTGCGCCATACATCCCTGTAAACCAAAACGTAATTCTCCAGTTTCACAGGGATTTGATGAACTACGCCACAGGTGTGGGCGGTTCCTGGAAGGCTTCCGAGAATGATATTCGAGAGACGCTTCCGTCCGGAGAAACACGGGTCCGCTTCCAAACCGTCACGGCCGTGATGACCCCGGATGCGATGCAAGAATTGACAGAGCGGTATGAACACATCAAAAGTCTGGGTACGGTAAATGAATTGTTGAGTATGGCTGCCTACATTCTCGACTTTTTGTGTATCCATCCTTTCCCCGACGGGAACGGGAGAATGGCTCGTTTGTTAACCCTGCTGCTTTTGTACCGGAGCGGCTATGAGGTTGGCCGCTACATCAGTCTCGAAAAAGTGATCGAGGAAGACAAGGAGCATTATTATGACGCGCTGCATCGCTCGTCCCTTGGCTGGCATGAGGGGCGACATGCGCTACTGCCGTGGACGGAATTTTTCCTGACCATGCTGCTGAAAGCGTACCAGCGTTTCGAGGATCGGGTTGGTGTCGTTTCGGAAGCCAACCGCAAACGGGGCTGGAAGGAAGAAAAAGTCCAGGAAGTGGTCCTGTCCATGCTGGCTGATTTCAGCTTTTCCGATATTCAAGAACGCTGTCCGGGTATCAGCCGACCGACGATTCAGAAGGTGCTCAACCGGTTAGCCAGGCAGGATGTGATCGTCTGTATAGAGTATGGGAGGAACGCGAGGTGGAGGAAGATCATCCTGTAAACCAATGTTACAGCAATGGGGCTGCTCCTGGCCCTCGGAGCGAGAGCGGCAGGAGAGAGGCAGGGAAAGACCGTGGGAACGATGTCATTTTTAGTGATGGGAGAATCTTTAACGATATGGCAAATGAAACAGTGAAAGCCAATAAGCAGGCCATTCTCCTCGTTGCCTTCGGCACGAGCGTGCCCGAAGGGCGGGCGGCCCTGGATCATATCGAGGCCAAGGTAAAAGCGGCCTTCCCCGGCGTGGAGGTGCGCTGGTCCTATACCTCCTCGATGATTCGCAAAAAAATCGCCCGAGAACAACAGGTCTTCATCGACAGCCCGCTGACAGCGCTGGCGAAGCTGAGAGACGACGGCTATAACCAGGTGGTCGTTCACTCCCTGCATATCTTCCCCGGACGGGAGTACTGTGATCTCGAAGATATCGTCAGAAGCCTCCAAGCGATGAAGACCAGCGACGGCCCTGTCTTTGACAGGCTGGTCCTCAGCGACTCGCTCCTCCATGAATTCAATGATTACCAGCGAGCCTGCGAAGCCATCGCCGGCCTCATCCCCGAAAACACCGATGAGGAAGGGCTGCTGCTCATGGGCCATGGGACCGACCACCGGGCCTTGAGCGCCTTTGGCTGCTTAAATGATCTCCTGCGCCACCGGTACCGGGGCCAGAACGTGATGCTCGCCACCGTCGAGGGCTATCCGGAACTGCAACATGCCCTGAGCGATCTGGCCGCCAGCGGCGTGAAAAAGGTCAAGCTCGCGCCCTTTTTGGTCGTGGCCGGCGGCCATGCGCAAAAGGACATGGCCGGTGATGAGCCCCATTCCTGGAAAAGCCAGTTGGAAGCCAAGGGGTATGAGGTCAGCGTCCACATGCAAGGGTTGGGCGAGAACGACGCCATCGTCCACATGATGGTGGACCACCTGAAGAAAGCCTGGGGATAACCACGATGGCGCAAGCGATGGAGCACATCATCCAAGTAAACCCGGAGGCAATGCCGCCGGGTTTTGTCGCCTGTTTCCTCGTTGGCTTGTCGCGTCTTCTTTCAAAACAGGCATCCAAGGAGGGGTAGAGGAGAGCCGTAACAGATAATCGCTGGGCGTCCCCCAGTTCTCAAACCGACGATAGGATGGGTTTGTCGAGTCAAAATAAATCAGGATAGGCGCATGATCCAATTCAGGGTGCGCCATAAAAAATCGAGCATCTCCGAATCGAATCGCCGCTAACGCCAGCGGCAATTCACGCCGAAAGATGCGATTGCGTCGATCTGATAGGGGTGCAAACTGACCATTCACATAAACATACACATACAAAATGATAGTGCCGTCATACCATCGCCATTCAGCCAGGACTTCATCGCGCAGGTTGTTGATCTTCTCATAGGCGTAGGCGCGACCGATCGTGAGAAAAAGCTCTCCTGTGATATCGGAGTGTGTTAACGTATATTTTCGCCCGATGACAGGTTCCGCCGGGGTCACGCCATCTCTGTAATCGACAACCAACTTTTCAGGATTTAGCTGTTTCATATACTCCACCCCGGAGCAGTATATGAGAGCGTGTTAGCCTTTGGGCCAAATATTACATGTCGTAGCTCCGACCCTCCCTTGACAGCCCCCTCCCCAACAGGCTATATTACAGATTGGACACATATCGACAGGACGAGTCGAGCGATGATCCAATCGCGATAAGAACGTGGATTGACTCGTCCCTGGCCGGCGTTTAAGGCGGTCCGGGGATGGGTTTTTGTTTATTTTCAAGGAGGCGTTAAGGCTTTGGAATTCACCGGCAACCGGGTACGGCAGCTCTTTCTCGAATACTTCGAGCAAAAAGGTCACACCATCGTCGCCAGTTCCTCCCTGGTCCCTCACAACGATCCCACCTTGCTCTTTTCCAACGCCGGCATGAACCAGTTCAAGGACGTCTTCCTCGGCTTCGAGAAGCGTCCCTACGTGCGGGCCACCACGTCCCAGAAATGCGTCCGCGCCGGCGGCAAGCACAACGACCTGGACACGGTCGGGCGGACGGCCCGTCACCATACCTTCTTTGAGATGCTCGGCAACTTCTCTTTTGGCGACTATTTTAAAAAGGACGCCATCCGGTATGCCTGGGAGTTCCTGACCGGCGTGTGCCAACTGCCGAAGGACAAGCTCTACGCCACCGTCTACCTCGATGACGACGAAGCCTTCGCCCTCTGGCGCGACATGATCGGCGTGCCCGAAGAGCGCATCCTGCGCCTCGGCGAGAAGGACAACTTCTGGGCCATGGGCGACACCGGCCCCTGCGGCCCCTGTTCGGAGATCCTCATCGACCGTGGCGAGCACCTGCGCTGCAAGGCCGACGAGTGCGCCATCGGCAAGTGCGACTGCGACCGCTGGCTCGAGATCTGGAATCTCGTCTTCATGCAGTACAACCGCGACGAAACCGGCACGATGACGCCGCTGCCCCGGCCCTCCATCGACACGGGTATGGGCCTGGAGCGCGTCACCTCGGTCCTGCAAAATGTGGGCTCCAACTACGACACCGACCTCCTGCGGCCCATCATCGCTTTTGTGGAGCAGCTCTGCGGCCAGGTCTACCACCGCGACGACCGGGGCTTTCCCTTCCGCGTCATCGCCGACCATATCCGTTCCTGCACCTTCTTGATCACCGACGGCGTCCTGCCGGGCAATGAAGGCCGCGGCTACGTGCTGCGCCGCATCCTGCGCCGGGCCGTCCGCTTCGGCAAGGTCCTCGGCATCGACAAGCCCTTCATGCACGAGATCGTCCCTGTCGTCGTTGAATTGATGGGCGAGGCCTACCCGGACATCCGCGAGAAGCAGGACTTCGTCCGCAAGGTCATCAAGATCGAAGAGGAGCGCTTCCACGAGACGCTCCACGACGGCATGCGCATCGCCGCCGACATGGTGGCCAAGGTCAAGCAGGAGGGCGGCTCTGTCCTGCCCGGCAAGCAGGCCTTCACCCTCTATGACACCTACGGCTTCCCCCTCGACTTGGCCGAGGACATCGCCGAGGAAAACGGCCTCACCGTCGACAAGGACGGCTTCCAAAAAGCGATGGAAGCTCAGCGCGAGCGCGCCCGGGCGGCTCGCCAGGACACCGTCTACGGCGCCGGCATGGAGCTCTGGTCCGAACTGCTCCAGCAACTCGGACCGACCGTCTTCATCGGCTATGGCAAGACCTCCGGCGAGAGCGTCGTCAAAGCCATCGTCGCCGGCGCCGAGCGCGTCACTGAGGCGGGCGCTGGCACCGCCGTCCAGGTGGTTCTCGCCGAAACGCCCTTCTATGCCGAATCAGGCGGTCAGATCGGCGACTCCGGCCTCTTGCGCGCCGGCGACGCTGTCGTCCGCGTGGAAGATACGAAAAAAATGGCCGGCGGCCTGCACGTCCACTTCGGCGTTGTGGCCCAAGGCACTATAAAGGAAGGCGATGCTGTCGCCGCCGAGGTCGAGAGCGGCCGCCGGTTGGCCATCGCCCGCCACCACAGCGCCACCCACCTCATGCACAAAGCGCTCAAAGAAGTCCTCGGTGATCATGTCAACCAGGCCGGCTCCCTCGTCACGCCCGACCGGCTGCGCTTTGACTTCTCCCACTTCAGCCCCCTCACGAAGGACGAGTGGAACCGCATCGAAGCGGCCGTCAACCAGGCCGTCTTCCAGGCGCTGCCCGTCGAGGTCTTTGAAACGTCCATCGAGGAGGCCAAGGCCATGGGGGCCACGGCGCTCTTCGGTGAAAAATACGGCGACACGGTGCGCGTCGTCCGCATGGGCGACTACTCGATGGAACTCTGCGGGGGCACCCACCTGGGCAACACCAGCCAGGTCGGCCTCTGCAAGCTCATCTCCGAAAGCGGCATCGGCGCCGGTCTTCGCCGCATCGAGGCCGTCACCGGCGAAGCGGCCCTGACGTACCTGAACGAGCAGGAAGAGACCGTCCGCGCCCTGGCCGAAAAGCTCAAAGTGCCGACAGCTGAAGTGACCAACCGCGTCGATTCCCTCCAGGCCCAGCTCCGCGAGAAGGACCGCGAGATCGAGCAACTGCTCGGCCGCCTGGCCAAGTACCAGGTCGACGACCTCCTCGCCGCCAAAGAGGAGATCAACGGCGTCACCGTCCTGGCCGCCAAGGTGCAGGCGCCTGACATGGACGCCCTGCGCTCCATGTCTGACCTGCTCAAAGAAAAACTCGGCTCCGGCGTGCTGATCCTCGGCGCTGTCGCCGGCGACAAGGTGAACCTCGTCGCCGCCGCCACGAAGGACATCGTCGGTCGCGGCGTCCACGCCGGCAACCTCGTCAAGGAAGCCGCCAAGGCCTGCGGCGGCGGCGGCGGCGGTCGCCCCGACATGGCCCAGGCCGGCGGCAAAGACCCGGCGAAGCTGGCCGACGCCCTGGAAGCGGCGAAAAAGCTCCTCAAGAGTCAGATTAAATAGCGCAAAAGTAGAGGAAAATAGAAACTGGCGCAGAATAATATGGTTGGAGAGACCTTTTTGAAGAGAACCTTTCTGCCCAAGCTTACTATTGACCCAAGCTTTTTGTTCGAGCGTGATTCCGTTGGGGGGGTTGGGACCGATGGCGAACGATACCTTTGACCAGACGATGATGTTCCAGGCGAAGACGGAAGATGAGCTGGCCACCAGCGATATTCTCCGCACCGTCTATGAAGCGTTGAAGGAGAAAGGCTACAACCCCATTAACCAGTTGGTGGGCTACCTTCTCTCCGGGGACCCCGCCTACATCACCAGCCATAAAAACGCCCGCAGCCTGATTCGCCGGCTCGAGCGCGACGACCTTTTGGAAGAGCTTGTACGTTTTTACCTGGAGAGCCATGATGACGGAAAATCTCAGTAGCTCAGCCGGTGAATCAATTGAACAGTCCATATTCGGCGCTGCAAGTCTTGGATCACTGAGTAAGGCAAAACTCAGCAAAACCAGACTTGGCAAAGTAAGACTCGGCAAATCGGGACTGGAAGTCTCCCGCCTCTGTTTTGGCAGCCTGACGATCGGCCCGCTGCAGGCATCGCTCCCCCTTGACCGGGGAGCGATGCTGTTGCGGCAGGCCTTTTCGTCAGGCCTTACTTTTGTCGACACGGCCCAGATCTATGGGACCTACCCGTACATCCGGGAGGCCTTGCGGAGCTACAACGGCGACGGGGGCGATCTGGACGACGTGGTCATCGCCACCAAATCCTACGCCTACAGCGCCGAAGGGATGCAGGACGCCCTGGAAGAGGCGCGGCGGGAACTCGACCGGGACGTGATCGACATCTTCCTGCTTCATGAGCAGGAGAGCGAGCATACCATCAGAGGCCACCGGGAAGCCTTCGAATACCTGCTGGAAGCGAAGGCGCGAGGGTGGGTGAAGGCTGTCGGCATCTCGACTCATGCTGTCGCCGCCGTCCACGCCGCCGCCTCCATGGAAGAGGTCGATGTGATCCACCCGCTCATCAACATGGAAGGCATCGGCATTCTTGACGGCACGGCCTCAGACATGCTCGCCGCCATCGCCGAAGCCCATCAGGCGGGAAAGGGAATCTACGGCATGAAGGTCCTCGGCGGCGGCAACCTCCACGCCAAAGCGCCGGAAGCCCTCGCCTGGGCGCTTGCCCAGCCACATCTGGACGCCATCGCTATCGGCATGCAGTCTGAAAGGGAACTGGAAGTGAACCTGCGCTTCTTTGCCGGGGAAGCAGTCTCCGAGGAGACCTGGCGGGCGGTGCGGGGGCGGGGGAGAAGGCTTCATATCGAAGAGTGGTGTTCCGGCTGCGGTCGATGTGTGCCGGCTTGCCCGCAGGGGGCGTTGCGTATAGACAACGCAAGTGTGGTGACCACTGACATCAGCGCTGACATGGACATCGGTCATGATACTCAGGCTTCTGAGGCAGGGTTGGTTTTTTCGCAACTCAATGGCGAGCCCTTCTGTACCCGCCGCGTTACCGTCGACCCGTCGCGCTGCCTTCTCTGCGGCTACTGCTCGCGCATGTGCCGGGATTTTTGCATCAAGGTGGTATGAACCATTGCGGATCATGGGATTGGACGTAGGGGATAAAACGATCGGCGTCGCCGTCTCCGATCTGATGGGATGGACGGCCCAGGGCGTCGAGACCATCCGGCGCAGCCGCCTTACCGCTGATCTGGAGCGCCTTCGAGAACTGATTAAAACCTGGGAGGTCGAACGAATCGTCTGCGGCTTGCCGCGCAACATGAACGGCACCTATGGCCCCCGGGCCGAAGGCATCCGCGAGTTCGGCCGCGTCATTGGGGAGAAGCTGAACATCCCTGTCGACTACTGGGACGAGCGATTGACCACCGTAGCGGCGCAAAAGACGCTGATCGCCGGGGACATGTCCCGGAGCAAGCGCAAGCAGGTCGTCGACAAGCTGGCCGCCGTGCTGATCCTCCAAAACTTTCTCGACGCGAAAGCCCATCAGAACGCGAAAGCCCATCCGAACGGTCATAACGATGCCGAGACATAGTCCATAATAAGGTTGAGGCATCGTCATCCCACCCCCGGCCCCCGGTTCGCGACCCGCTCTCCGGAGGCCCCATCAGTCGACACCATCAGGCATCGTTAAAAAACGGTTATGAGGCGGCCTCAGGGGATATACTTACCTTGAGCGTTCGTTGACAAGGGATGTCCCCTGGTATACAATGGCTATAGTTTCGTAGCGAATAGAGGTGATTACCGGTGGATCAGGAACAAGAAAACATCATCGTCCTGACTGATGAAGACGGTAACGAGCTGGAGTTTGAAGAACTGGATCGCGTTGAGGTTGATGGCAAGGAATACGCCATCCTCCTGCCGCTTGACGATGAAGAGGATGAAGCCATTATCCTCCGCGTCGAGTATGAGGAAAACGGCGAAGAAGTGTTCAGCCATATCGAAGACGACGAGGAATGGGAAAAAGTCGCTGACTTCTGGCAGGAACTGAGCGAAGAAGAAGGCGAAGAAGAGTAAACCGTAAACCCATGACGAAAAGCCATCCGAGGTATCGGATGGCTTTTCCCCTTTTCCTGCTCTTCTTGCAGCGCTTTTCTTTGCGGTGAACAGACACTTTACGATGAACTAATCATTCATTTCATTGATATCTTTCGGAACACTTTTTATTTCGATGCGTAAAACCCGGTTGGCGTCCGACTCTATTGCGGTATATTGCAGGTCGTCATAGCAAAAAGAAGTCCCCTTGTCCACTTTACCATGCGTGTTCGACATAAACCAACCACCGATGGTGTATACATCCTCTGATTCCAGGCGCACCCCTAAGTGTTGATTGATGTCCACCAAAGGAACACGCGCGTCGACCGAATAATGGCCTGTACTTAGCGTTTGAATCGGTGGGAATTCGTGATCATCCTCATCCTGAATATCACCCACAATTTCTTCAAGAATGTCCTCAATCGTAATTAAGCCAGCCGTTCCGCCATATTCATCCATAACCACGGCCATTTGCTTTTTTTCCTTTTGCATTCTTTGGATAATTTCTATCACTGGCGTAAATTCGTAGACAGTGATCGGTTTTCGAAGATATTCCGATAAATTTTTCACAGTTCCATTAAGGAGCAAGGGATTCAGTAAATCTTTGGCATGGATATATCCTTCGATTTGATCTTTGTCTCCGTTGCACACAGGATAGCGCCCATATTTCTCCACTTGGATGATCTTTAAGTTCTCCTCCATCGACAAGTTGCTATAGAGAAACACCATGTCTGGTCTTGGAACCATGACCTCAGTGGCTACTTTCTCCGATAATTGAAAAACGTTGTTTGTATATTCCAGCTCAGTTCTATCGATTTCACCGTTTTTATGGCTCTCTGCAATGATCATACGGATTTCTTCCTCTGAGTGACTTTCGCTAATCTCATTAATATCGCGCAAGCCGAAAAAACGAATGATTGCTCGGGCTGATCCGTTGAGAAGCCAAATTGCGGGGAACATGATCTTGTAAAACAGGATCAATGGACCTGAACACCATAAAGTGATTTGTTCTGCTCGTTGAATCGCCAAGGTTTTTGGAGCCAGTTCCCCGACAACGACATGGAGGAAGGAAATGAGAGAGAAGCCCAACACCATTGAAACGCCTTCTACAGCTGCCGGACCAAGTGACAAGGATTGAAAGAGCGGATGAAACAAAGAGGCAACTGCAGGCTTGCCGATCCATCCGAGAGCCAACGCCGTCAGCGTAATCCCTAACTGACAGGCAGACAGGTATTCGTCGAGACTGCTGATGACTTTTTGCGCATTATTGGCTTTTTTATTTCCCTCATTGATTAACTGCTGGATACGGGAATCCCGTACTTTGACAATGGCAAATTCACTGGCGACAAAAAAGGCCGTAGCAACTATCAACAGAAAAACCATGAATAAATGAAACCACGAAGAGCCATCCGGCAAAAAATACCCTCTCCTTTATTGTTGTGATTGCGCCTCTGAAAAACGGAATATCTAGCCTGCATGTTAAATGTACAAAAACTACGGAAGAAAAACAAATCCACTACCTGTTAATAGCGTTCCAGAACAACCGTACAGCGAAACTGTACGCCTGTAGTTTCGTTATTCTCTTTCGTACGCTTGTTTAACTGGTTAGGCGATTTTCAGACCATTGACAGATATAATTCTATGCGCTATCAGCTTGTTTTTTATCGCCCGCTCTGCCTATAATGAAGACTGACGTCCTCCGTGGCAGCGGGGGATTTTTTTAGAGGAGGCCCAATGGTGCGGAGAAAGAGGAAGCCGGCCAGGACCCTCGGGGTCCTGGCCATCATCAGTGTCATCGCTGCAGTGATCGCAATCCAGATATACCAGCAGGGATTGGAGCCTCTTGAACCGGGAAACAAGCAGGAAATCGTTGTCGAGATTCCCCCCAACGTGACCGCCCGTGAGATCGGCGACATATTGGCGGACAAAAAAGTGATCCGCAGCAGCAAGGCCTTCTCTAACTATGCCCGCGACCATGGCGGCGAGTCTCTTAAGGCCGGCGAATATAGCCTGAGTCCTGGTCTCTCTGTACCTGAGATCCTGAATGTGCTGATCGAGGGAAAGAGCCGCCTGTACAGCTTCACCATCCCTGAAGGCTATACGACACGTCAGATCGTAGACCTGCTCACAAGCAAAGGGCTGGTCGAACGGGAGGCCTTCCGCAAAGCCTTGGCCCAGACGCCGCTGGAGTACGATTATGTCAAAGGGCTTCCAGCTAAAGAAAACCGTCTGGAAGGGTTCCTCTTCCCGGCCACCTATCGCATCCCGCGCGACACGGCGCCCGAGGAGATTGTGCGCATGCTCGTCAGCCGTTTTGACCAGGAGATGACCCCTGAGGTGAGGGCGCGAATGAAGCAGTTGAATATCGGTGTCCGAGACACCGTGACCATGGCTTCGCTTATCGAGAAAGAGGCTCAGAAAGAGGAAGACCGCCCTGTCATCAGCGCCGTCTTTCGCAACCGCCTTAACCGAGGCATGAAGCTCGAAGCCTGTTCGACGATCCAGTACCTGCTGGGCGAACCGAAGGCCAAGCTGTACTATAAGGACCTGCAGATCGAATCGCCCTACAACACCTACAAGTACGCGGGGCTCCCGCCCGGTCCCATCGCCAATCCGGGCAAGGCCAGCCTCCAGGCTGCCTTGTATCCGACTAAGACTGATTACCTCTATTTCGTGGCCAAAGGGGATGGCTATCATCAGTTCAGCCGAACCTTCAACGAACACCTGCAGGCGGTCGCCAAGTATGGCAATTGAACTGCTCGCTCCGGCTGGCAATCCGGAAAAGCTGGCCATGGCCCTCCGCTACGGCGCCGACGCCGTCTACCTCGCCGGCAAAGAGCTCGGTCTGCGCGCCTTCGCCGGCAATTTTTCATCTGAGGAGATGGCCCAGGGCATCGCCCTCGCCCATGAGCAGGGCAAAAAGGTCTATGTCACCGTGAACATCTTCGCCCACAACCGCGATTTTGCCAACCTGCCCGCCTATCTCACCGAACTGCGGGACATGGGCGCCGACGCCATCCTCGTCTCCGACCCTGGCGTCTTCGCCGTCGCCCGCCGCACCGTGCCCGACCTGCCGTTGCACATCAGCACCCAGGCCAATGTGACCAACGCCGAGGCGGCCCGCTTCTGGGCGGAACAGGGCGCCAAGCGCATCGTCCTGGCCCGGGAGCTCTCCCTGGCTGAGATCCGGGAGATCCGCCAGGCCGTGGACATCGAATTGGAGGTTTTTGTCCATGGCGCCATGTGCATGTCCTACTCGGGCCGCTGCATGATCAGCGACTACCTGACGGGTCGCGGCGCCAACCGGGGCGAATGCGCCCAGGCCTGTCGCTGGAAATACGCCCTCGTGGAAGAAACGCGGCCCGGCTTCTACCTGCCCGTCGAGGAGGACGAGCGGGGCTCTTATGTATTCAACGCCCGCGACCTTTGCCTGCTGCCGGACATCCCAGCCTTGCTCGACGCCGGCGTCAACAGTCTGAAGATTGAAGGCCGGATGAAGAGCGTCCACTATGTGGCCACCGTCACTCAGGTCTACCGCCGCGCCGTCGAAAGCGCCCAGGCCGCCCAGGCGGCGGGACGCCCTGGGCGAACGGCGACCTCTTGGTGGGAGGAACTGGCCAAGATCAGCCATCGCCCCTATACGCGCGGCTTTTTGCACGGGCCGCCGGGCCAGGAGCCTGATCTTCCCTACCGGCGGGACTACGATTTTGTCGGCGTCGTCCAAGGCTATGACGCCCAGAAGCGCGAGGCCGAAATCGAGGTGCGCAACCGCATCCGCCTGGGCGATATCCTCGAACTGGCCGGCCCGGACAGAGCGCCCTTTCTGGCCATCGTCAATGAGATGCGCGACGACGAGGGCAACACCATCGACCAGGCGCCCCGGCCCCACCAGCGCATCCGCATCCGCCTGCCCCGTCCCGTGGCCGCCCTCGATCTCGTCCGACGGCCCAAGGAAGGCGGCGAAGACGCTTTTTTGAAGGTGCGCATCAACCCCTCCCACATCTTCTACCTCGACATCATCTTGGAAGGCTTCGGTCACCTCGGCGTGCCGACAACGGTCGACAAGGAGGCTGGCCTTGTGCTGATCCGGACGACCCCCGATACGCGGGAGGAAGTCATCCGGGTCTTAGAGAGCCTGCCCTGGCCGGTGGTCTGGGAAAGCGACGATGGAAAAGGGACCCAGCAGTCGGCAGGAGGAAGCGGCGAATAGCAGGGGAACAGAGACAAGTCCCGAGCAGTCCCGTTGGATGAAATGCTGCCGTCTCCGGCAAACTAATGGCGGAGGTGACGTTTTCATGCAACTGAACACCCGGGACTTCTTGATGAAGTCGCTGCTCAATGAACAGGAACTGACTCGAGACTATCAGCAGTTTGCGCAGACGACCGAGGACAAGGAAGTGGCCAAGCTCTTCCTGGAGTATGCCGAGACGGACGCCTTGCGCGCCAACCGGATCAAGGACATCCTGCAGAACAAATACGGACTTGACGCAGACGAAAAGTGATGTCCGATCAAAAGGAAAGGCCCCGGCGAAACCGGGGCCTTTCCGCATATTAACGGTACATAGGCCAGAGCAAGTGTCCGAGGTAAAAGACCAGGCCGATGGCGAAGACGTGCCAGACCCACCAACCGGTTTTGAGGAACTCCCAGGTGGTGCCGTTCAAGACGTTATCGCTTTTGCGCTCGATGTTATTTTCCACGTATCGATGCTCCTTTCTTTTACATTTATTCCTAGTGTAACCGAATGCGCGGATTTTTACTCCTTCTACAATAAGTTAGGAAAATAGAAGAAAAAACGTCATTTTTATGGGAAAATAAGGTTGACTACGTAAAGAATGGACGTTATAGTAAAGATAGGAGGATTATTGTCGAAGGGCGTGGAAGGAGGAGGGTTCGTGAAGTCTACGGGAATCGTCCGTAAAGTAGACGAACTGGGACGGGTTGTCATCCCGATGGAACTCCGCCGCATCATGGGCATCGCCGATAAGGATGGACTTGAGATTTTTGTTGAAGAAGAAAAAATTGTATTGAAAAAATACGAGCCCGCCTGCGTCTTTTGCGGCAGCGCGACCGATGTACATAACTACCGGGGGAAGGCCGTCTGTAAGGAATGTGCCGAGGAAATGGCCAAATTCGTTTGCTAGGGCTCCTCTGAAGGCGAATTCCAAGGGGGATTCGCCGGTCTGCGATAAAAAAGCGACGGTGATGCTTCACCGCCGCTTTTTTATTGCCGGCATGTTGTGGACTCCCTCGACGTCCTTTGACCAGGCGAGGAGGACGATGAACCAGAAGACAAGGCCCGTCAACAAGGAGGCGAAGACATCGCTGGGCCAATGGGCGCCCAGATAGACCCGGCTGACCGCTACCAGCAGGATGGGGAACAGCGCGATGACCGGCGGGCGGGAACGACCGGTCAGGGCCATGAACAGCGCCGGCAGGATTAAGGCCGCGCCCAGTGTATGGCCAGAGGGGAAAGAGGCGGTTGGCTCATACACAAGGGCCGTGACCACGTCGGGCCGGACCCTTCCGAAAAAGAGTTTCACCGGATGGTTGAGCAACGTCCAGGTCAGCAGCGCCGTCAAGAGCAGGGCCTGGCCTCGCCAGTCTTTGCGAAGGGAGTAGACGACGGCCGCTGCCGTAGCGGCGGGTAGCAGAAATTGGGCCGAACCCAGCCAGGTGACGGCGATCATGGCGCTGTCCCATCCTGCTGAGCGCCAGGCGTACAGCAAAGGCGGCAGCGACTGATCGAGGGGAAAGGCCCAATCGAAAGCGCTAAGGAGTGCTCCATTGAGGAAAAGGACAGCCGTTCCGGCGGCCAAACCCGCCAGGAGAGGGAAGAAAGAGGCGATCAGGAACACCTCCTGAGATAGATGTAACGCCAACAATTGATCTTTCGCCGCTCCGAAGCGGAGTTCCTTCGCAGATTCCCTTGAGTTGAATCGAACATACGTGCTAATATGGAAGCGGAGGTGGGATGATGCAACTCACACCGAAAGAACGGGAAGTTTTTGAAGTCATCCGTAAAAAAGTCCGTGAAAAGGGGTATCCGCCCAGTGTCCGGGAGATCGGCGAAGAGATGGGCTGGGCCTCCAGTTCAACGGTGCATGTTTACCTGAAACGGTTGGAAGACAAGGGCTTCATTCGCAAGGATCCGACAAAGCCGCGGGCGATCGAGGTTCTCGCCGATCGGCTGCCTGAATCTCCACGCCGGTCTGCGTCGGACGCTTTTTTGCAAGTTCCCCTGCTGGGCGCTGTGGCGGCCGGTTCACCCATCTTGGCCACAGAGTATGTGGAAGACTACCTGCCTATCTCGCAGGCGATGCTGGGCGAAGGGGAGTTCTTCGGCTTGCGGGTCAAGGGAGACAGTATGATCGACGCCGGCATCCTGCACGGCGACACGGTGATCGTCCGCAAGCAGTCCCATGCCCGCAATGGTCAGATTGTTGTCGCTTTGATCGACGAAGACGCCACCGTCAAGCGCTTTTTTATGGAAGCGGATCATGTGCGATTGCAGCCGGAGAACAGCGCCCTCGAACCGATCCGGGTTCGCCACGTCTCTGTGCTGGGAAAAGTCGTCATGGTCATGCGCACAGTCCATTAAGAAAACGAAAGAGAACCACCGTCTTCCGCGGTGGCTCTTGTCGTCAGAACAGGAGGCTTTGCAGGACTTTCGCCGTCAGGTAGAGAAAGGCGAAGGCACAGATGCCGTAGGTGATTCTCCGTTCTCGGAGGGTGTCCGCCGATTCCAGCCACCGCTGCGTCCGGACCGTGATCGGTTCCGGGCGGCGTCGCGTCATCGGCTTGGCGGAAAATCGAGGGACGACGGGCGCCCGGTGACCGGCAGAGGCCCGAACATAACCGGTTGCTTCCATGGTTTCACACACTCCTTGGAACTGATGTTCTAATGACAGCATATAAAACATATGTTCCAATGTCAATAGGGCAAGGCTACGCCACAGACATTTTTTCGAGGAAAACAGTTTTTTCTTGGGGGAAGCCATGACAGGTAAACTGACATCGATAAAGTCCCATGAGCCGGTGAAGATCGAGCTGATCCGGGGCAAGGGGGGGAAGTTGGTTTTCGGCGACCAGACGGTGCCGTTGCTTGTGGCGCGGCGCAAGGGGTTGCGCCACATCGGCCTGCGGTTGACGGCCCAGGGTTTGGAGGTGCGCGGGCCGGCCGCCTTGACGGGCGATCAGATCCGGGAAGCGCTCGGACGGAAGGGGAACTGGATCATACGCAACTGGCGGCGGTTGCAGCAGGAAAAGGAGCGTCTTGCCGCCGCCGCCCAGGCGAACCGGGTCTATTTCCGGGGGGCGCCCCTTGACGTCGTTCTCGTTAACGACCTTGGTTCCCCTCCGATGGATGATCCGGTCAAAGTGACCGGCGAAAAGATTTTTCTCTGGCTGGCGCCGGAGCAAAAGGAGCAGTGGCGGCCTGTCTTGCGCGAATGGATGCGCGCCCAGGCGGAAGCGCTGATCCCGCAGCGTGTCAGCGAAATCGCCAAAATGCTCGGTCGTGTCTACTGCAAGGTGACGATTCGCGATCAGAAGAGTCGCTGGGGGAGTTGTTCGTCAAAGCAAAATCTCGCCTTTAACTGGCGTCTCGTCCTTTTTCCGCCGGCGGTGATGGACTATGTCATCGTCCACGAACTCTGCCATCTGCAAGAGATGAACCATTCGGCCCGCTTCTGGGCGCTCGTGCAGCGACAGATCCCTGATTACGCCCTCTACCGGCGCTGGTTGAAAGAACAGGGGCGGGAGTTTTCTGCTCCCCTTGAAGCAGAGACGTAATTCATCAACAGCGCAACAGAGCCGCAGCGCCTTCACGCGAGAGAGCGGACGCTTTTCGGCGAAGGATGTTATCCCTGAGGGCGCTTTTTTTCCTCATTTTGCAGGGGTTGGCGCATTCTTAGCGAAAACAATTGCGTTGGATACAACGTCAGGTTTTTAGACCCAGGGTTCGGACAAGCCGGGCGTAGGGGGGCCGTGCGTGAGCTTTGAAGAGATGATTGAAAAACTGAAGGCTGGAGAAACGGACGGACTGCGTCAAGCCTATGAGCAGTTTTATAAGCCGGTATACCAGGCCGCCTTCTTCATCCTCCGCGACCCCGACCTGGCGGAAGATGTGACCCATGACGTGTTTTTGAAGCTGGGGGAACGCATCGGCCAGCTCCGCGACCCCTCCAGACTGGAGTCATGGCTCTGCCAGATGGCGGTCAACGCGTCCCGTGATCTGCTGCGCCGCCGAGTGCGCAACGTTCTTTGCGCCGAGATCCATGACGAGAGCGTGGAGCGCGTCGAAGGGTCCCCCGAGACAGAGACAGTGAAGGAGGAGCAGCGGGCCGTTGTTCGCAACTGCATCAGCCGGCTTCCGCCCGATTACCGCAGTGTCATCTATCTCCGGTTCTATCTGGATCAGAGCATTGAACAGATCAGCGCCGCTCTCGACATCCCGTCAGGAAGTGTCAAATCCCGCCTCAGTCGGGCCAAGCAGAGAATACGCCACTGGTTGGAACGAGATGGGCAGGAAAAACGTCTACACAATGAAGAGGACATAGACGAATCGACCCTTATCGGCAAGATCGGAAAGGAGATTACATAACGATGAGCGATACCATGGAAAAATGCCCCATTTACGCGCACCTGGAAAGCCGCTATGCACCGGACATCCAGTTTATTATGAACCGCTACGGCGTGCCTGAATGGCAGGCGATCTGCAACGAGGTATGCCCCAACGTGATCGGATACTACGAAGGCACCACCGATGGCCGTTGCGCTATCCGCATTCGCATGCTTCGCATCGAAGACTAGGGATTGACCTGGGACGGAGGGATGAAACCGCATGAACAGACTGACTGAGCGGTTTCTGGATCGGCAAATTGAAGAGACGGTTCACCACATGGTGGCTGATACCCCTGTTCCGCCGTTGGAGGAGTCCTGGGCCCGTCTGGAACAAAAACGGCGGGAACAGCCGCAGCCGCAGCCAGAGCAGCGGCCTCATCCGCTCTTTTTTCGGTGGGCAGCCGTGGCGGCGGCGGCGTTGGTCGTTGGGGGCGTTCTGTCTTTTTCATGGACTGGTCCGATGACAACAGAGATGAGAACCGCCAGCCTTGTCGGAAATGTCGCGCTAGACAAAGCAAGCGCTCCCGCAACGGTGACGCAGCAACCCACCTCCGTCAAACCCAAATCCCCGTCGGCTGTCGATGAGAGCGCTGCAACCACGTCAGAAGGCGCCCCATTGCCGGCAGGCCCCGGTAGGGTGTCGGGAACTGCCGCGCCGGCAGGCGGCTCTGCGGCGTCACAAAGAATCTCCTCTGTCGTGTCTGACAGCGATGCTGTTGCGACGAGTCTAGCGTCGCCGGACGGCGGCAGTTACGCGCCAACGAAGGGCACCGCCCATGACAGCACTCGCTTGCCGACCAAGGAAGAACGGCGCATCGCCATGGTCGTTCCGGCGAGGGGCGAAGATGCGTCGCGCCTTATCGCGCCTGTGGAGATTAGTCCCGAAGAGGCGCCGGGCGAAGCTTCCATCGAGTCCGTGGCAGTCCCTGTCCCACAGCCGGATGCCCACAAGGCCGCCCTCTTTGCCGTCGGCTCGCCCTCATTCCTTCCGGCGGCGAAAGCGCCCTCAGCGGATACGAGGGCGTCTGGAGATTTAATGGACCTTGCAGGGCCCGTAATCGGCTATATTCCCCCTGGTTACACCCTGCTCGCCGCCGAGCAAAGGATATCCATGGAACTGAAGGTGCCCACGTCGCTTCGCTATGCTGGTCCGGCACCGTACTATTTCGGCCTGACCCTTTCGACCGCGCCGCTGCCGCCGGCGGAAGGGACCGTCCAAGCCCAGCGCGACATCGACATCGCCGGCACGCCGGGGAAACTGGCCCTCTTTGCCCAGGGGATGCTTCGCATCGAATGGCGCCGTGACAAGGCATTCTATACACTGGAAGGGATTCTCCCGGAAGCGGAGGCGATCCGTATCGCCCAGTCCGTCCGGTAGAAGCGTCGTGCCACCGGCGATGCAACAAACAATAACTATTACTGATTGACAAGGCTTGTTTTTTGGGGCACAATATACCCGAACAGCATGAATGGCTCAGGGCCCACCAATGGCCCCTGACCGGGCTGGTTGGTCATGCTGACACCATGCTCCGAGGAGGAACGACAAATGCGACCCGTCAAAGTCAAAGACGATATCTACTGGGTGGGCGCTATCGACTGGGACCTTCGTGATTTTCACGGCTACCTCACCCAGCGCGGTTCATCCTATAACGCCTACCTGATCATGGATGAGAAGATCACCCTCGTTGATACGGTCAAATCCTATCTCGTCGATGAGATGATCGATCGCATCGCTCACGTCGTCGATCCGTCGAAGATCGACTATATCGTCTGCAACCATGTCGAGATGGACCATTCCGGCGGCATTCCCCGGTTGATGGAACTGGCGCCCAATGCGACCATCGTCACTTCGCCCAACGGGCAGCGCGGTTTGAAAGCCCATTACAAGCGCGACTGGAACATGAAGGTCGTCAAGACCGGGGACACGCTGAGCCTTGGCCAGCGCAACCTCTCCTTCGTGCTCACCCAGATGGTGCACTGGCCCGACAACATGGTCGCTTACATGCCCGAGGACAAGATTCTCTTCTCCAACGACGCCTTTGGTCAGCACATCGCCTCCATGGAGCGTTTTGATGATCAGTTGTCCTATCACCTGATCATGGAGGAGGCGAAAAAATATTACGCCAACATCGTCCTCCCATACGGCGCTCAGGTGCAGAACGCGCTCCAGGCTCTCTCCGGCCTCGACATCGATGTGATCGCCACCAGCCACGGCCTTCTCTGGCGTTCCCATATCCCCGAGATCCTCGAGGAGTACGGCAAGTGGGCCGCCAACCATACCGAGGAGAAGGCGCTGATCATCTATGACACCATGTGGGATTCGACGAAAAAAGTCGCTTACGCCATCCAGCGCGCCTTTGAGCATAAGGGCATCGACTCGAAGATGCTGAATTTGGATAGCAACCACATGTCGGACATCATGACTGAACTGATCACTGCCAAATACGTCTGTGTCGGCTCGCCCACCCTCAACAACAACATGCTGCCCAGTGTGGCCGCCTTCTTGACCTACCTGAAAGGTCTGGCACCGAAGCACCGTGTCGGCCTCGCTTTCGGCTCCTACGGCTGGGGCGGGCAAAGTGTCGCCCAGATCGACGAAGCCTTGAAAGCCGCCGGTTTTGACATGCTGCAGCAGGTCAAGGCGCAGTATATTCCCGACGAACGCGCCCTCGAAGAGATTACCGCTCAGGTGGAGGCCGTTGTCGGCGAGTAAGCGTCAATGAAAAAAATGATAGCGCCGGTGAACTTTTCATCGTAACCGGTGTTCATAAGCTGGCAAATAGAACGTCCCTGCCTTTTTCTCGGCAGGGACGTTTTTGCATCTCTTTGCAGCATGCGTACCCATTGTCAAAATGTACCGCCTCCGGGGAACGTCGCCCTTGCGGGAACGAAGGCATAAAGTGAACGGTGAAAGGCCGGTCTGACACCCCGGTTCCGTTCGCAACGTCTGCCAGGCCGCAACTACCGTGAAGAGGAGAGGTGTTATGATCCAGGAAATCACCGTTCTTCCAGGACGAGATAAAACGGGGGAACTGGAGAACTTTTCCGGCATCACCCTGAGAGCTGGCGAGACCCTGTCCATCGTCGGGCCCACAGGCAGCGGCAAAACCGCCTTCATTACCGACATTGAACTGCTGGCGCAAGGGGACACGTCAACGGGGCGGCACGTGTTGATCAACGGGGGAGAGCCGCCGGAAGAGCTCCGCTACAACCCTGCTAAGAAACCGATCGCCATGATCACCCAGAACACGAAATGTTTTACCGATCTCACGGCAGAGGAGTTTCTGGAAATTCATGCCCGCGCCCGCAGGATCAACGAGCGGGGCATCATCGACAAGACGATCGAACTGGCCAATAAGTTCACGGGCGAGCGGATCCGCAAAGAGACGAAGGTGACCATCCTCTCGGGCGGGCAGACGCGGTCGCTGATGATCGCCGACGCCCTCCTGATCGGCGCGGCGCCGATCATCCTCCTCGACGAGATCGAGAACGCCGGCATCTTCAAGCAGGAGGTCGTCCGGCTGATTCAAAATACTGGCAAGATCGTCATCTTTGTCACCCATGATCCGGTCATCGCCCTGCTGACGCAGAAGCGGGTGATCATGAGCAATGGTGCCGTGCGCAAGGTCATCGATCAGAACGAGTCCGAGGTCCGGGCGGCGCAAAACCTGATCGAACTGGATAAACGGGTCGGCATTATCCGGGAAAAGATCCGGGCCGGCCACATCATCACTAAGGATCTGATCAGCGTCAATTTTGGGTAAGGCAGGTGAAGGACTGTGAAACTCCTGGTGATTGCCGGACCGCCGTCGGCGGGCAAGACGGCGCTGACGAAACAGATCGTGCGCCATTTCAAAGATGAGATGAAGATCGCCTACCTGAAGATCGATGTCGTCAAGGCTTTTGAAGATATCGAACTCCAACGCGAGTTCGACATCCTGACCAAGAAGGTCTACTCGGGCGACCTCTGCCCCGACCATGCCGGTGTGATGGTCCTCGGTGACGCCGTCGAATGGGCGGAAAAAAATGAGTCGGACCTCTTCATCGTCGAAAGCGCCGGCCTCTGCCTGCGTTGCTCCCCCTACCTGAATCAGGGGTTGGGCGTCATCGTGCTCAGTTCCATCTCCGGCATCCATGCGCCCGAGAAGATGGGCGCCATGGTCGCCTTGGCCGATATCGCCGTCGTCACCAAGATCGACCTTGTCAGCCAGGCCGAGCGGGAGGTCTTCATCCAGAAGATCAAAGAGGTCCATCCGCACATCGTTCTCATGGAGACGAACGCCCTCCAGGGGACTTCGCTCAACCGACTCTACCAGTTGATCGCCCATTCTGAGGAGATCGACAAACACAACTTGGTCCTCAAGGGCAGTCCGCCCATCGGCACCTGTACCATCTGCATCGGCAAGAAGGAAGTGGGCTGGAAGCATCACTTCGGTGTGATCAAGAAGCTGGACGGACAGATCGCCGATTACTTGTACCGGGGTGAATGACATGAGCCATTCCTGGTTGCCTCCGGGGAAAAACTGCGGTCTTTGCGGCGAGAACAACTGCCGCTCCTTCATCCGCGCCGTCCATGCCCAGGAAAAGACCTATGAAGACTGCCCTTTCTATGACGAGAAGCAGGTGTGCGCCGCCGTCGACTGGGAGTTGGAAGCCACCCATCCGGAACGGGATGTCCTCGGCCATACCTACGATTTTGTCTTGCAGCCCCTGCCTGGCGAAATATCGGCGCGCAAAATCGTTCTTCCCTTCCGCGGGGACTTGGTCGAGAAACTGGAAATTCGCAAGGGCGATCTGGTTCTGGGTCGGCCCATGGGCGCCGGCTGCCCGATTCCCCATGTGTTGCGGGTGATCGAAGCCGATCCGATCACTGGCCTATTGACCACCTGGGTGGTCGGTCCCAAGTTTGCACGCGACGGTCAGCAGGAAGTAAAAAATGTCTCGGCTTATCATATGGTTGGTTTTGAGGGGATTGCTACAAATATCCGTAAGGAACCCACCTTAGGTTGCCGGATGACCTTCCTGCCTGGTTTTTGCATGATGTGCCTCAACCACACGGGGCTTGTGAACATGCTATTGCAAAAAGCGGAGGGTCCCCATATCCGGATCGAGGATGTGCGGATCCTGGCGACGCGGGACTGGGACTAACGAGAGAAAATCGAATCTGACGCTGAATAGCAGGTAGGCTGGAATTAAACGGGAGCGGGGGAATTATCCCCCGTTTTTTTATAAATAGGTTGCAACCTTTTTTTGTACCGCTGCGTCTAGTTCAGTGGAGGCGATAAGCGATGAAATACAGAACTCAAGCCGGCGCGTTGTTGTTGGCGGGCAGCCTCTGGTTTGCCGCCGCTGCCGCGCCAGTCACATTTCCACCGATCACCCTGATGCAAACAACCATGTCAAAGGCTATGGTGCAGCAGGCGCCTGCGGCGCTTGCCCATTCACCCTTTTTCTCCATGCAGCCGGCCTGGGCGGATTCGCCGGTCGTTGTTCCCGCCGATGCCCGGGGTCACTGGGCTGAGGCGCCGATCGCCGATATGGTCGCCCGCGGGTGGATCAAGGGCGATGAACAGGGACGCTTTCACCCTGAAAGGATCATGAACCGGGCGGAGTTCGTCTCTCTGCTGGTGCGGGTCTTTGATTTTCGGGTGAACTTTATCAAAGCCCCTGATATCCGTGATGTAGCGACCGATGTGCCGGGTGATGCTTGGTTTTCCGGCGATCTGATCACAGCGACCCATACCTTTTTGTCCCTCCCGGATAAGGCCTTCCATCCTGAGGCGGAGTTGACCCGCGAGGTGATGGCCGATTGGGTCTGGGCAGCCTACAGGCATAAAGCGAGTCAAGTCTCTGAGACGGATCCCTTGCCGAACCCTGCAACGGCCTCTGCTGCCATACCCTTTTCTGACGCCGAGGCGATCGACCCGGCCTGCCGGGAAAGTGTGGAGGCCGCCTCGGCAGTAGGTTTCATCAAAGGCGACGAAGAGGGGTATTTTAAACCCAAGGAGAAGGTCACCCGGGCACAAGCCGCCGTCATCATCCACCGCGCCGCGGGCAAGCGATCTCCCCAGGGAAACTCGCTACCGTTCACCCTTCATGGCCGGACCGATTACGGCAAATGGAACGCTCCCCGCCAGGCGGTCCTGATCCGCAGCGAGGCGGAGGCGCGGGCTTTCGCGGAACAGTGGCGCGATACGACGCTGGACATGCCGGTCTTGTCAACGGATGGCGTTGACTTCAACAGCCAGGCTCTTGTCGCCTTGATCGGATTTTCCAGTTCCAGTTCCAACCCGCCTCAGGTCACCGCCATGCTCCGGCAAGGGAATAGACTGATAGTTTGCCTGGAGAAAAAGACAGGTTTGATCGAGACGGCCGATATCACCGGCGCCTATCGCTACTACAAGCTCGCCAAAAGCGATCTTGAGGGCGTAGATACGGCGCAAGCGGAAATTCGCCTTGTCCCGGTCAATGAATAAAATTTCTACTGCGCCCGGAGGAGCTTTGCTCCGATGGATTGCCGATGATCGGTGAATAGTATTAGATACAGGAGCGATCAGTGGAAAAACTGATCGCTTCGTCGCTTCGACACTGGCATCTTGAGACTCCATCGGCTAAAATATCCCTTGTCGGGTTTCGGCAATCGGAAATCCATAAGGAGCGACATTCGACGTGCCCAGACGCGCCATCGCCATGCTGAGAGAGGCCAACTACACATCTTTGAAGAGCGCCATGGGGAACTATTTCCTCGCAGCGGTCAAACTCCTCGCCTATCAATGGACCGGATCATCGGCCATGCAGGCCGAGGCGATTCACAGCTTCAACGATGGCTGTGCCCAGGCGGCCGTCTTTGCCGGCTCCGTCTTCGCCTCCCGCAAACCGACCACCAGCTTTCCCAACGGCTTTGGGCGCCTGTCCAACCTGATTGTCCTCTTCGTAGCCATCTTCATGACCTACAATGCCGTTAAAGCCATCTCTTCCGGTTATGCTGCGATCTTGAATCCTCATCTGCCGACAGGTTTTTACTGGAACCTGCTTGTCCTCGCCGTTTCCCTCGCCGTCGACGGGATCGTGCTGGTGACGGCCATGAAGGACATCGCCAGGGAGGCCGAGGTGGAGGCGGAAGGGCTCGCCCTCTTCCGACTGTCGCTGCAGAAATACGACCTGGCGTCGCCGGAGACGCGGCTCGTCTTTTTTGAAGACCTGCTCGCCTCAGTGGCCATCCTGGTGGCCATGGCCGGCCTGACGGCGACCCAGTTCGGCATCATCCCTTGGGGCGACGGTCTGGCAGGTCTGATCATCGGCTTGATGCTGCTCGGCATCGCTGTCTCTGTGGCCTGGGAGAACGTGAAGGGGCTCATCGGATACACGGCGCCGGAAGAGGTCGTCGACGAGATCGCCGAGACGATCATGGATGTGCAGGGCGTTGAGGACCTCTATGATCTGGACGTGGTCCGGGAAGGCTCCTATCTCGATGTGGACGGAACGATCGAACTGCCGGAAACCTGGTCGGTCGGCCAGGCGGAGGATGTGAAAGAGGAGATCCAGCGCCGGCTGAAGGTGATCTACCCCAACATCCACAACGTCACCTTGAGCATCCATGAGGATGACGAACTCAGCCGCTGGGGGTCGCGCGACTTTGTGCGGTTGAAGCGTAAAAAAATGCCGAACCGGCTTGTCAAAGCCGAGAAAAAAACATAGCGACAGGGGGGCCATAAGAACCATGGGTGTCATTGTCATCGGGCATCGCAGTCCCGATACCGACTCCATCTGTTCGGCTATCAGCTATGCCTTTCTCAAGGAAAAGCTGACCGGCCGCGAGTACATAGCCGCCCGCTGCGGCAACCTGAAACCGGAAACAGAATTCGTCCTTCGCCACTTCGACGTCGAAGCGCCCCGCCTCATCGGCGACGTGCGCTCCCGCGTCTCCGACATGCTCGGCGGCCAGGCGCCGGTGGCCATCTCGCCGGACACGCCGATCCGCGAGGTGGGGATCTTAGCCCGCGATAAGAACATCAAGTCGCTGCCCGTCGTCGATGCCCACAACCGTCTCCTCGGCATCATCACCCTCGGCGACATCGCCCAGCGCTACCTAAACCTGGATGAACTGAACGATCTCGACCGGATGGGCCTCACCCTCGGCGGGATCCTGCGCACCATGGGCGGCCGATTCCTCGTTCCGGCGCCGGCGGAAATGAAGCTGCGCGGTAAGGCGATCATCGGCGCCATGCATGTGGAGACGATGGTTCAGCGCATCGGCGATGGCGACGTTGTCGTTACCGGCGACCGGGAAAACGCTCAGTTGGCGGCCCTGGAAGCTGGCGCCGGCTGCCTGATCGTCACCGGCGGCTTCAGCATCACCGAACGGGTCGAGAAGTCGGCCCGCCGCAAAGGCGTCCCGGTCCTCACCGTCCCTTACGACACCTTCAATGCTGCCCGCCTGTTAGGCCTCAGCGCGCCTGTCGGCACGATCATGCGCCAGGATATGGTCTGCTTCCATCCCGACGAGTTTGCCGACGACGCCCGCAAGGTCATGCTGGAGACGCGCTATCGCAACTACCCTGTCATCGACGATGAGAAAAAGCTGCTCGGCGTCGTTTCCCGCTATCACCTTCTGGCGCTCCAGCGCAAGAAGGTCATCCTCGTCGACCACAACGAAAAGAGCCAGGCTGTGGCTGGTCTCGATCAGGCCCAGGTCCTCGAAGTGATCGACCACCACCGTGTCGGCGATGTCCAGACGGGGGAACCGATCTACTTCCGCGGCGAGCCGGTTGGCTGCACGAGCACCATCATTGCCTCGATGTATGAAGAGAATGACATCGAGCCGCCGAAGGAGATCGCCGGTTTGATGACAGCGGCCATCCTCTCTGACACGGTGCTCTTCAAGAGCCCCACCTGCACCGCCCGGGACCGGCGGACCGCCGAGAAGCTGGCCAAAATCGCTGGCATCGATCTGCAGGATTTCGGTCTCAAACTCTTCACGGCCGGTTCTTCCTTGGAAGGCCGGACTCCCGAAGAGATCATCTTCCAGGACTTCAAGGAGTTTCACCTGGGCCCCCTCAAGTTGGGCATCGGCCAGGTGGAGACGATGGATTACGATGGCGTCAGCCGCATGCAGTTGACCCTGCTCGATGAGATGGAATCGATCCGGAAGAAGAAGGGCCTCGACCTGGCTTTGCTCATGCTGACCGATATCATTAAGGAAGGGACGCGGCTGCTGGTAGCCGGCGAGAAGAAGGAGCCTGTGGAAAAAGCGTTTGGCGTCACCGTCCAGGAACGGTCTGCCTATCTTCCCGGCGTCATCTCCCGCAAGAAGCAGGTCGTGCCGCCTTTGTCTGCTTATCTGGGAACATAATCTGTTCTTTAGTCGACCCCCGTTGTGAGCAACGGGGGTTTTTCACTTCCTAAACCATATCGCTGAATTTTTTTTGCAGGGGTTTATTGATGATTGTCGAATAGTTATTTCAAGAATATTTCTAACCTTGCTTGCAATGACATAGGGGCAACCTGGTTACGGAGGATAGGGATATGCAAAAAAGCCTTTTGAAGAAGATGGTCCTTTTTTCCCTTTTGATCACCATGGTTCCTGTGATCATTTCGCTGGCGCTCATGTACTGGCAGGTCCGCTCGGAGATGATCGCCAATCAGGAGCAGCGGCTGACGGAACACCTTCAAAACCAGGTCCGGCTGATCGAGACCATTTTTAAGGAAACCCAAAACAAGGGGATGATCATCAGTCATGAAGGCATGATCGCGGAAGCGGTGAACGCGGCCAATCAAGGAGCGGGTCAGCAGGCTTCCGCCGTTTCACGCTTTTTGCAGGACGTCTATGGGGCCGATCAAGGCCTGTACGAAAACATCTTCATCACCGGTCGCAACGGGTTGATCTATGCCGATGCAGTGGGCGGTTCAAGTATAGGTACCGACGTGCGCAACTTCGACTTTTTCCAGCCGTCTATAGGCGGACAGTCCTATGTGTCCCCAGTCATCCAATCGCCGATCACCAAACGACCTGTCGTCGTCGTTTCCATTCCCATCGGAAACCGTCAAGGAGAGGCCGAACCGGCGGGCATCTTGGCGATGGCCGTCGAATTTAACCGGATCGCCCAGCCGATCATCGAGAGCCATATCGGAAAGACGGGATACAACTATATCACTAACGAAAAAGGGCTGGTTTTGGCACACCCCGATTCGTCCAAGGTCTGGGAGTTGGATATCAGCAAACTGACGAACGGACTGGAGCAGATCCCTGCGAAGGCTGCCCAGAGCGCCGGCACGTTGACGCACCCCCTAGGTGGGGACACCTACACCACCGCTTATACGGCCGTTCCCGGCCTGCCCTTGCTGCTCCTGAGCGCCATCGATCAAGATGAATTCGCCAGCCGGTTCTCGAATATGCTGGTCCTCATCGCTGGTATCACCGTGGCGCTGGTGATCCTGGCCGGGACGGCGGCGACTATGTATTCCAAAGAACTGGTGGCCACGATCAAGCAGTTGCGGGCGGCCATGGCCCACGGCGCCGCCGGCAATCTGACAGTCCGGGCAAAGATAAAGGCGAAGGATGAGATGGCGGGCTTGGCCAAAGCCTTCAATATCATGGTGGAGACCCAATCCCAGGTGGTGGGAGCGGTGCGCAAGTCGTCCGATGAACTTGCCGCTTCCTCCCAGGAACTGGCCGCCTCCAACGCCGAGATCAACGCGACGATCTCCGACATGAGCAAGCATATGGAACAGATGGCCAGAGATGCCGAACTGGGCAGTCAATCGATCGTGCAGGTCTCACAGGTCTTAGTCGAACTGGCCTCGCTCATTCAGATCGCCCGTCAGGCCGCTCTGGTCGTCGATGAGAAATCACAGTTGACGCTGGCGCAAGCGAAAAAAGGCAAGGCTACCGTACACGAGACCATGGTTGACATGACCAACATCCAAAACCGGTCTCAGGAGATCGAAGGGATCATCGCGAATTTGAACGAGTACACCCAGCAGATCAGCTCCATCACCGACACGATCACATCGATCGCCACGCAGACCAACCTGCTGGCGTTGAACGCGGCCATTGAAGCAGCGCGGGCCGGTGAGCATGGTCGAGGATTTGCCGTTGTCGCCGACGAGGTGCGCAAGCTGGCCGAGCAATCGACACAAGGGGCGGCGGAGGTTTCGGCCATCCTCGAAAAAGTTCAGTCGCGAACAGCCGATGCCGTTCAGGCGACCCAGCGGAGCCGCGAGGATGTGCAACGGGGTGTCGCCGCTGTGGGACACTCGGGCGAAGTGCTTGAACAGATCCTGCAAGCGGTGGAACTGTCCGGCAAAGAAGTGGTGCGCATCGTCGAGATCACCAACGAAGAGGTGACCAGCTCCGATAAGATCCTACAGTTGATCAACGAAGTGGCCAACGTGATCGAGAGGACGTCCCAGATCGCCACCCACATGGCCGCATCGAGTGAAGAGGCAGCCGCCACGATGGAGAACCTAGCGGCGGCCAGTGAACAGATCAGCGCCATGGCCGCCCAGTTGAGCCAATCGGTGCGCAAGTTCAAAACGGACGCTCATTAAAAACGTTTCGTATGCGGCTCCCCCATGGTTCATCCAGGGGGAGCTTTGTGTATGAGAAAGCGGATATAAATGCGGATAGCGATGGTAAGGATACGCTATAATATACTGGACGTTCCAAGAAAGAGGAGAGACGATCCATGGAAAAAGAAAAAGCGCAGCCCAAGCGTCAGGACATCGCTCCTGAGTATAAGTGGAAGTTGGAAGATATCTACCCTGGCGACGACGCCTGGGAGAAGGATTTTCAAGCGGTTCCTTCCCAGTTGGAGAAGCTCACCGCGCTGAAAGGAAAGCTTCAGGAGAAGAGCACCAACCTTCTGACGGCTTTGCAACTCAATGACGAACTCGGCAAAGTGCTGGAAAAGATCTTTACCTACGCCCGCATGCGCCGTGACGAGGATAACGCCAATCCCACCTATCAGGCTTTGACCGACCGGGCCGTCGCCCTCAACGCCCGGGTCGCCGGGGCCGCCTCTTTCCTCACCCCGGAGATCCTCGCCATTCCCGACGACATGCTGCAACGTTTCCAGAAGGAGGAGCGGGGTCTCGACCTGTACCGCTTCCTCCTGGATGACCTGAAGCGGCAAAAGCCCCACGTGCTGACAGCCGACGAGGAGGCCATCCTCGCCCAGGCCAGCGAACTGGGCCAGTCGCCGGGGCAGATCTTCACTATGCTCAACAACGCCGACCTGACCTTTCCCACCATCCGCGATGAAGAGGGCAAGGAGGTCGAGATCACCCACGGCCGCTACGGCCAACTGATGGAAAGCAAAGACCGGCGCGTCCGCAAGGAGGCCTTCCACGGCCTCTACGGGACCTATAAAAAGCTGGAGAACACCCTGGCGACTACTTTCAGTTCCGCCATCAAGCGCGATGTCTTCTTCTCCCGCGTCCGCCACTACCCCTCGGCCTTAGAGGCGGCTCTCTTCGGCGACAACGTGCCGAAGGATGTCTACGACAACCTGATCAGCACGGTCCGCGCCCACAACGACGCCATGCACCGCTATGTGCGCCTTCGCAAGAAGCTCCTTGGCGTCGACCAATTGCACATGTATGACCTCTATGTGCCCATGGTCGCCGATGTGGACTGGAAAGTCGCCTACAACGAGGCATTGGAGATGGTCAAACAAGGGCTGGAACCGCTCGGCGCTGACTATCGCCGCGTCCTGGACGAGTCCTTCAAGACCGGCTGGATCGATGTCTACGAGAGCAAGGGGAAGACAAGCGGCGCCTACTCCTGGGGGCCTTACGGCACCCACCCCTATGTGCTGCTCAACTACCAGGATCGGCTGGATGATGTCTTCACCTTGGCCCATGAGATGGGCCATGCGTTGCATTCCTATTACTCCCACAAGGAACAGCCTTACGTCTATTCGGCTTACACCATCTTCGTCGCCGAGGTGGCTTCCACCGTCAACGAGACGCTCTTGATCCGCCACCTGCTGAAAAAAGAGCAGGACAAGAGCCGCCGCCTCTTCCTGCTCAACCACTACCTGGAGCAGTTCCGGGGCACCGTCTTCCGGCAGACCATGTTCGCCGAGTTTGAAAAGATCGTCCACGGCAAGATCGAGGCGGCGGAAGCCCTCACCTTGCAAGAACTGAAGCAGATCTACCACCGCCTCAACGTCGATTACTATGGGCCCGACATCATCGTCGACGATGACATCGATATGGAGTGGGCGCGCATCCCCCACTTTTACAACAACTTCTACGTCTACAAGTACGCCACCGGCTTTTCGGCCGCCACGGCCCTCACGACGCAGATCCTCGATGAGGGGCAGCCGGCCGTCGACCGCTACTTGGCCTTCCTCAAGAGCGGCGGTTCCGACTATCCCTTGGAACTGCTCAAGCGGGCCGGCGTGGACATGACGACGGCCCAGCCCATCGAAAAGGCCTTGGCCGTTTTCCGGGAACTCCTCGACGAGATGGAGAAACTGGCCATCGGGACTGCCTGAACGGCGCTCCATAAAAAAAGCGATCAGAGGCAAAATGTGTCTCTGATCGCTTTTTTGATACATTTTTGTCGATGGAAAAGCAGGGAAGTGGCAGGATTCTGTATGGTTGGAAAGAATTTTATTTCGTTAAGAAGAGAGGGAATTGAGGACCTCTGTGTCTCATTTTTTATAAGTATGTCAGTCAAACGTGGTTTAGGAGGGAGTGCACGTGGCGATAGAGAAACCTTGTAGTGGAGAGGTCATCGATAAGCAGGCATTGGCGTCCTTGCTAGAGGATCTTGATCCCTTGGAAAGCAGAGCGCTATTTTCTCGCCTTGTCGAGATTTATCTCAGGGAGACGCCGAAAAAAATAAAAGCCCTGACCGATGCGATCGCGAACGGTTCCAGTGGAGAAGTCCGTCAAATCGCTCACAGCCTGAAGTCGAGCAGCGCCATGCTAGGCGCTCGCAAGGCCGCCGAATTTAGCTTTCAACTGGAACAGACGTCCGGGGCTGGCGAATTGGCTGATGTGCTGGCCCTCCAGGCGGCCTTGGAACAGGAATGTATACAGGTGTACGCCTGCCTTGAACGGATTCGAGAGAGCGGTTATCCCAGCGGTCAAAGGTAGCAGCGCCGAATCAGGGTTGGAAGAGGAGAAGTAAGTGGCGACGAAGCAAATCAATCGGAGCGAGGTTGACGAGCAGAGCGGCTTTACTTTCCGCCTGCGGACGCTGAAAGCGCAGTTGAACTGGTGGGGGATCCTGCTTGTCATGGTCCCGACCATTGTGCTGACGGTGAACTTTCTCCTCTCCGAGATCCAGCATATTCAGAAGGAAAAATTCGAACAGTTGGAACAGGCCATCGAGATCCAGCGCAACGCCATTGATGAATGGTTTGCAAACTGCCGTGACGATGTGCGAGCGTTGGCGAAACTGAAGGCCTTTCAAACCGGCGACAACCAGGAGATGGAAGCCATCTTCCGGATGTTTCTTGACGAGCACAAGCACTTCAATAACTTGACCTTTGTCAATCGCGACGGAATCAATGAGGTGGATACGGCAGGCCGGGCCGGGCAGATCGATCTGTCGGACCGGAGCTACTTCCAAGAGGGACAAAAAGGCAGAGATGTTATCAGCGACGTCATCATTGGCCGCAACACGGGCCGACCCTTGGTGGTCATCTCGTCACCTGTCTATGGGTTAGATGGCCAATTCCGCGGCGTCGTCTTCACATCGGTCAACCTGGCCACCATCGAGGCGGTCATGAGCCGCTACCGGCCAGGGGAAACAGGGGAGACATACCTGGTCAACGCCAACGGGCTCATGATCACCCAGTCCCGCTTCGCCCCGGAACTGGTCAAGCGGGGAATCATTGATGGAACATCTCCGTTGCAGGTCAAGGTGGACAGTCAGGCCTTTCAACGGGCGCTCAAGGGAAAACCGGGGACGGCCATCTACCCCAACTACCAGGGAAAAAAGGTCTTCGGCGCTTACCAGCGGTTGCAGCAGCAGAATTGGGTGATCATCGGTGAGGTGTCGGAGACGGAGGCACTGACCCCCTATTACCGGCAAATGGCGACAATGATTGCCGTATCGGCGATCCTGCTCATCCTCACGGTGCCTCTTACCATCGCTGTTTCCAACCGGATCCGCAAACCCATCGACAACCTGATCGAAGGCTCGGGGCATATGCAGCAGAAGAACTACAGCTACCGCATCAAGTTGCCGGACAGCCCCAATGTGCCCATCGAACTCAAGGAACTGAGCCAAACCTTCAACCAGATGGCGGAGACGATCGATGACCATGTAAGGGAACTGCGACGCGCCAATGAGGCCAAATCCGACTTTTTGGCCAACATGAGCCACGAGATCCGCACCCCCATGAACGCCATCCTTGGCATGACAGAGTTGCTCACTGAGACACAGTTGACGCCTGAACAGGAGGAGTATGTGCGCATCTGCCGCGGCGCTGGCGACACGTTGCTCTATCTGATCAACGATATCCTCGATCTGTCGAAGGTGGAAAGCGGCCGTCTGGAACTGGAATCGACCGTGTTCAGCGTAGGTGACTTGGCGGAAAAGACAGCTGAGATGATGGCCGTTCGAGCCCACAAAAAGGGACTCGAACTGGTCTGCCACATCTCCTCGGATGTGCCGTCCCAGGTGGCGGGCGATCCCGAACGGTTGCAGCAGATCCTGATCAACCTGCTCGGCAATGCCGTCAAGTTTACGGAGCAGGGCGAAATCGTGCTTCGGGTGGAACGTGATCCCGAACGGCCGGAGCAGACAGGGACGATTCGTTTTTCCGTATCTGACACGGGCATCGGCATCGCGCCTGACAAGCTCGAGGTGATTTTTGAGCGCTTCAGCCAGGCCGATTCATCGACAACGCGCCGTTACGGCGGTACTGGACTCGGTTTGACTATCTCCCGTTACCTCGTGGAAATGATGAACGGCCGGATCTGGGTCGAGAGCGAACTTGGCAAAGGCAGCACTTTTTCCTTCACGGCCTCTTTTGGACAGGGGGCCTTCACAACCTCAACGGAAGCAAGTTTGCCGCCCATAGAGGCTTTACGCGGCATCAAAGCGTTGATCATCGACGACAACGAGACAAACCGGATCATCCTGCGAGAAACGGTAAAGGCCTGGGGGTGTGTTCCCGTCGAGACGCCGGGAGGCGCCGAGGGGATCGCTGAGATGAAACGGGCAAAGGCCCAAGGGGAGCCCTACCAGCTTGTCTTGCTCGACTGCCGGATGCCGGAGATGGATGGTTTTCAGGTTGCCGAAAGGATTCAAGCCGATGCCGAACTGCGCGGGGCGACGGTGTTGATGGTCACCTCCGATAATCGGTTAGACGATGCCCAGCGGGTCAAAGCGTTGGGGTTGGCCGCTTATCTCGTCAAGCCGGTGAAACGGAACGACCTGCTCAAAACGGTATTGTCCGTTCTCAAAGCAAGCCCGGAAAGAGGGGAAGAGCAGCAAAAAGGCGACGCAAAGCGGACTTCGGCAGGCATCTTGCGTATTCTGCTTGTGGAAGACGCCGAGGACAACAGCCTGTTGATTCGCACCTATCTCAAAAAGGAGCCAATGGAGATCGACGTCGCCAAAAACGGACAAGTGGCTGTCGATAAGTACAAAAAGGGTTGGTATGATATGGTGTTGATGGATATTCAGATGCCGGTGATGGATGGGATCACAGCTACGCGGGAGATCAGGAAATGGGAGAAAGAGCAAGGGCGCCCGCCCACACCGGTGATCGCCCTGACGGCTAACGCCATGAAGGCAGACATGGAACGCAGCCTGGAGGCCGGCTGCAACGACCATCTGACCAAGCCGATTAAAAAGAAGATCCTCCTGGATGCATTGCACCGTTTTTGCGGCGTTCCAGACATAGGTGATGCGGAAGGAGGGTCTCAGGAGAGCAAGAACGAAAGTGATGGGATATTGCTTCAGTGATATCTGCTCGATGCGATGGGGAGGAAGGCGCCATGGGGATTCTGCTCATTGATGACGCGGAAGAAATCCGGCTGTACCTGGAGACGGTGTTGGCTTCTGCCGGCTACGAAGTCTTTTCGACCGCATCGGCTGACGAGGCCCTCAGCCTGTTAGAACGTCTGCCACAGGTTGCTCTTATCCTGATGGATGTGGTCATGCCGGAGACAGACGGCATCGAACTGTGCCAGCAGATAAAAACGAATTCGGCCTGGCGGGATGTTCCCGTCATCATGGTGACGGCGTTGACAAACATGGAGGATTTGGATCGGGCCTTCGCCGCCGGCGCCATAGATTATATCACAAAGCCCGTTAAAAAGCGGGAACTGCTCGCCCGTATCCGTTCGGCCCTCGCCTTAAAAACGGAGATGGATCGGCGAAAGGCGCGGGAAGAGGAACTGCTTCAAGTAACGGCGGAACTGGAAGAAGCCGTGCGCAAGCTGCAAAACCTATCTTCCCTTGATGGGCTGACCGGCTTGGCCAACCGGCGCCGTTTTGACGAATACCTGGCGATCGAGTGGAATCGGGCGCTCCGCAACGATACGCCCATATCGCTCATTCTCTTTGATATCGACTGGTTCAAGGCCTATAACGATACGTACGGACACATCCAGGGCGATGATTGCCTCAAAAGCATTGCCAGGCTGATGCCGGAGGTGGTTCGCCGGTCTAGCGACCTCGTCTGCCGCTATGGCGGCGAGGAGTTTGCCGTCATCCTGCCAGACACCGACCGGGAAGGCGCCCTGATCGTCGCAGAATCGATCCGCAAAGCTGTGGCGGAAGCAGGGATCGAACATCGCCAGTCCTCCATCGGCCGAGTGACCGTCAGTGTAGGTGTCGCCACCGCCTGCCCCGTCCCGGGCAGCGAGGCGAAATCAATGATCAGTACTGCCGATGAAGCTCTGTACCAGGCCAAAGGACTGGGACGCAACCGGACTGTTGAGGCCCCTTAACCCGGGGTGTTGCGCTGATATCCATTCCCGTCCAATCTTTGCTTTTGAACTTTTTGTCATAGGGTCGGCAAAGCGAAGGCCCTTCGCCATTATTCGTCGGAGGGCTTTCGCTTGCTTTGTTCGCTTGCTTTGATTCACTCTGTGGCAAGGACGGCTCGGCTCTTGTAGGGGTGATGAAAATCGCGCACAGATTGGGAATAATCAGCACGAGGCAGTTCGCGATAAGGACGAAAACAAGAGCAAGCAAAAGGATAATGGATAAAAGGGGAGTGGAGCGCGCTCAAAAGACATCTGATTGGATAAATTTAGTCCTTGATCGTTTCTCTTGAATGTGGTACTATCCTCAAGTGCCGCCGATGAGAACAAAACGGCAAGAAACGAAAAAAATTCTTGTTGACGATTTGGTGGCGATGTGATACGATATCAAACGTTCGCGATAAACCGATGAATCGGCAGCGAGTCAGCGGTGAAGGCGAAAAACTAATACTTTGTCCAAAGACGATTTGTCTGGCGCAGCGAGGATTTACGACCTCAGGCATCGGCGGCTCTACCGCCGCTAACAACCTGGGACCAATCCGCAGCGGAGACAGACAAATCGGTCTCTGTGTGGTTTTCAAGGGGCATATGATGTTCCTTTATCACCCTTGGTGAGTTTTGTTGGGGTGTAGCCAAGCGGTAAGGCAGCGGACTTTGACTCCGCCATTCGTTGGTTCGAATCCAGCCACCCCAGCCATTTTCCCATCACTATCCATGATCCATTAGCTCAGTTGGTAGAGCACCTGACTTTTAATCAGGGTGTCGCTGGTTCGAGTCCAGCATGGATCACCATCGTGGCCCGTTGGTCAAGCGGTCTAAGACACCGCCCTTTCACGGCGGTTACAGGGGTTCGAATCCCCTACGGGTCACCATTTTCCTTCTCTGGGCGATTAGCTCAGCTGGGAGAGCGCCTGCCTTACAAGCAGGATGTCGGCAGTTCGATCCTGTCATCGCCCACCAAAACGGAGCAGTGGTGTAGAGGCCTAACATGCCAGCCTGTCACGCTGGAGATCGCGGGTTCGAATCCCGTCTGCTCCGCCATATTATTTGCCGGCGTAGCTCAACTGGTAGAGCAACTGACTTGTAATCAGTAGGTTGCGGGTTCAAGTCCTGTCGCCGGCTCCATAAACATACTTAAAACTCCCTTGTCGGGGAGTTTTTTGTTTTTGCTACTTTCTCAACAACTGTGCCCAATTTTTTATCTACGGTGATCTGCTCCTTACTTAAGACGAGCTTTATGGGTACTGTACTGTAACCTTCACGGATTGTGGAAAGCGACTTTCAAGAAATAGCATTCAGGTAGTCTTTTGACAAGCCCCTTGGACTTGCTTACAATATACTTGTACCAAAAATATCAATAAACAAGGAGGTTGAACGATGTCTCCCACAAAAACCGTTACCAACGTGTCCGGATTAAAAGGGACAGAGACGGAAAAGAACCTGTTGGCCGCTTTTGCCGGAGAATGCCAAGCCCGAACGAAGTATGATTTCTTTGCTTCGATCGCCGCGAAAGAAGGCTATCAACAGATCTCCGGCTTCTTCTCTGAAACTGCCGAAAACGAGAAACAGCATGCGAAACGATTCTATATGGCCTTAAGCGCCCTCGGAGCGACGACGGATCACCTGGAGCAGTCCGCCGCTGGTGAAAATCATGAGTGGACCGATTTGTACAAGAACTTTGCCGAGACGGCCCGCCAGGAAGGCTTCAACGACATTGCGGACCTCTTCGAGGAGATCGCTGAGGTGGAGGAGCGTCACGAGAAGCGATTCCTCGCTTTGCTGGATAACATCAAGAACGGACGGGTGTTTAAGCGGGATACCCTAGTCGAGTGGAAGTGCCGAAATTGCGGGTACATACACAAAGGAACGGAAGCGCCGGAAGTTTGCCCGGCTTGTCAGCATCCACAGGCTTTTTACGAAATTCATATTTCGAATTACTGATAACGTCAAGCTGATGCACTCCACTCAAAGGATGCATCAGCTTTTTTTTGGAACAGTATTCCATATCCGAGGGAATCTTTGATAATATTGAGGTAACATTGGCGAAGGCCGTTTTCGACGGGGGGGGAAAAGTTGATGATGCGAATCCTGGCCTCCCTGCAGGGGAAGATCCTCTTCGATGAGGCAGATGTACAAGCCCTTAAAAAGCATATCAAGGAGAAGTTCCCGGAAGCATCTCATCGAGAACGGGCTGCTGTCTTGGCCAATGCCGTTCACCGCGTCCTTGATGGGAAAATCCCGATTTTTCCACAAGCCTCCCGGGTGCGAATTCGGCGTAGACTCGTCGAGGAAGCGGTGGTGAAGAAGCGCTTCGTCATCGAAGCAGGGCAGGTCTTCTGGGTCTCTTTGCATGAGGATGTCCCCCCTGACCAGACCGTTGACGCCCTTTGGTTGTGGCTTACCCGTGAACAAGGGATTGATTTACCCCGAGGAGAACTACGGGCCGTAGCAGATAAGCTACGTAAGAAGATTTCGACGGAAAGCATTTCCGATTTTGAAGAGCTGTTGCGAAGTTACAGTTTGAACGAGGACACAGCGAACCAAGATGGCTCTTCGGAAGCGTTTTCCAGTGGCGGCGCAAGTGAAGTTTTGAAGCCTTTGGCTACCGTGCCCCTAACGGCTGCGCCTGCGATCCTTTCGCCTGCGGCCGCTGCCATTGTGGCTGTTGAGCCTGCAGCCATTTCGCCTGCATCCGTTGTCCCTATAACTACTACACTCTCGGTAGGCGACTCTTCCGGCGCTATGACTGTCGGTGGGACTGTGTTGCCCAGTTCCAGAAAGCAACTCCAGAAGGCACGCCGGTTGAATGAACTGGCTAAGGAAAGGCGGGGATGGAAACCGCTTGTGATCGCCTGTCTGGTCGTGCTTGTGTTGTCTCTTTCCGCCTTCTATCGACCGATCCCCTTTGACGTTGAGATCCATCCAGGCAATTCAGCAAAGAATTCTGAAATGTCGATGAAGGGTATCCATCCAACCCTCGATCCCACGGAAGAAAAAGAACGCGCTGATAACCTATTGCCGCCGTCGCTGCGCTACCGCCCTGTACGTGAGGAAGCATTGCGGCAGTGGCTCAATCAGCGCAATTCACTGTTGGCGGAGGAGCCCTATTTCTCGACCATTTTGCAAACAGCCAAAGAGTACAACATTCATCCCTTGTTCATGTTTGCCATTACGGGACAGGAGCAAGGGTTTGTCCCCCGGACGCATAAAGAAGCCCGCAGAATCGCAAATAATCCTTTTAATGTGTATAAAAGTTGGCAAAAATACAATACCCATATTCGCGACTCCAGCGAGATTGCCGCTATGACCATCGTCGCTTTAAGCAAAAACTGCCCTGAAGGCGTCGATCCCATCGCCTGGATCAATACGCGGTATTCGGAAGATGATCGCTGGTATATCGGAGTGAACAGCCTCTTTTCTGCCCTGATGAATGACGTGGAAGAAAAACAGGAGGTTCAGTTATAAGCTGACTGATGTGTGAGGGAAGGAGTTGGGGTTTATTACCGTTGACTTTTTAGGTCGTTAGTGGTATAAATTATTTTTGTCACGGTTTTGTTGAGGTCGCCATAAAAGGGATGAACTCAATAGCTTAAAGGGAACCAAAATATCCCGGTTGACGAGTAGGCTAGAACGTGATATTATAAAGTTCCGTCGTCGGACAGGCGATGTTTCATCGCAACTGTTTGATTTTGAGGGACCGAATTGCTTTTACAGAAACCGAAAAAACTTAGGTTGGTAAACAATTCAGTCTAGATTTCTACGCTATCTTCTATTATAATGTTGATAAATCGCGGTCGTGGCGGAATTGGCAGACGCGCTAGATTCAGGTTCTAGTGGTCGCAAGGCTGTGGAGGTTCAAGTCCTCTCGACCGCACCATGCGGAAGTAGCTCAGCGGTAGAGCATCGCCTTGCCAAGGCGAGGGTCGCGAGTTCGAATCTCGTCTTCCGCTCCATTTGTTTTCATTTGCGTTCAAGTATTAGATAGAGAAGGACCATCCAGTGAGCAGGTGCTGGAAAGGACAGTGGCATCCTTTCCGATCGGTTCGATTCCGTCCACTGGCTCAACCACCGCAAGGTGGTTATTTTTTTGTTTTCTACCCGCCTCTACTCGAGGATGGGGTTTTCTCGTACCCACACCCGTTCCAGGCATTCCTCCAATGCGCGGGTCATCTCCTCCGTATGCACCCGGCTCACGACGACCCGCTCTGACGGGTCCGTGTAACACCAAGACGCCATGGCACAATCTTCACACCGGCCTTCGGGGTGGGGGCGCGGAAAAGGGATGATGATGGCCATCGCACACCTCCCAAAAACGGTCAGGGTCATAAAAACTTATTACGGGCGCCGCGAAAATATGTAGAGCCGCCGGTTGACACGGCGGCTCGAAGCATACCCGGTATTTTACCGGTCTGCCCCTCGTTGAATGAAGGTATGACAGTCTGTCTCGGCGTCGGTGTTGGCGCCCCCGCCGGTCACATAAATCCCGGTGGCGTTGCAACGGTTCTCGGCGTCCCAGAAGTTGCAGTTCTGCACAGTGCAGGTGATCGTTGGCACGGCTTGCTTGCCGGGCTTAAAGGCTTCTGAAAGCACGCCGCCCCAGTTCGTATTGTCCAGAGAGGCGACCATCGTTCCCAAACCACGCTTGCTGAAGGTCTTGCATTTTGTGCCTTCCGAGGCTTTGGGCATATCGCCCTGTTCGTTCAAAATATCGATGTTGGCGGCGCCACAAATCTTTCCCGGCAACCAATGGTTGCAGGTTGACACCTCACAGACCACATCTGGTCTACCCAATGGGAACCACCTCCTAGCGGTAATATGGGCGGAAAGCGCGCATTCTATGTATACACTAAGATTCTCGTAGCATTGCGAGTCAGAATCTGCTAACATAGTGCATGATATCTTAAAGAGGAGGAAATACACATGAGTTCCCAACACAAAAGATGGGCGCTCCCCTTGGCCCTGCTCGTAAGCGTCGGCCTGATGGCATCGACCGTGCTGACGGGCTGCACGTCCGGAAAAGGGCCTCAAAATACGCCTGAAGCCAGCGAGATCATCATTGGCGGCAACTATGAGCTTTCCGGCGGCAACGCCACCTATGGCGCGGCAGCCGTCAACGGTATCAAGCTCTACATCGACGACTTGAACGAAAAGGGCGGACTGCTCGGCAAGAAGGTCAAGTTCGTCTCTTTGGACAACAAGTCGGAAGCCGGCGAAGCGAGCAACGTTGCTGCCCGCCTGATCAATCAGGAAAAAGCCGTCGCCATTCTGGGCGGCGCTGCCTCCAGTTCTACCGTCGGTTTTGTCAAGCTTGCCAATGACAAGAAGACGCCCGTCATTTCCTCCTCTGCCGTCGCCGCCGAGGTAACGGTCGATGAAACGGGCAAAACCCGCGACTACGTCTTCCGCGCCTGCTTCACCGCTCCCTTCCAGGGCGAAGTAATGGCCCAGTACGCTCTCGACTCGCTGAAGCTGAAAAAAGCCGCCATCCTGGTAGACAACCAGTCCCCCTACAGCAAGGGATCCGGCAAGGCCTTCAAGGATTTCTTCATTAAACACGGCGGTCAGATTGTCGCTGAGGAAGGCTATGTGACAGGCGACAAAGATTTCCGTTCCGTCCTCACCCGGATGAAAGGTGTTGACGCCGAGTTGATCTATGTCCCCGGCTACTATGAAGAAGCCGGCTTTATCGTCAAACAAGCGAGGGAACTGGGCATGCCCCTGCCGATCCTAGGCGGCGACGGCTGGGATTCGCCGACCCTCGCCAAGATCGCCGGTGCGGAGAACCTGAACAACACCTTCTTCAGCACCCACTACTCGGAAGAGGAAAAATCCTCCCGAGTGCAGGACTTTATTGCCGCCTACAAGGCCAAATACGGCGAAAACCCGGAAGCTCTTGGCGCATTAGGTTATGACGCTGCCGCGATCATCGTCGACGCCATCAAACGCGCCAACTCGACCGATCCGGAGAAAGTGCGCGAAGCGCTGATCGCCACGAAGGACCTGCAAGCGGTCACCGGCACGATCAGCTTTGACGCTCAGCACAACCCGGTCAAATCGGCCGTCGTCGTGGAAGTGAAAAACGGCAAGTTCACCTTCAAGGAAAAAATCACGCCGAAGAGCTAATCTGGGAAACACCCAAGGTAAGCGCCGACAGACACGGAACCGGTGTTGATAAAAAAGTTATCCAAAAGTGAAAGCGACGCCGAAGGTGATTGCCTCGGCGAAGCCACTCGTTCAACGGATAAATCCGGGGCGGGGCCGACCCAGGCGGGTTGCCCCGCTTTTTGACATGTTTGGGGGAGGTGTCGGTCAATGGGAGAACAACGGGCCCAACTGCTTCGCATCTATTGCCGCCTGCTCGACCATTTCGGTCCCCGGCACTGGTGGCCTGCCGATTCGACGGTAGAGATGGTCATCGGCGCCATTTTGACCCAAAACGTGGCCTGGAAAAATGTCGTGACGGCCATCGATCAACTGAAACAATCTGGTTTGCTCGACATCCAATCCCTGGCGTCAGCGCCGAGGGAGCAACTGGCCCTTCTCGTCCGCTCGACCCGTTATTACAATCAAAAAGCGGAGCGGTTGCAAGCCTTTGCCCGGCTGATCGTTGATGAATACGAAGGAAAATTGGAAAACTTGCTGTCCCTCGAAGCGGGAGAACTGCGCAAACGCTTGCTCGCCATCAAAGGGATCGGCAAGGAGACGGCCGACAGTATCATCCTCTACGGCGCCCAGCAGCCCATTTTCGTCGTCGACGCTTATACACGGCGCATCTTTTCCCGCCTGGGCTTCTTCTCGGAACAAGCCGGCTATGACGAGATGCAGGCTTTTTTTGCCGAGCGGCTGGAACCGGATTTGTATCTCTTTCAGGAGTTTCACGCCCAGATCGACGGCCTTGGCAACCGCCTTTGCCAGGTCAGGAGTCCCGCTTGCCTGGTATGCCCGCTCAACGAGCTCTGCGCTTATGCAAGTCAAGATGCGTAGGGGCGCGCAGTTCCAACGATCAAGGAGCGTGAAGGGGGAATGCATCGATGGGCTTTGCTGGATTCGGTAGAGAGGGATTACTCAAAAGCCGATTTCCAAGGGGCGAATTCGTTCTCGTAACTAACCGCAACCTTTGCCCCAACGGTCAAGACCTGATGGGAGTCGTCGCTGGAGCTATAAAGGGCGGAATCGCGGCTGTCATCCTGCGGGAAAAAGATCTGACTGGGCGGCAACTGCTGGAGCTGGCACAGCAGGCGTTAGTGTTGACCCGCCCCGCGCTCGCGCCGTTGATCATCAACGGGAACCCGGCCGTGGCGCTGGCTGCCGGCGCCGATGGCGTTCACCTCGGCGCTGACGATCTGCCGCCATCAAAAGCGCGTGTTATTCTCGGCCCGGAGATGCTGTTGGGCCGTTCCATCCACTCTGTCGAGGAAGCGCTTGCCCTTGTGGAATCAGGAGAAGCGCGGGCGCTCGACTACTTTCTCTTTGGCAACGTCTTCGAAACGGATTGCAAGCCGGGCAAGCAAGGCGCCGGTTTGCCAGCGTTGACGGAGGTTGTCCGCCGCTCTCCCCTACCGGTTATCGCGATTGGCGGGATAACGGCAAATAACGCGCTCTTAGTCCGTCAGTGCGGCGCTGTAGGTGCGGCCATCATGTCGGCGATCATGACGGCTGCTGATCCTGCTGCCGTCACGAGGGGTATCGTGAACCATGCCGATGCCCATGTCACTCATGGCGCCAGTGGCAAAGATGGTTATGGCGGCATCCTCTATGGCATCATTGGACGGGCACAGGCGGCTGACGACGCCGCGCTGGCCGCGAAAGTGGATGCGGCTTATGCGGGCGGCTGTGACATCATCCAACTGCGGGAGAAGAATATGCCTACCGGCGAATTCTTGCGCCGCGCCCAAATCCTGCGGGAAATCGCGTCACGACGGGGGAAACTGTTTATTGTCAATGATCGCATCGACATCGCCCAGGCTGTAAATGCCGACGGCGTCCACCTGGGCGCCGAGGATCTCCCGCCTGAGGCGGCTCGCCGGATCTGGCCGAAGGGGATCATCGGCGTCACTATTCGCAATCTGGCCCAGGCGCAGGCTGCTGCCGCCGCAGGCGCCGATTATGTTGGCGCCGGCCCTGTCTTTCCGACAACCTCAAAAACACTGGATGCCGAACCGCTAGGTTTTGCTGGTTTACAAGGGATCTGTGAGGCTGTCCGCATTCCGGTGCTGGCCATCGGCGGACTTACTGCCGACAGGATAACCGGGATCAGAAAGACCGGCTGCAGAGGAGTGGCCATGATTTCGGCTCTGTTTGATACGGTCGACGGAGCCGCTGCTGTGACGGAGGCGGCCCAGCGACTGAAGGCGCTGCTGTGACAGAGGTTTCTAGCGACTGAAGGCGCTGTTGTGGATACTGGCGTCTGGCGCTGAAGGCGTTGCTCTGAAAACGGCTAGCGGCCTTGGAGAAAAAGGGCGACTGTGGGCAGGAACGAAGGGCCGCCATGTCCAAAGAGTTTCAGTAAGAGAGATCAAGCAAGAGAGCCTCAGCAAAGAGCATAGCAAGCGGAATCTCAGTAAGAGAGGGCTTGTAAAGCGAGATGGCCCTTGAAATACGTCGAAAGAAAGAGGGATGTCCCCTTGTATTTCGGAGCGCACCTATCCATCTCCAAAGGGTTCGAGGCGGTTGTGCGGGAGGCCCTTTCCATCGGGGCGACGACGTTCCAGTTTTTTACTCGCAATCCCCGTGGCGGGGCGGCCAAAGCGTTGGATCCCGATGACATCGCCCGTTCCTTATTGCTGCGCGAAGAACACGGATTTGGACCCCTTGTGGCCCACGCGCCCTATACGATCAACCTGGCGGCCCCGAAAGAGGAGACATGGGGCTTTGCCAAGACGACACTGGCCGCCGACATCGAACGGATGGCCATCGCCCAAATCCCGTACATCGTTGTCCATCCCGGCAGCCATGTGGGTCAGGGGATCGAGGCCGGGATCGAACGGATCACCCAGGCCTTGAATGAAATCCTCCGTCCCGACCAGGGCGTTACGGTGCTGCTGGAAGGCATGGCCGGCGCTGGCACAGAGGTAGGCGGGCGTTTCGAGGAACTGCGAGCCATCATCGACGGCCTGAAAGCGCCCGAGGTCGTCGGCGTGAACCTGGACTCCTGCCACCTCTTCGGCGCCGGTTATGATGTGAAAAGCGATTTCGCCGCCGTTCTCGACGAGTTTGACCGGATCGTTGGCATCGATCGGCTGAAGGCGATGCACATCAACGACAGCCAGCAGCCGATCGGTTCCCATAAGGACCGCCATGCGCTGTTGGGGCAGGGCTTGATCGGCAGCGACGCCCTGGCGGCTCTGTTGAATCACCCCGCCTTGGCCGAATTGCCGGTGAACCTGGAGACGCCCGGAGAGATCGATGACTACCGCCGGGAAATTGCCTGGATGCGTTCTGTTCGAAAACAATAGACTATGATGTGAGGATGGAAGAGCAATGAACTTGCGCAAAGCCAAGATGAGCGATGTGGAGGACATCCACGCCCTGATCAGCGAGAGTGCCGCCGAAGGGCTGATGTTGGCCCGGTCGAGGAGCCTGCTCTACGAGGGACTGCGGGACATCACCGTCGCCGAAGAAGCGGGCAAGATCGTGGGAACAGGATCGCTGCACATCTTATGGGAGGATCTGGTGGAGATCCGTGCCCTGGCCATCGACAAGGATGCCCGGGGAAAGGGAATCGGCAAGGCGATTGTGGATATGCTGATTGAGGAGGCCAAAAGCCTCGGCATCGATCGCGTATTTGCCTTGACCTATCAGGAGGGCTTTTTTCGCAAGTGCGGATTTGAGGTTGTGCAGAAGGAGCAACTTCCCCATAAGGTTTGGAAGGAATGCATCGACTGCCCCAAATTTCCCAACTGTGACGAAGTGGCCATGTTGCTCCTGGTGAAGTAACTCCCCTGATTCCCTTGTACATACCACGGGTTCGCCGAACCCGCTGTTTTCCCCTATTAACAGCTTTGCGGTGATAGCGGGAAAAGGGTGAAGCGGCGCAGGGGGAACAGGAAGGATGGGAGCGGTCGTGACGCAACAACCCTTGAAGGTTCTCTTCGTATCGGCAGAGGTTGTCCCCTTTGCCAAGGCGGGTGGTTTGGCTGATGTAGCCGGTTCATTGCCGCGGGCGCTGGCCACGATGGGTGTCGATGCCCGTGTTGTCATGCCCCGCCATGGGCAAATCCCCAAAGGCGCCTATGTAACCGATTACATGGTGGAGGTTGACGGACGCAAGGAAACGGCGGTGATCCGCAAAGGGCAGATCGAAGCCCTTCCCGGGGGAAAGGCCGTTCCCGTCTACTTTATCGACAACTACCAGTATTTTAGCCGTGAGAACATTTACGGTTATGGCGATGACGGCGAGCGGTGGGGCTTTTATTCGCGCGCCGTTCTCGAGATGCTCGAACCGGTCGATTTTATTCCGGATATCCTGCATTTTAATGACTGGCAGTGCGGCCCTGCCATCACTCTGCTGAAAGAGGAATACCGCCATCACCCGGCCTATCGCCGGATCGCTAGCGTGCTGACCGTGCACAACCTGGAATACCAGGGCCATTTCGGGCGCGACATCCTTCGGTTCATCGGTTTGCGCGACGATCTCTTTCGTCCGGACGCCTTGGAGTTTTTCGGACAAGTGAATTATATGAAGGCCGGTCTCGTCTTCGCCGATGTGATCAACACGGTGAGCCGGACCTATGCTGAGGAGATCCAAACGCCGGAATACGGTTGGGGCCTGGAGGGGCTCTTGCGGCTCCGCCACATGGATCTCTTCGGGATCGTCAACGGCATCGATGTGGAGGTCTATAATCCGGCCACCGATCCCCATCTCCCTCATCCCTATTCGTTGGACGATCTGGAGGGGAAAAGGAAGAGCAAGGCGGCGTTGCAGCGTGAACTGGGCTTGCCCGAATCGGATGCGCCGCTGCTCGGCCTCGTTCACCGCCTGGTGGACCAAAAAGGCATCAACCTTTTCGAGGGAATTGAGGAAGCGCTCTTTCAGGAGGATCTCCAACTGGCCGTCGTTGGGCAGGGCGATCCCCGCTATGAAGGGCTTTTCCGGCGCTTGCAACAGCATTTTCCGGAGAAGGTGGGCCTCTATATCGGCTTCCATTCGCCGCTGGCGCAGCGGGTCTATGCCGGCAGCGACTTTTTCCTGATGCCGTCGCGTTTCGAACCCTGCGGTTTGGGCCAACTGATCGCCTTCCGCTATGGTTCGGTCCCCATCGTCCGGTCGACGGGAGGATTGGCCGATACGGTGACGGATGCGCGCTTTCCCCATGGAAACGGCTTTGTCTTTGAGTCCTATGCGCCGGAACACTTTCTCGACGCCATCCGCAGGGGTTTGGCCTTGTACCGGCAGAAGGAACGCTGGAACCCGCTTGTTGCCAAGGTGATGGGGCTTGACCACTCTTGGAGAAGATCGGCCGACGAATATGTGGCGCTTTATGCGCGGGCCCGGCGGAAGGTCAATCCAGACCTATAGACATATTTGGAAGGCGAGTCGATAGCCCGAAGAGGGTAGACATCCCTAAGATGGAATCCCGGGGATGCAATCTTGTCCACTTACTGGATCAAAGGTATACTGGGGCTGAAAGTGATTTCCAGGAGGAGGGCGGACATGCGTTATCAGGTTTTGGGAACGACCATGCAGGCACTGAACATCGATTTGGAGCCGGGAGAACGCATTTACACAGAATCAGGGGCCATGACCTGGATGTCGGCCAACGTCCGCATGGACACGAACTTCAAAGGCGGCTTTTTGAAATCGCTGGGACGGGCGCTGTCCGGCGAATCGCTCACTTACACCTTCTTTGAGGCTATGGGCGGACCGGCCAACATCGGGTTTACGCCGACGGCGCCGGGGAAAGTGTTGCCCATTGAATTGAAGCGGGGCTATGAACTGATCTGCCAGCGCGATTCCTTCCTGTGCGCTCAGGAGTCGGTGGAGATGAGCATCTTTTTCCAGCGCAAACTGGGTGCAGGCTTCTTCGGCGGGGAAGGCTTCATCATGCAAAAGCTCTCCGGACAGGGCATGGCTTTCGTCGAGATTGACGGCGAAGTCGTAGAAAAGACATTAGCCCCCGGCGAGCGGCTGATGGTCGATACGGGCCATGTGGCCATGATCGAATCGACTGTTTCCATGGACATTCAAGTCGTCAAAGGTTTCAAGAACGTCATTTTTGGCGGAGAAGGGCTCTTTCTGACCAGCCTGACCGGCCCCGGTCGTGTCTGGCTGCAGACACTCACCCTCGCCAACCTGGCCGGCCGGATTCTGGCCCACGCCGGAACGCGCGAATCCTCCGGCGGCATCGGTGGTTTGAGAGACTTTTTTGATGATTGATTGAATGGTTTATAAAGAGAATTACAAGAATCGCCTATTAGTGAAGGATAAAACCGAAGCGTGTCGAAATTAAGCATCGTGTACGCCATTTTGAAGGCCATGAGGTGAAGAACCTGACGATGCTGGCGTTAATCGGTTTTATCTTAATCGTAAGCGCATTATTGCTGGGTTTATGGTGGGTCTTCCTGCAAGGGACGCCTTTTGGCCAGCTGCCTCTGATGGTTGTTGGATGCGCCTTGATGTGGGTAATCGCCTTCAGCTTTCCCCAGATCACCCTGTTGCCCAGCCCCTACCTGTTACTGGTGGGCGGCGGGTTATTGATCGCCTCTGCCGGCCTGGCGCGCACCTACATGCTTGAGCAGACCGAGGAACAATCGAACCCTCCAGCAGACCAAGCGATGGAAGCTCTCGCTTTGGCTTTACCTGCGCTGGGAAAGGCAGAAGCGTTCGGTTCTTTGCCCCTTTCGTTGCCTGCTCCTGTCGAACAGGAGATAGAAGTCAGCCTGGAGAATGCCCCTGCTGAACTAGAAGAAGAGGCTGAAGAAATTGAGCCATCTTCAATCATAGAAGAGGAGGCGGAAGAATCTGTTTTGACGTCTCCTGGAGAACAAGATGGCGAAGATGAGACCTTGCTGTCTTCTGTCGAACCGGAGACCGAAACGACCGTCCTGTCTACGGAAGGGCGAGAGGACACGCTGTCCACAGATCCCGCCATCTCCACACAAGCTGTGCCAGAAGCAGTGTTTGGGACTGAGCCGGAAGAGACGGCTATCGCTGTTAGCGAAGAAACCTTTGCGACCATGATGGAAGAAGCGGTTGTCGATACACCGGAGGAGTTGCTCACACGGGTCGATCAACCTGCTCCCCTGGCACCAATACCGATAGATCAGCCGACTCCTAACATCGGAAGTCTGATGGATGACGCCTTTCGGCACAAGGCGCGCGGCGATTATCGAAGCGCCCTGGAGATTTTCCACCAGGCCACGCAAACGGGGATCAGCATGGAGGACGAGTTGTTCATCGTCCTTGAAATGTGCGCCATCTACGAACTGATGGAAAGACATGACGATGCCTACCATCAGATCACCCGATACTGGGGAAAATACAAGGGAAATCTGCCCGCACCCATACTGGCGGAGATTGAAACCTACCTGAAAACCTATCGCGCGCCGCGAACGGCCGCTGAAAGAAATATGACAAGGAGGACGGCTGTGTGACCAAGAGCCAGAACATTGTCGGGTTGGCCATTATCAGCATCAATGATGGCCGTGAACTCGGCCTGGTCCGTGACCTGATCATCAATCCTGACCAAGGCGCCGTTGAATACTTGATGGTGGAAAACGAGTCTTGGTACCTCGGGGCGCAGGTGATTCCCTTTGAGCGGCTTCAGGGGGTCGGCGAGTATGCCGTCACCATTGAGAGCGAAGAGGCGCTGCAGCGCCTAACGGATCTGCCCGAGGTGCAGGGACTGATTCAGCGCCAGGTCAAGGTCAAAGGGACGAAGGTGCTGACCAAGCGGGGACGTCTCATCGGCTATGTCAGCGAGTATTTCGTCGATGTGGCTTCTGGCAAGATCACCGGCTGTCTGCTGATGCCCTCGCGGGGACAACTGGGGGCACGCATCATTCCCTCGGAGAGTGTGGTCACCTACGGTCGCGACGTTTTGATCGTCGTAGAAGACTTGGACGAGGTAGCCCTCGAAAAATATGAAGAGGAGTACATCGCCGACGCTGTTCCGGTGGTTCGCCCGGTTCCTGCGGCGGCCCTTTCGTCGACTCCTGCAGTTCCTGATTCTCCCGTCTCCTCAGCGTCTGTTGCGGCCGCATCCCTCCCGGCTGCCGCCGCTCCGGCGACGGTAAACACACCTTCCATCGCCTACGCGCCGGTGGAAGCGGTCGAAGCGCAGCGCCCTGTCCAGGAACTTGTCGTCGAGAAGGCGCCCGCCCTGCCGTTAATCGAAGACCTTTCCGTCAACCCCCAACCCTTCGAGGCTGACGTCGACCCGACAGGTCTCCGTTCGCAATGGGAGGAGAAGCCCCAGGAAGCGGCAACCTTCACTTTCCCTGTCCTGGAGAAAAAAGAAGCTGCGGAAGCAAAGCCAGAAGGCGGCGATGGACAGGATCGGGGCGCCCTGTTCGGCCAAATGCAGCACAAGTACTATGTGGGCAGGGCGCTCACCAAGACGATCACCAACAACCTTGGTGAAGTGATCGCAGAGGAAGGCGACACTATCACCGAAGAGATGATCGAGAAGGTCCGCCAGTCCGGCAAATACCTGGAAATGATCATGAACGTCAAAGATTAAGTTCGTCCTTGCCTTCGAAGCTTCAGAGGAAACGAGGGCGCAAGGTAACAAGCAGATATGAGCGAATAAAAGCGGGCGATCGCTCCGAGAAAGAGCGGTCCGTCCGCTTTTTGGCGTTCATTGGAAATATGAAGGAGAGTGGGGTGCGACGGAGCAAGCGGGGATGTTTGACTTGACAAAAACCGATTATAATAGAAAACGTCTTCCCAATAAGTCATGCATGGAAATACCAGGATAGCCCTAGCATGGTAAACCAATCATCTCATTCATGGCGAAGGGTTGAGGTGAAGCAAAGATGTCTGTCGGCTACAGTGAAGTGAGCCTACATATCCACGGCGTCGACTCGTTGAAAGGGAAACGGCGGGTGCTCAAGAGCATCGTTGAGCGGTTGCGCGGCAAGTTCAACATCTCTGTCGCCGAGGTGGACCAGCATGACCTTTGGCAGGCGTCAGTCATCGGCCTGGCTGTCGTCAGCAATGACCGTACCCATATCCGGCAGGTTCTCGACGCAGCGGTGCGGCAGATCGAGGGAGCGGGCGAGGTGGATGTGGTCGCTGTCGATACGGAGGTTTTGTAACAAGGTGCAGACGAATGCCATGTTGAGAACAACGAATCAAAGAGCCGCAACGATTCTGCTATCGAGTTTTGCACCTGAACCCACAAGGAAATCGGTATGAATGATATACAGAATAGCTCTAATGCAACAACAATCATAGCGAACAATGAGGAAGGGAATCACAATGGAAAAAGCAGAAAAAGCAGCAGCGATTTTTCACGATGGGTACAACTGCGCCCAGGCCGTCATTGCCGCCTTTGCCGAGGACTGCGGTCTCGACGAGGCGACGGCCAAAGGAATGGCGGCGGCTTTTGGCGGCGGTATCGCCCGAACGGGAGAAACCTGCGGTGCTGTCACCGGGGCGATGATGGCCATCGGTCTCAGCTTCCGACAAAAAAGTGGCAGCGACAGTGAGGACAAGGAAAAAACCTATGAGCGGGTTCATGAGTTTTTGCAACGATTTCAGGAACGAAATGGCCTACTCCGTTGCAAGGAACTGCTAGGCTGTGATGTGAGCACGCCGGAAGGGCGACAAGAGGCGAAGGAAGCCGATTACCACAACAGGCGCTGCCCGAAGTTCGTGCGCGATGCTTCAGAGGTCTTAGAATCGTTGCTCCAGGAATGGGAGTCGCGGGATCGCGAATGATTGATCTCAACGCCTCTGGTATTCCGGGGGCGTTTTTTTACTGATGAACCGTTTGTTCAGTGACGTTTACGCAGAACATGCGCTTCCCTTTGCGGTAGAGGGGAAGTCGCTCCGGTAAAAGAGAACAGAAAAGGGATATCGGGCTTCCCGGATTCGAAAAAGCCTAAACCTGGGCAATATATCGTTTTTATTAAAACAAAAGGGCTGCCGATGTCGATCAGCAGCCCTTTGTATCGGATACATTGCTTCGGTTACGCTTGCTCCCTCGTATAGTTCAACAACCCGCCCGCCTTGATGATCGCCACCTGGCGCGGCGTCAGGTCGGGACGGACGAGGAAGGTCTCGCCAGTGGTCACATTGCGGACCTCTAGCGTTTCGCTGGCTCCCAGTTTGGCGGCCACGTCGGCAATCGCCAGGACGTCGCCCTGGCTGACTTTGGCGATGTCGGCGTCATTGGCAAAGGTGAGGGGGAGGATGCCGAAGTTGATCAGGTTGGCCCGGTGAATGCGGGCGAAGGACTGGGTGATGACGGCTTTGATGCCCAGGTACATGGGCGCCAGGGCGGCGTGTTCGCGGGAAGAGCCTTGGCCGTAGTTCTGGCCGCCGACGATGAAGCCCTGGCCGGCGGCTTTGGCCCGCTCAGCGAAGGTGGCGTCGACGCCGGCAAAGACGTGCTGGCTGATGGCAGGGATGTTGGAGCGCAGCGGCAGGATCTTGGCGCCGGCCGGCATGATGTGGTCGGTGGTGATGTTGTCGCCCACCTTGAGGATGACGCCGGCCTGGAGGCTCTCGGGCAGGGGCTGGTTGATCGGCAGGGGCTTGATGTTCGGTCCGCGCAGGACTTCCACCGTGGAGGGGTCGGCGGCCGGTTCGAGGACCATGCGGTCGTCGATGAGGAATTGCTCCGGCATAACCACGTCGATGGCTTCGCCCAGTTCGCGGGGGTCGGTGAGGAGGCCTGTCAAGGCGGCGGCGGCGGCCACTTCAGGGCTGGCCAGGTAGATGGAGGCGTCCTTGGTGCCGCTGCGGCCTTCAAAGTTCCGGTTGAAGGTCCGTACGGAGACGGCGCCCGAGTTGGGCGACTGGCCCATGCCGATGCAGGGGCCGCAGGCCGATTCGAGGATGCGGGCCCCGGCAGCGATCAAATCGCCCAGGGCGCCGTTGCGGGCGAGCATCTCAAAGACTTGGCGGCTACCGGGGGCGATGCCGAGGCTGACCGTCGGGTGGACCGTCTTGCCCTTTAAGATGCCGGCGACGCGCATCAGGTCCGTGTAGGAGGAGTTGGTGCAGGAGCCGATCAGGACCTGGTCGACCTTGATGGGGCCCACTTCGCGGACCGTCTTAACGAGGTCAGGCATGTGGGGGCAGGCGACAGCCGGCTCGAGGGCCGACAGGTCGATGGTCAGCGTCTCTTCATAGGCGGCGTCTGCGTCGGGGCCGAGTTCGACCCAGGCGTCTTCGCGGCCTTGCGCTTTCAGGAAGGCTTTCGTCACTTCGTCGGAGGGGAAGACAGAGGTGGTGGCGCCCAGTTCGGCGCCCATGTTGGTGATGGTGGCCCGCTCGGGAACGGAGAGGGTGGCGACGCCGGGGCCGCAGTATTCGATGATCCGGCCGACGCCGCCCTTGACGGAGAGCAGGCGCAGGACTTCCAGGATGACATCCTTGGCCGATACCCAGGGGGAGAGCTTACCCACCAGGTTGACGCCGACCACTTTCGGGCAGGTCAGGTAGAAGGGGCCGCCACCCATGGCCACAGCCACGTCGAGACCGCCGGCGCCGATGGCGATCATGCCGATGCCGCCGCCGGTGGGGGTGTGCGAATCGGAGCCGAGCAGGGTCTTGCCGGGCACGCCGAAGCGCTCCAGGTGGACCTGGTGGCAGATGCCGTTGCCGGGGCGGGAGAAGCGGATGCCGTGCTTGGCCGCCACTGTCTGCAAGAAACGGTGGTCGTCGGCGTTTTCAAAGCCGCTCTGCAAGGTGTTATGGTCGACGTACGAGACGGAGAGTTCAGTCTTGACGCGGGGAACGCCCATGGCTTCAAACTGCAGGTAGGCCATGGTGCCCGTGGCGTCCTGGGTCAGGGTCTGGTCGATGCGGATGGCGATCTCTTTGCCGGGAACCAGTTCCCCTTCAATCAAATGGGCGGCGAGGATTTTTTGCACAAGGTTTTTGCCCACGGATTTCCCTCCTCAAAAGTGCTCAGTCACTGCTTCACTGGGTTTTGCGAACGACGGGAGAAAAAATATAAATGACGACGCGGTTGTCGCAGTGTCCGTTACAGTAGGAAAGTATATCATTGGAAAGGCTTGATGGACAAGGTGATTTGGGCGTGTATCCACTATACATGAGGAATGCTAACTGGTCAGACGGCTTGGAGATGGCTTTTCCTTTGCAGATGATACTGAAAGAAAATCGGAAGAGTAAGAATGGTCGAACGGTTCTGCCAAGCCTTTGCTGGATTCGCGTGTCGGAATTTGACGAACAATAAGTTTTCATTTTCCTATTGAGTTATCCTATGATGGATAAGAGGGAGGGAGGCAAATGTATTGTCCAAAATGTAAAAATATGCATGAAGAAGGCATTGCGGTATGCGCTTTTTGCGGTGAAAACCTGGTTGACAATCCATCTCCTAGTGAGACTGAAAAAGGAAAGACCCCTTTTATCTATAAGTTGAGTATGGATATACTATCGATGCCTGGAGTAAAAATGGCATTTGCCCCATTTATTTTTGTCTTTCTAATGAATCTTTTTTTATTATGGGATAGAGGCAAGGGGCTTGAACTCTACTTTGGGTTACTCTATATCGTTTACAGTTTGATATTATTCCCTGTAGTCCTCATCATCGCGGTATTTAAGATTAGCGCTCGGTACGTCATAAATTATTTATTAACGTCTATCCTTGTCTCAATTCTCTTATACGCGTTAACGGTGTTGCCGTCAATGTACAGATAAGGACGCAACGCGTATATTCGACGCCGTACAGTAAACGATAGGACAACGAGAAGACACAGGTTGCAAGGAATTTGGTTCAGACAGCATTGTTGCGAGAATATAACAAACAGGGAACCCCCAAACCAACCAGCAGGAAGGATTTTTCACAAAACGGGGAGAACTGTTATTCAGTGCCTGATGGGCACTATTTCCCAATTTACCAAGGCAGATGGAGTGTCGACAACATTGTTTCACATCGTACTGGTAGAACCGGAAATCCCCCCGAACACGGGCAATGTGGCCCGGCTTTGCGCCGGAACGGGCTGCGAACTGCACCTGATCAAGCCCCTCGGGTTTTCCATCGACGACAAGCAACTCAAACGGGCCGGACTGGACTACTGGCACCTGGTTAAGGTCCATGTCCACGAAAACTGGGCCGCCTTTTTGGAAAAGCACCGGCAGGCCAATCTCTTCCTTTTGAGCACCAAAGGGAAAAAGGCCTACCATAAGTTCACCTACCGGCCTGGCGATTTTTTCGTTTTTGGCAAGGAGACGAAGGGGCTGCCCGATGAGATCCTGAAGGAACGGCCCGATCAGGTGGTGCGCATCCCGCTGGTGGCGGACGCCCGATCGCTGAACCTGTCCAATGCGGTCTCCGTCGTCGTCTTCGAGGGGTTGCGCCAAAACGGGTTTGTGGGACTGGTGTAAAGGGAGCTTATCCTTGTGATTCGGGGAACCGGAATGAAGAAAGGGGTATGTGGATGCAAAGCCAGATCAAGCGCATCGGTGTGTTGACCGGCGGCGGCGATTGTCCGGGATTGAACGCGGTCATCCGCGCCGTTGTCAAAACGGCCATTCGGCGCTACGACCTGGAGGTTGTCGGCATCATCGACGGTTTTTACGGCCTCGTCAATGACGTCATGGAACCGCTCACTGAATCGAGTGTGTCCGGCATCCTGCACCGGGGTGGCACCATCCTGGGGACGACCAACCGGGACAACCCCTTTCGCTACGCTGTCGAAAAAGAGGGCAAGCTGACTTTTGAAGACCGCTCGGAGCAGTGCATTGCCAACATGAAAAAGCGGGGCATCGACGCATTGGTCATCATCGGCGGCGACGGCAGCTTGTCCATCGCCCTGGAATTTCATAATAAAGGCATCCCTGTCGTCGGTGTTCCCAAGACGATCGACAACGACCTCTCGGCCACCGATGTCACCTTCGGCTTTGATTCGGCCGTCACGACGGCCACCGAGGCCATCGACAAGCTCCATACGACCGCCGAGTCTCACCACCGGATCATGATCCTCGAAGTGATGGGCCGCTACGCCGGCTGGATCGCCCTCTATTCGGGCTTGGCCGGCGGGGCGGACGTGATTTTAGTGCCGGAAATCCCCTTCGATCTCGGCAAGGTCTGCGACCATATCCGTGCCCGGGCCGAGCGGGGACGCAAGTTCTCCATCGTCGTCATTGCCGAAGGAGCCAAGGAAATCGGCGGCGAGATGGTCGTGCAAAAGATGGTCGCCCAGAGCCACGACCCGGTCCGCCTGGGTGGTATCGGCCATGTGGTGGCCCAGAAGCTGGAAATGTGCACGGGCATGGAGACGCGCGTCACCGTTCTCGGCCATGTCCAGCGGGGCGGCTCGCCGACGGCTGAGGACCGCATCTTAGGCACCCGCTATGGTTCTGCCGCCGTTGATGCGATCATGAGCGGTGACTTCGGCAAAATGGTGGCCTTGCGAACGCCGAAGATCCTGCCGGTACCCCTGGAAGAGGCTGTCGGCACTGCCAAGCAGGTCAATCCGGCTGGTCAACTCGTCCAGACGGCGAAGGCTGTCGGGATCTCTTTTGGCGATTAATCGGTAATATCGCCGAAAAAAACCGGGTGTCATCGCTGCAATACAGTCGCAGAGACAGTCCATAGTCAGCAATTTGATAAAGCAATCTAAGTCCAGGTAAAACATAGGTGTTTTGAAAACAGCGCAAGCCGGGCTTATGCCCGGCTCTTGCCTTGCCGCCCAATAGTTCGACGGCTTTTCGGTGAAACTTGAAAACGACACGACTTAGAACTGAGAAACAGCAGACGTGCAACAGACAATCAACAGACGAAACACAGACGAAACACAGACGAAACACAGACGAAACAACAGGTAAAACAGATCCATGGAGGTTATCGCTGATGCATTCTCCTGCGTCCATCCCAGCCGCCCAGTTTGCCATCATCGGCGGTTCAAGCACCAATTCGTTGCGCTTTCCCGAGGCCCTCAACTATCCCGGCCTGACGGTGTTGGAGACCTACCCGGGGTGGGAAACGCCCTTCGGCCCTAGCCCCGCTTTTGTCTACTTTGAATTGAAAGGACGGCGCGCCCTGACCTGTGTCATGCACGGCTGGCGTCCGGCGGTGAAACGGGCCGACGCCTCGCGGCAGATCTTCTGGGTCTTCCAGCAAGCCGGCGTCAAACAGATCCTCTCCGAGGGCGGCGTCGGGGCGATCAATGAACTGCTGCGCCCGCGCGACCTTGTCATCCCTCACGATTACATCGACTTTTCCCTGCGCAAGGATGTCGATCTGGGAACACCGACCCTTTGCATCATGCGCCAGCCCTTCTGCCCGGTCCTGCGCCGCGCCTTCATCAAAGCTTCCGAGGCGCTGCCCGGCAAAGGGCGCGTCTTCGACCGCTCCAACTACGTCGTCACCGATGGCCGCCATTTTGAGAGCCCGGCGGAGGTGCGCTTTTTCCGCATCGCCGGCGGCGATGTCATCGGCCAGAGCGTCGCGCCGGAGGTCTATCTGGCCCGGGAGATCGGCGCCTGCTATGCCCGCCTTGAACTGGTGGTCAACTACGCTGAAGGGGTGATCACCGACTGGTCCCATCAGGAACTGAAGGACATCTTCTATGAGGAATCAGAGCCGGCGGCGCGACGGTTGCTCATGGCCCTGGAAATGTTGCCGGAAAAACAAGGAGAAGCCCATCTCGGCTGCGAGTGCGCCACCTTGCGAAAGACGACGCTGTTGCGCGATCGGAGCGAGTAACAATTAGTTCACGGCCCGCCAGAAGCGGAGGCCCATCCCATCGTCAGTCTTCACTTTCTCGATGGCGAGCATATGGTTGCCGTTGCGGAATTTATAGTCCATGACGCCGTAATAAACGGTGGCGTCGCCGCCTGGTTCCACGTAGGGCGGTTGACGGGTGTGCCGGTGCCGTTCGACCACTTTCAGGCCGCTTTGTTCATCGGCATGGACGACAGCCTGATGGACGATGGTGGATGAGAAGCAGACGCCGCCGCCCATGTCGGTGTAGTATTGATTGCCGATAAGGACCTTGCCGGGACCAAAACCGTTCTGCGCCTTACGGGGGCCGACAGCCTGATTAAAAGAAAAGACCTGATGAGGCTGCAGCACGTAACCGTCGATGTGGTCAAGGGCTACCGAGGCGTTCTTACCTCCGGCCACGCTCACGTGCTCCATCGAAAGCAGCACATCGGAGGCGAGGCGCCAGGAGGGGATGGCGATTTCGGCGTCGCTCGCCGCAGTCAAGGCTTCCGTGATCATGTCCACAGCGCCTTCGCGAACCCGGATATGGGTCGGGAGAGAATCGGCAAAAAGAACGGCGGCAATGCGCGCTTCTTTGGGGTCCTTTGAGGGTATGTAGGTCCATTTACCGGCTTCTACGCCGCCAATCTCTCTTCCGGGGACGAAGGCAAAGGTCTCTTCCCCGATATGCAGGGTGATCGTTCCTCCCGACAAAAGGGGGGCAACAGGTACGGTAACGGGCGGGACTGCAGGAACCGTGCCAGGTGCTGGCGCTACTGACGCATCGGGCGGTGTTGCCGGTGACTGCGATGTTGATGGTTGTGGCGGTGTCTGCACTGTTGACGGTTGTGGCAGTGTTGATGGCATCGTGCTGGGTGGCGTTGACAGAGAGGGCCTTTCCAGAACCGGTGTTGCTGGCGCGGTCGGTGTCGCCACGGCTGAGGTCCCGGCAGGGGTGGCCATCGTCCCCGACGTGCCCGTGGTGCTAGACGTCGATTGTGAGGTAGAACCAAAGGGCGACGATATGGCGGGGATTGCCGCGCCAGTCGAGGTGGACGCCTTGCCGGGTGTTGTCCCTGTGGCGGTGACGGCGATAAATGGCTGCGGAGCGAATGCCTTTTGCGATGAAACCGCTTCCGCGTCACTGCAAGCGAAGACCTGAACCAAGGCAAGGGCCAGCAAGCAGGAACGAATAGGACCTTTCAAAGAGCCACCTTGAATCAAAAAATCACCTCCGAAAAAATAGGCCTACCAGATGCCATTGAAAAATGGAAAAAATAACCTACTACACTTTTTTATTCATATCGGTGCGGGATTAGAATCGTGAAAACAAAAAATGAGCCGGGAGTTGCTCCCGACTCAGATCGTGAATACGCCTTCAACGTATTTTGCTTCATTTACCTTTTTTCCGGTTCAAAGGTGACCCTTTCCCCATCACAGGTCGCTACCACAGCGCCATGTTTGTCGGCCCGGAAGACTTGTACATTGGCCTTGGTCAGTCTGTCGAGGATTTTTTTATGGGGATGGCCGTAGTCGTTGCCTTCGCCTACAGGAATAAAGGCGTATTTGGGTGATACAGCCTTCAAGAAGGAGGTTGTTGTGGAACTTGAGCTCCCATGATGGCCGACCTTCAGCACGTCGGCTTTCAGGTCATAGCCGCGCGCCAGCATTTCCCCTTCCGATTGCGCTTCGGCGTCTCCCGTCAGCAGGAAGGACACCTTGCCGTAGGTGACTTTGAGGACGGCGCTGTAATCGTTCAGTTCCTCATAGTTTGCCTCGTTGGGAGCCAGGAAGGCGCCGTTAAAATCAGGCGCATCGAGTTTCACGCCGCCTTTGGCCTCGACACGTTTGGCGCCGCTTGCCTTGACGGCGTTAATGAAGTACTCAAAGGTTTTTGTGGTCGTCGTGGCCTTCGGCATATAGACCTGTCCCACAGGGAAGCTTTTGATGACCTTGTCCAGTCCTCCGATATGGTCCTCATGGGGGTGAGTCGCCACGACGGCGGCCAGTTCCTTGACCCCTTGACGCTTCAGGTACTCGAGAACCAGCCGACCATCGTCCACATTGCCGCCGTCGACAAGGACGAAACGCCCGCCGGGAGACTGGAGCAAGATGGAATCAGCCTGTCCCACATCGATGAAATGGACTTTCAATACGCCCTGGGCGGCCGGTTGCGATGAGGCGGTTGAAGTGGATGGCGATCCTGCTGAACCAGGAGCGTTGGCGTTGGGCGCCGATTTGGAACAGCCTGTGAGCGCAAGGATAAGGGCCAGCAGCAACGGAAACAGTGACAGGAAGAGCGGTTTAAACCATCGATGGTGCAACAGAAGGCCTCCTTTTGTTTTTTTGTCTAATTCCACGGCGATGAGCTATTCCCTTCATGAGAGGGCAGGGGCAAGAGGTCGGCGGGCGGATCCGTTTGTAAAAGAACACCAGCTTTTTGGGCGATAAGGCGCTAAGCCGCCAAGCGTAAATTTTCCGTTACCTTTCTTTTTTTCAATTGACGGCGAAGGCTGTCACAGGTACAATAATCTCCAAGCGCTTGCCCTATGGGGGCTTGGCCTGTAATTGAATACACTCATCCAGAGAGGTGGAGGGAAAGGGCCCGATGAAACCCGGCAACCCGTCGCAGCGGTGGGAACTGATGCGACATGGTGCCAATTCCTTCAGGACGGAGACCCGTTCTGGCAGATGAGGCGGATAGAAGTATACCCCCTGCGTCTGCGTAGGGGGTTTTTGCATCCCGCCCCTTTTCCCGCTTGAAGGGTGTTTTTACATGATGAAAAGACAAGAAGGGAGCATAGCCATGACAGAGAAAAAATGGCGCTTTGACACGATCGCCCTGCACGAAGGCCATGTGCCGGACCAGGACACCCTTTCCCGGGCGGTTCCGATTTACCAGACCACATCCTATGCTTTTCGCGATGTGGAGCATGCCGCTAACCTCTTCGCCTTAAAAGAGCCCGGCCACATCTACACCCGCATCGACAACCCGACGACGGACGTGCTGGAGAAACGGCTCGCCGCCCTCGACGGCGGCGTCGGCGCCCTGGCCCTCTCCTCCGGCCAGTCGGCCATCACCTTGTCGATCCTGAACATATGCGCCACCGGAGACGAGATCGTCGCTTCTACGAGCCTCTACGGCGGGACATACAATCTCTTCACCCACACGCTGCCGCGGCTTGGCGTCAAGGTTCGTTTCGTCGATCCCTCGAACCTTGACAATTTCCGGGCCGCCATCAATGAAAAGACAAAAGCGATTTACGGCGAAACTATCGGCAACCCTAAGTGCGATGTGCTGGACATCGAGGGAGTCGCCGCCATCGCCCATGAAGCCGGCATCCCCCTCATCGTCGACAACACCTTCGGCACACCAGCCCTCTGCCGACCCATCGACTTCGGCGCCGACATCGTCGTCTACTCAGCCACCAAGTTCATCGGCGGCCATGGCACCTCCATCGGCGGCGTCATTGTCGATTCAGGCAAGTTTGACTGGGCCCAGAACGAAAAGTTCCCCGGCTTTACCCACCCTGACCCGAGCTACCATGGCATCGTCTACGCCAAGGATATCGGAGCGGCGGCCTTCGTCGTCAAGGCTCGGGTGCAGCTCCTGCGCGACATGGGCAACTGCATCAGCCCCTTTAACTCCTTCCTGCTGCTCCAGGGAGTGGAGACCCTCTCGCTGCGGATGGAGCGCCATGTGAGCAACACCCGCCGCATCGTCGATTTCCTGCGCAACCACCCCCTGGTGGGCTGGGTCTCCTACCCCGAATGTGATGACCACGCCTCTTGCGTTCTGGCGAAAAAATACCTGCCCAAAGGCGCCGGCGCCATCTTTACCTTCGGGATCAAAGGCGGTGTCGAAGCCGGCCGCCGTTTTATCGACAGCTTACAGATTTTCTCCCATCTGGCCAATGTGGGCGACGCCAAGTCTCTCGTCATCCACCCGGCGTCGACGACCCACAGCCAGCTCTCTGAGGAGGCTTTGCGCGCCGCCGGCGTCAGCCCCGATCTGGTGCGCCTCTCCATCGGCCTTGAAGATCCGGATGATCTGATAGAAGACCTTGATCAGGCGCTGCGGGCCGCTGAAGGCCGGGCATAAGAAGGCGGGATCCGAATGAGCACTGGGGCCGTTGCCAACCGGGGGTTGATGAGAAACTGGGATCTGATCGTCCAACCCCAAACGTTCACCTTTGCCGAGGGGTCCGACGCCTTTGTGCTGGAATCGGGCAGCCGGTTCGGCCCCATCACGGTGGTCTATGAGACCTACGGCGTCCTGAACCGGGAGCGTTCCAACGCCATCCTGATCGCTCACGCCCTGACGGGGGACCACCACGCCGCCGGCAAAAACCAACTGGCTGACAAGGCGCCGGGCTGGTGGGACGACCTGATCGGCCCGGGCAAGCCCTTTGACACAAACCGCTTTTTCATCATCTGTTCCAACGTGCTTGGCGGATGCCGGGGAACGACAGGACCGGCCAGTGTCAACGCGGCGACGGGACGGCCCTACGGGATGGACTTTCCCGTCTACACCATCCGGGACATGGTGCGGGTGCAAAAGGCGCTCGTCGATCACCTGGGCATCGAGCGGCTGCTCCTCGTCGCCGGCGGTTCCATGGGCGGCATGCAGGTGCTGGAGTGGGGAGTGACCTACCCGGAGATGATGGACGGCCTGCTGCCTATCGCCACGGCCGGGAGGATGACGGCCATGGGCATCGCCTTCAACGAAATCATGCGCCAGACGATCATGCTCGACCCCGAGTGGAAAGGCGGCGACTACGCGCCTGGGAAGGGACCGGCCCAGGGCCTCGCCATTGCTCGGATGCTCGGCATGGTCACCTACCGGAGCGACGAACTCTTCACTGCCCGTTTCGGCCGGCGGATGACGAACAACCAGCCCAGGGCATATTTTGATTTTGACAACCGCTTCGAAATCGAGAGTTACCTGCACTACCAGGGCGACAAGCTGGTACAGCGCTTCGACGCCAACAGCTACATCTACCTCTGCAAGGCCATGGACCTGCTCGATGTGGGCCGCGGTCGTGGCGGCTACGAAAAGGCCATCGCCTCCATCGCCGCCAGGACGCTCTTCATCGGCGTCGATTCCGACTGGCTCTACCCGCCCGTCTATATGATCGAGATGGCTGAGATCATGAAAAAAGCCGGCTGTGACGCCGACTATTGGGAACTGAAAAGCCCCCACGGTCATGACGCCTTCCTGATCGAGTTCGAGCGGATGCGGCCCGTCGTGGCGTCTTTTGTCAATGGCATTGCGGAAAAGAGACGACTGTGATGCACTCCCAAGCGAAGAATCGATGCGATACCGAAGGAACATCACTTTTTGCGCAACATGCGATCAGAGAGATACAGGCAACAGGTGATGTTAGGTAAAACGTTGCCCTTTCTCGGCAAGCATATAAGGGTATGCGGCAATGATTCAAGCGGAACCTGTTATGCAGACGGAAATCAACGAAGCAGTCATCGAAGCAGTACACCAGCAGGAAAGGGCGCCGCAGGGCGCCCTTTTGTTTTTGGGAAGGGAGGAAAGGCCATGAAAGTCAACATCCTGCTCCCGCTCTTCAACATGATCGTCTTTTTTGCCTGGGGCTTCGCCCTCAAAAAAGGAATGACGGTGGAGTGGCTGTCCGGCTATGACGATGCCAGCAACAAAGAGGGGCTCATCCAATGGGTGTCCAACCAGTTCATCGCCATCGGCGCCGTCTCGCTGTTGCTGTTCTTGGCAGGTCCCGTCATCCCCGAACGCTACGCTTATGTCTACTTCTTCGGGTACCTGCTGGTGCTTGCCCTTTGGCTGAGCCGCATTTCGGATGGTGCGCGGAAGTATTAAATGACAATTCCTGCAATCAATAGAAAAATCCGTTGAAACGGAACGATCGGCGACGAGCGGGTGAGCGCATCGACGAAACATGATGGAAGGTAACCTTATAAATAGATTGAATAAAACATAAAAAACATTTGCGCATGCGAAGGATTTTATTGCCTCGTTCGCGAATAGGAAGACCGTTTCAGACCAGGATTCCCTGTGGAACCCTGGCTTTTTTCTACACCCTTTTCGGGAGTATGAGGAACGGATCGCGAATCGAGGAGTGACGAAGTTGTCCGAATTGCTGCACACCACCATTGGGGACCTGTTGGATCAGACAGCGTCCCGCTATCCCGAAAAGGAAGCTCTGGTCTACACCGATGACCGCAACCTTCGCCTGACCTACGCCCAGTTCCGTGAGAAGGCCGATGAGGTGGCCAAGGGGCTCATGGCCTTAGGCGTGCAAAAAGGGGAGCATATCGCCCTCTGGGCGACCAACTATCCCGAATGGATCTACACCCAGTTTGGCAGCGCCAAAATGGGCGCCGTCTTGGTGACGGTGAACACCAACTACCGCTCCTTTGAATTGGAGTACCTGCTCCGCCAGTCCGACGCCACCACCCTGATCCTGATCGACGGGTTCCGGGATAACAATTTTGTCGAGATCATCAACGAACTCTGTCCGCCCTTGCGCGAATCTGAACCCGGTCAGTTGAGTGTCCGCTGGCTGCCCAAACTGAAAAACATCATCTTTGTCGGCCGCGATCCCCAGGCGAAGCATCCCGGCATGTTCAGTTGGCAGGATCTCATCGATAGGGGCCGCAACGTCTCTGACGAGGAACTGGCCGAACGCCAGGGCAGCCTCCATTTCGACGAGGTCATCAACATGCAGTACACCTCCGGGACGACGGGCTTTCCCAAAGGGGTCATGCTCAGCCATGCCAACATCATCAATAACGCCAACATGGTGGCCGATTGCCAGAAATGGACCCATGAAGACCGGCTCTGCTTTCCCGTGCCGCTCTTCCACTGTTTCGGATGTGTTATGAGTTCCCTCGCTTGTGTCTGTAAAGGGGCCACCATGGTGCCGCTGGAGTACTTCACACCCAAGGGCGTCTTGGAAGCGGTCCAGCAGGAGCGCTGCACCGTTCTCTACGGCGTGCCCACCATGTTCATCGCCGAGTTGGACCATCCCGATTTTTCCACGTATGACCTGACCTCTTTGCGGACAGGCATCATGGCCGGCTCGCCCTGTCCCATTGAGGTGATGCGCAAGGTCGTCGACCGGATGGGCATCGGCGAGATCACCATCGCCTACGGCCAGACAGAGTTTTCGCCGGTCATCACCCAGACGCGCACCGATGACAGCTTAGAGCGCCGTGTCTGCACCGTGGGCAAAGCCCTCCCCCATGTGGAGGTGAAGATCGTTCACCCCGACACGGGACTGGAAATCCCCCGCGGAACTCAGGGCGAGTTGTGCGCGCGCGGTTTCGGCACCATGAAAGGCTACTACAACAACGCTGAGGCGACCGAAGCGGCCATTGACGCCGACGGGTGGCTGCATACGGGCGATTTGGCCACCATGGATGACGAGGGCTACTGCCGGATCACCGGCCGGGCCAAGGACATGATCATCCGTGGCGGCGAAAACATCTATCCCCGCGAAGTGGAGGAGTTCCTTTTCACCCACCCGAAGGTGAAGGATGTGCAGGTTGTCGGCGTCCCTGATCCGAAGTACGGCGAAGAAGCTCTGGCTTGTGTCATCCTTAAGGAGGGCGAAAAGTTGACGGAGGAGGAGGTCCGCAACTACTGCCGCGGCAAGATCGCCCGTTACAAGATTCCCAAATATGTCCGCTTCGTCGACCACTTCCCGATGACTGCCTCCGGCAAGATCCAGAAGTTCAAGCTGCAGGAGGTTTTCGTCAAGGAACTGGGTTTGGAGGACGCGGCGAAGATTGAGACGGCATGATCGTCAGATAGGAAAAATTCGAAAGAGAAATCGGACGTAAAAAATGGCTTTTTCTAAAGATCATCGAGGCACAGCGATGATCTTTTTGTTTCACGATTTGTCATGATATTGATGAACCGCCGAGGGCACGTCACTCCGTAACGCGCCGCCCGCAAATCACCAAATCCCGTTCCACGCCATCAAGAATCGCCACACGGGGCAGGTGGCCCCAGCGCGCAAAACCGAGGGCCTCGAAAAGGCCGAGGCTCGGCAGGTTGTGGGCGAAGATAAAACCGAGCAAGGTATGTACGTGCATGGCCGGCGCCGCCTCGATGGAACGTTGCAGCAGGAAGCGGCCGATCCCTTTGCCACGGAAGGTCTCAGCGACGTAGATGCTCACCTCGACGGTCCCGTCATAGGCCGGGCGGCCGTAAAAAGACTGGAAGCTGAGCCAACCGGCGATGCCCCCGTCCATTTCCAGCACCCAGAGGGGGCGCCCGTTGGGATAGTGGTCGCGAAACCAGGGGAGGCGGCTTTCGACAGAAACCGGCGTTGTATCGGCTGTCACCATCCGGCTGGCGATGGTGGAGTTGTAGATGGCGACAATGGACGGCAGATCCGACTCTAAAGCGTCGCGCAACAGCATGGTCTTCACTCCTGCTTTTCAATTGGTCCTTAGCCTAACATAAAGATCATTATACCAGAGCTTTCGTTGATGTGGCGTAGGTCGAAAAAACCGATCATGATGCCACGCTCAGTCGGACAACCTAGGATCAATCAACCGAATGGCCGAATCTACGGCTGAACCAAACCGCATCGGTTCATCCTGTTAGGCTGTAACATCTATGCCTAGTGCAAAGGACTTGGTCGACGAGACCGCATCGGATGTGGTAGGCTTTTGGGGAGGCCTCTCTCAAACACTCGCTTTTCGAGATGCTGTTTTCGATTCTTATAAGGAGTGATTGTCCTATGGCGCGGATCGTCCCCATCACCTTGCCTACCCCCTATCCGGTTGGCGATGTGAATGTCTTTTTTGTCGATGACGAACGGCCCATGCTGATCGATGCCGGCCCGCCGACTCGGGAGGCCTACACCATCCTGACGGAACGATTGCAGGAATTGGGCTGTCCCGTCACATCCCTCCAAGAGATCGTGGTGACTCATTTTCATCCGGACCATGTCGGCCTGGCCCAGGTTTTGGCCAAGGAGGCGGCCATCCCGGTGCGCTTGCATCCGCTTGACCTATACACATTGCGCCTGAGCAGCGAAAAGGCGATTGGCTTTTTTGACGGCTGGGACCTGCCTCCTAGCTGGGATTCCAAACAGTTTGACACCGATCACTGGGTTCCCGAGAAGTACCGCCCTGCTGGCGTGACCTTTCTACCGCTGGAGGCAGGAGAGATCATTGAGACGGGCAGTCTCCAATTCGAGGTGGTCGCCATCCCGGGCCACTCGTTGGGCCATGTGGCGCTCTGGGAAAAGAAAAATCGCTGGCTCTTCACCGGCGATACGGTCATTCCCGGGCTGGCGCCCAATCCGTTCATTTACCATGTGGAAGGGGAACGGGTGCCTACGCTGCCCATGTACCTGAAGAGCCTCAACCGTTTGCGTCATCTCGATGCGGCGGTCCTTTATCCCGGCCACGGCAACCCTGTCGCCGATCTGGCGGCGGAACTGAACGCCACTGTCGACCACTACCGGCAAAAAGCGCTGGAGGTCCATGCTATCGTGATGGAACAGGGAACCTCGAACCTGCGCGAGATCGCCGCTCGCCTCTATCCCCGGCAGATCGAGAGCCAGCCCTATATGGTGATGAGCAAGACCCTCGGCTGCCTGGACCTGCTGGAGCGGGCGGGGCTGGTGCGTTCAAAGTGTGGGGGACAGGTCAGGCACATGTATGAGGTTGCCGGCGACAGCAGGCAAGCTGGTGAAAAACAGCTGGATCCGGTCAAGGCGCTGAACCTGTTGTTTACATAGGCGCCACCATTATGCCGGGCATGCTCACGTAGGAAAAAGACATGCTGAAAGATACATGAGTTGGTGCCCCTTTAGATGAGGCCGAGCCCAATCGCCGCCTGCGCCACGGCAAAACAGACCGCCATCGCCAGGACCGTATTCATGACGAGCGAAAGGAGGGGCCAACGCCAGGTCCCTGTCTCTTTGCGCATGGTCAAGAGCGTGGTGGCGCAAGGGAAGTGCAGGAGCGAGAAGAGCATCACGTTGACGGCGGTCAACCAGGTCCAGCCGTGATCGACGAAAAGCGTGGCCAATTCGCTGACCTCTTCCATCTCGACGAGGCTGCCCTGGGCCAGGTAGCCCATGACCAGAATCGGCAGGACGATCTCATTGGCCGGCAGTCCGAGGAGGAAGGCGAGGAGGATGTAGCCGTCCATACCCAGCGCACGGCCAAGGGGGTCGAAGAATCCGGCTACGGCCGCCAGCAGGCTCTGTTCCCCGGCGGGGATGTTGGCCAGCAGCCAGATGACGGCGCCGACTGGCGCCGCCACCTTGACGGCCCGCCATAGGACGAAGAGGGTCCGGTCAAAGATGGACGTGATGATTACCCGGCCCACCTGGGGTTTGCGAAAGGGCGGCAGTTCCAGCGAGAAGGAGGAGGCTTCGCCTTTTAGCAGCGTTTTCGACAATGCCCAGGAGACGATCAGGGTGACGGCGATGCCCAGTACCACCAGACCGGCCACCATCAGGGCGCCCATTCCCTCGCCGAAGGTCGTCCCCAGGTAGCCGCCGGTGACGATCCCAGCAATGGCGATCAAGGTGGGAAAGCGGCCGTTGCAGGGGACGAAGTTGTTCGTCAGGGCGGCGATGATCTTTTCGCGCGGCGAGTCGATGATGCGGCAGGCGACGACGCCGGCGGCGTTGCAGCCAAAGCCCATGCTCATCGTCAGGGACTGCTTGCCATGGGCGCCGGCCATTTTGAAGAGACGATCCATGTTGAAGGCCACCCGAGGCAGGTAACCCAGGTCTTCCAGGAGGGTAAAGAGAGGAAAGAAGATGGCCATCGGCGGCAGCATGACCGAGACGACCCAGGCCAGGCAGCGGTAGACGCCGTCGACGAGGATTCCCTTCAGCCAGAGGGGCGCTTGGGCTGCCATGAAGAGTTCCGCCAGCCACTCCTGACCGGCAAAGAGGGCAGAGGCGATCATCGCCGAGGGGATGTTGGCCCCTTCGACGGTCAGCCAGAAAACGACGGTCAATATGGCCAGCATGACCGGATATCCCAACCAGCGCGAGGTCAGGAGATCATCGAGCCGGCGATCCCAGGACCTTCCCCCTTGCGGCGCGGCCTGCACCACCTCGTCGGCAATCGACTCGGCCTGACGGTAGATATTGCCGACGATGCGATCGGCCAGGGCGGGACCGAAGGTCTGCCGCGCCTCCTGGGCCAGGGCGCGGAGGCGACCTTTCTCCTCAGGAAGGGATGTTGGAGAGGAACCGGACAGCGTCACTGAGGACATAAGACCGCCTCCCCCTTCGCCGCCGTCTGACAGGCGCCGTTGTATTCGGCAAGGGAATCGAGGAATTGTTCGTCACCGTCGAGGAGCCGCATGGCCACCCACCGCGGGTTCAGGTGAGGCAAACCTTGCAGCAGCATTCCGATCCGGGGCAGCAGTTGTTCCATGGCGGAGCAAACTTCCTCATCATAGTCCACTGCAATGGGACTTGGTTCCACCTCCCCTGTTGCCACACAGAAAAGGGCCTCTTTCAACGCTTCCATGCCCCTTCCCGAACGTGCCGCCGTGCCAATGACAGGCACCCCTAGCTTTTTCGAGAGGGCCTCCAGGTCGATCCGGATCCCTTTGCTTTCCGCCTCATCGAGCAGGTTGACACAGACGACCACCCTGTTGGTGATTTCCATCACCTGCAGCGCCAGGTTCAAATTGCGGGCAAGACAGGTGGCGTCGATGATGACGAGGGTTGCGTCAGGCTGACCGAAACAAAGAAAATCGCGGGCCACCTGTTCATCGGCGGAGTGGGCGAGAAGGGAGTAGGTTCCCGGCAGGTCGACGAGCAAAAAAGGCTGGTCGCGGTGGGAAAAGCGGCCCTGGGCTTGGGTGACCGTTTTGCCTGGCCAGTTTCCCGTGTGCTGGCGCATGCCAGTCAGGCTGTTGAAGACGGTCGTCTTGCCCACATTGGGATTGCCGGCCAGGGCGATCACCTTTTCCCGTTCTGTCTCTTGCCGAACATTATACCGGCTGCGCATCATCACATCAGCGGACAAGGAACGGCCGACGCAGGCTTGACAGCAGTTTTCCATCCCCTGTTTCTCTCCTTTACAGCTATTGTTCATCCACCAGCACCTTGGACGCCTCGTCTCTGCGCAAGCCAATAATGGCGCCACGGACGAGATAGGCTGTCGGGTCGCCGATGGGACTCCGGCGGATGACCTTCACTTCTGTTCCCGGAACCAGGCCAATGTCAAGCATGCGCCGCCGCTGGAAGCCTTCCAGTTGGAGATCGGTGACGCGCACCTTGTGTCCGACAGGGGCTTTGGAGAGAGGAAAGGGAATGCCCATGTCATTTCTCCTCCTTCGTGAATGTCAAACGTCCTCCGAACTGCTGCGGCCCGGTTACGTCGCCGGAAGCCCTTTCACCAGCATCGGTTCACCGGAGATACTGTCATCAGGTATGGTCGTTCAGCCCGGTGCCAAACGGGCATTGCTGCAGGCGATGCTGGTGGTGATAGCAGGATTCACAGGGGCCGAAGACCAGAGTTTCACGCAGCTAATTTTCTTAGCCTGCTTTAAATTATGGGATGAAGCCCCAATGGTGCTTGGCCCAGCCTGGCAATTCATAGCGGCCCGTTGGACGAAGGGCGGTTTTTTTCCTATAATGGAGTCGATATCCTAAAAGGGATGACCTTGCTGAAAGGTAGGAGGCTGTCTCATGTCTGTCCTTGCCCCGGAACCGCAAAGGGATGCCCTGGAGCGGGTTTGCCGATACCTGGAGCCGTTCCAATTGGGCCTCAAGCCCATGCTCTTTGAAGTATCCACTTCGAGCGCCCAACTGGCTGCCGAGGCCGTCGGCGTCGAGGTCGGCGCCATCGCAAAAACCATCTGCTTTACGATCAAAGAAGATCCCGTCCTCGTCGTCACCAGCGGCGATGTCCGGGTAGACCTAAAAAAGCTGAAATCGCTCGCCGGCGGTCGGCCCAAGTTTGTCGACCCGGATAAGGCCTTCGCCCTCACCGGCTTCCGGGCCGGCGGCGTCTGCCCCTTCGCCCTGCCGGCGCCGATGCGCATCTTCATCGATGAGAGCCTCCGCCGCTTCCCTGTCGTCTACATCGCCGCCGGTACGGCCAATTCGGCCTTGCCGATCACTGTGGACCAGCTTGTGATGACGACGGGCGGGGAAGTGGCCGATTTGGCGGAGTATCCTGAGCGATCGTCTTTGAAATAGAAAAAATAAAAAAAGACTGCCGACAACGTACTTTTTGTTGACAGTCTGAGGCGGCCTTTGGCCGCCTCAAATTTTCTGTTGGTTTACCGTTTCCTCCCTCCTGATGGAGCGCGCGCTCAATACGTCCTTTACTAACAATATACCCCAGTGGCCCCGACGCAAGCAGTTTGGGGAAGTGTTCGATTTCTTCTAACAGCGATAGTTTACTTTCTCCGCTGTCGGATTCACGGTGCGCGACCATAACGAAAGGAATCAATTCCGGTCCTAACTCGTTTATGCGAGTTAACAAAAGTTCGAAGCCGCATTAAAATAAACGTAAGTTTCAAGTTTACTTCTAAGCAAGCCGTAAGGAAAAGGATGTCAAGACGTGATGACGAGCGATATCCATAAGCCAAACAACTCCAAATTCGTCCACCTCCACGTCCACACCGAATACAGCCTCCTCGACGGGGCGGCCCGCATCGGCAAGCTGGTCGATCGCGCCGCCGAGTTGGACATGCCCGCTCTGGCCATCACCGACCATGGCGTCATGTACGGCGTCATCGATTTTTATAAAAAAGCCAAGGCCCGCGGCGTCAAGCCGATCATCGGCTGTGAGGTCTATGTGGCTTCGCGGACCATGCTGGACCGCGATCCCCAGAAGGACAGCGACCAGCACCACCTGGTGCTGCTGGCGAAGGACCTGGTAGGTTACCGCAACCTGACAGCCCTCGTCTCCCAGGCCCATACAGAGGGTTTCTACTATAAACCGCGCGTCGACCATGACCGCCTGGCCTGCCACAGCAAAGGCCTCATCGCCATGAGCGCCTGCCTGGCCGGCGAGATCCCCCGGTTGCTCCTTAACAGCCAGGAACGGCAGGCGAGGGAGCGGGCCGCCTTTTACCGGGACACCTTTGGCCGCGACAACTACTTCATCGAGTTGCAGGACCACGACATCCCCGAGCAAAAGCAGGCCAACCGCAGCCTGATCCGCCTCGCCGGCGAACTGGGCCTCGGCCTGGTGGCGACGAACGACGTCCACTATGTGGAGCGCAAAGACGCCTACATTCAGGATGTGCTCATGTGCATCCAGATGGGCAAGACGCTCCAGGACACGGACCGGATGAAGTTTGACGGCGCCGAGTTTTACCTGAAAAGCGCCCGCGAGATGGCGGCCCTTTTCGGCGACGTGCCCGGCGCGCTGTCGAACAGCCTGGTCATCGCCGAGGCCTGTGACCTCCACTTTGATTTCGGCAAGCACCACCTGCCAGACTACCCGATCCCGGATGAGCCGGCCTTCGTCCAGTGGCGGCGAGCGAACGAGCGGGCGCCCTGGCCCGGTGTTCCCTGGGGGGAAGCGGAGCAGTACCTGACTTATCTCTGCAAAAAGGGGATGGAATGGCGCGGCTGCGCCACCCGTGAGGACTACCGCCGCCGGCTCGCCTTCGAGATGCAAACGATCTGCCGGATGGGCTTTGCCGGCTATTTCCTCATCGTCCAGGACTTCTGCGCCTTCGCCCGCCGTGAGGGCATCCTCGTCGGCCCCGGCCGCGGTTCGGCCGCCGGCAGCCTGGTCTCCTATGTCCTCGGCATCACCGACATCGACCCCATCGAATACAACCTGCTCTTTGAGCGCTTTTTGAACCCAGAACGGGTCTCCATGCCCGATATCGACATCGACTTCGACTTCGTGCGGCGCAGCGAGGTCATCGAATACGTCGTCCACAAGTACGGCTCTGACCGGGTCGCCCAGATCATCACCTTCGGAACGATGGCCGCCCGGGCCGCCGTCCGCGATGTGGGCCGCGTCCTTAACCTGCCCCTGGCCGATGTGGACAAGGTGGCCAAGGCGATCCCAGCCGAGCTGGGCATGACGATTGAAAAGGCTGTCGAGATCAGCCCCGAGTTGCAGGCGCTCTGCCAGGACCAGCGCATTGGCCACCTCGTCGAGACGGCCCGGGCCATCGAAGGCATGCCCCGCCACGCCTCGACCCATGCCGCCGGCGTCGTCATCGCGCCGTCGCCCTTGATCGATTACCTGCCGGTCCAGCGCGGCTCCGAGGAGGGCGTCACCACTCAGTTTCCGAAAGACACCGTCGAGGAGATCGGCCTTTTAAAAATGGATCTCCTCGGGCTGAAGACACTCACCTTGATCGGCGATGTGATCGATAAGATTCGCCGCTCCCGGGGTCTCGAACTCATCCTGAAGGATATGCCTCTCGATGATCCGAAAGCCTATCAACTGTTGGGCCGGGCTGACAGCCTCGGGGTCTTTCAATTGGAAAGTTCGGGACTGCGGGCGATCCTGCGGGAATTGAAGCCGACCAATTTTGACGATATCATCGCCCTTGTGGCCCTCTACCGGCCTGGCCCCCTTCAGTCGGGCATGGTCGACGACTTCATCCGCCGCAAGCACGGCCAGACGAACGTCGAATACCTGCACCCGGCCTTGGAACCGATTTTGAAGGACACCTATGGCGTCATCCTCTACCAGGAGCAAGTCATGCGCATCGCCAGCGAACTGGCCGGCTTCACTCTCGGCGAAGCCGACATGCTGCGCCGCGCCATGGGCAAGAAAAAGCCCGAAGTCATCGCCGGTCTCCGCCAGCAGTTTGTCCAGGGCTGCGTAGCCCAGCACATCCCGGAAAAGACGGCCGGCGACATCTTCGATTTGATGGAGTTTTTCGCCGGCTATGGCTTCAACAAGAGCCACTCGGCCGCCTATGCCCTCATCGCCTACCAGACGGCCTACCTGAAGGCCAACTATCCGGTCGAGTTCATGGCCGGCCTCTTGACGAGTGTCGCCGATTCATCGGAAAAGGTGGCCCAGTACGTCGACGAGTGCCAGCGTCTCGGTATCCGGGTCCTGCCGCCCGACGTGAACGCCTCGGAGATCGATTTTTCCGTCGTCGCCGACCCGCTCAGCGGCGGTCGCCAGATTCGCTTCGGCTTGGCAGCCGTGAAAAACGTGGGCCGCGGGGCTATCGACTCGGTCCTGCTGGCCCGTGAGACGGGGGGGCCCTTTACCTCTCTCGACGATTTCTGCACCCGCATCGACAACCGCCAGGCAAACCGGCGCGTTCTGGAAAGTCTGATCAAGGCGGGGGCGCTCTCTTCCCTGGGCAAGCGCCGCCCCCTCTTGCAGATCCTCGACAAGTGCATGGAGGTGGCCGCCCGCCGCCAGCGCGACCTAGCGACGGGTCAGATGAACCTCTTTGACTTTGGCGGTTTCGGCGGGGAAGTGGGAGGATTCGAAGAAGCGGGAGGACTTGGTGGAACGGGCCAACCGGGCGGCGATGGATTAAGCGGAACGAGCGGATCAAACGGTGCAGGCGGGATGGACGGCATTGCCGGCGTAGTGACCGGCGCCTCCCTGGAGATGGCCGTCCCCCTGCCGGAGGTGGCCGACTTTCCCCACCGCGAGATCCTGGCCATGGAAAAAGAACTGATGGGCATCTACTTCAGCGGCCATCCCCTGGAGGAACTGCGGCCCTGGCTGGAACGGCAGATCGACCTGACCGTCGCTCGCATCCAGCCCGATAATGACCAGCAGCGGGTGAAACTGGGTGGCCTGATCCATGCCCTCAGGCGGACGACGACCAAGAAGGGCCAACTGATGGCCTACTTCACCCTGGAGGACTGGAGCGGCGGCGTCGATGTACTCGTCTTTCCGCGTACCTACGAACGTTGCGCCGAAAAAATTCAGGACGACGCCGTCGTGATATTAGAAGGAAAAGTCCACTACGAGGAAGAAAACAAAAAAATCTTTTGCGAAAACCTCATGGTCATCGATCCCTCCCAACTAGCCGCCTCAGTCGTCGACCCTGTCACAGCAGCGCAAATGAGCGTCGCTTCTGAACCGAGGGGGACGGCAATAGGGAGCAATGGAGCCACGAACGAGACCGGGGCAAATGAGGGAGCAAGGAGAGGCGAAGCGCCAACGGTGCAACTATGGATCCCGGCCGCTTCCACAGACGCTGCCGCCAGGGAAAAACTTATCGCCATCCTTTGCGCTCACCGGGGAGCCTCGCCGGTTCAACTCTTTTTCACTGCCGATCGAAAAGCCTACCACCTGAACCGGGAGTACTGGGTGAGCCTGTCTGATGACCTGCCGTCAGCATTGGCGAGGCAATTCGACGGAATCCGTATGGAAATCGCCCAAAAAGCATGAATAACCGATTGATCTTCGATACTATTTGCATCGGAGGGAAAAATTGTGTTATTCTAGTTCTGATCTGGGTCTCCATGCGTGCGACAACACGGAAATTGACATAATCTCAGGGAAGGTTGTGCTCTTATGCTGGAAAAGGAAACGGCCATCGGTGGCGAGTACATCGTCATCAAAGCCTTGGAAAACGGCGTAACTATCATCGGCCTGACCCGGGGCAAGGACACGAGGTTTCACCATTCAGAGAAATTGGACAAGGGCGAGGTCATGGTCGCCCAGTTCACCGAACACACATCGGCCATGAAAATCCGAGGCCGGGCCACCATTTTTACCAAGCACGGTGAAATCGAAGCCGGAATCTGAATGGGACAGGAGAGAGGTGATTCCCTATGTGGACCGTCGTTTACATCGCACCCAACCGCTCCACCGCCGAAATGTTTAAGAACGTACTCACGAACGAAGGTTTGCTCGTCATGTTGCGACCTGTCGGGGTGCCTCATCTTGGCGATTCAGGTTCCGTAGAAATCCTCGTACCCGAATCAGAAGCCGAAGAAGCCCATGAGATTTTGAGCGGGGCCTTGGGGGGGTGATCCACCCAAGCCTCGGCCCACGCCACCCATCATGTCACGCCACGGGCAGTTCCCCAGCGTAACCGTACTATCTGGAACCACTTTCGAATAAGGGGCGCGATAAACAAATGGATGGCTTGTGGGTGAAATGCAAGCAGTGTCAGCAGATCCTGTTGACGAAAGAGTTGGAGAAGAATCTGAAGGTATGCCGGTGCGGTTACCATTTTCGGATGACGGCTCAGGAACGGATCGACATGCTGGTCGACAAGAACAGCTTCATCGAGTGGGACCGGGAACTGGTATCGAAAGATCCCCTCAAGTTCCCTGGGTATGCACAAAAAATTCAGAAGTGTCAGATTGAAACGTCAATGGGCGAGGCGATCACCACCGGTCAAGGCAAGATCTGCGGCATTCCCGTTGTCATCGGTGTCATGGATCCCCGCTTCATCATGGCTTCCATGGGCGCTGTCGTCGGCGAGAAGATCGTTCGTGCCGCCGAACGGGCGCTGAAGCTGCGCCTGCCTCTGGTGCTCTTTTCCGCTTCGGGTGGCGCTCGCATGCAAGAAGGCGTCCTGTCCTTGATGCAGATGGCCCGCACCAGCGCGGCCTTGACCCGCCTCTCTGAGGCCGGCTTGCCCTTTTTCTCCGTCCTCACCGACCCGACGACGGGCGGCGTGACAGCCAGCTTTGCCATGCTGGGCGACCTGATCATCGCCGAGCCAGGCGCCTTGATCGGCTTTACCGGTCCCCGCGTCATCGAGCAGACGATCCGTCAGAAATTGCCTGAAGGATTCCAACGTTCCGAATTTTTGCAAAAACACGGCATGGTCGATATCATCATCGATCGTCCGAAGATGCGGGAGCAACTGGCCGCGCTGCTGGGCCTGCATAACTTTACTGCCGCCGAGGGGGTTGAAGGCTGATGGCGCTGCCGTTGGAATTTGAAAAGCCGCTTTTTGAACTGGAGACGAAGATCAATGAACTGCGCACCTTCTCCCAGGAAAAAGACCTCGATTTCAGCAGCGAGATCGCCACGCTGGAACAGAAGGCGGAGGAACTGCGCAAGAAGATCTACCGTGATCTGACGCCTTGGCAGCAGGCCCAACTGGCCCGCCATCCAGACCGTCCCAACACGATCGAATACATCCGCTTGCTCCTCGAAGAATTCTTTGAGATGAAGGGCGACCGCCTCTATGGCGACGACCCGGCGATCATGGGCGGCATCGGCCGCTTCCAGGGCCGGCCTGTCACCGTCATCGGCCATGTCAAAGGCAAGGACACGAAGGAGAACATCTACCGCAACTTCGGCATGCCTCACCCCGAAGGCTACCGCAAAGCCCTGCGGCTGATGCGGCAGGCGGCCAAGTTCGGCCGGCCCATCATCTGCTTCATCGACACGCCGGGCGCTTACTGCGGCATCGGCGCTGAGGAGCGGGGACAGGCGGAAGCCATCGCCCGCAACCTCCTGGAGATGGCCGCCTTGCCGGTGCCCATCATCTCGGTGATCATCGGCGAAGGCGGCAGCGGCGGCGCATTGGCCCTCGGTGTGGCCGACCGCCTGCTCATGTTGGAGCATGCCGTCTACTCGGTGGCCTCGCCCGAATCGGCGGCCTCGATCCTCTTCAAAGACGCCACTCTGGCGCCGCAGGCCGCCGCAGCCATGGGCATCACCGCTGAGCGGCTGAAAGACCTGAGGCTGATCGACCGCATCGTCCCCGAGCCCTCTGGTGGCGCCCACCGCAACCCGATTGGGACAGCGAAAGAGCTGGCGGCGGCGCTCAGCGACGAACTGGAGAAGCTGATGACCCTTTCCGTTCAGGAACTGGTCGATAGCCGTTATGAGAAATACCGCAACCTGGGCTTGCACTGCATCGAAGATGAGCCCTATGGTGCCTTTGAAGCCGACGCAACCGACGCCGCGGGTATGTAAAAGGCCGGACGGGAGCAGAGGTTTGGAACCCTTTCGAAAAATGCAATAAAAGACGCCGCCGGCGCTAAAACCGGCGGCGTCTTTTATTGCATGTCAGATAATGTTTGTGCGAACAAGTCAGAAGGATTGGGCGCGAAAGGGAAGAATTTTACCTCAAGGAAAAGACCGCAAGAGGATGGGGCGTTGAGGGCAATCTAGTTTTCGAGACTGGTTTTTCGCCTATCCAAGACAGCTTTTCGAATTTGCTTTTCGGAGGGATTGGTTTGGTCAAACATATCGGTGTCCTCACCTCAGGAGGCGACGCACCGGGCATGAACGCCTGTGTCCGCGCCGTCGTCCGGACGGCCATTTACCGGGGGAGTAACGTGTCCGGGATCCTGCGCGGCTACGCGGGGCTGCTGGCAGGAGAGATGCGTCCCATGGATGTCGGATCCGTCGGCGACATCATCCACCGCGGCGGCACGGTATTGCGAACAGCCCGCTGCAGGGAATTTTTCGAAGCAGAAAACCAGGCATTGGCCGCCAGCAAGCTAAAAGACGCCGGCGTCGACGCCCTTGTCGTCATCGGTGGCGACGGCTCCTTCCGCGGCGCCCAGGCCTTGATGCGCCACGGCATCCGCATCGTCGGCATCCCGGGCACCATCGACAACGACATCCCCGGCACAGACTACACCATCGGCTTCGATACGGCGGTGAACACCGTCCTTGACGCCATCAACAAGATTCGCGATACAGCCACCTCCCATGACCGGACGAATGTGATCGAGGTGATGGGCCGGCGCGCCGGCCATATCGCGTTGCTGGCTGGTTTGGGCGGCGGTGCCGAGTCGATCCTGGTGCCCGAGGTGCCCTTTGACATCGATGAGGTCTGCGCCCGCCTGAAGCGCGGCCATGACCGGGGCAAGCTGCACTCGATCATCCTCGTCGCTGAAGGGGCCGGCAGCGCCGTCGAGATCGGCAAGCGCATCGAAGAGAAGACAGGCCTGGAGACGCGAGTGACCATCCTGGGCCACATCCAGCGTGGCGGCAACCCAACGGCGACGGACCGGATCTGGGCCTCCCGCATGGGCGCTCAGGCGGTGGAAGCGCTCCTGCGGGGCCAGAGCAACATCATGCTCGGCGTGCGCAAAGGCGAACTGGTCGAGGAGAACCTAGACAAGGCCTTGACGGAACGACATGGTCTGGACGAGGAACTGTACCGTCTGGCTAGCGTGTTATCCATTTAATACGCTGGGGGTAAACTACCCTCGGGGTGAGCGAAGTGTTCTCTGATCAAAATTGGGCCAAGGTCCGCGGGGGCCTCTATGGCGCGGCCGTCATCGTATTGCTCCTGGGGGCGCTGCTTTACGGCTATCATTCGCGCCTCGGCTCCCTGCTCCTCATCGGAGGGGGCGCCTGGTTCGTCTACCTGTTGGTGACGAGAAGGTAAATTTTTGGTCATCTTTTCCGGGGATGGGAGGAAGCCGGCAGCGGGCTGAAGAAGTAATCCGACGAAGCACAGACTAGCTAGCAGAACGAATAGAGGCCAAGGCAATCAGCGCAAGAGCAAGAAGGGGAGGCGCTCCAGCCTTCCCACGGGGAGGTTCGAACTCATGCATGCTTTTACCCAAGAGGCTTCTCCGACCGGAACGCCCCGCACGAAGATCGTCTGCACCGTTGGACCGGCCAGTTCCGATCCCAACATCCTGATGGAGATGATCCGGGCCGGCATGCGGGTGGCCCGGTTGAACTTTTCCCACGGCACCTATGAGGAGCATGCCGCCCGCATCGCCGCTGTTCGCCAGGCGGCCAACGCCGTAGAGCAGCCCATCGCCATCCTCCTCGACACGAAAGGCCCCGAGATCCGCCTCGGCCAGGTGGCTGGTGGCAAAACCACCCTCGAGGAAGGCGCGGAAGTGATCCTCTTTCCCGACAACGGGACCTTGGGGACGAAGGAGCGGTTGCCGATCAGCTACGGCGGCCTTGTCGAGGATGTCCAACCCGGCGTGCGGGTGCTCATCGATGACGGGAACATCGAGATGGAAGTGACGACCGTCGAGGCCGGCGAGATCCGCTGCCGCGTCAAAAACGGCGGCGATGTGAGCAGCCGCAAAGGCGTCAGTGTCCCCGGCGTGGCCTTGCGCATGCCGGCCATCAGTGAAAAAGAAGTGAAGGACCTCGAGTTCGGCATCGCCCAGGACATGGACTTTGTCGCCATCTCCTTTGTCCGCGACGCCTCCGATGTGCTCGGCATCCGCAAGATCCTGGAGGACCGCGGCGCCTCCATGCAGTTGATCGCCAAGATCGAGAACCACCAGGGTGTCGACAATATCGACGAGATCCTGGCCGTCTCCGACGGGATCATGGTCGCCCGGGGCGATCTCGGCGTGGCCATCCCGACGGAAGACGTTCCTCTGGTGCAGAAGCTAATCATCGAAAAGTGCAACATCGCCGGCAAGCCGGTGATCACGGCGACACAGATGCTCGATTCGATGATTCGCAACCCCCGTCCGACCCGGGCCGAAGCGACGGACGTGGCCAACGCTATCCTCGACGGGACCGACGCCATCATGCTCTCCGGCGAGACGGCAGCCGGCAAGTACCCTGTCGAGGCCGTCACCATGATGGCCCGCATCGCCATGCGCACCGAGCAAGCCCTTCGCCATGATGAGGAACTGGATCGCCGCCGCAAAGCCGGCCTTGGTTCGGTCACCGATTCGATCAGCCACGCCACCTGCAGCATCGCCGCCGACCTGCAAGCGAAGGCAATCATCACCTTGACCAAAGCCGGCTCGACAGCTCGCATGGTTTCCCGCTACCGCCCTAACTGCCCCATCATCGCGGCGACGCCGGAGACGAAGGTGATGCGCCAGATGGCCGTCGTCTGGGGCGCCGAGCCGATGAAGGTGCGGGAGACGGCAGGCACAGACGAGATGCTCGGTGACGCCATCGACTGCGCCTTGAAAGAAGGCCGCATCGAGACGGGCGACCTCGTCGTCGTCACGGCCGGCGTGCCTGTCGGCGTATCAGGCACGACCAACCTGCTCAAGGTCCATGTGGCCGGCCGGGTGCTGGCCCATGGCATGGGCATCGGCCGCAAGAAGGCTGTCGGCCAGGTGCGCCTCTGCCGCTCCGCCGCCGACGCCGCCCGGTTGGAGAAGGGCGAGATCCTCGTCGCCTTCGGCACTGACCGCGATTACGTGCCGGCCCTTGAACGCTGCGCTGGCATCATCACCGTGGAAGGCGGCCTCACCTCCCATGCGGCCATCGTGGGGTTGCAGTTCGGGATCCCCGTCATCGTCGGCGTCGACAACGCCTTCGAGGTCCTCTCCGACGGCGCCGTCGTCACCATTGACGCCACTGAGCGAGGGATGATCTACGAGGGGATGGCGCGAGTTTTGTAACGAACATCAACAAGGGTCTTCTTCGATGGAAAAAGAAGGAGACCCTAATTTTTTAAAACATATTGACGGAAAATTCAGAATAGATATACAATATAAAAACAACGCCACCCATCACTGTTGCACAAAACTGAATGAATACTCACTCATTTAAGGGCAACCCTGGCCCATGCACAGAAGGAGGTGATTTCATGAAAAAAGTTCTCGGAATCGTCGCTTCGAAACGTCATTCGGGAAACAGCGAATTGCTGCTCAAAGAAATCATGGATAACGTCCCAGGCCCCTGTTCCCAGGAGTTGATCCGCTTGCCTGACTGCCGCATCGCACCGTGCAACGGTTGTTACCGCTGTCTCCATCCCACCCAGGGATGTGTCATTCCCGATGATTTTACCTTCGTAATGGAAAAAATTGCAGAAGCAGATGCACTGGTGATTGGCGTTCCTGTTTACTTTTTTGGCCCTCACGGGTCATTGAAAGTGTTTCTCGATCGATTGTTAGGCGCACATCACTATGTCGACAGGACGCGTGGCAAACCATGCCTGATGGTCATTCCGTATGGGATTGAAAACTGGGAGGGCTATGCCAAAACCGCTGCCCTCGTGCTGCCTGGCGTTCTGGAAATGCGCTTGGTAGACTGCTGGACCCTGCGTGCGGCCCTTCCAGGCGAGTGTTTTGATCAACCTGAAAACCTGGAACGGGCAAGAGCGTTAGGACGCAGGCTGTGGCTTGCCGATGAGGTCGAGGAAAGGGATTGTGAATGTCCTGCATGTGGGGCAGACCTTTTTCGACTCCGCAAAGACAGGAAGCTGGAGTGCCCGCTCTGCGGAACAATCCGCGCTGTGGAAACAGGGTTGCCAGTGCTGCACGATGACAACCGAGAAAGCAGGCTGTCTCAAGTAGCCCTTCAGGATCATTTCCGCCATCGACTGGTCGCGATGATCGAGGAATATAAGCGGCAGCGCACTCGCTTAAAAAAAGTCCAAAGCAACTACGCCAACAAAACCTGGTGGCTAGCACCTCCCCAAGGAGTGTGTGACATCGGAGCGAAAAAACCATCGATCGATGAGGTGAGTTCGAATGGATAGGTCGAGTTGTCCGGGCTTCAATGAGTGGAATGTGGGCAAAGAATGGTTGCGCAGTTATCCACCGGAAGTGCCACACCGCTTAACCTACAGAAGGGAAACGGTGCCGGAAATGTTGAAAAGCACCGTCGATGCCTTCCCCCATCATGGAGCGATTTCCTATCTGGGAGTGCGAATGACCTACCAGCAGTTGTGGGCGGGTGTGACCCGTTTCGCGGATGCCTTGGTTCGTATGGGCCTGCGTCCCGGTGACGCAGTCTGTATCATGCTCCCCAATTGCCCACAGGCGGTCATCGCCTTCTATGGCATCCTTCATGCCGGCGCCGTCGTAGTCATGGCCAATCCGCTCTATGTTGAGCGGGAACTGCAATACCAGTTGCAGGATTCAGGCGCCAAGATCATCGTCGCCTTAGACCAACTGCAAGAGCGGGTGATAGGGGCGATTGAAAAGACGAAGATCGAACAGGTTATTTTCACGGGCGCCCACGATTATCTCACGGCCGCTCCGAGCCAAGCCAATTCTTCCACAACCGCAACGCAAGGCGCCAGCCCAGCCGTCGGCGATGTCCAAATCCATCGCTGGCTACATGTCCTGGGTGTGGAAAAGGCGGAAGTCGATTTGGCGCCAAGAAGGATGGACGATGTGGCGCTGCTCCAGTACACCGGCGGGACGACGGGAACGCCAAAAGGCGTCATGCTGACGCACGGGAATATCAACGCGAATACCCAGCAGATCGGGGCGTGGTTTTATCGGTGTGAACCGGGAAAAGAACGGGTACTCTGTGTCTTGCCATTTTTCCACGTCTATGGGTTGACGATGGGCATGCATCTTGGCGTAGCCATCGGCGCCGAACTGATCCTGCTGCCTCGCTTTGACAGCGACAGGATCCTGGAGACGATCGATAAAGAACGCCCTACCATGTTCCCAGGAACACCGACCATGTACATCGCGATCATCAACCATCCGAAGGCTCACCAGTATAACCTCTCCTCGATCAAAGGATGCATCAGTGGCGCAGCAGGATTGCCTGTGGAGGTGCAACAGCGGTTTGAAGAACTGACAGGCGGCCGTGTCGTGGAAGGCTACGGGCTGACAGAAGCGTCTCCGGTGACCCATTGCATCCCCTTGTGGCACAGGCGAAAAGCGGGCAGTATTGGACTGCCTTTGCCGGACACGGAAGTGAAAATCGTCGACCCGGAGACCGCAGCGGTGATCGCCGGCGGAGAAGTCGGCGAACTGGTCGTCAAAGGGCCGCAGGTCATGAAAGGATACTGGAACCGTCCAGACGAGACGAGTGCGGTGTTGCGCGATGATTGGCTGTTCACGGGCGACCTGGCCTACATGGATGAAGATGGATTTTTTCACATCGTTGGCCGGAAAAAAGACATCATCATCGCTGGCGGATACAACATCTACCCTCGCGAGGTCGAAGAGGTTCTCTTCGAACACCCTGGCATCCAGGAAGCTGTTGTCGTCGGTGTTCCTGACCCGTACCGAGGAGAAACAGTGAAGGCCTATATCGTGCGCAAAGCCGGCATGGAAGTCACGGCTGCGGAGATCGAACAACACTGCCGGACCAACCTTGCCAGCTATAAAGTCCCACGGGCGATTGAGTTCCGGACAGAATTGCCCAAAACACTCTCCGGTAAAATCTTGCGGCGTCGATTGCTGGAAGAGGAAAAAGAGGTGGCTGCAAAGAATACAGAAAATTTATGATATTTGCACGAGAGGCGTGAGTTGTACTGGCTGGCACACGGCAACGAGAGAAGGATAAACTGCCGATCATCTTGGAAGCGGCGAAGGTGATTTTTGCGAGCAACGGCTTTCATAATTCCCAGATTGCCAAAATCGCCAAACAAGCGGGAATCGCCGAAGGAACCATCTATCTCTATGTTCGCAGCAAAGAAGAACTGATGATCCGCCTCTTTGAGCAGCAAGTAGGGAGCTTCATTACAGCGCTGCAAGAACAACTGCGCTCCATGGAGGATGCAAGAGACCAGATCGCCTGCATTGTCAATCGACACCTTTCTCGCTTGGAAGAAGACCCTGAGATGGCGCGGGTGATTCAATTCGAACTGCGTCAACCGAACCCGATCATCCGCAATGGTATTGCGCCTGTTCTCCGGTGGTACTTCCAGGTCATTGAACAGACGATTCTCGTGGGCCAGGAGCAGGGGTATTTCGATCCCGCCTTGTCTGCTAAACTGGCCCGTCAACTCATCTTTGGCGGTATCAACGAGGTGGCCACCTCCTGGGTATTCAGCCAAAAGGCATACTCGTTGAGAGCGCAAGGAGAGCCATTGCTCCGCATGATCCTCAGAGGCATCACCAAGTGAACAGGTGCCTGGGGCTTGATGAATGAGTGCTCATTCAGATTGAATGGCCATCGATGTCCGCTGTTGATACACGGAAGGCTATAGCGCAACCATTTCGCATCCATAAGGAGGGAAAGCATGATCCCGTCAATCCAAACCGTCCTTGTTCTCGGAGCAGGCGTGATGGGTTCGGCGATCGCCGCCCATCTGGCCAATGCCGGCCGCGATGTACTGCTGCTGGATATCGTCCCCAAAGAACTTACACCAGAAGAGGCGAAGCAGGGCTTAACCTTACAGGACCGGGCGGTGAGAAACCGCATTGCCGCCAAGGCCAAGGAGAATCTGCTCAAGCAAAAACCGTCTCCCTTGTTCATCCCGGAAGTTTTGGAGCGAATCGCTGTCGGCAACCTGGAAGATGACCTTCCTCGTGTGTCTACAGCCGATTGGGTGATCGAGGCCATCGTCGAAAAGGTGGATGTCAAGCAAGCGCTCTGGAAACGGGTGGAATCTTACTGGCAGCCGGGAACGATCGTCAGCTCTAACACATCAGGTGTATCAATCAACCAGATCGTGGCCGATTGCTCCCATTCCTTCCGGCGCCATTTCATGGGGACCCATTTTTTCAACCCGCCCCGGTATATGAAACTGCTGGAACTCATCCCTTGTCACGAAACGGACGAAGAACTCATCGGTTTCATGAAGTCCTTCTGCGAAAAGCAGTTGGGCAAAGGCGTCGTCTTGGCCAAGGATACGCCGAACTTTATCGCCAACCGCATCGGCACCTACGGCTTACTCGTCACCTTGCAGGCCATGGAGAAATATGGACTGACTGTAGACGAGGTAGACGCCTTGACGGGTCCTGTCATCGGTCGGCCCAAGAGCGCTACCTTCCGGACGCTCGATTTGGTCGGACTCGATGTCTTTGTCCATGTGGCCAATAACGTATTCGAGTCCACGACAGACCCCGAAGAAAAGGCGGCCTTTGCCACACCTGCATCGCTGCGGCAGATGCTCGAAAAGGGCTGGCTGGGCGACAAGAGCGGCCAGGGCTTTTATCGCAAAGAAAAAGGACCGCAAGGGTCAGCGATCGGCGCCCTCGATCTCAACACCTTCACCTATCAACCCCGTAAAAAGATCGCCATGCCTTCCCTGGAAACAGCCAAGCTAGGCAAGGGAACAGCAGAAAAAATCACGACGCTGATCAGTGGTAAAGATCCTGCTGCCCAGTTCAGTTGGGAGATCCTCAAAAAAGTGCTGCTCTACTCGGCCCATAAGCTCCCTGAAATCGCCGATGACATCGTCAGTGTGGACGAAGCGATGCGATGGGGCTTTAACTGGTCCCTGGGACCCTTTGAAACGTGGGATGCAATTGGGCTCAAGGAAAGCGTGGCGAGAATGCGGGCAGAGGGAGATCCGATCCCACCATGGGTGGCTCAGATGCTGGAGGACGGAAGAGAACGCTTCTACGAGGAGCGGGAGCACAAGCGTTTCTATGTGCGAGTGTCGGGCGAATCAGCAGAAATCAGTCGATCATCTGCACCGTTGCAGGCGGCTGACTTGCGCAAACAACCACCCATTCGTTCCAATGCAGGCGCATCCCTTTATGACATGGGCGATGATGTGGCCTTTCTCGATTTTCATTCACCGAAGCATGCCATTGGCCCTGACTTTCTGCAGATGATCCGCTGGAGCCTTGAAGAGGTAGAACGCAATTTCAAAGGCCTCGTCATCGGCAACGATGGCGCTAACTACTGCGTCGGCGCCAACCTGATGCTGATCCTCTTGGAAGCGGAAGACGAGAACTGGGATGAGATCGACGGGATGGTGCGCCAGTTCCAACAGGCAGCCACGGCCATCAAGTACAGCCGCCGGCCAGTCGTCGTGGCGCCCCACGGCCTGACCTTGGGTGGCGGCTGCGAACTGACCATGCCGGCAGCGGCTATCCAAGCAGCCGCAGAGACGTACATCGGCCTAGTGGAGGCGGGCGTTGGCCTCATACCCGGCGGCACTGGCCATAAGGAACTGCTGCTGCGGGCTATGGATGCGGCAGGTGTCACAGAAAAGGACGACCTACAACCGATCGTCAACCGAGTATTTGAGACGATCGCCATGGCCAAGGTGTCGACAAGCGCCATGGAAGCCCAACAACTGGGCTATTTCCGTCACAGCGACGGCATCACCATGAACAAAGATCGCCAACTCTTTGATGCCAAGCAAAAAGTGGGCGCACTGTGGGAACAGGGTTATATGCCGCCGATGCCACGAAAACTTCCTGTCGTCGGCGAGCCGGGGTTGGCGTTGATGAAGCTCGGCCTATACACGCTCTTGCAGGCGGGACGGATCAGCGAACATGATGCCAAGATTGCCGGCAAGATCGCCCACGTATTGAGCGGAGGCGCTATCCCGGCCAAGAGCCTCGTTCCAGAACAGTACCTCTTGGATCTTGAACGGGAGGCTTTCCTCAGTCTTGTCGGCGAACCGAAGAGCCAGGAGCGGATGCGTTACATGTTGGCGAAAGGAAAGCCGCTACGGAATTGATCGATGGGAGGTTCGGAAAGATGAGAGAGGCAGTGATCGTCAGCGCTGTACGGACTCCTGTCGGCAAAGCGCCCAAAGGAGTCTTGAAAGATGTGCGACCGGAAGATTTAGCCGCCATTGCGGTCAGAGGGGCGCTGGCGCGTGTGCCGGCCATCGCACCGGAAGAGGTGGAAGATGTCATCCTAGGGTGTGCCTTCCCGGAAGCGGAACAGGGGATGAACCTGGGCCGTATTGTAGCCCAGCGTGCCGGGCTGCCCTATAGTGTCTGCGGCATGACGGTCAATCGGTTTTGCTCGTCAGGGCTGCAATCGATCGCCATTGCGGCGGAACGAGTAATGGCCGGTTTTGCCGAGGTGATGATCGCCGGTGGCGTGGAAAGCATGAGCACCATACCCATGGGCGGCACAAAGATCGCCCCCAATCCCTATCTGATGGAACACATGCCGGAAGCGTACATGACCATGGGTGTCACAGCGGAAAATGTGGCCGCCCGCTTCGGCGTCAGTCGCGAAGCTCAAGATCGCTTCGCTTTGGCGAGTCAACAAAAGGCTGCCAGAGCACAAGCGGAGGGACGGTTCAATGAAGAGTTGATACCGGTGACCGTCAGCAAACGGTGGGTCGATGCCGATGGAAAACTGCAGGAGCAGGAGGTCCTCTTTGACAAAGATGAAGGGATCCGGCCTGACACATCGCTGGACGCTTTGGCAAAGCTGCGCCCGGTTTTTCGCGAAAACGGCACGGTCACAGCGGGGAACGCTTCGCAAACCAGTGACGGTGCGTCGGCTGTGCTGGTCACATCAAGAGAAAAGGCAGAACAGTTAGGACTGCCGGTGCTCGGTGCTTTTCGCTCATTCGCCGTCGGCGGTGTACCTGCTGAGATCATGGGCATCGGCCCGGTGGAGGCGATCCCGAAAGCACTCAAACTGGCTGGGATCGGACAAGACGACGTGGACCTCTTTGAAATCAACGAAGCCTTCGCCGCCCAGGCACTGTATGTCATGAATCACCTGGGCCTTGATCCCGAACGTGTCAACGTCAATGGTGGGGCCATCGCCCTCGGCCATCCCCTTGGCTGCACAGGGAGCAAACTGACGACGACACTCTTGTATGAGATGAAACGTCGCCAAGCTCGTTACGGTGTCGTCTCCATGTGCATCGGCGGCGGAATGGGTGCGGCTGCTGTATTCGAAAGATTTTGAATAATATTTTTTCGGCACGAGTCCGATATCACTATTTTTATGAGGTGAAAAAGCATGGGTGACTTCATTCGTGGCGGACACTTTTTGACAGAATCCCTTTCAGTGGAACAGATCTTTATCCCAGAAGATTTTACGGAGGAACAACGCACGATCGCTCAGACGACGGCTGATTTTATCGCCGGTAACGTGGCGCCCCATCTGGAAGCGATTGAGAAACTCGACTACGAATTAACGCGGTCACTGTTGAAAGAAGCCGGAGAGATCGGACTCTTGGCCGCCGACATCCCCGAGGCATATGACGGCGTCGCTCTCGATAAAATCTCTTCGACGCTGATCACTGAGCATATGGCCCGCGGCGGGTCCTTCGGCCTGAGCCATGGCGCCCATGTAGGCATCGGCACCTTGCCGATCGTATTCTTCGGCAATGAAGAACAGAAGCAGCGATACCTCCCGGCGCTGGGCAGCGGCGAAAAAATTGCCGCCTACTGCCTGACCGAGCCCGGTTCCGGTTCCGATGCGCTCGGCGCAAAGACGAAGGCGATCCGGAGTGAAGATGGTCGCCACTACATCCTGAACGGAACGAAACAGTACATCACCAACGCCGGCTTCGCCGATGTCTTTATCGTCTACGCCAAGGTGGACGGCGATAAGTTTACCGCCTTTATCGTTGATCGGGACACGCCTGGCTTGTCCATCGGTCCGGAAGAAAAGAAGATGGGGATCAAGGGCTCATCCACCTGCCCGGTGATTCTGGAAGACGCCAAGGTCCCTGCGGAAAACCTGCTCGGTGAAATCGGCAAAGGGCACCATATCGCCTTCAACATATTGAACATCGGCAGATTCAAGCTCGGCGCCGGTTGCATCGGATCGGCCAAATGGGCGCTCCACCTGTCCGCCAAGTATGCCAACGCGCGCGCGCAGTTCAATAGCCCCATCGCTCGCTTTCCCTTGATCCAGGAGAAAATCGCCAATATGGCCATCGAACTGTATGGCGCCGAGTCGGTTATCTATCGCACAGCCGGACTGATCGAAAAAGCCTTGGAGGTCAAAGAACCGCTGCAGGCTACAGCGGAGTATGCCGTCGAGTGTTCGATTTGCAAGATTCTCGCCTCTGAAATGCTCGACCTTGTCGCCGATGAAGGCGTGCAGATCCATGGTGGGTACGGCTACACCCAGGAGTACGAGATCGAGCGCATCTACCGTGACGCCCGCATCAACCGGATCTTTGAAGGCACCAATGAGATCAACCGGCTGTTGATCCCCGATACGCTGCTGAAACGGGCCATGAAAGGGGAGATTCCGTTGCTCGCAGCTGCCCAGAGGCTCCAATCAGAACTGTTCAGCCTCGGCATTCACGCTGACAACGGTATGCCCTTGAATATTGAAGAAGACCTGATTGAGCGCAGCAAAAAGACAGTGCTCTTCGTGGCAGGCATAGCCGTACAGAAGTATCAAAAAGCGCTGGCGGAAGAACAAGAACTCCTTCGGAACATAGCTGATCTGGTCATGGCCGTCTTTGCAATGGAAAGCGCCTTGCTACGGGCCAAGAAAAAACTCGTCCAGTCTGGACCGGAAAAAGCTGCAATGGCCATCCAACTGGCCACAGCCTATATCTATCAGCGCATCACAGCCATCGAAGTTATCGCCAAAAAATCCTTAGCCGCTATGGAAGAAGGGGATGCACTGCGCTCACAATTGTCCATCTTGAAAAAACTGACACGTCATGTGCCGGTCAATGAAAAAGCATTAACGCGTTCCATTGCCCAGTCAATTATCGAGATGGAAAAGTACAGCATCTGAGCGTTGAACAGTGCCTTAGGCAATCCGCGGCAGCGTGATGCCAATTTCACAAGCAGACCATTACAGTCAGCGAATAAATAACCACAAATAACTACGCCAAAAGGTGCTTTCTTTCTCAGAAGCACCTTTTGGCGATCCTGTCAAAGGCAATCCGCCATCGAGCATCGCGTTACCTAAGAAGCAAACGAAGCGCCAGCAGCAACATAATAATCGAAAACAGCTGCATCAGGCGCCGACTGTTCACCTGAGGGGCTAAGCGCGTTCCAATTTGAGCACCAACGATGGCCCCGATAGAGAGTGCTGCCGAAGCAACCATCTGCACATCTCCGGCGACCAGGTGAGGCACTGTTCCAGCGAGAGAAGAGATAGTCAGAATAAACATGGATGTGGCTGTGGCAATATGAGGCGGAATGCCCATAATCAACGTCATGACTGGCACATGGATGATCCCGCCGCCGATGCCAAAAATGCTCGACAGGAAGCCGACGAAAAAGCTGATCAAGACACCGAAGAGAAGGCTGAAGCTGTACTCATGTGCTACCCCGTGGGCATCAGTAAATTGACGCATCGTTTTCTTGCCCATCCAATTGGGCGTGCGATCCTTTGGTGGTCCCTGTGGCTTAAAGAGCATGAACAGGGAGACAAGAAGCAAAAGCACGGCGAATGCGCTATCGAAGGCTTTGCCGCTTAGGTAAGGAACAAGATGGGCGCCGACAAGCGCGCCGGGGATGGTGCTGAGAGCGAAGGGAATTCCCGTGGCAAAGTCGACGCGCTTCTGCCGGGAGTAGTTATAACTGCTCACAAAGGAGTTAATAAAGATGAAGAAAAGGGAAGTAGACACTGTCCATATATGAGGATAGGCAAAGACAAGCAACAACACGGGAACAACGATAAATCCGCCGCCGACCCCCACGAGGGAGCCAAGCGTTCCTGCCACGAGGCCAGTTGCGATCAGTAGAGCGAAGTCCATGCCATTTCTCCTGTTACATTTTCATCCCGCACTGTCGAGACAGTTTTATTATATCCCCGACGGAATAATCTCGTCCATGTATAATGGCGGCAAAAGTAAAAAAACCCTCAAGCACAATACGAAAACCCCTCATCTTTGCATTTATCGGCGACACCCTTTGACGCATGTGGCGATGGTCGTTACAATATAAGTACTGTCCGTTGTAAGGCATATAAGCGTTGATGAGGGGCTTTTCGTTTAGGGACAGAGAGACACAAGTTGGAGGCAAGGCCATGCAAGGACTGCGCGTGATACTCGGGGAGCCCGACGAGACGCAGCGAGCGGAATTGAAAAAACTGCTGCACACCCTGGGTCAGATGGTCGTTGGCGAAGCCGAAGACGGTCTCAGTACATTGAAACTGATTCGCCGACTCACCCCTGATCTCGTCTTCATCTCCGTTCAACCGGCGATGAAGGATGGTGAAAGTGTAGCCCACCTGATTGAAGATGAACGGCTCTGTCCGGTCGTCCTGCTTGTGGAACGAGGTCGAGAAAATCACCGGAGCCGGGAGACCGACACCCTGCTTCCCTACCTGATCAAACCAGTGCAGGAGATGTCCTTGCAGCCGATTATCGACCTCGCCGTCAGCCGCTTCCGAGAAGTCAGCCGGTTGGAAAAAGAAATACGGCAGTTGAAGAATACCATCGAAACGCGCAAGCTCGTCGAGAAGGCCAAAGGTCTCCTGATGCGCAACCTGGGCATCAATGAGTCGGAAGCTTTCCGGCGCATCCAGAAGCAGTCCATGAACAAGCGGATGAGTCTGAAAGCCGTGGCGGAAGCGATCATCGTCGCCTACGACATGCAATAAAGAATTTCGTAGGAGTGAACGGAGTGAAAAAAATTGAAGCGGTCTTCCGTCCGGAGCGTCTGGACCGGGTCAAACAGCGCTTGGAGGCCATCGGCATCCGGGGCATGACCCTGACCCAGGTGATGGGATGCGGAAGACAAAAGGGAGAGACCGGCGTCTACCGTGGGCAGGAATACGCCATCACCTTGCGGACGAAGGTGAAGCTGGAACTGGCCGTAGCGGACGGCGAAGTGGAATCAGTGGTCCAGGCCATCATCGAAGCTGCCCGGACTGGGAACGTAGGCGACGGGAAGATCTTCGTCCTGCCCATCGAAGAAGCAGTGCGGATCCGGACGGGTGAACGGGGCGCTATTGCTCTGTAACCGGGTAGACAGGACCTTATTTGTCACCACCTGATCAATTAAATAGTTATCGATTCCTGCTTGCAAAAGGCTGATGCGAGCCCTATAATGTCTCAAGAGGTATAGTGATGCAGGGGCAGAGGCGCCCTAGGCCCGGCGAAACCATGTTCGCTGGGCCTAGGGCGCCTTTGTTTTTGTGGGGTCCTTGTTTAGCGGTCTTAGTGAAACGGAGGAGAAGTAACTTTATTTGCTTCTTTCCAATCTCGCTTCTCTGCTTACGTATCTGTATTACGGCTATGGAACGCTCCCTTGCTTTTCTCTGCCGATGCGGATGACGAGCCCCTGTGATGTCCGGTGTTCTGTCACCGAGGGCTCTTTCGGTTGAACCGGCGGGACCTGAAGGATGCGCCGGATCGACGGCATAGCGGCCTTGGCGGCGGCATAACCCGCCTTGGCCGCCTCGTCGATATTGTTGAAGTCGAAGACACCCATGGGGCCAAGGGTCGGTTCGATAACCAGATCGGCGCCGCCCAGGATCGTGCACAGATCGATCTCATAGCCCATGATATCAATAGAACGCAGGACCGTCCCGATCAGGTTATCGGGCGGGAAGGCCGGCGTATCGGGATCGCGCAAGCTGACACAGATGACCACCTTGGCGCCCAGACTGCGGGCCAGGTCGGTGGGCAGGTTCGCCCGCACGGCGCCGTCGACGAGACAAAACTCTTTCAACCGGACGGGATGAAAGACACCGGGGATGCTCGAACTGGCCCGGACAGCCTGGGCGATGGGCACGCCGGTCACGAAGCGACGGTAGGGCAGGGGATCGCGCGGTTCCAGGCCTTTGGGGAGAAAGCAGATCGATGCGCCCGTTATCAGGTCAGCCGCCGTCACGACGACAGGCGGTTCTGTTCCGTCAAAAGTTCGCTGCCCCCAGATCTGACGGAAGAGTTTTTCCAACTGGTTGCCAAGGAGCAGGCCGGTAGGAAGACCGGGCCAGAGCGCCGCATTGGGGCGTCCCTGAATCAGGCGAAAAAGGCCGAGCAACGCCCCCGTGATCCAGCGCCAGTCGAAGTCAAAGAAAAAATGCCGCGACGCCCGTTTGGCGATGGCGATCATGTCATCGGCGCTGTGGCCTGTTCCATAGAGAGCGCCAGCGATGCTGCCGGCGCTGACGCCGACGACAAGGGGGGGCCGCAGGCCTTCTTCTTCCAAGGCTTGGATTACGCCGATATGGGCGGCGCCGCGAGAACCGCCGCCGCTGAGGACCAATGCCCAGTCCATCGCCATCCCCCTTTCCCACGTCTGATTCTTATGTGGGAGGGAGGGGAAAAATGTATTTCAAAGGATGTCAAAAGGGTGTGAAAAAGGGGGACTAGCGCCGGAAACCCTTGACGAACAAGACGTCAGCACGTATGCTAAAAACATCACAAGAGCGCTTCAGAATATTGGAATTTTTTCTCCGAACCCCTTGGTTGCGGAAAGGAGATGGACGAGCCGGCACGATGGTTTCGGGGACCTTCTCGGGCCGTCTTTTTGTTTTCCCATAACGTCGCCTTTGATGGAGGAGGTTGCCATGATGACGAATAGAGACGCTTCGATCGAGGCGATCAAACAAGCCATGACTGACGCCGTGACCGACAACCGGCTAACCTGCACCGACGCCCGGGCCATCGCCGAGTCCTTCGGCGTGCCCTACATCCTGGTCGGACGCCTGGCCAACGAGATGAAGATCAAAATCCGCCATTGCGAGTTGGGCTGCTTCTAAAGGGACAGATCCGATGTTCCTTTCGTCATTGACGTTGCCTTCCTTTCATCGCTGGACATATTGAAGAGACGGGGTGGCCGAAATGATCGACGCCTTCGCCCGGGACATCCACTACCTGCGCGTCTCTGTGACCGACCGCTGCAACCTCCGCTGCATCTACTGCATGCCCGAAGAGGGCCTTCCCCTGGTTGACCACCGGGAAGTGCTCCGCTTCGAAGAGTTTGAACGGCTGATCGCCATCGCCGCCAGCCAGGGCATTCGACGGGTGCGGATCACCGGCGGAGAACCGCTGGTGCGCAAGGGAATCGTCCCCTTTGTGGCCCGGGTGAAAGCGATGACCGGCATCGAGGACGTGGCTCTCACCACCAACGGCATCCTGCTGCCGCGCTTCGCCAGTGAACTGAAAGCGGCTGGCCTGGACCGCGTCAACATCAGCCTCGACACGTTGCGGCCGGAACGCTTTCGCGCCGTCACCCGTGTGGGCCGGATCGACGATGTCTGGACAGGCATCGAGTCCGCCCTGGCGGCGGACCTCCATCCCGTCAAGCTGAACGTCGTCGTCATGGGCGGTGTCAATGATGACGAACTGGCCCACTTCGCCCGGCTCACCTTGCAGTGGCCCATACATGTCCGCTTCATCGAACTGATGCCCATCGGCGAAGGCGACCCCCGTTTTCGTGGCCAATATATCTCGATTGAACAGATGAAAACAAAGATGGCTGAGCAGGGGCTGCGACTTGGCGACCACCCCGGCGTCCGGGGGGGCGGCCCTGCCCGCTATCACACCCTGGAGGGCGCCTTGGGGACAGTGGGCTTCATCAGCGCCATCTCGAAACACTTCTGCGGAACCTGCAACCGCCTGCGGCTGACGGCGGAAGGCAAACTGCGCCCCTGTCTGCACTCGCGGCAGGAGATCGACCTGCGGGCGCCTTTGCGCCGGGGCGCGCCGGACAATCTGCTGGCGAGGATCTTTCAAAAGGCCGTCGAGGCCAAGCCCTACCAGCACAGCATGCTTGACGAGGGTTGGGGGGACCGACGGCAATTGATGTCCCAGATCGGGGGATAGGGAACTGCCCTTGCGGCACCCCCCTTCTCATTGCGTGGTCATCTTGATGGGGATGGACACTGTGCTTTGATGTAATCCTACCCCTTGAAATGGCGGTTTCCCCAGATTAGCGATGACAGCGGAGGTAGCGATGGAACCTTTGACACACTTCGATGAAAAAGGCAGCGCCCGCATGGTCGATGTGGGCCTGAAGGGCGACACACGGCGGGAGGCAGTGGCCCGCGGAAGGGTGCTGATGCACCGGGACACCTTCCGGCGCGTCCGGGACGGTCAGATCGCCAAGGGCGATGTGTTAGCGGTGGCTCGCCTGGCGGGCATCATGGCCGCCAAGCGGACGAGCGACCTGATCCCCCTCTGCCACCCATTGTTTCTCACCGGCGTCGATCTGCAGTTCACCCTGGACGAACTCCATTCGACGGTGGAGATCGAAAGCCGCGTCAAGACGACGGGCAAGACCGGCGTAGAGATGGAGGCCTTGACGGCCGTTTCCGTGGCTGCGTTGACCATCTATGACATGTGCAAGGCCATGGATAAGAACATGGTCGTCAGCGACATCCGGCTCGTCGAAAAAACAGGGGGCAAGAGCGGGCACTTCATCAGGGAGGAATGACCGTGGCAACGATCGTGGCTGTTTGCAGCAGTGAGAAAAAAGGGATGCGCAAAAAAAACGTAGGCAGGGGCGTGCTCGAAGCGGACTTCGGCCTTGCCGGCGACGCCCACGGCGGTCCTTGGCACCGCCAGGTGAGCCTGCTGGCCCTGGAGAGCATTCAGAAGATGCGCGACCTGGGCCTTGACGTCCATCCCGGCGACTTCGCTGAAAACATCACCACCGAAGGCATCGATTTATTGGCCCTGCCTATCGGCGCCCGGCTGAAGCTCGGTCCGGAGGCTGTCGGCGAGGTGACCCAGATCGGCAAGGAGTGCCATACCCGCTGCGCCATCTACTACCAAGCCGGCGACTGCGTCATGCCCAAAGAGGGCATCTTCATCCGGGTGTTGACGGGGGGGCCTGTTCAGGTTGGCGATGCGATTGAAGTCATCGCGACGGGAGAGGCAGCACTCGGTGAGGCAGCGCCGGATAAGATTGCGCTGGGTGAGGCGGAGGATGTAACACCGCCGCAGGACATTGCGCAAGAAGCAATCACACCGGAGGAGCGTAAAGGCGGAGCGAAGGCCGCTGGACAGGAGGTGGCCCCATGATCCGCGTCGGCATCCTCACCGCCTCTGACAAGGGCAGCCGTGGCGAACGGGAAGACCGTTCGGGCTGTCTCATCGGCGAAGCCATCCAGACCATCGGCGGCGCCATGGCCGCCTACAAGGTCGTCCCTGACGAGCGGGACCAGATCGCCGCCGCCCTCCGGGAAATGGCCGACGACCTCGGCCTGGACCTGATCTTTACCACCGGCGGGACAGGCTTCTCGCCCCGCGACGTAACCCCTGAGGCAACATTAGATGTGGTAGAAAGAATGGTCCCTGGCATCGCCGAGGCGATGCGGGCCGAGAGCATGAAAATCACGCCACGGGCGATGCTCACCCGCGGCGTCGCCGGCATCCGGGGCCGAACCCTGATCGTCAACCTCCCCGGCAGCCCCAAGGCGGTTCAGGAGTGCCTTGACATCATCCTGCCGGCGCTGCCCCATGGCATTGAGATCCTCAAGGGCGAAGCGAGCGAATGTGCCCGAAAATAAACAGGCGCCAATGAACAGGCGCCGATCACCTCTATCGTGACGGAAGCATCCTCCCGGTCGGGTGGATGCTTTTTCTGCTAGCGAACCTGTTTTGCCATGAAGAAATATTCTCCAGTTCTGTGCCCCCCTCCACCGAAAATACCCTTCCTTTAGGGAGGGTTTCCGGAAGGGGGGATCCCCATGAGACGCTGGTGGCGGTGGATCGCAGGCATCACCGTCTTGTTTTTGCTCCTGGGCGCCGGCGGCGGCTACTTGATGTGGCAGGCCCATGAAGCGCTTTGGAACCCCAAAGACCCCATGTCCGTCGTCAAGCGCGCTGTCGCTGGTACCTTGCAGAGCCCGAGTTTTTCCTTTGAGAGCACCTTCCTCATCCGTGTCGATGGCCGTGAAGAGGTCATCAGCCGCTTTTCCGGCGACCGGGCCGAAGGGGAGAAGTTTCACCTGAAAGGAACGCTGCTCCAGTCCCCCGCCGAGATCTATACGGTAGGAAACCTCTTCTACCTCTGGGATCCGATCAAGAAAAACTGGTACACGATCGAGAAAAACCGCTTCGGACCGCAGGACTTGCTGCTCTCTGAGATCAGCCCGCTGACAGCCCTGGACATCAAAACTATCGAAGGGGTCACCGTAGCGGGGACCGACCGTGTGGACGAAGAAAAATGCCTGATCATGGAGTGCCGCACCGAAGTGTCGAACCGCCTCCTGACGACTCTCTGGAAAGACTTCTACTACCGCATCTGGGTCGATCCCAAGAAAAACCTGATCCGCAAGGTCGTCGTCGAGGCCACTAGCCGCAACGCGCCCCGCGATCGGCTGATCCTTACGTTGCAGTTTTTCAATTACAGCGGCAAACAGACCATCACCTTGCCCCCGGTGGCGGGACGCTAGATCAGGGCTGTGCAGACCGGGACGTGGTTTTTTTACCACGCCTTTTTCATTGCCATGAAAGTGCGACAGGGCTTGTAGGAATCCGAAAAGAATGTCAAAATAGTGGCAAAAGGCACAAGGAGCGATCGCCCATGCAGCAGCAGGCCTTCTTCCAGGACTGGTCCTTCACACCGGAAGCCCGGACCTTTATCGAACAAAAGGGCGGCGTCATTCATATCCCCATGAACGTCTCTGTCGGCTGTTGCATCCATCTGGACGCGCCGCCGGAGATCGAAGTAGGGGCGCCCCGCCCGCAGGACCCCGCCGAATACGCGTGCTTTGACAAAGACGGCATCGTCATCCATCAGGACAAGCGGTTCGCCTGCAGCCACCCGCTGACCATCGATCTTTCGCGCGGCCTCCTCCGGACAAAGCTGGCAGTAAAGGGGTGGCGGTTGGCCTAAAAGAAACAGGGCTTTCGCTGTTGACACCATTTTTCATTCATTGGTATAATTTTAGAGATTCGACAAAGAGTATACCTAAATGTCACGTCTGCATGGCCGGTCTTGAGAGCCGGCCTTATTTTCGTATTTCAGGAGGCGGCAGCAGCGATGGACAAGGTCATCGATCGCGTACTGGTCAGCGAAGAAGACATTCGAGTCAAGGTCAAAGAGCTGGGCGAACGAATCTCGAAGGACTATCAAGACAAGGACCTGCTGGTCGTGGGCATCCTCAAAGGCGCTCTCGTCTTCATGGCCGACCTGATCCGGGCCATCCACATCCCCATTGAGATCGACTTCATGGCCGTCTCCAGTTACGGAGCGGGGGCCAAGTCGTCGGGGGCCGTACGGATCCTGAAGGACCTCGACCGGGCCATCGAAAACCGGCACATCCTGATCGTCGAGGACATCGTCGACACAGGGTTGACCCTCAACTACCTGATGGACAACCTGAAATCGCGGGGCGCCGCCTCGGTGAAGGTCTGCACCGCGCTAGACAAGCCGAGCCGCCGCAAGACGCCTGTCGCCCCCGATTATAACGGCTTCACCATCCCCGACGAGTTTGTCATCGGCTATGGCCTCGACTATGCGGAGCAGTACCGCCACTTTCCTTTCGTGGCCGTGCTGAAGCGGGAAGTCTACGAGAAGTAGCCCACAAGGGAGCGCACAAAGGGGCATGCGATTGCCGTCGACAGCGCAATGGATTAGAAACAACAGAGAACCATCAACCGGCATGACTTCGAGAGGAGCGAACATTCTTGGCTAAGCCCCATGAAACGATCCTGGTCCTCGACTTCGGCGGCCAGTACAACCAGTTGATCGCCCGCCGCGTCCGGGAACTGCACGTCTACTGTGAGATGCACCCCTACACGATCAGCATCGACGCCATCCGAGAGATGAACCCCAAGGGCATCATCTTCACCGGCGGCCCGGCCAGCGTCTATGAAGAAAAAGCGCCTGCCGTCGACCCGGCCATCTACGACCTGGGCATCCCCATCCTGGGCATCTGCTACGGCATGCAACTCATGGTCAACCAACTGGGCGGCAAGGTCGGCCGGGCCGAATCGCGCGAATACGGCAAGGCGTCCCTCACCATCACCGCTTCGGAAGGCCCTTTCGCCGGCATGGAAGGCGACGTGCAGTGCTGGATGAGCCACGGCGACAAGGTGGAAGTCCTGCCCCACGGCTTCGTCAGTTCCGGCAAAACGGACCATGCCCCCTTTGCGGCCATGGCCGACCCGGTGCGCCGCTTCTACGGCGTCCAGTTCCACCCGGAGGTGCGCCACACGCCCCAAGGCATGGACATGATGCGCAGCTTCCTCTTCGGCGTCTGCGGCTGCACCGGTGAGTGGACCATGGAAAACTTCATCGAAGAACAGGTCGCGGCCATCCGCGCCCGTGTTGGCGGCGGCAAAGTCCTCTGCGCTCTTTCGGGCGGCGTCGACTCCTCCGTGGCGGCCCTCCTCGTCCACCGCGCTGTCGGCGAGCAACTGACCTGTGTCTACGTCGACCACGGCTTCATGCGCCTCAACGAATCGGAACGGATCGTCAAGACCTTCCGCGACGAACTGGGCATGAACCTGATCGCCGTCGAAGCGTCAGAACGCTTCATGGCCAAGGTCGCCGGCGTCTCCGACCCGGAGACGAAGCGCAAAGGCATCGGCAACGAATTCATCCGCGTCTTCGAAGAGGAAGCGGCCAAACTGGGCCAGGTAGACTTCCTGGTGCAAGGCACCCTCTACCCCGACGTCGTCGAAAGCGGCACCTCGACAGCCGAGACGATCAAGACCCACCACAACGTGGGCGGCCTGCCCGAAGACATGAAATTCGAACTGATCGAGCCCCTGCGCACCCTCTTTAAGGACGAGGTGCGGGAAGTGGGCCAGAAACTGGGACTCCCCGAAGACATTGTCTGGCGCCAGCCCTTCCCTGGACCGGGTCTGGCCATCCGCGTCCTCGGCGAGATCACCAAGGAGAGCCTGGACATCCTGCGTCACGCCGACGACATCGTCTTCCAGGAGATCAAAAAAGCCGGTCTCTACCGGCAGATCTGGCAGTCCTTCGTCGTGCTGCCGACAACCGTCCGCAGCGTCGGCGTCATGGGCGACGGCCGTACCTACGAATACCCGGCCATCCTGCGGGCCGTCACCTCCGACGACGCCATGACGGCCGACTGGGCGCGGCTGCCCTACGAACTGCTGGAGAAGATCTCCAACCGGATCGTCAACGAGGTCAAAGGCGTCAACCGGGTCGTCTACGACATCACGTCGAAGCCGCCGGGGACGATTGAGTGGGAGTAGGAAAGAAAAAGCCTGTACCCCAGATAAATAAAGGGATTGCAGGCTTTGCTTTTTGGCCGTGGCAGCAGAATGGCAACATTATTTCGGTTTTTCGGGATTTTTATCTGATTTGGAGCCATTTTCTGGAGAATTGAGGGCATCCAATTTGTCGGCAACTTCGCCATGCTTATTGGGGTATAAATGGGCATAGGTTTGTAGGGTGGTCTCTACGCTTTCATGTCCAAGGCGTTCAGATATCAGAAGCGGAGAAAAACCGAGTTCAATCAGCAGCGATGCGTGGGAGTGGCGAATGTCATGAACACGTATTTTTTTTACGCCGGAGAGCTTACAGCCGCGAGCCATTTCACTGGCAAGGAAATGCTTTGTATAATCAAAGAGCCTGTCCGAAGGCTCATAATCCACCAGGCGACCGGCATAATCCTTCAGGATTTCCAATAGAAATTCAGATGCCGTGATTACGCGCCGGCTCTTGGGTGTCTTCGGAGGAGAAATGACATCCTCATTACCAACCCTGGCGTAACTTTTCGTGATGCTGATTTTTTTAGATTCAAAATCAATATCGTCCAGGGTGAGGGCCAGGAGTTCCCCGGAGCGCATGCCAGTCCAGAATAGCATGTTAAAAATGGCATACGATGCGGGCTTATCTGAAATCGCAGCAGCGAAAAGCCGGAATTCATCCGTAGTCCAGAATTGCATTGACTCTGCGTTCTTTTTGCCGATTGAGCCGCAGACAGCCGCCGGATTGGTTTGAAGACCATAATACCGCCTGGCATAATTAAAAATGGCCGACAGCTGATTATTTATGGTTTTGAGATATGTAGGCGAATAATCGCTTTCATCGTCCAGGAGGCCATTCTGCCACTTTCGCACCGTTGCAGGAGTAATGGCGTTCACAGGCATATCTTTAAATACCGGAAGAATTTTTGAATCAATGAGGTACTTCTTGCCCTCATAGGTTGTAGGGCGGAGCCGTGTCTTGCAGTCCTCCATATAAAGCTCGACCATGGAACCAAAGGCCATGTCGCAACCACCGCTCTGTTTTTTAATAAAATCGCGTTCGTACTGGACAGCGTCGGACTTTTTAGCAAAGCCACGCTTTTTATGCTGCCGCGTCGTTCCAGTCCAATCTTTGTAGCGGAAGGCGCAATACCAGGTCTTTCTTTTTTCGTCTTTATAAACAGGCAAAGCAACGCCTCCTTTCATAAATACCATTGGCGGCCACAACTCATGCAGATAGCTTTAGTTTTGTTTATGGTTTTCTTTCCTCCAAAAAGCCAGACAAATATCCAAATCCACCATATGAACAAGAATATAATCCCGTGAATAATATTACCAAGGCACCCTCTGCCCTTTTGAGAAGTTTCATTTACGATTTGGATATTATTGCTATTGCAAGCAGGACAAATAACAGGCTTACCCTCCTTCACAGCAATCGATACTCGGTGCCGCTGGGCACGTACAAGGCCGGCGTCGAGGTGCGGATCGAAATCGCGGAGAAGACCCTGAACATATATGCCCTCGATACGGGCGCGTTGCTTGCGGAACACGGATTGGTGACCGGACGAGGGCATCTTGTGGTCAACCGAAACCACCAACGGGATTATACGAAAACGTACGATGAGCTCGAAGAAGCGGCGCTCCTGCGCTTGGGGAGCCATGCCTGCGCCCGACAGTTTGTCGAGGGGCTTCGCAAAACGAACAGCCGATACTTTCGCGACCAGATTCAGGCATTGGAAAGGCTGGCCGGCGAAACGGCCGCCGGTGCCTTGCAAGCAGCCATCAAGCAGTGCAACGAAGTGCAGCGCTATAGTGTGCAAAAGCTCCGCGAGACGCTGTCAAGCCTCCAGAAGAACGCAACACCAGCCACCCCAACACCCCCGGCGACGGGCGCCTCGACAACCGAAGTCCTCGCTGCGACCGCTCGGCTGAAGCATTTGCAAGGCCAGGCTCCCCGGCGAGAGATTGGCGACTATACCCGTTGCCTTAAAGGAGCATGACCATGCGCACAGGCCGACAACTGGATGACGTATTGCAGCAGTGCCACTTCCACCTGCGCAGTGAACAGCTTGCGCCCATGGCCAACGAAGCCGCTGCAGCCGAGCTCCCTTATTTGGCATTTCTCGAAGAGGTGCTCCATTCTGAAATCGAAGCGAAAGCCGATCTGGTAATCATCGACGAACTTGGATTTCTGCCGATCACACGCACGGAAGCCAATCAGTTCTTCCAACTGGTCAATGACCTGTACCAGCGGACATCCGTCATCATCACGTCCAACAAGAGCTTCGAGGAGTGGCCTGAAGTCTTTGGCGACAGTGTGATCACCACCGCCATTCTGGACCGGCTCGTCCACCACAGTGAACTTTTCTCCTTATCCGGCGACAGCTACCGGATGACCCATCGCAAGACCTTTTTGACGGCATGAGCCCCCGATTGTTCCTAGATTCCCCGAGGCGAGTCTCTATGCTACCTGCCCCATGCCAAGGAACTTCTTGGCCTCCAAAATACCTTTTGCTATTCCAGCACCAATAACAAGAACAATGATACCTATTAATGGATTTAGCATAAACAGCTCAATTAAGCCAAGTGCGCCGACACTAATCCCGGCGATAGCCCAAATATTAACTTTCTGGTGTTGTTTATTGCCCATAATAGACACCCTCCTTACTCTCTTAAAAGCCCCCCTTGTTTTCTATTACCGTCTCCCAATTCCAGAACATAAAATGCCGGCGCAGCTCGCCCTTTAGGTTTCCTCTTCAGAATCGATAATGTTTTCATTGGACTTACTCTCCTTGACATCCTGAAGCGTTTTCAGCATGTTGATATATTCTGCGGCCTTTTTCCTGGCTTCCGGAGAGAGTTCTAGAAAAGTATCAAGCGCTTTTTCGTCCCTGTTTGCGATAATATCTGCAATTTTAGGTTTTGCTTTAGATGAGCCTTCGTCTGGATTCCTAACATCGGTTTCCCCAAGAAGATATGAAATACAAACACCGAAATATTCAGCAAAATCGTAAAGCGCGTCAATTTCAGGCATGCGCTTTCCGTTTTCGTAACGAGAAATCGCTGCTGCCGTGTAATTGCGTGAATACCGAGAATTGAAGTCTGCTCGTAACTCTTCCTGTGTCAGGCCCTTTTCATTACGAAGCTGTTTAAAGCGCATAGCAAAGTTTTTCATTTCAAAGTCACCCCGCAAAGTTACCGATAATAGAAATATTATAACCGGATTTTTCATTAAAATAAAGAAAATTACCGTTGATGAAAATAATTTTACAAATATAGTTGACCACTTACCACAAAAGGCATAAAATAGACTTACCACAAAAGATAATCAAGGAGGGTAAAACGATGAAGCCAAATTTAAAGCTGCGTTCTTTAAGGGTAGGCAAAGGGATGAGACAAAAAGACATGTGCTCCTTGCTTGGCCTTAAAGGGGAGGCTTCCTATAGCCAGAAGGAAAACAATAAAAGACCATTTTCGCAGCAAGAAATCAAAAAAATTGCTGATTTCTTTGACCTTTCTGGCGATGATATCAAGGATATTTTTTTTACCCTGTAACTTACCACAAAAGATAAGTTACTCCTACATTATATTCAGGGGGGTGAGAGAGATAAATGGGAACTAACCCGACGAAGGCAATGGACAACATCTATTGTCGCTGCAGAAAAGAGGCGGCAAAATACAACGGCAAACCGCAGCCGAAGCAGTGATAGTAAGACACAGCCAAGAGCTCCGGCTTTGGGCAGAAAAGAATCTGAAATAGAGGAGAAATGAGCAATGACTATTACAGCAATAAAGCAGCCAACAACAGCCAGGAAAATGGCTTCACAATACATGCAAACCTCTTATAAGAAATCCCTTGCCGAGTATCCAAAAGACCTGGAATGGGAGAATGGAGGAGGCAAACAGAACGGCGGTGATAGCAATGCCGAGGGCCAGGAATATCAAGCCGGCATTTTTCGCCAATGAATATTTGGCCGAGCTTCCATATGAGGCCCGGTTATTGTTCATTGGATTGTGGACGCTGGCCGACCGGCGTGGAAGATTGGAAGACAGGCCCAAAGGTATAAAAGGGCGCCTCTTCCCATTTGACAACATCGATACAGATAAACTGCTTCAGGAGCTGGCGGACAGCCCGGAGAGGTTCATCATTCGATACTCATGCAATGGCAAGCGATTCATACAAATTACAAATTTTGAGAAGCATCAAAACCCACACTGCAAGGAACCGGACAGTGAGATTCCGCCTCCACCGGAAGATGAAGAGGCAGAAATAACCCCCGAGCAACAAAGCATAGTAACAGCACCATACAAGCACAGTGCAAATACGGTGCAAACACTGTGCAAGCACAGTACGAGCACGGCTGAAACCCTTAACCTGATTCCTGAATCCCCCATACTGAACCCTGATACCCCATCACTGACAACCGCGCCTACGCAGGATGAGGACGGATTGGACACAGAACACAAAAAATTACAGCCTGGCGAGAGCCTAACGGTTAAAATGGCCGGAACGGCAGCGGGAAAGGAAACCCGTGAACAGCCCTCCAAGACCCTGGCTGAAAGACGATTTGATGAGTTCTGGGCCGCATATCCGAAGAAGGTCGGGAAAAAAGCGGCGGAATCATCCTGGAAGAGGATAAAACCAGATACGGAACTTCACGACCGGATTATGACAGCCATCGGGAGGGCACGAGTCACCGAACAATGGCAACGTGAAGGAGGACGGTATATACCAAACCCTGCGACCTGGCTCAACCAGGGGCGCTGGGACGATGAATACGAGGAGGTGACCCAACCGTATGGAAGCAATAGCCAACATTCAAGGTTCAAACTCGCATGGGACGAAAATGATAACGATACTGTCAGCAATCAGCAACATACTGGGCCAAATGGGGCCGGAGGTTTTGCCCTCTCGGGCTTTCATAGGGCGGAAGACGCAGAATGGTACATGGGTGACGATGCAGATGAGCCTAAGAAACAAGACTGACGTGCTCTCTCTGGTTTCAAGCAAAGCGATGATAGTGGTTAAGCTCTTCAGCGAGCATAAATAAAACGAGAGCCTTTGAAAAGCTCCCGCCCCCGTGGTACAGCCATATGGTTAAAATATCTATCCATATTCTACCACGGAGAGGGGTGAGCATTCAAGTGGCAACAAACGAGGAGTTGGCAATATTGGCCGCCCAAGGTGATGTAGAGAGCCTGCATAAGCTGTATTTTGCAGTAGCCCCTCTGATGTACAAGATTACGAGCCGCTTTTTTCCGTTCTGCCGTAATAGAGGCATAGAACCGGAAGATTTGTTGCAATGCAGATATTTTGCGCTTTTGAGGGCAGTCAAAGATTACTCCCCAGAAAAGGAATTCCGGTTTACCAGTTATTTGAATTATCACGTTTCATATGTATGCTTGCGGGAATTGGGGTTTAGGGGAAAGCGGCAGATAGAAACAATTTCACTTGAAACGCCTGTGTCGGATGATGATTCCATTGCCTTGGGGGATACAATCGAAGACCCTGATGCGGATACATACAGCTACTGTGAGCTTAACGAAATGAGGCTAATCGTCAGAGCGGAAATAGACAAACTGCCTCCGAAGGAACAGCTTTTTATTTACGGCGTTTTTTATAAGGGCAAGACCCTTCCCCAGGTTGCGCATGAAATGGGATGGAGTTATCGTTTAGCACGCAACGTTAAGTTCGCAGCCTACCATCAACTACGTCGTTCAGAGGGCATGCAGGAATTAAGAAGAGCCTATCAATGGGACGGGCTTCACAATTTCTCGGAATTTTTGAATCCCGAAAGCATGATTCTTCATTTCGGCAATAGCGGACTGGAACTCATTTAACAAGAGGAGGGTGTAATATGGCACTGGATATGCAGCAGCTGATTGAGCGGGAAGATTGCTCAGACTTCATGGTTAAAGCACGACAGCGGGCCGTTAGACAGGCACTCAAACGGTATAAATGCGGGGAATCGACACCGGAGGAAAGAGAAATCCTTGTAGAGGCAATGAGGAAGTACAAGGAAGCGGCCTTGGAGGAAAACAAGACCAGGATATACAACGTGCTGCTTGCTTTTTACTTCGCAGAAAATCCGCTGGGTACCGAGTTAATGCCTGTACGATTTCATATTAACAAAAGAACTGTGTTCAAAGACATACAGCGAGGAATCCAGGACTTAACCGTCATTTTATACGGCGCTCAAGGAATTGTCCTTATGCCGGAAGAGGACAGCCCTGCTTTTGTCAAGGCGAGAATGCAGGAAACAATCGCAAAACGGCTGGCTGAAGAATTTGGAAAGGAGGTTAGAAACGAATGTCGAGCCTTTATAATGGAAAGTCACTGACTGATGTTATAGAGCAGCAAAAGGCTGAAGACCGGAAGCTATACCAGCGCCGCCAGGAGCTGCAACGCCAAGCAGATGAACGGGCCGCAGCGGAGCGGGAAGCAAACGAGAAATCGTCTTTTGAAAAAATCCTGGACAAGCAGGAATTAGCCAGGCAGCTGGTCGACAGCATTCAATCAGGGAACCCCAGGAACGAAGAGTACATGACCCAGGCGCTAAAACAAATGTGCGATGTTCTGGATTTTCTGTTGAAAGCAGATAAGCCAGAGGAATAAGCAGGAAAGGAAGTGAAAGAAAATGGCAACTGAAAAGACCAAAGTGGAGGAGATCGAAATGACCGAAAAGGAGAACAAAGCACAGCTTCGGACATATGAGAACGACATTCTCAAAGGCTTGCTGGCCGCAGCTGCCTTCAAGACCGAGGAGGAGAACACTCACCCAGTTGAGATTACAAGAAACGGCGTCGTGCTTTTCACCTTTCGCGTCCGCCCTTTGAGCGAGGAAGAGTACTTAAAAGAATAGGTACATCTAACCTCGCGCATCCAAGATTAAACATTTATGTAAACCAAAAACGAAGTAGTGGATCACTTTTTTCGTGATCACTGTGGCCCACTTTTACGTTGACAAAATCAAGTACTACCAATGCAAGGAGAAGAATACCAAATACGTCCGTAACAAGCAATTGGGTATCAAATTCCCGGAACATACCGACGGCACGAGGTACCGCAGCGCCCTTATATACCAGGCGACAATTGATGAGGACAGGGAAAGGGTGTGGAATAACGGGGACGCATGGAAAGCGCTCAGCGTCTTAAATGGCATCGACCTGGTGGATAAAATTCTGCTCGCTGGAGAGAAGGATGAGGTACTCGAAATAATCGACAAAATCAGCGGCTACTCCACCATGGAGGAAAAGGAAGTGGAGTAAATACGCTGGTTATTATTGAGAATTGAGATCTGTTGGAAGTAGAAACGCTGGAAAAATTGGCAGGAAAGGAGGGGAGAATTTGCAAAGCAATAGTTTAAAAGAATTAGGTCGTATAGGACAGAAGCGCTACGGAGGCTTCTTCTTCGAAGAGTTTCTCAAGGATTTACAGGGCAGAAAAGGCATTGAGGTGTACAAGGAGATGAGCGAGAATGACGATGTTATCGGCGCCATCCTTTACGCCATAGAAATGCTTATCAGACAGGCAAGCTGGAGCGTGCAGCCGGGAGGCTCCACAGTCAAAGACCAAGAAGCAGCGGACTTTATTTATAGCTGCATGGACGACATGAGCGACACATGGACGGATACCATCTCTGAAATCCTGTCGTTTTTAACTTTTGGTTGGAGTGCTCACGAACTGGTCTACAAGCGGCGCTTAGGCAGGAACAGCGACCCGCGACTAAAGAGTAAGTACACCGATGGATTGATAGGGTGGCAAAAGTTACCCATCAGGGCGCAGGATACTCTCTGGGAGTGGTTATATGATGATAATGACAACCTTCTGGGAATGGCACAGATGCCGCCGCCCACTTTTGAGATAATCCAAATACCAATTGAGAAGCTGCTGCTTTTCAGGACGAAGAGCCGCAAGGGCAACCCTGAAGGGAGAAGCATCCTCCGCAACGCATACCGGAGCTGGTATTTCAAGCGCCGCATTCAAGAGATAGAGGGAATAGGCATCGAGCGCGACCTGGCTGGCTTTCCTGTTTTGAAGGCACCGGAAGGAATGAACATCTGGGACGAGGACGACCCGGACATGACAGCCATTCGCTTGCTGACAGAGAAAATCGTCCAGAACATCCGCCGCGACAGCATGGAAGGCTTGAGCCTCCCGGCAGGCTGGGAGCTACAGCTATTGAGCACCGGTGGCCGGCGCCAGTTCGATACCAACGCCATCATCGAGCGATACGATACCCGAATAGCCATGACTGTCCTTGCAGACTTCGTACTGCTTGGGCACCAGCAAGTGGGCAGCTTTGCCTTGAGCAGCGACAAGACCGAATTATTCTCAATGGCTGTAGGCGCTTACCTCGATATTATCTGCGAGGTTTTCAACAACCAGGCAATACCGACATTGATAGACCTTAACGGTGAGCATTTCAGCGGCATAACCGATTATCCCACCATGGAGCACGGTGATATTGAGAGCGCGGACATTCAGGCGCTGGCGTCTTATATCAAGGACATGACCGGCGTGGGTGTCTTGGTGCCGGATGACCATCTGGAGGACTATGTAAGAGAGGCGGCAGGATTGCCGGAAAGACTGGACGAGGGCACAGACCCAAACCCAAGACAACCAAAGAGAAAAAGCTCTAACGTAAAACCGGGGAAGGGGACATATTTGGACATCCCGGAAGAGTTAGAGGACGACGAGGAAGCGGTAAAAAAAGCGAAAGAGAGACTGGGGAGGTATGGTTAATGGGTGTTTTTACAACGTCAGAGCACCGCCCTTCCTGGTTCTTAAAACTAAGTATTAAAAATGATTCGGAAAGGGGGAGAACACTATGGGAGAGACATTTAGAGTTGAAATCCCCATAAATGTCAGGGACAACACAGACCCTGGCATCTCCCAGGCCACAAAAAAGTGGAATGGATTTGATAAAGTAACCGAGAAAACTCAAAAACGTCTGAACGAGATGAACAAAGCCCACTACCAGGTTATTCTTGAAGCCTTAGACAGAGCATCTAGCATCATAGGGCATGTCTCCACGAAGGCACGCAGCATAGCTGGCAGAACTTACAGCTTCACCATGAAAGTGGTTGATATGGCGACTGCTCCGCTTAAGTCCATATGGAACTTTGCGACATCTCTTCAAGGCGTTATACTCGGGGGCGGACTGACTGCTGTCGGATTTAAAGGACTCCAACTGAGCGGTGAGATGGATAGAGCCAAAAAATCGATTGATTTCTTTACCGGTTCAGCGGAAGAGGGAACCAAAGCCTTTCAGGAGTTAGTCAATCAAGCCATCAAATCACCGCTATATGAAGTGCCGTTTGTGGTGCAGACCGCCGGCCAATTACTTGCAGCCGGTAAAAATATTGAATTCGTCAAAAGGGCGCTAAAAGACTTTGAACAAACCGCATATTACACCGGAGCCAGCCTGTCGCAGATTGAATTGGCTTTTTACGGATTTAAACAGATTTCATCTGTCGGAACATTGCAGATGGAGGAGCTGCGACAGGTAACAGAAAACTTAAATCTCCCGCTTCAATGGGTTATAGAGGAACTGGGCCTGACAGGCAAGGCCGCAAAGAATCTCGGGGATGCCGCCATACCGGCCAACGAGGCTATGGAGGCTATTCTAAAGACCATGGAGAAGAGATTTCCGGCCAAAGATATGGAGGACGACCTTCTGGCCTTGGAATCCGCATTGAAGGAGACGGGCCGAATGTTCCTGTGGGCCTTTGGACGAGGGATGAGCGGGCCGGTGATGCGCATCATGCAAGATTTGGCTGCTCAACTTGACCCGACCGGCAAGAAGTTCAATAGCTTTGCAGGTTCGCTGGAACATGCAGGTAAGGTAGTAGGCGAAAAGCTGGAGCAAATTTATAAGGACGTCAAGGAATTCCTGGATAAGTTTGACCAGGGCGAGCTAAAGAATATGGGCCTGGGAGACAAGCTCATTTACGGTATTGAGTACGGGCTGGACGAAGCGAGCAAATGGTTGCAAGGCGCGGGCGGTAAAAAGGTCGAGAAGGTCTTTGTTGAAATGGCCGAGATAGCGGGACGGGCATGGATGACAGCCCTGGGGGCAACCTTGAAAGGGGCCGGAAACGCAGCCAGGGAAGGTAATTGGAGTGGCGCTGCAGCTCTGGGCGGCATGGCCTGGATGCTTGGCGCAGGAACATTGCTCGGTATAGTCGGCAAAGGAGGAAAAGCCGCTATAGCCGGTGGCAAGGGCCTGTGGAAAGCTGGTAAGTGGTTATTCGGTAAAGGCTCGAAAGCCGCAGATGCTGCAGCAGATGCAGCCAAGGTCGCCGGTGCAGCTGCAGGAGCCGCTGATGATGTTGCTGATATAGCAAAAACAACCAAAAACCTGAAGGATGCGGCAGAATCATTTAGGGCGGCTGCAAACGCTTCGAAAGAGGCAGAGAAAGCCGTAAAGACCGCAGAAGCATTAAAGGCTGCTAAACAGGCAGACCTTGAAAAGAATGCGAGGCTGCTGAAGGAACTGAAGCGAGAAGCGGCAAAATTTGGGGACGACATACCAAAAGGATTGTCCGGAAAGATTATGGCTGCCGAGAAAGCGGTAGCAAAAGGCCGAGTTGACGTTAAAAAGGCGGCGTCGCACCTTGACAACATGATAAACCTGAAAAATCTTAAAGCGATAGACTACGCAAACGCGAGAGAAGGGTTTGTTGTCGCAAAGGACGTCGCAAACGCAGCTAAAGTAGCGGACAAAGCAGGGGATGTGGCCGGCAAGACGGGCATATTCAGTAAAATTGCAGGATGGTTCGGTAAAAGCGGCGATGATGTCTTAAAAGCAGGGAGCAAAGTTGCAGGAAAAGGCATCAAGGGAATACCTATATTGGGTACGCTTCTTGGTTTGACAGCGAGCGGAGCGGTTGTTGCCTCTGCAGCGCCAGAAAACAGAGGAAGAGAAGCTGCCGGGGAAGTAGGAAGCTGGTTAGGCGCCATAGGCGCTGGAGCTGGAGCCGGGGCATTGGTTGGCACCCTTGGAGGCGGGCCAATCGGAACCGCTGTCGGTGGCATTGTTGGCGGCATTGGAGGTGCCATAGGCGGAGAAGCATTCACCGAGTGGCTGTATGACCAGAAAGACGCAATAGCTTCAATGGGAGGAAAAGTAAAGACTGCAATTTCCGAGTTTGGGACAAAGGCGGGAGAATCCATCAGTGGATTTTTCTCAGAAACAATACCAAACTTCGTGACAGAGCAGATACCTTATGCCATAGGCTATGCGACCGGTTCGATAGGGAAGTTTTTCACCGTAACGCTCCCGCAGGGATGGAACGACTTATGGACAGCTGTAGGGAACTTTCTCACCGAGACAATCCCCGCCTGGGCGAACGGGGCATACAACACGGCGGTAAACTTCTTCACCGTTTCAGTCCCGACGTTTTTCACTAATCTGTGGAATTCCGTGTATGGATTTTTCACGGAGACCTTACCTACATGGGCGACGGGGGCTTTCAACAAAGCAAACGAGTTCTTTACACAAAAAGTTCCTGAGTTTTTCACTGACCTGTGGAGCAGCGTGAGCACCTTTGTGACCGAAAAAATACCGGAATACGCAAAGGCATTAAAGGACAGTGTTACTGGGTGGTTCGGCAGCTTCAGGGATTGGGCAAGCAATATCTGGGACAAGGTAAAATCCAGTTTTTCAGCCGGATATGAAGCTGGTTCAAGCGGCGGCTCCAAAATTGCGGAACATGCATGGGGCGGCATCATGACGAAACCGCATATGGGCATTGTGGCCGAGGACGGAGCCGAGGGCATCATTCCATTAAGCCCAAGCAAACGCGCAAGAGGTCTCAACCTTTGGTGGCGGACGGGAGAACTGCTGGGTGTGCGACCGTACGAAAACGGCGGGATTGCAGGTGATATTCCCACAGCGAGCGCCGTGCCGGTCAGAGCAGGAACCGGCAACGTGACCCAGTATATTCAGGCAAGGGTGGAAAAAGTCGAGGTACATCCCGCATTTCACATTGAGGGGGACAACCTTGATGAGGAGAACGTCGTGACCATCATTAAGGGACGCATTCGGGAGATGGCCGACGACATCGGTGACGAGCTCGCAGAAAGACTAACCCGCATTTTCGCAAATATGCCGGTGAAAGGAGGGGCCGGGGCTTGAAAATTGACACAAAAGAAGCTATAAAAAGCGCAGTAGATGATGCGGTACAGAAAATAACATGGGAAGTAAAATCAAGGGCCTTCAGAGCATCCAACGAGCTCCGCAACGCGGCGCTCACTGTCCTGCGGGGACAACGAAGCGGCAGGGTTTATAAAAAGCCTGGCACATATGGCAAGAGAATGACCAAACAGACAAAAGCATTGCTCAATGACTACGGTCATAACTTGCGGGGCGGGCAGTTGTACCGAGCTTCTGCACCAGGAGAGCCGCCGGCGGTGCGCAGCGGCAACCTGCGCCAAAGCTGGAGGCCAAGAACTGAGTCTGAAAACACGGGAAGCGGTCTGACCGTAAGGTCGGCAATTACCACCGATGTGAAGTATGCGCCATGGCTAAATGATGGAACAAAAGACGGGCGAATAGCCCCGCGCCCGTTCGAGGAGCCTATCATCGAGAGGGCAAAGCCACGCATCAGGCGCATTTTCAAAGAACCGTACAGATAGAGCTTCAGCTAAGCTGAGAACGGCAAACTCATAGGGCGGAACCTCATCCGCTCTATTTTTTTACACGGGACTTTGGGCAAAAGCTGCCCCTTTTTACTGGGGCAGAAACAGGGCAAATACGGGGCAGGAAAAACACCCCTCCCTGGACGCCCTGTGCGGCGCGTACAGGCCAATTTAACTGCTGGTAAGGTAATCACAAGGGCAAAGGAAAACACACCAAAATGGAGCGAATGTGGAGGCGCTACGCAGGCAGATATGGCTAACAATCAAAAAGCCCTGGAAAATCCAGAGCTTTGCTTTGTATTATGGAATGACAAGATTTAAAGACATCGACTATTCATAGACCTCAAATTTAAAGGTTAGCGTTCCAGTGTACGTTCCAGACGGCGGATTATTGGAAACATTGGGGACTATTTTTATAGCTCCGGCACCTTTAGGAGTCGTATTTCCGTTCTCAAACCATGCAACGATAGTATTTAAGCCAGAATACCCCGTCCATCCTATACTTTCGGAAGGATTTGAAACCATAATCATGCATGGTATCCGCACCTCATCTGGCGTCCCTTTATCTTTATACAGTTTATACAGCTGAAAATTGCCACCGTTTTCATATGTTGTATCAATCATTACTTTGAGCTTTTTTCCGTCACCTATATTCATTTTGTCAGCTGTAAAAACGAATTTTTCCCCATCGTTGATAGAAAAAGAGGCCGGAATATTAATCGTATATTCAGGGGTAAAAGTCGGGGTGGTCTGGGTATAAGTATAGGTGACTGTCATGTCCACAGATGACGGGCTTGCAAATGCTTCCAATGGTATTAAACTGCACACCAACACGAGTATGAGCAAAACAGAAATTAATCTTTTTTTCATGGTACCACCTCCAAATTAAAGACAGATTGTGCGCCGTTCAGTTGCTGTAAGCCATCAGAGCTGTAGCAGTCATACTGAAGGATGGCGTTTTCATAAGTACCCGCCTGCAGGGAGCGGGAAATTTCAATAACGTCAACCACCTGCCCAGGTTTAATCATGCCAGAACGGTAAAGCGGAGTCCCGTCAGATAAACTGAGAGAGATCATAAAATAACAGGCATTCGTCTCCGGATTATAGAGCTTAACCGTCTGCCTCGTCTGCCCGGCTTTCATGACCATTTTTTCAAAGCCAGGGATTGCGATAGATTGCGAAGAACTGACAGGCGATACAGCTGCCGACGCCCCCGCTTTCTTGGCCGCATTGGTAGCGGTCACCGGGGGAACAACAGGACTGCTGGCGCCGCCGTTACCTGCCGAGAGGTTAGAACCAACCAGCACGCCAGTAATAACAAGAGTAGCAGTAAGAAGCACCGTAGCAGCAACTCCAAAAATATAATTTTTACTAATAAGATCACCTCCCCACGTATGTACAAGCACAGGATACCATGCCCCTCTCCATACCGTGGAGGCAAACCGGGTGGGTATTATTTTTTCTTCCATCGTCGGATTGTCGAGTCGTCCGCCGGGCAGGAATCAGAGTGGCCGGCCAATACGTCCTTAATCAACTGGGCCTCATAATGCTTCTTTGGCTGCATGAAGTCGGGAAGTTCGATGTGCAGCTTACCGCAGCCAGGGCAGCTGAGGCGACGCAGCAGGAACCAGCGGACTGCCCCGGAGCTGTCGATTACATGTCGCTTTTTTGTATCATACCCGGAGAGCAGCAGGCCACACTGCGGACAAACCGGCGCCTCCATATTTCGGATTCTATAAACGCTCCGGGCTTCGTCATACTCCACTGTGTAACGGGTGGCGGTAATCATGGGCAAGCCACCTCCTTGCTCGATGAACGTCAAGATTGACGCCAGCGCTCTCGGAGCGGCGGCCCAAAAGCCAGGAAATTACCCACCCAGTACGCCTTAACCATCGGCGACCCGGCGCGGTACCATGGACTTAAACCATAACGGAAAGGGGCGAGCACGATGAAATACGGCAGACTTGTGGCAACCCGAGGCATAGCGGAAGAGATGGAGAGCGACCTGGCATTTGCTCGGGAGATTGCTGCAGCCTTTGGCAGGTACCAGCGCCACGATTGGGGCGTCCTCTGCCAAGAGGATAAGGCCCTGAACGATCGGGCGGTTGAAAGTGGAGACCGGGTAATGGCTGAGTACCTGACCAGCAAGGGGAAAATCTGGATTATAACCGAATGGGACAGGTCGGCGACGACGATTCTATTCCCCAGCGAGTATTAAACGTCGGCGCCAGATTGCAGGCGCCTTCGTGCAGAATATAATAGCAAAAGCCGCCACGAGCCAAGCAGGCCCAGGACGGCTTTAATGAAGAAAGAGCGGGATTCCTGTGTTGGGATACCCGCTCTCGTTTTATGACAGCTCGGGAAACGGAATGTGCAGCAGCCGCATGATTTCCTTCTGCGTTTCATACACCCGCTCGGCAATGAATTCACAGAACGGCTCAGACTTGCCCTTGTTCTGATACTGCCGGATGGTGTCGTTATATTCTGGCCGGAGCACAGGAGGAATAATTGCCAACTGATAACCGTCTTGTATCAGCGCCAAATTCATGATAAGACGGCTTGTTCTGCCGTTGCCATCGATGAACGGGTGGATTGACACAAACTTCAGGTGCAGCAGCGCGGCAAAGGTTACGGGATGGTAATTTTTCCGCTCGGCCTTTACCCATTTCTCCAGTTTCCGCATTTGCCCCTCAATCTCCTGTGGCCTGGGGAACGCATAATCAGTGCCGGAGACGATAACGCTTTCCTTCCTCCATGTGCCGGCGTTTGCCTCGTCAATGCTTTTGTAGAACAGGCGATGCATGGTTTTAATGTCCTCCACCGTTATGCGCCGCTCCCCAATCAGGGTAAACATGAAATCATAGGCTTGGCCGTGGCCCACCGTCTCATAGAAATCCCGGAGCGGCCTGCCCCCGATGGTTAGACCGTCCTCAAGCACCACCTTTGTCTCGCTGATGGTGAGGGTATTTCCCTCGATGGCATTGCTCGACCATGTGAGCCCGATGCGGTAATAGTCCTTCAACTGCTTCAGCATATGCCCCTCGAAGGGGCGAACCTCGCTTATTGCCTTGTGGCAGCGGTCGATTTTTTCATATATGGTCACCGGCTATCACCGCCTTTTTCCTCTCGACACGAGGTAATAATCCCGCTGGTTATAATTGTGCCATTTTCCGTACCGCACCAAGGGCAGTTTATGCTTTCGCGGTCTTTTCCGCCCGGATAACCGGCATTCGAAATAGATATGCCGAAATTTTTACCGCAAGCTGTGCACGTGTAAGAACTTTTCTCCACCTTCATAGGACAACCCCCCTTTTTCAGTACGTGACCTTCTCGCCGGAAGGCGTAATGAAGGCTCCCTCATATCGGCAACCAGCGGCCTCCGCAATTTGCTTCAATTCGTCGACAGTAAAACTCTCCCGTTTCATTTTCTGGCTGAAAGCTTGCGGGCTTTTCCCTGATATTCGTCCGAGTTCGGAAACGCTTATCCCGAGCTTGACACACAGTATTTTAAGCTGTTCGGATACTGACATATCACCACTCCTTCCAATATTCTCATTATAAACGAAACCATTTAGTAAATCAACGTTAATATTTCTCTTTTATTGAGAAACGTTAAAAAATGAATTGACTGCATAAACATCAATGTTTATATTATAAACAAGAACATATACAAGGAATAGGAGAGAGCGAAATGTTAAATCCAAGAAACCTGGCCAACGGCCAAGAGCAGCATGAAACCTTCAAGAGCAACATCACCAGGAAGACGGCAGTTCAATACGACTACCGGCACACAGATGGAGAATTGTTCTCCTGCGTTAAACCCACCCTGGAAGCCTGCAGGCAAGCGAAGGAAAACTGGATAGCCAAGAAGGAGGCACAGCAATGATAGCCACGAAGGAACAGGAACGCAAGACTTTGGAGAAAATCAAGCAGATGGTCGCCGAACTCGGCGAAAACAGCTACCTGGCCGCAGCCTTCACCGGAGCTTTCGAGCTGGCCGAACAGAACATCGAGAACGACTGGGGCTGCACCATGACGGAGAAGGCCGAGCGCATGGAGCGCGAAGCAGAGGCAAAGGCTCTCAAGGCTGCAGAGCTTATGCAGCAGGCCAAAAAGGAAATGCTGAAGGCCGAGGAGATGCAGAAGAAGTTCAACCTCAACCGCGATTATTGGGAGGACATCAGGAAATCCCTCGATTGGGCAGCATACCAACTTTCCGACAAGCTCGGATATTAGAACAACATGCCGAGCCGGGCGGCTAATCCCGGCAGAAAGGAGAATGCACATGCCGAAGACCATCCACTTAACCGGCGAACAGGCGAACCTCCTGGTCATCTACATCACGATGACCACCAACTACCGCAAAGGCGAAATGGAAGCTTGCCGGGAGTTGGGCGAGGAAAAGGACGAGAACGGGATGTTGAGATTCCCGAACATGGCGGCAAATGCCACCTGGTGGGAAAAAGCGAATAAACGGCTGGAGAAAATCAAGGACATCATCGACAATGCCCCGTGCAGCGAAGATAAAATCTTTCCCCTCTTGCCATAACCAGGGCTAGGCCAGCGACGTGCAAGCCGTCGCCCCGGAGCAATCCGGGCCGCTCAACCTGGGAATACCGGGTAAACGATGAGGAGGTAATGAGTATGCCAGAAATCAAGTACGAAATCAAAGAGGGCCTGGGCGTCCTGTCGGAGAGCGCGAAGGGCTGGACTAAGGAGCTGAACCTGGTTAGCTGGAATGGTCGCGAGGCCAAGTACGACCTGCGGGACTGGAACGAAACCCACGAGAAGATGGGCAAGGGTATTACCCTCACAAAGGATGAATTGCTCAAGTTGCGCACGGTTCTGAACTCCATCGATCTATAACCCCGCCTGAATGAGAGCCTGGAGGGGCCAGGCCGAAACCTACCGGCACATGCCGGGATGGTCGCGGGAACCCGCCGCCAGAGGGGGAAAGATGGCGCCCCTTTCACATAAATTGTTCTTTGACAATCTGGAAAGGAGAGAGACGATGACCAACGCAGCGGCAATCGGATACATGATAAGAGCGGCCAAACAGGCCGGGCTCGACCACGATACCATCAAGGTGCTGGAAGCCCTCATGAACGAACAGATGGACTTCCACACCGAGGAAGAGGCCGAGCAGACATACCGAAGTTTTTATTGAGATGAACAAATACACTCGCGCTGACAGCCAGGAAACAAATCGACCGGCTCCAAGGCGGCAGTGAAGAATAGGGAGGATAGATAAGCATGGCAGAAATAATTAATTTTCCAGCAAAAACAAAGCAACCCAAGCTCCGGTATTTCATCACAATAGATGAGGATGAAACCCCGGCATACGCAAGCAGAGAACTGGCTGCAGGGGTTATAGGAGTTATAATCACCGCCAGGACACCAGAGGAGGCGGAAACGCTCCGCAAAGAGGGAGCCGCAATAGCAAAGCAGGGCCAGCGGCATGCGGCCACAGGAGGAACCCCAAGATGATGAACAAGAGCGAGATAGAATACTGCGACTTCTCATGGAATCCGGTCACCGGGTGCCGGACAGGGTGCGAATACTGCTACGCCGCTAAACAGGCAAAGCGCTTCTCCGGGGATGTGAGAATAAACCGAGGTTCTGGTCAGCTTCAGAGGGACGAGAATGGCCTCTACATCCTGGAGAAGCCCTTCAAGAATCAGAGCGGCAAGGTGATACCATGCCCGGTCGGATTTGTGCCGACACTTCACGGGTACCGGCTGGCCTCACCGAAGCAGAAAAAGAAAGCGGCAAACATCCTCACCTGCAGCTTGTCCGACCTGATGGCGCCATGGATACCCGAAAAGTGGATTATTGAGGTATTTGAGGCATGCGAGGCAGCACCATGGCACAATTACCTCTTCTTGACGAGATATCCGGGAAGGTATGAACAGATGAGCTCCGCCGGCCAACTCCCCCGTTCCAGAAACTTCTGGTACGGGACGACCGTCACCAGGAGCGCCGACCTCGACCGGATAGTATACCTCCCCCGGAAGCAGCATAACCAATTCATCAGCATAGAGCCGGTCATGGAGGCGATAGACATCGAAGACCTCACATTCATGGATTGGATTATTGTCGGAGCCGAGACCGGCAGCAGGAGAGGCAAGGTGAAGCCGAAGCGGGAATGGATAGAGGCAATCGTCCAGACGGCACGAGCCGCCGGAATCCCGGTGATGATGAAGCACAGCAAGGAGCTGGAGGAAATCTGGGGCGAGGAATTAATTCAAGAGCTTCCTGCGGCATTAAGCCGGCCAGAGGACAAGCCAATCCCCCACTGCAGCGACTGCGAGCACCACAGGGCCACAGAGCGCCATTATAACGAGCGACATGGCAAGACCATCATGAACCACTTCTGCGTGAACGGGGATGAGTAAAGGAAAGCGATTCCGGGAAGATACGTCAGAACCAGCCCGCCATGGTGCCCGCTTCGAGGAGAGGAGGAAGAAAGATGATTCTAAAAAACGAGGATATCATAGAAAACAAGAATGTTTCTTATAAATTGATGAGACATTTAGAGGTAACAAGGCCCACCGACAAACGCATTCCAGCGTATGAGAGCGGCGGCGAAGTAATTAATTTCAGCAAACACCGAATTAATAAAGCTCTTGCTGCAGTCACCCTCCCGCTGATTTGCGTCTACAAGAACCCTGCAGATTACCCTGACAAATACGTTGCCAGGCTTTGGGATGTAAAACGGCCATCAGCTAAACCAACAGACATAGTGGTATTAGCAGATACCTTGGAAGAAGTTAGAAGTATAAAGCCGGAGTGGATGGCAATCACACCGCGCCAGGAAGCGGACGACCCGGTAATCATAGAAACATGGATTTGAAAGGAGGCCCGACCATAATGAGCAAAACGCAAATTTCCCCGGAGTTTCAAAGGCAGATGGCAAAAATACGCAGAATAAGCCCGCCATTTTACAATAATGACACCCTGGGCAACCTTCCGCCCCTTACCCGCTTTTTATTCATAGGGTTATGGTGCCAAGCAGACAGGAAAGGGCGCCTGCAGGACAGGCCAAGAGCGATTAAAAAGGCAATCCTGGGATACGACGATGTGACCACCGGCCAGGTAGATGGTATGCTGCAGGAGCTTCACAATGCTGGTCTTATCACCCGGTACCAGGCGGAGGACAGCAGCTTCATCCAGGTGGCAGATATCACTTACCACCAGAACCCGGACGTTTATAGTAACCGAGCCGGATATCAGCGGTACTTTGATAGGCAGTTTAACGATTAAAAAGGCTGTTGTATAATAAGCATAATATGGGCACTGTGCAGGTACCGAAAGGGCACCATGAAAGCACGGTATTTGTACGGTACCTGGTGCTTATTAAGAAACAGGAGGTGCCAGACTATGGACAGACGTGCAGTTTATTTTTATACGCTCCCAGGCGAGACCGCGTGCGCCGGACTGGCCCTCGATGTACATGTTCACGGTGAGACGCTCCGATTTGACGATACCATCAGAGGCCACGAAATACCCGGCAAGGTTACAGCGGAAGACGAGAATGGATTCATCTTCACGTCCACAGGTTACATGCCGGGCGAATGGCGGTTTGATGTGCTGACGATTGAGGAGTTCCGGCGCGAGCATTATAAGATGGTCGGGGGAGGAGAAACCTTGGCGACTAAAATAAAAACCACGGACGATCTCCATGAATGGTATCGGAAGGAGTTCGGTGTTTGAGGAGGGTAAAGGCATGAGTGAGGAGAAACGATACGACAAGCCATTCTCGCACCCGCGCTGGCACGAGCCGCTCATGGGCGAGGTAATCGGACACAAGGAGTTATCCGAGGAGAAGCAGAAACAGGCTCACGAGGACACTGTTGCCATCCTGAAAAGCTGGGGGATAAAAATCAAGGACGAGCCAGAATTCAACCCCAAGCCGTGGCAGCAGAATGGCAACAAAATATTCCTAAACCCAAAAAATACTGATAAAATTAATAATACAGGCAATAGAAATAACTGAAATCAAGGGAAAAAACCTCAAGTCAAATTCAAGTGATAGAGTGGGAGTAAGGGGAAAAGCATTACAACCATTGCGTGATGAGCTTTAGACATATACGGTAACGAAGAGGTGGTTATGTTTTTTCGCTTGATTGCGGAAATCATAGCCACCTTTTTTCTTCCCGCATTAATCCCAATCCAATAATTTCGACAGCTGTTCTATGTAGTAATTTTAAATATTCATTTTGTCGTTTGATTTTCGACTCCTTGATTGCGCATTCTGTAATATTATGAAATGAACATAATATTTTATTATATTTTAAAAAATATAAATTCACCTTATACGTAGACTTATCTAAGTGTCCGAGAATATCCATCTCTACTATTTGTGTTTTCTTTGTTGCTATTACTTGCTTAATTGCGTTCTGCAACAACTGTAAAGACTCCGAAGGTAACCATTCTTTAAGACTTCTAACAACTGAGGGAATTAGCAGGGTGTCTGAATCTCGTAAATCAGGCAGCTTTTCAATAATCAGACCGTCTTGATCAATGATATAACAATGGTCACCAAGTAATTTGATTAGATGCTGAAGCACCCCTTTATATTCTCTAGGACTTCTTTTATATTTGATCATCGCAACCAATCCCTCATCCCTCATTAGGACCGCTTTATCAGTTTCTTTCTCTCTATATAAATGACTATATTTTGTTACCTATATATTACAATCCGATGCTGGAAGTGTCAATATTCTTGGCAATAAGAAAACCGCCTTTCCCTTAGGCGGTTTTCTTTTGAACCATGAGCGATTCGTGTCCAAGACAACAGATTAGTCGTCTTTGTATGAATTAACAAGAACTCGCTGGACGGCTTTTTCCAGTTCGGCTTTAAGTAGTGGTTTTGTCAGATATTCTCTTATCCTATCTTTCAAACCCTCATCGAAACTCATTGCTTGACTATATCCTGAACACATGATGAAAGGAATTTTGGGATTAATTTTCGACATCTCCTGCACGAAGACATTTCCTGTCATTTCCGGCATGGTTTGATCGGTGATGATTAAATCGAAATGATTCGGTGACATACGAATCATTTCTAGGGCTTCTCTCGGATTTGTACAAGCTTCTACAGAATATCCCAGACTCTCTAACAACTGCTTATTCAGTTCCGCAAGCAAAGGCTCATCGTCCACAAATAGAATGGTTATGCTTTCCTTTCTTTCATTCTGATGACTTATGCCGACGTTTAAATCCCTCCTCTGATCGGTTTCAAGCTTCGGAATGTAAATTGAAAAAAGGGTGCCTTTGCCGGGTTCTGAGTCGACGAATACAGCGCCGTCATGCTCCAATACGATACCATGCACAACGGCTAATCCGAGACCATTGCCTTCCCCTGCCTTTTTCGTTGTAAAAAAGGGATCAAATATTTTTTCTTTCACCCAACTATCCATACCGATGCCATTGTCTCTGACGTTAAGTCTGAAATATTTTCCTGGCCTTATACGCATGTCTGTCGCAAGCGATTCATCTAACAAGATTTCTGAAAGGGATATCTCCAATAGGCTCCCTTGATGCCGCATCGCATAATCAGCATTGCTGCATAAGTTCAACATTAACTGTTGAACCTGAACGGGGTCGACATAAACATGGTCGTTTCCATCCGTATCACAAGTCACTTTTACCTCAATGCGAGTACTCAGAAGCATACGACTTAACAATAAATCGATAACTTCTTTCGTGTTCTTGCTGTCAAGATTGCCTGTAGGCTCATCTGCAAGTATAATTGAAGGTTTATTTAGCAGTGCTCTACCTATCGATACCCTTTGTTGTTGTCCACCTGAAAGTTCTGAAGGCAAATGCTTTCTTCTTCCTGATAATCCTAGCAGTTCGAGAATTTCTGTTAAATATTTCACATCAACCTTGTCGTTATCCAATAATGCCGGAAGCGAAATATTTTCTTCTACATCCAAGACCGGAATCAGGTTAAAGAATTGAAATACAAAGCCGATTTTTCTTCTTCTGAAAATTGCAAGCTTGTCTTCGTTATAGTCATATATGCTTTCACCATCAATAACTACCCTTCCCCCAGTAGGTCTATCTAGTCCACCTAAGAGATGAAGAAGGGTACTCTTGCCTGAACCCGAAGCTCCCACAATTGCGACAAACTCGCCTTTATTTACTGAAAAACTCACATTTTTAAGTGCCTCAACATGATTTTCTCCCTTACCGTATATTTTGCTTAAATTTTCCACTCTTAATATTTCCATGACCATTCTCTCTCTTTCACGCTTAATGCTCTGATTTAATTGTATTTGCTATCGCTCTTTTTCTCCAAGGATTCCTAATCCCTTTGTCGAAGTGAGTTGTTGCAACGCAAAACACTGCACAAAGGAGGAATCCTCAATGCAAAGTGTAGCACAGCCACCTACAAAACCACAAGTAATCCTCTGTAGAACACCTGGTGGAAAAAAAGCGGGCCGACAAGTCCAACTTTTTACGCAGTACGCCTCAAAGGTACATGGCTTTTCGCAGATGGTTCGTCAAGCAAAGGATGGTCGCAAGCAACCCCGTATCAAAGCCCCAGCCATTTTTACCGTCGCTTTTTTTGGCGCCTTTTTCAGTATGGAGAGTATGGAGCAGATGGACCGTTGGCGGAAAACC